>CAWEZQ010000005.1:0-536075 GCA_963813685.1 uncultured Solirubrobacteraceae bacterium
CTGGCTATCGGATCAGCGGGTCCGTGCGCGCCGCGGTGATCGTTTCGCGCAGTGTGTGGATAGCGTCGTGGCGGGGGCGCCAGCCGAGCTCGCGGCGCGCCTTGGCGGTGCTCATCAGGACCGGCTCGCGGAAGGCCGCTATCCACTGCGCCTGCGCCGGCAGGAAGCCGAGGCGGCCGATCATCTCGGCGGAGACGTCCACCGCGAGCTCGGGGACCGGCAGCGAGTACCAGCCGAGCTCCTCCGCGAGCTCTTTCACCGTCAGCTGCCCCGGCCCCGCCAGGTTGTAGGTGCCGGGCTTTCCGCGGCCCACCACCGCCGCTCGCATCGCGCTGGCCACGTCGTCGTGGTGCACCAGCTGGAAGGGCACGCCGGGGTCCGGCAGCACCGGGCGCAGGATCGGCACGCCGTCGAGCAGCCGCATCACCGGCCCCGGGAGGCGCTCTGAGATCTGGGTGTAGGGGAGGCTGTCGAGCAGCAGCGGCGCTTCGGGGCCCGCGACGATGCATGGGCGGAACACGTATGCGGCGGTTTTCGTCCCGTACAGCGCGTCCGCCAGCAGGCTCTCGACCTCGGCCTTCTGCGCCGAGTAGTAATGCCGGCGCGAGCCCCGCGCGGGCACGTCCTCGGTGAGCGGCTGCGGGTTGTCCTTGTGAAAGCCGTACGCGGCCACCGATGACGCGTAGATGACGCGTTTCACGCCGGCCTTTGCCGCCGCATGGAACACGTTGCGCGAGCCGATCAGGTTGACCCGGCGGCTCTCGCTCGCGCCGCCCATGATCATGAACGCAAGGTGCACCACCACGTCCACGTCCGCCAGCACCCGCGCCACAGCTTTGCCGTCGCGCACGTCGCCCTGCTCGTAGGCCATCTTCTTCCAGCCCGCGGAGGCCGGGTCGAAGGGTTTGCGCGCCATGCCCACGATTCGCGCCACATCACGCGAGCGCTCGAGCGCGCGCACCACCGCGCGCCCCATCTCCCCCGTAGGGCCGGTGACCGCCACGGTGAGGCCGGCGGTGCGGCTGCCACGCGACGCCATCCGCTCTTTCTATCGCATCGCGCGTTCCGCGCGATGCCACCGGCGATAGATTCACGCGCATGAGCGCAGCCGAGGTCGGCTTCGGAGTCTCGGTTTTCCTCGCGTGCGCGGTCGAGGCCGTCGAGGCTCTCACGATCGTGCTGGCGGTCGGCCACTCGCGCAGCTGGCCCTCTGCGCTCTCCGGCGCGCTCGCCGCCACGCTGCTGCTCGCCGTCGCGATCGCCGCTCTCGGCGGCGCGATCACCTCGGTTCCGGTCGGCACGCTGCGCCTCGTGCTCGGCGTGGTGCTGCTCGCGCTCGGTGCGCAGTGGCTGCGCAAGGCGGTGCTGCGCGCCGCCGGCCTGAAGGCCCTGCACGACGAGCAGGCCTCCTACGAGGAGGAGATTGCAGAGGCGCGCGCCGCGCGCTCCGCGCAGGGCTCGTGGGACCGCTACGCGTTCCTCGTCGCGGCGCAGGGCGTGTTCGTGGAGGGCTTCGAGGTCGCGCTGATCGTGGTCGCCTTCGGCGCGAGCCGCGGGCGTCTCGGCCTCGCGGCCGCCTCCGCCGCGCTCGCGGTCGCCGTCGTGATCGCCGCGGGGTTCGCGGTGGGCGCGCCGCTCGCGAGGGTGCCCGAGAACACCATGAAGTTCACGGTCGGCGTGGCGCTGTGCGCGTTCGGCGTCTTCTGGTTCGGCGAGGGCGCCGGCCTGAGCTGGCCGGGCGGAGACGCGATTCTGCTCGCGCTGCTCGCCGCGGTGCTGTGCTTCGCGCTCGCGTCGGTGCGGACGCTGCGGCGCCGCAGCGCGCCGTAGGCGCCGCTCCCTACGCTTGAGCTGTGCCCGTGCCGCTCGCGTCCACATCCATCGGCCACAGCCTCAGCTCGTTCCTTGACGCGGTCGGCAGCTTCTTCTCGGATCTGGCCGCGGTGCACTGGCCCGCGCTGCTGCTGGGGCTGCTCTTCTTCGGGCTCAACCTCACGATCCGCTCGCGGGCGTTCTTCCACAGCCTGCGCGCCGCCTACCCCGCCGTGCGCTTCCAGTGGCGGCGTGTGTGGGGCGCGTACTTTGCCGCGGTCGGCTTCAACAACGTCGTACCCGCGCGCGGCGGCGACGTGATCAAGCTGTTCCTCACGCGCTCCTCGATCCCCGGCTCGCGCTACCCCACCGTGGCCGCAGCGTTCTTCGTGGAGTCGATCTTCGACGCGAGCGTGGGGGTGCTCGTGCTGATCTTCGCCTTCACCCAGGGGGTGTTCCCGAAGCCGCCCGACTTCTCCAAACTGAGCTCCTTCGACATCTCCTATCTGGCCGAGCACTTCCGCCTCACGCTGTTCCTGCTCACGCTTCTCGCCGTGCTCGCCCTGGTCGCCTTCGCGCTGCTCTCCGTGCGCGTGCAGGCGTTCTGGGAGCGCGTGCGCCAGGGCGTCACGATCCTCAGCGACCGCCGACGCTACCTGCGCGAAGTCGTCTCGCTGCAGGCCGTCGCGTGGATGTGCCGCTTC
Source organism: uncultured Solirubrobacteraceae bacterium (assembly GCA_963813685.1). Taxonomy (GTDB): domain Bacteria; phylum Actinomycetota; class Thermoleophilia; order Solirubrobacterales; family Solirubrobacteraceae; genus Palsa-744. Next base: position 2,517 of record CAWEZQ010000005.1, read on the forward strand.
GCCGCGTTCTGGTTCATGCTCGACGCCTTCCGCGTGGGGGGCTCGGTTGAGAACGTGCTGCTCGTGTTCGGCGTAAACCAGGTCGCGGGCGCCGTGCCGTTCACGCCCGGCGGCGCCGGCGTGCAGCAGGCGCTGCTCGTGAAGGTGTTCGCGAAGAACGGCTCGACCGCCGTGATCGCCGCGTACTCTGTGGGCCAGCAGATCGCGATCGCCGTGTTCACCGCCGCCGTAGGCCTCGGCGCGGTGTTCTTCATCTTCCGCTTCCGCTCCTTCAAGGAGGTGATCGCCGCGGGTCGCGCGTCGCGCGACGCCGAGCGCGAGCGGGAAAGCGCCGCGACCCTCGAGGGGGAGACCGACGTTATTGAAGGCCCTCGCGGGCCTCGCGCACGAGCGCGACCGCTTCTGGAAAGACGCGCGCCATGACCGTGCGGATCTGCTCCGCCTGAGCCTCCGCGTTGCCCTGGATGTTGACGCGGTCGATCGCCGCCACCGTCATGTCCACCGCCAGCTTGATCGCGTTGTCCGCCCAGGCGAGCCGCTGCTGGCCCTGCATCTGCTCGGCGAACTCCGCGAGCCTGCGCTGCAGCTCCTCGGGGTCTCCGAACAGGTCTCCGAGGCCGCCGCTCTCCATGCCCGCATCATAGACTGCGCTCCTCAATGCCCAGCACAGGCGAGATCCGCGCGCAGGTCGAGCGCGAGACCGAACGGCGCAACAGGCTCGCGGTACCCACGTTCGCCGGCGGCGTCCTGTTCCTGCTCGGCACGATCATCAGCGAAGCCTCGATCACCGGCCGTCCCACCGTGGGCATCGTCCAGGGCCTGGCGCCGGCGCTGAAGGGCGAAGCGCAGCCCGCCGTGAGCCCGCGCGCGGCCGAAGTCAAATACATCAGCCACCACGCGTTTGGCCTGCTCGCCGGCACCGCGCTGACCGCGATCGGCATCGCCGCGCTGATCCTCGCGATCCTCCTCCTGATCGACGCCGCGCGCTTCCGCAGGCCCGAGAGCTGGAAGGCCGCGGGCATGCTCGTGCTGATCGGCGGCGGCGGCTACGCCGTCGCGAGCCTCGCACACGAGGTCGTGCTCGCGATCCGCACCCACGAATTCGCGGTCGGGCACGTCTTCACGAACCACGCCGTCGAACAGACGCTCACCAACGGGGCGGGCAACATCGTCACCGAGGTGATCGCGTTCCTGTGCTGGATCGGGCTGTGCGCCGGCGCGTTCGCCGCGCTCATCAACGCGATGCGCGTCGGCCTGGTGCCGCGCTGGGTGAGCTTCCTGGGCATCCTCACCGTCCTTTTGATCGTGCTGCCGCTGCTCGGCTCGATCGCGCGCGGCGTGATTCCCGCCTTCTGGATGGTCGCGATCGGGATGCTGTTCGCCGAGCGCTTCCCCGGCGGCATGCCCGAGGCGTGGGCCGCCGGCGTCGCGAGACCGTGGCCCACCGGCGCCGAACGCCGGGCGCGCGCGCAGGGCGCCGCCGCCGCGCGGGGCAAGGGCGCGCCCGTAACCGCAGCCGCGGGCGCCGCCGCCGAGGTCGTCGCGGGCTCGGACGACGCTCCCGCCCCCGCGCCCCGCGCCTCGTCGGGCAAGCGCCGGAAAAAGCGCGGCGGCCGGCGCTGAGGCGCCCCCGCGGCGCTGATCGAACGCCGCGGCGAGCGCCGGAGCGGCGAGCCCCGGGTTTCCGCCCGGGGACCGATTAGCGGGCCGCGGTCCGGGTAAACGGAATTTGGATGCGCAGGAGCCAGTGCGCATCGAAGACTGGACTCCGACCATCCGCTAGGCGACCCGATCGCGTTTCGGGCCGCGTTCGGCGATTCGAAGGAGGAGTCCATGGAGGCAGCAACATTCCGGACCGGCGGGGCGTCGCGCACCGACCGTGACGGGCACGCCGCGAGCGACTACACGAAAGAGCTGGGTGCGTGGAAGCCGGCGGACCCTGCGCCGCTCGGCCTCGCCGGGTTCGCGATGACCACCTTCGTGCTGTCGATCTTCAACGCCAACCTCGTCAACGAAAAGGGCGTGCCGGTTGTACTCGGACTCGCGCTGATCTACGGCGGCGTGGTGCAGCTGCTGGCGGGCATGTGGGAGTTCCGCAACGGCAACACGTTCGGAGCCGTCGCGTTCAGCTCCTACGGGGCGTTCTGGATCTCCTTCTGGGCGCTCAACGTGTTCTACGCCAAGGACGTCGGCGGCAACGTGGGCCACGCGCTGGGCGTGTACCTGTGGGCGTGGGCGATCTTCACCGCCTACATGACCGTCGCAGCGCTGCGCGTCAGCGGCGCTGTGCTGCTCGTGTTCGCGCTGTTGACGGCCACGTTCGTCCTGCTCGCGATCGGCAAGGTGGGAGCGCACGAAACCGTGACCCACTGGGGCGGCTACCTGGGCCTCGCGACCGCCGCGGCGGCGTGGTACACGTCGTGTGCAGCCGTCGTGAACTCCACGTTCGGCCGCACCGTGCTGCCGGTGGTGCCGCTCGCGAGAGCACGCTGACATCGACCGCAGAGATGCGCGCGGGAGCGCTCCGGCGCGGATAGGCTGACACACAGCATGCGCCGGGCGCCCCGCACGCGCGAGACCAAGGGAAGGGATGGAGATGGCCACCGACCAGCAGGACACCGCCGGCACCGAGCAGCTCGACCGCGAACTCGCCGAGCTGCTCGACGTGGAGACGTTCGAGCCGCCCGCCCAATTCCGCGAGCACGCCCTCCTGAGCGACCCCGCCGTCTACGAGGAGGCTGCGAGCGACCCGCTCGGCTGGTGGACGCGCCAGGCCGATGAGCTTCACTGGTTCCGCCGCTGGGACCAGGTCCTCGACGACTCGAACCCGCCGTTCTACAAGTGGTTCCTCGGCGGCAAGCTCAACGTCTCCTACAACTGTCTTGACCGGCACGTCGAGGCCGGCCGCGGCGAGCGCGTCGCGTTCCACTGGCGCGGCGAGGACGGCTCCGAGCGCGACATCACCTACGCCGAGCTGCTCGCGGAGGTCAAGCGCTTCGCGAGCGCGCTCAAGGACCAGGGCGTGAAGCCCGGCGACGTCGTCGGCATCTACCTGCCGATGATCCCCGAGGTGCTCGTCGCGATGCTCGCCTGCGCGCGCATCGGCGCGCCGCACAACGTCGTGTTCGGCGGCTTCTCCGCCGAGGCCGTGCGCGAGCGCATGGAGTTCTCCGAGGCCAAGGCTGCTGATCACCGTCGACGGCGCCGCGCGCAAGGGCTCGATCGCGCCCGTGAAGGACCGCGTCGACGAGGTCATGGGCGACCTCGCCTCGCTCGAGACGATCGTGGTGGTGCGCAGCAAGGGCACGCCGTGCGAGATGCGCGAGGGGCGCGACGTGTTCTACGACGAGATCGTCGCGGCCGCCGACCCCGAGTGCGAGCCCGAGCAGCTCGACTCCGAGCACCCGCTGTACATCCTTTACACGTCCGGCTCCACCGCCAAGCCGAAGGGCATCCTGCACACCACCGGCGGCTACCTCACGGGCGTCTCCGCCACCCACCGCTACGTGTTCGACCTCAAGCCCGACTCCGACGTGTACTGGTGCGCGGCCGACGTCGGCTGGGTCACCGGCCACTCCTACATCGTGTACGGCCCGCTGTGCAACGGCGCGACCTCGGTGATGTGGGAGGGCGCGCCGGACTACCCCCACAAGGGCATCTGGTGGGAGATCGTCGAGCGCTACGACGTCAGCATCCTGTACTGCGCGCCCACCGCGATCCGCGCCTGTATCAAGTGGGGCGCCCGCTACCCGGCGGAGCACGACCTCAGCTCGCTGCGGCTGCTCGGCTCGGTCGGCGAGCCGATCAACCCGAAGGCGTGGCTGTGGTACCACAAGGTGATCGGCGGCGGGCGCTGCCCGATCGTGGACACGTGGTGGCAGACCGAGACCGGCGCGATCATGATCACGCCGCTCCCGGGGATCACCACGACCAAGCCAGGGTCCGCCACGCACCCGTTCCCCGGCGTGTTCGCCGAGGTGCGCGACGAGTCGACCGGCGAGCCCGTGCAGGGCGGGCAGGGACTGCTCGTGCTCACGCGCCCGTGGCCCTCGATGCTGCGCACGCTCTACAAGGAGGAGGACCGCTTCGTCGAGACCTACTTCTCGCGCTATGGGCGCGAGACGTACCTGGTGGGCGACGCCGCGCGGCTGGACAAGGACGGCTACTTCTGGGTGATCGGACGCATCGACGACGTCGTCAACGTGTCCGGGCACCGGCTCTCCACGGCGGAGGTCGAGTCCGCGATCGTCGCCCACACAGACGTGGCCGAGGCCGCGGTGATCGGCCAGCACGACGAAGACACCGGCCAGGCGATCGTGGCGTTCGTGACCCTGCAGGGCGAGCTCGTCGGTGACGACGGCACGATCGACTCGATCCGCGGCACCGTGGCCGAGCGGATCGGCAAGTTCGCGCGCCCCAAGCGCATCATCTGGGCGGACGAGCTGCCGAAGACGCGCTCCGGCAAGATCATGCGCAGGCTGCTGCGCGACATCGCCGAGGGCCGCGCGCTCGGGGACGTCACCACGCTGCGCGACCCGACCGTGACGGCGGCGCTGCAGGAGCGCATCTCCGAGCTGCACGCGCACGAGGACTGAATCGCAGGGGCCGCGCGCGGGCGCGGCCCCTCAGACCTTGTGGTTCTCGGGCACCCAGGATCCGTCCTCGGCGCGCGAGAAGTCCTGGAAGAGGTGGGGCGCCTCCGCCTGCATGAGCCGGGCGACCTTGTCGAACACGAGGCGCAGCTCCTCCTCGGCGCCCTCCGCCGTGCGCATCTCGATCACGTGGCGCAGCGTGCGCACGTTGGCAGTCCAGATGATGTCGGTGCTGAGGCCGATCGGCGCGAGGCGGCGCATCGCCGAGGTGACCTCCTTCTTGACGTGGAACGGCACGCCCTCCTCGTCGATCCCGAGCTCCTTCGCGGCGCTCGCCTGGAACTCCTCCAACTGCTCCACGATCGAGAGCACCTTCTCGCGCAGCGGCTCGAGCGCCGGCGGCACGCGGAAGCCGATGTCCGCGAGGCGCACGTAGCGCAGGCTCTCCTGGCTGAAGGCCGAGCCGGCGCGATGCCTGACAAGCTCATGGGTCATCACCCGGCTCACGTTCCGCAGCGCCAACGAGTAGTTCGCGTGCTCGAGCACGCTCCCGTGCCCGGATCGCAGGATGTTGGCGAAGTACTCGCGCCGGTCGGTGCGGATCCTCGTGACGTTCGGGTTCAGCCCCGGCTCCCAGCTGCGGTAGCACGCGCGGCCCGCGAACTCGACGAGCAGCTCGCCGCTGTTGACCGCGTCGCCCTCGCCCGTGCGGCCATCGAGCCACGACTCGCCGCCCACGTCCTCGAGGTACGCGCGCATGCCCTCGAGGTCCACCGACGGGCGCGCGATGAGGAAGACCGAGGGGCTCGTCTCGTGCATGGGGGCGACGATCCTACAGTCCGCTGCGGAGGCCTCCGGCGCTCGCCCGAGGCGGCCGTGCGGGCGGGCGCGCGCACCCGTCGTGTGCCCGGCGGCATGGCCCGGCGCCCGGCCAGCTAACCTGCCGTGCGATGGCCGCGAGCCCAGCCCAAGCGACCGACCCCGAGCTCGAGCAGACCGCCTGGGAGCTCGACTCGCTCGTCGGGGGCGAGGGCGCCGAGGGCGTCGACAGCAGGCTCGCGGAGGCGCTCGAGCGCTCGCGCACGTTCGCTGCGCGCTACGCCGGCAAGCTCGGCGAGCTCGACTCGGCGGGCCTCGTCGAGGCGATGCGCGAGCTCGCGGCGATCCAGGAGCTGGTCGGGCGCGCCGGCTACTACGCCGCGCTGAACTTCGCCACCGACACCGCCGATCCCGCCAACGGAGCGCTGCTGCAGCGCGTACAGGAGCAGGAGACCGCGATCCAGACCACGCTGCTGTTCTTCGAGCTCGAGTGGGCCGCGCTCGACGACGCGGCCGTCGAGCCGCTGCTCGCGGGCGACGGGCTCGAGTTCGCGCGCCACCACCTGCGCAACGTGCGCCGCTACCGCGAGCACATGCTCTCCGAGCCCGAGGAGAAGATCCTCGCCGAGAAGTCGCTCACGGGGGCCAACGCGTGGGCGCGGCTGTTCGAGGAGCTCACCTCGGCGATCAAGGTGGAGCTGCCCGAGGAAGGCGGGCGCGGCGGCGAGGGCGCGCAGGCGCCGGGCGACGGCGGCGTTCCACTCGACCTGGCGCTGAGCCGTCTTCAGCTGCCCGACCGCGAGCTGCGCCGCAGCACCGCGGAGGCCGTCACGAGGGCGCTCGCGCCGGGGCTGCGCACGCGCGCGTTCCTGTTCAACACGCTGCTCGCCGACAAGGCCACCGACGACCGCCTGCGCAGCTACCCGCACTGGCTCGCGGCGCGCAACCTCGCCAACGAGGCGAGCGACGAGTCGGTGCGCGCGCTGATCGACGCGGTGCGCAGGCGCTATGAGATCCCGCGCCGCTGGTACAGGCTGAAGGCGCAGGTGCTCGGCGTGGAGCGTCTCGCCGACTACGACCGCATGGCTTCGGTGAGCGACGACGACGTCACCTTCCCGTTCTCGCAGGCGCGCGAGATCGTGATCGACTGCTACTCCTCCTTCTCGCCGCGGCTCGGCGAGCTGGCGGGCCGCTTCTTCTCCGAGCGCCACATCGACGGGCCGCCGAGGCCCGCCAAGCGCGGCGGCGCGTTCTGCGCGGCGGCCGTGCCGCCGGTGTTTCCCTACGTGCTCGTCAACTACGCCTCGCGCCGGCGCGACGTGCTCACGCTCGCGCACGAGCTCGGGCACGGCGTGCACTTCGCGCTCGCCGCCGAGCAGGGCATCTTCCACCAGCACACGCCGCTCACGCTCGCGGAGACCGCGTCGGTGTTCGGCGAGACGATCGTGTTCGGCCGGCTGCTCGACGAGGACAGCTCGCCCGCCTCGCGCCTGGCGCTGCTCGCCGAGAGCCTCGAGGACATGATCGCCACGGTCTTCCGCCAGGTCGCGATGAATCGCTTCGAGGACCTCGTGCACACCGAGCGGCGCGAGCAGGGCGAGCTCGCCCCCGACCGCTTCGGCGAGCTGTGGGCCGACAGCCAGACCGAGATGCTCGGAGACTCCGTGGAGGTGACCGACGGCTATCGCAGCTGGTGGTCCTACATCCCGCACTTCATCGGCAGCCCCGGGTACGTGTACGCCTACGCCTACGGCCAGCTGCTCGCGCTGTCGGTGTACGAGCGCTACGAGGAGCTCGGCGAGGAGATCGTGCCGCGCTACCTCGAGCTGCTCTCCGCGGGCGGCTCCAAAAGCCCCGAGGAGCTCGCCGCGATCGTCGGCGTGGACCTCTCCGACCCAAGCTTCTGGGACGCGGGCCTCGACCTCGTCGAGCGGCGCCTCGAGCAGGCCGAAGAGGCCGCGCGCGCAGCCGGCCGCGCCTAGCGCGAGGGCGGCCTCAATGCAGCCCTAGCGCCGCGCCCACCCCGTGCAGCAGGCGGAACAGCGGCTGCGGAACGACGCCGAAGAAGAGCGTCGCCGCGCCCGCCAGCAGCGCGATGAGAGCGACCTCGGGCTGGTGGCCCGCGGCCCCCGCGCCGCCCTCCGCGCCCGGCGCCGGCGCGCCGGGCTCCCCGTCGAGCTCGGGCGAGCCGCCCGCGAGCGCGGGCAGCGGGGCCTGCGGGGAGCCGGCCGGCGATTCGCCCGCGGGGGCGTCGCGCATCCACATCGCGGCGATCACCGGCAGGTAGTAGCCGAGCGAGATCATCGACCCGACCACGATCACCACGCCGAGCCACGCGTAGCTGCCCGACACGCTCGCGTCGATCAAATAGAACTTTCCGATGAAGCCCGCGGTCCCGGGGATGCCCGCGAGCGCGAGCATCGCGATCGTCATCGGCCACGCGAGCAGCGGGCGCTCGCGACCGAGCCCGGCCAGCGCCGCGACCGAGTCGCCGAGGCCCGTCTGGCGCTCGCGCGCCACGATCACCGCGAACGCGGCCATGTTCATCGGCAGGTACACCGCGAGGTAGAACACCGTCGCGCGCGCGCCGAGGCTGCTCGCGACGACGATCCCGGCGAGCATGTAGCCGGCCTGCGCCACCGAGGAGTAGGCGAGCATGCGCTTCAGCGAGGACTGCCCGAGCGCGCCCACGTTGCCGACCACGATCGTGATCGTGGCGAGCGCCGCGACCGCGGGCGCCCAGGTGTGGTGCGTGGCGGTCAGCGCCACGTCGAACAGGCGCAGGAACGCGCCGAGCGCCGCCACCTTGGTGGTCACCGCCATGAACGCCGTGACCGGCGTGGGGGCGCCCTCGTACACGTCGGGCGTCCACTGGTGGAAGGGAGCCACCGACGCCTTGAAGGAGAGCCCCGCCACGCACAGCGCGATCCCGGTGAGCGTCAGCGCGTCGGTCGCGAGCGAGCCCTGCGTGAGCTTCGAGGCGATCGCCGCGAAGTCCGTCGCTCCGGTCGCGCCGTAGATCATCGCGAGCCCGTACAGCAGCGTCGCCGATCCCACCGACCCTACGATCAGGTACTTCAGCCCCGACTCCAGCGAGTGCTCGCGTTTGAGCTCGGTCGCGCACAGCACGTACAGCGGGATCGAGAGCAGCTCGAACGCCGTGAACAGCAGCACCGTGTTCTGCGCGCTCGCCAGCAGCGACATGCCTCCGAGCGAGGACAGCAGCAGCGCGTGGAACTCGCCGTGGCCGGCTTCGCGCGAGGCGAGCGAGCGCCAGCCCAGCACCACCGCGCACGCGCCGCCGCCGATCAGGATGAAGTTGAGCGCGAGCGACAGGTCGTCGATGCGGATCGCGCCCGACACGATCGACTTCTGTTCGTGCCACTGCCAGATCGTCAGGCCGAGCGCCGCGCCGAGCGCGCCGAGCGTGAACGCCGGCACCGCGTGCGCGCGGATCCAGCGGGGGCCGAGCAGGCCCACGAGCAGCACGATCGTGGCGCCGCCGAGCAGCGCGATCAGCGGCGAGAGCCCCGCGAAGTCGACGTGCGGGCCTTTCAGGTGGGTGGTGGCGAGAGCGGTCATCGGCCGGCGACCTCAGCCGCCTGCGAGGCATAGAAGTGGAGGTGGGCATGAAGCCCGATTTCTTCGCAATCGACCGATACGCCCGGTGCGCAGCCGCCGGGCTGCGCCGCGAGCTCGGCGGGGCGCGTCGCGGCGAGCGTGCTCCCGCCGCGCGCGACCGACTGCGCGGAGGCAACGGCCCCCTTCACCGCCCCTTCGCTGCGGTGCAGCGCGAGCTGCGGGTACAGCGCGAAGAACAGGATCACCGCGACGATCGGCGCGAGCACCGCGCCGTCGCGCAGCGTGATGTCGCGCGAGCGCACGCCCTCGCCGACACGGTTGTGCATCGAGCGGATGAACAGGCGCAGCGCGTACACGCTCGCCAGGACGACGCCGGCGAAGCCGATCACGGCGATCGCGAGCTTGACCTTGAACACGCCGAGCAGGATCAGGAACTCGCCCACGAAGTTGCCGGAGCCCGGCATCGCGAGCGTCGCGAGCGAGACGATCAGGAAGAACGCCGCGAGCCACGGGGCGCGGAACGCGATCCCGCCCATCTCACGGATGTCTTCGGAGCCTCCCGCGCGCTGCGCGAGCAGCGCGACGATGAACAGCACCGGGGCGACCACCAGCCCGTGGTTGACCATCTGCAAGAGCGCCCCCTGTGCGCCCTGGGGGTCGAGCGCGAAGATCCCGAGCGTGATGAAGCCGAGCTGCGCGACCGAGGAGTATCCGGCGATCAGGCGCGCGTCGTTCTCTGTGAACGCGAGCATCGACCCGTACACGATCGAGCACAGCGCGATCACCAGCATGAGCGTCTGGAAGTGCACGGCGGCCTGCGGGAAGAGCGGCAGCACGATCGCGAGGAAGCCGTACGCGCCGACCTTCGAGAGCACGCCCGAGAAGACCATCAGCACCTCGATCGGCATCGCGCGGTAGCCGTCGGGCATCCAGCCGTGCAGCGGGAACGCGGGCATCTTCACGAGGAAGGCCGCTGCGAACAGCAGGAAGATCCACTCCTGCGTGCCCTTGCCGAGGCCCATGCGCTGCAGGTCGGAGAGCACGAACGTGATGTGCCCGCCGCCGTGCTGCGCGGCGAGCACGCCCGTGGCGATCGCGCCCGCGAGCATCAGCAGCGAGCCGACGAGCGTGTAGATGACGAGCTTGATCGTGGCCCGCACGCGGCCGGGCTCGCGCCCCCACCCGCCGATCAGGAAGTAGAACGGGATCAGCATCAGGTCGAAGAACGCCACGAACAGCGCCAGGTCCTGGGCGAGGAACGCGCCGAGCACCGCGGACTCGGCGAGCATCATCTGGAAGAAGAAGAGGCGCGGGCGATCGACCGCGGTCTCGGCCGAGCGCAGGTTCGTGGCGAGCAGCGCCGCCGCGAACAGCAGCGTGGTGAGCCCGACGAGGAACAGGTTGAGGCCGTCGAGGCCGAGCTTGTAGTGGATGCCGAGTTCGGCGATCCACACCACGTCGGTCACGTCGGTGAGGCCCGCGGCCGACGGCGAGTATTCGGCGATGTAGTAAACCGCAAGACCGAGCGCCGCGAACGAGCCGACCAGCGCGAGCACGCCCGCGGGGCTCACGCGTCTGCCCGCTGCGCCCTCGCGGGCGGCACCCGAGCGCGCGCCCGCCGGGATCAGCGCGCCGAGCAGCCCGCACGCGGCGGGCAGCCAGACCAGGATCGAGAGGGCGGGCATCGTCGCGTTCAGCTCCTCACGTCTGCAGCAGGAAGTAGAGGCCCACCGCTGTCACGCCCACGACGATCAGCGCCGCGTAGTAGCGCACGAAGCCCGACTGCGCCGCGCGCACCGCCGCCGAGCCGGCGCGCACCACGCCCGTGGCGCCGCCCACGATCGTCTCGTCCACCACCACGCGCTCGAAGCTGTCGCGCGCGAAGCGCGCCGTGGTGAGCGTCGGGCGCACCACGAGGGCGTCGATCAGCTCGTCGAAGTACCACTTGTTGAGGAACAGCTCGTACAGCGCATGCAGGCGCGCCCGTACCCGCGCGGGCGTCTCGGGCGCGATCACCCACACGCGGTAGGCGATCGCGATGCCCGCCAGCCCGAGCACCGCGCCGAGCGAGAGGCCCAGCACCAGCAGACCGTTCTTGGTGTGCGTGGTGTAGAGCGTCGAGCCCGTGAAGCTCGGTTCGAGGAAGTCGTCGATCACGAAGTCGACCTTCGGGATCTGAAGCAGCCCCGCGCCCACCGCGCCGAGCGCGAGGATCGACATCGCCACGCGCATCGGGCGCGCCCGCTCGGCGATCGCGTGCACGGGGCCCGGGAAGCCCACTTCGGTGTCCTCCTGTTCGCCCGTCGCGGGGTTGGTGGGCACGTCCACGTGGTGCTGGTGGCCCGCCTCGAGCTCGCGCGCCTCCGGCACGGGCTCGCCGTGGAAGGCGCGGAAGATCATGCGGAACGTGTAGATCGCGGTGAGCAGCGCGCCGAGGTAGCCGACCACGTAGAGCACCCAGTGCCAGCCGCCGCGCTCGGCGGTCACGAGCAGGATCTCGTCCTTGGAGAAGAACCCCGAGAAGGGCGGGATCCCCGACAGCGCGAGGCCGCCGATGATGAAGGCGGCGTACGTGAACGGCATCGCTTTTCGCAGGCCGCCCATCCGGTCGAGCGACTGCTCGCCGCCCATCGCGCCGATCACCGAGCCCGCGGCCATGAACAGGAGCGCCTTGAAGAACGCGTGGGTCATCAGATGGAACAGGCCCGCCGCGTACGCGCCCACCGAGACGCCCATGATCATGTAGCCGATCTGCGACATCGTCGAGTACGCGATCACGCGCTTGATGTCGGTCTGGGCGAGCGCGGTGGTGGCGGCGATCAGCAGCGTGGCCGCGCCGATCGCGGCGCCCACGTCCTGCGCCGCCGGCGCGCGTTCGAACAGCGGATGCATGCGCGCGATCAGGTACACGCCCGCGGTCACCATCGTTGCGGCGTGGATCAGCGCACTGACCGGCGTGGGCCCCTCCATCGCGTCGGGCAGCCACGTGTGCAGCGGCACCTGCGCGGACTTGGCGAAGGCGCCGACCAGCAGCAGCAGGCAGCCGGCGACCAGGTCGCCGTTGTCGGTGGCGCTCCCGAACGCGCCGTGCGCGGTCGCGTTGAACGCCTTCAGGAAGTCGAGCGAGCCGGTGTGCTTGAAGATGAAGAACGTGCCCAGCACGAGGCCCACGTCGCCGACCACGTTGATCACGAACGCCTTCAGCCCCGCGCGGGTGGCGGTGGTGCGCCGGTACCAGAAGGAGATCAGCAGGTAGGAGGCGGCGCCCACGAACGCCCAGCCGACGATCAGCAGCAGGAAGTTGCCGGCGAGCACCAGCAGCAGCATCGAGAAGACGAAGAAGTTGAGGTATGAGAAGTAGCGCGCGAAGCCGCCGTCCCGATCCATGTAGGAGATCGAGTACAGGTGGATCAGCATCGACACGCCGCTGACCACGAGGATCATGAACACCGACAGCGGGTCCACGAGGATCGACATGCGTGCGTCGATGCCGACGGTGCTCGCATAGCTCCACAGCGAGGAGGTGAGCTCCCGGTGCGCGGGCGCGTGCTGCTGCAGCTTGATCAGCGCGCCGATCGCCGAAGCGAACGAGAGCGCGATCGCGCCGGTCCCGATCCAGCCCGCTCTGCGTCCGCGCAGGACGCGGAAGCCGAGCGCGATCAGCACCGTGCCCGCGAGCGGGAAGGCGAGCACCAGCCACGCGTACGTCGTCGCGCTCATCAGCCCTGCAGCTCCCGCAGCTCGTCCACGTCGATCGGCAGGCGCCTGCGGTAGATCGCCACGATCAAGCCGAGGCCGATCGAGACCTCGCAGGCCGCCACGGTCATCACCACGAGCGCGAGGATCTGCCCGTCGCCGTTGCCCCACATGCGCGAGAACGCGACGAGCGCGAGGTTGGCGCCGTTGAGCATCAGCTCGAGGCACAGCAGGATCACGAGCGGGTTGCGTCGCGTGAGCACGCCGAAGGTGCCGAGCGCGAACACGATCGCCGAGACCGCGAGGTACCAGGCGATGCTCACAGCGCGCGCCTCCGCGCGGCGCCTTCCACCGTCGAGTGCTTGCCGACCCCCTCGAGCATCGTCGCGATCTCGCCGGGGTGCAGCGCGCCGGGGACCACGAGCCGTTCCTCCTGCGCCTCCTCGAGGCCGCGCCGGCGGCGGGCGAGCACCACCGCGCCCACCGCGGCGATCAGCAGCAGGAAGGAGGCGACCTCGAACACGACCAGGAAGCGCGTCAGCAGCAGGTTGCCTATGTAGGCGGGGGTGCCGTACGTGCGCGGCCCCGGGGCGTAGGCGGCGCCGTAGCCTTCGATCGCCTGAAGGCCGGTGCCGAGCAGCGCGATCAGGAGCTCCACGAGCAGCGCGCAGCCGATCGCCGCGCCGCCCGCGCGCAGCCCCGCGCCCGTCGGGCCCGCGCCGCGCAGCCGCTCGCCGATCGTCTCGCCCTCGCCGCCGACGTACGCGACGACGAACACGTACAGCACCATCACGGCGCCCGCGTACACGACCACCTGGACCGCGGCCACGAACTCGGCGCGCAGCAGCAGGAAGAGGACGGCGAGCGACACGAGGTGGCCGACGAGCGCGAGCACGCTGTAGAAGGGGTTGCGCAGCGCCACCACGCCGATCGCGCCCGAGATCACGCCGATCGCGGCGATGAAGAAGAGGACTGCGCTCACTCGCCCTCGTTCCTCAGGGGCGTGCGCTCGAGCGGCTCGGCGAGCAGCATCTCCTTCGTGAAGATCAGATCGCCGCGGTCGTAGTCGGAGAGCTCATAGTCGTGGCCCATGGTGATCGCGTCGAACGGGCAGGCGAGCTCGCAGTAGCCGCAGAAGATGCAGCGCGACATGTTGATCTCGTACACCGCCGCGTAGCGCTCGCCCGCGGACACGCGGTTCTCCGGCGTGTTCTCGGCGGCGACCACGCGGATGCAGTCGGAGGGGCAGGCGGCCGCGCACAGCGAGCAGCCCACGCACTTCTCGAGGCCCGTGTCCTCGAAGCGGTGCAGCTTGTGGCGGCCGCGGAAGCGCGGGTACACCGGGACCTTCTCCTCGGGGTACTGCATGGTGGTGGTCCCCTCGAAGATGCGCAGCATCGTCGTGAGCATGCCGCGCGCGGTCTCGCGGAACGTGCGCCACGTGCTGCGCGCCGCGCCCGGCGCCGGCGTGCGCTCGACCTCGATCGCGTGCTCCCCGGGGTTCCACGGGTTGGCCTTCGTCCACGGCCACGCAGGGCTCTCGCGCCCGGCCTGGCCGGGGTCGGGCCCGCTCGCGCCGGATGTGGGCTCGGCGGCCATCAGTGCGCCGCCACCACCACGATCGCGGTCACCAGCGCGTTGAGCGTGGCCAGCGGCAGCAGCACCTTCCAGCCGAAGCTCATCAGCTGGTCGTAGCGCAGCCGCGGCAGCGTGGCGCGCACCCAGATGAACAGGAATGTGACGATCGCCATCTTCACGAGCACCACGAACGGATCGACCCAGCCCGGCGGGTGGATCCCGAACGGCAACAGCCAGCCGCCGAGGAACACGGTCGTGACGATGCCGGAGACGACCAGCACGTTGAGGTACTCGGCGAAGTAGTAGGAGGCGAAGCGCCCGCCGCCGAACTCGGTGTTGTAGCCGCCCACCAGCTCGGCGTCGGCCTCCGTGAGGTCGAACGGGGCGCGGTTGGTCTCCGCGAAGCCCGCGACGAGGAATATGAGGAAGCCGAAGAACTGCGGCACCACGTACCACATGCCGCCCTGTGCGTGGACGATGCCGGTCAGCGACAGGGTCTGCGCGCTGATGATCACGCCCACCAGCGCAAGCCCCTGGGAGACCTCGTAGGAGATCAGCTGCGCGGCGCCGCGCATCGCGCCGAGGAACGAGTACTTCGAGCCCGAGGACCAGCCGCCGAGCATGATCCCGTAGAACGCGATCGCGCCGAACGCGAAGATGTACAGCGGGCCGATCGACACGTCCACGCCGTACAGGCCGACCTCCGTGCCGAAGATCTTCTGCGTGTCGCCGAACGGGATGATCGCGAAGGCGGCGACCGCGGTGAGGATCGAGATGAGCGGCGCGATGGCGAACAGCATCCCCACGGAGGTGCTCGGGCGGAACTGCTCCTTGGTGAGCAGCTTGAGGATGTCGGCGAGCGGCTGCAGCGCGCCGAACGGGCCGACGCGGTTCGGGCCGTAGCGGTTCTGGAAGCGCCCGAGCAGCTTGCGCTCGGCGAGCAGCACGACGGGGACGAGCTGCAGCGCGACCGCGAAGATCACGATCGACTTGATGATCTGGATCCACCACGGCTCGTAGTACCCGACGACCGCGAGCGTGCTCATCGCCCGCCCTCTCCCGCGGCGCCCGAGAGCGTCTCGCGCACGTGCTCGCCGCGCTCGCGCGCCGCCCGGCCGTTGCCCGCGTAGAGGAACTCGAGCTGGGGCGAGAACTGCACCTCGACGGCGTCCCACACCGAGCGCCGGCCGGCCGGCGCCTGTGCGGCGGCGGCGGGCGCGGGCTCCTTCGCGGCGGCGCGCAGCGCGGCCAGCCCGTCGCCGGGCGCGGGGAACGCGCCGGCCTGCTCGCGCTCCTGCCAGCGCACGCCGCGCCCGCCGATCTGCTCGAGCGTGAGCCCCGCGTAGAACGGCACGGCCTCGAGCAGCCTGCGCGAGGCCATCGCGCCGCTCAGCACGTCGAGGTCGAGCCCGAGGCGCAGCGCGAGCTCGCCCAGCACCTGCCAGCCCGCGCGCGTGGCGCCGGGATGCGCGATCGCGGGGCGCAGCCGCTGAAGGCGCCCGTCGGGGTGCACCACGGTGCCCTCCTTCTCGGCGTACACCTCGGCGGGGAAGACCACGTCCGCGTGCGCGGCGATGCCCTCGGTGAGATACGCCGCGTGCGCCACCACGGTGCCGGCGCGCCCGAGCGCGCGCTCCCACAGCTCGCGCGAGTCGAGGTCGCGCAGCGGGTCGCATTGCAGCAGGTAGAGCGCCGTCAGCTCGCCGTCGGCGAGGCCCTGCGCGATCGCGCCCGTGTCGCGCGCGCCGGCGGTGCCCGCCGCAGGCTCGGCGAGGCCCGCCGCGGCGTTCGGCAGCACGCCGGCCTCGCGCAGGCCCGCGCGCGTTGCTGCCTGCGGGCACCTCGAGCAGGCCCGCGCCGTCGGCGCCGCCGAGCGCGAGCGCGTCGGCAATATCGAGCAGCGCGAGCGCGCCGAGCGTCCCGCCCGGCGCGGCTGTGAGGCCCTCGCCCCACAGCACGACCACCTCGCGCGCCGGCGCGTCCTCCTCGCCGTCGGCGCCGGGGCCGCGCAGCAGCGTGGCGAGCTCGCGCACCTCCTCCGCGCTCGCCCCGGCGTCGGCCGCGAGCCGCTCCACGTCGGCGCCGTCCGACAGGGCGCCGGCGAGCGCGGCGGCGAACGCGGCGCCGGCGCCCGGCGCGTAGCGCACCGAGAGCGCGGCGTGCGCGTCGAGCGTGCTCGCGTGCGCGGATGCGACGGCGAGCTCCAGCCCGTGCCGGCGCACGCCCTTGCGCAGGCGCAGGTCGAAGATCGGCGCGTCGTCGACGGGCTCGCAGTCGAGCACCAGCACCGCGTGCGCGAACTCGAGGTCGGAGGTGCGGGCCGCGAGCGCGGGCGCGCCGAGCGCGCGGTGCAGCTCGAGCGCCAGCTCGCCGGCGCGGCGCGAGTCCAGGTGGGGCGAGCCGAGCGCCTCGCGCATCAGGCGCGAGAGCAGATAGCCCTCCTCGTTGGTGCTCTGGCCGCCGGCGATCGCCCCGGTGCGCGGCGCCCGCGTCGCGCCGAGCGCCGGTGGCGGCCTCGGTGAGCGCGCGCTCCCAGCGAGACGGGGCGAAGCGCGCCCGCCGTCGCGCAGCAGCGGCTCGGTTATGCGCTCGTCCACGTGGAAGGACTGGTAGCCGAAGCGGCCCTTGTCGCACAGCCAGCCGTCGTCGACCTCGGCGTTGTCGCGGGCCAGCACCCGCAGCGCGCGCTCGTCGCGCACGGTCAGGCTCACGTTGCACTGCGCGGGGCAGAACGTGCACACCGAGCCCGCCTCCTCGACGTCCCACGGTCGCGCCCGGAAGCGGTACGGGCGCGAGGTCAGCGCGCCCACCGGGCACAGCTCGACGATGTTGCCGCTGAACGGCGCCACGTAGGGGTGGCCGTCGAAGGTCGCGACATACGAGTGCGCGCCGCGCTCGAGCAGCACCAGCTGGTAGTCCTCGGCCACCTCCTGCGAGAAGCGCACGCAGCGGTAGCAGAGGATGCAGCGCTCGCGGTCGATCGCGATCAGCGGCGAGAGCTCGAGCGGCTTGACGAAGTGGCGCTTCGGCTCGATGAAGCGCGAGATGCCGCCGCCCCAGCCGAACGTGATGTCCTGCAGCGGGCACTCGCCGCCCTTGTCGCACACGGGGCAGTCGAGCGGGTGGTTGATGAGCAGGAACTCGACCACCGACTGCTGCGCGGTCTTCACGCGCTCGGTTTCGGTGTAGACGACCATGCCGTCCTTGACCGGGGTGGAGCAGCCGGTCTGCAGCTTGGGGATGCCCTCGATCTCGACGAGGCACATGCGGCACGCGCCCACGGGCGCGCCGAGCTTCGGTTCGTAGCAGAACACGGGGATCTCGACGTCGCCGTGCTTGGCGGCGTCGACGAGCATCGAGTTCTCGGGCGCGCGCACCTCGCGCCCGTCGATCGTGAAGGTGATCATCCTCGGCTGCGGGCGCGGCATCGCTAGGCGCCCCCCTGGTGGGTTCCCCGTTCGCCGGCGTGCTCGCCGGGCGCCTGCTCTCCGTCGCCGACGCGCGCGAGCAGGCCCTGCGGGGGGAGTTGCTCCTCGAGCGTTCCGTGCGCCCCGAGCGCCTGCTCCGAGGACGCGGCCCCGGCGATACCGCGGCGCCTCTGGGCCGCCTCGATGTGCGCTTCGAACTCGTCGCGGAACTTCGCGATCATCGAGCCGATCGGCATCGCCATCGCGTCGCCGAGCACGCACAGGCAGTTGCCGATGATGTGCTCCTGCACCGAGGCCATGATCTCGAGGTCCATCGGCGTGGCCTCGCCGGCGTCGATGCGTTCGAGCATCTTCACGGTCCAGTTGGTGCCCTCGCGGCAGGGGGTGCACTTGCCGCACGACTCGTGCCGGTAGAACTTCGCGATCTTCATCGCGACGTCGAGGATCGGCGTCGAGTCGTCCACGACGATGATCGCGCCGGAGCCGAGCATCGAGCCCGCTTTGCCGAGCGAGTCGAAGTCGTAGGGCACGTCGAGGTCCTCGGCCTTCAGCACCGGGAGCCGAGGAGCCGCCCGGGAACCAGCACTTGACCGAGCGGCCCGCGGGCGGCCCGCCGGCGAGGCCGTAGATGATCTCGCGCGAGGGGATGCCGAGTTCGATCTCGTAGTTGCCGGGGCGCTGCACGTGGCCGGAGACCGACACGACCTTCGTGCCGGTCGAGGTCTGCGACGCCGAGCTTCGCGTACTCCTCGCCGCCCATGCGGATGATGGCGGGCACGGTGGAGAGCGTCTCGACGTTGTTGATCAGCGTGGGGCCCTGGTAGAGGCCCTGGTAGGCGGGGAACGGGGGCTTCAGGCGCGGGTTGCCGCGCTTGCCCTCGAGCGAGTCGAGCAGGCCGGTCTCCTCGCCGCAGATGTACGCGCCTGCGCCGCGGTGCACGACGAGCGACAGCGAGTGGCCCGAGCCGAGGATGTCCTCGCCGATGTAGCCGGCCTCGCGCGCTTCGGCGAGCGGCCGCGTCGAGGATGTCGGCCTGCAGTTCGTACTCGCCGCGGATGTAGATGAAGGAGCGGCGCGCGCCGGCGGCGTAGGAGGCGATCACGATGCCCTCGATCAGCATGTGCGGCGTCTTCTGCATCAGTTCGCGGTCCTTGAAGGTGCCCGGCTCGGACTCGTCGGCGTTGCACACGAGGTACTTCTCGATCGAGCCCTTGGGCAGGAACGAGACCTTCTTGCCCATCGCGAAGCCCGCGCCGCCGCGTCCGCGCAGCCCGGAGGCTTCGAGCTGGGCGAGCACGTCCTCGGGCGCTCATCGCGAGCGCACTTGCGCAGCGACTCGTAGCCGCCGCGGCGTTCGTAGACCTCGCGCGTGCGCAGGCCGGGCTCGTCGATGTCGGCGAACAGCAGGATCGGGTGCGCCTGCGCCGCCATCAGCGTGGCTGCTCGATCGGGTGCTCGGGGAACTCGCGGCTGTTGGCGCGCGGGTCGGCCACAAGCCGGCGCGCGAGCTGCTTGTCGGGCAGCACGGGCGCGCCCGCGCGGACGTCGTCGAGCAGCTGCGGGACGTCGTGCGGGCTCGAGCGGCCCCACGTAGACGCCGTCGACCGAGGCCATCGGCGCGATGTCGCACGCGCCGAGGCACTCGAACGCGCGCACGTTGACGTCGGGGTCCCCGCCGGCAGCGGCGCGGATCGCCTCGTACAGCTCGTCGGCGCCGCACAGCGAGCAGGAGATGTTGGTGCACACGTACACGCTGTGGCGCCCCACCGGCGAGGTCTCGAGCATGTCGTAGAAGGTCGCGACCGACTCGAGGTAGGCGGGCGTCACGCGCATCACGCAGGCGACCTGCTCGATCGCCTCGGGCGAGCACCAGCCGTGCACGCGCTGCGCCGCGCGCAGCGCGGGCAGCGCGGCGGAGTGGCGGTCGGGGTAGTGCGCCATGTGCGCCTCGATCTCCGCGCGCAGCTCATCGGGCACGGCCGTCGAGTCGCGGGTCGGGGATCTCCGCGGGGTCCTTCTCGAGGTCGACCGGCGCGGTCCCAGCCGGGCACGCGCGAGCCGTGCCCGAAGCGCGGCACGCGCGTCGTGCCGGCGTGCAGCTCGCCCGTGTCGGGCTCTGCGTCGGCGGCGCTCACCGGTCGATCCCCCCGAGGATCGGGTCGAGCATCGCGACGGTCGCGATCATGTCGGCGATGTAGCCGCCCTCGACCATGTGCGAGAGCGCCTGCAGGTTGACGAAGCTGGGGTCGCGCATGTGCACGCGCGCGGGCTTGGAGGAGCCGTCGGAGCGCACGAAGCAGCGCGAGCTCGCCGCGCGGGGACTCGATCGGGTAGTAGACCTCGCCGGGCGGGACGCGGAAGCCCTCGGTGACGAGCTTGAAGTGGTGGATCAGCGCCTCCATCGAGGTCGCGAGCTCGTGGCGCGGCGGCAGCGCGACCTTGCGGTCGTCGTGATGTGCGGCCCTTCGGGCAGCCCGTCGAGCGCCTGCTCGATGATCTTCACCGACTCGTAGATCTCGGCGAGGCGCACGGCGAAGCGGTCGTAGTTGTCGCCCACCGTGCCCACCGGGATCTTGAAGTCGAAGTCCTCGTAGGAGCTGTACGGGTCGGCCTTGCGCAGGTCCCAGGGGTTGCCGGCGGCGCGCAGCAGCGGCCCGGTGACGCCGAGCGAGAGCAGCGTCTCGGCGTCGAGCGGGCAGGTGCCGCGCAGGCGCTGCAGCACGATCTCGTTGGCGTTCAGGATCGCGCCGTACTGGTCGGCGCGCTCGGGCATGATCTTCAGGAACTCGCGCAGCTTGGGCTCGAATCCGGCGGGGATGTCCTCGACACGCCGCCGACCTGGAAGTAGCGGGTGTGCATGCGCTGCGCCCGAGGACATCTCGAACAGGTCGAGGATCAGCTCGCGCTCGCGCAGGCAGTACAGGAAGATCGAGACCGCGCCGAGGTCGAGCGCGCTCGTGCCGAGCCAGATCAGGTGCGAGGCGATGCGGTTGAGCTCGAGGTGGATCACGCGCAGGTACTGCGCGCGCGGCGGCACCTCGGCCTCGAGCAGCGTCTCGACCGCGCCGCAGAAGGCCATCGCGTTGAAGTAGTAGGCGAGGTAGTCCATCCGCTCGATCACGGGGATGACCTTCCAGTAGGACTTGTCCTCGGCGGTCTTCTCGATGCCCGTGTGCACGTAGCCGATCACCGGTTTGATGTCCTGCACGACCTCGCCCTGCAGCGTCACGAGCAGGCGCAGCACGCCGTGCGTGGCGGGGTGGTGCGGGCCGAAGTTGAGCGTCAGCAGCTCCTCGGTCGGCGCCGCCGGCTCGCCACGGCTCGCTCGAGCGGGCGAGAGCGTGACGCTCTGCTCGCGGCGGCGGTACTCCGAGAGCGAGGGGTCGGCGGGGCTCACTCGGGCGACCCCAGCGCCTCGTTCTCGTTGTAGGTGAACACCACCGGTTCGCCGCCGATCGGGAAGTCGCGTCGCTGGGGGTGGCCCTCGTAGTCCTCGGGCATGAGGATGCGGCGCAGGTCGGGGTGGCCCTCGAAGACCACGCCGAACATGTCGTAGACCTCGCGCTCCTGGTGGTCGGCGGTCGGCCATTCGGGCGTCACCGAGTCGACGCGGGGGTCCGCTCGCGTCGAGCGACACCTTGACGGTGACGCGGTCCACACGGTGCATGTCGAGCAGCTCGTAGATGCACGCCGAGGCGCGGCTCGTCGCGGGTAGTAGTCGACGCCGTGCACGCTCGCGAGGAACGCGTAGCCGCGCTCGCGCAGCTCGCCGAGCACCCGGCGCACGCGCTCGGGCTCGATCACGAGCGTCCCGCGCCCGCGGAAGAACACGGTGTCGAGCACCGGGGGCCCGCTGCTCGGATCTGCGCCGTGCGCCTCGCGGAGCTCCTGGGCGATCAGCTCGAGGCCGGTCGCGTCAGGCACCGGCGGTGTCGCCTTCCTCGAAGACGTTGACCGCGCTCGCCTGGCCCTCGGCCGCGACGACCTCCTCGGTGCCGCGCGCCTGGTAGCGCTCGCGCCAGCCCATGTCGGGGTCGTCCTGGACCATCTTGCGCAGCTTCAGCACGCCGTGCATGAGCGCCTCGGGTCGCGGCGGGCAGCCGGGCACGTGCACGTCGATCGGCATGAACTTGTCGGCGGGCACGAGCGCGTAGTTGTTGAACACGCCCATCGAGCTGCAGCACGCGCCCATCGAGATCGCCCACTTCGGCTCGAGCATCTGGTCGTAGAGCCTGCGGATGATCGGCGCCATCTTGATCGACACGCGGCCGGCGAGGATGATCAGGTCGGCCTGCCGCGGCGAGGCGCGGAACGCCTCGTAGCCGAAGCGCGCGATGTCCATGCGCGGGCCCGCCGCGTGGAACTGCTCCATCGCGCAGCACGCGAGCCCGAACGCGAGCGGGAAGAACGAGTTGGACCGCGCCCACGCGACGGCGCCGTCGAGCGTGGTGGTGAGCACGCGCTCGTGGACGTGCCGTTCGAGCTCCCCCCCTCGAGGTGCGCCGCCGGGGTTGGGGCCCTCGATGCTCGCGCCGCGCAGCAGCTGGTGCGGCGTTGAGCTCGCGCACGCGCAGAGCGGAGGGGTCCACGTCCACGCCCAGCGGGCCGCCGGGCTCGCGGCCGGGCGCGCCGCTCACTTCCACTCCAGCGCGCCGCGGCGCCACACGTAGACGAAGGCGACGAACAGCAGCACGATGAAGACGATCGTCTCCGACAGCGCGAAGGTGCCGTAGGCGCGCAGCTCGACGGCGATCGGGTACAGGAAGATGACCTCGATGTCGAACAGGATGAACAGCATCGCGATCAGGTAGAAGCTGATCCCGAAGCGCATCCCGCGCTTCACCTCGGAGGGCAGCCCGCACTCGTACGGGTCCTGCTTGTGGGGCGTCGCCCGCCGCGGTCCGATGACCGAGTTGAGGGCCGCGAACGCCACGCCAACGGCGCCGCCGAGAACCAGGAAGACGATCGCCGGTAGATAGCTGCGCAGCACCGAGCGCTGTTATATCACTGCTTGTGGCAGAGTGTTACATAGTGGCAATCGGCTCGAAATCTGCGTGCATGACGCAGGCTGTGGTGGCCGGCTGCGATCGCGGTCGCGGCGCTCAACGCGCTCCCCGGAGCGCTCGGCGCATGGCTCTTCTACCGCGGCGATCCGGGCGCCGACCGCGCCGGCAACGCGCGCTTCTGGATCGCCCTGCGCGTCGGCCAGGGCGCGGCGCTGACGCTGGTCGTGGCGGTGGGGTCGCTCGCGGCGGCCGGCAACTACTCGACCGAACACCTCTTCTACCTGTATGCGCTGCTGCCGCTCGCGGTGGCGTTCGTGGCCGAGCAGCTGCGCGTGACCGCCGCGCAGACGGTGCTCGACCAGCGCGGGCTCGAGAGCGCGCAGGCGGTCGGCGGGCTCCCGCCCGAGGAGCGAGCAGCGCGGCTGGTCGCCGCGATCGTGCGCCGGGAGGTCGGCGTGATGACGCTCTCGGCGCTCGTCGTGGTGTTCCTGGCGCTGCGCGCCGCGAGCACCGCGCACGGCTTCTGAGCGGACGCGCCGGGGGCGGGCCTATATATTCCCCGCGCATGAAGGCCGCCGCCACCATCATGGTGCTGCTCGCCGTGCGGCGCGACGCTGGGCGCGTGCGGATCGCAGGGCATCCAGGTCGCGAGCGACAGCCCCTACCACCGCGGGGCCGTACTGTTCCGCGACCACTGCTCGGGCTGCCACACGCTGTCGGTGGTGGGCGCCGCAGGGCTCGGCCACGAGCATCGCCAACCGCGTGAGGACGAACGGGCCCAACTTCAACATCCGCAAGGAGAACGTCGAACAGGTGCTCTACGCGATCCGCAACGGCGGCTTCTCGGGGGCGATCATGCCCGAGAACATCGTGGTGGGCCAAGAGGCGAAGCAGGTCGCGGAATTCCTGGCGACGTACTCGGGGCTCAAAGCGGAGCAGGTGCCTTCGGTGAAGATCAACCTCGAAACGGGCAAGTAGCGCCCGCGCGGCCGCTCGGCGCGGTGCTCGAGCTCAAGCGCGTAAGAGACGATCCGCAGGGCGTTCGCGCGGCGCTGCAGAGGCGCGACCCCGCGCTCGGCGAGGTGGTGGACGCGGTGCTCGCCAAGGACGAGCAGTGGCGCGCGGCGACCGCCGCGGCGGAGTCCCAGCGCGCGGCGCAGCGCGAGGCGTCGGAGGCGATCGCGCAGGCCAAGCGCGCGGGCGAGGACGTCGAGGCGCGTCTCGCGCAGATGCGCGACGTGAGCGCGCGCGTGAAGGACCTCGTGGAGCAGGCGCGCTCGGCCCAGGAGGAGCTCGACGCGCTGATCGCGCGGCTTCCCAACCTGCCCGACCCGTCGGCGGCGCCGGGCCCCGAGGACGAGCTGGTGCGCGAGGTGGGCGAGCCGCCGGACTTCTCCTTCGAGCCGCGCGACCATCTCGAGCTGGCGGGCGAGATGATCGACACCGAGCGTGGCGCGCGGCTGTCGGGCGCGCGCTTCGCGTACCTGCGGGGCGCGCTCGTGCTGGTCGAGCTCGCGCTCGTGCGCTGGGCGCTCGAGAAGCTGCAGGGCCACGGCTTCGAACCCGTGATCCCGCCGGTGCTGGTGCGCGAGCGCGCGCTGTACGGGACGGGGTTCCTGCCGGACACCGAGCAGCAGCTCTACAGCGTGCCCGACGACGAGCTGTTTCTCTCGGGGACCTCCGAGGTGGCGCTGGCGTCGCTGCACGACGGCGAGATCCTCGACGCGGACGAGCTGCCGCTGCGCTACGCGGGCTTCTCGCCGTGCTTCCGGCGCGAGGCGGGCGCGGCGGGCAAGGACACGCGCGGCATCTTCCGCGTGCACCAGTTCGACAAGGTGGAGATGTTCAGCTTCGTGGAGCGCGAGGAGTCGCGGTCCGAGCACGAGCGCATCCTCGCGATCGAGGAGGAGATCCTCTCGGAGCTGGGGCTGGCGTACCGCGTGGTGAACATCGCGGTCGGCGACCTGGGCGCCTCCGCCGCGAAGAAGTACGACTGCGAGGCGTGGCTGCCGAGCCAGCGCCGCTACCGCGAGCTCACCTCGTGCTCGAACACCACCGACTACCAGGCGCGGCGCCTCGACATCCGCGTGCGCGGCGAGCGCCGCACCCACACGCCGCACACGCTCAACGGCACGGCGGTCGCCGTGGGGCGCACGATCGTGGCGCTGCTCGAGAACGGCCAGCGCGAGGACGGCACGGTGGCGCTGCCAGAGTGCCTCTCCGCCTACGGCGCGCCGGCGCAGCTCGGCGCGCAGCTCTAGTCCCGGCCGCGCCGGCGCGGCGTTAGCGGATCGTGAAGACGATCGTCATCGCCCGCCCGCCCGCCGGGGTGAGCACGAGGCGGTACGTGCCGCGCGTGAGCGCGCGGCGCCCACGCATGCGGCCATGGTTGCGCCCGCGAGCGGCCGCAACGGTGAGCGCGGGCCCGAGCAGGACCCAGCGCGGGCGCCCGTGCGCGAGCACGCGCCGCGAGAGCGTCTCGCGCACGAGCCCGGCGGCGCTGAGGTTGAAGACGAACGCGACCCGCGCGAGCGTGGCGCGACCGCTGCGCACACCGGCGGCCGAGCGCGCGGTGAGGGAGAGCCCCGAGACGCGCATGCGCGGGGCCGGCGGAGGGTCGGCTTCGGGCGCGGGGCCGGGCGCGGCCGCGGGCGCAGCCTGGGCGGGGGCCGTTGCGGGCCCGGCTGCGGCGGACGGCGCGCTGAGCGCTTCGGGCCCGCTCTGCGGCCTGAACGCTTCGATCCCGTCGGGCGTGCCGACGCCGGTGGGACCGTCGTAGCCGGGGGCGGCCAGGCAGCGCAGCTGGCCCGAGCAGCTGCGCTGCGCCTCTTCTTCGGCGGTGCATTTGGAGATGCCTTCTTCGTCGTAGCCGCGCGCGCATTCGCCGTTGGAGCCGGCGCGCACGTCGTGCAGCGCGGCGGGCCGGAGAAGCTCGTCTTCATACAGCGTGCGCGCGGCGTAGGGGACCCCGTGCGATCCACCCGCGAGCGCGAACACCGAGGCGATCAGCGGCGAGGCGAGGCTGGTACCTCCGACGGTGCACCAGTGGGTGGTGTGCTCGACCCCGCCTTCTTCGTATTTCGTTTCGCATTCGGAGCTCGAGTCGTGCACCGCGAGGCCCGTGTAGGGGTCGGCGTCGGCGGACACGTCGGCGACGGAGCGCCGGCCGGCGCAGCCGACGGACGTCCAGTCGGACACGCCCTTCTGCCAGGCGGGCGCGGTGAATTCGATGCTGCAGCCGCCGCCGCCCGCGCCGTAGCCGTTCCACACGCTCTCGCCGGCCCATGCGCCGCCGGCGCCCACGCTGAGCCGCGTGCCGCCGACCGCGACCACGTTGGGGGAGGAGGCGGGGAACTCGGCGTACCCGGGCGCTTCGCCGCTCCAGTCCAGGTATCCGTTGTCTCCGGCGGACGCGGTGATCACCACGCCGGGGTGTTCGAAGTGTTGCTCGATCGAGCTTCGCGCCGAGCTCGGCGCCGCCCCACGAGTTGGAGATCTCTGCGGCGCCGAGCGACACGGCGGTCTGCTCGGCGGCGTCGAGGTCTTCGTCGGACGGCGTGCTCGCCTCGGCGAGCACGATGGCGCATGTCTCGCAGGTCGCGTGCACCGCCTCGATGTCGAGCGAGATCTCGAGCCCCCACTGCAGCGCCTGCGCGGCCTTGTGGCGTTCCGCGGTGGTGCCTGTTTTCGCGTTTTCGAGTTCGGTGAGGGTACGGGGGAACGGCGGGTTTTCGACTTCGCCGTGCTCGTTCACCTGCCGGAAGCACCCGTTGGCGGTGGTGCATTCGGGGAGCCCGAACGCTTCGCTGTAGCTCTTCAGGTCGGCCTCGGCGTTGGGGTCGTTGAACGCGTCCACGATCGCGACCGTCTGCGCGGCGGGCGGCACCGTGGGCAGCGCGTAGGCGCTGTGGACGTCCTGCGGGCGCAGGCCGAACGAGCCGGCGCCGGGCGAGGGGGCCTGCGGCGAGCCGAGCCTCGCCATGCCGAGCGGGTGCCGGTGCGCGGCGGCGGCTTCGGTGCGCGGCACGAGCGAGAGCGAAAGGCACGAGGCGCTGCCGGCGGCGGCTTCGCCGCACACCGGGCGGACCGTGTAGTCGGACGCGGGCAGAGGGGTCACGACGGTGGCGCCCTGTGCGGAGGTGCCTCCCTGTCCGGGCGCGCCCTGTGCGGGCACGCCGGCATGCGCGGCGGCCGCGAGTGCGGTGAGGCAGGCGATCGTGATCTTGCGTGTGATGCGTGCGGGCAGGGCCATGCGCTTGTCCCTCCCCTACTGCGTCGGCACGTGGCCGATCATCCTTAAGCGGATTTCGTGGCACCGGGCACGCGGTCTATTTCGATACGTACCCGCGAGGACTAGGCTCCTGTCGTGATGCCTTTCAGCTTCCTGCTGTCCGCCGAGCCGCCGCCGCGGCGCATCGGCGTGGTGGTGTCGCTGGCGCTCGTGGCGCTGTGCACGCTGATCGTGTACCCGCTCGCGCACATCGCTCCGGTGGCGTCGCTCGGCGTGGTTTACCTCCCGGCGGTGCTGGTGGTCTCGATCACGTGGGGCCCGTGGCTCGGGGTTGGCACCGCGGTCGTGAGCGCGCTCGCGTTCAACTTCTTCCACCTGCCGCCGACGGGTCACCTGACGATCCGCGACTCGCGCAACTGGGTGGCGCTGATCGCGTTCCTGGTGGTGGCCTTCATAGCGAGCTCTGTCGCGGAGGTCTCTCGCGCGCGCGCCCGCGACGCGCAGGAGCGCCGCCGCGAGGCGGATCTGGCGGCGGAGATGGCGCGCCTGTTGCTGCGCGGCAACAGCCTCGCCGAGAGCCTGCCGACGGCGGCTGCGCGGCTCGCGGCGGCGCTGGAGCTGACGTCGGCGGCGATCGTGATGGACGCTGTGGAGGGCGACGAGCGCACGGTGGCGTTCGCGCTGCGCGAGGGCACCCGCCGGCTCGGGACGCTGATCGTCGGCGCGGACACCTCCGAGGCGAACCTGCGCCGGCTGCAGGAGCGGATCGTGCCGGCGCTCGAGGCGCTGTTGAGCGCCGCGCTCGAGCGCGAGGGCCTGCTCGGCGGCGTCGTGGAGACGGCGGCGCTGCGGCGCGCGGACACGGTCAAGACGGCGCTGCTGCGGGCGGTCTCGCACGACCTGCGCTCGCCGCTCACCGCGATCTCCGCGGCGGGCGCGGCGGTCGCCTCGCCGTCGCTCTCGCAGCAGGAACGCGAGGAGATGGCGACGGTGATCCAGGAGGAGACCCGCCGCCTGTCGCGCCTCGTGGACAACCTGCTCGACCTCTCGCGCCTGGAAGCGGGGGCCGCGGAGCCGCATCTGCAGTGGACCTCGATCGAGGAGCTGATCCGATCGTCGATCGCGGAGCTCGCGGCGGCGCCGGAGGACTACTCGCTGTCGATCGACCCGGAGCTCCCGCTGCTGCGCCTCGACGCGGTGCAGATGGAGCGCGCGTTCGTGAACGTGCTCGAGAACGCGCGCCGGCACTCGGGCGGCTATCCGGTGTCGGTCAGGGCGCGCGAGGTGCGCAGCCTCGCGGGGAGCCGGGCCGCGGGCGCGGGTGAGGATGGGCGGGCGGAGCCCGCCGGACAGCGGCCGCGCGGCGATCGCGTGATCGTGCGCATCGTCGACCGCGGCCCGGGGATCCCGCCGGCGCAGCTCGAGCGGGTGTTCGAGCCCTTCTACCGCGCGGGCGCGCCCGGAGGCGAACATCGCGGCTCGGGCCTTGGGCTCGCGATCGCGCGGGGCTTCGCGGAGTCCAACGGGGGCACGCTGCACGTGGAGTCGCTGCCGGGCCAGGGGGCGACGTTCGTGTTCGAGTTCCCGCTGGAGAAGGCCGGCGCGAGCGACGAGCGCCCGGGCGCGCGGCCCGATTCGGAGGCCCCCGGCGAAGGCCGCGAGCTCCTCGCGCCGGGCGCCGCGGGCGAGCAGCCCGGGTGAGCGCGGCCAGGGGGCAGGACGCGGAGCGCGCGCGGCCCCGCGTGCTGATCGTGGACGATGAGCCGCAGATCGTGCGCGCCCTGAAAGTGGTGCTGCGCGAGGCGGGCTTCGAGACGGTCGCGGCGGAAACGGGCGGCGAGGCGCTCGACCTCGCCGCGGTGCGCCCGCCGGAGGCCGCGATCGTGGACCTGATGCTCCCCGACGTGGGCGGCGTGGAGGTGACGCGCAGCCTGCGCGAGTGGAGCGAGATGCCGATCCTGGTGCTCTCGGCGGTGGGCGACGAGGAGCAGAAGGTGAAAGCGCTCGAGGCGGGCGCCGATGACTACATCACGAAGCCCTTCGGCACGCGCGAGCTCGTGGCGCGCCTGCAGGCGGCGCTGCGCCGCGCGGGACGCGGCGAGACGGAGCCGAGCATCCTGGTGGACGGCCTCGAGATTGACGTCGCCGCCCACGCGGTGCGCCGCGACGGCGAGCCGATCCACCTGACGCCGATCGAGTTCGACCTGCTGCGCGCGCTCGCGCGCAACCGGGGGCGCCTGATGACCCACCGCCGCCTGCTCGAGGAGGTGTGGGGCCCGCAGTACGTGGACGACATCCAGCCGCTGCGCACCCACATCGCGCGGCTGCGCGCGAAGATCGAGCCCGAGGAGCGCGGCGGGCCGCGCTACATCGTGACCGACCCGGGCATCGGCTACCGCTTCGCCGACTGACCTGCGTCACGAAATCGTAATGGCACGCGCCGCATTCGTTATGCGGCTGTGACGCCTCTGCGCCAATAGTGATCGCCATGGACGTCGTGGCGGTAATCCTCGGGATCGCGGCCTTCGCGATCTTTCTCCTCCTCGTCGAGGGAATCGACCGGGTATGAGCTTCATGTGGGCCCTCGCGGCGCCGGTCGCGACCATTGGCGCCGCCGACGTGTTCGGCCTCGTCGTGTCGGTGCTCCTGATCCTCTACCTCCTCTACGCGCTGGTGCGCGGCGAGCGGCTCTGATCGGATGACGTTCTTCGGCTGGCTCACGATCGCGCTGTTCGCGGTCATCCTGACCGCGCTGGCGATGCCGTTCGGCGGCTACCTGGCGAAGGTGTACACGGGGCAGCGCGTGTTCCTCTCGCCGCTGTTCGCCGGACCGGAGCGCTTCCTCTACCGCCTGTTCCGCGTGGACTCCGAGCGCGAGCAGGACTGGAAGTCCTACGCGAAGAGCCTCTTGCTGTTCTCGCTCGTGGGCTGGCTCTTGCTGTACCTGATCCTGCGCACGCAGAACGCGTTCTACGTCCCGCACGCGCTCAACCCGCTCGGCTTCAAATCGGGGACGTGGAACCTGACGTTCAACACGACGTCCTCGTTCGTCACGAACACCAACTGGCAGTACTACGGCGGGGAGACGACGCTCAGCTACCTCAGCCAGATGATGGGCCTCACGGTGCAGAACTGGCTGTCCGCGGGTGTCGGCATCACGGTGGCGGTCGCGCTCGTGCGCGGCATCGTGGGGCGCAGCGGCAAGGGCATCGGCAACTTCTGGCAGGACATCGTGCGCACGGTGCTCTACGTGCTCACCCCGATCAGCGTGATCGGCGCGATCATCCTGATGTCGCAGGGCGTGATCGAGAACTTCGGCAACTACCTGAGCGCCCACACCGTCACGGGCCTCACGCAGTCGATCGCGATGGGCCCGGTGGCCTCGCAGGAGGTGATCAAGGAGCTCGGCACGAACGGCGGCGGCTTCTTCAACACGAACTCCGCGCACCCGTTCGAGAACCCGACCGCGTTCACGAACCTCTTCGAGATGCTCCTCGTGCTGATCATCCCGGCGGCGCTCGTGTTCATGTACGGCCGCATGGCCGGCAATCGCAAGCAGGGCTACGCGATCTACGGCGTGATGATGTTCATGTTCCTCGGCGCGGTCTCGGTCGCCTACATCGCCGAGGCGCACGGCTCGCCCGCGCAGCACGCCGCCGGGCTTCACACGCACGTGATCAGCGGGTCGGGCGGAGGCAACATGGAAGGCAAGGAGCAGCGCTTCGGGATCGCGGGCTCGGCGCTGTTCGACACCATCACCACCGTCACCTCGTGCGGGGCCGTGAACAGCGCGATCGAGTCCTACACCGGGATCGGCGGCGCGGTGCCGATGGCCAACCTGTCGGCCAGCGAGGTGATCTTCGGCGGCGTTGGCACGGGCCTCTACTCGATGCTCCTGTATGTGCTGCTCGCGGTGTTCATCGGCGGCCTGATGGTCGGGCGAACGCCCGAGTGGCTCGGCAAGAAGCTCGAGGTGAAAGAGATAAAGCTCGCGGGGCTCGGGATCCTCATAACTCCGCTCGCGGCGCTCTTCTGCACGGCGATGGCGACGGCCACGAAAGCCGGCCGGGCCTCGATCTCGGAAGTCGCCGGCAAGGGGCCGCAGGGCTTCTCCGAGACCTTCTACGCGTACCTGTCGCAGGCCAACAACAACGGCTCGGCGTTCGCGGGCTACACCGGCTACATACAGCCGAACGCGGGTAACGCGGGCGCCCACGGCGTGACCTTCGCGGACCTGCTCGGCGGCTTCGACATGCTGTTCGCCCGCTTCGCGCCGATCCTGTTCGCGCTCGCGGTGGCGGGCGCGCTCGCCGGCAAGCGCTACACGCCCGCGGGCCTCGGGACGATGCGCACCGACAACCCGACGTTCGCGGTCCTGCTGATCGGCGTGGTCGTGCTGGTCGGCGCGCTCACCTTCTTCCCCGCCCTGCTGCTCGGTCCGATCGTGCAGGGCCTGACTGGACACCTGTACTGATGAGCGCGGCTGACGTCACATCGCGGGAAGACCGACGCCCGGCCAACGGGCCCGCGCGTCGCGGGCTGGGGCACGAGCTCGGCACCGCCGTGATCGCGATGATCGTGTTCACGATCCTGCTCGGGCTCGCATACCCGCTGTTCATCTACGGGGTGGGCCAGGGCGTGTTCCCCGGGAACGCCAACGGCCAGAAGGTATACGTGAACGGCAAGCTCGTCGGCTCCAGGATCATCGGCCAGCCGTTCATCACGCCGGTGATCGGCAAGAACGGCAAGCCGGAGGAAAAGGAAGAAGAAGTCGTCACCGAACCGGTCAAGCGCTACTTCCAGTCGCGCCCGTCCGCCACCGAAGGCGGCGAATACAACGCTGCGGCCAGCGCGTTCTCGAACCACGGCCCCAACAGCGTGCTCACCAAGGAAGCCGACGAAGAACACCTAAAGGCCTATCTGGAACTCAACAAGCCGTACGACCCGTCGCTCACCTCGGCGCAGGTGCCGGTCGACGCGGTCAACACCTCGGGCTCGGACCTCGATCCCGAAATCTCCGAAGCGAACGCTCGCATCCAGGCGCACCGGATCGCGGCGATACGCAAACTGTCGCTCAGCACCGTGGACGCGCTCGTGTCGAAGCACACCGACTCGCGCGGGCTCGGATTCAGCGGAGAACCGGGCGTGAACGTGCTCGAGCTCAACCTCGCCCTCGACCGGCTCACAGGAGCAGGAAGCTGATGTCGACCCAGACCCCGTCCAGCGCGCAGCCCCCGGCCACACACGAGCGCCGCGCGATCTCGCTGTTCCAGCGCGACATCGTCGTGCGCGCGCTGATCGACAGCTTCAAGAAGCTCGACCCCCGCGTGCAGGTGCGCAACCCCGTGATGTTCGTGGTGGAGATCGGCTCGGTCATCACCACGGTCACGTGGCTGATCCAGGTGTTCGGCGGCAAGCCGCTGGGTGGCGGCAACGAGCCGGCCTGGTACACGTTCCTGATCTCCGTGTGGCTGTGGCTGACGGTGATCTTCGCGAACATGGCCGAGGCGTTCGCCGAGGGACGCGGCCGCGCGCAGGCCGACACGCTGCGCACGATGCGCAAGGAGACCGTCGCGAAACTCGCAGACGGCGGCACGAAGTCCGCCTCGGAGCTCACGCGCGGCGACGTGGTCGTCGTGGAGGCGGGGGAGCTGATCCCCGGCGATGGCACCGTGATCGAGGGCATCGCCACTGTGGACGAGTCTGCGATCACGGGCGAGTCCGCCCCGGTGATCCGCGAGTCCGGCGGCGACCGCAGCGCGGTCACCGGTGGCACGCGTGTGACCTCCGACCGGATCGTGGTGGAAATCACGCAGGAGCCGGGCCAGTCGTTCCTCGATCGCATGATCGCGCTCGTCGAGGGCGCGGAGCGCCGCAAGACGCCGAACGAGATCGCGCTCAACATCCTGCTCGCGGCGCTGACGCTGATCTTCCTGATCGTCGTGGCGACGCTGCGCCCGTTCGGTCTGTTCGCGCACACGGCGATCTCCGAGACGACCTTGATCGCGCTGCTCGTGGCGCTGATCCCGACGACGATCGGTGCGCTGCTCAGCGCGATCGGGATCGCCGGCATGGACCGCCTCGTCCGCCGCAACGTGCTCGCGCTGTCGGGCCGCGCGGTGGAGGCCTCGGGCGACGTGGACGTGCTGCTGCTCGACAAGACCGGCACGATCACGATCGGCAACCGTCTCGCGTCGGAGTTCATCCCGATGCCGGGCGTGCCGGAGGCGGAGCTTGCGGAGGCGGCGCAGCTCTCCTCGCTCGCCGACGAGACGCCGGAGGGACGCTCGATCGTGGTGCTCGCCAAGCAGTACGGCATCCGCGAGCACGACATGAGCTCGATCCAGGCGACCTTCGTGCCGTTCACCGCGCAGACGCGCATGAGCGGAGTGGACCTCGACGGGCACCAGCTGCGCAAGGGCGCGGGCGACGCGATCATCGCGCTCGTGCACAGCGAAGGCGGCTCGCCGCCGCCCCAGCTGAAGGAGCAGCTCGACCGCATCGGCCGCGAGGGCGGCACGCCGCTGGCGGTATCGCGCGACAGCCAGGTTCTCGGCGTGATCTACCTCAAGGACACGATCAAGGAGGGCATGCGCGCCCGCTTCGACCAGCTGCGCGCGATGGGCATCAAAACGGTGATGGTCACAGGCGACAACCGCCTCACCGCCGCGAAGATCGCGGAGGAGTCGGGCGTGGACGACTTCCTCGCCGAAGCCACGCCGGAGGCGAAGCTCGCGCTGATCCGCGAACAGCAGAGCGACGGGCGCCTGGTGGCGATGACCGGCGACGGCACCAACGACGCTCCGGCGCTGGCGCAGGCCGACGTGGGGGTGGCGATGAACACGGGCACGCAGGCGGCGCGCGAGGCGGGCAACATGGTGGACCTCGACTCCAACCCGACGAAGCTGATCGAGATCGTCGAGGTGGGCAAGCAGCTGCTGATCACGCGCGGCGCGCTCACGACGTTCTCGATCGCCAACGACGTCGCCAAGTACTTCGCGATCCTGCCGGCGGTGTTCGTCTCCACCTACGCCGCCACGTCCGGCGCCAAGGGACCTCTGCACGTGCTCAACATCATGGACCTCGGCTCGCCGCGCTCGGCGATCGTCTCGGCGATCATCTTCAACGCGCTCATCATCCCGCTGCTGATCCCGCTGTCGCTGCGCGGTGTGCGCTACCGCCCGATCGGCGCGAGCGGGCTGCTGCGGCGCAACCTGCTGATCTACGGTCTCGGCGGCATCATCGCGCCGTTCATCGGCATCAAGCTGATCGACCTGATCGTCCACAACCTGCTCGGGGGCTAGCACGGCGGACGCCACCCCCCGGCGGGTCCTCGTCTGCGACGACGAGCCCCAGATAGTCCGGGCGCTGCGGGTGATCCTGCGCGACGCGGGGTACGAGGTGAGCGACGCGGCGACGCTCGCCGGGGCGCTCGAGGTCGCGGCGCGCGAGCCGCCGGACGCCGCGGTGATCGACCTGGTGCTGCCCGACGGCAGCGGGATCGAGCTGTGCCGCGAGCTGCGCTCGTGGAGTTCGATGCCGATCGTGGTCCTGTCGGCGCTCGAGGAGGAGGAGCAGAAGGTGCTCGCGCTGCAGGCGGGCGCCGACGACTACCTCACCAAGCCGTTCTCGGCGCGCGAGCTGGTGGCGCGGCTCGAGGCCGTGTTCCGCCGCGCGGGGGAGTCGGCCGATCAGCCGACGCTGCTCGTCAAAGGCCTCGAGATCAACTTCGCGGCGCACACGGTGAAGCGCGACGGGCGCGACGTAAGGCTCACGCCCACCGAGTTCAATCTGCTCGGCGTGCTCGCGCGCAATCGCGGGCGGTTGATCACGAGCCGCGCGCTGCTCACGGAGGTGTGGGGATCCGCCCACGCCGACGACGCGCCTCTCCTGCGCACGCACATCGCCAACCTGCGCCGCAAGATCGAGGCGCCGAACACGACGGCCTGGACCTACATCAAGACCGAGTCGGGCGTGGGCTACCGCTTCTGCGAATGACCTCCTGCCCCTGCCCTCCGCGTGGCGTCGCGAGGCGCTGCGAACGAACCTGTGGCTGCTGCCGAGCGTTGAGATCCTGCTTGCCGCGGCGCTGTTCGCGGGCACCTACGCGCTCGATCGCTCCGCCTACGACGGCTCCGTGCACGCCCGCTGATCCGGACGTGCATGCAGCTCCGGGCGCGCGCCACCCTCAGCGGGCGACGCGACTCACGCTGCGCACACGCCCGTCGAGCGCGGCGCTGGCGTCGCGCGCCGCGTGCCACAGCGCGTCGTTCTCGGACTCCACGTACAGCGGCCCGCTACCGTCGGTGAGCAGGCGCTCGGCGAGGATCACGCCGGCGGGCCGCACATCGCCCTCGCGCCGCAGCGAGCATTCGAGGTCGAGCAACGCGGCTCGCGCGGCGCGCACATCGGCGCGCACGAGCGGCGCCGAGGCGCTCACCCGAGGTGCGCTGCTCCGTTCGGCGACGCGCATGATCTCCTCGAGGCTGTCCGCGAGCACGCGGCGGTGCCGGCGCGAGGTGAGCTGCGCCGCCCGCAGCTCGAGCTCGGCGCTGACCCCGGGGTCCGCGCCCTCGAGCAGTTCGGAGTCGAGGCGGCCGCGGTGTGCCAGGGCTCGCAGGTACAGGCCGATCGGCGCCCGGCGCCTCGCGCGACCGCGGGCTGTCCGGGCGATGTGGGGCGTGAGTGAGGACATCGCGCGCTCCTTGTGCGGAGGGACGCCTCCATTGTGTGCGGGGCCACGTCAAGCCCTCATGACGATTTCGCCGCTGCGCATGACGATCTCGTGAAGACGCCCGCGGCTCCCGCGAGCGCACGGATCGCCCGCGCCGCCCCTCTATGTCGCGATAGTCTCGCGCCGCGCCGCGATCCAGTTGATTCCGGGCGTGTCGGTCAGCCCGTGCAGCACGATCGACGCGAACACGGTGAACGCCGCGAGGTTGAAGATGCGCGTTCCGCTCGTGACATGGCGCGAGAGGACCAGCAGCGAGAACGTCATGGTCGCCACGCCGCGCGGGCCGAACCACGCCATGAACGCCTTGGCGCGGCGGTCGATCCGCGTGCCCGCGAGCGCCGCCCAAACGGCGACGGGCCGTGCGAGCAGGAACGTGCCCGCGGCCACCCCCAGCGCGGCCCAACCGTCCGAGAAGAGCCCGTGCACCGTGAGCAGCGAGCCGAACACGGCGAAGATCGAAAGCTTCACGGTCTCGACCAGCAGCTCGCCGTGCTCGGCGAAGTGCTCGCGCAGGTCTGGGCGGCGCACGCCGATGACGATCGCCGCGACGAACACGGCGATGAACCCGTTGCCGCGCGGCGAGATCACCGTGAGGCCGTAGGTGGCGAACGCCAGGCCGAGCCCGTAAAGAGCGCGCTGGTGGCCCGGTATCGTGCGGCCACGCTCGCGCCCGTCGCGCGGCATAAGCAGCGAGCCGGCAAAGCCGCAAGCGAGGCCGTACGCGAAGCCGAGCCCGATGTCCTGGATCACGAAGCGCCACCACACGAAGTGCGAGGTGCCCGGTTCGAGTGCCGCTGCGAACGCGAGCACCGCGGGCAGCGCGAGCCCGTCGTTGAGCCCCGACTCGAGGTTCAGGGAGTGGCGCACGAGGCGCGGGACGCGCGGGTCGGTGACGATCCCGGAGGAGAGCACGGGATCGGTGGGCGAGAGCAGCGCGCCGAGCAGGAACGACTCCGTCCAGCTGAGCCCCACCAGCAGGTGCGCGAGCGCCGCGACCACGGCGGCGGTGACCGGCATCGCGATCACCAGCTTGCGCAGCGGCAGCCGCCAGCTGCGCTGCAGCATCTCCGCGTCCACCTCGAGCCCGTCGCGGAACAGGATCACGATCAACGCGGTGGTGGCGAGGTCTCGCACGAGCCCCGAGCCGGCGTCGAGGTCGACGACACCCAACCCGCCCTTGCCGAGCGCGAACCCGCACAGCACGAACACCGCGGCCAGCGACAGCACGCTGCGGCGTGCCAGTCCAGACAGCAGCGCGCCGAGCATCAGCAGGCCGCCGAGCACGGCGGCGATCGTCGCATAGGAGCTCATCGCGGAAGCCTCGCACAGGCAGGAGGCGCCGTCGGGAGCCCGAAACCGGGTGCAGATGGCGCAGTTGCCCAACAAGGCTCGCGTGCTCGACTCGGAGCATCCCGAGCACGGCGCCAACCTGCGCGTCCCGTGCCTGACGGGCGTGGATGAGGAGCGCATCCGCGAGCTGCTCGAGCGCAAGCGCTTCTTCTGGCTTGACCTCGTCAGGCCCTCGCCGCAGGAGGTGGAGCGCCTGGGCGTGCTGTTGGGGCTTCACCCGCTCGCGATCGAGGACACGCTGCACTCCAACCAGCGGCCGAAGATCGACGACTTCGACGACCACGTGTTCATGGTCTTCTACGGCGCCCGCCACGAGGGCGCGCCGCAGGACGAGCCGGTGTACGAGGTGGACCTGTTCATCTCGGGCGCGTGGCTCGTCACGATCCACGACGACCCGCTCCCGGCTCTCGAGGAGCAGCGCTCGCTGATCGAGGGGCGCGTGGTGCACAGCGAGCAGTTCGTCGTGTACAGGGTGCTCGACGCGCTCACCGACACCTACTTCCCGGCGCTCGCGGCGATCGACGAGCAGATCGACGAGCTCGAGGAAGGAATCCTCGAGGAGCCGAGCAACGAGCAGCTGCAGCGGATCTTCAGGCTCAAGCGCGAGCTGGTGGCGATGCGCAGGGTGCTCACCCCGCAGCGCGACCTGCTCGTGCGCGGCGTGGACACGATCGCGGACCTCCCGGGCCTGCAGCTCGACGAGCGCGACTACTTCCGCGACGTGTACGACCACGTGATCCGCATCTCGGATCTGATCGACTCCTACCGCGACCTGCTGAGCGGCGCCATGGACGCGTACCTTTCGACCGTGGCCAACCGCCAGAACGAGGTGATGAAGCAGCTCACGGTGATCGCGACGATATTCCTCCCGCTCACCTTCCTGACTGGCTTCTTCGGCATGAACTTCTCATATCTGACGGGCGAAATCGAGAACACGCTCGCGTCGTTCCTCGCGCTCGGTCTCGGCTCGTGCGCGCTCTCGGTGCTGGGCCTGTGGATCTACTTCAGGCGCAAGCGCTGGACCTGACGGACGTGGAGGACGTGCCCCAGGCGCAGGCGCTCCAGCCGAGCGATCTCGCGCGCGTGCGCGAGCGCTGCGCGGCGACGCTGGCGGGCAACTGGGCCGAAGGCGAGCGCGAGGGCGTAGCCTACGCGCACACGCGCCCGAGCCCCGAGCGCTACCCGTGGCAGTGGTACTGGGACTCGTGCTTCAGCGCGATCGTGTGGCGGCGCTTCGATCGCGAGCGCTCCCGGCGCGAGCTGCGGACGCTGCTCTCGGCGGCGCGCGAGGACGGCTTCATCGGCCACACGATCTTCTGGGAGAGCCCGCTGCGCGGCGCGCGGCGCCTCTTCTACAACGTGATCGAGCCGGGCGACCTCACGACCTCCACGATCCAGCCGCCGATGCTCGCGTGGGCGTGGCGCGCGGCGGTGGGCGACCCCGCGTGCGAGCCCGCGATCGTGGCCCACCACGAGTGCGTGACGCGCGAGCGCGATCTCGAGGGCGACGGCCTGCTGTGGCTGCTTCAGCCCGACGAGTCGGGGCTCGACGCCTCGCCGCAGTTCGACCCGATCTGGCGTCGCCGCGCGCAGGGGCTGCCCGGCTTCCTCCTGCTCGTGCACCGCAACCGCAGGCTGCGCTTCGACATCCGCGCGGTGCGCGACGCGGGCGGGCCGGTGGTGTGCGAGGTGCTCACCAACGTGCTGCACGGGCTCTCGCAGCTGGCGCTCGGCAACGCCTCGATCACGCCCGCGCTGATCGACCGCCTGTACGACGAGCGCAGCGGCGTGTTCGCGCCGCGCGCGTGGCCCGCTGCGCACGGGCCGATCCCGCTCACCTGGAGCGCGCTCTCGCCGCTCGCGCTGCCGGACCTGCCCGAGCGGATCGCGCGCAGGCTCGTGGAGGAGCAGCTGCTCTCGGCGCGCTTCTGGACGCCGTTCGCGCCGCCGTCGGTGGCGATCGGCGAGCCGGGCTTCTCGCTGCGCGAACGCTCGGCGGGCCTGCGCCGCTACTGGCGCGGGCCGACGTGGGTGAACAGCGCATGGCTCGTGTGGCTCGGCCTCGTGCGCCTCGGCTACGAGGAGGCGGCGGAGCGCCTCGCGAGCGCCATCGGCCGCGCGGTGCTGGGCGCGGGCCTGCGCGAGTCCTACCACCCGTTCGCCGGCACCGGCATGGGCGCGCGCGAGTTCGCGTGGTCGGCGCTTGCGATCGAGCTGCTGCAGCGAGACGCGGCGGCGCTGCGCAGCCACCTGGGCGCAGCGCCGCAGGGCGCGGCCGGCCGGGAGTGAGCGGCGCGCGCCGTCAGCCCAGGGAGATCCTCACGTTGGTGATGCACACGGCGTACACGTCCACCTTCAGCGGGATGGTGTCGGTGTTGTTGAACTCCACGCCCCACGAGTCGGGCGGGCTGGGCAGCGACCTGCCTTCGGTGTCGTAGGGATTGCTCGCGAGCAGCTGCAGGTGCGCGTCCTGGTTGTAGAAGCCGCCGCCGATCGCGTAGTAGTGCGCGGGGCAGCTCTCGTGCCAGCCGGAGGTGCCGGGCGGGATTTCGTACAGCGCCACCTCGTACAGCAGCGTGGGCGGCGGCGGGGTCTTGGGTTTGGCCTTGCTCTTGGCGCTGCGGCCGTGGTGCGCGCGATGCGTGTGCGCCGCGGCGACGGGCGCCGAGCACGCGAGCGCGGCGCCGGCCGCGGCGATCGCCAGGGCGAGCGCGGGCAGGCGGCGGGGCAGCGCGCGCCTGCGCGGGGAGTGGGAACGGTTGGTGGGTTTCATGCTTGGGTCCTCCCGGTTTCGAGCGGTCCGGCGGCGGGCCGCCGCGGTTGGTCGTCTCCGCGCATAGCTTCGCGCGGCGGGCCACGGGTTCCTGCGCGAGCAGACGGATGTGGAGGCGCGGCTAGGAGGCGGCGGGGCCGCTGCGCTAGCGTGCCCCGTAGGGCGCCGATGAGCAGCGAACGGGGACATCACAAGGTCTTCATCGGGATGGCCCCGGGCGTCGGCAAGACGTATCGCATGCTGCAGGAGGGCACCGCGGAAGCCGACAGCGGGCGCGACGTGGCGATCGGCTACCTCGAGCCGCACGGGCGGATCGAGACGGTGGCGCAGGCCGAGGGCCTCGAGATCTTGCCGCGCCGCAACGTGGTCTACCGCGGCACGCCGCTGCAGGACATGGACCTGCCGGGCGTGCTGGCGCGAAGGCCGGAGCTGTGCCTGATCGACGAGCTCGCCCACACGAACGCCCCGGGGCTGGAGCACGAGAAGCGCTACGAGGACGTGCGCGACGTGCTCGCGGCGGGCATCGACGTGTTCTCCACCGTCAACGTGCAGCACCTCGAGAGCCTCAACGACCAGGTAGCGCAGCTGACGGGCACGCGCGTGCGCGAGACGATCCCCGACGAGGTGCTCTCGGCGGCGGACGAGGTGGTGCTGATCGACCTCACGCCGGAGGCGCTGATCGCGCGGCTGCGCGCGGGCAAGGTGTACGCGCCGGAACGGGTGCCGGCGGCGCTCAACCATTTCTTCAAGGTCGAGAACCTCGCGGCGCTGCGCGAGACCGCGCTGCGCCAGGTGGCCGAGGACGTGGAGGTCAAGCGGCTCGAGCGCGAGCCGCCGCCGCTGATCCGCCGCGGCGCCGAGGGGGACGTGCTCGCGCCGGAGGCGGGCCCGGGGCAGATCAGCGAGCACCTGCTCGCGCTCGCGACGCTCGCGCCGCACTCCGAGCGCGTGATCCGCCGCGCGTGGCGCTCGGCGCAGCGGCTCGACGGCGAGCTCGACGTGCTGATCGTGCGCCCGCCGGGGCGCCCGCCGAACGCCGAGGACCGCAGGCGCCTCGAGGAGCTGCGGCGGCTCACCTCGATGCTGGGCGTGCGCCTGCGCGTGGAAGAGGGCGAGGACGTGGCCGACGTGGCGATCGCGGTGGCGCACTCGATCGGCGCCACCTACGTGCTGATGGGAACGCCCGCCCAGCGCCGCGGCCTGGGGCGCCTGGGCGACTCGCTGCTCACGCGCCTGCTGCGCGGCCTTCCGGGCGTGGATGTGCGCATCGTGGCCGACCCCGGCCTGCGCCGCGCGCGCCCGGAGGATGAGATCGGCGGTGGCGCTGAAGGACTCTCGGGGGAGCGCGACGAACGTGTGACGGCGGACCGTTCGCCGCGGGCTGGGTAAGGGACACGGCGAGCGCGGCCGAAGAAAGCTACTAGCATCGCAACCTCCGCCTTCGCCGGCTGTTGCAGCTAAAGCGCTCCACTCCCCACCCCGAGACCATGAGGCGATTGCAACAATCACGCAAGCTTGCCGCGCTCGTCGCGGCGCTCGCGCTGCTCGCGGGCGCGCTCGCGGCGCCCAGCGCGATCGGCCGCGCGTCCTCCCCGAGGGCGCACGCGGCATCCAGCTACCTGACCGGCATCGGCGACAACAACGCGTCGATGTTCGAGAACACCTACTGGACCCGACTGCACACGAAGGTGGTGCGCTACATCGCGCCGTACGACGCGGCGGTGCGCCCGTACTCGCTGCAGAGGGCCTACGCGTTCATCAAAGCCGCGGAAGCGGCGCATCAGCAGGTGCTGGTGGCCTTCTACCACTCCGAGTACACGCCCACGCGCAACCCGAGCGTGGGCCAGTACAAGCACGACGTGCAGAAATTCGTGAAGCTGTTCCCCAACGTCCACCAGTACCAGGCGTGGGACGAGGCCAACCGCGGCACCATCCGCGGCGTGCTCGCGAGCCCGTCGGCGAGCGCGGCGGCGCGCTACTACCAGTCGCTGCTGCGCGTGTGCACGTCGCATTGCACCGTGATCGGGCTCGACGTGCTCGACCAGGAAAACATCACGCCGACGGTGCGCTACATCGAAGCGTTCAAGCGCGAAGTGCGCCACCTGCGCACGCGCATGCCGTCGATCTGGGGCCTGCACAACTACTCGGACGTCAACCGCATGCAGAGCTGGCGCACGCGCACGCTCGCGCGCGTGCTGGGGGGCCAGGTGTGGCTGACGGAGACGGGCGGCATCGTGCAGTTCGGCGGGGCCTTCCCCAACAACCACGGCCAGGGCCTCACGCGAGCCGCGCGGGTTCTCAAATACATGTTCGCGCTCGCCGGCGCGGTGCACCAGGTCAAGCGCCTGTACATCTACGACTGGCTCGGCGGGAACAGCCGCACGCGCTTCGACGCGGGCCTGATGAACGCCAAACAGGTGCCGCGCCCCGGCTACCTGGTGGTGTGCAAAGCACTGCGCGCCTCGGACTGCTCGGCCAAACTCGCGAAGAACTAAAGGACGGCCCTTTTGGGAGGGCGCCTGCGGCGCCGGGAGGGCTGTCTAGGCGCTGAGCGCCTCGCGGGGGCCGCGCGGCCCCCGCGGCTCGTGCTCTAGGGGTGCGGGCGCGGGCTTTCGCAGGAGCCGCATCGCCACCAGCACGAGCGCGCCGAACGCCGCGGCGATCGGCGCGAGCGCCCGCAGCGGGTAGTCGCCGAACCCCTTGTGCAGCGCCGTGGGGTCGCCCGCCGCCTGGATGCTCTCGAGGCCGCGGTGGTCGATCCCGAGCACGGTGGGCGCGAGCGCGGCGAACAGAGCCCACGCGGCGAGCGCGAGCAGCCCCCTGGCGAGCTGGCCGCGAGGCAGGCGCATGGCGGGCAGCGCGCGCGCGGCCAGCACCAGCGCGCCGCCGGCGGCGAGCAGGAACGGCCAGATGCCCCCCCAGCCGCGCCCGAGGCCGTAGGCGCTGGCGATCGTGGGCTGGAAGAAGCCCTCGCGCAGGTAGCGCGCGAACACGACGGCCTCGGTCTCATAGCCGATCAGCGGGTGCGTGATCGTGGCGATCACGGTGGTGGCGATCGACGCGCCCGCGAGCGCGAGCGTGGGGCCGGGGTAGCGCTTCAGCGCGAGCGCCAGCGGGACCGCGAGGAACGGCAGCATCGTGGTCATGAACCGCGGGCCCATGAAGCCGCCGCCGAACGGCAGGTAGTAGCCGGAGTTGTAGACGACGTAGCACAGGCAGATGCCGGTGATCGTGAGCGCCTCGGCGCGCCTGCCGCGGCGGTACATGAGCACCGTGCCGACGCCGCCCATGATCAGCACGGGGGCGATCGTGAGCAGCCCGCGCGAGTCGAACAGAAGCGTGCCCAGCACCGCGGGGTTGGGCAGCGTGATCCCGAAGAAGCCTTTGTGCTGGCGCGGCACGTTGGAGTAGGCGAGATGCGTCCACGAGTGGAAGGCGTAGTGGTTGTAGAGCAGCAGCGGGACGAGGCCCACCAGGCCGCCCGCGATGTATGCGCCCGCGCGGCGCGCGATCAGCGCGGGCGTGAGCGCGTCGCGGCGCGAGAGCAGGAACAGCCCGAGCACCGCGCCGGCGAACGCGACGGGGTACTCGGCGCCCACGGCGTAGCCGATCGCGAGGCCCGCCAGCGCGAGCAGCAGCGGCCGCGGCGGCCCGTCGCGCTCGCGCAGCATCAGCGCGAAGGCGGCGAACGCGAGGAACGCGGTGAACACATGCGAGAACAGCAGCGTTGAGAGCGGCAGCACCATCGTGCCGAGCCCGAGGATCACGGCGGCGCCGACCCCGTAGCCGGGCTCGAAGCGCTCGCCGACGCGCCACACGAGCAGCAGCAGGAGCAGGCCGGGGAGCACGTTGCCCCACAGCCCCAGCAGGTAGATCATCTCGTCGTCGTCGCGCTGCGCCTGCGATTCGCGCGCCCACGCGTCGGCGTCGACGACGTTGAGCGCGTTGTAGAACGGCAGCGCGTACAGCGCCAGGCCGGGCGCCCGCGCCGAGTAGGTATGGCCCTTGTATTCGGCCTTGTCGCCCGTGTTGGCGGCGAACTCGTCGATCGTGGTCTGGTCTTTGTCGAGCGCGCGGATCAGGTCGTAGTGAGACGTCTGGTTCCACGAGAAGCTCTGGATCACGGTCGCGTAGGCGAGCCCCACGAGCAGGATCGCGCCGAGCGCGAGGTGTCTGCCGGCGGGGCGCCGCAGCGCCGCGCGCCGGCGCAGCCGGGCCTCGGCGCCCATCAATCGGTTCCGTGCAGCGCCTTGGGCCCCGGGCCGATCTCGTAGATCACCACCGAGCCCACACGCCGGCGCGTGATGCCGAGACCCGCGATCGGCTTGGCCGCGGCTGCGGCGGGGTCGGGCGGCTCGGGCACGATCCACGCCTGCACGCCCGGCAGCGTCGGCAGCTGCAGGTGCAGCACCACCGTCTTGATGCCGTAGTAGCGGAGCTTCTCCACGCTCGCCCGGTCGGGGAAGCCGTTCATGCCGCCGCGCAGGTCATCTACGGCGGGCAGGTCGAAGGTGCTGTTGCCGAGTGGGATCTTGTAGAAGCCGTCGACCGAGAAGTACTGCCACAGCCGGTCGGCCGCGCCGTCGGTGGGCAGGTCGATCAGCGGCCCGGGCAGGCCCACCTCGGCGCGCGCGGGCTGGGGCACGACCGGATGCGCCATGTGCCCGGCGCCTTCGCCGACGATCCCGATCGCCGCCACCACTCCGACGAGCGCGGGGGCGAAGCTCAGCGAGCGCACGGGCTTGAACCTGCGCACCAGCCCGAGCAGCAGCTGCACGCCCGCTCCGGCGAGCAGCGCGTAGAAGAGCGTGGCGGTGATGAACACGCGCCCGGGCACGCGCACGCCGTTCCAGCCGGGCGCGAAGTCGTAGAGCAGGCGGTAGGGATAGCCCGC
This sequence comes from uncultured Solirubrobacteraceae bacterium, assembly GCA_963813685.1. Lineage (GTDB taxonomy): Bacteria > Actinomycetota > Thermoleophilia > Solirubrobacterales > Solirubrobacteraceae > Palsa-744. The sequence continues at coordinate 47,201 of CAWEZQ010000005.1, forward strand.
GCCGGTGAGGCCCATGCCGAGCGCGAGCACCGAGCACACGATGATCCCAGCGAGCAGGCCGATGCGCAATCGGCGCGTGTACGCCGAGCACGCGAGCCCCGCGATCGCGAGCAGCAGGATCAGGCCGCCGGGGAACTGCACGCTCTCGTTCTTGGAGTGCACCTTGTCGCGCATGCCCGCGGTGACCGAGCCCCACACTCGGTTCTCGGAGGAGGCCGCGAGCAGGGCCGCGGGCCCGGCGGAGTACGTTTTGACTTCTTTGAGCGTGCGTTTCGCGGTGGGGTACTCGGAGGCGACCTTCAGGTAGGGCACCGACTGGTAGGCGGTGACGAGGCCGAGGATGCCGAGGCCGACCACCGTCACGATCAGCACCGGCCGCGGCAGCACGGACGACAGCGGCGCGCGCCCGCGCGCTCGCTCGCTCGCGCCGTTGCCCGACGGCTCGGGCGCCGCGATCGGGCCTGCGTCCGCCGCGGCCGGGCGCTCGGCGCCGGGTGCGGGCCTCGCGCGCAGCCAGTGCCACAGCCACACGACCGCGAGCGCGAGCAGCAGGTAGCAGTACTGCAGGCCGAGCGTGAAGCCGAGGCTCACCTGCCAGGCCGAGACGAGCCAGCCGGCGAGCACGAGCCAGCGCGAGGAGCGGCGGTAGCCGCGCAGCAGCAGGAACAGCGCGAGCGCGATCCCGCCGGAGCTGATCACGTGCAGGTGGCCCGCCTCGGTGACGCGGTAGGGGGCGTATGCGAACGCCGCGCCCGCGGCCGCCGCGCCGATCTTGCCGAGGCTCAGCTCGCGCGCGAGCAGGTACGCGCCGACGAAGCACAGCGACCACGCGAACAGGAACAGCAGGTTGTAGCGGACGAGCGCCGCCACCGTGCCCGATCCGAAGAAGGCCGCGGGGCCGTAGCCGAGCAGCGAGTCGGAGAACGCGAGGCTGTAAGGGTGCGGGTAGAACGCGTTCGACTGGAAGATGTGCAGCGGGTTGTGCAGCATCGCGTGCCCGACCCACGAGATCTCCCACACGGTGCGCACCGGGTCGCCGAGATCCGGCGCGATGCGGCTTGACATGTGCAGCGCGAGCGGCCAGCTCGTGATGATCGCGAGCAGCACGCCGAGCGCCACGACGCATGCCAGCTCGAGCCGCCCGATCGCGGGGGACGGCGCCCAGCGGGCGGGTGCGGAGGCGCGCCCCAGCGCGCTGCGCTGCGCTCCCGCGAACGGGCGCACGCCGGGGCGGGGGGGCGCCTCGGGCCGGGTGTGCGGGGGGCTCGGGAGCCCGGTGCTCACGGCAAGCTCATGTCGGGGGCGCCGAGAATCGATGCAGCATACGAAAGGTGACCGCTACATAGCGGCGCATCGGCGGGGGCGAGATCATCCAGCCCGGAAGCGGCGCATCGGTAACACTGCGCGGCGTGAGGGTTCTGGTGCTCGGAGCTGGCGGCGTGGGAGCGGCGTTCGCGGCGATCGCGCAGCGCCGTGAGACGTTCGAGCGCGTGACGCTCGCCGACATCTCGCTCGAGCGCGCGCAGGCCGCGGCGGGGCGCCTCGAGGAGCCCGGCCGCTTCGATTCCGAGCGCGCCGACGCGTCCGATGCGGCTGAGGTGCTCGCGCTGATCGAGCGGCTGCGCCCCGACGCGCTGCTCAACGCGTGCGACCCGCGCTTCAACGAGCCGATCTTCGAGGCCGCGCTGAAGGCGCGCGTGACCTATCTCGACATGGCGATGACGCTGTCGCACCGCCATCCCGAGCGGCCCTACGAGCTGCCCGGAGAGATGCTGGGCGATCGCCAGTTCGCGCAGGACGAGCAGTGGCGCGAGGCGGGGCTGCTCGCGCTCGTGGGCATTGGCGTCGAGCCGGGGCTCTCGGACGTGTTCGCGCGCCACGCCGCCGACGAGCTGTTCTCGAGCGTGCGCGAGCTGGGCGTGCGCGACGGCGCCGACCTGGTCGTGGAGGGATACGACTTCGCGCCCACGTTCTCCATCTGGACGACGATCGAGGAGTGCCTGAACCCGCCGCTGATCTGGGAGCGCGAGCGCGGCTTCTACACCACCGCCCCCTTCTCCGAGCCCGAGACGTTCGTGTTCCCCGAGGGCATCGGGCCGGTGGAATGCGTCAACGTGGAGCACGAGGAGGTCGTGCTGATGCCGCGCTGGGTGCAGTGCGAGCGGGTCACGTTCAAGTACGGGCTCGGCGAGGAGTTCATCGAGGTGCTGCGCACGCTGCACAAGCTGGGCCTCGACTCGACCGAGCCGCTCGAGGTGGGCGGCCGGCGCGTGGCGCCGCGCGACGTGGTCGCCGCCGCGCTGCCCGACCCGGCGACGCTCGGCGATCGCATGACGGGGCGCACGTGCGCGGGCACGTGGGTCACCGGCACCGGCAAGGACGGCGAGCCGCGCTCGACCTACCTGTACCACGTGGCCGACAACGAGGTCACGATGCGCGAGTACGGATGCCAGGCGGTGGTGTGGCAGACCGCGATCAACCCGGCGGTCGCGCTGGAGCTGCTCGACCGCGGCGCGTGGAAGGGCACGGGCGTGCTCGGCCCGGAGGCGTTTCCCGCCGCGCCGTTCCTCGAGCTGCTCGCCGAGTACGGCTCGCCGCACGGTGTGATGGAGCTGCCGGCCGGCTGATCAGCGCTGCGGCGGGTCCTCGTCGCCGTGCGGATGGATCAGGTGCTGCTCGGCCTCGTGCAGCTCCTGCGCGAGATGCGAGGGCTGGTGTTCGGGCCCCATCAGGTGCACGGGCGCGCGCTCCACGGGCGCGTCGAGCAGTCCCGGCGGCGCCGTTTCGGGCTTGCGCGCGAAGAACGGTTTGAAGAACGGCCGTGAGATGAGCATCACCACAACGCCCGCGAGCATGCCGACTCCGCCGAACCACAGGGGCAGCGTGAGCCCGAGGTACTCTTTGCCTTCGGAGTTTTCCTTGTGCCCGTAGTATTTGATCGCGTAGATGCCGATCCCGTACATGATCAGGCAGCCGAGCAGCGGGAGCAGGCCGACGAAGATGAACTTGCGCGGGCTGTCGAATATTTCGCGCCGGTAGTAGACGGTCGACGCGAGGCCCGTCGAGCCGTAGTAGAAGCACACCGGGATCCCGAGCGCGACGACCGCGAGTTCGAGCACGGTTTCGGAGATCAGGATCAGCGGCACCGCGACCGCGATCGACAGGAGCCCGAAGCCCCAGGTGGACACCGTCGGCGTGAGGAAGCGCGGATGGACCCTGCCGATCAGCTGTGGGATCGCGCCCCACTTGGCCATCGAGAGCGTCGTGCGCGCGGTCGGCAGGATCGTCGTCTGCGTGGAGGCGGCGGCGGAGGTCAGCACGGCGACGATCAGGAAGCGGACGCCGACCGAGCCGAGCACCCCTTTGCCGAGCGCGTGCAGCACGTCGCTGGCGTTTTCTTCGCTCGAGATGAAGCCCGTCCCGTGGTAGGACTGCGCGCCCGCGGAGACGACCAGGTAGATCACGACGAGCAGCAGCGTCGAGATGACCGCGGCGCGCCCGGGCCCCTCGTTGGAGTCCTCGGACTCCTCGTTGACGGCGACGCCCGAATCCCATCCCCAGTAGATGAAGATCCCCAGCAGCATCGCCACGACCAGGTCGCCGAAGTTGATAGCGAACGGGTTGAACCAGTCGAGCTGGGGCTTGATCGAGTGCGCGGCGGCGTTCCCGGAGTACACGTCGACGAGCGCGACCACCGCGAAGATCACGAGCATCACGAACTCGAACCCCAGCAGCACCTGCTGCACGCGCGCCGAGAGCTCGATGCCGCGGTGGCAGATCCAGGTCATCAGCAGGATCCACAGGATGCAGCCGACGAGGGCCGCGCCCACATGCGCTTCCGCCCAGTGCCATTCGACCAGCTGGAAGGTGTAGGTCGATGCGATGTAGCCGAGCGAGGCCATCACGAGCACGTCGGCGAGGAAGATCGCCCAGCCGTTGACCCAGCCGAAGCCCGGCCCGAACGCCCGCGTGGTCCACGCGAACGTCGTGCCCGAGTCGGGGTCGGCCTTGTTGAGGTAGCGGTAGGCCAGCGAGATCAGGAGCATCGGGACGAAGGAGGCGAGCAGCACGCCGGGCGCGTGCGTGGTCACGCCCTTGTCGGCGACGATGAAGCCGAGCGTCGCCGCGAGCGAGTACGCCGGCGCCGTCGAGGCGACCCCGATGACGATGTTCGAGACGTAGCCGATCGCGTTGCTCTTGAGGCCCTTGTTCTCGACTTTGCCCGAGGCCGGGGCTCCGGCTAGGACGACGCTCTCGGTGGCCATGTGGGTCCTCTCTCCTCGGATCGACGCGTGCCGGGAACCTACCGGCGCGGAGCCTCCCACGGCCCCCTTGCAACAAAAGGTACGCCCTCGCGCGGCGGCTTGACAATCGGCAGGTGTCCCAAAAAGTCCTGCCATACTTGGCCGAAATGTATAAGGCGCTGGACCGCTCCTGTTCCCATATCATGGTTGATGTGCCTCATGGCACAAAGTATGGTTGTCCGTAGTGTCCAGTCGCTAACGGGAGACGGAGCTATGTCGATCGATCTTCAAGAGCAGGCAAGGCGGCATCTGTGGATGCACTTCACGCGCATGGGCGCCTATGCCAGCGCGGAGGTGCCGGTGATCGTGCGGGGCGAGGGCTGCTACGTGTACGACGAACACGGCAAGCGCTATCTCGACGGCCTCTCGGCGCTGTATTGCGTGAACGTCGGCCACGGACGCGCCGAGATGGGCGAGGCGGCGGCCCGGCAGGCGAAGGAGCTCGGCTTCTACACGAACTGGAGCTACGCGCACCCTCCCTCGATCGAGCTCGCGGCGCGCATAGCGGGGCTCGCTCCGGGCAACCTCAACCGCGTGTTCTTCACCTCCGGCGGCTCCGAGTCGGTCGAGTCGGCGTGGAAGCTCGCGAAGGCCTATCACGCGGCCTGCGGCGAGCCGCGCCGGCACAAGATCATCTCGCGCTACCTCGCCTACCACGGCACGACCATGGGCGCGCTCACCGCGACCGGCCTGCCTCCGCTGCGCGAGCCTTTCGAGCCGCTGACGCCGGGCGGCAGGCATGCGGCCAACACCAACTCGTATCGCTGGAGCGAGGAGCGCGACCCCCTGTGGGCCGCCGACTCGATCGAGGAGGCGATCCTGTTCGAGGGGCCCAACACCGTCGCTGCGGTGATCCTCGAGCCGGTTCAGAACGGCGGCGGCTGCTTCGTGCCCCAGGACGGATACTTCGAGCGCGTGCGCGAGATCTGCGACCGGCACGGCGTGCTGCTGATCTCCGACGAGGTGATCTGCTCGTGGGGCCGGCTCGGCCACTGGTTCGGCTCCGAGCGCTACGACTACATGCCCGACATGATCACGACCGCGAAGGGCATCACCTCGGCGTACGCGCCGATGGGCGCGGTGATCGCGGGCGACCACATCGCCGAGCCGTTCATGCACGGAAAGGCGATGTTCAACCACGGGCTCACGTTCGGCGGGCATCCGGTCGCGTGCGCGATCGCGCTCGCCAACATCGACATCATCGAGAACGAGCAGCTGTGCGAGCAGGTGCGCGCGAACGAGGGGCGTTTCCGCGCGATGCTCGAGAGCATGCGCGACATCCCGATCGTGGGCGACGTGCGCGGCGCGGGATACTTCCAGGCGATCGAGCTCGTGAAGGACTCCGAGACGAAGGAGACGTTCAACGCGGAGGAGTCCGAGGAGCTGCTGCGCGGGCACCTCTCGGGCGAGCTCTACCGGCGGGGGCTGATCTGCAGGACCGACGACCGCGGCGACCCGATCGTGCAGTTCTCGCCGCCGCTGATCGCGGGCGAGGAGCAGTTCGAGGAAATCGAGGCGGTGCTGCGCCCGGTCCTCACCGAGGCATCCGAGCGGATGGAGCAATGGAGCTCACTGTCGAGAGCCTGATCGGGGAACTCGGGCTGCGCCTGATCTCGGGAGAGGAGCACGCGCACGCGCACGTGCGCTGGATCCACTCGACCGAGCTGCTCGACCCCACGCCCTGGCTGAAAGGCGGCGAGCTGCTGCTCACCACCGGCATGGCGCTCGAGGGGCCCAAGCTGCAGCGCGAGCTGATCGAGCGCCTCGCCGAGCACGACATCGCGGGCCTCGGCTTCGGCACCGGGTTCGCGCACAAACGCGTGCCGGCGGCGCTCGTGACCGCCGCGCGAAAGCGCGAGTTCCCGCTGTTCGAAGTGCCCTACGAGCTGCCGTTCATCGCGATCACCGAGCGCGCGTTCGCGCACCTGGTCAACGAGCGCTACGAAATGCTGCAGCGCAGCATGGCCGGCGACGTGCTCGCGGAGGCGCTGTCGGGCCGCCTTTACCCCGAGGACCTGCAGGCGCGCCTGCGGCCGTTCGGGATCGGCGAGATGCTCGCGGTGCTCGCGTTCAGGCCGTCGGACCCGAGCGTGGCGGCGGCGCCGCTCGAACGGATTCTCGAGCGCGAGGGGATCGGCAGCCTCGTGGCGATCCGCTCGGGGCTGTTGTGCGCGGTGATCGCCGACGGCCGCGCGGAACCGGTCGAGGTTGCGCGGCGGATCCGCGCCGAGCTCGAGAAGCGCTTCGGCACGGTCCCGGCGGCGGCGAGCCGCCCCGCGCCCACGCACTCGCTGCGGCTCTGCTTCCACGAAGCCCGCTGCGCGCTCGAGGCGGCGCGCTCGCGCAACGGCGACGCGCCCGACGTGGCCTCGCACGAGGACCTCGGCGCGTTCGAGCTGCTGCTCTCGCTGCAGGACGACGACGCGCTGCGCTCCTACTGCCGGGGCGTGCTGGGCCCGCTCGAGCAGGGCGATTACGGGGACGAGCTGGTGCGCTCGCTCGACGCGTTCATCGAGCACAACGGGCACTGGGAGCGCGCCGCGGGCGCCCTGTACTGCCACCGCCACACGCTGCGATACCGCATACGGCGCATCGAGCAGCTGACCGGGCGCGACTTCTCGAACGCCCGCGACCGCATCGAGTTCTGGCTGGCGCTGCGCGGAAGGGAGCTCGCAAGGTGAGGCTCGCACGATGAGGATCGGCGTGCCCACCGAGATCAAGAGCGACGAGTACCGCGTGGCGATCACGCCCGCGGGCGTCAGAGAGCTGTGCAGCCACGGGCACGAGGTGCTCGTGCAGGCGGGCGCGGGGGAGGGCAGCGCGCTGGCCGACGAGGCGTTCTCGGCGCAGGGCGCGCAAATCGTGCCCGACGCCGACGCGGTGTTCTCCGAGGCGGAGCTGGTGATCAAGGTGAAGGAGCCACAGCCCGAGGAGGTCGCGCGGCTGCGCCCCGAGCACACGCTTTTCACCTACCTGCATCTCGCGGCGGAGCCGGACCTGGCGCGCGGGCTGATGGACTCGGGCGCGACCTGCATCGCGTATGAGACCGTGCTGGACTCCGCGGGCCGGCTGCCGCTGCTCGCGCCGATGAGCGAGGTGGCCGGCAAGATCGCCACGCAGGCCGGCGCGTTCATGCTCGAGAAGCCGCTCGGCGGGCGCGGCATCCTGCTCGGCGGCGTGCCGGGCGTTGCCGCGGCCACGGTGCTCGTGATCGGCGGCGGCGTGGTCGGCATGAACGCGGCGTTCATAGCGATCGGGATGGAAGCCGACGTGTTCGTGTTCGACCGCTCGATCGACCGGCTGCGCGAACTCGACGTGGCCTTCGCGGGCCGCGCCTCGACGGTGTACTCCTCGACGCTCGCGATCGAAGAGATGCTGCCCGCGGCCGACCTCGTGATCGGTGCCGTGCTGATCCACGGCGGCCGGGCGCCGCATGTGGTCACGCGCGAGCAGCTCGGGCTGATGAAGCGCCAAGCGGTGCTCGTGGACGTCTCGATCGACCAGGGCGGCTGCTTCGAGACCTCGCGGCCCACCACCCATTCGAACCCCACCTTCGAGGTCGACGGGGTCACGCACTACTGCGTAACGAACATGCCCGGCGCGGTCCCGATCACCTCGACCTATGCGCTCACCAACGCGACGCTCCCGTACGCGATCAAGCTCGCGGACCTCGGCGTCGAGGAGGCGCTCGAGGCGAGCCCCGGGCTGCGCATGGGCGTGAACGTGCGGGCCGGCGAGGTCACCCACCCGGCCGTGGCCGAGGCTCTCGGCATCAGCGAGCACGCGCCGCTGTGAGCGGCGGGGCGAGAGCACGTCCGCGCATCGCGCGGGGCGCGCCCCGCGAAGCAGAGAACCCGTCCCTACTCCAAGGAGGCGCATGATGGCCACCGCAGAAGGCACCCTCACGAATTTCATCGACGGCGAGCCCGCGGACCACGCGGGCGACTCCGAACCCGTTCTGAACCCCGCGACCGGCGAGGAGATGGCGCAGGCGCCGGTGTCCACCGCGGAGGAGGTGGACCGCGCGGTGGCGGCCGCGCGCCGCGCGTTCGACGGCTGGTCGCAGACCACGCCTGCGCAGCGCTCGCAGGCGCTGCTGGCGATGGCCGACGTGATCGAGGAGAACGCGGAGGAGCTCGCGCGGCTCGAGGCGCTCAACGCCGGCAAGCCGCTCGAGGCGGTGAAGAACGACGAGATCCCGGTGATGGCCGACAACCTGCGCTTCTTCGCGGGCGCCGCACGCTGCCTCGAGGGCCGCGCGGCGGGCGAGTACCTGGAGGGCTACACGTCGTTCACGCGCCGCGAAGCGGTGGGCGTGGTCGGCCAGATCACGCCCTGGAACTACCCGCTGATGATGGCCGTCTGGAAAATCGGGCCGGCGCTCGCGGCGGGCAACACGGTGGTGCTGAAGCCCGCCGAGACCACGCCGATCACGACCGTGCGCTTCGCGCAGCTCGCCGCCGACATCCTGCCGGCGGGCGTGCTCAACATCGTCACCGGCCCCGGCAACCCCACCGGCCAGGCGCTCATCTCCCACCCCGACGTGGACATGGTGGGCCTGACGGGATCGGTGGACACGGGCAAGCACATAGCGCGCACGGCAGCGGACACGCTCAAGCGCGTGCACCTCGAGCTCGGCGGCAAGGCGCCGGTCATAGTGTTCGACGACGTGAGCCTCGAGAGCGCGATGGAAACGATCGCGGGGACGGGCTACTACAACGCCGGGCAGGACTGCACCGCGGCGACGCGCGTGCTCGCGGGCGCGGGCGTGTACGACGACGTGGTGGCGGGCCTCGCCGAGCAGGCGAAGGGGCTCGTGATCGGCGACACGCTGTCCGCCGACACGACGCTCGGGCCGGTCAACTCGGCTCGCCAGCGCGAGCGCGTGGAGGGCTTCCTCGAGCGCCGCCCCGACCGCGCCGAGATCGTGACGGGCGGCGGCCAGCCCGACCGCCCCGGCTTCTTCGTCGAACCCACCGTGGTGGCGGGGCTCGAGCAGGAGGACGAGATGATCCAGCGCGAGATCTTCGGGCCGGTGATCACGGTGCAGCGCTTCAGCGACGAGCAGCAGGCGATCGCGTGGGCGAACGCGACCCGCTACGGCCTCGCCTCGTCGGTGTGGACGCGCGACGTGGGCCGCGCGCTGCGCGTGTCGAAGGCGCTGCGCTTCGGCTGCGTGTGGATCAACGACCACATCCCGCTCGTCTCCGAGATGCCGCACGGCGGCTTCAAGGAGTCCGGCTACGGCAAGGACCTGAGCATGTACTCGCTCGAGGATTACACGGTCGTCAAGCACGTGATGGCGAACATCGCGTGAGCGCGGGTCCTCGCGCCGGGCGCGGGAGCCGGGTGTGAGCGACGGCGCGCCGGCCGGCGAGCGCGAGCGGCTCGCCGGGCACGACATCCTGCGCCTGCGCGCGCCCAACCCGGGGCCGCTGTCGCTGTCGGGCACCAACACCTGGGTGCTGGGGCGCGACCCCGCGTGGGTGATCGACCCGGGCCCGCTGATCGCATCGCACCTGCAGGCGCTGCTCGAGGCGATCTCACAGCGAGGAGGGCTCGGCGGCGTGGCTGCTCACGCACGGCCACTCAGACCACTCGGAGCTGGTGCGCGCGCTGCTCGACCACGTGCCCGCGCCGCTCGCCGCGGGGCGCGGGAGCGCCGACGTGATGCTCCGCGACGGCGAGAGCTTCGGCCCGCTGCTCGCGCTCGCCACGCCGGGCCACGCGCCCGACCATTTCGCGCTGCTCGCGGCCGGCGCATGCTTCACCGGCGACTCGGTGCTGGGCGAAGGCAGCGTCTTCGTGAGCCCCTACCCTGGTGCGATGTCGAGCTACCTCGCTGCGCTCGAGCGGCTGCGCGCGCGCGAGGACGTGGAGGTGCTGTGCCCCGGGCACGGCCCGCCGGTGTGGGACGCGCACGCGAAGCTCGATGAATACCTCGCCCACCGCCGCGAGCGCGAGCGCAAACTCCTCGAGGCGCTGCGAGCCGGAGCGCGCACGACCGCGGAGATGCTCGCCGCGGCGTGGCCCGAGGTCCCTGAGGTGCTGCACCCGGCGGCGGCGGCGACGCTCGCGGCGCATCTCGACAAGCTCGAGGAGGAGCAGGTGCTGCCCGACGGAGTCGAGCGCCCGGCGTTTGCGCTCGAGGAGCGATGAGCCCGCACGTGCCACGCGCGCGCGCCCGCGCGGCCCAGCCGAAGGGCATGGCCGCGCCGCGCGGCTTCTCGCCCGGCTCGCCGTTCCCGCCGATCGCCGACTACGCGTACCTGTCGGACTGCCACACCGGCGCGCTGCTGGCGCCCGACGGATCGATCGAGTGGATGTGCATGCCGCACTTCGACTCTCCGACGATCTTCGGCGCGCTGCTCGACCGCGGCGCGGGCAGCTGGCGCGTGGGCCCGTACGGCACGTTCGTGCCCGCGGGACAGCGCTACATCCCCGGCACCAACATGATCGAGACCACGTGGATGACCTCGCAGGGCTGGCTGCGGGTCGTCGACGCGCTCACGGTGGGCGAATGGCACGACGACAAGCACGCCACCAGCCACACCAGGCCGCCCACCGACTACGACGCGGACCACCTGCTGGTGCGCCTCGTCGAGTGCATCCAGGGCGAGGTGCAGCTCGAGATCGTGTGCGAGCCGATGCTCGACTACGGACAGACGCCCACGCGCTGGTCGCACGTGGAGCTCGGCGAGGACGACGTCCACGCGGTCGACGGGGCCGGGGCCGAGGAGGAGCCCGCCCGCTGCCGGCTCTTCTCCGACGTGCGCCTCGGCATCGAGGGCAACCGCATGCACGGCCGTCACACGATGGCCGAGGGCGAGAGGTGCTTCTGCGCGCTCTCGTGGACCGCACAGCTGCGCGGCCCGCACACGGTGGCGCAGGCCGAGGAATACCTCGAGCGCACGAGCCACTTCTGGCGCAGCTGGCTCGCTGAAGGCACGTATCCGGACCACCCGTGGCGCTACCACCTGCAGCGCTCTGCGCTCACGCTCAAGGGGCTCACGTTCATGCCCACGGGGGCGCTGGTCGCGGCCGCCACCACCTCGCTGCCGGAGACGCCCGGCGGCGAACGCAACTGGGACTATCGCTACTGCTGGATGCGCGACGCGAGCTTCACGCTGTGGGCGCTGCACGCGCTCGGCCTCGACTGGGAGGCCGACGACTTCATCCAGTACGTGGCCGACATGCAGCGCAACGAGGACGGCTCGCTGCAGATCATGTACGGCATCGACGGTCGCAAGGACCTCGAGGAGTCCACGCTCGACCATCTCAGCGGCTACGAGGGCGCGCGCCCCGTGCGAGTCGGCAACGGCGCCTACCGGCAGCGCCAGAACGACGTGTACGGCGCGGTGCTCGACTCGGTGTACCTGCACTCCAAGCAGCGCGACCACATCCCCGACCGCCTGTGGCCGGTGCTCGTGGACCAGGTGCACTGCGCCGAAAAGGCGTGGCGCGAGCCCGACCAGGGGATCTGGGAGTCGCGCGGCCCCGCCCGCCACTACGTCTCATCGAAGCTGATGTGCTGGGTCGCGCTGGACCGCGGCGCGCGCCTGGCCGAACGCCGCGGCCACCCCGCCGCGAAATTCCAGGACCTCGCGGACGAGATCAAGAAGGACATCCTCGAGCACGGCGTGGACTCCCGCGGCGTGTTCCGCCAGCACTACGAAAGCGACGCGCTCGACGCCTCGAGCCTGCTCGTGTCGATCGTTCGCTTCCTGCCCCCCGACGACGAGCGCGTGCGCGCGACGGTGACGGCGATCCGCGAGGAACTCACCGAGGGCGGGCTCGTGCTGCGCTACCGCACCGAGGCCACCGACGACGGCCTGCACGGGGAGGAGGGCACGTTCCTGATCTGCTCGTTCTGGCTCGTGACGGCGCTCTCGGAAATCGGCGAGAACCGCGCCGCGGCGCATCTGTGCGAGCGGCTGCTCTCCTACGCCTCGCCGCTCGGCCTGTACGCGGAGGAGCTCGAAGCGTCATCGGGCCGCCACCTCGGCAACTTCCCGCAGGCGTTCACGCATCTCGCGCTGATCAACGCGGTGACGCACGTGATCGAAGCGCAGGAACGCGAAGCGTGAACGCGGGGGCGGCCCGCGCAGCTCAGTACCCGGGGTCGCCGGGAAGCAGGATGCGAGCGATCTCGCCCTCGAGCACGACGCGCGGCTCGACGGGCTCCACCCGGCGCCCACGCGCGTAGGCGAGCAGCGCCTCGGCGCTGTCGAACTCGGCGAGCTGTTCGAGGTGCTTGATCGTGGGGAAGACGAGCTCGAGCTCGCCGGAGCGGTGCGCGGCGAGCGCGGCATCGGGCGCGAACCAGCCGGAGTCCACGATCTCCTCGCCGTCGATGGAGACCTGCTGGCCATCGGGATCGACCGCCAGGAAGAAGTGGGTGTCGAAGCGGATCTGCACCTGCGCGGGGGTTATCCAGCGCGAGAACTTGACGAGCTCCGCGGGGTCGGCGAGCGCGATCGAGGCCTCCTCGGCGAGCTCGCGCACGGCGGCCGCGCGGTGCGCCTCGTCGCCCTCGCCCTCGTGCGCGTCGACCGCGCCTCCGGGAAACACCCACACGCCGCCCATGAAGCGCGCGCGAGGGGTGCGTCGCACGAGCAGCAGCTCGAGCTCGGAGCCGCCGCCGCGCAGGAGGATCACGCTGGCGGCCTGCCGCGGCGTGACCGGCGGCCCGGGGTTGTAGCCCTGACCCGGCTCGCCAGCGCCCACCTCCCCGGAAGCGGTCATCGCGTGACCTTAGCGGTCGCTACTCTTCAGCGCATGAGCGCCCCACACAGAGACGCTGCAACGCTGGATCTGCGAGTCGTGCGGCTACATCTACGATCCCGAGGACGGCGACCCCGACGGCGGCATTCCGCCCGGCACGCCCTTCGAGAGCATCCCCGACACCTGGTTCTGCCCGGTGTGCGGAGCGCGCAAGCGCGACTTCACCCTCTACGAGGACTAGAGCTGGAGCGGAGCGACTGGGAGCACCTGCTCGCGCTCGACCGCGAGCGTGTGTGGCACCCCTACGGCGCGCTGCCGTCGGCGCTGCCGGCGCTGCCGGTCGCCTCCGCGCAGGGGGTCCGGTTGCGCCTCGCCGACGGCCACGAGCTGATCGACGCGATGGCGTCGTGGTGGTGCGCGATCCACGGCTACCGCCACCCCGCGCTCGACGCGGCGCTCGCGACGCAGGCGCAGAGCATGGCTCACGTGATGTTCGGCGGGCTCACCCACGAGCCCGCGCTGGCGCTCGCGGAGCGGCTCACCGCGATCGCGCCGCAGGGCCTCGAGCGGGTGTTCTTCGCGGACTCCGGCTCGGTGTCGGTGGAGGTGGCGATCAAGATGTGCCTGCAGTACCAGCTTGCGCTCGGGCGCCCCGAGCGCAAGCGCCTGTTGACGGTGCGCGGCGGCTACCACGGCGACACGTTCGGCGCGATGGCGGTGTGCGACCCGGTGGGCGGCATGCACGGCATGTTCAACGCCGTGCTCGCCGAAGCACGTGTTCGCGGAGCGCCCGCCCGACGGCTTCGGGGAGCCGCTTCAGGAGCGCTGGGCGCAGGGCGTGCGAGAGCTCGCCGGGCGTCACGCGGGGGAGCTCGCGGCGGTGATCGCGGAGCCGGTGGTGCAGGGAGCGGGCGGCATGCGCTTTCACTCGCCCGACTGCGTGCGCGCTGCTGCGCGAGGTGTGCGACGAGCACGGGTTGCTGCTCGTGCTCGACGAGATCGCCACGGGCTTCGGGCGAAGCGGCGCCCTGTTCGCGAGCGAGCACGCGGGCGTGGCGCCCGACGTGATGTGCGTGGGCAAGGCGCTCACCGGCGGCTACATGACGCTCGCCGCCACGCTGTGCACGCCCGCGGTCGCCGAGGCGGTCTCGAGCGGCCCCGGCGGCGGGCTGATGCACGGCCCCACGTTCATGGCCAACCCGCTCGCCTGCGCGGTGGCGCTCGCCTCGCTCGAGCTGCTCGCAGACGGCGGGTGGCGGGCGCGGGTCGCGGACATCGAGCGGGCGCTGCAGGACGGCCTCGCGCCCGCGCGCGAGCTGCGCGGCGTGGCGGACGTGCGCGTGCTCGGCGCGATCGGCGTGATCGAGCTCGAGCGCGACGTTGACATGGCCGCGGCCACCGCCGCGGCGGTGGAGCGCGGCGTGTGGCTGCGGCCGTTTCGCAACCTCATCTACGCGATGCCGCCATACGTCACCGGCGAGGAGGACCTCGCGAGCGTCGCCGAAGCGATGCTCGCCGCGGCCCGCGCGGCGTGAGCGCGCTCCGCCGCGCGGCCTACGCGCGCGTGCCGGCCCCCCAGAAGAAGGGGCCTTCGGCGTAGCGCACCTCCATGCGCCAGCCGAGCGCGGCGAGGCGCTGCTCGAGCCGCGCGGGCGTGTGCGCGACCTTGACGAGACGGTGCGCGCCCGAGCCGGGCAGCGTGCGCTGCACGACCTCGCCGTGCTCGCCCTCCACCAGTTCGTCGGGCGTGCGGTGCGCGTCGTCCACGAAGAACACGCGCCCGCCGGGCGCGAGCGCGCTGTCAACGAGCTCCCAGAACTCCTCGAAGCGCGCGAGCGGCACGTGCGAGAGGAAGAAGCCGAACGCGACCACGTCGTAGCGGCGGTCGGGACGCCAGCCGAAGATGTCGGCCTGCAGGAAGCGCACCCGGAGCCCGGCCACGCGCGCGCGGGCGAGCTCGAGCATCTCGGGCGCTGCGTCGAGGGCGGTGAGGCTGTGCGCGTGGCGCGCGAGCTGCGAGGTCCACATGCCGGTGCCGCACGCCAGCTCGAGCACGTCGCCGCGCGGCGCGAATTGCTCGAGCGCCGCCTCGAGCGCGCCGCCGCTGAAGCCGGCGATCGCGTTGGCCTCGTATTCGGGCGCCACCGCGCGGTAGTAGGCGACCTGGCGCGCGAGCAGCTCGCTCAGGCCGGCGGGCGCGGCGTGCGCGCCGGATGGGCCCTCAGATCGACGCTCGGGCTCGCTCAACGCCATCAACGCTAGCGAGCGGCGCCTCGAGCCAGCGCCGCCACGGGAGCGCCCGGCCCGCGCGCGCGAGCTCCTCCAGCGAGGGCGAGCGCAGCCGCTCGAGCGTGGCCACCTCCACCTCGCCGAGCCGCGCCACCGTCTCGCGGTTGGAGCGTTCGACTGTGCCGGGCTCCTCGGGCCACGGCGTGAGCACCACCGCGCGCACATCGAGCCCCGCCACGCGCGCGGCGCGCAGCGTGAGCAGCGCGTGGTTGATCGTGCCGAGCCCCGGCGGCGCCGCGATCAGGACCGGCAGCGCGAGCTCGGCGGCGAGGTCGCACATGGTGAACGAGCCCGCGAGCGGCACCAGCAGCCCGCCGGCGCCCTCGACCACGAGCGCCGCGCCCGCGGCGCCGGCCGCGCGCGCCCGCGCGATCAGCGCGGAGGGGTCGATCCGCTGCTCGGCGAGCTCGGCGGCGAGGTGCGGGGAGACCGAGTGCCCGTAGCGCAGCGGCGAGACCTCGCGCGCGTCCATGCCCGCGGCGGCGCCGAGCAGCTCGTGGTCCGGCGGCCAGCGCTCCTGCCCGGAGACGAGGTGCTCGTCGAGCCCCGTGATCACCGGCTTGTACGCGCGCACGTCCTCGCCCTCGCCGCGCATCGCCGCGAGCAGCGATGCGGCGAGCGCGGTCTTGCCGACGCCGGTGCCGGTGCCGGTGACGAACAGCCCGCGCATCTGAGAGCCGGAGCCGTCCGCGCCTAGGCCGCGCGCGCGGGCTCGGTCGTCTCGCGCTCGAAGTCGAAGGGTCGCGGGCGCTCCACGCCCGGCGCGCCCGGCGCCGCGTGCTCGCGCTCGGACTCGCCGTCGAAAGGGCTCGCCCCGCGCCGAGCGCGAAGCTCGCGGGGATCCTCGCCGGGCTCCGTGTCCGCGTCAGCGTGCTGGGCCTGCAGCTCGTACGCGCCGGTGCGCGCGTACAGGTCGTGCTCGCGCTCGGCCACCGCGGGGATCAGCACGCCCGGGTCCAGATCGGCGGCGCGCGCGGCCTGTGCGAGGGTGGCCGCGGCTGCGCGCAGCTCGGTGGCGGTGTGCGAGGCCATCGCGGTGAGCCGCAGCCGCGCGGTGCCCGCGGGCACGGTCGGCGGGCGGATCGCCTGCGCGAACACGCCGCGCTCGATCGCCTGCTCGCACATCGCCATCGCGGCGCGCTCGTCGCCCACCACGAGCGGCACGATCTGCATCTCGCGGTCGCTCACCGGGAAGCCCTCGGCGGCGAGCGCGCGGCGCAGCACGCGGGCGTTGCTGCGCAGGCGCGCCACGCGGTGCGGGCGGTCCTCGAGCAGCTCGAGCGCGGCGAGCGCGCCCGCCACCGCGGGCGGCGCGGGCGCGGTGGAGAAGATCAGCGAGCGCGCGGCGTTGATCAGGTAGCGCACCATCTCGGCGCTTGCGCACGCGTACGCGCCGTAGCTGCCGAGCGCCTTGCCGAGCGTGCCCACGAGCACGTCCACCTCGTCCTCGAGGCCCGCCTGCGCGATCGCGCCGCGGCCGCCCGGGCCGACGTTCCCGGTGGCGTGCGCCTCGTCCACCACGAGGCGGGCGCCATGCGCCCGCGCGAGCTCCGCGATGTCCGCGAGCGGCGCGATGTCGCCGTCCATCGAGAACACGGAGTCGGTCACGATCAGCCTGCGCCGCTGGGCGTCGCGGTGGCCCGCGTCGCGCTGCAGGCACCATTCGAGGTGTTCCACGTCGCGGTGGCGGTACACGCTGACCTCGGCGCGCGAGAGCCTGCAGCCGTCGACGATCGAGGCGTGGTTGAGCTCGTCCGAGAAGACCGCGTCGCCGCGCGAGGCGAGCGCGCCGATCACGCCGATGTTGGCGAGGTAGCCCGAGCCGAACAGCACGCATGCCTCGCTGCCCTCGAAGCGCGCGAGGCGCTCCTCGAGGCGGCGGTGGATCGTCATGGTGCCCGACACGAGGCGCGAGGCGCCCGCGCCCACGCCCCAGCGCATCGCTGCGTCGGCGGCGGCCTCGCGCACGCGCGGGTGGTCTGCGAGGCCGAGGTAGTTGTTGGAGCACAGCAGCATCACCGGCCGCCCGTCGAGCAACACCGTGGGGCCCTGGGGCCCGCTCACCATGCGCAGCCGGCGGGTCAGGCCGAGGTCCTCGAGCTCGGCCAGGCGCTGTGCGATCTCGCTCATGCGCGAGCTACGCGACCGGCGCGCGGTTGGGCGCGCCGTCGGGACGCGGCGGCACCGAACGCTTGGCCCGGTGGCGCAGCTGCGTCGAGGGGTCCCACAGGCGCACATCGAGCCGCAGCGCCGCTTGCTCGCGCTCGCCCGGCTGCGCGATCGCGCGCGCGATCACGTCGGGCGTCTCGCCGGAGAGCCACTCCGAGCGGTTGTCGGGCCGCGGGTTGGACGCGTTGTCGGGCTGGCGAGCGATGTTCAGCCCGAGCCGCTCGAACATCGCGCGGTCCGTGTCGGGCTCGT
This sequence comes from uncultured Solirubrobacteraceae bacterium, assembly GCA_963813685.1. Taxonomy (GTDB): domain Bacteria; phylum Actinomycetota; class Thermoleophilia; order Solirubrobacterales; family Solirubrobacteraceae; genus Palsa-744. Next base: position 64,939 of record CAWEZQ010000005.1, read on the forward strand.
TGCCGAGCGTCGTCAGGAAGTTGCCCATCATCACGCCGTTGATGCCCGCTTCGACCGCGAGCTCCTGCAGCTCCGCGAGGTTCTCCACGCGACCGCCGCACAGGCGGAACAGCGCGTCGGGCAGGATCAGGCGGAAGATCGCGATCCACTTGACCGCCTCCCACGGGTCCATGAACTCGCGGTCGCCGAACTTCGTGCCGGGACGCGGGTTGAGCATGTTGATGGGCACGCTCGTGGGGTCGATCGCGGCCAGCTCGAACGCCATCTCCACGCGTTGCACGCGCGTCTCGCCGAGGTTCAGGATGCCGCCCACGCACGTCTCGAGCCCCGCCTCGCGGACCGCCTCGATCGTGCGCAGGCGCGCCTCGTAGCGGACCGTGGTGGTCACCTCGTGGTAGTAGCTCGCGGCGGTCTCCACGTTGTGGTGCACGCGCTGCACGCCCGCCTCGCGCAGCGCCTGCGCGCGCGCGGGGGAGATGTGGCCGATCGACGCGCAGCGCTTGAGGTTGGTGTGCTCGGACACCAACCTCACGCCCTGCAGGTACTTGTCGAAGTCGCGCCTCGAGAGCCCCTGGCCCTGCGTGACCATGCAGAAGCGGTGCGCGCCCGCCGCCTCCGCGGCGCGCGCGTGCTCGAGGATCTGCTCGGGCTCCATCATCGCGTGCATCGGCGTGTCGGCCTCCGCGAAGCGCGACTGCGCGCAGAAGCCGCAGTCCTCCGCGCAGCCGCCCGACTTGGCGTTCACCAGCGAGCACATGTCGGTGGAGTCCGCGAAGCGCTCCACGCGCGCCTGCCACGCGCGGCGGATCAGCGCTTCGATCTCGGCGTGGCCCTCGAGCTCGCCGAGCGCCAGTGCCTCCTCGCGGGTGATCAGCGGCGGCATCGGCCGAAACGGTATGGAGCGCGGCGGACGGTCCCGCGCCGCCCGGAGAGGGAGCGTGCCCGAGCTGCTGCAGCGCTTCGGGCTGCGGATCGACGAGCCGCTCGCGCCGAGCCGCGCGTGAGCGAGAGGGCGGTGCGCCGGCGGAGCGTGCGGCGCGCGCCGCCTCGAGCCCGGCGGCCGACCTGAGGCCTACTCGCCGCGCCAGCGCGCGGGGCGCCGCTCGGCGAACGCGCGCATGCCCTCGCGCATGTCCTTGGAGGCGAAGGAGGCGCGGCGCAGCTCGATCAGCTCCTGCTCCACGTCCTGCGGCAGCGTGCCCTCGGCCGCCAGGAGCGCCTCGATCACGCGCTTGTTGCCGCGCTGGGACAGCGGCGCGTTGCCGGCCAGCTCGGTCGCGATGTCGAGCGCGCACCGCTCGAGCTCCCCGGCCGCGGCGACCCGGTTGACGAGGCCCCACGAGAGCGCCGTGGGCGCGTCGATGTAGCGGCCCAGCAGGAACAGCTCGCGCGTGCGCGGCGCGCCTATCGCGTCGATGAACCTGCGCACGCCCGTGTGCGAGTACACGAGCCCGAGCTTCGCGGGCGGCATGCCGAGCTTGATCTCCTCGAGCGCCACGCGCATGTCGCACGCGAGCGCCAGCTCGAGGCCGCCGCCGATCGTGTGGCCGGGCAGCGCCGCGAGCGTCGGCAGCGGGAAGGCCTCCAGCGCGTCGATCGCTTGGGTGAACGGATGCGCCACGAGCGCCTCCGCGCGCTCCTCGAACTCCTCGTCGGGGATCTCCCCGATGTCGTAGCCCGCCGAGAACATCCCGTGCGCGCCCGTGAGCAGCACGCAGCGCGCCGCCGACCCGGCGGACCCGAGCTCGCCGAGCGAGGCGGTGATCGCGTCGAGGATCGGGTGGTCGAGCGCGTTTCGCTTGGCGGGGTTCGAGATCGTCAGGCGGACCACGCCGTCCGCTGGCTCGTCGATCAGGAGCTTGCCGCCGGCGAGCTCGCGTGGGGCCGCGCTGCCGGACACGGGCGCTACTCGAGGACCACCAGCGTGTCGCCCTCGTTCACGGCCTGCCCCTCCTCGCACAGGATTTCGACCACCCTGCCCGAGTCTTCGGCCTCCACCGGCATCTCCATCTTCATCGACTCGAGGATCGCCACCGTGTCGCCCTCCTGGATCGCGTCGCCGACCTCGCACTCGATTTTCCATACGGTGCCGGTGATATGAGCCTCCACGTCAGTCATCTGCTCCTCCGTATGCGGTTCGCCTTGAGTGGACCCGGACGATAGAGCGCGCCGCCGATCGACAAGTGCGGGCGCGCACCTTCATCGTGGTAGCGGCGCGCAACGAGGCGCAGCGTATCGGGGCCACCCTCGCGGCGCTCGCGGACGCCTTCGCGGGGGCGCCCGTGTGGGTCGCCGACGACGGCTCGCGCGACGCCACCGCGGCGATCGCGCGCGGCGCGGGGGCCACCGTGATCTCGCAGCCGCGCCCGCGCGGAAAGGGCGCCGCGATGAGCGCCGCGGCGGCAGCCGCGCTCGCGCAGGCGCGCGCCGAGGATCGCGCAGCGCGCGCCGAGGATCGCGATCGCGCGCGCGCGGAGACGCCGCGCGCCGGGGGGTACGCGGCCGTCCCGGCGCCCGCGGTGTTCGTGCTGTGCGACGGCGACCTCGCGGGCTCCGCGCGCGAGCTGCGGGCGCTCGCCGACGCGGTGGCGCGCGGCGAGGCGAGCCTCGCGGTGGGCGCGTTCCGGGTGCGCGCGGGCGGCGGCGTGGGCCTCGCGCTCGGCTTCGCGCGCTGGGCGGTGCGCCGCGCCTGCGGGGTGCGCATGCGCGCGCCGCTGTCGGGCCAGCGAGCCCTCTCGGAGGGAGCGCTCGCGGCCGCGCTTCCGTTCGCGCGCGGCTACGGCATGGAGGTCGCGATGACGATCGACGCGGCGCGCGCGGGCCAGCGCGTGGCGGAGCTCGAGCTCGAGCTCTCACACCGCGCGAGCGGGCGCACGCCCGCGGGGTTCGCGCACCGCGCGCGCCAGCTCGCGGACTGCGTGCGCGCGTACGCGTCGCGCAGGTAGGCTGAGCGGGGGATGGCTCGCGTAACCTCACGCCCCGCGCGCGGTACACCGCTCAGATGACCGATCTCGCACCGATGCGCGAGCAGGTCTATTCGGACCCTCGCCCCAAGGAGCACTTCGACCGCTTCCACGAGCGCGCGCGCACGCGCGAGCCCGACTGGAACTACGAGCTCGTGCGTATGCTCACCTCGCTGTACGGGTACACGTTCCTGCGCGCGCGCGCGATCGCGGTCGAGAACGTGCCGGGCCGCGGCGCGGTGATCCTCGCGCCCAACCACTTCTCGTTCATGGACCACTTCCTGATGGGCTGCTACCTGCGGCGCAAGGTGCGCTTCATGGCCAAGTCGCAGCTGTTCAAAGGGCCGATGCAGTTCGTGTACTCGCACGGCGGCGTGTTTCCGGTGCGCCGCGGCGCGCGCGACGAGGAGACGTTCATCACGGCCGAGACGATCCTCGCGAAAGGCGGCGCGATCACGATGTACTGCGAGGGCGGGCGCTCGCGCACGGGGAAAGTGTCCGAGAGCGCCAAGCCCGGGATCGGCCGCCTCGCGCTCGAGACCGGCGCGCCGGTGGTGCCGGTGGCGATCCACGGCTCCTCGCGCGTGCGCAACTGGAAGAGGCTGCAGTTCCCCAAGGTCACGATCCAGTACGGCGAGCCGATCCGCTGGCCCAAGGTGGAGGAGCCCACGCGCGAGCAGCAGCAGGCGGTGGCCGACCAGATCCTCACCGAGATCCGCACGCTGTACGGCGGTCTCGAGCAGCACGGCCGCCGCGGCATACTGCGGCGCCTGCGCGAGCAGCGCCGCGCGCAGCGGCGCGCCCACAAGGGAGCTGCGGTCGCCTGAACGCCCAGCTCGACGTTGGCGCCGTGCTCCGGCGCGTGTTCGGCATCTACGTCGAGCAGGCGCCCGTGCTGATGCCCGCGGCCGCCGTCTTGTTCGTGCTCAGCGGCATCGTCGCCGCGCTGCTCGTCGAAGCGGGGCCCGGCACCGCGCTGCTGGGTGACCTGATCGCACTGGTCGCGCTCGCGGCGTTCACCGCCATCGTCGTGGAGCTCGTCGCCGGCGTGCGCGACGGTCGCGCCGCCACCGCGCGGCAGCTGCTGCGCGCGACCTCGCCCGTGATCTTCCAGGTGCTGGTCGTCGGCATCGCGGTGGGCGTGGGCGTGCTGGTGGGGCTGTTCCTGCTGCTCGTGCCGGGCCTCATCCTGATCACGGTGTGGTCGGTGGCCCTGCCGGTTGTGGTGCTGGAGCGGCCCGTCGGCCTGCGGGCGCTGCGGCGCAGCCGCGAGCTCGTCTCCGGCAACGGCCCCCGCGTGTTCGTCGTGATCGTGCTGCTGGGCGCGCTCGTTCTCGCCGCCGCGGGCGTGTCGCTCGCCGCCGGGTCCGCCCGGTCCGCCGCGGGCATCGTGGTGGGGGCGGTGGTGGGCGTGCTCACCGCGCCGATCGCGTCGCTCGCGCAGGCGGTGCTGTACTTCGAGCTGCGCGACCTGAAGGGCGCAGCGCGGGCGCCCTCGGGCGGGCCGGAGGTCTCGCCCGCCGAGCCGCAGCCGCCGGCGCCTGACCCGCAGCCACCCGCCGCCGAGCCGCAGCCGCCGGCTCCCGAGCCGCAGGCCTCCGAGCCCCCGGTCGGTTGAGCGCTTCCATGGGAGACGCGGCCCTCGCCTCGGACCTGCTGCGCCCCGGGCGTGCTCGAGGGCGTGGGCGTGCTGTGTGCGAGCGCAGCGGAGCAGCGCGCGCGCGAGGCCTCGCCGGGCGTTCGCGTGCAGGGCGCGTGCGAGCGGCTCGGCGCGAGCGTGGAGCTGCTCGCGGCGGGTCCCCTCGGCGTGCTCGCGCAGGAGCACGCCGACGCGGAGCTCGGCCGCGTGCTCTCGGCAGGCGCTGCGCCGGACGTTCTCGTTGTGGATGGCGCCGCGCTGTTCGCCGCGGCCTCTCACGTCGCGGGCGACGACGCGGGCCCGCGCGGCGGCGACGCCCGCGCGGCGCTCGGCGCGAGCCTGCAGAGCACCTGGACCGCCACGCGCGCGTTCGTGGCGCTCGCGCTGCTCGCGCACGGCCGCGGCGGGCGGGTCGTGTACGTGTCGCCGCCCGAGCGCGCGGGAGAGTTCGCGCGCGCGGCCCGCGCGGGGGTCGAGAACCTCGCGCGCACGCTGTCGGTGGAGTGGGCGCGGCACGCGATCACGGTGGTGGCGATCGCGCCGCGCGGCGGCGACGCGGCCGAGGTGGCGGCGCTCGTCGCCTACCTCGCCTCGCCCGCGGGCGCCTACTTCTCGGGCTGCGTGCTCGACCTCGGCGGCGCGGGGCCCGCGTAGCGAGCCGCCGCGCGCAGGCGGGGCTGCGTGCTCAGCCGCTCATCCCGCCGAACAGCCCGCCGGTCACGTGCAGCGTCTGGCCGTGCACGTAGTTGGACCACGGCGAGCACAGGAAGAAGATGCCGCCCGCCGCCTCTTCGGGGGTGGCTGGGCGCCCGAGCGGGATCAGCATCGAGGCCATCTGGCGCATCTGCTCGGGGATGCCGAGCTGGATCTTCTCGCCCTCTTTCTCCATCGTGTTGTCGTCCACCTTCGCCTGCGTGAGGCGCGTGTCGATGAAGCCGAACGCGACCGCGTTGACGTTCACTTTGAACTGACCCCACTCCTTGGCCACCGTTTTCGTGAGACCCACCACGGCGGCCTTTCCGGAGGAGTAGTTGGCCTGGCCCGCGTTGCCGAACGTGCCAGAGGTGGAGGACACGTTGACGATCTTGCGGAACACCTCCTTGCCTTCCTCGCGCTCCTTCTTGGCGGGCTCGCGCAGGTGCGGCGCGGCGGCGCGGATCACGCGGAACGGCACCACCGTGTGGATGTCGAGCATCGCCTGGAAGTGCTCGTCGGACATCTTGTGGATCGGCGCGTCGAGCGTGTAGCCCGCGTTGTTGACGATGATGTCGATCTTGCCGAACGAGTCGATCGCCTTCTGCACGAGCTGGTCGGGCACGCCCGGCTTGGTGAGGTCGCCGGCGAACACCGCCGTCTCGCCGGAGATCTCGCCGGAGGCCTGCTCTGCGATGTCTCCGTCGAGGTCGTTGATCAGGACCTGCGCGCCCTGCGAGACGAGCAGCTCCGCGGTTGCGCGTCCGATGCCGCGCGCGGAGCCGGTGACGATGGCGGACTTGCCGTCGAGTACTCCCATTTCTCTGTAGCTCTCCTTGTGGTGGTTGGAGGCGCAGGTTATATGGCGCCGCGCTGCTCGCGCGCGCACGCGCGGCGGGGCGCCCGCGGGCGCCGCGGTCAGGCGCCGATCAGCTCGAAGCGCACGCCCAGCGCGCGGTATGCGCGCGCGGCCCTGCTGTCGCGCGAGAGCAGCTCCACGTCGTGCTCGAGCGCCGTGAGCGCGATCAGCCCGTCGTATGTCGCGCCGCCGATCACGCCCGCACGGGCGAGCCGCTCGGGCGAGCGCGCGTGCTCTGCGGGACCCAGCGCGAGGTACCTACCCGGCAGCCTCGCCCGGAGGATCGCGGCCGCGTCCTGCGCGGCCACGCGCAGCGGAGCGGGCAGGCGCGTGAGCACCGCGTAGCTCTCCGCGGCCACGTGCGCGATCGTTGCGTCCGCGCTCGCGAGCGCCCGCGCCGCGGCCTCGTGCGCCTCGTGGTCCGCGAGCATCGCCGCCACCGCCACGCTCGTGTCAGCCGCCGCGCTCACGCGCGCCCGTCGCGATCGCCCGCGCCCGCGACGGCCGTCCGGCTCACCCGCGCTCGCGCGCGGACTCGAGCGCGTCGCGCACGTCCTCGTCGGACACCCGCGATCCGCTCGCCGCCACCACCGGGCCGTGCGGCCCCTGCACGATCGCGGCGGGCGGCTCTCGTGGCGTGAGCTCGAGGTGGTCGTCCACCAGCTCGATGTCGAGGCGCGTGTCCGCGTGCAGCCGCAGCCGCTCGCGCAGCGTCTTGGGAATCACCACCCGTCCCGCACCGTCGATTGTCACCTGCATGGCATCACAATACCATCGCGATGCCATGAGATCGCGATGCACCAGCAGCACCCGCCGCTGCCCTGCGCCCGGCCGTCCGACGCGGCGCGGGCCGGGTCCTTTGATACCGCCCGCGCGCGCACGCGCGGCGCCGGCCGCGAGGCCTACCCGCGGACGCCGAAGTCCTGCGTGAAGATGCCGCCGGCCTGGCCGTGGCCCCACGCGCGCGGCACGTGCGCGGATACGCCCACGCCGGTGTCGCGGAAGTGCGCGTCGAGGATGTTCGCGCGGTGGCCCGGCGAGGCCATCCAGCCGGCCACGATCGCGCGCGGCGAGCCCAGCCACAGCGTGCCCCACGCGATGTTCTCGCCCACTTCGAAGCCCCGCGCGCCGGTGATGTAGCCGGCGGAGCGCATGCGGTCGAGCGGCGTGATGCCGCCGGGCGCCACGTGTTCGAAGTACGAGTTCGCGGCCATGCTTTCGCTGTGGCCCTGCGCGGAGCTTTCGAGCGCCGCGTTCGGCACGAGCGCGCTCTCGCCGTGCTGCGCGCGTTCGCGGTTGACCAGGCACAGCGTGGCTTCGCGCATCAGCGCGATGTTGGTTTCGCTGGGCGTGAGGCCCGCGTTGGCGCACTGCGGCACGCCCGCCGCGGCTGTGCGGTTGACGGGCGCGGGCGCCTTCGAGCCCGCGGAGCGGTGGTTCGCGCGTTTGTGGCGCTTGTGGTGCGCGCGGCAGCGGTGGTGTGATTTGCGCCCGTGAGCGTGGTAGTAGCTCGCGCGGCGCGCGCATGCGCGTTTGCTGTGCGTGCGGCCGTGGTGCGCCGCCCGGGTGTGCGCCGTGCGCGCCTTCGGAGAGGCCACACGCGCGAGCGCGGCGGGCGCTGCGGAGACGATCGCAGCGCACGTAAGAGCCACCGCGAGCGCGGCGGCGCGGATGAGCCGTGCGGAGGGCACGCTTCCGCATCGACCCTCGCGCGGGGCCTCATGAGCGCTTCGCCGCGCGCCTCGACGAAATGCCTACGTTTGTGCGGTTTTGCAGGGGAAAGCAGGCTGCAACCGAGCTTGCGGGGGCGCCTCACAACGCCAGCACGCGCCCCAGGATCTCGCGCATGATCTCGTCGGAGCCGCCGCCGATGGGGCCGAGGCGCGCGTCGCGCGCGGCGCGCTCCACCCAGTACTCGCGCATGTAGCCCGCGCCGCCGTGGATCTGCAGGCACGTGTCCATCAGCTCGTACGCGGAGCGCTGCGTGAGCAGCTTGGCCATCGTGACCTCGCGCACCGGCTCCTCGCCCGCCACGAAGCGGCGCAGCGCGTCGTAGGTCACGCAGCGCGCGGTGTACGCGCTCGTGGCGATGTCCACGAGCTTGTGGCGGATCGCCTGGTGGCGCGACAGCGGGCGCCCGAACGCCTTGCGCTCGCGCGCGAACTGCGCGGTGCGCTCCCACGCCAGCGACATCGCGCCCACCGCGCCCAGCGCCATCGCGAGGCGCTCCCACTGGAAGTTGGCCATGATCAGCTTGAAGCCCTCGTTGAGCTCGCCCAGCAGGTTCTGCTCGGGCACGAACACGTCCTCGAACGCGATCGTGGCGGTGTCCGAGGCGTGCCATCCGAGCTTCTGGAGCTTCGCGGAGCTCACGCCCTCGCCGCGGTCCACGATCAGGAACGAGATGCCGTGGTGGCCGCCCTCCTGCGTGGTCTTCACCGCGGTCACGATGAAGTGCGCGCGCACCCCGTTGGTGATGTACGTCTTCTCGCCGTTCACCACCCAGCCGCCGTCCACGCGCTCCGCGCGCGTGCGCAGCGACGCCACGTCGGAGCCCGCCTGGGGCTCGGTGATGCCGAGCGCGCCGATCAGCTCGCCGCGGATCGCCGGCACGAGGTAGCGCTGCTTCTGATCGTCCGTGCCGAACTTCCAGATCGGCGGCGTGGCGATGTTGATGTGCGCGCCGAGGCCCGCCGCGGTGCCGCCCGAGCCCACCCGCGCCATCTCCTCGCACAGCACCGCCTCGTGCAGGTAGTCGCCGCCCTGCCCGCCGAGCTCCTGCGGGTACTTCAGCCCCAACAGGCCCTGCGCCGCGAGCTTGCCGAACAGCTCGTCGGGGAACCAGCGGGCCTCCTCCCAGCCGGCCGCGTGCGGCGCCAGCTCGCGATCGATGAAGCCGCGCACCGACTCGCGCAGCGCCTCGTGCTCCTCCGCGAACGGCGGCGCGGGCGCGCTCATCGAGACCCCGCTCCTCGATGTCCCATCCGGCGCATGCGCCGGATGGCCGGGCGGCGCATGCGCCGCCCGCGGGGCCGCGCATGCGCGGCCCCGAGCCGGGGCCGCATGCGGCCCCGGCAGCCTCGCCGCATGCGGCGAGGCGCGCACGGAGTGCGCGGAACGGGGATGATCGTGCGATGCGGATCTCGCGAAGGCGAAGCGCCAAGGCTGCCATCGAGCGCGCTCCGCGCTCGCGCGAGACGCTCGCGGGGCTGATCGACGCGGGCGCGGGCATCGGCGTGATGGTGTTGCTCGCGCGCGTCGCGCGCGGGCGCGAGGAGCCCTGGCCCACGATCGCGCAGACCCCTCCGGGGCGCGTTGCGGGCGTGGCGATCGCGGTGCTCTCCCAGCAGGGGCTCGGTCCGGGCTCGCTGATCGCGGGCGTGCGCACCGTCGAGCTCGCCACCGGACGGCGCCCGCCGCTGCGCAACACGCTCGTGCTGCTGGGGGTCAACGCCGCCACGCAGCAGCTCGCCAAGCGCATCGCGGGCGTCCCGCCACAGGTCTCCGAGGAGGAGCGCGAGCGCGACCGGCGCGAGCTGCAGGACATCTGGGAGGGCCACCGCGAGGACCCCGACGGGCGGCGCGAGGCGCTGATCGCCCACTACCGCTCGATGCCCGTCGAGCGGCGCATGCACGTGGGGCGCGTGCTCGCGCCCTCCGCCGCGCAGGCGCTCGTGATGCGCCTGCTCAAGCGCCGCCTCGCGCCCACCGCGGTCGTGCTCGCGCGCGGCCCGCGCCCTCACAGGCCGTAGCTGCGGCCGATCACGTCGAGCATGATCTCGTCGGTGCCCGCGCCGATGCGGTTCAGGCGCATGTCGCGCCACACGCGCTCGATGCCGTACTCCTTCATGTAGCCCGCGCCGCCGTGGATCTGCAGGCACTCGTCGGCCACTTCGCACGCCACGCGCGCGGAGTGCAGCTTGGCCATCGAGATCTCGCGCACCGGGTACTCGCCGTTGGCGAAGCGCCACGCGGTCACGTACACCATCTGGCGCGCCGACTCGATTTTCGTGGCCATCTCGGCGAACTTGTGCCTGATCACCTGGAACTTGCCGATTTCGCGGCCGAACGCTTCGCGCTGTTTCGCGTATTCGAGCGTGCGCTCGAAGCATTTCTGCGCGCCCGCCACGCAGCCCGCCGCGCCGATCATGCGCTCGCCCTGGAGCTCCCACATGATGTGGTAGAAGCCCTTGCCTTCCTGGCCAAGCATCGCCGATGCGGGCACGCGCACGTCCTGGAAGGCGAGCAGCGCCGTGTCGGAGGCGTGCATGCCCATCTTCACGAGCTTCTTCTCGCGGATCACGCCGGGCGCGTCCATCGGCACCAGGAACAGCGTGAAGCCGTCGTAGCCCGCGTCGGGGTCGGTCTTGGTCACGAGCACGATCACGTGCGCGCGGTGGCCGTTGGTGATGTACGTCTTCGACCCGTTGATCACGAACTCGTCGCCGTCGCGCACCGCGCGCGTCTTGATGCCCGACACGTCCGAGCCCGCGTCCGGCTCGGTGATGCCCAGGCACAGGATCTTCTCGCCCTTGATCGCCGGCACCACCCATTCCTGCTTCTGCTCCTCCGTGCCGAACTTGAGGATCGGCGGCATCGCCATGTCGGTCTGCACCGCCACGCCCATCGCGAGGCCGCCGCAGTTGGCGTTCGCGATCGCCTCGCCCATCACCATCGCGCTGAAGTAGTCGCCGCCCTGCCCGCCGTACTTCTCCGGCTTGTCCAGTCCCAGGAAGCCGAGCTCGCCCATGCGCTTGAACACCCAGTCGGGGAACGTCGTCTCCTCCCACTCGTCCGCGTGCGGCGCCAGCTCTTTGATCGCGAAGTTGGTGATCGACTCGCGCAGCTGTTCGTGCTCGTCGGTGAAGATGAAGTGCTTGCGCGAAGCGCCGTAGTCGGGCTTCAGCACGCTCTCTGCGGTTGCGGCCATGGCGGGCGTCGTCTCCTTGGTAGGGCTTCGTGCCAAGCGGGCGCGGCGGGCGCCGGCGCTCGCCGGGAAGCTAACGCAGTATCCCGCAAAAGTAAACAGTAGGACTCGCTACTTTGGGCGTTTCGCCCGGCGCCGCGTGCAGCCGCGGGTACGCTCACCATGCAAGCCCTCGAGGTGAGCACCGAGCGGGTGTCGGAGCGCGAGTCGATCTCGGCGCCGCACCTGCCGAAGAAGGAGCGCTCGCTGCTGCGTCTGTTCGGCACGCAGCTGTCCGGTGAATTCGGCGTCTCGCCCGTCCACCTCGAAGCGTTCATCGAGCCGAGCGGCCTGCCCGTGCGCATCGTCGTGACGGTTCGCTTCGGCGGCGAGACCGTGCGCCTGGTCGCAGACACCTATGCGATCAACTTCCCGCTGGCTGTCGAACCTCCGCCGCCCGCGCTCACGATCCGCGAGGCAGCGCTCGAAAGGATCGAACGCAAGCGCCACCGCAAGAGAAGCGGCGACGGGCTGGGGGGCCTCCTCGGCTCGGCAAAGTAGACGATGGGACTGCTCATTCCCCTCGCCGCGTTGCGGCTACGATGCGCGCGTGCCCACCGAGAAGGTGCTCTACGAGGTAGACGAGCGCGGCGTCGCCACGATCACGCTCCACGACCCCGACACCCGCAACGCGCTGTCCGCGGAGCTGCTCGGCGGCCTGACCGAGTGCTTCGAGCGCGCGCGCGAGGAGCAGGAGGTGCGCTGCGCGGTGCTGCGCTCCTCGCACGAGAGGACGTTCTCCTCCGGCGCCAACCTGTCGGGCTTCGCCGCCGAGACGGCGCTCGTGCACAAGCACTTCGCGGGCGAGCGCTTCGTGGGGCTGTTCCGGCTGATCGGCGACCTCGGCAAGCCCACGATCTGCGCCGCGCGCGGCCACGTGCTCGCGGGCGCGCTCGGCATCGCGCTCGCGTGCGATCTGATCGTCGCCTCGGAGGGCGCGAGCTTCGGCACGCCCGAGATCAACATCGGCGCGTTCCCGTTCATGATCATGGCGATCATCTACCGCAACGTGCCGCGCAAGAAGGCCAACGAGCTGCTGCTGCTCGGCGAGCGCTGGAGCGCGCAGCAGGCGCTCGAGGCGGGCATCGTCAACCGCGTCGTCCCCGACGCAGAGCTCGACGCCACCGTGCAGGATTGGGCCGGCAAGCTCGCCGGCAAGAGCCCCGTGATCATGCGGCTCGGCAAGGAAGCGATGCGCCGCCAGCTCGACATGCCGCTCGACGACGCGCTCGACTACCTGCGCGCGCAGCTCACGGTCGCGCAGTCCACCGAGGACATCGTCGAGGGCGTGAGCGCGTTCTTCGAGAAGCGCGAGCCCGCGTGGAAGGGCCGCTGAGGGCCCAGCGGGCCGGCTAGCGCCGGAGCATGGCGCCACAGCAAGGCGCTAAAGTTGTCGCTATGGCATCGCCCACGGCGACCATACGAGTCCCGCGCGAGACGCGTGACAGGCTCGCCGAGCAGGCGCGCCGCCGCGGTGTCTCGCTTGCGGCGCTGCTGTCGGAGATGGCACGCGAGAGGGAGGTCGAGGCGATGTTCGAGTCCGAGCGACAGGCGGTGCTTGCCGACGCCAACAATCCCGAGGCGCTCGCGGAGATGCGCCTTTGGCAGGCAACGCTCGAAGATGGCATCGACTGACCCTGCTCCGATGAGAGGGGAGGTGTGGCTCGTTGCGTTCGGCGCGGGACGGCGGGGTGAGCCCGACCGAAACCGCCCAGCCATCGTCATCTCGCCCGACCGGTTGAGCCAGGGCGCTGTGACCGGCCTGCTTGCGCTCGTGCCGGTTTCGAGCACGCTCGCGGCCTCGGCACTGCGCCCGACGGTCGATGTCGGCGAAGGCGTGGACCGTCCCAGCCGCGCGATCTGTCGCGCGATTCGCGGCGTTTCGCCGAGCCGCATGCTCCGCAGGCTGGGGGCTCTGGAGGCGCGGGCGATCAGTGAGGTCGACCGCGCGCTCGCGCTCGTGCTCGGGCTCGACGCGTAGGCCCCGATCGCGCCCGTAGCCCGGCCGCCGGCGAAAGTGAGCAGTAGAACTACTCACTTCCCACGTAGCCGAGAATCGGGTTAGGATTGCGTCGGTGTCCGCGCCGCCCACTCCCACGAGCCTGCTGCGCCCGCTCGTCGAGGACCTGCACGCGCGCCGCAAGCAGATCCGCCTCGGCGGCGGGGAGCAGAAGATCGCGCGCCAGCACGAGCAGGACAAGCTCACCGCGCGCGAGCGCCTCGCGCTGCTGATCGACGACGGCACGTTCACCGAGCTCGGCATCCACGGCCGCCCGCACTTCTCGCAGCGCTCCATGGAGGGCCGCGACGCGCCCGCCGACGGCGTGATCACCGGCTACGGCAAGGTGAACGGGCGCATGGTGTGCGTGTGCGCGTACGACTTCACCGTGATGGCCGGCTCGATGGGCATGACCGGCGAGCTCAAGGTGGGGCGCCTGCGCGAGCTCGCGCTGAGGGAGCGGATCCCGTTCATCTGGCTGCTCGACTCCGCGGGCGCGCGCATCCAGGAGGCCGTCGGCTCGCTGTTCGCGGGCTCCGGCCACCTGTTCCGCGAGGAGGTCGTGATGAGCGGCGTGATCCCGCAGGTCGCCGCGCTGATGGGCCCGTGCGCCGCCGGCACCGCCTACATCCCCGGCCTCGCCGACTTCGTCCCCATGGTCAAGGGCCGCGGCTCGATGGCGCTCGCGGGGCCGCACCTGGTGCGCGCCGCCGTGGGCGAGGACGTCAGCCAGGAGGAGCTCGGCGGCTCTCGCGTGCACTGCCGGCGCTCGGGCGTGGGCGACCTCGAGGTCGCAGACGACGAGGAGTGCATCGAGCGCATCAAGCAGTACCTCTCGTTCATGCCGCAGAACTGCGAGCAGGACGCGCCCGTGCTGGCGGCGGGCGACCCCGTGGAGCGCATGGACGAGGAGCTGCTCGACGTGCTCCCCGAGTCAAACCGCAAGCCGTATGACATGTACGAGGTCATCCGCCGCGTGGTGGACGACGGCTTCTACTTCGACATGAAGCCGCAGTGGGCGCGCACCATCATCACCTGCTTCGCGCGCTTCGGCGGGCGCCCCGCGGGGATCGTCGCCAACCAGCCCAAGCAGCTCGGCGGGATCCTCGACAACGACTCCGCCGACAAGGCCGCGCGCTTCGTGAACCTGTGCAACGCGTTCGCGATCCCGCTCGTGTTCCTGATGGACGTGCCCGGCTTCATGGTCGGCACCAAGGTCGAGGCCGAGGGCATCATCCGCCACGGCGCCAAGATGCTGCACGCGGTCGCCAACGCAACCGTGCCCAAGGTCACCGTGATCACGCGCAAGGCCTACGGCGCCGGCTACTACGTGATGAACGGCCGCGCATACGAGCCCGACACGATCGTCGCCTGGCCGAGCGCCGAGATCAGCGTGATGGGCGCCGAGGGCGCCGTCGAGATCGTGATGCGCAAACAGGTCGAGGAAGCCGAGGACCCCGAGGCCAAGAAGGCCGAGCTGATCGCGGCCTACCGCAAGATCATCGACGTGTACATCGCCGCCGGCAACGACATGATCGACGACGTGATCGACCCGCGCGAGACGCGCCCGCTGATCTGCCGAGCGCTCGAGATGTCCGCCGGCAAGCGCGTCGAGCGCCCCTGGAAGCGACAGGGCGTGGTCCCCGTATGAGGCTGAGCCCTCGAAGGAGAGTGACGGACCGATGAGCATGGAGGACCCCGTGGTGATCACCTGCTCGATCTCGGGCGCGATCGCCAACCGCGAGCAGTGCCCCGCGATCCCCTACACGCCCGCCGAGTACGCCGCGGAGGCGCGGCGCATCGTGGACGAGGGCGGCGTGATGATCCACATCCACGCGCGCAAACCCGACGGAACGCCGAGCTACGAGGTCGAGGACTTCGCCGCGATCTCCGGCGCCATCCGCGACGAGGTGGGCGACGAGGTGATCGTCAACTTCTCCACCGGCACGATCGGCGTGCCCGTCGAGAAGCGCATCGAGTACCTGCGCGCGTGCCTGCCCGAGGTGGCCGCGCTCAACATGGGCTCGATGAACTACGCGAAGTACTCGCGCAGGCGCAAGGAGTTCGTGTTCAACACGGTCTTCGCCAACCCGTTCGAGGAGATCATCGAGCTGCTCGAGGCGATGAACGACCTGGGCATCAAACCCGAGCACGAGTGCTTCGACGTGGGCCACGTGGGCAGCCTCGCGCCGCTGATCGACATGGGCGTGCTGAACCCGCCGCTGCACGTGGACTGCGTGATGGGCGTCGTCGGCGGCATCCCGCCCAGCGCGCGCAACCTCGCGGCGATGGTCGACAACATCCCCGCGGCCGGCCCGTCCGGCGCCCCGAACCACTGGGGCGTGATCGGCATCTCGCGCGAGCAGTGGATGCTGGTCGCCGCCGCGCTGACGCTCGGCGGCTCGATCCGCGTGGGCCTCGAGGACAACCTGTATCTCCCGAGCGGCGAGATGGCGAGCTCCAACGGAGAGCTGATCGCGCAGGCGCGCACGATGACCGAGCAGATCGGCCGCAGGCCCGCCACCGTGGGCGAGGCGCGCGCGATGCTGGCGCTCCCGCAGCTGCCGATCGCGCACAGCGCCGCCGGCGCCGCAGCGAAGGCCGCGTCGTGAGCCTCCCGCTCGAGGGCGTCCGCGTGCTCGACCTCTCGCGGCTGCTGCCGGGCGGCTTCTGCTCGCTGCTGCTCGCGGACTTCGGCGCGGACGTGCTGAAGGTCGAGGACACCGGCATGGGCGACTACATCCGCTGGTCCACCCCCTACTACGAGGGCGCCCACGACAGCGCGCGCTCCGCGCTGTTCCTCGCGCTCAACCGCAACAAGCGCTCGATCCGCCTGGACCTCAAGCACGAGCGCGGCCGCGAGGCGCTGCTGCGGCTGGTGCGCGAGTACGACGTGGTGCTCGAATCGTTCCGCCCCGGCGTGCTCGACCGCCTCGGCGTCGGCTACGAGCGCATGCGCGAGCAGAACCCGCGCATCGTGTTCTGCTCGATCACCGGCTACGGCCAGGACGGGCCCAAACGCGACGCGTCGGGCCACGACATGAACTACCTCGGGCTGATCGGGCTGCTCGGGCTGACCGGCGCGCGCGGCGGCGAGCCAGTGCAGGCGGCGGGGCAGATCGCAGACATCGGCGGCGGCGCGCTGATGGCCGCGTTCTCGATCATGGTCGCGCTGCGCGAGCGCGAGCGCTCAGGCGAGGGGCAGCTCGTGGACGTGTCGATGTCAGACGGCGCGCTGTCGTGGCTCTCGATGGTGGCCGCCGCGTACTTCGCCGACGGCGTGGTGCCGCGCCGCGGCGAGCTGCCGCTGGCGGGCTCGCTCGTCTGCTACCGGCCGTACGAGTGCGCCGACGGCTGGGTCACGCTCGGCGCGCTCGAGCCGAAGTTCTGGCAGGCGTGGTGCCGCGGCGTCGGGCGCGAGGACCTCGTCGCCAAGCAGTTCGAGCGCCCCGGATCCGACGCGCACGCGGAGGTGTGCGCGATCTTCGCCGCGCGCACGCGCGATCAGTGGGAGGCGTTCGCGCGCGAGCACGACTGCTGCCTCGAGCCGATGCTGGAGCTGGACGAGGCGCTCTCCTCGCAGCTCGTGGCCGAGCGCGAGATGGTCGTCGAGATGCGCCAGCCCGGCGCCGAGCGCCCCGTGCGCCAGCTCGGCGTTCCCGTCAAGCTGAGCCGCACCCCCGGCGAGCACGCGCGGCTGCCCGGGCCGGTGCTCGGCGAGCACACCGAGCAGGCGCTGCTCGACGCGGGCTACTCCGCCCAGGAGGTCTCCGAGCTGCTCGCAAGCGGCGCCGCGGCCGGCCCCGCCGGCGACCCGCAGCCCGCCACGCTGAGGGCATGACCCGCGCGCGCGACGCCGCGCCGGGCGCGCGCTCGGCCGCAGCGCGCGCGCCCGGCGCGCCCGTGGGAGCGGAGCCGGACGGGCGGCGCCTGTTGAAGATGAGCGAGCTGTCCGAGCGCTCGGGCGTGAGCGCGGGCACGATCCGCTACTACCTGCGCGAGGGCCTGCTCGGGCGCGGCTCGGACGTCGTGCGCACGAGCCGCAACATGGCCTACTACCCGCCCGAGTACGTCGAGCGGATCGCGCTTATCAAGCGCCTGCAGGAGGAGCGCTTCATGCCGCTGCGCGTGATCCGCGGCGCGCTGCGCGAGGACCCCGAGCGGGTGCGCGCGCTGATCGAGTTCGAGGACCGCATCATCGAGCGCGCGAGCCAGCGCGCCGAGCAGGACAGCCCCGTCTCGCGCAAGGAGGCGCAGCTGCGCTACGGGGTGCCGCGCAACGTGCTCGACCGGCTCGCGCAGATCGGCGTGCTCACGCCCGGCCCGCGCGGCTACGGCGCCGACGACGAGCGCATCATCGCCGCGATCGCGAGCTTCCGCGCGGGCGGCTACGACGAGGCGCTCGGCTTCACCGTGTACGACACGCTGCGCTACCGCGACGCGCTCGAGCCGCTCGTGCGCGAGGAGGTCTCATCGCTCGTCGGCCGCCTCGCCGGCGAGGTCGACATCGAGCGCGCCATGGAGATCGTCTCCGCCGGCGTCGAGCCGCTGCGCGAGCTGATCGGCGCGATGCACTCCAAGATGCTGCTCGCCGAGCTGCGCAGGCACGCATAGCGCCACCGCGCCCGGCGCCCAGCGCTCCGCGCTCTGCGCTCGATGCTCCGCGCTCCGCGCGCGCGGCCGCCCTCGCGACCGCGGGCTTCGTGTACGATTGTCGGCGGTTCTTGGCTCAACGGGGGTGGGCAAACGATGGGGGCGTCGCAACGCGAGACCGTCGCCGAGCAGGCCGGCGAGGGGTCGGTCGTGGGCGAGTTGAAGCTCTTCATCAACTACCGCCACGATGACGCCGACGCCGCGGCGCTGCTGCTGTACGAGCGCCTCGCGGCGCGCTTCGGCGAGGCCAACGTGTTCCTGGACGTGAAGTCGCTCGAGCTGGGCACGCGCTGGCTCGAGGGCATCAGGGACCACGGCGCGCGCTCGGGCGCGTTCCTCGCGCTGATCGGCCGCGGCTGGCTCGAGAGCCTCACCCAGCGCCACCGCGCCTACGGGGAGGGCGAGGACTACGTGCTGCTCGAGCTCGAGCTCGCGCTGCGCAAGTGGCGCGGCCAGATCGTCCCGGTGCTGATCGGCGGCGCCGCGATGCCGTCCGAGAGCGAGCTGCCGAAGCCGCTCAAGGCGCTCGCGCGCTACCAGGCCAGCGAGCTTCGCATGGCGTCCTTCGACGCCGACGTGAAGGTGCTGATCGAGCACCTCGAGGGCTGCGTGCCGGCCGAGAGCGTGCCGGCCGAGAGCGTGCCGGCCGAGAGCGCGGCGGCCGAGAGCACGGCGGTCGAGGCGGAGCTGCGCGAGCTCTCGCACGGCCCCCTGCGGCCGCGCAGGACGGGCGCGAGGGCGGCGTCGCACGCGCCATCTCCCGGCGAGGACCATTACGAGCAGGTGCTCGAGTGCATGGTCGAGGAGGGAACCGTCGTGCCGGTGCTGGGCTCGCGCGTGTGGGGGTGTCTGCCCGGGGCGCAGGATCTCGCCGCGTACCTGGTGGACGCGTTCAAGCTTCAGACCGACTCCCGCGACCTCGCGGAGGTGGCGCAGCACGTCGCGCTGATCAAGCCGTCGCTGCTGTACAAGACGATCCACGAGGCGCTGCGGCTCGAGGGCGAGCCGAACGGGGTCCACCGCTTCCTTGCGGGGCTCCCCAAACGCCTAGAAGCGCTGGGGCGCCCGTCGCGCTACCAGATGATCGTCACCACCTGTTACGACACGGCGCTCGAGCGCGCTTTCGACGCCGTCAACGAGCCCTACGACGTGGCCGTGTTCGTCGCCGGCGGCGGCTCCAAAGGGGAGTTCGTGCACGAACCGTGGAAGGGCGAGGCGACGCCGGTCGCCGACACCGCGAAATACCTCGAGTTCCCGATCGACAAGTGGGACGAGCTCACGCGCACCGTGATCGTGAAGGTGCACGGCGCCGCGTACGGGCACGGCGAGGAGCGCGAGGAGAGCAGGAACTACGTGCTCACCGAGGACCAGTACATCGACTACATGGTCGCCGACGAGATCGCGAGCGTGATCCCCAAACAGATCCTCAACAAGCTCAAGAACAGCCACTGCCTGTTCCTCGGCTACGCGATGCGCGACTGGAGCCCGCGGGTGTTCCTCAAACGCGTGTGGCCGCACGGGCAGAAGCTCGAAGACAGCTCGTGGGCGATCGAGTACGAGCCCGAGGCGCTCGAGCACCAGTTCTGGAAGGCCCTGCAGGTGGAACTGTTCGCGGCCCTGCCCGACGACTACGTGAGCGAGCTCGACGCGCGCATGGACGCGTGGCGCGCGCCGGCCGGCTGAGCCGATGCGCGGCGAAGGCGCGGCCGCGACCGCGGCCGACCGCGAGCTCGGACCGTACGTAGGCCTCGACTACTTCGAGGAGAGCGACAGCGAGTGGTTCTTCGGGCGCGAGACCGAGACGCCAGACGATCATCGCCAACCTGCGCGCCTCGCGGCTGACCGTGCTGTTCGCGCCGAGCGGCGTCGGCAAGAGCTCGCTCCTGAGGGCCGGCGTCGCCTGCCAGATCCGCGAGCTCGCGCAGCACAACATCGCGCGGCGCGGATCGCCGCGCTACGTGCCGGTGGTCTTCAAGGACTGGAAGGACAATCCGCTCGAGGGCCTCACGAGCGCGATCTCGAGCGCGCTCGAGCCGTTCCTCGCGGAGGGGCAGAGCGCCCGGCCGGCGGGCGAGGGGCTGCGCGAGGTGATCGAATCGGCGAGCGGCCTGCTCGACGCGAAGCTGTTGATCATCCTCGACCAGTTCGAGGAATACTTCCTCTACCAGGCGGAGGGGCACGCGCACGGGTTCGCCGATGAACTCGCCGAATGCGTCAACCGCGCGGACCTGCGCGCGAACTTCCTGATCGCCATCCGCGAGGACGCGCTCGCGCTGCTCGGAGACCTGTTCGTCGGCAAGGTCGCGAACGTCTACAACAACTACCTGCAGCTCGAGTACCTCGGCCGCGACGCGGCGCGCGAAACGATCGTCAAGCCGATCGAGCACTTCAACGAGCTGCATCCAGGCGAGGAGCCGGTCACGATCGAGCCCGAGCTGGTCGAGCGGGTGCTCGACCAGGTGCGCACCGGCGAGGTCATCGTGGCCGAGGGCGGGGAGGGCAAGGCCGACGGCGGCGAGGGCAACGGCGCGGCGCCGCGCAGCGGCCAGGTCGAGACGCCGTATCTGCAGCTCGTGATGTCCACGCTGTGGGCGCACGCGCGCCGCTCGCGCGCGCTGCGCCTCGCGATGCTCGAGGAGCTCGGCGGCGCGCAGGAGATCGTGCGCACCCACCTCGACGGCGCGCTCGCGGCCCTCGCCGAGGACCAGCGCGAGGCCGCCGTAGACATGTTCCGCCTGCTGGTCACGCCGTCGGGCACGAAGATCGTGTACGCGGCGTCGGACCTCGCCGCCACGATCGAACGCCCCGGCACCGTGGTCGCCGGCGTGCTCAAGGCGCTCGACGCCAAGCGCATCGTGCGTCACGTGCCGCCTCCCGCGGGAAGGCAGCTGCCGGACGACCGCTACGAGATCTTCCACGACGTGCTCGCGCCCGCGATCGTGGACTGGCGGCGCAGGGCGCTCGAGCAGAGAAAGCGCGCCGAGGACGCGCGCGAGCGCGAACGCCTGGAGCGCGAGAAACACGCCGCCGAGGAGCGCGCCCGCCGCGACCGCCGGCAGTCGCGGGTGCTGATGGCCGCGCTCGCCCTGGTCGTGGCGGTGGGCGTCGCGGCGTTCTTCTTGTGGCGCTCGGCGGTCGCCGACCGCAACACCGCGCAGTCGCGCCAGCTCGCCGCGAGCGCGCTCGAGGAGCTTCAGAGCGAACCACAGCTGAGCACCCAGCTCGCGCTGGAAGCGCTCCGCAAGAGCCACACCGAGCAGGCGCAGGCGGCGCTGCGCAGCGCGCTGCCGATGCTTGCGCTGCGGCGCACGCTCGTGCCGCCGGCGAGCGTGACCGGCGCCGCATACAGCCCCGACGGGAAGCTGATCGTGACGAGCGACAGCGACGGGTTCGCGCGCATCTGGGACGCATCGGACGGGCACCAGCTGGGCGTCCTCGGGTCTGGCGGCCAGGGCCTCGGCACGGCGGCGTTCAGCCCCGACGGGCGCCTGATCGCGACCGGCGGCGAGGACGGCACGGTGACGATCTGGAGCGTGAGCAAGCGCCGGCCGGTCGGCGCGGAGGTCCAGCAGCCGTTGCATAGCTCCGTCAAGGACGTCGCGTTCAGCCCCGACGGCGCGAGGCTGCTGACGGCGGCCGACGACGGGGGCGTGTACATCTGGAACGCGCGCAGCGCGCGGCATGGGAAAGAGCGCGAACTCGAAGAACCAAAAGACTTCCCCGCCAACGGTGCCGAGTTCAGCGCCGGCGGCCGGCTTATCGTCACCGCAGGCGGAGACGGAGACGTCCGGGTATGGGATGCCGCACGGGACTCCAAGGTCCCGCTGCGCACGATCGGCCTGCGCCCCCATGCCGTGCTGTCCGCGGCGATCAGCCGCGACGAAAGGCGCATCGTCGCCGGAGACATCGACGGCTCCGTGACCCTGTGGGAAAACAGCGGCGCGAAGCCGCGCAAACTGGCGAGGTACCCCGGGGTGTCGAAGGACGTGATGCAGAGCGTCGCCTTCTCGCCGGACGGGGAGCAAGTGGTCGCTGGAGGCAACGACGGCGTCGCGCGCGTGCTCGACGGCCACTCGCTTCACCTCGTGCACCAGCTCTCGGCGCGCGATGGGCACGATGCGCTCACGGCCGTCGCGTTCGCGTCCAGTGGCCGCTTCGTACTCACCGCGAGCGCAGACGGCACGGCACGGACCTGGTCCGCGACGGGCGCGCGAGCGACCGGCGTGCTGCTACGGGTCAGCAGCGGCGATGCGCTCGAACGGGGCGCCTTCAGCCAGGACGGCAGGCGCTATGCGGTGGCGGGCGCAGACGGGTCCGCGACCGTCTGGGAAGTGCCGAGCGGTCGAAAACTCGCCGTGGTGCGCCAACCGGGCGGCGCCGGCCTGCGTGCCGTGGCGTTCGCGCCCGGCAACAGCAACGAGCTGGTGACAGGCGCCGAAGACGGAAGCGTCTATGGGTGGTCCATCTCCAACGGCGTGGCCGGACAGCTGCTCAGCCTGCCAGAAGGGGTACAGGCGCTGGCGTTCAGCGCCGACGGACGCTACGTGGCGGTCGCGGCGGGCGAGCGGGCATACGTGTTCGACTGGCGAAGCGGGTCGAGGCTAGCGGTGCACAGCGCGAGCCAGAACATCACCGACGTCTCGTTCAGCACCGACGGGACCGAGGTGGCGACGACGAGCAACGATGGCTTCGCGCGGGTGTACAAGACGAGCGGCGCCGCCATCGGCCGGATCGAAGAGCCCGGTCGCGTCGCGATCGAATCGGTGCGCTTTCAGCAGCACGCCGACGACGTGCTGCTGACGGCGAGCGACGACGGCTCCGCGCGCATGTGGAGCGTGCACAAGCACGCGCCGATCGGCGACCCGATGACAGAGCCGGGCGACGCGATCCTGCGCGACGCCGAATTCAATCCGAGCGGAACGCAGGTGCTGACCGTCAGCACGGACGGCAGCGCGCGCGTCTGGGACGCCGGCAGCCGACGCCTGCTGCTGTCGCTGCTCGGACACCAGGGCCGCGTGATCAGCGGCGCGTTCAGCCCGCGCCCAGAAGCCGACCTGATCGCCACCTCGAGCTCCGACGGGACCGTGAAGCTGTGGTTCGCGCGCCCCCGTGAGCAGCTCGGCGCAGGGCTGCCCGTCGTCAGCACCGACATCACCTCCGTGGCGTTCAGCCCCGACGGGCAGGACGTCCTCACAGCCGAAGCAACGACTGCCCGGGCGTGGGGCTATCGCGACCACAAGCAGATTGGCCTCGTGGGCAAGGAAGGGCGGGGCCAGGAAACGCTGCAGACCGCCGCGTTCAGCGCGAGCGCGCAGCTGATCGTGACTGCGGGGCAGAGCGGGGTCGCGCGCGTGTGGAAGGACTGGCGCGGGTCCGGGGCGCACGCCGCGACGCAGCTGGCGGAACTGCGGTCGGGCTCGAAACTGCTCGACGCGCAGTTCGACCCGCACGACGCGCGTCGGCTCGTAACCGCAAGCGAAAGCGGCTTCGCCGACGTGTGGCAGGCTGCGAGCACCGACTGGAAGTCGCCCTCCCAAGCCGGTGTGATCGTATCTCCGACCGGCGGGTTCACCAGCGCGTCGTTCAGCCCCCGCGGCGGCGAGATCCTCACCACGGACACCGACGGCAGCGCGCGTATCTGGAGTCGCTGGAGCCACGGCGAAGAAGCCCAGAGCGCCGTCTTCAGCGAGCCGGGCGGCGACGTTCTCAACGACGGCGCGTTCAGCCCCGACGGCAGGCTGGTCGCGACCGCATCGAACGACGGCGCGGCGCGCGTGTGGAACGTCGCGACGCGATCGCAGGAAGAGGTGCTGCGCGAGGCGGGGCACGCTCCGGTCAACAGCGTCGAGTTCAGCCGCGACGGCAGCGAGCTGCTCACGGCGAGCGGCGACGGCACCGCCCGCGTGTGGGCGTGGAAGACAGGGCAGATGCTCGCCGAGTTCCGCGTCGGCGACGCGGTCCAAGATGCGGCGTTCTCGCCGAACGGGAACGAGATCGTCACCGGGGCCGACGGCGGAGCGGCGCAGGTCTGGTCGGCCGAGCTCGCCGACCCGCTCGCGGCGATCGAACGCATCGGACGAGCACGCGTGCCGGGCAGCCTCACCTCCGCCCAGCGGGCTGCCTTCGGCGTTGGCTGAGCGAACGAAGCCACGAAGGTTCGCTCGGCCGGACGCCGCCCCTGTGGACGGGATTACGCACGCGTTCAGGATGCGGAGCGGGCGCTCAAAAAAACGTGGCCCCCGTCAATCGAGACGAGGGCCACGGGATTCGCCAACCGTCATGGTCGGTCGCGTCCGCCGGCGTCACCCCAGTGCGCCGGAGAGAGCACTCCGTGACGGTATGTCTACGGGCGTGGGCCCGACGGCACGCAGAGCGTGCCTGTCGGCGTTCCTGGTGAGTGGTCCTTTTCTCGCCATCCCCACGTGATCCCCTCGTCTCTCCCCATTAGCCGACGAGCGCGGCTGCTTTCGCAGCGTAACCACATGAATGGCGCTTTGTCAAATACCGTTCCGTATCAAAAGGAGTTTTTAAGTACGGCCCCTTCACCAGGAGGCGCGGTGGTGCTCGACCACGCCATATCCGCGCGCGAGCGCGACGCCGCCCGGCAGCGTCCCCGAGAAGCTCCCGAACGGCGCGCGGTAGTCGCTCTTCACGAGCAGCAGGTTCTCGCTGCGCGCGCGCTCGGCCTCCGCGCGGAAGCGAAGCGATGAGCCGTCCTCGCACGCGACCGACGAGAGGTCGGCCGCAAAGGACACCGGCGGCGCCTCGCGCGGCTCGCCGGCGACCCACACGGCGCGCTCGCTCCCGTGCGGGGGGTCGTTCACCCCGCTCACGAGGTTCCAGGCGAGCGCCGTGCCGTTCGCGGCCTCGCCCACGCCCGCGCTCCACCACCACTCGGTGTGGCGCGCGTGGTAGCCGCACGTGTCGTCGATCACCGCGAGCGCCTCGAGCCCGCGCGGCGCGCCGCCGTCGAGCGCGAGCGTGCCGTGCGCGCGCACGCCCGCCTGCTTTCGCGTCCACACCTCGCCGCTCCCGTGCGCGCAGCGCGCCTCCCAGCCGCCTTCTTCCTCGAGCGCGAGCGAGAGCTCTACGCCGCGGTCGCGCACCAGCATCTCGCCGCGCCCGAGACTCACCTCGCGCCGCCGCGGAACGAGGCGCGTGCGCTCGCGCAGCGCCTGCCCTCCGCGCATGTGCAGCGCCCAGAACGACTGGCGCGCGGGGCCGATCCGAACGAGCGCGGCGCACGCGCTCAGCTCCTGTGAGAACACCGCCACGTAGCGCCAGCGCTTGAGCGGGCGCGTACCTTGGAAGAGTTTCGCGCCCTCCGTTGGCGCGGCGCCGCGCGACGGACCCACCGCGCGGTGCGCTGGCGTTATGCTTCTCGGTGTTGACTGACCAGTCAATCTATTTGCCGGTGTCGAGCGACGGCTCGGGCGGCGCGGCTGCGACCGGAGCCCGGCCTTGAAGGTCGCGGCGGTCCAGCTGAACGCGGGCGCCGACCAGGCTGCGAACCTCGCGTGCGCCGAGCGCCTCACGAGGGCCGCCGCGGCCGACGGCGCTGAGCTGATCGTACTGCCGGAGAAGTGGACCGCGATCGGCTCGGAGGAGGACCTGCTCGCCTCAGCGCAGGATCTCGACGGCGCCGCCGTCACCTGGGCGCGCGGGATCGCGCGCGAGCTGGGGGTGGACCTCGTGGCCGGCTCGATCCTCGAGCGCGTGCCGGGCCAGGAGAAGCTCGCCAACACGAGCGTGCACGTGGGGCCCGACGGTGAGATTCACGCGTGCTACCGCAAGCTGCACATGTTCGACGTGGACGTCGGCGGGCGCGTGTACCGCGAGTCGGACATCGAGCAGGGCGGCGAGGAGATCGTGCTCTCGCACACCGCGGGCGGCGTCGAGCTGGGCCTCAGCGTCTGCTACGACCTGCGCTTCCCCGAGCTCTACCGGATCCTCGCGGTGCGCGGCGCGCGCATCCTCACGGTGCCGGCCGCGTTCACGCTCGCGACCACGCGCGACCACTGGGACACGCTGGTGCGAGCCCGCGCGATCGAGAACCAGGCGTTCGTGATCGCGGCAAACCAGGTCGGCGAGCACCCCGCGCGCCAGCACTCGGGCGGGCGCTCGATGATCGTGGACCCGTGGGGGGTGGTGCTCGCGCAGGCGCCCGACGGCGAGTGCCACATCGCCGCGCAGCTCGACCTCGAGCGCCAGCTCGAGATCCGCGCGAGCCTGCCCTCGCTCGCCAACCGCCGCCCCGACGCCTACCGCTGGCCGGAGCACCAGCCCGCGTGAGCTCGCGGGGCTCCACGGCACGCGCCAAGGCCGGCGCCGACAAGCGCAGGCTGATCCTCGACGCGGCCGTGCGCGTGTTCGCCCGCCAGGGCTTCCACGCGTGCCGCGTGTCCGACATCGCGGACGAGGCCGGCGTCGCGTACGGCCTCGTCTACCACTACTTCGCCTCCAAGGACGAGGTGCTCGACACGCTCTTCCTCGAGCGCTGGAACGTGATGCTCGAGGTGATCCGCCGCGTGGACGCGGAGCCGATCTGCGTGCGCGACAAGCTGCGCGAGATCGCGACGTTCATCATCGACAGCTACCGCCACGACCCCGACCTGATGAAGGTGATCATCGTGGAGGTCACGCGCGCCGCCAACTCCTTCGGCCAGACCCACATCGCAGAGATCCGCGAGGCGTACGAGCTGATCGGCGAGATCGTCGCCCAGGGGCAGGCGCAGGGCTACTTCAAGGCGGACATCGAAGAGCGCTTCGCCGCGATGGCCTTCTACGGCGCGATCGAGCAGCTGCTCACCGGCTGGATCTTCGGCCTGCTGCCGCAGGACGAGGAGTACTTCGAGCGCGCCAAGTGGCTCGTCGTGGAGACGGTGTGCGGCGGTCTCGAGACGCGCGAGGTGCACGAGGCGAGCGCGCCGTAGGGCTGCCCAGCCCGGCGGCGCCCGCGCCAGCCCGGCGCGCGGGGCGGGAGCGACCGGCGGGACCCGGCACGCGTAGCGGCGACGCCGGCGGGGAATAGACTGGCGCGATGGTGGAGAACGAGATGGTCAAGCGGCTCATGTGGTCGGGCCTCGTGGCGGGCCTCAGCGCGCTGGCGAGCATCGCCGCGACGCGCGCGGCGAGCGTCGTGTGGCGGCGCATGTTCGGAGAGGAGCCGCCCGAATGAGCGCGCCGGACGGAGGGCAGCCGCAGAACATCGCGACCGCGATCACCGAAGTCTCAGAGCGCGCCACGCAGCTCGTGCGCGAAGAGATCGAGCTCGCCAAGGCGGAGGTCAGCGAGAAGGCCACGAAGCTCGTGAAGGGCGCGATCATAGGCGTGGCCGCCGGCGTGTTCGTGGTGATGGCGCTCGTGTTCGCGCTCGTGGGCTGCGCCTGGCTCCTCTACTACTACCTGCCAGGTAATGATTTCACCTACTTCTGGGGCTTCTTCGCGATGGCGGTGATCCTGCTCGTGCTCGGCGCGATCGCCGGGTTCGGGGCCGCGAAGGCCGTCAAACGCAGTTCGCCCCCGGTGCCCAACATGGCGATCGAGGAAGCGCGCAAGATCCGCGAGGCCGTCACCGCGGCGCACGAGCAGCGCCCGCCGGCGCCCGAGCCGGTGCCGCCCGCGCCCGCCGGTGCGCCCGGCGACGGAGGCGCGTGATGGCGCAGCGCTCGTCGGCCGAGATCCGCAGCTCGATGGAGAGCAACCGCGAGGAGCTCGCGCTGTCGGTCGAGCGCCTGCGCGGCGAGGTCGTGCGCGCGACCGACTGGCGCGCGCACGTGGAGCGCCACCGCAGCGAGCTGATGGCCGCGGGCGCCGTCGTCGGGCTGATGCTCGGCGTGCGCCTGATGCGCCGCCGCCGGCGCCGCTGAGGCCGCCGCGCGCGGCGCGGGCCGCGCAGCACACGTGCGTGGATCAGGCGGGCGCGCGCGTGCCGAGCAGCGAGCGGGGGATCGCGCCCACGCCGATCAGGCCGGGGCCCGTGTAGGTGCCGATCACCGGGCCCACCTCCGAGGTGAACACGGGCTCTGAGTCGAAGATCTCGCGGCAGCGCTCGATCAGCCGCTCGGCCTGCTCGGGCGCCTGGATGTGCTGCACCACCCAGCCGTCTGAGCCGCTGTCGTGGAGTTCCTGCGCGTAGCGCACCATCCGCTCGAACGCGCGCCCCGCAGTGCGCACGCGCTCGACCGGCACGATCTCGTATTCGAGCGACAGGATCGGCTTGATCTTGAGCGTGCCGCCGAGCCACGCCTGCGCCTTGCCCACGCGCCCGCCGCGGCGCAGGTACTCGAGCGTGTCCACGCAGAACCAGATGCGCAGCGCCGCGCGGGCTTCGCGCACGCGCTCGGCGACCTGCTCGCGCGAGGCGCCCTCGCGCGCCGCCGCGGCGGCCGCCAGCAGGAGCAGCCCCAGCCCGCCGCACCCGGTTTCCCCGTCGATCACCTGCACGCGCTCGCCGAGGCCCCGCTCCGCGAGCAGCGCGTGCGCCTGGCGCGCCGCCTCGGTCGTGCCCGAGATGCCGCCCGCGAGGTGCACCGAGACGACGTCGCGGCCCTGCTCGAGCAGCGGCTCCCACACCGCGAGGAAGTCGCCGATCGACGGCTGCGAGGTGCTGGGCAGTTCGGGGTCGCTGCGCAGGCGCTCGTAGAAGGCGTCGAAGTCCGGCATGTCGAGCTCGCGCTCGTGCTCGCCGGCCCAGCCCACGTACAGGCTGACCTGGCTGATGCCCTCGCGCTCGGCGAGCGCGCGGGGAAGGTAGTTGGTGCTGTCCGTGACGATCGCGACCGGGGCCATCGACCGCGGCACGCTACAGCACGGCGCCTACCCCAGCACCTGCGCGAGCTCGCCCGAGTCGTACATCTCGGTGATGATGTCGCAGCCGCCGATCAGCTCGCCGCGCACGAACAGCTGCGGGATCGTCGGCCAGTTGGAGATCGCCGAGAGCTCCTGGCGAATGCGCGGGTCGGGCAGCACGTCCACGGCCGCGAACGGCGCGTCGAGCGCCTGCAGGGCGGCGACCGTGCGCGCCGAGAAGCCGCACGCGGGCGCGTCGGGGGTGCCCTTCATGAAGAGGATCACCTCGTGCTCGGCGATCGCCTCCGCGATCGCCTCGCGCACCGGGTTCGAGCCGGCGCTCGGGGCTGGGGGCGCCGCCTGCGGCTGGGCGTCCATCATGGGGATCGGGTCGAACTGGCTGGACATGGGGTTTGCTCCTGCCTCTCAGGGAGTGGGGGTTCGCTGGGCCTCGGCCTCGGGGGTGAGGGTTTTGAGCGCGAGCGCGTGGATCGGCCCGCCGATCTCCGCCCCGAAGATCTCATAGACGAGGCGGTGCTGCTCGACGCGGCTGCGGCCCTGGAAGGCCGCCGCGGTGACCTGCGCGCGGAAGTGGTCGCCGCCACCGGTGGTGTCCTCGACCTCCGCGCGCGCGCCCGGGATCGCCGCCTCGATGCGTGTCTTGATGTCCTCGGCGGACGGCATCGTTCCCCAGGGTAGAGCATCGGGGCGGCCCTCCATCGCCGCTATACTTTGGAAAGTCTTGGCGTGAGTCCACAGGAGCACAGGCGATGATCACGATCACCGAGAAGGGCGCAGAGAAGGTGCACGAGTTCCTCGCGGCCCAGCAGGCCGACGTGAGCCTCGCGGGCCTGCGCGTGGGCGTCCGCGGAGGCGGATGCTCGGGCTTCCAGTACCAGCTCGCCTTCGACGAGCAGCGCGAGAACGACGAGATCTTCGAGAGCCGCGGGCTGAAGCTGCTCGTGGACCGCGAGAGCCTGCAGTTCGTGCGCGGCTCGGAGATCGACTACGAGGAAGGCCTGCAGGGCGCGGGCTTCAAGGTAAACAACCCCAACGTGGTCGCGGCATGCGGCTGCGGCTCCTCGTTCCGCGTCGCCGAGGAAGAGCAGGTCTCGGCGGTCTAGCGCCCGGCGCGCCGGCGCCACGCGCCGCGCCAGGTTCGGAGCCGGTTTGCGCCTCGCCAAGCGCCTCGCAGCGCCGCTCCTCGCCGCGGCGCTCCTCGCGACCGCCCTGGCCGGCTGCGGGGGATCCGGCCACGCCGTCACGGGCCGCACGAGCGCGCCGGCCCCCGGCGCCGCCGCGCCGGCGCCCGGCCCGCGCGTCGCGTTCGGGATCACCGAGGACGACGCCGACCTGCTGTGGAGCCCCGCCTCGGCGGACCCCGCTCCCGAGCCCATCGAGGCGGCGCGCGAGGAGCTCACCGCGCTGCGCCCCGCCTACGTGCGGGTGCTGATCGACTGGGCAAAGCTGCAGCCCGATCCCGCGCGCGCGCCCGAGCTGAACCGTTCCGAAAGCGGCTGCGACCGCGGCGTCGCGCCGTGCGGCTCCTACGCGGGCATCGAAGCGGAGCTCGCCGCGATCGCCTCCCAGCAGCGCGCGGGCGCAGGCTTCCGGGTGGTGCTCGACATCTACGGCACGCCAGCGTGGGCCGCCGCGCGCGTGCACGGCTGCGAGAGCGCCTCGACCCCCGCATACGCGCGGCCGCTCGGTCCGCGCGCGCTCGCCTCCTACCGCGCGCTCGTCGCTTCGCTGCTCGCGCTCGGCGCGCGCGAGGGCGTGGCGCTCGAATGGTGGAGCCCCTGGAACGAGCCCAACGACCCGGCCTTCATGAGCCCGCAGCGTGTCTCCTGCTCGCCGCGCTCCGCGCCCGCCTCGGTCGCGCTGTACTCGCAGCTCGCGCGCGCGCTCGCGGCGACGCTGCGCGCGGCCGGCGGCACCCACCGCATCGTCGTCGGCGAGCTCGCGGCGTACGCGCTCGAAACGCCGCACACGCTGAGCGTCTCGCGCTTCGCTTCCGCTCTGCCCGCAGACGTGCTGTGCCTCGCGGGCGCGTTCTCGGTGCACGCCTACGCGAGCTATCCGCCCGCGCGCCCCGTGCCCGAAGCCGTGGCGGCGCTGCAGGCCGCGCTCGACGCGCGCGGCGGGTGTGCGCGCGCCATGCCGATCTGGGTCACCGAGGCGGGCGCCGGCGCGCCGCGGCCGGGGCGCGCGCGCGGGGCCTCGGTCGCCGAGGAAGCCGCCGGCTGCGAGGCGCTCGCGCGCCAGCTCGTGGCGTGGTACGCGGACCCGCGGGTGCAGGCGGTCTTCCAGTACAGCTTTCGCGAGGATCCAGACTTCCCCGTAGGGCTCGCGAGCGCCTCGCTCGAGCACCTGTACCCCGCCTACAGCCTGTGGCTCATGTACGCGGGCGTTCATCCCGGACAGCCTCTGCCCGCGCTCGGCTCGGCGTGTGTGTGAGAAACGCCCCGCGGGAGCAGGCGATCGCCGTTGCGCGCCGCGGCGGCCCGCGTTTCTGTAACAAATACGGGCTGGACAGCCAGCCGGTTTCGGCTGGACAGCCAGCCGGGACGCCGGTGCTGTAGGCTGGACGGCCAGCCAGTCATGGACGGCTCAGCTCGCCTTGACGGGTCGTCCAGCCCTGTGCTACGGTCGGCCGCGACATGATGTCAAGCGCTGCGAGGGGGATGGAGTGCCCATGCCGCCGCCTGAGCGTGAGCTTCGCGCGGTGTGCAGGCGCCCGGTCCGCCGGGCAGCGCTGGCCGGATGAGACCGGCGGAGTCCGCGGCGAAGCGGCGAAGACGGTTGCATCGGGCCACGGTCGGAGCGCTGGTTCAGCGCGAAGGTCGTGATTGTAGGGCCGTTTGCTGGGGTACCAGCAACGGGGAGGACCCGGCGCAAGGGGCGTCTCGGAAGCTGCGAGACGATAGTCGGGCGTCGGTCGATCTAGTCCCTAGAGGGAAAAAGGAGTAGTGGATAGATGAAACGCATCAGGATCGTGGGGCTCTGCCTCGTGGCTGCGTTCGCGCTCAGCGCGATCGCAGTGTCCACGGCATCCGCGACGGCGCCTGAATTCGGGCGCTGCCTCAAAAAAGCCAAAGCCGAAGGCTCGGGCTTCTCGGACTCGAAATGCAACAAAGCCATCGGCACGGGTGCCAAATACGAATGGACCACGACGATCGTCAAAAAAGGCCTCTCGAGCGTGATCAAATCCGGCACCACCGCAACGCTGGAAACGGTGAGCAAAACCAAGATCACCTGCAAAGGTGAGACGGCTACAGGCGAAGTCGACGCTCCGAAAGACGCCAAGTTGACCGCCGACTTCACCGGCTGTGAATCCGGCAGGCCTGAAATGCCAGTCCGGGGCGACCACCGGTGAGATCATCACCGAACCGCTCAACGGCGGGCTCGGCTTCGAAACGGAAACCGGCGAACAGTCGAAATGGCACATCGCCCAGGAACTGCACGGACCCGGCGGGGGCGAACTCGCCAAATTCTCGTGTGGCCCGGCGGCCGTGAAAGTTCGCGGCTCGGTCCTCCACAAAATCACCGCCAATGCGATGAAGAACGTGGCAACCGAAAAATTCACCGCCAGCAAAGGCAAACAGAAACCAGAACACTACGCAGGCGGTACTGCGAAAGAACACATTCTCGAAAGCAGTCTCGCGGGCGGCCCGTTCGAACAGGCCGGCCAGACGGTCACCTCGATCACGACGTACGAAGAAAAGATCGAGGCCAACGGCGTCGTTTAGCCTGACCTAGACGCTTCGGCTCGGGTCGCGCTCAGGCGCGGCCCGGGTCCGGCCCTCGAGCGGCGCTCCGGTCTTCCGGGCGCCGCTCGAGACGTTTAAGCGGCGAAACGACGGTGTCTCGTCCGGCACGACCGCCACCGACCGGCGCGCCATCGGCCGGACGGCTCGATCATGCGTCCAGCGGCCGGTCCGGCCCCGGTGCTCGGGGTAGCTTCGACGGTTCCGGCTTGACAGCCCATCGCGACCGCGTAGACTCTCGCCTAGAGAGGGAGTATCAACGGCGAGAATTGGGATGTGGATGAGGCGCGTGTACTGCGCCAGGGCAACGGAGGAGTGCTCCGTCGAAGACGGAGCCAAGGGTGAAGCGCCAGACGGTCGCGTGAGCGGCCGTCGTGTCGTGGCGCGCGTCGCGGCGCTGTGCGCGCTCGCGTGCTCCGGGCTGCTGCTGGCCGGCTCCCCGGCCTCCGCGCTGATCGAGCAGGGCCACGTCCTCGGCACCACCGTTCGCCAGAGGTGGCTCCGGCGCGGGCGGGATCTCCAAAGCGCAGGGGATCGCCGTCGGCGAAGCGGCCGAACGGGTTTACGTCGCCGACACCGGGAACAACCGCGTCGACGTCTTCAAGGCGAACGGCGAATTCGTCGAAGCGTGGGGCTGGGGCGTGCTCGACGAAGAAGAAGAATTCGAGACCTGCAAAGCCCCAGAAAGATGCCACGCGGGCATCGCCGGCTCGGGCGACGGCCAGTTCAGCGAACCGCAGGCGATCGCGGTCGACAACTCCGACGGGCGCCTCGGCGGGCGACGTGTATGTCCTCGCCGAACCCGAAGCCGGATCGGTCGAGAAGTTCGACTCCGAAGGCAAATTCCTGGGTCGCGTGACCGTGGCCAACGAAGCCGCGGTCCAGGGAGTGGGCGTCGACGCCGGCCGGCTCGCTGTTCCTGTATGAGGGTGAATTCGGATCCATCGAAGGCTTCACCGGGGGCGAACCGAACGCCCACCAGTCGCTGATCACGCTCGAAATGCGAATGCGGCAGGCCCGGGCTTCGCGGTGAACGGCGCAGGCAACCTGTTCTACGCGCGACCATCAGATCGAAGCTGTTCGAATTCGTGCCCCGAAGAACTTGGCGTGAACAACCCTCCGGTCGGTGACCGCGCAGCTGAAACTCCAAGAAGAAACGGCCGTGCCGGAAATCGAAGCGCTCGACACCAAGAACTCGACGGGCGTGGCGGTCGACGAGGGCACCAGCTCCGCCTCCGGCACCGTCTACGTCGACAACGTGACGGGCATCTCCGCGTTCACGCCGTCGGGCACGCCGATCCAGGAATTCGGCGAACTCAAAAAGGGGACCGGCGTCGCGGTGGACGCGGCGACCAACACGGTCTACGTGACGGACGCCAGCACGAACACGGTCAACGTGTTCGTGCCTGAAGGCTCGGGCGCGCCGCAGATCAACGAAGTCTCAGCCCAGAACATCACTCCGACCGAAACGAAGCTGATCGCCCAGATCGACCCGCACGGCATCCAGACCGAATACACCTTCGAATACGGCACGGTGAACTGCGGCGAACACCCGAGCGAATGCACGAAAGTGGCGGGTGCAGGGCCCCTCGCTGCGGAATTCGGCGACAAAGAAGTCAGCGTCACGGTCACCAATCTGGCTCCGTCGACCACCTACCACTACCGCGTTGTCGCGACGAACACGGGTGGCGAAGTCGCATTGGAAAGCACCCTGGGCACCTTCACCACGCTGCCGAGCGCCGGGGGCCTGCTCGCCGACAACCGTCAGTGGGAGCTCGTCTCTCCGGCGATCAAGGACGGCTCCGCCGTCGAGCCGCTCGACTTCGGCGTGTCGGGGACCCAGGGCGGCGTCTCGGAGGCCTCCGAAGACGGGAACGCGGTCACGTACGCGGCCAACGGGCCCATCGAAGGCAGCCCGGAAGGCAACCGCGCGTTCGAAGGCGTGCAGGTGATCTCGACGCGCTCCCCTCAGGGATGGACGTCGAAGCAGATCGTGACGCCGAACGAAAAGGCGACGGGCCTTCCCGCAGGCGAACCGCAGGAGTACCGCTTCTTCTCGCGCGGGCTCGAAAGCGCGCTGGTGGAACCTGTCGGGGTCGTGGGGTCGCACATGCAGGAACCGCCGCTCGTCTCGCCGGAAGGCGAAGAACGCGGAATCTACATGCGCAACAACCTGACCTGCCCGGCGACCTGCTACGAAGCGCTCGTCAACGGCGCGGACGAGTCGACCGGCGTGCCGTTCGGCGGCGAACTCAAATTCGTCAGTGCCACCCCCGACCTCAAGCACGTGATCTTCAAAGCGCTGTTGGCGCTCACCTCGACGGCGCCGATCCATGAAGAAGGCGGACTGTACGAGTGGAACGCGCCCGAAGGAGAAGACCCCGCGACGCTCACGTACGTCAGCGTGGTGCAGAAAACCGCCGGCGCCGGCAAAGCCGTTCCGTCCGCGCGGCTCGGCGCCAACGAAGAACAGGCGTACGAGAACGACCGCAACGCCATCTCGGAAGACGGCTCCCGGGTCTTCTTCGAGACCGAAAACGAAGAAGAAACCGAAAACCACCCGTTCCTGTACATGCGCGACGTACCCGAACAGCAAGACGATCCAGGTCAACGCGCAGGAAGCCGGCGCCCTGCACGCAACGGGCACCGAAGGCCGGGAACTCGAAGAACAAACAGCCGAGGCCAACTTCCAAGAGGCGACCGCCGGACGGGTCGCGCGTGTTCTTCTCCGACACGCAGAACCTCACGGCCGAAAGCAAATGCCGCTTGCCGAAAGAAACCTCTCCGGGCCCAGAAGACCTCTACGTGTGCGAAGTCCAGCCCGGCCCCGAATGCAAGCTCACCGACCTCACGATCGACGGACAACCGCCGGCGAAGTCGCCGAACTCGTCGGCTCGGTGCAGGGCATCAGCAGCGACGGTGACTACCGTCTACTTCGCCGCCAACGGTAGGCTCGCGCCGGGCGCTGTGCACGGCGAATGCCGCATTCACAGCTCAGCGAAACGGAACCACCGCCCGGCGCCGTATGCAACCTCTACATGGACCACTACAACGGCGAAAGCAAAACTGGGAACGCCCGAAGCTCGTTGCCGTGCTGTCGGCCGACGACACCGGCTCCTGGTCGGCCAGCAACGAAGGACTCCGCCAGCTGACGGCGTCGGTGACCGCGAGCGGTCGCTACGTGGCCTTCATGTCCGACCGGTCGCTGACCGGCTACGACAACCTCGACGTCAACAGCGGGCTGCCCGACGAGGAGGTGTACCTCTACGACGCGAGCACCGGGTCGCTCGTCTGCACCTCCTGCAACCCCTCGGGCGCGCCACCGCGCGGCGTCTACGACACCGAACGGTCCGGCGAAGGGAGCGGACTGATCGTGGATCCCGGTCCGTCCATGTGGCGTGAACCGCTGGCTGGCCGGCTCGATTCCCGGCTGGGGCGCTCTCAACGGGGCCGTCAATCCCTACCAGTCGCGATTCCTGCTCGAAGACGGCCGCGTCTTCTTCAACTCCGCCGACTCGCTCGTGCCGCAGGCGAGCAAGACGCGCGTCGAGAGCGCCGAAGGGCACGAATACAACGTTGGGGTCGAGAACGTGTACGAGTACGAGCCACAGGGGACCGGCAGCTGCCAGCAGGCCCCCGGCTGCATCTCGCTGATTTCGGGAGGCGGCTCCGAACAGGAATCGGGCAGCGGCTCCGAACACGAATCGGCCTTCCTCGACGCGAGCGCGAACGGCGAAAACGTGTTCTTCGTCACCTCCCGCGCGCTGGTGAGCAGCGACATCGACCTCGACGCGGACATCTACGACGCGCGCGTCTGCACGCCGTCGTCCCCGTGCGTCCAGCCGCCGCCGCCGCCGCCGCCGTCGTGCGGCTCCGCGGCGTCCTGCCATCCGGCGGGCGGCTCCGGCGCGCCCACCTACTCGGCGGCGTTCAGCTCCGTCTTCAGCGGGCCGGGCAATCTGGCGGTGCTGCCCACCAAAGAAGGAAAATCGAAAAAACCGACCCGCGCAGAACTGCTGAAGAAAGCTCTCGCGTCGTGCCGCAAGCGCTACAAGCACGCCAAGCACAAGCGAGCCTCATGTGAACGCCAGGCGAAACACAAATACGGTCCAAGAAGAAGGCGAAGAAGAAAAAGAAATGAGATCGATGCGGATCACCAGCATGAGGGCACTGCTCGCGACCATGCTCGCAGGCGCGGTCGCCGCGCTCGCGCTCTGCGGTGTCGCCCAGGCCGCCGGTGCACCCGCCTGGCGCATCGAAGCCCGCTCGGCCCCGACGATCCTTCCGGAAACCGGTGAAGCGTTCCTCACGGTCGTCACGACGAACTCGGGCACGGCGCCCGCGACCGGAGAAACGACTCCGATCGTCATCAAGGAGAAACTTCCCACCGGCGTCAAATTCGTCTCGGCGCAGGGCCTGCGCGAGAACCCGAACCCCAGCAGCACTGAATTCCCGTGCGAACTGAAAAGCGAAACGGTCGTCTGTACATTCAGCGAAAAGGTTCCGATATACGAAGCGAACTACGTCACGATTCGGGTCACGGACGAAGGCCTGGCGCCCGGCGCACTAGCCAACAGCGCAACGGTCGAAGGTGGAGGCGCGCCCACCGCAACCAACTCCGAATCGCTTCAGGTCGGTAGCGAAGCGACCCAGTTCGGCATCGAACGCTTCGAGATGCAGCCCGAAAAGGAAGACGGGACGCCCGACACGCAGGCCGGAAGCCATCCGTACCAGCTGACAACCAGAGTGAACCTCAACGAGTCGCTCGAAAACGACGCCAAATACAACGAAACCCTTCCGTTCACGCCCAAGCTGCTGAAGGACGTCCAGGTGAAACTTCCTCCGGGGCTGATCGGCAACGCGAACCCGTCCGTCGTTCCGCAGTGCTCGGACCACGACTTCTCGACACTTGCAGCGAACGGCGCCACGAACGGCTGTCCCGATTCGACCGCGGTCGGCGTGGCGGTCGTGCAGATCACCGAACCGAACCTTCGCTTCAAAGTCCTCTCTGTCCCGGTGTTCAACCTCGTGCCCGCGCCGGGCGAGCCCGCGCGCTTCGGTTTCGAGGCGGTCAAAGACCCCGTGATCCTGGACACCGCCGTGGCGAGCGGTGCCGACTACAGCGTGCTCACGAGCGTCAGGAACGCGTCCCAGGTCGCTGCGATCCTCGGGACAACCGTGATTCTGTGGGGGGAACCCGGCGCCGAAAGCCATGACGAATCACGGGGATGGGATTGCCTCGTGGAAGGTGAGAACTTCGGTGGTTCTGAACATGCGGCGTGCGAACGCGCCTTCTCCGCGCATCACCACTCCCTTCCTCTCCATGCCGACCTCGTGCAACGAACAGACCGAATCCGCGCTGCTGATCGACTCGTGGCTCGAACCGG
This sequence comes from uncultured Solirubrobacteraceae bacterium, assembly GCA_963813685.1. Lineage (GTDB taxonomy): Bacteria > Actinomycetota > Thermoleophilia > Solirubrobacterales > Solirubrobacteraceae > Palsa-744. The sequence goes on from CAWEZQ010000005.1 coordinate 102,656, forward strand.
GCGCGAAAAACGCGGACGGAAGCGCCGTCGAAGGAGACCCGCGCTGGAAGGGCGCCCGGGCTCCGCTCGCGCACTTCGACGAATGCGGCGCGCTGCCTTTCAGCCCCGAACTGAAGGAAGTGTTTCCGGGAAGCGCCGAAGAAGCGGCCACGGGCGCCGGCAACACGCCGCACTCGTTCACGGTCGACGTGCACCTGCCGCAAACGAGCACGCTCGAAGCCGGCGGCGTCTCGGAGGCAGCCGTCCGCGAAACGACCGTCACGCTTCCGGCGGGCGTCGCGCTAAACCCCTCTGCGGCCAACACGATCAACACGTGCTCGGAGGGACTGGTCGGCTTCACCGGCAGTCACGAATTCGAATCGGGCGTGCCGATGTTCACGTTCACGCCCACCCTGCCGCAACCACTCGCGCCGGGCGCGAACTTCTGCCCCGAGGCGTCCAAGGTGGGCAACGTGCGGATCAATACGCCCGATCTACCCAACGAAATTGTCGGTGGCGTCGACGGCCTCCCCGGCGGCGTCTACCTCGCCGAACAGCCCAACGGACCGCAGGGCGGCCCCGGCAACCCGTTCGGCTCGCTGTTCGCGATGTACATCGTCGCCGAAGACCCGGTTTCGAAGACGCTCGTCAAGCTCGCCGGCGAAGTGCGGACCGACCCCGCGACCGGCCAGATCACGACCATCTTCCGCAACACACCGCAGGTGGGGTTCGAAGACCTCAAGCTCGAACTGTTCGGCGGCCCCGGAGCGTCGCTCACCACTCCGCCGCAGTGCGGCACGTACACCACGACCTCGTCGTTCACGCCGTGGTCTGGCACCCCGCCGCAGGGGCCGCAGGCCTCGTTCAACATCACCTCGGGCGCCGAAGGCAGCGGCTGCCCCAACCCGATGCCGCTGGCCCCGGGGTTCAACGCGGGCACGACCAACAACCTCGCGGGTGAATTCAGCCCGTTCGAACTGACGCTGGTCCACCCCGACGCCGACCAGGCGCCGACCAACCTGACGGTCAAGCTCCCGTCGGGCATCGCCGCGATGCTCTCGCACGTGGAACTCTGCAACGAAGCCGACGCCAACGCCGGCACGTGCGGCCCGGGCAGCCTGATCGGCGAAGCGACCGCCACGGCGGGGCTCGGCAGCACGCCGTTCACCGAGACCGGCGGGCGCGTCTACATCACCGAAAAATACAAGAACCCGCAGACCGGGGCGACCTCTCCGTTCGGCCTGTCGGTCGTGATTCCCACGCACGCGGGCCCGTTCGACTTCGGCAACGTGGTCACGCGCTCGCAGTTGTTCGTCGACGAGAACACCGCCGCGGTGACGATCTCGAGCGAACTGCCCACGATGGTCAACACCGTCAACTACGCGACCGGCGTGCCCGTGCAGCTGAAAGAGATCCACGTCGTCGTCAACAAGCCCGAATTCCAGTTCAACGCGACGAACTGCACGCCCGCGAAGATCCAAGCCACCGTCACCGGCATCCAGGGCACGGTCGCGCCGGTATCGAGCAACTACCAGCCCGCGAACTGCGCGGCGCTGCCGTTCCATCCCGAATTCTCGGCCGAAACCGAATCGAACTACAACAAAAACGAAGGCACCGGCCTGATCATCCACGTGAAGTACCCGAAAGGCAAATACGCCAACATCGCGAAAACCAAGGTTGCCTTCCCAGAAGTGCTGCCCTCGCGCCTGAAGACGCTGCAGCACTCGTGCATCGACAAAACGTTCGAACAGAACCCCGCGCTGTGCCCCGAATCGTCGATCGTGGGGACCGCGACGGCCTACACGCCCGTGCTGAAGAACCCGCTCACGGGCCCCGCGTACCTGGTCTCGCACGGCAACGCCGCGTTCCCCGACGCCGAGTTCCTGCTGCAGGGCGAACAAGGCATCACGCTGCTGCTCGACGGCTCGACGGCGATCAAACACAGCGTCACCACGTCGACGTTCGAATCGGTGCCGGACGCGCCCGTGAGCGAATTCATCGTGGACCTGCCGCGCGGGCCGCACTCGGCGTTCACCGGCTACGGCAACCTGTGCAAGCCCGTCAAGGAAGTGTCGGCCAAGGTGCGGGTCACGAAGAAAGTCGGGCACAAGACGATCCACGTGACGAAGAAAGTCATCAAGAAGATCCCGCTGAAAGGCCTGGTCATGCCGACCACGATCACCGCCCAGAACGGCAAGGTGATCCAGCAGGAAACCATGATCAAGGTCGCGGGCTGCAAAAAAACCCCGAGCCACGCGACCAACAAACCGTCGAAGAAGAAGCACAAGAAGAAGAAGAAGAAGTAGTCAGGGGCGTTTATGTTCGGCCGCAAACGGGTATGGATGCCCTGGTGGGCCTTCGGGGTGCGCCTGGGGGACGTGGCTCCCCGGGATGGCGGGCTCGGGGATCGGCCCTACGTCAACCGGAGGAAAAGGAGCAGTGGAGGGATGAGACCGATCAGGATGGGCGCGCTCGCTCTCGTGGCCGTCGCGGCAGTCATGTTCGCGATGGCCGCCTCGGCGTCCGCGGAACTCCCGGAAATCGGAAGGTGCGTCAAGACCACCGGCGGTAAATACGTCGGCAAAGGCTGCGTCGGGCTGGCCAAAAAGAAAGGCGGCTACGAATGGGCGCCGGGGCCCGGCTCGAAACCGAAATTCTCGGGCCAGAGCGAAGAAGAGATGGTCTTCGAAAGCGTCAACAAACGCAAGATCATCTGCTCGGCGGTGGTCTTCGAAGGCGAATTCACCGGACCGAAAACCGAGACGGTGAACGTGGACTTCATCGGATGCAACGACCCCGCAACGGGCCAGCCGTGCGGCAGCGGGCCCAACAAAGAAAGCGAATTCGAATCGAAACTCGAAGGCGAACTCGGCTACATAGAAGGCGGCTCCAAACCGAAGGTCGGCTGGGATCTGAAAGCGAAATCCGGCAACCCGGACTTCGCCACGTTCGTGTGCGTGAAACCGCCCGAACTGCCTGAATTGCCCGAAGTGCCGGGGGCGCCAGCCGCCGCCACGCCCGCCGCCGAAGTGGAAGTGCCGATCGTCGGCACGATCGAAGGCTCGGCGATCGGACGCACCCTGAAAATCGACAAAATGGAAGTCGAAAGCGCGACCACCTACAAAGCCTCGCACGGCGTGCAGATCCCGACGTCGTTCGAAGGCGGCGAACAGGACACGCTCACCGGCAAGTTCGTCATCGGTACCGAAACGTTCACCGAACAGATGAGCTTCACGGGCAAGCGCATCGACGAATACGAAGAAGAACTCGAGATCAAAGCGAAGTAGCGAAAGCGTCAGTGCGGGCCCGCGAGGGCCCGCACGACGGTCAGATGAGGGGTGCGGGGCCGCCAGGCCCCGCACTCTCGTCTCGGGAGTGAGGGTAAGTGCTGTGCGGGGCATCGAGCTGCCCCGCACGCACTATGTGGGCTCGTTGTCGAGCGAGCGCCACAGGTACAGGCACGCGAGCGTTCGGTACGGGCGCCACGGCGCAGCGATCCGCTCCATCTCCTCGGCGTCCGGCAGGCCCGGCAGGCCGTACGCGCGCTCGATCGCGCGGCGGATCCCCAGGTCGCCCACCGGCAGCACGTCGGGGCGCTCGAGGTGGAACATCAGGAACATGTGCGCGCTCCACGAGCCGATGCCCTTGACGGCGACGAGCTCCTCGGCGACGTGCTCGTCCTCGAGCGAGTCGAGCCGCTCGAGCTCGAGCTCGCCGGAGATCACGTGCTCGGCGAGCGAGCGCAGGAAGCCCACCTTCGCGCGCGAGAGCCCCGCGGCGGCGCGCAGCTCTTCGGGCTCCTCCGCGAGGATCTCCTGCGGCGTCGGCGGGCGCCCCCCGAAGCGGTCGGTGAGCCGCCCGTAGATCGCGCGCGCCGCGCTCACCGAGAGCTGCTGCCCCACGATCGTGCGCACGAGCGCGCCGTAGTGGTCGTCGAGCTCAGGGCGGCCATCGCGCGAGCTCCCGAGCGGGCCCGCCGCCTCGATCAGCGCGGCGAGCACGGGGTCGCCGGCCTTCAGGTGCGCGACCGCGCGCGGCCCCGGGCGCCGTCTTCGGCGCGGCGCCGGCGCCCTGCCCTTCCTGCCTTTCGCGCCCGCCGCCACCGCCGGCGCGTCAGAGCGCGGGGAGCCCGGCGTCGAGGGCCACCTGCTCGCCGTCGAGCGCGCCGAGAGCGCGCGAGAGCGACATCGCGATGCAGGTGAAGCTCGGCGTGTCGCGCACCGTGTAGCGCGAGGCCTCGGTCGTGCGCAGGCGCTGCACGAGGTCGAGGAACGTGCCCACGTCGTCGGTGTCGAACGCCACCACGAACTCCTGGTCGTCAAGGCCGAACGAGTATGTCGTGTGGTTGTCCACGCCCGGGTATTCGCGCCCCACCTGGATGTGGCCCTGCATGATCCGCCAGCGCTCCTCCGCTGGCAGCGCGTACCACTCGCGCGACTTCACGAACGGGTACACGAACACGTAGCGCCCGCGGAAGCCCCGCGGCACGAGCCGCTCGTCCTCGGAGTATTCCGAGGTCTTTCGCATGCCCAGGAACGAGTGGGGGATCTCGGCCCACTTCATCAGCCCGCTCTGCGCGAGCACCACGTGGAACTCGTGGATGCGGTCGAGGTTCTCGGCCTCGGAGACGAGCAGCAGCTCGGCGTCGCCGCGCGTGCCCACCAGCGAGAAGGTCTGCAGCAGGTGCCCGTCGGCGAAGTCCTCGCAGGCCGCCGCGAACTCGCGCTTGTCCTGCGCGCGCTCCTGCGCTCCGAGCCGCCGCCATGCGGGGTCGAGCTTGAGGAACGTGTACTTGACGAAGTGACGCGCGCTCACCTGCGCGCATTATCGCACTGCCGATTGCAGCCGCCGGCCGCCCGGCGCGAGCGGCCCGGCTAGAGTATGCACGTGCGGATCGCACTGCTGTCGCCGTACTCTTGGACGTATCCCGGGGGGGTCACCCGCCACGTGGAGGCGCTTGCGGGCGAGCTCGCGGCCGCCGGCCACGAGCCGCGGATCCTCGCGCCGTTCGACCCCGACGACGCGCTCTCGCGCCGCCTGCACCGCGGCGCGACGCCCCAGAGCCGCGAGCCGCCCGAGAACTTCGTGGCGCTGCACCGCACCATCGGGATCCCCGCGAACGGGGCCGTCTCGAATCTCTCCCCGCTTCCCTCCGCGGTGCTCGACCTACGTGCGGAGCTGCGCAGCGGCCGCTACGACGTGCTGCACATCCACGAGCCGGTCGTGCCGGTGCTCGGCTGGGACGCGCTGTGCTCGGCGGGCGAGCTGCCCACCGTGGCGACGTTCCACACGTTCTCGGAGAACGTGCTCACCAACGGAATCGCCGCGGTCGCGCTCGGCGGGCGCAGACGCATGAACAAACTGCACGCGCGGATCGCCGTCTCGGAGGCGGCCGCGTGGACCGCCCGGCGCTTCTACGGCGGGCGCTACCGGATCATCCCCAACGGCGTGCACCTGCGCGACCCCGCGCACGCAGGTCCTCCCCCCGCGCAGGAGCGCGCGGGCGCCGAGCGGCCGCTGCGCATCGCGTTCGTGGGCCAGGCGGTCGAGCGCAAGGGCCTGCCGGTGCTGCTGCGCGCGTTCGAGGCGCTGCGCGAGCAGGTCCCCGCCACGCTCACGGTCATCGGCCCGACGCGCGCGGAGATCGAGCACATGATGCTCGACGGGCGCGGCGTGGAGGCGCTCGGCAAGGTCTCCGAGGAGCTCAAGGTCAGCGAGCTCTCGCGCGCCGACGTGCTGTGCGCGCCCTCGCTGCACGGCGAGAGCTTCGGCATGGTGCTGACCGAGGCGTTCGCCGCGGGCACCCCCGTGGTCGCGTCGGACATCCCCGGTTACCGCGACGTGGTGCGCGACGGCGAGGACGGGCTGCTCGTGCGCGCGGGCGACGCGCTCGCGCTCGCCGAGTGCCTGCGCGCGCTCGCCTTCGACGAGCGCCGCCGCGCGCGCATGTCGGCGGCCGCGCTCGAGCGCGCCGAGCGCTTCGCGTGGCCGCACGTGGCCGCGGAAGTGCTCGACACCTACGAGCAGGCGGTGGCGGTCGGCTCGCCCGCCACGCGGCTCACTCGCGCCGCTGTGCGCAGCGGGCTCGCGCCGGCGGACCTGCTGCCGCGCATACCCGCGGAGCGCCTCGAGCGCCAGCCCAACTCCTCGCCCGAGCTCGTCGGCCGCGCACGCCGCCGCCGCCGGCTGCGCCGCGTGGGCCTCGCGACCAGCTCGCTCGCTGCGGGAGCGCTCGCGGGCCTCGCGATGCAGCGGGTCGGCATCACGCGCGTGGCGGCGTCGCTGTTCGCATCCAAGCCCGGCCTGCTCGGCGCCGCGCTCGGCGTGATGTGCGCCGCGATGTTCGCGCGCGCGATCGCGTGGCACGCGATCCTCTCCTGTGCGCCCACCTGGCGGCGCGCGAAAAAGCGCGACGCGATGCAGGGCACGTTCATCGGCGTGCTCATGTCCGCCACGCTGCCCGCGCGGCTCGGCGAGCCAACGCGCGCGCTGATCGTCGCGCGGCGGCTCGGGCGCGCGCGCGAGTCGCTGCCGCTCGTGGCGGGGACGATGGTCTCCCAGACGCTTCTGAACCTGCTCGCGCTGGCGGTGCTCGGCGGCGTGTCGCTGTCGAGCATGAGCGTGCTCGACCATCGCGACCGCGCGCTGCTGGTGGTGGCGCTCGCGCCGATCGCGGTGCTCGGAGCGCTCGCGCTCGCTCCGCTGCTGCTCGCGCCGGTGAGCGAGTGGCGCGCGCAGCTGCGCTCGGCGCTGCCCGCGCTGCGCCGCTCGGTAGGGCGGCTGCGCGACGGCCTGCGCGTATTCGCGCACCCGCGCGCGGCCCTTGCCGCCGCCGTCTGCCAGCTCGGCGCGTGGTCGCTTCAGTGGCTCTCCTGCTGGCTGCTGCTGCTCGCGCTCGGGATGGAAGTGCGCGCCGGCGCCGGTGCGGCGGCCGCGGGGGTGCTGTTCGCCGTCAACGTCACCGCGCTGATCCCCGCCACACCCGCCAACGTGGGCGTGTTCCAGGCGGCGTGCGTGGCGGTGCTGGCGGGCACCTTCCACGTGTCCGTGCCCGAAGCGATCGCCTACGGGATCGTGCTGCAGCTCGTCGAGCTCGCGACCGCGCTCGTCATGGGCCTGCCCGCGCTCGTCAACGAGGGGTTCTCGTGGCGCGAGGTGCGCCTGCGCGCACTGCACGCCACGCCGGTCCGGCTCGGCCCGCTGCCCGCGCCGCAGTCCGCGGGCGCACAGCTGGGCGGCTAGCACCCGCGATGCGGGCCGCGGCGTGGGTGTACGTGCTGCGCTGCCGCGACGGCAGCCTCTACACAGGCTGGAGCACCGACGTCGCGCGCCGTCTCGCCGCCCACCAGGCGGGGCGCGCCAGCCGCTACACGGCCTCGCGCCGGCCCGTGGAGCTCGCGCTCGCGCTGCCGATGCGCGACCGCTCGCATGCGCTGCGCGAGGAGGCGAGGATCAAGCGGCTCGACCGCGCGGGGAAGCTCGCGATGATCGAGCGCTCGCACGCCTCGCCGCCCGCGCCCGGGTAGCCGGGCGCGGGCGGGAGAACGAGCAGCCGAACCTATTCTTCGGCTTCTGCTCTGACCTCGAGCTTTTCGCCGTTGACGACTTTCTGCGCCGACGTCAGGCCTGCCTGTTCGCCTGAGTGAGAGCCGATCGTCGCCGTGAGCGTGTCTTTCGGTTCTTCTTCGAACGATTCGGGCGACTGTAGCCCGTGTTTCTGGGCCAGCTTGAGCGTGTATTTCGGGACCATTTTGTCGACCGTCCCGACCGAGCCGATCACCGACCCGGTGACTTCGAGCGCTTCGCTCGAGCCGCCGCACGTCGCGTTGATCAGCGCGGGACCGTGCGACAGGTCCCAGCCGACGACGATCGAGCTGGCCAGGTCCTTGATGAAGCCGAGCTGGGCCTGCAGCCCGTCAGCTACGACTTCGCCGCTCCCGGCGCCCGAGCTCGTGCACGCTTCTTTGTGCGCAAGCGTCTGGCAGCCGGTCAGCGTCACGTTTGCCGTGGCGCTTTTCGGCCCGGTGTATTCGCCGGATCCGCTGGAGGCCGCGCATTTGACCTTCACGCCGCCCACCGTTTCGAGCGTGCTCGAGCCCGAGGTGGTCGTGAACGCCGCGTGTTCCGGCTCCCGCGGTCCATTCGTACGGGCCCGTGTGCGGGAGGCTTTCTTCGATGCAGCCCGCGTCGTTGTAGCCGCCTTTGTACAGCGTTTCGAATTTGCCGACCTTTTCGCCCGGCACTTTCACGCAGCGGCCGAGCTCCGGGAAGCGCCGCGTCGGCACGCACCGAGCGCGCCCCCGTGGCCGAGACCTTGCCCGTCAGCACCGCGACGTTTTCGCCCGCCGGCGCCGGCAGGCCCACCTGCAGGTCCACGCCCTCGTCGACGATCAGCGCCAGCGCGCCCGCGCACCCGTTCGCGCCGGGCACCGCGAAGTCGTTTTCGACGAGCGAAAGGCCGTTGAACGTGTCGATTTTGCCCTGGCCCGAGACTTCGACGGTGCCGAGGCTCCCGTGGATCGGGGCCACCCCTCCCGGCGGGTGCGTTTCACCCGTCGTCAGGTGAGGCACGATCGGTTCGCTGTTGGACCCCACGTAGCAGGATTCGCCGAGCGCCGGGTTTTCGAGTTTCACCTTGAACGGCAGCACCGTTTCGGTCGGTTCGGTGAGGCTGCCCAGGTTCACTTCGGCGGTGCCCGCGAGTTCGGCCGTGGCGTTCACTTCGGTGAGCGGCCCCAGCACTTCGATCCCGATGATCCCGCCGGGAACCGGCAGGGAGGTTTTCGACAGCGTGTTGCCGTCGGCCGCGGGCACGAGTTCCCGCGATTCCGACTTGAGCCCGCCCTGCAGGATCACGGGCTTGCTCACCGGGACCGTCTTTTTGCCGATCTTGAATTCGCCGCTCGTCGTTTCCGAGCGGACGCACGTCACAACTTCGGGATTGTTTATCGGGCAATCCGCGAAGGCCTGGAATTCCTTGTGGAGACCCGCCAATGCCGGTGTGGCGGGGCCAAGGGTGGCTACGAACACTCCAATCACCAGAAGCACGAGCCCGTGCCGGCCAAAGCCGACCCGACCCGCGGCGACGGTAGATCTGACCATCCTATGTCACCTAGTCCCTCTCTCCCCCTCTACATGTTGTTTATTGCCGACGCCTCTGGCCGGACTTGCCGACCCCTCTGGCCGGGAAGCGTATCAGGGGTTGACTGCAGTCCCAAAAAACGGCCGTTACCCGCCCGCCGGGGCAGGAGCGGCGAGCGCCGGGTCCGGTGTCTGTAGACTTGCTGGCTCCGCAGCGCAGGGCGCGCCGCGCAGGCGCGGCGACGGTCGGGGTTGTGCTGCGGGTTGACACTGGCAAACATGAGACGCGCGTTTCTCACACTCATGCTCACCGGGCTCCTCGTGCTGCCGGGGTGCGGCAGCTCGGGCAAGTCGGTGAGCGCGAGCGAGCTGGCCGCCGCCTGCCAGCCCGCGCTCGAAGCCAAGGGCGGCTACAACCTCGCGATGTCGACGATGAGCATCCGCTTCACGAACGCGCCACTGCGCAACGCCACGCTGACGGCCACGCGCGCGTTCAAGGCGCGGGCCGCGCACCTGAGGACCCTGCTCAGCGGGTCCGACGCCGCCGAGGTCGGGCGTCTCGGAGAACAGCTGACGCTCGTCGAAAAGCTGCTCGAAGCGTTCGCGGCCAACGACAAAGCCGGCGTCAAAAAGTACGGCGAAGGGCTCAACCCCGGCCTGAACGGCACGATCGCGGGCCTCGAAAAGATCTGCAGGCCAAAGAAGTCCTGACGCGCAGCGGCGCGCGGGGGCGCGCGCCGGGGCGCACGGCCGAAAGCGCTCAGGCCGAGCCCTCGCCGGCCATCGCGGGCTCGTCCTCGCCCTCCACCTCGCCGTCGGGCGGCTCTGCGTCGTCGAGCTCCACGGCGTCGGCGCCGCCCGCGCCGAACAGCGACGGGTCGCGGCTCGAGCCGCGGATCACGTCGTCGGGCGAGCCGTTCTCGAGCAGACGCCCCTGGCGCGTGCCGAAGTAGATCGCCTGCGGATGGTGCGCGACGAGCGCGAGCGTGGACTGCTCGGGCTCGGGCGCGTAGCCGTCGGTGATCGACATGCCGATCTGCGCGAGGTCGAGCAGCTCGTCGACCTTCAGGTGCTCGGCCTGCTCGGGCACCGCGGGGTAGCCCCACGAATAGCGCCGCCCCTGGGTGGCGGGGATGTCGAGCATGCGGCGCACCTCGTGGTGCAGCCACTCGGCCAGGCCCTCGGCGGTCTGCACGCCGAGCCCGTGCACGAAGTACTGCTCCGCGAACTCGCCGTCGGCCTCGAGCCTCGCGAGCAGGTCGCTCACCTGCGAGCCAACGGTGACCGCCTGCACGGCGATCACGTCGAGCTCCTCGGGCGGCGCGCCGTCGGCGGCGGGCCGGAAGAAGTCGGCCAGGCAGATGCGCGCGCCCTGCGGCTGGCGCGGGCACACGAAGCGCGTGAGCTCGCGCGAGCGCTCCTCGGGGTCGAGCAGCACGATCTCGTTGCCGAGCGCGTAGCAGGGGAAGAAGCCGAGCAGCGCGCGCGGGCGCAGGTAGTCCTGCTCGCGCCACATGCGCTGCAGGCGCGGGATGAAGTCATCGCGCAGGAGCGCCTGCCACTCCTCGCCTTTCTTGCCCTTGCCGCCCCAGTGGAGCTTGAAGAGCACGTGCGTGTCGAGGTGGCGGTAGACCTCGTCCATGTCCACGGGGATCTCGCGCACGCCGAAGAACGGCGGCACGGGCACGGGCACGTCGGTGCGCGCCGCGGAGCGCACCGAGTCATCGGCGAAGTTCGCCTCGGGCTGCTCCTGCTCGCCTTTCTCGCGGAACGCGCTCGCGCCCGCCCGCAGCTTCTCCACGAGCGCCTCGTGCGCGGGCGCGTCGATCAGCTGGTCCATCACCGCGAGGCCCTCGAAGGCGTCCTTGCAGTAGAAGACGCCGGGCTCGTAGATCTCCTCGGACTCGCGCCCGCCGGGGTACAGCGCGCGATAGCCGAATGCGCGGTTGATCGCGGCGCCGCCGATCAGCACCGGGTAGTCGAGGCCCTTGGCGTGCAGCTCGGCGATGCACGCGGGCATCTGCTTGCTCGTCGAGACGAGCAGCGCGGAGAGCCCGATCGCGGTGGCTTCGTGCTCGACCGCCGCGTCGAGGATCGTCTGGATCGGCACCTGCTTGCCGAGGTCCACGACGGTGTAGCCGTTGTTGGTGAGGATCGTGTTGACGAGCGACTTGCCGATGTCGTGCACGTCGCCGAACACCGTGGCGAGCACGACGGTGCCCTTCGTGTAGCCCTCGATCTTGTCGAGGTATTTCTCGAGCTGCGCGACCGCGCGCTTCATCACTTCGGCCGACTGCAGCACGAACGGCAGGATCAGCTCGCCGGCGCCGAATTTGTCGCCGACCTCTTTCATCGCCGGCAGCAGCACCTCGTTGAGCGTGGGCACCGCGCCGATCTTCTCGACGCTGCGGTCGATCCAATCCTCCACGCCGTCCTTGCGCCGGCGCAGGATGTGGAAGTGCAGCGCCTGCTCGGGCTCCATGCCCTCGGTGGGGTCGGCCGCGCTCTGCTCGGAATCCTCCTCGCCCTTGGACTCGAAATGCGCGATGAAGCGCTCGAGCGCGTCCTCGCGCCGGTCGAACACGAGGTCGTCGGCCAGGTCGCGCTCCTCCTGCGCGATCTCCGCGTAAGGGGTGATGTGGTTGGGATTGACCATCGCCAGGTCGAGGCCCGCGGCCACGCAGTGGTGCAGGAAGGCCGAATTGAGCACCGCACGCGCCCCCGGCGAGACGCCGAAGGACACGTTCGAGACGCCCAGCGAGGTCTTCACCTGCGGGATCGCCTGCTTGATCGCGCGGATGCCCTCGATCGTCTGCACCGCCGAGGGCCGCCACTCCTCGTCGCCGGTGGTGAGCGTGAACGTGAGGCAGTCGAAGATCAGCAGCTCGGGGTCGAGGCCGTGCTCGCCGCAGCACAGCTCGTGGATGCGCCGCGCGATCTCGAGCTTGCGCTCCGCCGTCTTGGCCATGCCGATCTCGTCGATCGTGAGCGCGATCAGCGCGGCGCCGTGGGCGAGCGCGACGGGCACCACGCGGTCGAGCTTCTCGCGGCCCGCCTCGAGGTTGACCGAGTTGACGATCGCGCGTCCCGGGATCTGCTCGAGCGCGCGTTCGATCACCGCGGGCTCGGTCGAGTCGACCTGGATCGGCGCGGGCTGGGTGAGCGACACGCGCTTGGCGAGCAGCCGCATCTGCTCGTCCTCGTCGCTTCGCTCGGTCAGCGCCACGCACAGGTCGAGCACGTGCGCGCCGCCGGTGACCTGGTCCTCGGCGATCTGCACGAGCCCGTCGTAGTCGTCGGCGAGCAGCAGCTCCTTGGCCTTGCGCGAGCCCTGCGAGTTGACCCGCTCGCCCACCATCGTGGGGGGCGGCTCCTGCTGCAGCGGCGTGGCCGCGATCATCGAGGAGAGGTGCGCGGGGCGCGGCGCGGGGCGCGGGCCCACCGGCCGGCTCTTCACGCGCTCGGCGATCGCGGCGATGTGCTCGGGCGTGGTGCCGCAGCAGCCGCCGACGACGCCCACGCCGTAGCGCTCGACGAACTCCGCGAGCGCGTCCGCGAGCGGCTCGGGCTGCTCGGGGAAGATCGTCTCGCCGTCGGGCCCCTGCAGCGGCAGCCCCGCGTTGGGGATGCACGCGACCGGCACGGGGCAGAACTCGCCGAGGAAGCGGATCGCGTCGCGCATGTCCTCCGGGCCGGTCGAGCAGTTCAGGCCGATCACGTCGGCGCCGAGCGCCTCGAGCGTGCACAGCACCGCGGAGATGTCGGTGCCGAGCAGCATCTTGCCGCCGTTGGGCAGCAGCGACACCGAGGTGTGGATCGGCAGGCGCCGCCCGGTGCTCGCGAACGCCTCGCGCGCGCCGAAGATCGCAGCCTTCACCTCGAGGATGTCCTGGGCGGTCTCGATGATCAGCAGGTCCGCGCCGCCGTCGATCAGCCCCGCAGCCTGCTCGGCGAACACCTCGACGAGCTCGCGGAAGGAGATCTGCCCGAGCGTGGGGTCTTCGGAGGCCGGCAGGTAGCCGGTGGGGCCGATCGAGCCCGCCACATAGCGCTCCTCGCCGGCGGCCCGGCGCGCGATTTCGGCGGCCTTCGTGTTGATCTCGACGGTGTACTCGCCGAGGCCCCACTCCGCGAGCTTCAGCCGCGAGCCCTGGAAGGTGTCGGTCTCGAGGACCTCGGCGCCGGCGTCGAGCATCGAGGCGTGCACGCCCTCGATCACGTCGGGGCGGTTGAGAACAAGCGCCTCGTGGCACTTTCCGGCCAGGCCGCCGTAGTCCTCGCTCGTCAGCTCGAACTGCTCGAGCGTGGCGCCCATGCCGCCGTCGTAGATGACGACGCGGCTCTCCACGGCCTTCAGGTAGTCGCGCACGTCAAGCCATGCTAGCGGCGGCGGGGCTCCGCGCAGCCCCTGCGTGTCGTCCCAAAAGGGAGACACGGGCGTCCCCTTTGGGACGACACGAACCCCGTAATTTCCGGAGATCCTCGATCAAGCGTCCAACCTCGTTGGCAATGTCTTTTGGTCCCCGTAATGCTCCTCGCCACTATCGCAGGGGGGCAGATCGTCGAGCGTGCGCATGCCACCCGCCCACGGACGCGGCTTGTGCGACGACGGCGGATCGGACCTCCTGACATTGACCATGCGGACTACGTCGAGTCAGGAGAAGGGGCATGCCATGTGGATTTGGGACCCAACTGCCGCTACCGGTCAGCGGCGCAAGGCTGGATTGGGGCGCATGCGAGGAGGACAGGGGCAAGCGGCTCGTCTCGCGTGCTGTCGCTAGGGCGCAGCAGGGTGACCGCGAGGCGATCGCGTTCCTGTACGCGCGCTTCGCGGATGACATCTACGGCTACGTGCGGAGCATCGTGCGCGACCATCACGAAGCCGAGGACGTCACCCAGCACGTGTTCGCGAAGCTGATCGGCGTGATCGGCTCCTACCGCGAGCGCGAGGTGCCGTTCTTCGCGTGGATGCTGCGCGTGGCGCGCAACGTCGCGATCGACCACATCCGCGGCCAGCGCCTGGTGCCGGTCGAGGAGGTGAGGGCTCCGGACTCGCCTGCTGCGGACTCAGGTGGCTCGACGCGGGTGGCCGACATCAAGGACGCTCTTGCGACGCTCCCGCACGCCCAGCGCGAGGTGCTCGTGCTGCGTCACTTCGCGGGCCTGTCCCCGACCGAGATCGCGACGCGCACGGGCCGCAGCGAGGGCTCCGTGCACGGTCTGCATCACCGCGGCCGCCGGGCGTTGTGGGCGGAGCTCATAGACCGCGACGCCGCGCCGATCACGCGGACGATGGCTTGCCGGCGCTAGGCCCTGTGCGGCGGCGAAACTCAGCTGTCCGGGATGCGGCGGGCGACACGTCCGCTGTCGATGTCAGCCAGGTAGTAGAGCAGCGCGAACGTGGCGAGCTCTCGCACCGAGACGCCCTGCTCCGCCGCCTCCTGCTCGATCGCACTCCACGCGAAGGCATCGAGCTGCAGCTCGAGCGTACGGGTGCCGCTCTGCGACTCCTGGTGTCTTTGGAACGCCGGACGACTCTGCATGACCTGCACTCTCCTTCAACGCCCAGTATGCCGCGCATCTCGCGCGCGGCGCCTTGAACCGGGGATGAAAAAAGACTACCCGCGTGGGCTGATCTACCCGTTGTGCCTAAGCGCATTGCTCGGTGGGGCGTGCGCGATTGCGATTGCGGGTTGCGGGAGTGGGGGGGTCAAGGGGTCGGCGAGTTCGAATCAGGGCAAGCATGCGAAGCCCTCGGGAGGGGTTCTCGGCGTGCGCGTGACCAAGCAGCCGGCGCGCAAGACGACCGCCACCGGAGCTGTGCCGCGGTTCTTCTCGCCCTCCAGCGTGTGGAACAGGGTGCTCTCGCCACAAGCGCGCATCGACCCCAGTTCGACCGCGATGGTCGCCTCGCTCAATGAAGCGGTGCAACACGAGGAGCAAGAAAAAAGCGGGCCGTGGATCAACACCAAGAACTACAGCGTCCCGATCTACACGGTTTCGGCGACCCAGCCGACCGTGCCTGTGACGCTCGTGCGCCACACTCCCGAACCCCCGCTCAGCGCCGCGTGGAGCGCCGTGCCCCTTCCGGAAGGAGCGCAGCCCGCGGGAGGGACCGACGCCGCCCTCGTCGTGTGGCAGCCCAGTTCCGACCGCATGTGGGAGTTCTGGCAGCTGCACCAGACCGAAGAAGGCTGGCAGGCCGTATGGGGGGGTGCGATCCAGCATGCCTCTCGCAACAGCGGTGTGTTCGGGCCCCGAGCGTGGCCTGGCGCGAAGACCTACTGGGGCGTGTCCGCTAGCTCGCTGGCGCTCGCCGGCGGGGTCATCACGATCGAAGACCTCGAACGCGGCGAAATAGACCACGCTCTCGCAATCTCCCTTCCGGAAATCCGCCAGGGCGTGTTCGCCACCCCAGCCGAGCGCACCGACGGCAGGTCCGCCAACCCGAGCTCGCTGCCGGAGGGCGCTCGCCTACGCATAAACCCAAACGTGGACCTCGCGAGCCGTCAGATGCCGCCCCTCACGCGCATGCTCGCCGAGGCCGCCCAGCGCTACGGGATACTCGTGCGCGACTACAGCACCGTCGCCGCTTTCTCCGCAGAAGATCCAGTGCCGACAGGTAGCAGCCCGTACACAGGACCGGAAGGTTTCTTCGAAGGCCGCTCTCCGTCGGAACTGCTCGCGTCGTTCCCGTGGGCCGATCTGCAGGTGCTCGCGATGAACCTGCACCGCCGGCCATGAGACGCGTTGGCCCCGAGGGCACGCTCATACAGCTAAGCGCGGCCACCGCCGAGCGACGCGACGCGCGGCGTGAGGAGGGTGCCGAGCTCGGTCGCCGGGCCGACTGGGATCTGCTGCAGGCGATTCTCTCACGGCGTCGGCTGCTGCCGCAACTCGGGCCGCGCATCGTCGAGATCTCTCCAGGGCTGCGCTTCTGCCAGCTTCGCGTCCGCCGTTGAGCGGTCGACAGCGCAGACGCGTCGGCAATCCGCGTTGTTGCTACTAGTCACCGGGCGTCTGATCCGAGCGCTCGCCGAGGGGGGCATCTCCTCGATGACGCTGAAGGGTGCGTCCCTCGCCGAAGCGATCTACGGAGATCCGGGATCTCGGGCCTCCAGCGACATCGATCTTTTGGTAGCGGCGTCCGACCTGCCCGCCGCGGTCGAGATCCTCCGGCAGGCCGGCTATGGGCCGCCAAGCGGATACGTTGGCGACGACGGGCTTCCACTGCTCCATCTTCTGCTCAACCACGAGCGCTCTGAACTCCCTCCGGTTGAGCTGCACTGGCGAATCCACTGGTACGAGAACCACTTCGCCTACGACATGCTCACTCGCGGTGAAACGGATCGGCGCGGTTGCTTGCGGCCGGCCTTGGCGGACGATTTTGCGAGCCTGCTCCTCTTCTACGCGCGGGATGGCTTCCAGGATCTACGCCTAGCGACCGACCTTGGAGCGTGGTGGGACAAGTTCGGCCTGCGCCTTCAACCCAGTGCGCTACGACAAACAGTCGTTGGCTATCCGGCGCTCGCGAAGGCCCTGCTCGCCGCGCTCCGAGTCGCAGAGGAGGTCGTCGGCGTGCCGGCCGCATCACTGGTCGGCTCATCTCGTCGACTCGACGTTCGAGCACGGCTGGCCACCTGCCTCGCCGACCCACACCCCGACTTGAGTTTCGCGCAGCTCAACGCCGACATGGGCCTCGTGGACTGGCTGCTGACGCCGCACGGCGGGCAACGGGACTTCGTCGTTCGCCAGCTGCTGCCGCCGCGTGACGTGCTCGAGGAGCGTTCGCGGAAGCGGGGAGAGCGAAGGGCCTCTGCTGCCGGTCATGGGGTCCGGGTGCTTGCGCGCTATGGCATCGCCCTGGCACGGATTTCCGGTCCGAGCCCCGCTCGGCTTGACCATCGGTTCGCGCGTAGAACCCGGGCCAATCCGTTCCGGAACCGACACTCAACCTATCTGAGCCCGCTATAGCCGCCGGAGCGCTTGCGAACGTCAAATCGCGACGCCGGCCCAGGTCCAGAGCACGAGGGCTGTGAAAGGCTGCTGAATAGGATTGAACGCGACCACAACGCAATAGAAGACGGTGATCGCAATTAGTCCCACTTTCCAAGGGCGCAGCGCCAGGGACCCCGGACTCAGGATTGCACCTCCAAGTCCCCACAGCAGTGACACTAGCCACAGCATGGCGCCAACAAATCCGAGTTCCACGGCGTAGGCGAGGTAGGTGTCATGCAGCGGCAAGGGATTGTTGTACGTGCTAAACCCGGTCATCGGGTAGCTACTTGCCTGGCGAAAGTAACTGGTGCTCTCGTTCGCATAATTGTCCCAGCCAAAGCCGAGCAGGGGTTTGGCGGCGATCATCCGCACCGCCGTAGCCGTCTGGTTCTGTCGATCCCAGACGGATAGCCGGTCGTTGGTGCGTGTGTTGGTCTGAGTGACGAGCGCCGGAGAGGCCACAAGCACTCCGCCAATCAGTAGGGTGCAGGCGAGTAGGGCCGGCACGATCCAGCGCCGTAGCTCGGGCACAACGGCAGCGGCAACCAGGCAGCCGGCGAGTGCTGCGATCCATACTCCGCGCTCGAGCGAGAAAAACACGCCGAGCGCCGACAGGGCAACCACTGTCGCCGCCAAGTAGCGTCGGACGCCGGACCACTGTCTGTATGCCATCGCGGAGGCGACGCCGCAGGCAAAGCATGCGAAGCCCTCGGTCACAGAAGCCCGGAATGGCCCACCTGCCTGTCCGTTTACTTCTGCGGCATCACTCGCCACGATGTAGTGGGGAAACACCAGGCTGTGGGGTCCCAGGATCTCGAATATTGCAGTCAGGCTCAGGTAGCCCCCAAGGACAACTAGTGTTGCGAGCAGCATGTTGCGCTCGCGGGTGCCGGCGAAGATCGAGGGCGCAAGCAGCAGCATGAGGAACGGGACGACGCCGACGTCGTCAAGCAGACTGAGAAAGCCGCGTTCGCTCGTCAATGTGCCGGCGATCGCAGCCGAGCCGGTCACGTAAACGGCGGTGAGTGCGAGCAGGACGTGAACGCGTGTCACCCTTACGCGTGGCAGGCGTGACGCGCCCGGGGCGCGCAGCAGAAGCGCGAGTGCGACACCGACGAGTAGCACGCGGTCGAACGGCACGCCGGGGATTCCGAGGTTGGCCCAGCTCCCAGAGAAAATCGTCAGTCCGATCGCCGCGCAGGCCATCGCGGCAGTAGGCAGCTCCCATAGGGCGACAGCCACACAAAGCAAGGCGAGCAGGACGACGGTGACCGGGAAGATCGAGTACCCCTCGAGCAGCCAGGGGAGGCGGACGTGGATCAGCGCCAGCGCGGCCAGCCCGAGAGCGGACCACAAATACCACGGCGGACGCCATACGGCGCGGTCCGTCATCTCTTGATGGAATCGGATGCCGAACGCCGCGTGACACGGCGGAACAACCCGTCGCCCACGTCGGCAAGGACGGCGAGTGCGCAGCCCATCACCACTCCGCCCAGCAGGCCGATGAAGCCCAGCAGTTGCATCTTGGAAGACCGATCGCTGCTCGCGGTCACGGCGCCCGCGAGCAGCGACACCAGTCCGGAGGTCGTGCTCTGGGCGCTCAGCTGATAGCTGCTGGCGAGCGCCTGCGCCTGCAGCGAGGCTGCACCGCGGATCGCCTCCGCGTGCGCGAGGCGCGTACGTTGCTCGGCGTGCGGGTAGAGTGAGTATTGGTGGGCGGCTTCGCTGACCCGCCCCGTGGCATTCGCCAGCCTGAGTGATGCGGCTCGATATTCGCTCAAGAGTCGCTTGGTTTCGGGGTGGTAGGTGTTTGCGCCTGCCTCATACCGGATCAGAGCGTGCGCCGCGACGTTCGCAAGTCCTATAGCGGCCTGCGCGGTCGGGCCGGTCGCTATCACCCGGAAAGCCGGACTGGCAGGGATCGGCGCGGCCGAGAGTCGTGTGGCCACTTCGTTGACGTTCAGTCTCAGGCGCTTGTGAACTGTCGTCAGGACGGGGGCTGCGCTGATCGCGCGGCTGAAGACCGTGGCAAGATCGCTGGCTGACTGCACGAAGCCGTAAAAGCCGGGCGAGTTCGGATTGACCTTGCCCACCTGCAGCGTGGAGGCAGCGGTGTACGTCGCTTTGCGCCCGGCACCGTCGGCTATCCCCAACCCTGCGAGCACCGCGGCGCACACCAGCACGAGCACCTTGTGACGCCGGATCGAAGCCGTCACTGAGCTCGAAGACGGTTGCGGCGATGAGCCGGCCGGGTGTGAGTTGCCGGTCGCAATCCCAGCAGTCAGGCTGTCGAGTAGCTGTGGAATGGAGACTCGGTTGGTTTGGGGCGGCCTCGACCTTTCGGGGCGAGCGCTTTCTGTGCCTCTGGCGCAACGCCACTGGTTCACGTCACTAACGCCCGCTCCACTCTCGAACTTCTGTCCCCAACTGCGTCGTTTGCGACGCGGTCTGCTCCTCGGGTGCGGCTCCGGCGCGCGCGCTCGCGCAGCAAGGCCTGATGAGCATGGCCCAAGGAGCGCCGAGAGCCGCACGACGTCAGCGGGGCCGAGGGCTCGTGGGGTGCATGTCGCCCGCGCGCCACGCGAAAGCCCTCGCGATGGCACTCTCATGAGATAGTGCGCGACGACTGGCCGAATGTAGGCGCCACACCGCCTGGCGTTCACCGCACGGTCAGGTCGGACGCCTGGCTCGAACTGAGAGCACGCTTCCCCGCTGGCTCCCCCGGCCAGTTGCCATTGAGCTCGATCGGATCGCCGTCCCGTTCCATCGAAGTTGTGGCAGCCTCCAGCGCGCGCACGATCTCGCGTCCCAGCTTGCAGTTGGAGCGCGGCTCGGAGCCAGTGCGGATGGCGCGGGCGAAGTCCTCGAGCTCGAGCGCCAGCGGCTCGGCCGGCTCAATCCGCGGCACGACGATATCGCCGCTGCGGTAAGTGAGCTGGTACTCGCCGAAGGTCGCGGGAGCCTGCGCTTCGCAGAACTCAAGGCCTCGGTCGTATACGCGCACGGCCTCATCGGATGAGGTGTCCTCGTACTGAACCATGCGCTTTGAACCAACCACCACCATGTGGCGCATCTTCCGCGGAGCGAGCCACGAAACCTGCACGTTAGCCGTTGCGCCACCCGCGAAGCTGATGTTCAGAAATGCGGTCTCAGGGACCCCGCGCTGGAAGATGCTTTGTGCTGCGGCTGACACGCGTGAGAGTGGCTGTTCGAGCCAATAGAGCAGGATTGAGAGATCGTGCGGCGCAAGATCATTGATCACACCGTCCGGCTGATAAAGCCCGAGATTCATGCGCGACGACGTCACAAAGTAGACCTCGCCGATCTCGCCCGAGCGGATCAGGTCGCGCACCTTGTTGACCGCGGGACTGTACACAAATGTGTGACCGGGCATCAGTACCAGGCCCCTGCGCTCGGCCGATTCGATTAGATCTTCGACCTCGTCGACGCAGGAGGCGAGAGGCTTCTCTACAAGCACGTGCTTGCCAGCGTCCAGCGCCCGCCGCGCAAGCTCGTGGTGCGTGCGCGGGGGGGTTGCGATCGCAACCGCGCCGATGCGGGGGTCGAGGAGTAGCTGCTCGAGGTTGCTCTCAACGGGAACGCCGGGGTAACGGCGCACGAAGTCGCTCGCCCTGCTTCCGTCGAGCTCACATAGGCCCATTAGTCGAAACTCTGGCCGTTCGACGATATTGCGCACGATGTTGGGTCCCCAGTAACCGAAGCCGACCATCGCGATCCCAATCGGCGTCGTGATCATCGCCGGCCCTCGGTCTTTTCGACGATGGTCACAGGACAGTGCTCAATCCGGATACTACGAGCGCGCATTCCTGCCATCAACGGAACATCCATTACCGGGCTTTCGTGGGTCGCGCGCATGTTCACCCGAGTCGCGTCGGTGCGCCAGCGCCTCACGCTGCGCCGCGCGCCCGCAGCATGGCGAAAGGTGTGCGCGCCAGAATCCGAAGGTAGGCAAGCAGAGAGCGGCGTTCCGCCCACGCGACATCGAGCGCGACCATCTCGTGATACGTGCGCTCATTCCTGCCGCTGACCTGCCATAGCCCGGTGAGGCCGGGCTTGACGGTGAAGCGCGGCTCGTACCATTGCGGGTACAGCTCGGCCTCGTACGGCGTCACCGGGCGGGGGCCTACTAGCGACATGTCGCCGCGCAGGACATCCAGCAGCTGTGGCAGCTCGTCGAGGCTGCTTCTGCGCAGCACGCGCCCAACGCGCGTGACGCGCTCGTCCCGCGTGAGCTTGTAGAGCTGGCGTCGGCCATCTGGAATGGGTACGCTCCTCGCCTTCGATCAGTTCGCGCACATAGCTCTGATGTACCTCCGCGCTCGCGTCCGAGCGCATGGTGCGGAGCTTATGCATCGTGAACGGGCGCCGGTCGCGCCCAAGGCGGCGCTGGCGGAAGAGCGCCGGTCCGGGGCTGTCGAGCCTGATAAGCACGCATAGGGCGAGCAAGAGGGGCGATAGGACGAGCAGGCTCGAGCCCGCGATCAGTACGTCGAGTGTCCGCTCGGCGCGGTCCCCCGTCCGCGGACGGCGGTGCGGCTGCACCCGTGTGGCGTGCGACTCAGCCGCGGCCACGCTAGCGCCGGGGACCGGTGTGTTTCCGAGCGTCGCGGCCGGGGCCGACCGAGCCACGGGCAGGGCCGTGTCACCGCTCACGGCCTAGAGCTCGGCCCCGACCGCGGCCGCGGGGCTTGCCGCGAGGGCGTCGAATGAGAACACGGCCTCGGCGATCCGCTCCACCTGATCGCTGACCATCCCGGGGAAGATCGGCAGTGACAGGATTTCGCTGGCCACCCGCGAGGCGACCGGTGCGACGTCGACGTCGCCGTGCGAACCGCGGAACGCATCCGAGCGGTGAATTGGAATCGGGTAGTGGATCCCGGTCGCGATGCCGTCGGCGGCGAGGAATCGACGCAGTGTCTCGCGCTGCGGCGTGCGAACTACGAACTGGTGGTAGACGTGGTCACGACCGCCACCGGCGCGCGGCGGCAACGTCAGCTGGGAGCCCGACAGCGCCTGACGAAGCAGCTCCGCGAGCTCGCGGCGAACCTCGTTTGCGTGCTCCAAGTGAGGCAGCTTCGCCCGAAGCACGGCTGCCTGCAGGGCATCCAACCGCGCCGTAGTACCCACCACGCGATGGTGATACCGGGGGCTCTCGCCGTGTGAGCGCAATAGAGCAACGCGTTCGGCCAGATCGCCGTCGCGGCATACGACGGCGCCGCCGTCACCCCACGCGCCGAGATTCTTGGCGGGGTAGAACGAGAATGCTCCTGCGTCGCCAATGCTCCCTACGCGCCTTCCACCGTAGCGCGCGCCGTGAGCTTGCGCTGCGTCCTCGAGGACCAGCAGGCCGCGTTTGCGAGCCAGCGCGATAATTGGGTCAAGGTCGACGGTGCGCCCGTAAAGATGAACGGGGATCACGCAGCGAACCGCATCCGTGAGCACGGGCTCGAGCGTCTCGGCGGTCATTAGCTGGCTGTGCTCCTCGACATCAGCGAAGCGCGGTGTGGCGCCGACCAGGCTGACACACTCAGCGGTGGCGATGAACGAGTTCGCCGGCACGACGACCTCGTCGCCTGGCCCCACGCCAAGCGCACGCAGGGCGAGCACCAGCGCGTCGGTGCCGGACGACACGCCGACTGCATGCTCCACCTCGCACCACGCTGCATACTCGCGCTCGAACTCTTCGACCGTCTCGCCGCCAATGAAGCTCCCTTCCGCGGCGATCCGCTCAACTACGGTCATCAACTCGCCGAACAGCGGGGAGGCGGCCTCTCCGACCATCGTCAGCGGGATGCTCCCTGCTGGCGTCATCTGCCTTCGCTCGCCGACACGGGCGCGGCGGCGGGCTTGAGAGCGCCCTCCGGAGCCAGCCATTGTGCGTCGGAGGAGTCTGTCGGTTGCACCGGCTCGCCGCCGAGCGCGAGGATACCGGTGCCCAGCCCACTCTCCGGATCGAGGATGAGATCAGCGGCTTCATTGCGTGAATGCACGCCGAGCTTCGCGAACGCCGAGGAGAGATGACTCTTGACGGTGCTCTCGGCAAGAAACAGCTGACGTGCGATTTCGCTGTTCGTGCAGCCCATGACGACCAGTCCGAGGATCTGCTTCTCGCGCAGCGAGAGCACAGGTGGGTCGATGTGCGTACGGCCTCGCCGCGGCACGCACAGCTGCCCGGCGGTCACCGCGAGCAGGCATGGACACAGTGCGCTCTCGAGTTCGTCGGAGAGGACCACACCCGCGACGCCAGCCGATAGAGCCGAGCGCAGGCCGCGACCGTCTATGTCTTTGCAGACGAGGACGATTGAAGCGGCGCCCGCGACGTCGGTCAGACACGCCACCGTGGCGCCAAGTGTCGCGGGCGGCTCACACAGCAGCACGATCGCCGGCGCCAATCCCGGCGAGCAGAGGTTGCGAAGCTCGCCAGCGCTGTCGGCTACCACTAGCTCGCGCCCATCTTCGCGCAGTACCTCCACGACCGCCGGGCGCATTTCGGCGCGCCCCACGACCACCGTGGCCGGCCGGGCCGCGCTCGGGAGGGTCGCGATCTCGGTCACGGTCCAGCAACGAGGAGCTACGGCGCGGACTTGCGTGGCGGCGCGAGGCTCATCCGAATACCAGCCCCCTGTAAACTCCCTCGAGCACGCGAGCTGAGTGTTCCCACCTGAGCGCCATCGCCCGCTCGCGTGCGAGGCTGCCCATCTCGGCGCGGCGGCGACCGTCGCAGGCGAGCTCCGCAACTAGCCGCGCGAAAGACGAGAGCTGCCCGCAGGGCGCATACAGCGCTGCTCCCGCCGCGCTGCGCCGGGTCTCGCGCAGGTCGTAGGCGACGAGGGGACGGCCTGCCGCCATATACTCGAGAACCTTGATCATCGTGGAGCCGTGGTTGAGCTCGGTGCCGGGCGCCGGGTCGATCGCGATGTCGGCGTCGGCGAGCATTCGCACTACCTGCTCGTGCGGCACGTGCCCCGTGAATCTCACCCGCGGAGCGACGCCCGTCACCCGGCAGCGTTCAGCGATCTGCTCGCGCAGTGGGCCGTCGCCGATGATGGTGAGCTTTGCACCCGCGAGCGGGCGCTCGCACAGCAGCTCCGGAAGCTGCAGCACGCCGTCTTGGCTGTCGAGGGCTCCCAGGAACACCAAGCGGGGTGCCTCAAGTCTTCCCGAGCGGGTTGGTGGGTGCTCACAGAAGTCCTCGAGACGGGGTCCATTGCGCACAACCGACACGCTGGAGGGCGAACACGAACCTCGGCGGCGTACGAGCTCGAGTTGAGACTGATTGGTGACGATCACGTGGTTCGCCGAGCGGATCGCCCCACGCTGGGCGCTGCGCAGTGCCCTGGCGAGCGTGCCCGACGCTCCAAACTTGGCGTGAAACAGCTCCGGTGCTGAGTCATGCAGATCGAACACGACCTTTCTGCGAGTTAGGCGCGCGCACACGCCCGCAAGGAACAGAGTGTCGGGAGGTCCATGGAAATGCAGCACGTGCGTTCCCCGAGCGAGCCCGAGCAAGGCGCGCGAGAACAGCTGCGTATGGGCGACCAGGTACTCCATCGCGTAGGACAGCACCGACGTTTGCGCCCAAATGATGCGAAAGCGGCGTACGCGCACGCCGTTGATCTGCTCAGAGGAGCACTGGCCTGGCACCTTAGGCGCGAGCACAGTAACCATGAACCCTGCGGCCGTCAACGATTCCGCCTCATTGCGCACGCGCGTGTCCTGCGGATACGGGTTGTTCTCAAGCAGCATGAGCACGCGCGCGGTCACGTCCTTACAACGATGCTGGGTAACGCCGCCTTGCGGAGCCGGCGCATGCTAATGCCGCGAGACCTTGCGGCTCCCACCGCAATCGGCTCGGACGCGTCCGGCGCGGTTGAGCGAGCAAGCGATTCGTCACGCGTGCGCAGGCGCGTGGGGGTGTGTCCGGCGCGCGTACTCGAGACGCATGGCAAGCTCCTAGCTGCGCTGGCCGAGGCCTTCCCCGTGCGCTTCGAGGGGCGCTCGCCAGACGAGCTCGGCGGACTGGACGGCGCGCTGCTCGTCGGCATCGAAGAGCCGGAGCGGCTTCCCGCCGGGCTCACGGTGCTCGTGACGCCGGCGTCGGGCGAGACGCAGATGCGGACGACAATACCTGTGCACGCGCGCTTGTCGAATGCGAAGCACGTCTGCTTCTCATCGCACGAGCGCCTGCCGCCGGCGCTCCGTGGCCAGACGTTAGTCGAGTGTCAGGCCGAGAGGGTTGCCGGCGGGGCGAGCAAGGCCGCAAGCGTTCTTGCGGCGATCGGCGACGAGGCGGTCTGGTGGGAGCGTCGGTCAGGATCGGGCGGTACAAGCGTGCATGGCAGCGCCTTCTGCCCGTCAGAGCTCCTCCCGCGGGAGACGCTTCGCGACCAGCTGCGCCCCGGGCGCTTCATCAGCCTGTTGCCGGTGCTCGTGTTGCTGCAGCGCGTCTGCGGAGAACTCGCCTGGCGCGATCCGCCACTACGGGCATCGTTCGTGATAGACGACCCCAACCTCCATCGTTGCAGGTACGGCTTTCTCGACTACCGCGAGCTGGTTCGGCACGCCGCCGAGCATGGCTATCACACGGGCATCGCGATGGTTCCGCTCGATGGCTGGCGCGCCGACCGTCGCGCAGCCGCTCTGTTCAGAGAGAACCGCTCGTCGCTGTCGCTGCTCATGCACGGCAACAACCACACAGCGCGCGAGCTGGGGAGACTCACAGGCGAGCGCGAGGCCACGATGACTCTGGCCCAGGCTTGCATGCGGACAGAACGCTTCGAAAGACGCTCAGGCGTCTCCGTGGGACGTGTGATGGCGCCTCCGCACGGCACCTGCGCGGAGGCGTCGGTTCGAGCGATGTTTAGGCTTGGATATGACGCTGCGACTGCCAGCCGGCCGCTGCCGTGGCGAGACGGCGTGAGCCCGGTTCCCGCGCTGACGGGCTGGTATCCGGCGGAGATGGTCGGAGGTGGCATTCCGGTGCTTCCCCGTCACCCGCTTTGCGCCCCTCGCCAAGACCTCGTGTTCCGCGCGCTACTCGGACAGCCGCTGATCCTCTACGGCCACCACTGGGACTTTGCCAATGGCCTCGACGTGCTTGCGGAGGCTGCGCGGGACATCAATAGGCTTGGCGATGTCCGCTGGGGACCGCTCGATGCGCTCGCCACTCACAGCTACCGGACACGACGGTCGGGCGACGTGCTCGAAGTTCAGTTGCATTCGCGGCGCGCGAACGTCGAGGTCCCGCGCGGCGTGAGAGCGCTGCGGGTAAGCGTGAGCCATCTACACGGTAAGTCCGAGTGGGAGGACGTCCACACGGGCACTCGTCGTGGCGCGCTCGTGAGTGAGGGCGGTGGCTGGATCTCGGCTCCAGTCGAAGTCCATTCTGGAGAGATCGTTGAGGTTCGCCTCGTGCCGGCTCGACCGCTCAGGTCGGCTGAGCACGAAGAGCCTCGCGTACGGCCGTACGTACTGACACGACGCGTCCTGGTTGAGGGGCGTGACCGCCTGCTTCCGCAGCTCTTACGTCTGGATCATGCCGTTCGCGCGTTTCGCGGTGCAGTCGGTCCGTGACGTAGGCCTTCGGGGTCGACGGTGAGTTCCATCGACATTCATGTGGCCCCGTAATACTTGAGACCGGGGAAATTCCCCCGGTCTCAAGCGAGTCTAGTCTGGTCCGTACGGTCCTTTCTGGAGCGTACGGACAGTAGGAGGGCTCAGTTCGATTTGCACTGAACGTGCGAGTTGTTCACTTCCTTCCCGTATTCTGGACCGCCGGGAAAGGCGGCGTCGCCCCCTGTGCCGCCAAAGCAGGCGGCGGTCAGCTCCTGCAAGGAGCCGTAGTCGATGACAAGCGGCTTCTCGTAGGTGATTCTGTCCATGAATCTGGTCCTTTCTGGCGCCAATGGAACCTGCGTCCTGCAGATAGACATACCGGAGGACGCTTACATCCTAAGGTCGATCGTGGGCGCGTCAAGATGGAAAAAAGTATCAGTGTTGCGGCTGCAATCGGGGGGCTGGCGTTCGGTCTAGCTTCCGGCGTGTGAGCCCAGGCGCGTTTGCGTCTCGCAGCGTCACGCGCCGCGGGCTGGCAGAGACGTTCGGGAGTTCGTTCTGGTCCGGATCAGCTTGGGCGCGCAGCCAACACTCGGCAGTTGTCAGGCGCCAAACATGCAACATCCAGTGGAGAGGATCTCGCGACTTGGCTGCGTCGTTGTCGAGTAGAAGGCGCTGGACCAGCTTCGCGTTAACGTAGGCGCCGATCTCGGCCCGCGGGTTGCTCAACAGCCCCCGCACCGCCGCGCCGTCGGACTTCGTCAATGAATCGACTATGAGCGAGTCGAACAGGGTCTTGGTGTGCCGCAATCGGACGGTGTCGGGAAGGAGTCCGCGCATGGAGGCCCGAAGCGCAGGGCGGCTGCGATGGCGATCGAACGTCGTGTTTGGCGATTGTCCGAGCACCAGTTCCATTAAGCCAAGATCGAGCAACGGATGCCGTGCCTCGACCCCAGCCAGCGCTGCGCGGTGGCGATGCATCTCGAAGACGCCGACCTCCTCGATGCGTGTGAGGCTGTGCGCGGCATGGGCCCACCAGCGGGGGCCGTCAAGTCGCTTCCAGGCAAGCGGATCGTCGGTGGCGATCAGAATCTGCGGCCGTCCTGTGCGTCAGCCACGCGGGTAGAGCGCGGGTGGCAAACGGCCGGCTCAGAGGCGCGTGTAGAGCGTATGGAACGGCTCCGGCCACCCCGATGTTACCCGCCACGCGCATCAGCGCCCGGAGGCCCGGCTGGCCGCCCCATGGCAGCTCGCGAGTGAGCCGCAGCATTTGGCGTAGCTTGCCGGCTCGAAGGTGATCGGCCAAAAGGAAGGCGCGTGTGTCAAACACCTCGTCGCCACCATCGCCGCCCAGGATTACCTCGATGCCGAATGACGCCGCTGCCCGCAGCAGAGGCAGCCCCCAGAACTCGCCCCAGCTGGCCAACGGTAACTGCCATATCGACTGCGACTCGAGCGCGCTCGCCAATAGACCGCCCGGCCGCACCTCGGCGTTGAGGCCCGGGAGTGCGAGCGCAGTTCGCAGCTCGGAGATGAAACCTGACTCATCAACCGCTGGATGGTCCGGGAAGACCGCCGCGTAGGCCGCGATTCTGCCAGGCGCCTGCTTCGCCGCGATTGCCGCGACCGATGCCGAGTCCAGCCCGCCGCTCATGAGAATGCCGGTGCGGCCGCCGGTGGCTAGTCGACACCGGACGGCGTGGCCGAGCGCGTCGCGCAAACTCTCGCTGAGCTCGGCATCGTCTCGCTCGCGCGGCTCGACGAACCGAGGAGTCCAGTAGCGCCGCTCTCGCAGGCCGTCGAGTGTGAGATGCACCGCGCCGCCGGGCACAAGCCGGCGTACGCCATCATACATTGTCCCCGTTCCCGGTCGATGGCTGGCAGCCACCCAGTGGGCGACGCCAGCCGGGTCTGGCGCAGGTCGCCGCGGCAGCAGGACGAGCAACTGGCTGATCTCGCTCGCGAAGTACAGCGTTCCGCCGGCGTCGCACAGGTAAAGGCAGCGCACGCCCAACTGGTCGCGAGCGAGCAGACCCTCTCTGCGCTCACAGTCCCAGATGACCAAGGCGAAGTCGCCGCGCAGGTAGGCCGGCAACTCCGCGCCCCAACGTCGGTAACCGCAGGCGAGTAAAAGCTCATCCGATCGGATTGCTGCGGCGTTGCACTCGCGCCGCAGCTCATTCGTGTTATCGACGAAGCCACCGAGCAGGCATATTGGGTTGGTCGACTCGATCGTCAAGCCGGTATAGGCGACACGCAGCGGTCCGCACTCGACGAGAGACGCGGCGCGAGGTGCTAGTGCTTGAGTCAGCCGCGAGTTATCGCTGTGACCCCGCGGATCGAAGACGCCTGCAACCCAGCGCGTCATGCTGATCGGTCCAATCGCGACATTATCGTAGCCGCGAGGCGACTGGCGTCTACGGACGGCGGGATTACTGCCCGCTCGACGCGTTGGCGAGCGAGAAGTGCGCAGATATCCAGCAAGCCAACCATCCGCTCGGGCGAGTCGAGCACAAAATTGAACGTAGATCCGAGCAATGCGCCCGCCTCCTCGTAGGGTTCAAACGTCGGTCCTCCGACCCCGTGTCCTCGGCGGTCGAGGAAGAAAATCGCAGCCAACGGGAAAGGTGACATAGCGCCCTCGATGCGTGCTATCTGCTCTCGAGCGTTGGTGGCAATGACCTCGCCGCCAAGTGGAACTCCCGCTTCCTGCACGCGGCGCGCCTCGTTGTGGTCGATTCCGGCCAGGGGCGTGCCGGGTTGTGCCATCGGCGTGCTCCCCTTGGGCTCGAGGGCGAGAACGTCGTCGGCCAAGAACTCGGCGCCGTTGCGGCAAAGCTCGAGGGCCAGCGATGTCTTGCCGGCGCCAGATGGCCCTACAAACGCGACCGCTCGGCCGTCAATAACAACCGCGCTTGCGTGCAGGATCTCAAGGCCTGACACGAGCGCCGCTAGGGGGAGCACCTGTCCGATCAAGAAGCGCTGCCAGACCTCCTGCGGACACGGGTCGGGCGCGCAGGTCAGGCAATGTGCGTCTGGCGACAGCAGAAAGTGTCCGCGCCCCTCACCCCAAATCAGGTACCCGGTGCGCGGGTCCTTGTCGATTCGAAAGTAGGCCGAGCCGTCGGGGCGGCGTTGAAGGCAGATGGTCTGGCCGCCGCCGGAGTGGTCCAGAGAGAATCCTGGTGCGCGGATCCCGCCGTAGCTCAAGCGCACGGCCAGTCGGGCTTGCGCGCGCGCCCTCGAGGAATGCGACAGGGATCTCGCTGAGCACATCCAGGCCGAATACGGTGGCTCTCGTGCCCGTGTGGTTCGCTACCGAGGGGGTGCGAGGTGCTCGGGGGCGGGCGCTGGAGAGCAAAGAAGCCCGATTCACAGCTCGACGAGCCGGCCGAAGGATCCGTCGCCCGGCGGCAAGACGGCATCGCCGCGGTGCTCTACCCAGGCGTGCGCGATGAAATCAGGAGCGGCGCGGGCACCGATCACGAGCGTTGCGGGTATCCCGCGTCGGGCGAGCAACTGTGCGAGGACGAGGGAGCAAGTTAAGCAGCGCGTGTCGCCGGGCAGGAGCGTGAGCGTGCGCGAGACGGCGCTCCCGAGGCGGCGAGCCTCGGCGAGGAGGTTATCGCTGGTGGGCGGAGGGACTGGCCGGGGCTGCTTCCGGAGGTCCGTTAGCACCTCGGCGATGGGCGCTCGCGCCAGCGCGCGGCGAGCCCTTAGATAGGCGAGGAGGATCTCGCCCGCCAGGCGCGCGCGGCCGGTCAAGCCGAGCCGCTGCACGGCCGCTCCGACGCTGGCGCGGTTGCCTAGCTCATAATGTGCCAGCGCCATCGATCTCGATCAGGCCCCGCTCGTGCAGGGCATCGCAGAGCTCGCACAGATCGCGCTCGATGGCGTCGAGGGGTTGCCGGTAGCTCTCGGCCAGAGTGTCCGCGGCGGCGCGCACGGTACTTGCCTGCACGAGAGCCTCGAGCATGCGTCCTGCCGAAGGATTGAGGCCGTGATACTTGCCGGTATCGAGGTTCAGCACGACCGTCTCGGCCGGGAAACTGCGATAGACGACATGTTGCGGAACCCTGATACTCGCTG
Organism: uncultured Solirubrobacteraceae bacterium; assembly: GCA_963813685.1. Classification (GTDB taxonomy): domain Bacteria; phylum Actinomycetota; class Thermoleophilia; order Solirubrobacterales; family Solirubrobacteraceae; genus Palsa-744. The sequence continues at coordinate 133,379 of CAWEZQ010000005.1, forward strand.
ACAGCAGGGAGGTGTCCGGCATGGTCCTGACGCTCACTGTTCTCCTCTCCGATTGCTAATACTCGATGATCGTCGCGCGGCGTTGTCCCAAGCGCACAGCAGCCGACAGAGCGAGGATGGACGTTGGCAGTAGGACCGCGGCAAAGACCGACAGCTTCAGGAGCGAGATGCCGAGCGGTTCGCTGAGTGGGCTATTAACAAGGACGTGGCGAAGCGCGCTCGTAGCTGGCGTGACTGGCTGAAGCTTCCCAGCGACCCGCAGCCAGCTGGGTAGCAGAGTGAGGGGAAAGTACAGTCCGCCGACGAGGGAAAAGATCGCAATCACCCAGGTGGTGCCGACGTTCTCCTGCTTCACAACGATCGTAAGCGCGGAGAACAGCAAACCGAATGGTAAAAAGGCGATCAGTGTCAGACCCATCATTGGGATGCTGAGTGGCACCGTTGACCAGTGGAGCTGTAGGCCAAACACTAGGCAGGCGAGCAGCAAACTGATGGTCGCGAGCACCGCAGCGTATGCCAACGGAAAGAGCGTCATGGCGATGATGCTGCGCACAGCTCCGAGCGGAGAGAGGACCAGGCGCTCCAGGGTTCCTGCAACGAGCTCTTGGCGCACGAGACTGGGAGTGGTGAAGCAGGAGTACATCACCCCGAGCAGCGACAGCCCGACGACGACGAATGCATAGTAGGCCCGTGGCGAGGCGAAGCCCCGCAAATGGACGAGCCGTGAGACGTAGTAGAAGAGAGTCAGGCTGAACAACATGTTCATGATTTGGCTCACAAATCGCGTGCGGTACGACATGAAGATCGCGAGGTCGCGCCGCATGACGGCGAGCAAAGCGCGGACTGTGACGCCCAGTTCGCTCATGCCGGGGTCAGTCTTCCGTGTTCGAGTGTCCAGCAGGCGTCGAATGCAACGGAAGCGTGCTCCGCGCTAGGAGAGCACCACAGAACTGTGCCGCCGCGCGCTTGGACCGCCGCGCTCGCCTCTCGCAGGAGGGCTCCTCCCTCGTGGTCGAGGCTGGTGAGAGGCTCGTCCAGCAACACAACCTCGGGTTGCGGAAGGAACGTCATCGCGATCCGGAGTCGTTGGCGCTGACCCATCGACAGCCGGTCGACTCGCCGGTCGGCGAGTGCATGCAGGTCGAAGGAGTTGAGCGCATCCTCGACCGATGCGCCGAGCCTGCTCGCGGGGCACCATCGCGATGCGGGCACAGAAGTCCAGGTGATGCCTGACGGACAAGCGCGCGTAGAGGCCGCGGTCGCCGGCCGAGAGAAGAGAGACCAGTCGCTGGTACTGCGCGCGATTCTCGCGTGCAGTGAAGCCCCACACCTCGGCCCGTCCGCATTCGGGCTCGATCAGTCCGGCGCAGATGCGAAGCAGGGTTGTCTTGCCGACACCGTTGCGTCCGCCGATGCAGGTCGTCGTTCCCGGCTTGAGCGAGAGGCTGACATCATCGAGCACGGGGGGCATGCCGTGCCGCCAGCGCTTGCTGATCGCACGCAAAGTGAGAGGTGCCGAGCCCGGTTCCGGTGACGCCACAATGAAGGGCCGGACATTCTCGGTATCACGACCCAGCGAGGGTCTGGTCGTTTCGAGCAGAGTCACGGTCGCGCCTTGCTTCCCGCGAGTGGCTGAGGTTGCCCCAACGCGCGCTCGACGACATCTGCTGTCTCGGAGGGACGATCCCCGGGCCCTCTCGTGAGCCGCATGATTGCGGCAGAATCCACGAGGTCCGCATAGACCTCGAAGCGACGCCGTTGCCGGTCCTCGTCACCGAGAAAGCCGAGCATGTAGGGGGCAAGGAGAAGATGGTTAGCGGGAAGACGCTCGGCCTTAAGTGGAAGACGCGGTCCTCGAGTCAAGAGCCAAAGCATGCGAACCGGCCGCGGCCGGTTACTCGTATCTTCGAGGGTAAGCCATCGCTCGCCGCCGTAGCTAGTCAGCGTGTGGCCAAGCTCGTCGGGCCCGAAGTCCGTTGCCGCGCTGTCCGCAACTGTCATGTGAGGCGTTGCCGGATGTGCCTGCACACCGGATGCGTCGCTTCCCAGGATGAGCACGTCGTCCGCGAATAGCGGAAAGCCTCGGTGCACAAGCTCGGCAGCTAGCGTCGACTTTCCAGTGCCGCTTGGCCCAGCGAACGCCAGCACTCCTTCTGGCGAGTCGACCACGGAAGCGTGCAGACCCTCATAACCGCGAATGATGCTGACGTTGCACACGATCTTGGAGATGAGTGCCCTCAGCCAGTCAAGGCCGGCACGCTCGGGGGCGCAATCGAGCCGCTCCGACGAGGCGTCCAGGCGAAAACGAGCGCGATCGCCGTACGTGAATAGCAGGTCGCCGGTCCAGCCGCGCTCGATAATCAGCTCGCACCCATCGCCCAGTCGACCTCTCCACGTCGGCAGGTTGCAGGACCCGCTCCACGCCGACTGGACCATCGCAGACGTAGTCAGTCCTAGCGTCAGCGTGGGTAGCTGCTCCCCTGTCCCAGGCCGCATGCCGGGCAAGGGAAATGGAGAGCACAACTCCAATCCGTAGGCGACGTAGCGCCACATCGCCTGAAATAACTCTCCTTCGCGCTTCATACTTCCGCTGCTCCGAGGACCCGCTTGTCCTCCATTGCGGCTCTCGTCGCTTTGAGACGCACTCGGCGAGCGGTGATAATCAGACGCAAGTCGGGGTTGTGACGGCGGCCGGACGGCTCGATGCTCCGTCGACGAAGCGTCTATGCCAGAGCTCGAAGACAAGGAGATTCCAGATGCGTCGCGAGTTGTCCTCGTCGCCGGCCTCATGGCGGTCTAACAGGGCCACGAGCCGTTCCGGACGAAAGTAGCCTCGATCGAGCGCCGCTTCGTCTAGAAGGACCTCTCTTGCGTATCCTCGGAGCTCTCCGCGGAACCACTCGTTCAGGGGCAAGACGAATCCCTGCTTGCGGCCATTAAGGATCTCGTCGGGAACCCAGCCACGCAGGGCCCGCCGGAACGCAACCTTGCGGTTGCGGCCAGCAAGCTTGAGCTCGCCTGGGAGCGACGCCGCGAACTCCATGAACTCATGGTCGAGGAGCGGCGAGCGGCACTCCAGTGAGTGAGCCATGCTTGCGACGTCGACCTTGGTCAATAGCTGACCCGACAGGTAGGTGCTGATATCAACGTCGAGCATTCTGTCGAGTGGGTCGGTGCTCAAGGAGTCCGACCACGGTGTCTCGATGACGCTAGACACCGGTGAGTCGGAGAGGTGCCGTCTGTACTCGTCGGTATAGAGCTCCTCGGTTGGCAGTCCGTCCAGATGCGTTCGGTACGCGAGGAAGCGTTGCGCTGGTGGCAGCGCAATCGTCTTCGCCATCCGTCTCGCGCGACTGAATGTGCTGTCGATCCTTCCGCTAGTCGGAAGCAGTCTCTGGAAACGGCTGAGCGCGAGGCGTAGGGGTCGCGGCAGGCCGGCCAGGCGAGTGAGCAGCAGATTCGCTGCATACAGTGAGTAGCCGGCGAAGCTCTCGTCGCCGCCATCTCCGTTGAGTGCGACCGTGACGTGCCGGCTCGCCATCTCCGACAGGTAGAACGTGGGAAGCGCGGAGGCGTCACCGAACGGCTCGCCGTAGTGCTCGACGATCTTCGGAAGTAACTCAATCGCGTCTGGCCGAACCACGAACTCCTCGTGGTTCGTGGCAAAGCGCTGTGCGATGAGGCGCGCTCGCGGGAGCTCGTTGACGCGGTCGCTTGAGAAGCCGATCGAGAAGGTTTTCACGGACTCGGTGGATGCCTCGGCCATGGCGGCGACGACAGCCGAGGAGTCAATCCCCCCAGACAGGAACGCACCGAGCGGTACGTCAGAAACCATGCGCCGGCGTACCGCGCGACGGAGCTCATCGCGAATCCGTTCATCGTATTCCCGTTGGCTCGGCAGACGTAGCTTGTGGCGATAGTCGAGCCGCCAGTAGCGGGCGATGGACGAATTTCCGCCGTGAAAGGTTAGAACGCTTGCTGGCGGAAGCTTGCGCACTGCCCGGAACGCGCTCATTGGAGCCGGCACATATTGGTAGGCGAGATATGCGTCCAGCGCGTGATGATCGATGTCACGCGGGATGTCGCGGTCCTGCATGAGCGCGTTCAGCTCGGAAGCGAATGACAGGATCCCGTCGCGCTCGCAGTAGAACAGCGGCTTCTTCCCAACGCGATCACGTGCCAGCAACAGCTGGCGTTGGCGCGCGTCCCAAATCGCGATGGCGAACATGCCGTGAAGAAAGCTAAAGCAGTTGGGGCCGTGCTCCTCGTAGAGATGAGCGATCACCTCCGTGTCGCCTGAGGTTGCAAAGCTATGGCCGCGCGTCTGTAGCTGGGAGCGCAGCTCGCGATAGTTGTAGATCTCGCCGTTGAGTACCACGACAACCGCTCGGTCCTCATTGAAGATCGGTTGATCGCCGGTGACTAGGTCTATGACCCGTAGTCTCTGGATGCCAAGTCCGACTCCGGCGTCCACGAACATGCCGCGTCCGTCGGGCCCGCGGTGCGCCAAGGCGGCGCACATGCGCGCTAGCATCTCCCGGTCAGGGAGGGCCCGGTCATCGCGAGCCTGTCCTACGATCCCGCACACCTGCGCCCACCGCCCCCGCGATCAGCGAACGACGCCGCGCGGTCGTAGGCTGGCTCGGCTTGTCGCCCAGGGACGAGCGCGGCTCGTCGCGTCGATACGCACCGGGCGTGCCACACGGCGTCGAGCGCCGATCATGCGGGACATGTCCGAGCAACGAGTCGTACAGGGCCGCTCTTGCGCAGATCGGCCCGAAGTAGACCCATACACGTATGGGGTGGCCATGCCGGACTGCGCAAACTGGGGCGCCTGCCGTCCGTTGTTTTGAACATGCCCCAGATCAGCACGCCGCAGACCGATCGAGCCGGCGGATGAAGCGCTCTGGTCTCCCGAGCTACGCTGTGATCTCGCCGGTCAAGGATGAGGCCGAGCATTTCGCCCGCACGGCTGAGTCGCTGATTCAGCAGAGTCACCCGCCCGCCCGCTGGGTAGTCGTGGATGACTGCTCAAGCGACGAAACGCTTGCGATAGCGATGCGCTTCGCCGAACAGCACGAGTGGATCACAGTCATCTCTTCGGACGAACCGGGTACGCGCGCGCGTGGAGGCAGGATTGTTCGGGCTTTCAACCGAGGGTTGTCGGCCCTCGACACGTCCGCCGATTTTCTCGTGAAGCTCGACGGAGATCTCTTCCTCCCTGCGCACTACTTCGCGTGGGTCGCAGAGACGTTCGCCCGCGCGCCCAAGGCAGGCATCGTCGGAGGCGTGACGCGAGTCTACGACGGCGAACGGTGGGTGCCGGACGCGAAAAGCCGACACAATCTCAGCGGTGTAGCAAAGGCCTATCGACTCGAGTGCCTCGATGAGATCGGAGGGTTACGGGCTTCGATGGGGTGGGATGGTATAGACGAGTATGCTGCCCGAGCTCGCGGCTGGGACGTGCACGTCCTCAGCGAGCTCTCGATTCTCCACTACAAGGTGCGGGGAGCGAAGCAGCGCTGGTTCAAGGCAAGGTGGGAGGAGGGCGTCGCTGCTCATTACATGCACTATCGATGGGACTTTATGCTCGTTCGAATCCTGTACCGGATGCTTCGAGAGCCACCTCCGATTCTCGGCGGCATCGTCTTCGCCGGTGCATTTCTGTTTGCGCGGATAACCCGAGCGCCAATCGTGGATGATCGGAGCGCCAGGGAACTGCTGCGACTTGAGCAGCGCGCGCGGCTGCACAGCATGATTCGTTTCGGAACAGCTAGCGTGCCGCTGCCGACGCTCCCTGGCGGAGGACCGGCCTTTTGGACTATTGGACAAGCGAGCGGGATGCCGTCCGAGCAGGTTGGCTCGCGACCGTAGCGGGCGCGCTGACGGTCAAGCTGCGATGTGGACTGCCTTCGTGAGGCATCAGGGCATCGGCAAAGATGTGCTGAAGAGCTCGCGCGGAGCGCCGCAGCTCGAAGTCGGCGACGACCTTTTCGCGGGCGGCCCTCCCCATGGCGGCGCGCTGCTGGGCATCAGCGCAAAGCCCTGCTAGCGCTTCCGCCAGCTCGTCGGGCCGGCCTGGGGAGACGACGAGGCCTGTCACCCCATGTTCGACCAGCTCGGGGATGCCGGCGATTCTTGTGGCCACGACTGGGATCTCGCTTGCCATCGCCTCCATGAGGACAGAGGGAATACCCTCGGCGAAGCTGGCCAAGCAGAATAGGTCAGCTGCCTCGTAGAAGGCTGGGATCTCGTCTTGACCGATCGCGCCGGCGAACGTAGTCGCGGCATCCACGCCGAGCTGGCTGGCGAGTGATTCGAGAGCCGCGCGATTCGGCCCGTCTCCGATGATCTGCAGCCGGGCGTCGACCCCGACAGCACGCACGCGCGCAAGCGCATCGAGTAGCGTCGCGTGGCCCTTGAGCTCGACCAGTCGACCTACATTCAGTAGGTGGACCGAGTGATCCTTGCGCGGCGCTCCTGCGACCGGACGGAACTTGTTGACGTCTATCCCGCAATGAACGACGTGCAGCTTTCCCCACTGCTCATAGTCCAAGAAGGCCATCGCCTGGCTGCGCGCGAAGTCGCTGATGCAGACGACGAAGCTAGCCCGCGAGAGCTTCTCGGCGAGGCGGCTCTGCGTGACGTCAAAGAACTCAACCGGGCCGTGAAGCGCGAAGCTCCATGACCATCCCCGGTCAGAGCCGCCGAGATGGCTAGCCAGCAGCGCCACGTCGTTGGCAACGTTCGCGAACTGTGCATGTAGATGGCGTATGCCGCGCCGATCGCATGCTCTCCATACTGCGACCGCCTCAGCAAAATAGAAGCACTGCCAGACCATCCCACGTAAACCACGCGGCCGCAATCGGAGAGCCAGCATCAGCGTAGCGATGTAACGACGCGGGTGACGGAAGAAAGTCGCGAGATGGGCAAACAGGAGCTTGCCCGGATGAGGAGGCAGCACCGCGTAGGTTGATCCGAACTCCTCGTGGTCTGAGCTGGTGAGCAGATGCGTCCTCAAGGCGCGACGGATCGCAAACGTGTCAATGCTCATCCCGAGCTCGCGCAGCGCTCGCACCTCGCGCTGGATGAAGCTAAGCGAGACAGCGGGGTATCTGTTGCAGACGTACGCGATGTGCAAGGCTGATCCGCCCGGTCGCTCAAGGTGGCCGACGGCAACGAAACAACGGAAACTGGCTCGCTCTCCTTGCGTTGATAGGGGCCGCGGGCACGAGATTTCATGACGGCGCGGAGGAGTCGCTCCGGCTACGACGCAGCAGCATTTTTCGGCATCGACTTCGGGCCTAGAGCGAGCGCTACTTTACGTATCCGTCGCCGTCGGCAAGTGCTTCCCACTGAATGTGCTTACGCTCAGTCGAGATGCCGCCCGGAACCGTCCATCCCTCGAGCGGCCAGCGAGGCCGCGTCTCGATCGACTGCGCACGTCTGGCGATGAAGTCATCCACCGACCTAATGAGCCTTGCGGGATTGCCAGCGACTACCGTCCGGGGGGGAACATCGGCGGTCACGACTGCACCCGCACCCACCACTGCGTTATCTCCGATCGTCACTCCGGGTAGGATGATCGCCCGGCAACCGATGAACACGTCGCGGCCTATACGGACGCGTGCTACACGCGTAAAGCCGGCCTGTTTGCGACCGCTTGCATCATGCGCCAAGATGACTGTTTCAAAGGAGATCGTTGCTCGGTCGCCGATCTCAACTAGCCAACATTGACCGGGATCGATGTAGACGCCGTCCCCCAAGAACACGCCGTTCCCGATCTTGAGACCACGGTTGACGAGGTCGTCTCGGTTGGGGCGCCCGCGGAGCCTGTCAGCAAGTCGCCGACGCAAATTGGAGAGCATTTTGGCGTGCAGACGTTCAGGCCGCGGATTGATCGCCGGCGGGGTAGGAGGGCAGATCGGTCGAAAGGCGCCGGTCGGTTGGTCCTACCCTGGCGCCTCGGAGCTCCGCGCTCCGGCGACGCACGCGGTAGCGCCTCGCCCATATGCCGAGAAGACCGACGATACGCTGCGGGTGCGCGGCAATGTTTGTACCGTGGCGGAGCGCCCGACGGTACTTTCTTGCTTCGATGGCATCCCGAAAGTTGTCCCACGCGGCAACGCCCTCCCAACGCTTGAGTGGAACCCGCGAGCTTCCGGTGCGTTGAAAATGCGCCTCTGCGGCCGCGATCGTTCCGAGTTCCATCGTCCGCGCATGCGCTGACATCTGGCCTGGATGAACGTGATAGATGATGCTAACGCGCGGGGAGCATACCGCCGTTCCCCTCTCCAGCAGCCGCAACCACATGTCGAAGTCCTCTGACACTCCATGGTGCGGGCGGAAGCCGCCGATATCGAGTGCCAACTCGCGTCTGAACAGCGATGTGCTCACGCGCACGATGTTGCTCGGATAGATGAGCTCAGCTCCAGAATGCAGGACGATTGGGCTGCGCGTGACCGGGCCGGCGAAGCGATCAGCGGCTGGATTGGCGCCGCACTCAAGCGCGGAGCTGGCTACAAGGACGTGGTCTCCGCGGAGCGACCAAACCGTGGCCAGGTGGTGCGGAAGCCACTCGTCGTCGGAATCAAGGAGCGCGACCCATGAATGGCGTGCCCGACTCAGTCCGGTGTTTCGGGCGGCCGAGAGTCCGCAGTTGTGGGGATGACTGACGACGGTGGCGCCCATATCTCGCGCCACCGCGGCGGTTGCATCTTGAGACCCATCGTCGATCACAATCACCTCGGACGGTCGCGCGGGCCGCTGTGACCACACGCTGGCAATCGCCCTGGGCAACAATTCTGCGCGGTTGTAGGCGGGAATCAGCACCGAGACGGGCACCGTGGTCGTCCGGTGGGTCGGGTCCGGTGGCGATGCGATCGCCGACGAGAGGGGCGGTGCGGTCGACGACTGGGAAACGGGCCGCGTCGTCACAGCTCATGCATGGATCAGCGTGCGTAGCACGTTAGGTTTGCTCACCTCTCGGTCGCGCAGCACGCTACGAACCGGTGCCTTCATCACGTAGCTGGCGAGACGTCCCAGGTCGGGTAGCAGCGACTCCATGCCGTTCGCTTGCGAATCCAGTTCGGAGAGAAGCTGCACCTTGTCGTAGCCCATCACGTCAAGGCGCTCGCTTCCAAGGAAGTTAATGTACTGGCGGCACCACCTGCGGCGCACCGGGTTGGCGATCGTCGCCTTCCACTTGTGGGTAGGCTCGGAGTCGAGGCTCGCGTAGCGTCGAACCCCGACTGGGTCGCCAGTGTGGCCCCTCAGCGTCACCTCGGCGAACGTCTGGAGCGTGTTGGCGTCGAACTCGAGCTCGAGATAGTTCATCAACTGCCGCCATGGAGTCATGTCGCCGGCGAGCAGATCCTCGAACCGGATCGCATGGGCGCGCGCTGGGTTGGCGCTGTATGTGGACACGAGGCGAGGGAGGCCGACGAACAGATCCTCCTCGTGAAACAGGGTTGGATTCCATTGCCCGTCCAACCAGGTCTCGATGATCGATGCCACGATGCCCAGAGGATTGCGCCACAGAAAGACGAACTTCCCTTCGGGAAACAGAGCCATGATGTCGTCGACCACGAAGTAGTAGGGCGGCGACTTGTCGAGGAAGTAACGTGCCTCCGCGCCCGCTGCGCGTCGATATAGGCGGAGGACGAACTCTCGAAGCTCGGCCAGGTAGTCCTCGCTCCCCCCGGGGAGCTCCTTGCAGAAGTCCTCCACTGCAGTGACCATCAATGGATGGCCGTACTCCGCGGTCGCGCCGTCGCGGCGAAGTGCGTATAGCTGTGGCAGAAGCAGCCACGGCTCCGATACGGTCGCGACCCCATCGTGCGCGGCGATGACACGCTGCAGCAGGGTTGAGCCGCTGCGGGTTATGGAGAACACAAAGATGGGCTTGATCGCCATGGTGGTCCGCAGCAAGAGAACGACCGGCTGAGGCCTCAACTTGCGTGGGCAGGCACAGGGCCAGGGTTTTCTGAGGGCTTTGCGGCGGCGAAAGCTGGTCGCTCGGTGGAGCGTTGTGATCGAGAGGCACCACTTTCGATGGAGGATGAACGCACAGAGCACCGACGCGATGTCGCGCACGGCACCTACCGGTCGGGATTCTCCTTCGGGATCCTGAGCTTCTTGATGATCGCCGCGTTTGGCCTGGTGTCGGCCATCGCAACAGCCCGGATCTACGGCGTCGAGATCATCGGTCAGTTCGCGCTCGTCTCGGCCCCGGTCGCTGCGCTCTGGGTGCTTTCGACGGCCAAGGAGCAGGCCGCGCTGATCAGGGAGATCACGGGCTTGCCGCCGCGGCACCCCCGGGTCACCGAGCTGTTTGCCGCCGTGTTCACGTTCTCCTCGGGGCTGACACTGGTTATGTCCGTGCTTGGCGGCCTCGTTTGCACGCTCGTGTTCCGCGGGCCGCTGCATCACCCCGAGTTGGTTGCGCCGATGCTCGCCAGCCTCGCCATATACGCCGTCGTTACGAACACGGGTTGGAACATCGATTCGATCTTCTCCGCCTTCGTGGCCGGCCGGCAGCTCTTCTGGATTCGCCTGCACGAAACGCTGAGCTTCCTCCTTGCCGCGGTGGCCATCGGGCTTGCGTGGCACTCGGTTTGGGGCTTGGTCGCCGCGACCATGGCGGCTTCGCTCAGCGCCCTCGTCCACAGGGTGGTCGAAGTGCGGCGATTCGTCCGCGTCCGACTCGACGAGGGCGGCTATCGGCGCGGGATGCGAGCGCTGCCGGGTCTGCTGCGGTTCGGTCTGAAGATCACCCCCGGCGGTATCGCCCTCGGGATCGGTCAGCAGGCGGGCGTCTGGGCGATCGCAAGCGTGGCCCCGACTGCCCTCGTCGGCGCCTATAGCCGGGCGCTTACGATCCCCGAACGCCTGCAGCAGGTCAACGTCCGCATCGCTGAGATGCTCTATCCCACCCTCGTCGGCAGGCGCGTGCGCGGGGACGCGGCTGGTTTCGACCGCGCGCTCCTGGACACGGTGCGCTATGGGCTGATCGGGATGCTCCTCGTAGCGTCGGTCTGCGGAGGTGCTGCACATGCCAGCCTGGCGCTGTTCGGGCCTGGGTTCAGCCGTGCCGCGCCGGCCTTCGCGCTCCTGATCGCCACTCCGGCGCTGGCCGTGATCGCTTCCGCGCAGAATCAGGCGTTGCTCGCAGTAGATCGTCCCGGCCTCACCAGCATAGTGGCGCTCGTGCGGGTGGCGCTCACGCTTAGCCTCACCATTGTGCTCACGGCCCGTGTTGGCATCGCCGGGCCGGCTATAGCGCTCCTCGCGGGGTTCCTGCTGGACATCGTCTGGAAGACGGCGGTGCTGCTCCCGTTCTTGTCGTCCGCGCTGCGCGAGAGCTGGCCGCTTGGCCAGCGCTTTGCGCTCGTCGCCGCGTACGCAGGGGGATTCGCAGCCGCTCACGCAATTGAGCGCTCTGGTTCAGCGCTGGGCTGGCTCATTCTGAGCCTGCTGCTCGGAACGCTGGCCTACGTCGCGATCCTGGCCGTCGGCGGCGCGGTCAACGAGCGCGATCGCGATCGCCTGTCTGACGTGCTTGCCATAGCTCGGCGCTGGCGGGCAAAGCGACGGGCACTTGAGCCTGCCGCCGGTTGACCGCTCAAGAGCGTCCGGCTCCGGGTGGGGTTGGACGCGTCGTGGCTGCTGTGCGTGCGAGACCGTCGGGCTGTCTGCGCTGGCGACCCGCTGGTGCGCGCAAAAGTAGGCGAGCCGCCTGCAGTAGGTCTGGAACCACGTGGTCGGCCAGGTGGATCGCCGGGTCGGTGCGCCCCGGCGGGCAGAGCAGCACGGTGCTCAGCCCAAGCCGGCGGCCGGCCTCAATGTCGTTGAGCGAGTCGCCTACGATCGCAGCACGTTTGAAGTCGATGTCCGGCTGCTCGCGGCGCGCGCGCAAGAACATGCCGCTCTGAGGCTTGCGGCAACCGCAGACCCCCACTTCGTGCGGGCAATAGTAGATCGCATCCAGCCTCGCCTGCTGGTCGGACAAGAGTTGCACCAGCCGTGAGTGCACGGCGGCGAGTTGGGCGATCGTCATGCGCCCGAGCGCGACGCCGCGCTGGTTGGTCACAAGGCCGGTCCACACGCCGGCTTGATTGAGCATCCGCACGGCTTCGCCTGCTCCCGGCAGCAGGCTGAGTGCCTTTGGGTTCGTGATGTACTGTCCGGCGGGCGGCCCCGCGTTCAGCGTCCCGTCGCGGTCGAGAAACACCCACCGGACTGCGCGCGTTTGCGCGCCACCCGCGGGTTCCTCGCCGCCCGACACCCGAACGAGGGTAGCGAGCCAATGCCGAGGCCCGGCGAGGGCGATGCTGGAGCAGGGGGGTGAGCCGCGCGCCAGCACGCGAGCGAGCCGTATCGGCGGCGCATGCGCAAGGCCAGCGGCTCGACGCGCGTTAGTTGGCCGTGCCTGTGCGGTGGTTTGACGCGTGATCATCTCGAGGACGCCCCTTCGCGTGTCGTTTGTCGGCGGCGGCACGGACCTGCCGGACTTCTGTGAGCTGCACGGGGGCGCGGTGGTCTCCACGGCAATCGACAAGTGGATCCGCGTGATCGTGGCGCCTCGCTTCGACGACGACCTGCGCGTCAGCTACTCGCGCACCGAGACCGTCTCGACCGCGAGCGAGGTGGAACACGAGCTGGTGCGGGAGGCTCTGCGTGTCACCGGCCTGCCGCGTGGGCTCGACGTCGTGACGCTCGCGGACGTCCCCTCCCAGGGCACGGGTCTCGGCTCCTCGAGCGCCGTAACCGTGGGCCTGCTCAATGCTTTGTACGCGTATCAGGGCGTATTTCGCTCCAGCACGGATCTTGCCGAGGAGGCGTCCAGGATCGAGATCGAGCTTCTTGCCAAGCCGATCGGCCGCCAGGACCAGTACGCGACGGCGCACGGCGGCTTCAACTTCATCGAGTTCATTCCTCGCGAAGGCGGTGTCAGAGTTGAGCCGATCGTCAGCCCACCCAAGACTCTGGAGCGTCTGCATCGATCGCTGATGCTGTTCTACACGGGCCGCCAGCGTGCCGCGTCCGACGTCCTGAGTCAGCAGCGTGAGGCGGTCGTGAACGGGCGCGCCACTGCTGCGCTCGAGACCATGCGAGACCTCGCCTACGAGCTGCGCGACGCGCTTGGCGCGGGACACGTCGACGCAGTCGGTCCGCTTCTCGATCGCAACTGGCAGCTGAAGCGCTCGCTCACCGATGCAGTGAGCGACGGTCAGGTCGACGATTGGTACGGGCGCGCCCGAGAAGGGGGCGCAAGCGGCGGCAAGTTATTGGGGGCGGGGGCTGGCGGATTCCTACTGTTTGTTGTCCCGCCCGAGTGCCAGGCCAGGGTACGCAACGGCCTCTCGGAGCTGAGAGAGGTGCCGTTTCACTTCGCCTCTCACGGAAGCCAGATCACCCTCTTCGAGCGCAACGGCCACGGACCATGAGCGTCGAGAGGCACCTCGAGGGCTACCTGTGCCGGCTGCACGCCGCGGTGGACGCCCTCCCCCGGGAGGAGATGAACCAGCTTGGCGAGACGCTGTTCCGCGCCTATCGAAACGGACAAGCAGGTATTTCTGCTGGGCAACGGCGGCAGCTCATCAACCGCGAGTCACATGGCCGCCGATCTGGCCAAGAACACGATCGGACCCAATATGAAGCGATTCCGGATCGTCAGCCTCAACGACAACGCCGCGATCGTCACGGCGCTCGCCAACGACCTCGGCTACGAGCACATCTTCTCCGAGCAGCTCACCAACCTCGTCCAGGCGGGCGACGTGCTGATCGTGGTCTCGGCGAGCGGCAACTCGCCAAACGTGCTGCGGGCCATGGCGTACGCCCGCTCGCACAGTGCCGAAGTCGTCGGTCTGCTCGGCTTCGACGGCGGCGCAGCGGCCGAACTGGCTGATCTCGCTCTCATCGTCCCGTCGAATCACTACGGCATTGTCGAGGACGTTCACCTGATCGTGAACCACATATTGGTCGATTATTTCCAGACCTGTCTGGCCGACGCGCAGCCGTGCCTGGTTTGAGCTTGCGCTCGTACCGCCGCCGGCTGCGCGCGGTTGGAACAGCCTGGAGACTGGTCCGGTGAATGCGATGATTCTCGCCGCCGGACGGGGGACGCGCCTCGGGCAGCTCGGCAGGACGACGCCCAAGGTGCTCGTGGAGGTGGACGGCGAGCCTCTCCTTGCTCGACACATTCGCTACCTCAGCGAAGGAGGCGTGACGCGTATCATTATCAACGCACATCACCTCGCCGACCAGCTCGAGCGGTTCGTCTTCAACCATGCCCGAGCCGCCAACGTGAACCTCGTATTCGAGCGCCAGCTGCTTGGTACCGCAGGGGGCGTCAGAAACGCCCTGCCACTCCTGGGGGACGAGCCGTTTCTGGTCCTCTACGGGGATGTCCTCGTAAACGAGCGCGTCGTTGCCGTATGTGACGCGCACCGGCGTGCACGGGCGCTCGCCACGATCACCGTCTACGAGACCGACGAGATCGACGGCAAGGGCACCGTGGAGCTGGCGCCCGATCGGTCGGTGAGCGCGTTCCACGAGAAAACGGGGAGGGTTGCGGGGCGCTCCATGTATGTGAACGCGGGCCTGTACGTGATCGATCCGCGCTTCGTCGTCGACCTGCCCTTGGGTGTGCCGCTCGACTTCGGTCGCGACGTGTTCCCCGCGGCGCTCCGGCGCGGAACGAGGATCGCCACGTACCTCCTGCCTGAACCGGTCGTGGATATCGGCACCCCGGCCGCGCTCTCCGGGCTGGGTGCCCTCCAGCCCGCGGTGAGCCTCGCCCGGGGGCACGCTTGAAGCCCGCGTAAGAACCGGACGGCCCATCACGTTGACTTGGCATGTCGAGTGTGTCCGACTCCGTAGGGCCGGAGGCGCGAGTGACCGACACGCCTGCGGTCGGCGCTCCCTGGCGCCGAGCGCGCATCACTGAGCGCTCGACGGTCAACAGCGGCCGTGCGGGTGGTCGCCAGCTGGTGGTGCGCGTCAGCGCCGGTCCGCGGTCGATCGTGATCCTGCGGCTCTCGGAGATGTTCTCGCTCCCTGCCGCGTCGCCGCGCCGTCCCATCGAGCGGAACGCCTCGCGGAGCTGATCCGAATCCATGTCGCACTACCGCCCCGCGGCTCCCCAAGAGCTATGACAGCTAGCGTCATCGTCACCGGAGGCGCCGGCTTCATCGGGTCCCACCTGGTCGACACGCTGCTGCGAGACGGGTACCGCGTGACCATCGTCGACGACCTCTCCTCCGGTCATGCATCGCGCGTCCCCGAGGAAGCAGCGCTCGCCCGTGTCGACATCGTCGATCGCAGTGCGCTCGACAAGATCATGGACGATGTCGAACCCGAGGCGATCTTCCACCTCGCCGCGCAGTCGAGCGTCACCGTGTCGGTGACCGACCCGGTCCGCGACTGCTCCGTGAACGTGCAGGGCACCCTGAACGTGCTCCAGGCGGCCACTCGCCACCGAGCCCCCCTCGTCTTCAGCTCCACGGGCGGAGCGCTGTACGGGAACGACGCTCCCGTCCCGACCCCCGAGGACCGCATCCCCGCACCGCTTGCCCCGTACGGCGCCTCGAAGTGGGCGGGAGAGGCGTACTTGATGACATGGGCTGGGGCATCGGGGATCCCACATGCGATCTGCCGGCTGGGGAACGTGTACGGCCCCCGGCAAAGCCCTCACGGCGAGGCCGGCGTTGTGGCGATTTTCTCGCATCACCTCTTCAGTGGCCGCTCGCCGAAGATCTACGGCGAGGGCCGGCCGACCCGCGACTATGTCCACGTCGCCGATGTGGTGGCAGCGCTGCGGGCGGCGTCGGGCGTCGCCGGCGTGTTCAACGTGGCGACGGGAATCGAGACCGACGTCATGAGCGTGTGGGAGGTGCTCCGCGAAGCATCGGGCGCGGACGTGGAGGGCGAGCTCGCACCGCTGCGCGACGGCGAGCTCGAGCGGAGCTGTCTTGATCCCTCGCGCGCGCTCAGGGAGATCGGGTGGGAGGCGCGCGTACCTCTGCGTGAGGGGCTGCGCGAAAGCTTCGACGCGCTGGTCGACGAATTCGCGCGGGGCTCCGAGCGAGCCGCGAGCGCCGCGGCAGCCGCCTGAGCGGCCGACGTAGCCGCTCCCCCTCGGCAGGCTAATGGCTACGAAAGAGAGCCCGCGGTAGCGGGCTCTCTTTCTTTTCCGTCGCCGAACCCCTACTTAATAAACAGCATCTCCGAGTACTTCGGCAGCGGCCACAGATCGTCGGGCACGATCCGCTCGAGCCGGTCGGCCACTTCGCGCATGTCGGACATCGCGGGCAGCACGCGGTCGTGCACGTACTTCGCCCATTTCTGCGGCGTGGCGTCGTCCTGGTTGTCCGCCAGGTTCGCGTCCTCGAGCGCGCGCAGCGAGAAGTGCAGCTCCTTGACCACCGGCTCGAGCTCCTCGACGAGCTCGTTGAGCCCCACCGCCTTCAGTTCGGCCAGGTAGCGCACCGCCGCCGGGAGGATCTGCGTGCGCGCGATGTCCACGGCGGTCTCCGACTCGATGTTGATCTTGACCGCGTACTGCTCGAGGAACACCTCGAAGCGGGACTCGAGCTCGCGCTTGGAGAGCACGCCGTACTTCCTGAACAGCGCGACCGTGCCTTTCTCGACGAGCCACGGCAGCGCTTCGGGGGTGGAGCGCAGGTTGTACAGGCCGCGTTTCTCGGCCTCCTCGTGCCACTCCGGCGCGTAGTTGTCGCCGTCGAAGATGATCCGCTTGTTGGCCTTGTAGCTGTCGCGGATCACTTTGCCGAACGCCCTCTCGAGGTTCGACGCGCTGCCTTTCATCGCCGCCTTGAGCTTGCTCGCGAGGTCGTCGATGGCCTCCGCCACGATCGTGTTGAGCACCGTGTTGGGCAGCGCCAGGGACATGCTCGATCCGAGCGCGCGGAACTCGAACTTGTTGCCGGTGAAGGCGAACGGGCTCGTGCGGTTGCGGTCGCCGCCGTGCAGCGGCAGCGGCGGCAGTACCGGCGTGCCGAGCCCGAGGAACGAACCCTGCTTGGCACGCTCGCCTTTGCCGGACTCGATCGCCGCGTAGACTTTTTCGAGCTCCGCCCCGAGGAAGATCGAGATGATCGCCGGCGGGGCCTCGTTGGCGCCGAGCCGGTGGTCCTGGCCCGGCGAGGCGATCGACGCGCGCAGCAGCGCCTGGTGGACGTTGACCGCCTGGATCACCGCGGTGCAGAAGAACAGGAACTGCATGTTCTCCCACGGCGTGTCGCCCGGCTCGAGCAGGTTCGCGCCGGTGTCGGTGCCCATCGACCAGTTGTTGTGCTTACCCGAGCCGTTCACGCCCGCGAACGGCTTCTCGTGCAGGAGGCACACGAGGCCGTAGCGGCGCGCCACGTTCTGCATCACCTGCATCGTCAGCTGCTGGTGGTCGGAGCCCACGTTCGAGTTCTCGAAGATCGGCGCGACCTCGTACTGGTTGGGCGCGACCTCGTTGTGGCGCGTCTTGATCGGCACGCCGAGCTTGGCCAGCTCCATCTCCGTCTCGAGCATGCACGCGAGGATGCGCTCCGGGATCGAGCCGAAGTAGTGGTCGTCGAGCTCGTGGCCCTTCGGCGGCTTCGCGCCGAACAGCGTGCGCCCGGTGTTGATCAGGTCGGGCCTTTCGAAGTAGTACTGCTCGTCGATCAGGAAGTACTCCTGCTCGGGGCCCACCGTCGTGAACACGCGCGTCGCCTCGCTGTCGCCGAGCAGCTCGAGCGCACGCAGCGCCGCGTTCGAGAGCGCGTCCATCGAGCGCAGCAGCGGGATCTTGTGGTCGAGCGCCTCGCCCGTCCACGACGTGAACGCCGTCGGGATGCACAGCAGCGCGCCGTTGGGGTTTTCGAGGATGAACGCCGGCGAGGTGGGGTCCCACGCGGTGTAGCCGCGCGCCTCGAACGTCGCGCGGATGCCGCCCGTCGGGAACGAGGACGCGTCGGGCTCGCCCTGGATCAGCTCCTGGCCCGAGAACTCCGCGATCGCGGTGCCGTCGCCGACCGGGCCGTAGAAGGAGTCGTGCTTCTCCGCTGTCGAGCCGGTGAGCGGCTGGAACCAGTGCGTGTAGTGCGTGGCGCCCTTCTCCATCGCCCAGTCCTTGATCGCGACCGCGACCGCGTCGGCGAGCGAGGTGTCGAGCGCCTCGCCTTTCTCGAGCGTGCGCTGCAGCGCCTTGTACACGTGCTTGGGCAGGCGCTGGCGCTGGACGGCCGGCGAGAACACGTTGGAGCCGAAGACCTGGTTGCCGGGAAGCGTCAGATCGACCGATCCGAGCGAGTCTCCGTTGGCGCTCCACTGCGCGGCTGTGACGTTCTGCTGGCGGGACCTGGGCATGGGGTGAGTCGATTCCTCCTCGGGGAAAGCTGGCCGGGCGGACGCACCGGCCCCGCGCGTGACGCGGCGGCAAACCATCGTAGTCGCCGGACGCGCCAGGGGTGCTCACCGTATGGCGAAATCGCGCGCGCCCCGTTTCGACACGCGGCCAAACCGCGTCGGCGCGCCCGGCGGCTCGTCTCGCGCCGGCGCGCCGCCTACGGCGCGGACACCGGGGGCGCCGCTCCCGGTTCGATGCGGCCCGTGCTCGGGTTCACGTGGCGCTTCGCCGGCGCCGGCGCGACCACCACCGAGAAGCTGCCCTTCGCGGGCGCGCCTGAGCTGAGCTGCGCTTTGGCCTTGCCCGCGAGCCCCGCGAACACCGAGTAGGCGACCGTGTGGGGGCCGGGCTTGACCGGCATCAGCTCCCAGCGGAACGTCTGCGTGGCGCCCGCCGCGAGCGGGCCGAGCGCCCACGTGTTGACGTAGGACGTGGAGCCGCTGCCGGGCGTGCTCACGTCGACGCTCTGCACCGGCGGGTCGGCCTTCTTGCCCGGCCCCTGTTCGATCGCCCAGACCGGCCGTTTGTTGTCCGAAAGCTGCGGGAATTTTTCCGTGTACTGCAGCGAGTCGAGCGCCACCGCCACGTTCGGCAGCGCCCGCGTGCCGCTGTTGCGCACCTCGATTTCGAGCGTCGTCGGCTTCGCCACCGCCTGCTTCGCCGGGAAGCTCGCGCGGAGGACCTGCACGTCGAAGGTGCCCTGCGGTTCGTGCGCGTCCTGTTCTGAGCCGCCGCAGCCTGCGAGGGCGCACGCAGCGAGCAGCGCCGGGGCAGCGCACGCGCGCAAACGCGCGCGCGCCAGCGCGCGGGGCACGGCGCGATCAAGGACTCCTCGTCTCCCCGTCACCTCGCCGCCACCATACCAGCGGTCTGCGCCTGCGGGCCCCGGCGCGACGGTGGCGCGCGCCTTCGGCATGGCGTAGAGTCTGCGTGCCGTACAAGCTGCTGAGGAGAGGTCAGGAGATGGTCCGAAGCGTCGCCGAACGCGCGTACTTTCCCACGAGGAACCTCCTCGAGGAAATCGGGGACATGATGATCCTCACGGGAAGGACGGTCTCCTCTGCGCTGCGGCCCCCGTACCCCTACGGCGGCGAGTTCGTCTCGCAGTTCCTGTTCGCGCTGCGGCTGTGCTGGTTCCCGCTGCTGATCTCCACCGTGTGCATCTGCTACGCCGCGCCGGGGTTGCAGGCGGCGAACTTTCTCACGATCTTCGGCGCGCTCGACCGGCTCGGCGGCTTCTTCGTGCTCGGCGCGGTGCGCGAGATCGGGCCGAGCGTGACCGCGATCGTGGTCGCGGGCGTGGCGGGCACGGCGATCACCGCCGACCTCGGCGCGCGCAAGGTGCGCGAGGAGCTCGACGCGCTGCAGGTGCTCGGCGTGGACCCCGTCAAGAACCTGGTCGTCCCGCGCTTCCTCGCGCTGATGCTCGTCACCGGCCTGTTCGACATCTACGCGCTGCTGTTCGGGATCTTCGGCGGCATCATCGCCGAGCTCGTCAACAGCCAGCCGCTCGGTCCCTTCTGGAACACGCTGTTCGCGAACGCCTCCACCACCGACCTGTGGGGCTCGGTGCTGAAGACGACGATCTACGGAGCGATCATCTCGATCGTGTGCTGCTACAAGGGCATGGCCGCCTCCGGCGGCGCCGAGGGCGTGGGCCGCGCGGTCAACGAGGCGGTGGTGCTCGCCTTCACCGCGATCTTCTCCTTCGACTACGTGTTCACGCAGACGCTGCTCGCCACCCACCCGCAGATCCTGGTGATCAAATGACGGGCACCGAAGCCGCGATGAAGCGCGCACGGCGGGTGAGCCCTGACGTCGCGCGCGTGTGGATGGGGGCGCGATGAACGAGCTCCTGGCCATGCCCCGCGAATGGCTCGCGGCGACCGGGGAGATAGGCAGATTCACCGGCAACATCGTCGGCGACGTCTACGGGCTGCGGGTGTTCCGCTTCTTCGGCGAGGCGCTGCGCCAGTGCGGCATCCTGATCGTGGGCTCGACCGCGATCATCTGGACGCTGATGTTCATCCTCGGCCTGCAGTGCGGGATCGAGGGCGCGTACTTCACCGCGGCGCAGGGCGCGCCCGCATATTCGGGCGTGTTCACCGCGTGGTGCGACCTGCGCGAGATCACGCCGTACGCGTTCGGCTACATGATGTCCGCGAAGGTCGGCACCGGCATCGTCGCCGAGCTCGGTGCGATGCGCATCTCCGAGGAGATCGACGCGCTCGAGGTGATGGGCATCAACTCGGTGACGTTCCTGTGCGCGACGCGTCTGCTCGCCGCGTGGCTGGTGCTCCCGTTCATGTACCTGGCCGGCATCGGCGCGGCGTTCCTCGCGTCCTACATCGCCGTGGTCAAGCAGATCGGCTACGTCTCCTCGGGCGGGTACTTCCTGATCTTCTGGCAGTTCCAGAACCCGCCCGACTTCTTATACAGCCTGATCAAGGCCATGTTCATGGCCACCGCGATCGTGCTCGTCGCCTGCTACTACGGCTACAACGCGAGCGGCGGGCCCGTAGGGGTGGGCCGCGCGACCGCCAAGTCGATGGTGCTAAATCTTGTGCTCGTGCACATCATCGGCGCATTGGGCACGCAGATCTTCTGGGGGGCAAACCCGCGAGCTCCCATCGGCGGCTAGCGTGGCCTCCTCGCAGCAAGCCAAGCCTCCCGGCGAGGGCGCCGAGGAGTTCGGGTTCGAGACGGGCGTAATCCGCCCGTCCGGCTCCCCCGACGCGATCGAGTTCGTTGACGTGCACAAGTCGTTCGGGAAAAACCACGTGTTGCGCGGGCTCAACATGGCGTTGCCCGAGGACAAGATCTCGATGATCATCGGGCCCTCCGGCACGGGCAAGTCGGTCTGCATCAAGCACATAGTCGGGCTGCTGTACCCCGACGAGGGCGACGTGATCGTGCACGGCACCTCGATCCCCAGCCTGCGCGACGCGGAGCTGTTCGAGCTGCGCAGGAAGTTCGGCGTGCTCTTCCAGGACGGCGCGCTGTTCGGCTCGCTGAACCTGTACGACAACGTCGCCTTCCCGCTGCGCCAGCACACCGAGAAGGGCGAGGACGAGATCGGGGACATCGTGACCCGGCGCCTGCGTGAGGTCGGCCTCGGCAGCGCAGAGATGAAGATGCCCAACGAGCTCTCGGGCGGCATGCGCAAGCGCGCCGGCTTCGCGCGCGCGCTCGTGCTCGACCCCGACATCGTGCTGTTCGACGAGCCCGACTCCGGCCTGGACCCGGTGCGCACCGCGCTGCTGTGCGAGCTGATCAAGGAGGTCCACGCCGAGAACGGCGGCTGCTACGTGGTGATCACGCACGACATCATGAGCGCGCGCCGCGTGGCCGAGCACATCTCGGTGCTGTGGAAGGGGCGCATCGTCGAGTCCGGCCCCGCCCAAGAGCTGTTCGCGTCCGAAAACCCGTTCGTACGGCAGTTCCTCTCCGGCGCATCCGCCGGTCCGCTCGGAATGGAGTGAACGCCGCGCGGGTCCTGGGCGCTCTCGCGGGCGGCGCCGCGCGGCGGCCGCGGGCGGTGCTCGCGCTGGCGCTCGTGCTGGGCCTCGGCGGCGCCGCGCTCGCCCTGCGCCTGAAGCCCACCGCCGCGACCAGCACGTTCGTCTCGAGCTCGAGCTCCTCCTACCGCGCGACCCAGCGCTTCTATGGCAACTTCGGCGAAGAGCCCGTCGCGGTGCTGGTGCGCGGCAACCTGCAGCAGCTCGTGCTGAGCTCGGACATCCTGCGGCTGCTGGGGCTCGAGGGATGCCTGTCGGGCAACGTGCCGCCCTCCGGCCTGGGCACCGAGGGCGGAGCGCACGGCCCGTGCGGCGAGCTCGCGCGGATGAAGACGGTGAAGGTGGTGCTCGGCCCAGGCACGTTCATCAACGAGTCGGCGCGCCAGATCGACACGCTGCTTGCCGACGAGACCCGCGAAGCCGAAGCCGAGGCGCGCCAGGCGCAGCGCGTCGTCAAGAAGGCCGCGCTCGCGCGCGGGGAATCGCCCGCGGCCGCCGACGCGCTCGGCAAGGCAGCGAGCGAAGCCACGCTCGCGCGCTTCCACCAGAGCGTCGCCGAACTCGCCCTGCTGTACGGGCTCAGCTCGGTGCCGAGCATCGACGACCCCAACTTCATCTCGACGCTCGTGTTCGGCTCGGCCAAGCCCGCGGGCACGCCCAAGCAGCGCTTCGCCTACCTGTTCCCCAGCCGCAACGCCGCGCTCGTGTCGGTGCGCATGCGCTCCGGGCTCTCGCAGGCGCAGCGCACCCGCACGATCGCGCTGATCCGCCAGGCGGTGGCGATGAAGCAGTGGCACCTGCAGCACGGCGAGAGCTACCTCGTCACGGGCGTGCCCGTGATCGTCTCAGACCTCGCCGGCAAGATCAGCCATTCGATCGAGCTGCTGCTGGTGGCTGTGCTGCTGGTGATGGGCGCGATGCTCGCGCTCGTGTTCTCGGGGCGCCCGAGGCTCTTGCCGCTCGCGCTCGCGCTGCTCGCCTGCGCGATCACCTTCGGCGGCCTGTCGCTCGCCGGGGCCTCGCTCACGGTTGCCTCGATCGCGGTGCTGCCCGTGCTCGTGGGACTCGCCGTGGACTACGCGATCCAGTTCCAGCTGCGCGTCGCCGAGGCGCTGCCCGACGGCGCCGCCGGCTCGCCCGGCGGGCGCCGGCCGCCGGAGGCGTCCGCCGGGTCGGGGCCGGCCGCGCCCGGCGCATTCGAGCGGGCCGCGCGCGCGGGCGCCGGCACGATCGCGACAGCGGCCGCCGCGAGCGCCGCGGCGATGCTCGTGCTGCTGCTCTCGCCCGTGCCGATGGTTCGCGGCTTCAGCCTGCTGCTCGTGGCGGGCGTGGCGGTGGCGCTCGTGTGCGCGTTCTCGGCCGGCGCCGCCGCGCTCGCGCAGGCCGGCAAAGCGCCCGCGCGCCCGCGCGCGCTCGCCTCCACGCCGCTCGCGTCGGCGTGGCGCGGCGCGCGCGAGCTGGTGCGCGAGAACCCGCTCACGCGCGCGCTGTGGGGGCTCGCGCTCGG
The DNA here is from genome assembly GCA_963813685.1 of uncultured Solirubrobacteraceae bacterium. Lineage (GTDB taxonomy): Bacteria > Actinomycetota > Thermoleophilia > Solirubrobacterales > Solirubrobacteraceae > Palsa-744. The sequence continues at coordinate 156,810 of CAWEZQ010000005.1, forward strand.
GCCGGCGGTGCGCCACCCGCGCAGGGTGCTCGGCGTGGGGCTCGCGCTCGCGGCGCTCGGCTGGGGGCTCGACACGCAGACGCACGTCGAAACCGACCTGACCAAGCTCGTGCCGCAGAGCATGGGCTCGCTGCGGGCGCTCGACTCGCTCGAGCGGACCAGCGGCGTGGGCGGGGAACTCGACGTGATGATCAGCGGCGCCAACGTCGCCAAGCTCTCCACGATCGAATGGATGAGCTCGTTCCAGAGCGCGGTGTTGCGCCGCTACGGCTACAGCTCGAGCGCGGGCTGCGGGCGGGCGAGGCTGTGCCCCGCGTTCTCGCTGCCCGACCTGTTCGCGGGCGAAGCGGCCACGCCGCAGGCCGGCGCGGGCGCCTCGAAGGCGAGCGCGCCGAAGCTCACCCAGGCGCGCGTCAACGCGCTGCTCGCGGAGATCCCCGCGTACTTCTCGCAGGACGTGATCAGCAACGACCGCCGCGCGGCGACGCTCGCGTTCGGCATCCGCCTGATGAGCCTCGACCAGCAGCAGAAGCTGATCGAAGGGCTGCGCTCGAGGCTTCACCCGCCGAAGGGCGTGAGCGCGCAGCTCGTGGGGCTGCCGGTGCTCGCGGCGTCCTCCGGCGCGCAGGTGGCCTCGCCGTGGTGGCGCGTGGAGACCCTGCTCGCGGGCCTCGCCGCGGTTGCCCTCGTGCTCGCGCTCGCGCTGCGAGAGCTTCGCAGGGTGCTCGTGCCGCTCGTGCCGATCGTGCTCGCCAGCGGGTGGTCGGCGCTCGTGCTGTTCGCGGTGCGGGTGCCGCTGAACCCCATGTCGGTCACGCTCGGAGCGCTCGTGATCGCGATCTCCACCGAGTTCAGCGTGCTGCTCTCCGAGCGCTACCGCCAGGAGCGAGCGCGCGGGCTCGGGACGGTCGAGGCGCTGCGCGCCACCTACCGGCGCACCGGCGCGGCGGTGGCCGCGTCCGGCGTGACCGCGATCGCGGGGTTCGGGGTGCTGGTGCTGTCGGACATCCGCATGCTGCGCGACTTCGGCCTGGTCACGCTCATCGACCTGACCGTGGCGCTGCTCGGCGTGCTCGTGGCGCTGCCCGCGGCCGTGGTGATCGCCGACGGCGCAGCCGAAGGAGGCGGGCGCGCCGCGCTGGCGCCGCTGCGCGGGCTGCTCGCGCGCGCCGGCGTCTCTCGCGAGTCGGGGCATGAGCCCGCCTGAGGAGCCCGACGAGAGGCTCGGCGCGGCCGAGGCCGAGCTGCGGGCGCGGCGCACCGAGGCGGGCACGCGCGCGAGGAGCTACGGGCGCTACGTGGGGCTGCTCGCGCTCGTGATCATCGCGCTGATCACCGTCAACACGCTCACGACCAAGCCCAACGGCGTGACCGGGGTGGCGCCGGGCGAACGCGTGCCGCCGTTCGCTGTGCCGCTCGCCGCCGGCAACCTGAGCGGAAGCGCCAACGTCGCCACCGGCCCGCACCAGGGAGCGGCCGGCAACGTGCCCGCGTGCAGCGTGCGCAAACCGGGGGCGCTCAACATCTGCGAGCTCTACGAACAGGGACCGGTGGTGCTCGCGCTGTTCGTGCAGGCGGGCTCGTGCCCCGCGATCCTCAGCCAGATGCAGGCGCTCGTGAACGCGTTCCCGGCGGTGCGCTTCGCCGCGGTGTCGGTCAAGGGCGAACGCGCGTCGCTGCGCAGGCTGATCCGCTCGCGCGGGATCACGCTGCCGGTCGGCATCGACAACGAAGGCGTGCTGGCCGCGCTCTACAAGGACGCGAGCTGCCCGCAGGTCACGTTCGCGTACCCCGGCGGAGTGGTGCAGAGCCGCGCGCTGCTGCACGAACCCTCGCCGGGCGAGCTGCGCGCGCGCGTGGCGGAGCTGCTCGCGGCGGCGCGCGCGCGCGGCTTCAGGGGCCCCGCGTGAGCGCCGAGCGCCCCGACTTCGCGGAGGGCTCGCAGGCGCCGCGCTGGGAGCCGGCGGTGGGCTGGGAGCCGGCGGCGGGGTGGGTCGCGAACGAGGTCGCCGAGGAGCTTCCGGGGCTGCGCCTGATGCTCGCCGAGGTGCAGGTGCGCCGGCGCGGGTCGCTCACGGGCGCGACGCCCGAGGACATCGACGAGCGGCTGCGCACGCTCTCGAGCCGCTTCCGCGGCGCCCGCGCGGTGGGGCTGCGGCGCGAGCCCGTGCCCGCCGCGTACCGCGTGTTCTTCCGCCAGGTGGGGCTCGACCCCGACGTGCAGCGCACGCCGATCGAGGCGGCGGTGCTCGAGCGCATGCTGCGCGGCGGCTTCCTCGCGGGCGGGCTGCTCGAGGACGTGCTGCTGATCGCGCTGCTCGACACGAGCGTGCCGGTGTGGGCGCTCGACGCCTCCTCGCTCGACGGGCCGCTCGGGATACGCCCGAGCCGCGAGGGCGAGCCGCTCGGCCGCGACCGCGAAGCGATCGCGCTGCCCGCCGGCCAGCTCGTGGTGGCCGACGCGTCCGCCGCGCTCGCCGTGCTGTTCGGGGATCTCGCCCACGGTCACGCTCCCCGCGCGCGCACGGCGCGGCTCGCGCTGTTCGCGGTGCAGGTCGCGGGCGTGCCCGACCTGTACGCCGAGGAGGCGCTGTGGACGTGCGCCGCCGCGCTCGAGCAGGAGTGAGCACGGCGGCCGGCGGCTGTGGCGCGGGAACGCGCTGGTAGAATCCTGAAACTCGGCGTAGCGTGAGGAGACGGTCTGTGAGCAGGTTCGAGCAGTCACTCATCGATGCCGACGCTCCCGTTCCCGGGACGGCCGTCTCGGAGGGCGAGCGCGCCGCGCGGGGCACGCTGCGCTCGCAGATAGCGCGGCTCGAGCACGAGCTGTCGGCGATCGTCGCCGAGACCTTCCCGCACATCGCCGCGCCGCCGCCCGCGCCGGGTCGCGGCGGCACGCCGTGCCTGCCGAGCCTCGGCCAGCTCGAGCTCACGCGCGACGGCCTCGCGGGCCGCGTGCAGGAGCTGCGCGCGCTCGCCGAGGCTCGCGCGCGCCATGAGCGGCGCGCGCGCGAGCAGCTGCGGCGGATGAAGCTCGAACCGGGCCGCTACAAGTTCGTGCGGCTGCCCGTCGCCGACCTCGGCGAAGGCGGGTGCGGCGTGTGGGAGGTGCGCCCCCGCTTCGGCCTGATCGGCATGCTCGCGGGCTGGTGGCAGCTCAAGCTGTCATCAGGCTGTCCGTTACCCAGGGGGCCGCGTCCCAGGCGCGGCCCCGCCCCGCGGCGCGGAGCATGCGCGAGAGCGACTGGCGCTGGCGGTCGGTCATCGAGCCGATCGTCTTCTTCTCCGACATCGGCACCTGCGAGAGGAACTTGCGGCAGCGCGTCTGCCCCCATCGGCGCTGGCTCATGAGCAGGTCGGCCACCGCCATGCTGTGAGCCTCCCACGGGCATTCCAGGATCACGTCGGCGGCTTCGAGCTCGCCGTCCGCCACCCGGCGCTTGAGCTCCGCGCGGGCGAGACGAACCTGGTTGGCGCGTTCGAGCGCGCGCATGTGCTGTGGGCCGGCAGGGGCAGCAGTCGCTATCGCGTTCATGGATGCACTCTCCCCGTCGCCGCCGAGTCTTCGGCGGGCAACGTGCTTGCTGGTTTGTGTTGACGAACTTCGTCCTCGTGCACAGCCGCGTGAGCCACCCCCACGGGGCGCAGTCACTGGCATCACCCCCCCTTCCGAAGGTCACGATCCGGCGCATGGCCCGCGCCTTCGGAGCGGTCGTGCAGAGAGCTTCTGGAAGCTACGCGAGGGCGGGTCGCGCGGTCAACCGCGAGCGCCCCGTTCATTCGCTAGAAGCGACCTTTTTCGTTTGCTCGCCGACTTGTGAAGAAATGGACAAGTCGCCGTTGCCCGAGCGGGGCGCCGCTCAGCCCTGCTCGGCGCCCGGAAGCGGCCCGTGCTGGGCCTCGAACTCGCGCTTGACGCGCGCGAAGGCCTCGAGCGCGCGCTCCAGCGTGGCCTCGTCGTGGGTGGCCATCACGCTCGTGCGCAGCAGCGCTCCGGCCGGCGGCACCGCCGGGTGGAGCGCGCAGTTGGTGAACACCCCCGCGTCGTACAGCGCCCGCCACAACAGCGCCGCGCGCCAGTCGTCGCCCACCACCACCGGGATGATCGGCGTGAGCACCCGCTCGCGCGGCGCCTGCGGGCCGGGACCGAGCCGGACGGGCTCGCCGCCCAGCACCCGGAAGCCGAGCGCGCGCAGCCCGTCGGAGAAGAAGCGCGCGTTCGCGTTGACCCGGGCGAGCAGCTCGCGCCCCTCGTCGGTGCGCACGATGCGCAGCGCCGCGAGCGCCGCGCCGAGCGCCGCCGGGACCGCGGAGGCGGTGAACAGGAACGCGCGCGAGGAGATGCGCAGGTACTCGATCACCTCCACCGGGCCCGCCACGAAGCCGCCGCACGAGGACAGCGACTTGGAGAACGTGCCCATGCGCAGGTCCACCTGGTCCTCGACGCCGAGCAGCTCGCAGGCGCCCGCGCCACGCGCGCCGAGCACCCCGGCGCCGTGCGCCTCGTCCACCATCAGGCGCGCGCCGTAGCGCGCGCACAGCTCGGTTATGTCCACCAGCGGCGCCACGTCGCCCTCCATCGAGAAGACGCCGTCGACCACCACGAGCACGCCACCGGGGTCCTCCTGGGCGCGCTGCAGCGCCCGCTCGAGCTTGTCGAGGCGGCCGTGACGGTAGGGTCGCATCTTCGCCCGCGAGAGCAGCACGCCGTCGAGGATCGACGCGTGGTCGGCGGAGTCCACGATCACCGTGTCGCGCGCGTCGAGCAGCGTGCCGAGCGTGCCCACGTTGGCCTGGTGGCCGGTGGTGAACACGATCGCGTCCTCGGCGCCCATCCATTCGGCGAGCTCGCGCTCGAGCTCGAGGTGCAGCGGGGTGGTGCCGTTGAGCAGCCGTGACCCGGTCAGCCCCGGGCCATAGCGCGTGAGCGCGTCGCGCGCGCCCGCGAGAACGCGCTCGTCGGAGGTGAGCCCCAGGTAGTTGTTCGAGGCGAGCATGATGCGCGGCGCGCCCTCCATCTCCACCACCGGCATCGCCGGCGACTCGACCGTGCGGAAGTACGGCATCAGGTCCGCCTCGCGCGCGGCGCGCAGCAGCTCCTCGCGCTCGTGTCCTCTGACCTTTGCGAATACGTCGATCGATGTGTGCATGTAGGGTGCCCCGCTGGGTTGAGCGTGCAGGTGAGCGAGATATCGGGCGGCCGGGAGCTGAAGGCCTTCATCGAGCTGCCCTTCCGCCTGCATGCTAACCAGCCCCAATGGGTGCCGCCGCTGAAGATCGAGCGGCGCATGTTTCTCAATCGCCGCATGAACGCCTTCTTCACGCACGGCGAGGCGGCCTATTTCCTCGCGCGCCGCGACGGCCGCGTGGTGGGGCGCGTGACCGCGCAGATCAACCACGCGTTCAACGAGCACCACGGCCGCAGCTGGGGCTGGTTCGGCTTCCTCGAGCTCGAGGAGCACCCGGAGGTCGCCGCGGGGCTGCTCGACGCAGCCGCCGCGTGGCTTTCAGAGCGCGGCATGGAGCGCATGGTGGGGCCCGCCGACTTCGCCATGAACGACGAGAGCGGCGTGCTCGTAGAGGGCTACGAGCTGCGGCCGATGGTCCGCCAGCCGTGGCACCCCCCCTACTACAGGGAGCTGATGGAGCAGGCCGGCATGAGCAAGGCGATCGACCTGCTCATGTGGAACCTCGAGGTCACAGACCGCGAGCGCGTGCTGCCGGTGATCTTCGAGCTCGCCGAGAAGGTCGAGAGCGAGCACGGCATCCGCGTGCGCCAGATGCGCCGCTCCAGGCTGCGCAAGGAGATGGACGGCTTCGCCGAGGTCTACAACGCCGCGTGGTCGAAGAACTGGGACTTCGTGCCGTTCTCGAAGAAGGACCTCGACGCCTACACCCAGGAGATGCACCTGGTGTTCGACCGCCACTGGTTCTTCATCGCCGAGAAGATCGACACCGGCGAGGTCGTCGGCGTGGCGCTCACGATCCCCGACGTCAACCAGGTGCTCGCGAAGATGAAGGGCCGCCTGCTGCCGTTCGGGATCTTCCACTTCCTCAACAAGGGCCGCATCATCGACCGCGTGCGCGTCGGCTTCCTCGGGGTGAAGCCGGAGTACCAGCACACCGGCGTCGCGGCGAAGCTGTACGCCGAACACTTCAAGGCCGCGAGCGAACGCAGGCAGTCCGGCGGCGAGATGGGCTGGATCCTCGAGACGAACACCGCGATGAACCGCGGCATGGAAGCGATGGGCGGTCGCGTCGTGAAGCGCTACCGCGTCTACGAGCGCACGCTGTAGGCCGCGCTCGGGGTCTGGGCCGACCTCTACACTTGCGCGGATGAGCGAGCGCCCCACCGCCGAGAGCGACGCCGAGCAGGCCGGCGAGCAGGACGAGCCGCCGGCGCTGCTCGACATGCTGCCCGTGCCGGCGGGCCCGGCCGCGATCCTCACGCCCCGCCCCGGCGCCCTGCCCGAGCGCGCGAGCCCGGTGCTGCCGGCGGTGCAGGCCGCCGCCGCCGCCGCGGGCGGCTTCGTCGCCGGCGCCGCCGTCGTGGGGCTGGTACACCGCCGCAGGCGCTCGCGCGCGCTCAAGGGGCGCTCCGCGAAGGAGCTGCGCCGCCGCTCGGGCCGGGCTTCCGGCGCCGCGGGCGAGCTCGTGCAGATCGTCGGCAGCCGCTCGCTGCTCGTGGACGTGCACCTGCTCGGCGGCGGCGGCCGCGACACCTGAGCCGTGCGCGGCTCGGGCGCGGGGGTGCGCGCGATCCGGGCCGGTGGCCGCGCGCTCGTCGAGGCGCGGCTCGAGGTCGCTCCCGCCTCGCCCTTCAGGCTGCCCCGCCGGACGGGCATGGACGGGCTGCTGCGCCGTCGCTCCGGCGTGCTCGAGCGGCTGCTCCACCTCGGCTCCGAGCCCGTGCTGGTGCGCGTCGCGCAGCCCGCGCCCGAGCGCGTCCTGTTCGGCGCCCGCGCGGGCACCCTCGAGGCCGCCGAGCACGGCATCGCGCGGATGCGCTTCGCGCTCGGCGTGGACGACGAGCTCGAGGACTTCAGGCGCAGCTTCGCCCGCGACCCCTTGATCGGGCGCTCGGTGCGCGCGCGGCCGTGGCTGCGCGTGGCGCGCCGGCCCGAGCCCTTCGAGGCGCTCGCGTGGGCGATCTGCGAGCAGCTGATCGAGTACGAGCGCGCCGCCGCGATCGAGCGGCGCATGGTCGCCGCGATCGGCCGGCGCGCGGCCGGGTGGGACGCGGGAGCGCCGCCCGCGCGCGACCTGCCGGCGGTGGAGGCGCTCGCCGGCACCGCGCCCGCGCTGCTGCAGTCCTTCGACCTCGCCGGCTCGCGCGCGCTCGCGCTCGTACGCGCCGCCCGCGAGGTCGCGCGCGGGCGCATCGACCTGCGCGGCGCCGACCACGAGCGCGCGTGGCGCAAGCTGCGCGCGATCCCCGGGGTCGGCTCGTGGACGGTCGAGATGCTCGCGCTGCACGGCCAGGGCCGCCACGACCAGGCGCCCGCGGGCGACCTCGGCCTGCTCAAGCTCGCCGGGCGCCTGCTGAGCGGCGGCGATCCCCGCGCCGTCGCCGGGGAGGGCCAGGTGCGCGAGCTGCTCGCCCCCTACGGCCGCTGGAAGGGCCTCGCGGCAGCACACCTGATCGGGCTGTAGCTACCCGCCGCGCTCGCGCCCGAGCAGCAGCGCGAACGTCGGGCACGCGCGCGCCGCGCGGACGGCATGCTCGAGCTCGGCTCCCTCGACGGGGCGGCCGTCGACGATCGGATAGCCCCACTCGTCGAGCGTGACCCGCTCGGGCAAGAGCTCGGCGCACATGCCGTGCGCCTCGCACGCGATCGGGTTGACGCGCACGGTGCGGCTCACCTGAGCAGCCCTCCCCGCGCGGGCCCGGGCGCCGGCGGGCGCGGCGGCAGCGGGAGCTCGGGGGCGCGCGCGCAGTCCGCGCACGCGCCGCGGCGCGCGTGCTCGGCGAACTCCGCCGGGAACGCTTCGAGCGCGCTCAGCACGACGTTCAGCGCGCCGTCGGGATGCCTGCACGCGCCGCGGCGCTCGACCACGCGGGCGAGCTGTGTGACGCGCTCGAGCCCCGCGCCCCCGGGCGCCGAGACGAGCCCCTCGAGCGTGTCCGCGAGCGCGTCGAGCCCGTGCACGCACGGACCGCACTGGCGCGCGCTCTGGTTCGCGAGCCAGCGGGCCAGGCGCGCGGTTTCCGCGACCGGGCACGCGCGCTCGGAGAGCAGCAGCACGACGCCCGCCCCGGTGCTCGCGCCGTGCGCCGCCAGGTGTTCGTTCGAGAGCGCCGCGCCGCGCAGCTGCGGGCCGTCGATCCAGGCGCCCGCGTAGCCGCCGATCAGCGCCGCGCGCACCGGCGCGAGCGTGCCGCCGGCGGCCTCGATCAACGACTGCAGCGACGCCCCGTGCTCGATCTCGTACACGCCGGGGTGTGCGACCGGCCCGCTCAGCGTGATCAGCGCGGAGCCCGGCTGCGAGGGCGTGCCGAGCTGGCGGAACCACGCGGCCCCGAAGCGCGCGATCAGCGCGACGTGGGCGAACGTCTCGGCGTTGCTCACCAGCGTGGGCCTGCCCGCGACGCCGCGTTCGAAGGGCATCGGCGGGGTGTACGCGGGCTTGGCCGCGCCCCCGCCCACGTGGCTCACGAGCGCGCTCTCCTGGCCCGCGACGAAGTGCGTCGGCACCGCCACCACGCGGATCTGCGACATGCGGTCCTCGCGCGCCTGGGTCGCGTCGCGCGCGCGTTCCTCGATCGCCTCGGCGACGCTCTCGATCGCCTCGTGCGAGGCTTCGCTGACGCCGAGGATCAGCTCGTCGGCGCCCACCGCCTGCGCCGCGGTCACGCCCCCGTCGAGCACGAGGTGGGGGAGGGCTTCGAGCAGCGTGCGGTCCTTGAGGCTCGCGGGCTCGGCCTCCACGGCGTTGACGAGCGCGATCGCGCGTCCCTTCGCCTGCGCCACCGCGAGCATCTTGCGCCCGGTCGGGAACGCCGCGCCGCCGCGCCCGAGCAGCCCCGAGCGCTCGACCTCGGCGATCAGTTGCTCGGCGTGCTCGCGGTCGCGCCTGCGGCCGTGCCCCCGCACCGGCGGCAGCTCGCCGTGCATCGCGAGGTGCTCGTCGAGCGGCATCGCGCCCTGCGCGGGGATGCCCGCGAGCAGGCGGGGGAGCTCCGCGGCGGGGGCGCGCGTGTGCGCGCGCCGCACGCGGGTCATCTCGCTCGTGGGCGGGCTCACCGCGCGCTCCCGCGGTGGGCCGATGAATGTGCGAGCAGCGCGGAGGGCGTGCCCGAGCGCCGCGCCCATTCGGAGCCGAGCGGCCCGCTCGGCAGCCACAGCACGAGGAACAGCGCGAACACCGCGAGCCCGCCCAGCGCGGTCGCGCGGCGCGCCGCGTCGGCCGGCCATCCGCGCAGCGCGCGCGCCGCCACCGAGGCCGCGACGAGCACGAAGCAGCCCACGCTGAGCGCCACCAGCCAGGCGCCCCGCTTCACGTCGCTGCCGGTGCCGAAGCCGTGCAGCAGCGCGATCGGCCAGCTCGCGTAGGTGAGCCAGTGGACCACGCGCCAGCTCGCGTAGCCGAGGCGCTGGCGCAACAGGCTCGTGACCACGACCGCCAGCAGGAGGTCGAACGCGACCGCGCCGAGCCCGAGCCAGAACGGCCGGTAGGAGCCGGTGAACGGCACGAACGCGTTGAGCAGCGAGATCGGGGCGAAGCTGTCGAGCACCGAGGTGAGCACGTGCACGGCCACGAACGCGATCGCCAGCAGCGAGGCGTTGCGGTGCAGCGAGTCCACCATGAAGCGCGGCCAGCGGGGGCTCGAGAAGCGCTGCACGTCGAGCACCCCGAGCGCGATCGCGACGCTCAGCAGCAGCAACGCGACCGCGCCGGTGGAGCGCGTGAGATACCAGTCCACGCTGCCCGAGGAGGATGCCGCGATCACGCCGCTCATCGCTGCGGCCACCCCGCGACCGCGGTCACGCCGCCGTCGTTGTCCACCAGGCGCGCGGGCAGCTGCAGCTGCGCGAGCCAGCGCTCCGCGCCCGCGCCGCGCACGAGCGCCGCGGTGCTGGCCGTGTTCGCGTCCACGCAGCTCGCCGCGGCCACGCTCACGGTGCGCCACCGCGTGCGCGCCGGCGCACCGGTCGCGGGATCGATGATGTGGTGCATGCGCCCGCCGCGGTGAAGCCAGCGCCGCACGGCGGTGCTCGAGGTCGCGAGCCCGCCCGAGACGATCGAGATCGTCTGCCCGTCCGCGCTCTCGCCGCTGCGGTGGTCGTCGGTCACGCGGATCCTCCAGCCGCCCGCCGGCGCCGCTCCGGCGCTCGCCACGTCGCCGCCCACGCTCACGAGCGCTCCGCACCCGCACGCGCCCGCCGCCGCCCGCGCCGCGCGGTCGGCGGCCCACGCTTTGGCGCTCGCGCCGAGGTCGAGCCTCATGCCGGCGGGCACGCGCACGCGGCCCGCGGCGCCGTCCAGCGAGACCTCGCGCCAGCCCGCGCGAACGCGTGCGCGCACGCCGCTCGCCCGCTCGCCGCGCGCGGGATCGCCGTGCGCCGGATCGCCGTGCGGCGGGGCGGCGGGAGCGGGGCTCAGCTCGCTCCAGTCGCGGTCGTAGCCGGACAGCTCGAGCGCGCGGCCGACCGTGGGGTCCACGTCGCCGCCGGTCAGCTCGGCGGCGCGCAGCGCGAGCTCGAGCGCCTCCGCGAGCAGCGGCGAGATCGCCACCCACGCGCCGCGCGCGCGGTTCACGCGCGAGAGCTCCGAGTCCTCGCGAAAGCGGCTGCATGCGACGTCGATCGCGCGGAGCTCTCGCTCCACCTCCGCGCGGGCGCGTGCGAGCTCGGCGGGCGCGCCCACACGCAGCACCACCGTGGTGCCGAGCGCCTCCCAGCTCGCGTGCGCGGGCCGGGCCATCTCAGGATCCCCCCGACACGACCGGCGCTTCTTCGCGGGGCGCTTCTTCGACGGGCGCTTCTTCGGGGCGCGCTTCGGGCGCCGCTTCCTGCGCCGGCGCCGATTCCTGGCTCGGCTGCGCTTCGGGGGCCGGATCGGATTCGCTCGGGGCCGATTCTTCGGAGCTCTGCGGCGGCTGCGCCGGCGGGGCGAGCGGCTGCGTGGCGCGCTTCGGGTCCGCGCCGGCGGCCCGGCGTTTCGCGGCCTCGCGCGCGGCGCTCGGCTTCGCGCCTGCGAACGCGTTGGCGGCGACGTCCGCGAGCACGCCGGTGAGCGCGACGCTCGCGGCGATCATGAAGCGGTTCGCGCGCCGCAGCCTCGCGAGGCCCGCGTCGCGCGCATCCGCGCTGTGCCTGTGGATCGGTCTCATCGCAGGTGGTGGTGGTGGAGCGCGTAGTCGTGGGTCCACGCCCCGAACTCGGGGATCACGAGGATCGCGATCAGCGCGCCCGCGGCCAGCGCGCCCGCGAGCGCGAGCACCCGCCCGGCGCGCCCCGTCACGTCCCCCGTGAGCCGCACCCCGTGGCTCGTGCGCATGTAGTCGGCGCGCCACGCCCGCGGCAGCTCGATCAGGTGCGCGAGCACGTGCGGCGCGGTGAACGCGATCCACACGAGGAAGCTCACCTTGTGGATCGGCACGAGCACCCCGCGCGAGGACGGCCCCACGAACAGCAGCGCGACGCCGCTCGCGAACACGAGCAGCGTCGTGAGCACGATCACCGGCGCGATCATGCGCAGCGGCGCGAACGGCGGGCCCTTCAGCCGGTAGCCGGGGTTGCGCGTGTAGTAACGGGTGAAGCGGTAGCCGGTGCTCGCCAGCTTGAGCGCCACCGGCCCGATCAGCAGCATGCCGAGGAACAGGTGCAGCCACAGGAGCTGGCCGATGCGCAAGATCGTGATCCCGAGCGCTGCGAGCAGCACGATCAGCGCCGCGCCCGTGGCCGCGGTGAGCAGCTCGTTGCCGTCGGTGCCGCCGCCGGTGAGCGAGCCGCGCAGCGGCGAGCGGCGCGCGCTGCGGGCCGGCGCGGGGGAGGGCGCGGGGCGCGCGCGAAGCTGCGCAGGGCCGCGCCGGTGCTCGGTCGCCATGGCCCGCAGTGTGCCCGCGGGCGCTAAGGATCCCGTAACGGGTCGATGAGAAAGCTCATGCATAAGAACTCTCTGATTTGCACGGGAAAAGCGGTTTGGCGGGGCTCGTATGCTTGTGCGCATGCCAGACACCGCAGGCACCGAGCGCCCGCCCGAGGGTGGCGTGGCCGGGGGCGGCGCGCCCCCGCCCGAGGCGGGGTCCCGTCGTGTCCTCGTGATCGAGGACGAGCCGGGGATCGCCGACTTCGTCAGGCGCGGCCTCGAGACCGAGGGCTTCGAGGTCGAGGCGGCCGCCGATGGCGCGGAGGGGGAGCGGCTCGCGCTGCGCGGCGACTTCGACGCGATCGTGCTCGACCTGATGCTCCCGGGGCGCAGCGGCTTCGACATCCTCGCGTCGATGCAGCGCGAGCGCCCGAGCGTGCCGGTGATCGTGCTCACAGCGCGCGGCGAGCTCGAGGATCGCCTCGCGGGGCTCGAGGCGGGCGCGGTCGACTACCTCGTCAAGCCCTTCTCGCTGGCCGAGCTGATCGCGCGCGTGCGCGCGCACCTGCGCGTGATCGCGCAGGCCTCGGTGCGCACGCTGAGCGGCGAGGACATCGAGATCGACCTGCTCGCCCGCAAGGTGCGCCGCTCGGGGCGCCAGGTCGCCCTGTCGAGCACCGAGTTCGAGCTGCTCGCCTACCTGCTGCGCCACCACGGCGAGGTCGTCTCGCGCGAGCAGATCCTCGCCTCCGTGTGGGGGTACGAGCACGACCCCGCGACGAACGTGGTCGACGTCTACGTCGGCTATCTGCGGCGCAAGCTCGGCGTGCCCGGCGACCCCGCTCCGATCTTCACGGTGCGCGCCGTGGGCTACCGCCTCGGGAGCGAGCGCTGAGCTGAGATGGCGCGCCCGCGCCGCGTGACCGCGCGCCTGTGGCCGAGCGGCCTGCGCTGGCGCGTCGCGTGGTGGGTGGCGCTGGTCACGCTGGTGTGCACCGGCATCGCGTTCGCGGCCGTGTACAGGGGCACCGGCTCGCAGCTGCGCCAGCAGATCGACTCGGAGATCGCAGGCGACGAGGCCGAGCTGGCGCACTCCCTGCTCATGGCGCACGCGCGCACGCCGCGCGAGATCTCGCGCGCCGCCTCGCGCTACATCGCAAACCAGCCGTTCGGCGCCGACTCGACGCTGCTGTTCGTGCTCGTGCGCGGCCGGAAGGCGAGCACCAACCGCCCGGAGCTGTTCGCGGCGGACGTGCACCCGGACAACGGCGAGAGCGTCGGCGAGCAGTCCAAAGAGAACCGGCTGTCGGCGCACCTCTTGAGCGCGCCGACAGGCTTCTCGAAGCTGATGCTGCCGGACGTCGGCGACGTGCGCCTGCTCAAGCGGCGCCTACGCGTGGGCGGCGCGACCGCGACCGTCGGGGTGGGCGAGCCGCTCGCGGGCGTGGGCAACGCGCAGAGCGGAGTGGCAAAAGCGTTCATCCTCGCCGGCGTGCTCGCGCTCGTCGGGGCGCTGTTCGCCGCGTATCTGGTGAGCGCGCGCGTGTCGCGCCCGCTGCGCGCGATGGCCGCGGTGGCCACGCGCGTGGACGCCGGGGACCTGTTTCCGCGGATCCACGACGTGGGCGGGCGCGGCGATGAGCTGGAGGTGCTGGCGGAGGCCTTCAACCACATGCTCGACCGGCTCACCGACGCGTTCGCCAGCCAGCGCGCGTTCGTGGCGGACGCCTCGCACGAGCTGCGGACCCCGCTCACGGTGGTGCGCGGCCAGCTCGAACTGCTCGCCTCGCGGCCCGAGGTGACGAGCGCGGAAGTGCGCCGCGTGGAGCGCCTCGCACAGGCCGAGATCGCGCGCATCGGCCGGCTCGTGGACGACCTGCTGCTGCTCGCCAAGAGCGAGCAGCCCCAATTCCTGAGGGTCGACTCGATCGACCTCGAGAGCTTCACCGAGGAGCTGTGGGACGGCGTGAGCCTGATCGCTCCCCGCCGCTTCGAGCTGGGGGCGATCCCCGCGGGCACGCTCGGCGCGGACCCGGACCGGCTCGCGCAGGCTCTGCGCAACCTGCTCGGCAACGCGATCGAGCACACCTCGCCGGGGAGCGGGCTCGTGCGCATGGGCGTGGAGCGCGTGGGCGCGCAGAGCGTGCGCTTCGTCGTCGAGGACGACGGGCCCGGCATCCCGCCCGACCAGCTCGAGCGCGTGTTCGACCGCTTCCACCGCACCGACGAGTCGCGCTCGCGGACGATGGGCGGCACCGGCCTGGGGCTCGCTATCGTGCGCGCGATCGCCGACGCGCACGGCGGAAGCGTGCGCGCGGGCGCCTCGCAGGAGGGCGGCGCGCGCTTCGAGCTCGAGCTGCCGGGCTTTGCGCCCGCGGCGGCGCCGGCGCAGCAGCCGGCTGCGCCGCTCAGCCTGTGAGCGGTATACGGTAGCGGCGGGTTCTCGGCTCCTGTTCGAGCAGCCCCACCGCGAGCAGGGTTGACATATAGCGGTGCGTGGTGCTCGGGCTCATACCCAGCCGCTCGGCCAGATCGGACACCGCGAGCGAGCTGCCGTCGGCGGGGAAGGAGGCCAGCACCAGCAGCCCCAGGAGCAGCGAGCGCGACAGCCGGGGGCTGTCGGCGAGCGTGCGGAACCTCGCGGCGAGCGTGCCCAGATCGCCGCTCACGCCACGTGCGAGCGCGCTTACGCCGTTCGGCGTGCCGGCCTCTCGCATCACCCTGTCGACCTGCGCGTGCGTGAGCACGATCGACACGGCCTGGCTGCCACCGTTCAAATCCACAATGCCGAAGTTATCCCAAGATCGTCGAAGAAACGTCGAATACTTGACTTTCGAGTCAATAAGAGTTTACCCACACGGCGGTCGGACGAACCCGACGCGCGTTCAGGGCACCACCACGGCGGCGCCGCTGAAGCGGCCGTGGCGCAGGTCCTCGAGCGCGCGGCCCGCGTCCTCGAGCGCGTACGTGCTCACGTGGGTGCGCACGGGCACGCGCGGCGCGAGCTCGAGCATCTCGCGCCCGTCCGCACGCGTGAGGTTGGCGACCGAGCGCAGCGAGCGCTCCTGCCACAGGATCTCGTAGGGGAACGAGGGGATGTCGCTCATGTGGATGCCGCCGCACACGACCGTGCCCCCGGGCGCGAGCGCGCGCAGCGCGAGCGGCACCAGCGAGCCGTCGGGCGCGAAGATGATCGCGGCGTCGAGCTGCTCCGGCGGCCGCTGAGCGGACTCGCCCGCCCAGCTCGCTCCGATCTCGCGCGCGAACGCCTGCCCGCGCTCGTCGCCGGGGCGCGTGAACGCGTACACGCGCCGGCCCTGCCACAGCGCGACCTGGCAGATGATGTGGGCGGCCGCGCCGAACCCGTACAGCCCGAGCCGCGGCGCCTCGCCGCACATGCGCAGCGCGCGGTAGCCGATCAGGCCCGCGCACAAGAGCGGCGCCGTCTGCTCGCTCGAGTGCTCGTCTGAGATCGGGAAGCAGTAGCGCGCGTCGGCCGCCGCGAGCTCGGCGTAGCCGCCGTCGATGTCGCGCCCGGTGAAGCGCGCGCGCGGGCACAGGTTCTCGCGGCCGCTCGTGCAGTACTCGCATTCGCCGCACGTCCACCCGAGCCACGGAACGCCCACGCGCCGGCCCGGCGCGCGCTCGCCCACGGCTGCGTCGCCCTCGAGCACCGTGCCCACGATCTGGTGGCCGAGGATGCGCGGCGGCTCGGGCACCGCGACCTCGCCGTCGAGCAGGTGCAGGTCGGTGCGGCACACCCCGCACGCCTCCACGCGCAGCAGCAGCTCGCCGGGCCCGGGCACCGGCGGCTCGCGCTCCACCGCCCGCAGCGGGGCGCCGACTCGCTCGAAGACCATGGCCCGCATGGCGCGTCAGCCGAAGAACAGCTCCGCGGTCTCGTACAGCCGCGGGTCCAGCAGCTTGGGCTCGCGCAGCGCCTCCTCGAGCGCCACCGCCACGATCTCGGTGCCGCGCAGGCCGACCATCACGCCGAAGCGGTGGGCCGCGGCCGCCTCCATGGCGGCCACGCCGAAGCGCGTGGCGAGCACGCGGTCGTAGGCCACGGGCGTGCCGCCGCGCTGCACGTGGCCGAGGATGGTGACGCGCGACTCGAAGCCCGTGCGCCGCTCGATCTCGCCCTCGAGCAGCACGCCGATGCCGCCGAGGCGGCGGTGCCCGAACGCGTCGGCCGCGCCCTCGCCGACGGTCTGCAGCGTGCCCTCGCGCGGCACCGCTCCCTCTGCCACCACCACGATCGAGAAGCTGCGGCCGCGTTCGTGGCGGCGGCGCAGGTGCTCGACGACCTGGTCGATGTCGAACGGGCGCTCGGGCACGAGGATCGCGTCCGCGCCGCCCGCGAGGCCGGCGTGGGTGGCGATCCAGCCCGCGTGGCGGCCCATCACCTCGACCACCATCACGCGGTTGTGCGACTCCGCGGTGGTGTGCAGCCGGTCGACCGCGTCGGTCACGATCTGCACCGCCGTCTGGAAGCCGAATGTCACGTCGGTGCCGCCGAGGTCGTTGTCGATCGTCTTGGGAACGCCCACGATCGGCACGCCGTCGCGGTGCAGCCGCAGCGCCACGCCGAGCGTGTCCTCGCCGCCGATCGGGATCAGCGCGTCCACGCCGCGCTGCGCGAGCGTGCGCTTCACCAGCTCGCTGCCGTCGGCGCCGCCGGAGTAGGGGTTCGTGCGCGACGTGCCGAGGATCGTGCCGCCGCGCGGGAGGATGCCGGCGGTGCTCTGCAGGTCGAGCTCGATCGCGTTGTCCTCGAGCACCCCCGCCCAGCCGTGCATGAAGCCGGTGAAGCTCGCGTCCTGCTCGACCAGGCCGCGCCGCACGACCGCCCGGATCACGGCGTTCAGGCCGGGGCAGTCGCCGCCGCCGGTCAGCAGGCCGATGCGCATTCGCTGACGGTAGCGCGCCGCCGCTCCGAGCACGCCTCCGGGAGCGTCAGTCGGCGTAGGTGCGCCTCACCGCTTCGACCTCCGAGCGCGCCCCGATGAACGCGTCGAGCATCGCCGGGTCGAAGTGCTCCGCGCGTTCGCAGCGCATCGTCTCGATCGCCTGGCCCACGGGGAAGGCGGGGCGGTAGCAGCGCGTGGAGGTGAGCGCGTCGAACACGTCGGCGATCGCGGCGATCCTCCCCTCCGCGGGGATCTCATCGCCCGAGAGGTTGCGCGGATAGCCGGCGCCATCCCAGCGCTCGTGGTGCGTGCGCGCGATCACGCCGCCGAGCTGCACCACTTCGGAGGTGGAGCCCGCGAGCATCTCGTAGCCGATCTGCGCGTGCGTCTCGATCGTGGCGCGCTCATCGGGCGTGAGCCGCCCCGGCTTCTGCAGGATCGTGTCGGGGATCGCAACCTTGCCCACGTCGTGCAGCTGGCTCGCGAGCCGCACCATCTCGCTGTGGCCGCGCGCCATGCCCAGCCGCCGCGAGAGCAGCTCGCAGTAGGAGCTCATGCGCTGCACGTGCTGGCCCGTCTCCTCGTCGCGGAACTCCACCAGACGCGCGAGCCGGAAGATCGTCTCGGCCTGCGACACCCACACCCGGCTGCGCGAGAGCTGAAGATCCTGGAGCGCGTCCACGAGTTCGTGGTTGCGGTCCTCCACCTCGTGCTGCAGGCGGTCCATCGTGCGCTGGCCTTCGCGCTCGCGCTGGCGGCGGAACAGCGCGTTGGCGACGTTGATCAAGAGCTCGCCCGCGCGCACGGGCTTGACCATGTAGCCGTACGCGCCCTGTTCGATCGCGGCCATCGCGGTCTGGCGGTCGTCGGCGCCGGTGACCATCAGCACCGCGGTCGCGGGGTGCTGCTCGCGGATCGCCGCGAGCAGGTCCATGCCCGATTCGCCCGGCATGTTGACGTCCAGCAGCACCAGCGAGTAGTCGCCGCCGTTCATCCGCTCGCGTGCCTCGCGCGCGCTCGCGGCGCCCTCGCACACGTAGCCGTTGTCCTCCATCACGCGCCTCGCCCACCTGCGCAGAGCCTCGTCGTCGTCCACGATCAGAACCTCAGCTGTCTCGGCGGCAACGGCCGGCTGCCAGTTGCTCATCGCGTGACGAGCGGCCGGCCCAGCGCCTGCATCACCTTCCCCAGGAGCGAGGTTCCCGAGTACGGCTTCTCGACCAGCATCACCCCCTCGAGCGGCTCCTGGGAGTCGAGGAACGGCTCGGCGAAGCCCGAGGTGAACAGCACCCTCGTGTCGGCCCGCGTGCGCGTGAGGCGCCGCGCGAGCTCGGGGCCGTTCATGTGGGGCATGATCACGTCGGTCAGCAGCAGGTCGATCGGGCCGTCGTGGCGTGCCGCCGCCTCGAGCGCGGCGGCGCCGTCGGCAGCCGCGATCACGCGGTAGCCGCCGCCCTCGAGCAGCCTGCGCGTGAGCTCGCGCAGCGGCGCCTCGTCCTCGACGAGCAGGATCGTCTCGTCGCCGCCGAGCCCCCCCGTGTCGGCGGGTCGGGACGCCGTCGCGGGGGAGCGGTCGGTGGCGGGGAGGAGCGCCGTGAGCGTGGTTCCGATGCCCGGCTCGGAGTAGATGCGCGCGCTGCCGCCGGCCTGCTGCAGGATCCCGTACACGGTCGCAAGACCGAGGCCGGTGCCCTCGCCGGGGGGCTTGGTGGTGAAGAACGGGTCGAAGGCGCGTTCGGCGACCTCGCGGGGCATGCCCGCGCCGGTGTCGCTCACGCGCACGCGCACGTACGGGCCGGAGGAGAGCTCGGGCCGCTGCGCCACGTACGCCTCGTCGAGCTGCTGGTTGGAGGTGTCGATCGTGAGCACGCCGCCGCCGGGCATCGCGTCGCGCGCGTTGACCGCGAGGTTGACGAGGATCTGCTCGAGCTGGCCGGGGTCGATCAGGACCGAGTCGAGCTCCGCGTCGAGGTCGCTGCGCAGCTCGATGTGCTCGCCGAGCGTGCGCTGCAGGAGCTTCTCGACGGCGCTCACCACGGCGTTCACGTCCACCACCTCCGGCTGCACCACCTCGCGCCGCGCGAACGCGAGCAGCTGGTGGGTGAGGTGCGCGGCGCGCTCCGCGGCGACCGTGATCTGCTCGACGTCGTCGCGCATCGCGGCGCGCTTGCGCTTGTCCGCCGCGGCCTCGAGGTCCTCGGAGACGAACGCCGCGTAGTTGATGATCACCGCGAGCAGGTTGTTGAAGTCGTGCGCGATCCCGCCGGCCAGTTCGCCGAGGCTCTCGAGCCGGCGCGCGTGCTGCAGCTGGTTGCGCAGCCGCTCGGACTCGGCCTCGGCCTCGAGGCGGTCGCGCTCGCGCGTCACCGCCACGCGCTCGGAGATGTCGCGGATCGCGGCGGTCGCGAGCGTGGCGCCATCGATCTCGATGCTCGACAGGCTTATCTCGGCGGGGAACTCGCTGCCGTCGCGGCGCCGGCCGGAGAGCTCGAGCCCGGCTCCCATCGGCCGCGTGCCGGGGTCGGCGAAGTAGCTCGCGCGGTGCTCGCGGTGGCGGTCCACGAGGCGCTCGGGCAGCAGCAGCTCGAGCGGGCGGCCGATCAGCTCGCCGCGCGGGTAGCCGAACAGCTCCTCGGTCTGCGCGTTCGCGAACACGATCTCGCCGCTCTCGGCCACGCCCACGAACGCGTCGGGCACGAGTTCCAGCAGCGCGGTCTGGGAGATGACCTCGCCGGGGTGGGCCCGCTCGCGCGTGAGGATCGGCACGCGGCGCGCTGCTTGTCCGCGACTCAGCGCGCCGCGCGCGTCTCTGACCGATGTTTCAGCGTCCGTACCCATCGGAGACCTCCTGCGCAGTTGCCCTGAGGGGCGTTCCCCTCGCACCGCAAAGCCCTCGATCCATGAATGTCTTTCCGTTATCCGGAACTGTGATGCCCTGCCCGTCGGACAGCCAGTCAAGCGCAATCGCGCCTGCGGCGGGTGCGCCTGCGCGGCGCGCGGGCGTGCGAACAGCGCGCAATCCAAGGCGCAGAGCGGCTTGGCGCCCCGCCGGCGCGCTCGCGCGGCGGCACGCGAATGTTTCTCACAGCGCCCGCTGCGGGGGCGCCGCGGCTCAGATCCCTTCGCCCGGCAGGAACTCGTTGGTGAACGGCGGCAGGCCCACGTTGGGGTCGTGCGCGAGCAGGTGGTGGGAGAACATCCAGTTGGCGAACGCCGCCCACGCCGACGGTTCCTGCCAGCCGTACGGCTTGCCGGAGGTGGCCGGCAGCGCCGCCGGGAGCGTCTCGCGGATCGATTCGAGCTGCAGCTTGGATTCGAGCGTGGGGTTCGCGCGCACGAGGAGCGAGGCCGCCTGCGAGGGGTCGGAGCGCACCTCGCGCTCGCCCCGGCTGAGCGCCTGCATGAAAGCGCGCAGGTCCTGGCCGCGGCTGCGCGCCTCCCCTTGGCGCACCACCAGCACGAGCTCGTCGTAGCTCGGCACGCCCGCCTGGTTGACGGGGATCACCACCGGCTTCTTGTGCATCAGGCGCAGCTGGATCGCCTCGTAGTTCCAGAAGCCGCCGAGCGTCGCGTCCACGCGCCCGGAGAGCATCGCGGGGATCAGGTTGAAACCCACGTTGACTTCGTGCGCCGCGTTCGCCTGAAGGCCCGCGGCGGTGAGCGCGGTGCGCAGCTCCGCCGCCTGGTAGGCGATGCCGGCGGTGCCCACGCGCTTGCCCGCGAGGTCGGCCACGCGCGAGACGTGGTGGCCCGGCAGCGCGATGATCGAGGTGAGCGGCCGCTGCACGAGCGCGCCGACCGACACCACCTTCAGGCCCTCGTCGCGCGCGAGCAGCACCTCGGGCTCGTAGGAGATCGCCATGTCCACCTTCCCCGCCGCGAGCAGCTTCAGCGGTTCCGCGGGTTCCGCGGGCGCCTCGGGCGTCACGTCGAGCCCGACCGCGCGGAAGTCGCCGTGCGAGATCGCCGAGTACAGCGGCGCGTGGTCCGCGTTGGGGAAGAAGTCGAGCATCACCGTGAAGCGCTTCGCGCCGCCCGGCGAGAGCGTGTTCTGCTGCGTGCCGCACGCGGCCAGCGCGCAGCAGAGCGCGGCCGCGGCCGCCGCGAGCAGCGCGCGGGCGCGGCTCACCGCGCGCCGCTCCCCGCCGCTGCGCACCGCCACGGCGCGATCGCGCGTTCCGCGAGCGCGAGCGCGTAGAAGCACGCGACCGCGAACGCGAACAGCACCAAGGTGCCCGCGTACGCGCGTGGCGTCTGGAAGTTGACGTCGCTGATGATCTCGCGGCCGAGCCCCGGGTAGGCGCCGGAGGTCGGCGTGGTGGTCTCCGCGATGAACGCGCCGATCACGCCGATCGCGAGCGCGATGCGCGCGCCGCTGAGCGCGCCGGGCAGGGCCGCGGGGAGCTCTGCGAAGCGGAACGCCTTCCAGCGCGAGGCGTCGAGCGTGCGCAGCAGCTTGAGCTGGTCGGGGTCCACGCGCGCGAGCGCGTCGACGGTGCTCACGAGCACCGGGAAGAAGCAGATCAGGGCGATCACCACGAGCTTGGGGAACAGGCCGAAGCCCCACCAGAAAACGAGCAGCACCCCGATCACGGGGATCGGCACGGCCTGCGAGCCCACGGCCAGCGGGTATACCGCGCGGCGCAGCAGGGGGGAGAGATGCAGCGCGACCGCCAGCGCGAAGCCCGCCGCGAGCGCGAGCGCGAGGCCCAGCGACACCTCCTCGGCGGTGACCGCGAAGTTCGACAGCACCAGGTGCGCGTTGTCCCACAGGGCGCTCGCCACCTGGTGCGGAGCGGGCAGCAGGTCCGCTTCCACCCCCGCGAGGTCCACGTACAGCTCCCACGCCGCGAGCAGCAGCGCGGCGAGCGCGAGCGCGGGCGCGGCCGACCGGGCGCGCCTCACGCGCCGCTCCCGAGCGCCGCGAGGGCGTGCTCTCGCAGCTCGATCACGCGCGGGTCGGTGCGCGCGCGCGGGCGCGCGAGCGCCACCTCCAGCGAGGCGAGCAGGCGGCCGGGGCGCGGCGAGAGCACGGCCACCCTGTCGGCCAGCACCACCGCCTCCTCGACGTCGTGGGTCACGAGCACCACCGTGCGCGACTGCAGCGCGAGCGTGCGCGCGAGCCACTGCTGCAGATCCGCGCGCGTGATCGCGTCGAGCGCGCTGAGCGGCTCGTCGAGGCACAGCAGCGGCTTGCCCGAGAGCAGCGTGCGCGCGAACGCCACGCGCTGGCGCTCACCCCCGGAGAGCTCGTGCGGGCGCGCGCGCCCGAAGCCCTCGAGGCCGAGCTGCGCGAACAGCGGCTCTGCGCGCTCGCGCGCGTCGTGGCGCGAGTGGCCCGCGATGCGCAGCGCCAGCGCGGCGTTGTCGAGCGCGTCCAGCCACGGAAGCAGCAGGTCGCGCTGCGCCATCAGCACCGCGGGCAGCGAGCGCACCTCGCCCTCGAGCGGCGCCTGCAGGCCGCACACGAGCTCGAGCAGCGTGCTCTTGCCGCAGCCGCTGGGGCCCACGATCGCGAGCAGCTCGCCGGCGCGAGCGTCCAGCGAGAGGTCGTCGAGCACGCGCAGGGGCGGGCGCCCCGCGCGCGGGTAGGCGTGGCTCACGTGCGCGATGCGAAGCGCCTGCGCCGCCCCGGGGCCTCTCCTCGCGGGCTCTGAGCGGGATTGCAGTTGGATCGGCACGTCGCTCCCTCCGCGGGCATTACCCCACAGGTTCAAAGGGTCTGCGCCGGGGGAGTCGCGTCCCGTGCGCCATCTCAGCCGGCCTGCCCGCCAGCACCCCTGGTGTGTTGATTCGGCGCTGATGCTAGCGCGCGGGCTCCCCGCCGGCGGCGGCGGGCGCGGCGTCGCCGGCGCGGGGCGCGGGGCGCGGGGCGCCTACCCCCCGGCGCTCGTCGCGGGCCGCGTGAGCGCGCGCACGAAGTCCTCGAGCTGCGGCGTGGTCCAGCACTCGAACGCCACGCAGTGGCGTTCGTACGCGGCGATCACCGAGTCGCCGTAGTTCCAGTACAGGCGCGGCTCGGGGTTCAGCCAGAACGTCCTGCCGGCGCGCGCGGCGATCTGCGCGAACACGTCCGCGCGCGGGTCGCGGCCGTTGGTGCGCGCGTCGCCGAGCACGATCACGGTGGCGCGCGGGTGCAGGTCGTCCTCGACCTGCGCCAGGAACTCGGTCCACACGCGCCCGTAGTCGGTGTAGCCGGAGATGTCGGCCACGCCCGCGTCGCCGGAGATGCGTTCGGAGACCGTCTTGAAGTTGCGCTCGTGTTCGAAGATGTCGGTCACCTCGGAGATGCGCTCGATGAACACGAACGAGCGCATCTTGCGGAAGGTGTCGTGCAGCGCGTGCAGCACCGAGAGGAAGAACACCGACGCGGAGGTGACGCTCGTGGAGACGTCGCACAACACGTAGATCTCCGGGCGCCGCGGGCGCTTGGGGCGGTACTTGAGCACCACCGGCACGCCGCCGGTCTGAAGCGACGCGCGCATCGTGCGGCGCACGTCCACGTGCGCGTGGCGGCGGTGGCCGCGCGCCTGCAGCCCCTGCGTGGCCAGCCGGCGGCGCAGCTGTGCGACCACGCGGTGCACCGCCGCGAGGTCCGCGAGCGGCCCCGAGGGGAGCGCGCGGTCGAGGTCGCCGAGCGGGCGCGCGGGCGGCAGCTTGCCGGTGCGCTCGATCTGGCCGCGTTCGAGCTCGCGGCGCAGCAGCGCCTCGAAGCGCCGCAGCGCCTCGCGCGGCAGCCCCTCGCGGCGCGGGTCGCCCTGCGCCAGGTCCGGTTGCGGCTCCGCGCGCAGGCCGAGCGCGCGGCGGATGCGCTGCACGTCCACGCCGATCACGCCCGAGCCCTCCTGGCGGCGCGCGAAGGCGGAGACCGCCATGCGCGCGAGGTCGCGCATCTGGCCCTCCTCGCCGTCGCGCAGCGCCGCCGCGATCTGCGCGCGCAGCATCTCGAGCTCTTCGTCGGTGAGCTCCTCGAGCAGCGGCTGGTCCTCCTCGCGAACCCCCTCGCGCGCCGCCGAGAGCTCGACCGCGCGGAAGAAGAAGCGCTCGAACACCAGCTCGAAGATGCGCCGGTCCTCCTGGCTCTTGGCGAGCGTCGCCGCGAGCGCCTCGCGGAAGTCCGTTTCGGCGCTCCAGTCGATCTCGCCGAGCACCTCGAACGCGTCGAGGATCTCCGAGGTGCCGATCGCGACGCCTTCGCGGCGCAGCTCCTCGGTCAGCTCGAGCAGCCGCGCGGGCAGGCCGCCGGCGAGCGCCTCAGGCGACATCCGCCGAGCGCAGCTTGAGTCCCACGCGCTCGGCGACCACGTCCATGTCGGCGCGGTGCTTGACGATCACCGACATCGTTTCCGTGAACGTGTCGCCGTCGATTTCCTCCACGCCGAGCAGCAGCAGCGCTCGCGCCCAGTCGATCGACTCGGCGATCGACGGCGGCTTCTTGAGGTCGAGCTCGCGCACCATGCCGATCACCTCCACCAGCCGGCGCGCCACCGTCTCGCGCAGCTCCGGCGCGTGCAGCATCACGATTTCGAGCTCGTGCTCGATCTCGGGGTAGTCGAGCCACAGGTACAGGCAGCGGCGCTTGAGCGCCTCGGTGAGCTCGCGCGAGTTGTTGGAGGTGAGCAGCACCACGGGGTGCGTGCGCGAGGACACGCGCCCGAGCTCGGGGATCGTGATCTGGAAGTCCGAGAGCACCTCCAGCAGCATCGCCTCGAACTCCTGGTCGGTCTTGTCGATCTCGTCGATCAGCAGCACCACCGGGTGCTCGGAGGCGATCGCGCTCATCAGCGGCCGCGCGAGCAGGAACTCCTCGCTGAAGATGTCGTCCTGCACCGCGTCCCAGCCCGTGCCCGACGCCTCCGACTGGATGCGCAGGAGCTGCTTGCGGTAGTTCCACTCGTACAGCGCCTTCGCCTCGTCGAGGCCCTCGTAACACTGCAGGCGCACCAGCTCGCGGCCGAGGTAGGACGCGAGCGCCTTCGCGAGCTCCGTCTTGCCCACGCCCGCGGGCCCCTCCACGAGCACCGGCTTGCCGAGCTTGGTGGCCAGGTAGGAGACGAGCGCGGTGGACTCGCCGGGCAGGTAGCCCACCGAGCGCAGGCCCGCTGCCACGTCTTGCACGGAGGCGGGCTGCGACGCTCCCGCCGGAGGATCGGACGCCATTGTCAGCGCAATGATAGGCGCGCGCGCGCCGCGGCCCCGCGCTCAGCGATCGCCCGCGGGCGGGTCCTCGAAGGACAGCTGCTGCGGCGCCTGCCCGCGCTCGCCCGGCGCGGGCGGGTAGGGCGCGCGCTCGCGCGCGCGCACCGGCGCCGCGCGTCCGGGCGCGGCGCGTCCCGCGTGCGCCGCCACCGTCTCGGCGGCGTCCGAGGACGCCACCGTCTCGGCGGCGTCCTCGCGCACGCGCGGGCGGCGCGCGGGCGGGTCTGGGCGCTCGTGCGCCTCGCGCACCCGCGAGCGGCGCGCGGGCGGATCGGGGCGCTCGTGCGCGCGCATGCGCCAGCCCGCGTATGCGAGTGCGCCGGCGGCGACGAACGCGAGGAAGAAGCCCCACTGGATGCCCACCGGCAGGTTGTTGCTCGAGGGCCGGTCGAACACGCGGTAGAAGATCAGCAGCGCGGCCCAGCCGCCGGCGGCCAGCACGATCGTGCCGTCGCCGCCGGGCAGGCGGAAGTCGCGCCGCTCGGCGCGCGCGAACAGCATCGCGAGCACGCCCGCGCACACGAGGAAGATCGCGGCCTCCACGAACGACACGTCGCCGAACGCGCTGATGTTGTGCGTGTAGATCGCGCCGGTCCTGCGGTTGACGCTCTGCAGCCCGTACCACGGGAAGAACATCGTCACGAGCAGCGCCAGCGCCGCGCCCGCGGCGAGCCGCTGCTCGGAGTCGATAGCGCCCCACGCGCGCCGCAGACGCGTCATCGTGCGTAAGAGTCTAGGCGGGGGTGCCGAGGCTAGTGGCGGGTCAGCCTGATCGAGCCCTGCGCGGTGGAGAAGTTGCCCGCGAGGTCGGTGGCGCTGAGCGTCACGGAGTAGGTCCCGGGCGAGCTCGGCGTGACCCACAGGAGCTTCGGCCTGCCGCCTTCGACGGTCGCGCGGTTGCTCCACACCACCTTGGAGCCCCTGCGCACGGTGAGTCCCACCGTGGAGATCTTGCTGAGCGACACCTGCACGCCGCCGCGCGCGTGCGTGCGCAGCGCGGTGGTGATCAGCGAGATCAGCGGCGGCTTGCGCAGGTCGGCCTGGAAGGCCTGCGCGGTGGTGCAGTAGACCGCGTCGCCCGCCGGCGCGGGCGTGAGCGGGGTCTGCGCGGCGCGCGCCGCCGCGCTGGTGGCGGTGGGCGGCGAGCCGCCCGTGGGGATCGTGGTGGTGGGAGTGCTCGGCGTGGTGGGCGTCGTGGGGGTGGTGGGGGCCGGCGGCGGCGCGGGCGGCAGCAGCGGCTCGCCGTGCCCGGTGCGTTCGCACAGGTGCGCCAGGAATTCGGTGAGCAGTTCGTGGTAGTTCAGGTCCGATTCGCCGTACTGGTCGTAGCGCGACCAGAAGCCGGTGTCGTAGTGGGGCACCTCCGCGCGCGCCTCCGCGTCGCCTTCTTCGAAGAGCTTCTGCACGGCGGGGTCCTGCGTGATCTGCGTGTAGTCGTACAGGCCCACGAGCGCCTGGACGAAGCCGTTGAGGATGCGGTCGGTGGGTGCGAACGTGTACTCCGCGTACTCCGCGCCGGCGGCGGTGCTCACGCGCACGCCCTGCGGCGGCGGCGTCCTGAAGACCCCGAGCGCCTGCTGCGCGGCGGTGAGGTAGGTGGCTTCGTGGAAGCGCGAGTACGCGCGCGCGAGCACCTGCAGCGCGGTGCCCTGCGAGAGGCCGCTCGTCCACGGCGGCGCGCCGCCGTCGAAGCCGAACAGGTACTCCCACGCGATGCCGCCCGCGCGCTGCGTGGCCAGCGGCAGCACTTCGCCCAGCAGCTGGCGCAGGCTCGAGTTTTCGTGGCCCGAGAGGTAGTAGCCGTTGGCCTTGCCGAACGTGGCGAGCCACTGGATCTCGATGCCCTGGCCGGGATAGTGCTCCCACACGATCAGGCTTTTGGGGAAGCCCACGCGCACCTCGCCCGAGAGCAGCGGTTCGGTGGTCCACCACTGGCGGTTGCGTTCGAGCGTGAGGAACACCGCGGGCGCGCGCGACGCGCTCAGAAGGCCGCGCGCGGCGATCGACTGCACGTTCGAGAGCACCGCGCCGAGTTCGCTCGCGCGCGTGCCGCGCAGCTTCGCGAGCGACCGTTTGGCGCTCACGTACGCGGTGTAGTACTGGCCGTACTGCCCTTCGGTGATCGCGGAGCTGTGGCGCAGGCTCTGCAGGGCCGCGCTCACGCTCGGCCCGTGCGCCGCCGCCGCGCGGGCGCGCACGTGGGCGTGGCGTCCCACCGGCCCGAGGCCCGTCGGGGAGCCCGCGAAGCTCGCGTCCGCGACCGCGCCGCACGCGAGCGCGGCGGCGCACAGGATCGTCACGGAGCGGGCGCGCACCGACCGCATGCTAGGAGCGGCGCGCAGCCGCCCTCGGGGGCGCAACGCTCGTTGCCGGGGAAGCCGCACGCCCTCCCCAACACCCCGCGCCGCGGGGGGTTGCGTCGTCAGTCCTCGCCGAGACCGAGCTCTTCGACGCCCTCGAGCTCCTCCACGCCCTCGAGCTCGTCGTCCTCCTCGTCTTCGTCCTCGTCGTCGTCGAAGTCGTCGTCGAGCTCCTGCACGCCCGCGCTGTGCGCCTGCTGGAAGCTCTCCACGAGCTCGTCGCGTTTGTGCTCGTCGAGCGCTGCGTCGTCGGAGATCACCACCCACTCGGAGCCGTCGAATTCTTCGGCGTCGAAGATCTCGTGGGTGACCTCGGGCGAGTCGTCC
Organism: uncultured Solirubrobacteraceae bacterium; assembly: GCA_963813685.1. Taxonomy (GTDB): domain Bacteria; phylum Actinomycetota; class Thermoleophilia; order Solirubrobacterales; family Solirubrobacteraceae; genus Palsa-744. The sequence continues at coordinate 184,639 of CAWEZQ010000005.1, forward strand.
ACCACGATCAGGATCTCCGTCTGCGGGTTGAAGTAAGTGCCCGGCCTGAGCGTGAGCTCGTCGAGGGCGATGCGGCGAGGGCGGCTCATCGCGCGTTTATACCCCAACCCCCGCGCGCGCGAGGGGCTCTCACGGGTCGAGCTCCTGCAGCGTGCGCTCCACCTCCGCGTCCACGTCCAGCGGCTCGAGCCCCTTGCGCTCGCGGCGTTCGTTGCGCGCGAGCACCAGCTGGCGCACCTCTTCGAGCAGCGCGGGCTCGCGCTCGCGCGAGGAGCTCGCGGGCGCGAGCAGCTTCTGAAGCTCCGCCTCGATGTCGAGCGCGGGCAGGCCCCTGCGCACCATGCGCTCGCTGCGCGCGCCCAGGAGCTGGCGGATTTCCCGCTCGCGCTCGGCGGCGGCCGCGGGGCTCTCCACGGCGTGCGCGAACCCGCCCGGCGGCGAGTAGTCGCCGTCGCGCGAGATGCCGCCGCGGCCTATGTGGTCGTACATGCTGTCGCTCCCGCGCGTGACCAGAAACAGCAGCGAGATCACGATCGAGAACGCGACGGTTCCGAACACCACGAAGTTGAGCCCGTTCTCGGCGAAGCCGAGCACCACGCTGGGGACGTGCACGCCCACGATTGTTGCTCATGTCGGCGCTCTCCGCTACCCTCAAGAGCCGTTGACTGACTAGTCAATCTAGTTTCGACGCGCCACCCCGTTAGGAGAATCCGAGAATGGTCGATTTCACGCTCACCGACGAGCAGAAGAACCTGCGCGAGATGGCGCACGACTTCGCCGCCAAGGAGATACGCCCGGTCGCCTGGGAGTACGACAAGGAGGGGACGTGGCCCGAGGACGTCCTGCGCAAGGCGTGGGAGGTCGGCCTCATGAACAGCCACATCGAGGAGGAGTACGGCGGCCCCGGCGCCAGCTACCTCGACGGCTGCCTGATCGAGGAGGAGCTCTCGTGGGGCTGCTCGGGCATCCAGACCTCGCTCGGCTGCAACGGCCTGGCGACCGCGCCGATCGCGCTGGGCGGCTCGGAGGAGGTCAAGCGGAAGTACCTGGGGATGCTCACCGAAGACTTCAAGCTCGCGTCCTTCTGCCTGACGGAGCCCGACGCGGGCTCGGACGTGTCGGGCATGCGCACGACGGCCGTCAAGAAGGGCGACAAGTACGTGATCAACGGCTCCAAGTGCTTCATCACCAACGGCGGCTACGCGGACTTCTACACGGTGTACGCGAAGACCGACAAGGACGCGGGCCACCGCGGCATCTCGGCGTTCGTGGTGGAGCGCGACTGGGGTGTGGTGGTGGACAAGAAGGAGGACAAGCTCGGGCAGCGCGCGTCCAACACCGCGACGATCTCCTTCAACGAGGTGGAGGTGCCCGCGGAGAACCTGCTGGGCGAGGAGAACAAGGGCTTCAAGCTCGCGATGATGACGCTCGACCGCACCCGCCCGGGCGTCGCCGCGATGGCCACCGGGATCGCGCGCGCGGCGTTCGAGTTCGCCACCGACTACTCGCGCGAACGCGTCCAGTTCGGCGTGCCGATCGCGATGCACCAGGCGATCCAGTTCATGATCGCCGATATGGCCACCGAGATCGAAGCGGCGCGCCTGCTCACGTGGAAGTCCGCGGTGATGCTCGACAACGGCGAACGCAACACGCTCGTCTCATCGCACGCCAAGCGCTTCGCCGCGGACACCGCGATGAAGGTCGCCACCGACGCCGTGCAGGTGTACGGCGGCTACGGCTTCATCAAGGACTACCCCGTGGAGAAGCTCTTCCGCGACGCCAAGATCATGCAGCTGTACGAGGGCACCTCGCAGATCCAGCGCCTCGTGATCGCGCGCGAAACGCTGCTCCCGCGCCGCGTGGAGGAGCCCGAAGCGGTCACCGCGTAGGGCGCGCGCTTCGGCCCCGGCCCGGTCTCGCAGGGCGCCAGGGCCGCATGCGGCCCTGGCGCCGGCCGCGCATGCGCGGCCGGCAGGGGAGCGCACATGTGCGCTCCCCCGGGCGGCACATGTGCCGCCCGCAGCGATCGGCGCATGCGCCGATCGCTCGTGGGGGCCGCATGCGGCCCCCCGGCCCGGCGGGCGGCGCCCGCCGGGAACGGTGGAGCCCGAACGGGCCCTGCCTAGCGCACGTAGAACGGCGTGCTGTAGCTGGAGGCGAGCGCGCCGTTGACGATTTCCACGAGCACGCGGTACACGCCGGGCTTGGCCTTCAGCGTGGCGCTGTAGCTCGAGCTGGTCGCGTTGCGGGGTTTCAGCGTGGCGGCCCCCGCGAGTTTGCCTTTGCCTTTGACGATGCGCAGGATCCCCACGCGCGCGCCCGTCACAGCCGGTGTGATCACGCCCGAGAAGCGCACCTTGCCGTGGCCGAGGCGGGTGGCCCTGCGCGTGACCAGCGCGGTCACGCCGATCACCACTTCGGGGCTCGCCACCGATTCGTTGGGCGTGGTCACCACGCGGTACTTGGTGGTCGCGGTGAGCCCGATCACGGGGAACGAGAACGCGCCGCTCCCCAGCGTCAGCGCTGGGTTGGTGATGTTGTGGAAGCCGCCCGTGTAGGGGAACGGGTCGGACTGCAGCACGATCGCGCGGTTCGCGTTGCCGGTGCCCGACAGCGTGCCCTGCACGAGCGCCACGCCGCCGTAGGGGACCGGGCTGGGCCCCGCGACGATCGCCAGCGCGAGCGGCACCCTGGTCGTTTTGAACGTGCGGTCCGCGCCCATCGCCACCCCGCCCTTGTTGACCGCCACGAGCCTGTAGTGGTACTCGGTGAGCGCCTCGAGGCCCGTCAGCGGCACGCTCACGGTCACCGTTTTGATGCCCGCGCCGGCGCCGCCGATCGCGCTCTGGAAGCCATACAGGTGCGTGGGCCCGTACTGGATGTAGTAGGAGGTGTCGCTGCCGTGCGGGTTTATGGAGCCCTGCACCACCGCTGTCGCGTAGCTCACGTTCCTGGAGCCGCCGGTGGTGACGCTCGCCCTGCTCGCCGCGCTCGCCGTTGCGGGCAGCGCGAGCGCGAGCACACAGAAGGTCAGGGCATATGTGGTCTTCTTGAAGGTCATGCGCACTCCTTACCCGTGGTTGGGATGACGCTCACATAACCCGCCGCACGTGCGTTGGCTGCGGGCGTTCCGCTGCGGCGGCGCGCCCGCGACGGTAGGCTGCTCGCCACCCGAGGGCCCCCAGAGAGGAGACGCAGAGAGCATGTTCGTGTTCAGAGCAGCAGTGGTCGGCGCCGGGACGATGGGCGGGCAGATCGCGCAGACGATAGCCGCGGCGGGCATCCCGGTGGTGCTCAAGGACATCGACGAGTCGCTCGTGCAGGCGGGGCTCGAGGAGGCGCGCAACGTCACCGGCGCGCAGATGGGCAAACTCGCGGAGCGCGGGCGCATCACCGCCGAGCAGGCCGCCGAGCGCACCGAGGAGGTGCTCGAGCGCATCCACGGCACCACCTCCTACGCGCCCTTCGGCGACGTGGACTTCGTGATCGAGGCGGTGCCCGAGCGGATGGCGGTCAAGCAGGCGGTGTTCGCGGAGCTCGACGCCGCCACGCCCGGCCACGCGATCCTCGCGTCCAACACCTCCTCGCTGTCCATCACCGAGATCGGCGACGCCACGCTGCGGCCCGACAAGGTGGTGGGCTTCCACTACTTCTACCCCGCCTCCGTGATGCCGCTGATCGAGATCGTGGAGGGCGAGGAGACCTCCGCGGAGACCGTCACCGCCGCCGTCACCTTCGCCCAGGCGATCCGCAAGCAGCCCATCACGTGCGCGGAGGTGCCGGGCTTCGTGGTCAACCGCATCCTCAACTCCGGCATCTCGGAGGTGTGGCGCGAGCAGGAGCAGAAGGGGCTCTCGATCAAGCAGATCGACGAGGGGCTCGGCGGCTCCGGGCTCGTGCCGGTCGGCCCCTACTTCCTCGTGAACCTGCTCGGACTCGACACCGTGCTGCACGTGGCCGAGCACCTCGTGGAGTCATACGGCGAGGAACGCTTCTACGTGCCCAAGGGCATGCAGTCGCTCGTCGCCGAGGGCAAGCTCGGCGCGAAGACCGGCGGCGACGGCTTCTACGACCCCGAGGGCAACGCCAACGTGGCCGGCGAGGCCGAGCCCGATGTGGCCGAGCTCTCGGAGCTGCTCGCGCTGAAGACGCTGCTGGAGGCGTGCCTGGTGCTCGAGGAGGGCGTGGCGAGCCACCGTGACATCGACTTCGGGATGATGGCCGGCGCGGGGCTCGACCCGCGGCGCGGCCTGTTGCCGCCGTTCATGCGCGCCGACAGCGAGGGCCTCGACGTGATCCTCGAGCGCATGGAGAACGCGCGCGAGCGCCACGGCGAGCGCTTCGCGCCGCCCACCATCCTGCGCCGCCTCGTCGCGCAGGGCCGCGTGGGGCAGGCGAGCGGCCAGGGCTTCTATCCGTATCCGCAGCCCGACGCAGAGCAGCCCGCGGAGGTCGTCAAGCTCGAGACGCGCGCCGAAGGCGTCGCGATCGCGTGGCTCGCCAACGGCCAGATGAACTCGATCTCGCCGCAGGTGGTCGGCGACCTCGAAGCGGTGTGGAAGCACTGCAAGCAGTCGGGCGTGCGCGCGCTCGTGATCGCCTCCTCCAACCCCATGCTGTTCTCCGCGGGCGCCGACATCAAGGCGTTCACCACGCTCGACGAAGCCACCGGCGCGCGGTTCGTGGACGCCGCGCACGCGCTCTTCTCCGAGCTCGGCCGCGACGGCATCGCCACGATCGCAGCCGTCAACGGGCTCGCCTTCGGCGGGGGCTGCGAGCTCGCGATGGCCTGCGACGTGCGCATCGCCGCGCGCTCCGCGCTGTTCGGCCAGCCCGAGATCAAGCTCGGCATCATCCCCGGCTTCGGCGGCACCCAGCGCCTCGCGCGGCTCGTGGGCTCGAGCAAAGCGCTCGAGATGAACCTCGTGGGCGACCCCGTGCTCGCCGACGAAGCGTTCGAGCTGGGGCTCGCCAACCGCCTCGTGGAGGACCACGAACTGCTCGACACCGCGCTCGCGTGGGCGCGCAAGCTCTCGGGCCAGGCGCCGCTCGCCGCCGCCGAGATCAAGCGCGTCTCCGACGCCGGCTCGCTCGACGCCGGCATCGAGGCCGAGAAGAGCGCCTTCAAGAGCGTGTTCGCGAGCGCCGACGCGCGCGAGGGCATCTCCGCGTTCCTCGACAAACGCGCGCCGCGCTTCAGCGGGAGCTGACGCGCGTGGCCGCGAGCGCCCCCAGCGCGAGCGCCGTGGCGCGCCTCGCCGAGCTCGTGCGCAGCGCGCGCTCGGTGGTGGCGCTCACCGGCGCCGGCATCTCCGTGCCGTCGGGCATCCCCGACTTCCGCACCCCCGGCACGGGGCTGTGGGCGCGCGTGAACCCCATGGAGGTCGCGCACATCGACGCCTTCCACGCGGACCCCGCGCGCTTCTGGCGCTTCTACGGCGAGCGCTTCGCCACGCTCGGGCACAAGCGGCCCAACGGCGCGCACCTCGCGCTCGCGCAGCTCGAGCGGCGCGGCCTGCTCGACGCCGTGATCACGCAGAACGTGGACATGCTGCACGCCAAGGCCGGCACGCGCGAGCTCGTCGAGGTGCACGGCAGCATCGCCTCGAGCTCCTGCCTGTCCTGCACGGGCGAGCCCGTCGCGCTCGCCCACGCGCGCGCGCTGCTCGCCGCCGCCGAGGACGGCGTGCCGCGCTGCGCGCGCTGCGGCGCCGCGCTGAAGCCCGACGTGGTGCTGTTCGGCGAGCTGCTCCCGCCGCGCGCCATCGAGCGCGCCGCCGAGCTGTGCAGGGGCGCCGACCTGCTCCTGTGCGTCGGCTCCTCGCTCGAAGTGCACCCCGTCGCGGGGCTGCCGCTGCTCACGCGCGAGTCCGGTGGCCGCGTCGCCATCCTCACCGCCGGCCCCACGCCGCTCGACGACATCGCCGACGTGCGCCTCAGCGGCGACGTGGTCGCCGAGCTCACCGCGCTGCTCGCCGCGCTGTAGCGCGCTCGCCCCTACGCGGGCAGCGCGATCACGCTCACCAGGTACTCGGCGTGCACGCGCATCGTGCCGTCGTCCGCTTCGTTCGCCGACTCGTACAACGAGCACCACATCATCCGCTGTCCCTGCTTGATGCCCGCTACGTCGATGCTCACCGCTGCTCCTCCCGCTCCTCGTCTCAGCCGCCCACGCCCGCGCCGCTGCGCTCCTCGCGCACCAGGTCCGCGGCCGGGTCGATGTCCCAGCGCCGCGCCACCTCCGCCAGGCGCTGGTCGAGCGCCCAGCGGTCCGCCTGCGCGGGCCCGTCGTGTTCGAGGCTCGCGCCCTTCAACGCCATGCAGCCCCTGTTCTGCCCGATCGCGCGGATCGCCGCAACCTCCTCCCCGGAGAGGCGCGCGTCCGCCGGCAGCGCCGCCAGCTCCGCGCGCTTGTCCTCGATCGCGCGCACGCCGGCCGCGCCGGGCGCGCCGGCTCCGGCGCCGGCGCCGGGGTCCTCCTCCTGGATCAGCGTGGGCGCCACGCAGCGCACCGCCGGCAACGACAGGTTCCACGCGCACGCGAGCTGCAGCATCGTGAGGCCGTGGCGCTGCGCGTAAGGGCGCATCAGCTCGAGCTTCGCACGGCCCTCGCCCACCCATCCGTCGGGGCGGAAGCGGCGGTGGTCGTAGCGCGGGAACTCGCGGCCCGGCAGCACGTCGTCGTGGAACATGCCGCCGTAGTCCACCACGCGCGTGATCACGCTCACGCCGTTCTGCCGCGCCGCGCCGAGCACGAGCTCGCCCGGCCACGGCTCGAGCGGGCCGAGGATGATCATCGCCCAGTCGATCGCCTCCGAGAAGCGCTCGAGGCACGCGATCAGGTCGAGCGTGAAGCCGTTCGCGGGGCCCGGCGCCACGCCCAGCGCGCGCGCGAGGCCCGCGTCGCGCACCGCGCGCATGCCCTCCCACACCGCCTCGCTGGAGTAGCCGGTGCTGTCGGGGTTGTGCAGCAGCAGCACGTCGAAGCACTCCGCGCCGCAGCGCTCGAGGCTGCGCTCGGCGGCCATGCGGATGTACGGCGCGTACTCGCGCTCTGCGCGCAGGCGCTCGTCGGTGAAGCGCGGGTAGCCGCGCGGGCCGTCGCGCTGCCCCTCGTAGAAGTCGTGGCCGATCGCGCCCACCAGGCAGTAGTCGTCGCGCGGCACGCCCGCGAGCGCCGCGCCCAGCGCGCGGTCGGCCGCGCCCTCGCCGTACACGTCCGCGGTGATCACGGTGTCGATGCCGCCGCCGGGACGCAGCAGGCGCTGCAGGCGCTGCTCGTCCACGGGCTCGCCGAAGTGCATGAAGCGCCCGCCGCTCCATGTTCCGATCGCGGTGCGCGTTGGCTCCATCGCCACCTCAGACTAGTGCTGGCCGGCCGCGTGCGCGCGCAGCGCCGCCTCGAGCCGCGCGAGCGCATGCGACAGCGCGTCCTCGTCGAGCGCCGTGCCGGCGAGCGCCGCGCGCGCCTGCTCCGCCACGCGCGGGCGCAGCTGCTCGAGCTCCGCCATGCGCAGCGCGAGGTCCGCGCGCCCGGTCGCGCGCAGCTCCCCGAGCGCGGAGGAGTACGCGCGCTCGAGCTCCAGCGCCGCGTGGCGCGCGCGCCCGTGCTCGAGGTCCGAGCGCGCGCGCAGCGCGAGCTCCTCGCACACCAGCATCTGCTCCTTCGCGCCCAGCAGCGCCGCGAGGCGCTCCACCGGGCGAAGCGCCGCCGAGCGCCGCGCGCCGCGCCTGCGCGGCCCCCGCGCGCCGTCGAGCCACGGCAGCTCGCTCGCGTGCAGCCAGCGGCCGTCCGCGACCTGCTCGCCCGCGCCCCAGCCCGCCCTGATCACGAGCGCCTGCGCGGGCGAGACCTCGTGCACGTGCGGGTCCGCCGCCGCGATCCGGTGCATGTGCAGCACGCCGTTGAGCGTCCGGAACGCGCCCAGCACCTCGTGCTCGCGGTCGATCCCCTCGAGCCACGCGCGCGCCTGCTGCTCCGCGGCCACCGGCACCGGGTCGATCAGCGTGGCGCGGCACGTCGGCACCGGCTCGGGCTCGGGGCTCGCCTCGCGCCCCGGCCCGCGCGCGCGAGAGCGCCTCGGCCCGAGCGCCCTGCGCCCCGCCGCGCGCGCGTCGGCCGCGCGCGCAGCGCCCACCGTGCCCAGGACCACCACGCGCTGCGGCTCGCCGGTTTCGCTCGAGCGCAGCAGGTAGCGCCCGTCCGGCGGCCCCAGCGCCCACGGGAACTCCATCTGGATGAAGATGAAAAGCGCCTCCGCCACACGTTCACCGTATCCTTGTGCGGAGCATGTCCGACTCCAGCAACGTCGCGCGCAACCTGCGCGAGCGCCTCGGCACCGGCGCCGAGGACCGGCTCGGCCGCGCGCTCGGCGAACTCCTCGAGAACCCGCTGCTCACCGGCGCGATCGGACGCGCGTTCGACGCGCGCGAAAAGGCCATGCAGGCCCAGGAGGCCGCGATGGGGGCGCTCAACATCCCCTCCGCCGCCGACATCGAACGCCTCACCCGCCGCCTGCGCTCGGTCTCGCAGCGGCTCGAGGGCATCGAGGACGGCGTCGGCAGGCTCGACCGCGCGCTCGCGCCCGCCGCCGCCGCGAGCGCCGACATGACGGCGATCGAGAGCCGGCTCGCCTCGATCGAGCAGCAGCTCGCCACGATCACCGCACGGCTCGACGCGCGCTCGGCCACCCCCGCCGCCGGCGAATCCCCCGCCAAGGGCAAGGCCGCCGCGGCGGGCAAGGCCGCGGCGGGCAAGCGCTCGCGCGCGAAGAAAGCCGCCGCGCAGGCCGGCTGAGCCGGCGCCCGGCGCGTCAGCGGTCCGGCGCGCACAGCGCGGCGCGTCAGCGGCGGCCCGCACAGCGCGGCGATCGCCGCCGCGCCCATCCTGCCGACCGCGTCGAGCAGCGTGTGGTCGTCGATCCTGTGGCGCTCGCCGCCGGGGCCGAACGTGTCGGTGACCGCGAGCAGGCACGCCACCTGCACGCCCGCGCGCGCGCCCACCGCGAACAGCGCCGCCGCCTCCATCTCGATCGCGAGCGCGTCCGGGTGCGGGCGCGGATGGGGGTCGTAGAACAGGTCCACGCTTTCGACGGGCCCCGAGCGCGCCGCGGGGGCGTGGAGGCGCAGCTGCTCCGCGAGCGCCGCGTCGGCGCTCGCGCGCTCGCCCGCGCCGAGCGCGCGCGAGGCGCCGTCGCCGCAGATCGACTCGCTCGCCACCAGCAGGTCGCCGAGCTCGAGCCCCGCCGCGAGCGCGCCGCACGTGCCCACCCGGATCGCGCGGCGCGCGCCCATCTCGATCAGCTCGCTCAGCACGATCGCGGCCGACGGGCCGCCCATCCCGGTGGCCTGGATCGTGAGCGGCTCGCCGTCGGGCGCCACGCCGGTGTAGCCCCACAGGCCGCGGTGGTGGTTGAACATGCGCGGCTCCGACAGCTGCGACTGCGCGAGCTCGAGCGCCCGGCCCGGGTCGCCGGGGAGCAGCACGCGCGGCGCCAGCTCCGCCGTGGGATGGATGTGGATGGCTCGCGGCGGCTGCGGCACGGGCCGCGACTTTAGACTGCAGGTGATGGCGCCGCCCGCCGCCCACGGCTCGTGAGTGCCGAGCCCCAAGACGACGCGCCGGCCGGCGGCGAGCTGACCCTCGCCCAGGCGGCCGCGAGCGCCGGCGTATCGCCGGCGACGGTCCGACGCTGGGTGGGACGCGGCCTGATCCCCGGCTTCGACGGGCGCTGGACGCCCTCCGCGGTGGCGTACGCGCGCGTGATCGCGCGGCTGCGCTCCCGCGGGCACTCGCTCGAGGCGATCAAGCTCGCGAGCGACGCCGGCCAGCTTGCGATCGGCCCGATCGAGAACCTGCTGTCGGCCTCCGAGCCGCGCTACGGCATGCGCGAGGCCGCGCGCGAGAGCGGGCTGCGGCCCGAGCTGATCAGGCGCATCTACGCCACCATGGGCATCGGCACGGGCGTGCTCGAGACGTTCACCGGCGAAGACCTGCAGATACTCAGCTACGTGGCCGCGGTGCTCGAGGCCGGTATCCCGCTGCCCGCGTTCCTGCAGCTGATGCGCGTGTACGGGCAGACGATCGCGCAGATCGCCGACGCGGAGGTGCGGCTCGTGCACATCTACGTCCACGAGCCGTTGATCCGCGCGGGCGTGCCCAACGTGGAGATCGCCGAGGAGATGGAGGGCCTCACGCGCGAGGTGCTGCCGTTCGCGGCGCCGTTCATGAACTACCTGCACGGCAGGCTGCTCGCGCAGTTCGTGGAGCAGGACATCATCGGCCACATGGAGGCCGGCGTGGACGAAGCCGCGCTGCAGGAAGGGCGGCTGCGCGTGGCGATCGCGTTCGCGGACCTCGCGGGCTATGCGCGGCTGACCGTCGAGCGCGGCGACGAGGCGGCGCTCTCCACCGTGGAGCACTTCCTCGAGACGGTCGCGCAGACGCTCCCTGCGGAGGCGCGCGTGATCAAGACGCTCGGCGACGAGGTGATGGTGATCGGCCCCGACCCCGCCGCGCTCACCGGGTGGGCGGTGGCGCTCGCCTCCGAGCTCGCCGTCGGCGAGGCGCCCGACGAACCGAAGCCGCGCATCGGCCTTCACTACGGCGAGGCGCTCTACCGCGACGGCGACTACTACGGGCGCGACGTCAACCAGGCCGCGCGCGTGGTGGCGCGCGCGAGCGGCGGCGAGGTGCTGGTCACGCGCCCGGTGGTCGACGAGGTCGCGGGCGTGGACGGGATCGCGTTCGAGCGCATCGGCGAGGTGCGGCTCAAGGGCTTCTCGGAGCCCACCGAGCTGTTCGTCGCCACGCGCCGGAGCTAGCGCGGTGGCGGGCGCGCCGGGGCTGCGCGAGCTCGTGCGCGCGGGCGGGCTGCTCGCGCCGGGCACGCCCGCGCTCGTGCTGCTCTCGGGCGGGCGCGACTCCACCTGCCTGCTCGACGTCGCCGCCGCGCTGCTCGGCGCCGCGGGGGTGCGCGCGCTGCACGTCAACTACGGCCTGCGCGGCGCCGAGGCCGACGGCGACGAGCGCCACTGCGCGCAGCTGTGCGCCGCGCTCGGCGTCGAGCTCGAGGTGCTGCGCGCCGGGCGCCCGCCGCGCGAGGGCGAGGGCAACCTGCAGGCGTGGGCGCGCGAGCTGCGCTACGCCGCCGCGGAGCAGCGCGCGGCCGACAGCGGCGGCGTGCTGGCCACCGGCCACACCGCGAGCGACCAGGTGGAGACGATCCTCTACCGCCTCGCCGCCTCGCCGGGCCGCCGCGCGCTGCTCGGCATGCCCGCCGCGGAGGGGCGGCTGGTGCGGCCCCTGCTGTGCGCCACGCGCGAGCAGACGGCCGCGTACTGCCTCGAGCGCGGCCTCTCCTGGCGCGAGGACGCGAGCAACGACGACGAGCGCTTCGCGCGCGCGCGCGTACGTCACGGGCTGCTGAGCGAGCTGCGCGCGGTGCACCCCGCGGCGCAGTCCAACGTGCTGCGCACCGCCGCGCTGCTGCGCGAGGAGACGCAGCTGCTCGACTCGCTCGTCGCGCGCGAGCTCGACGGCGGCGCGCGCATCGCGCTCGCGCGCCTCGCCCGGCTCGAGCCCGCGCTCGCGCGGCTCGTGGTCGTGCACCTCGCCGAGCGCGCCGCCGGCTGCTACGTCCCGCAGGCGGGCGACCGCGTCGCGGAGATCCTCGAGCTGGGCGCGCGCGGCGGCCGCGCGGAGCTGCACGTGGGCGGCCTCGTCGCCGCGGTGGTGGGCGACGGCGCGCTCGAGATGGTCAAGCTGCCGCCGCGCGCGGGCTAGACTCCCGGCGTGGCCACACCCTCGCGCGCGCCCGACGCCGAAGTGGGAGAGGTGCTCGTGACCGCCGAGGAGCTGCAGCAGCGCGTAGCCGCGCTCGGCGAGCAGATCTCGCGCGACTACCGAGCCGACCCGCCCCGCTCGCTGCTGCTCGTGGGCGTGCTCAAGGGCGCGGTGTTCTTCCTCTCCGACCTGATGCGCTACATCGACATCCCCGTGGAGGTCGACTTCATGGCGGTCGCCTCCTACGGCTCCGCCACCGACGCCTCCGGCGTGGTGCGCATCCTCAAGGACCTCGACGTGGCGATCGAAGGCCGCGACGTGCTGATCGTGGAGGACATCGTGGACTCGGGGCTGACGCTGCAGTACCTGCTGCGCAACCTCGGCTCGCGCAACCCGCGCACGCTCGAGGTGTGCGCGCTTCTGACCAAGCCCGAGCGGCGCAAGGTGGACCTGCCCACGCGCTATGTGGGCTTCGAGATCCCCGACCGTTTCGTGGTGGGCTACGGCCTCGACTACGCCGAGCGCCACCGCAACCTGCCGTTCGTGGCCGCGCTCGACAGCTGACGCGGAGCCCCTGCGCGGGTGCTTGCGGACGCCTCGCGCGCCCCTTGCGGGCCGTGCCGCGGGCGCCCTGCGGCCCCCGCTCAAACGCCGGAAAAAAGGGGGCCCCATGGTACGCTAAGGGCTCGGTGGCCACGTCTGCAGATGCTGTCTGGGCCGTCAGGATGCCCGCATGAGCCGTTTCTTCAAGAGCGCTGCTTTCCCCATCCTGATCGTCGTGGTGCTCGCGTTCCTGGCGGTCAAACTCGTCAACCCCGGCTCGCCCAACCACCGCAAGCACAGCTATCAGACGCTGGTCGCCTCCGAGCTTCCGCGCGGCGAAGTGGAATCGGTCGAATTCAAGAACAAGGGCAAGTCGCTCGCGGTCAAGCTCAAGAACAAGGAAAACTACGAAGTCGGCTACATCGAGCAGGCGGCGCCCGAACTGATCAAAGAACTGCGCCAGGACGGCGTCGGCTACAACATCGAAGCCGAAAAGAGCAGCACGCTGCTGAGCCTGCTCACCTACATCCTGCCGTTCGCGCTGTTCCTGGGCTTCTGGCTGTTCCTCATGAACCAGGTGCAGGGCGGCGGCTCCAAAGTGATGTCGTTCGGCAAGTCGCGCGCGAAGCGCATGTCCGCCGACTCGCCCAAGATCACCTTCCGCGACGTGGCCGGCGTGGACGAGGCCGTGGAGGAGCTCCACGAGATCAAGGAATTCCTCGAGAACCCCAAGAAGTTCCAGGCGCTCGGCGCGCGCATCCCCACGGGCGTGCTGCTGTACGGGCCGCCGGGCACCGGCAAGACGCTGCTCGCGCGCGCGGTCGCGGGCGAGGCGGGCGTGCCGTTCTTCTCGATCTCGGGCTCCGACTTCGTGGAGATGTTCGTCGGCGTGGGCGCCTCGCGCGTGCGCGACCTGTTCGAGCAGGCCAAGCAGAACAGCCCCTGCATCATCTTCATGGACGAGATCGACGCCGTCGGGCGCCACCGCGGCGCGGGCCTCGGCGGCGGCCACGACGAGCGCGAGCAGACGCTCAACCAGCTGCTCGTCGAGATGGACGGCTTCGAGGCGAAGGACAACATCATCATGATCGCGGCCACCAACCGGCCCGACATCCTCGACCCTGCGCTCCTGCGCCCCGGCCGCTTCGACCGCCAGATCGCGGTGGACCGCCCCGACCGCAAGGGCCGCGCGAAGATCCTCGAGGTGCACACGCGCGGCAAGCCGCTCGCGAAGGTGATCGACATCGACGCGCTCGCGGGTCAGACGCCCGGCTTCACCGGCGCGGACCTGTCGAACCTGATCAACGAGGCGGCGCTGCTCGCGGCGCGCACCGGCAAGCGCGAGATCGGCCAGGACGAGCTCGAGGAGGGGATCATGCGCGTGATCGCCGGCCCCGAGAAGAAGACCCGCGTGATGAGCGAAAAAGAGCGGCTCGTGACCGCCTACCACGAGATGGGCCACGCGATCGTGGGCCACTTCCTCGAGCACTCCGACCCGGTGCACAAGATCTCCGTGATCTCGCGCGGCCAGGCGCTCGGGTACACGATCTCGATGCCCCAGGAGGACCGCTTCCTGACGACCCGCGCGGAGCTCGAGGACGCGATGGCGATGACGCTCGGCGGCCGCGCCGCCGAGGAGATCACATTCGGCGAGATCACCACGGGCGCCTCCAACGACATCGAGAAGGTCACCCAGACCGCCAAGCAGATGGTGATGCGCTTCGGCATGTCCGAGAAGCTCGGCCCGCGCGTGTTCGGCCACGATCACGGCCAGCCGTTCCTCGGCCGCGAGTTCTCCACCGAGCCCGACTACTCCGACGAGATCGCGCGCGAGATCGACGACGAGGTGCGGCGCATCATCGAAGCCGCCCACCAGCGCGCCACCAACATCCTCACCGAGCACCGCACCGACCTCGCCAAGATCTCCGAGATCCTCGTCAAACGCGAGACGATCGAGAAGGAGGAGTTCCTCGCGCTGCTCGACGGCAAGACCGAGGACGAGGTGTTCGGCATCGAGGAGCCCGCCTCCAAGCCCGAGCTGCCCGCGCCGCCGGCCGCGCCCGAGCGCGCCGAGCGCGAGCCGCAGCCACGCACGATCCCGCGTCCCGGGCTGGCGGGCGGCACCGCCGACATGCGCGCCGGCGACGGCCCCGAGCGCCCGAACCTCGCCTGACGGCCGGCGCCCCGCGCGGGCGCTAGGTTGAGCCCATGAGTGAGCCCTACAGGCTGATGGGCGTGCTCAACGTCACGCCCGACTCGTTCTCCGACGGCGGGCGCTACCTGAGCGCCCGCGACGCGCTCGCGCGCGGCGCGGAGCTCGTGGCGCAGGGCAGCGCGATCGTGGACGTCGGCGGCGAGTCCACGCGGCTCGGCGCTCAGCCGGTGGGCGCCGCGGAGGAGCTGCGGCGCGTGGTGGGAGTGATCGAGGGCCTCGCCGCGCTCGGCCTCGGCGCGCAGATATCGATCGACACCTACAAGGCGCAGGTGGCGCGCGCCGCGCTGGAGGCGGGCGCGAGCCTCGTCAACGACGTGAGCGCGCTGCGCGCCGACCCGCGCATGGCCGAGGTGGTGGCCGGGTCGGGCGCGTCGGTGTGCCTCATGCACGCGGGCGGCGAGGGCGGCGCGATGCACTCCCAGCCGCGCTACGAGGACGTGGTGGACGACGTGCGCGCGTTCCTCACCGAGCGCCTCGAGTTCGCGCAGCGCGAGGGCATCGCGGGCGAGCGCATCCTGCTCGACCCCGGCATCGGCTTCGGCAAGTCCGAGCGCCACAACCTCGAGCTGCTGCGCCGGCTCGACGAGCTCGCGGGCATCGGGCCGCCGATCGTGATCGGCACCTCGCGCAAGCGCTTCCTCGGCCGCATCGCCGCGCGCGCCGCCGGCGAGCCCTCGCCGCGCGATCCCTCGCAGCGGCTCGCCGGCACGATCGCGAGCAACGTGCTCGCGTTCGAGCGCGGCGCGAGCGTGTTCCGCGTGCACGACGTCGCGGCGGTGCGCGATGCGCTCGCGGTCGCTGCTGCTACGTTGGGCGGGCAATGGACTCCGAGCCCCACGGGGACGACGGCGGCGAGCTAGACGACGAGGACGAGCGGGATCTCGACGACGACGAGCGCGAGCAGGTGCCCGAGTCGGTCAGCATCGAGATCACCGGGCTCTCCCTGTACACCCACCACGGCGTGAGCGACGCCGAGCGCGAGGTGGGGCAGCGGCTCGTGGTCGACCTGCGGCTCGAGCTCGGCGAAAGCGACGCCACCGTCACCGACTCGATCGACGACACGATCGACTACGCGGAGGTGTGCCAGCTCGTGGCGCTGATCGCCACGCAGCGCTCGCACCGCACGCTGGAGCGCCTGTGCGGCACGATCGCCGACCGGCTGATCTCCGACTACGAGCTCGAAAGCGTGTGGGTCAAGGCGAGCAAGCCCGAGCCGCCGATCGCGCTCGCCGTCGAGGAGGTCTCGGTGGAGGTGTGGCGCGAAGCGGAGGGCGGCGGCTGAGCGCGCCGCGCAGCGCGCTGCTCGGCCTCGGCTCCAACGTGGGCGAGCGGCGGGCGCTGCTGCAGGCCGCGGTGGACGCGCTCCCGCCCGCCGGGGTGCGCGTGCTCGCGTGCTCGTCGGTATACGACACCGACCCGGTCGGCGAGCTGCCCGACCAGCCCGACTTCCTCAACGCGTGCGTGCTGGGCGAGACGGCGCTCGAGCCGCTCGAGCTGCTCGCCGCCGCCAAGCGCATCGAGCGCGAGCTCGGCCGCGCGGAGAGCCCGGTGCGTGACGCACCGCGCGCGATCGACATCGACATCCTGATGCTCGGCGAGCTCGAGTACCACAGGGAGCGCATGTCGCTCCCGCACGAGCAGCTGCTCGCGCGGCGCTTCGTGCTCGTGCCCGCGCTCGAGCTCGACCTCGAGCTGGCCGCGCCCGACGGCACGCGCCTCGCCGATGCGCTCGCGGCGCTCTCGCCGCGCGAGGGCGTCCGCTGGGCGGGCCCGCCGCTCGCGATCCCCGGCCGGTAGGAACGCCCGGCGTCAGTGCACGATCACCTTGCCGACCATGCCCTCGCTGACGTGGATCGTGCAGTGGTAGTTGAACGTGCCGGCTTTGCCGAAGCGCACGGTGTAGGAGCCGCTCGTCTGCGTGCGCGAGTGGAAGCCGTGGAAGGTCACGTTGTGTTCTTCGCCGCCGTCGCGCCACTGCCACGTCACCTTGTCGCCGCGTTTGATGCTGAGCGTGGGGGGGTGGAAGCGGAGGTCCTTGAGGATCACCGTGTGGGTGCCGGCGGCGCTCGCGCCTCCGAACGCGCCCGCCGGCACCGCGCCGGCCGCGGCGGCCGCCAGGCCGCACATGACTCCGACAGCACGTCGCCTCATCGCGCCTGCTCCTTTCGATCGTCTCGTGGGCTCCTCCCATGGGTAGGACGCCGGCGCGCGCAGGTCCTTCCCGGCGCGACGCTCACGAGCGCGCTGCGCGCGGACCGCCCCAGCTCGCGAGCGCGAGCAGCGTGCGCTTCTGCACGCCGCGGCCCGACACCACGCACAGGTGTCCCGAGCGCAGCCAGCTCACGACCTCGGTGCCGTGCAAGCTCTGCACCCTGTAGGCCACGCCGTCGTGCCACCAGAGCTTGCCGCCGCCGACCTTCGGCGCGGCTCCCGACATGATCGCGTAGCCCACGCGCACGCCGCTGCGGTTCGCGTAGAACACCGTGGTGACCGCGCGTCCCGCGACCGTGTCGGAGCGCTCGCCGGTCGAGCGCCAGCCGAGATCCTCTTCCCAGTAGGGGAACGACACGCCCTGCACCGCCGCGGCCAGCTCGGTGCCGGCGTGCCCGCTCTCGGCGGGCGCGGCGCGCAGCGCCGGGCGCAGCGTGAGCGCGGCGGCGTCCGACAGCGACGGAGCCTGCGAGCCGCTTCCGAGGCCCACCGCCAGCGCCGCGGCGACCGCGGCGCACGCGAGCGCGGCGCCCGCCGCGAGCCACGCGCCACGCGCGCGGGGCCGCGCGCGCCCGGCGCTCGCGGAGCCCGTGCGGCGCTCGATCATCGCGTTCACGCTGCGGTGCAGCGAGTCGGGCGCGGCCACGTCTATCCCGCGTACGAGCTCGACGAATTCCGACTCCGCGGCGGAAAGCTGCTCATGCATGTGGGGCTCGCTCATCCTCTATCCCTACCTACGACGCCCCGGGGGCCGATTTCTTCCCGCTGCGGGGTATGAGATTCGGCCCGCGCGAGGCCCGCGGGCGCCGCGCGGGCGCCGCCGGCGGGCGACGGTTGCGGCGCTCGCCGGCCGTCCCCCTCGAGCGCCGGGACGGCCCCGTCGGCGGTCGGCCCCGCGGGCGCGGGCGCCTGGCCGGCGTCCGCCGGCGCTCCCGCGTGCGCCGGGGCGATCACCTCGCCGGCCACGCGCCTGCGGGCGCGGAACAGGCGGCTCGTGATCGTCGCCTCCTTGACTTTCAGCGCGCGCGCCGCGTCGCGGTAGGAGAGGCCGAGCACGTCCACCGCCACGAT
Source organism: uncultured Solirubrobacteraceae bacterium (assembly GCA_963813685.1). Classification (GTDB taxonomy): domain Bacteria; phylum Actinomycetota; class Thermoleophilia; order Solirubrobacterales; family Solirubrobacteraceae; genus Palsa-744. The sequence continues at coordinate 202,464 of CAWEZQ010000005.1, forward strand.
CGCCTCGCGGAACTCGTCGGGCAGGCTCGCGATCGCCGCGTACACCTCGCGCACCTCGAGCGCTCGGTCGGGGCGGCCCATCGGCCTCGCGTCCTCGGCCACCACGTCCTCGAGCGTCGCCACCGTGACGGGCCGTCGCGACGCGGTGCGGCGCGAGGAGAGGAACGTGTTGCGCAGAACGCGCATCAGGTAGTAGAGCTCGTCGTCGGAGTGCAGCACCCGCGGCCGCGCGAGCACGCGCGCGAAGGTCTCCTGCACGAGGTCCTCGGCGTCCTCGCGCGAGCCGCACAGCGCCCACGCCGCGCGGTAGAGGCGGTCCACATGACGGGTCAGCGATTGTGGATCGAGGATGCGCATCGCATGGCGGGGCACACGCCGCCCTCGCAGCGCCTTGACCCCGCCCTCCGAGGTTAGCGCCGCGGCGCCGGCTGCGCGCGCGCCCCTGCGCGGGAAGGATCGACGCGCTTCGGTGTCCTCTCGTTCTGAGCGCGTTCGTTCACCGCTCCCGCCGCCGGCGCCGGGCCGGCAGCGGTGGAGAGCAACCGGAAAGGGGCGTGCGGTGAGGTTGAGAAAGGCTCTGCTGGTCGCTTGCACCGGGCTGCTGGGCGCGGCCGTGGTCGTGCTCCCCGCCGCAGCGGGCTCCGAAGGCTCGCCGCAGATCGAAGCGCTCAACCGCAGCGGCGGGGGCCATGAATGGTCGCCCGCGCAGGCGAGCGTCGGCACCGGCGGCAGCGTCACGATCTCCAACAACAGCTCCACCACCCCGCACGGAGTCGAATGGGTCTCGGGGCCCGCCACGCCCTCGTGCAGCGGCGTGCCCGGCACAGCGGGCCAGCCGAGCTCCGGGACGAGCTGGACGGGCACGTGCGCGTTCTCCCAGCCCGGCACCTACATCTTCTACTGCACCGTGCACGGTCCCGAAATGACCGGCACGGTCACGGTCGCGGCAAACGGAACGACCACGACCACGATGACGATGCCCTCAACGGGCACCGGAACCGGCGCGCAGCCCCCCACGCCGGGATACCAGCCCGCCGGCCAGGGTCAGGGCGAAGCGGCGCCGGGTTCTCCGACCGGCACCCCCGCCTCGCCGCTGGCGGGCGACGCTGCAAGCGCGGTCAAGGTCGCCGCCACGCAGCGAGGCAGGGTTGTGCGCGGGTCGGTCGCGGTCTCACGGGCAGGCGTTGGTGGACGCCTGGAAGTGCGGCTGCTGACCGCCCGCGCCGCCCTCGCCGCCTCGAAGAGCGTGCAGGTGGGGCGGCTGGTGCGCTCGAATCTCGCCGCCGGCACCGTGAGCTTCTCGGTGGCGCTCGGCGCGCGGGCGCGGAGCGCGCTGGCCCGCCACGGGAAGCTCTCGCTGAGCGTGCGCCTCGTGCTCACCCCGGCCTACGGCCACGCGACCACCGTGTCGCGCTCGGTGCGGCTGCGCAAGCAGGGTTAGGGGCCGCTACGCGGCCGCGGGAGCGGGCAGCCACTCCGCCGGCAGCGCGCCGGCGGGCACCGCGGCCTGCATCGCGGGGAAGTACGCGGCGAGGCGCGCGCACGGGCGCGCCTCGATCAGCGGCCGCACGTCGCCGATCGTCATCAGCAGGCGCAGCGTGCTTCCGATCTGCAGGTCGGCGGCGTTGGGGTGCTCGCCGCCGAGCAGCCCTTCGGCGACCCAGCGGTCGATCCGCTCGAGCTGCGCGGGCAGCGCCGCGAGGTCCGCGCGCGCGGGCTCGTCGCGCGCGCGGTTGCGCAGCGCGAGCATGCGCGCCATCAGCGGCAGCGTGGGCCGCATGATCGCGCGCGGCAGCATCAGCGCGACGCCGCTCGCGTAGCTCTCCATCGCGGCGGGGTCGCGCAGGAAGGCGGCGTCGAGCAGCCGCCGCGCGACCGGCTGGAAGGACTCGTCGCCCCAGCGCTCGGCCTCCAGCACCCGCGCGTACGCGGGGTCGCCGGGCGGCGGCAGGAGCGGCGGCTCGGGCGCGAGGCCGTCGAGCCGGCGCATGATCGTGCGCGAGCCCACGAGGCGCTCGCCGCCGAGCCGCATGCCGGGCACGGTGACGCCGCCGTAGCGCAGCGGCCCGATCACCAGCTGGCTGAGCGGCAGCACGTCCACGCGCTTGTAGGAGATCCCCTTGAGCGCCATCGCGGCCTCCACCGCCGCGCACGGGTGCGAAGCCGACAGGACGTACAGCCGTGGCTCGGGCGCGCTCATCGCCCGCCGAGGATAATGCCCGCGCATGCTGCTCGTCGTCGACGTAGGAAACACCCAGACGCATTTCGGCGCGTTCGAGGGCACGCGGCTGGTCGAGCACTGGCGCTTCGCGACCGTGCGCCAGTCCACCGCGGACGAGATCGGCGCCGCCCTCAGCAACCTGCTGGAGCTGCGCGGCTACGGCTTCTCGCAGATCGACGCCTCGATCGTCTCCTCGACGGTTCCGCAGCTCGAGCCCCAGTGGACGGGGATGGCGGCGCGCTACCTCGCGCACGAGATGCTCGTGGTGGGCCCCGGCACGAAGACCGGCATGGCGATCCGCTACGACAACCCGCGCGAGATCGGCGCCGACCGGCTGGTCAACGCGGTGGCGATGCGCGAGCGCTTCGCCGGCGCGGCGGTGTGCGTGGACTTCGGCACCGCCACCACCTTCGACGTGGTCTCGCGTGAGGGCGAGTACCTCGGCGGAGCGCTGATGACCGGCATCGAGATCTCGCTCGAAGCGCTCTCCGAGCGAGGCGCGCGCCTGCCCAAGATCGACCTCGCGCCTCCGCGCAGCGTGATCGGCAAGAACACGATCGACGCGATCCGCTCGGGCGTGGTGTACGGCTACGCGGGAGCGATCGACGCGATCATGCGGCGCCTGGCCGACGAGCTCGCCGAGCGTCCCGAGGTGGTGGCCACGGGCGGCCTCTCGCGTCTCGTGGTGCCGTACTGCGAGGAGATCGAGCAGATCGACGACGAGCTCACGCTCACCGGGCTGCGGCTGCTGCACGAGCGCAACAGCGCGTAACAATGGGGCGATGCCCGCGACGCCGATCACCGCTGCGCGCTCGCTGACCGACGGCTGGTCGCTCGGCGGCCTGCGCGTGCGCAACCGCGTGATGCTCGCGCCGCTGGCGGGCATCGGCAACTGGTTCGTGCGCCTGCAGGCCAAGCGCTACGGCGCCGGCATGGCCGTCTCCGAGATGGTCTCCTCGCAGGCGATCCACCACCGCAACGCGCGCACGTGCGGCGAGATGCTGCGCATCGACGAGCGCGAGCGCGAGGGCGGGCCGACCTCGATCCAGCTGTTCGGCGAAGACCCTGCGGCGATGCGCTCCGCGGCCGCTTACGTGGCGCGCGCGGGCGCCGACGCGATCGACATCAACATGGGCTGTCCCGTGCGCAAGGTGCGCAAGACCGGCGCGGGCGCTGCGCTGCTCGCCGACCACGACCGCGCCGTCGCGCTCGCGCGCGCCGCGGTCGAGGGCGCGCGCGAGGTGGCGCCGCTGCCGGTGACCGTGAAGCTGCGCTCGGGGCTGCGCGAGGGCGAGCGCAGCGGCGTCGAGCTCGCGCACCGGCTCGTGGCGGAGGCCGGCGTGGCCGCGATCGCGCTGCACCCGCGCTCCGCCGACGCGCAGCACAAGGGCGCGCCCGACTACGAGCTCGCGGCGCAGCTCGCGCGCACCCTGCCCGCCCCCGTGATCCTCACCGGCGGCCTCTCAGACGCGGCGTCGGTGCGCGCTGCGTTCGCCGTCACGGGCGTCGAGGCGGTGATGCTCGCGCGCGGCTCGCTCGGCAACCCGTGGCTGTTCGCGGAGCTGCTCGAGGGCCGCGAGCGCCCGCTCCCCGGCGAGGTGGCCGTCGAGCTCGAATGGCTCGCGAGGCGCGCGGCCGAGCACCTCGGCGAGCAGCGCGCGTCGCGCTACCTGCGCAAGTTCTACCCGTGGTACGTGGCGCGGCTGGGGCTGCCCTCGCGCGCCGCGCGACGGGTGTGCGAGTCGCTGCAGAGCGAGCCCTCGACGGGCGGCGCGATGGCCCTGTTCGAGGCGGCGTGCGCGCACGGCGCGCTCGCCGCCTGACCCGCTCCGGACGCCCCGCGCGCGCCTTTGAAGGCGCTTGTGCCCCCGCTATACTCCTGCGCTCGCCACCGGCAGTCGCATCCGCGAGGCCCCGCTCCGCAGCGGGGTTTTTCCTGTCGAGCGGCGGTACCGATCGAGCAAACAGAGGGTCTGATGCCGAAGGACGTAATCCTCACACCGGAAGGTCTGCAGAAGCTCAAGGACGAGCTCGAGCTGCTCTCGACCGAGAAGCGCCGTGAAGTCGCCGAGCGGATCAAGGAGGCGAGGGAGTTCGGGGACATCTCCGAGAACTCCGAGTACGACGACGCCAAGAACGAGCAGGCGATGGTCGAGAGCCGGATCGCGCAGCTGCAGGAGAAGCTCCGCATGGCCACGGTGATCCAGGCCAAAGACCTCTCGACGGACGTGGTGCAGGTCGGGTCGGTCGTGCACGTCAAAGACGAAAAGACCGGCAAGTCGGTCAAGTACACGATCGTCGGCTCCGCCGAGGCCAAGCCGCACGAGCACAAGCTCTCCAACGAGTCGCCGGTGGGCCGCGCGCTGCTCGGCCGCAAGCGCAACGAGACCGTCGCCGTGAAGGTCCCGCGCGGCCCCGCGCGCAAGCTCAAGATCACGAAGATCGACGTCGGCCTCGAGTAGGCTCGCCGCGATGAGCGGAAGCGAGCAGGAGCCGGGGGGGACGGACCCCGCCCGGTCCGCCCCGCACGGCCTCGCGGAGCTGATCGCGGAGCGCCGCGCCAAGCTCCGGCGGCTGCGCGAGTCCGACCCGTCGGCGTTCCCCCACGCGTTCGGAGGCGCCGAGCCGGTCGCCTCGATCCTCGAGGCGTACGCGCACCTGCAGGCCGGCGAGGAGACCGAGCAGCGCCATCGCGTCGCGGGGCGCATCGCGGCGCGCCGCGGCGCAGGGCGCGCGGCGTTCCTCGACCTCGTGGACCGCACCGGCAAGATCCAGCTGCACGCGCGCGTGGACGTGCTCGGCCCCGAGCGCTTCGGCGTGCTCACCGGGCTCGACCTGGGCGACCTGATCGGCGTTGACGGAGCGGTGCTGCGCAGCCGCCACGGCGAGCTCTCGCTGCGCGTGGACGACTTCGCGGTGCTGTCCAAGGCGCTGCGCCCGCCGCCCGACAAGCATGCGGGGCTGAGCGACGTGGAGACGCGCTACCGCCGGCGCGAGCTCGACCTGATCGCGAGCGAGGAGGCGCGCGCCCTGTTCATCGCGCGCGCGAGGATCGTCGCGGCGATCCGCGCCTACCTCGACGGCGAGGGCTTCCTCGAGGTGGAGACGCCGGTGCTGCAGCCGCTGTACGGCGGAGCGTTCGCGCGGCCGTTCGTGACCCACCACAACGAGCTGGCGCGCGACCTGTACCTGCGCATCGCCACCGAGCTGTACCTCAAGCGCCTGATCGTGGGCGGCCTCGAGCGCGTGTACGAGCTCGGCAAGGACTTCCGCAACGAGGGCGTCTCGCACAAGCACAACCCCGAGTTCACGATGGTCGAGTGGTACGAGGCGTACGCCGACTACGAGGTCGAGGCGCGGCGCCTCGAAGAGCTCGTCGCGCGCGCCGCGCAGGCGGCGGGCTACGCGGGCGAGCTCGACTTCGCCGCGCCCTGGCGGCGCGTCACGTTCGCCGACGCGGTGCGCGAGCAGACCGGCGTGGACGTGCTCGCCCACCGCGACGCCGAGGCGCTCGCGGCGGCGATCGCGGCGCGCGGGCTCGACATGGCAACGGAGGGGCTCGCGTGGTTCCAGCTCGCCGACGGCCTGCTCTCGAAGTACGTCGAGCCGAAGCTCGTGCAGCCCACGTTCGTGACCGACTACCCCGTCGAGATCTCGCCGCTCGCGCGCGAGCACCGCGGCGAGCCGGGCCTGGTCGAGCGCTGGGAGGCGTTCGCCGGCGGGATGGAGCTCGCCAACGCGTTCAGCGAGCTGATCGACCCCGACGCCCAGCGCGAGCGCTTCGCCGCGCAGCAGCTGCTGCGCGAGCAGGGCGAGGAGGAGACGATGCCGCTCGACGAGGCCTTCCTGGCGGCGCTCGAGCAGGGCATGCCGCCGGCGGGCGGCGTGGGGCTCGGCGTGGACCGGCTCGTGATGCTGCTCACGGGGCGCGACTCGATACGCGAGGTCGTGCTGTTCCCCGCGATGCGCGACTGACCAGGACGCCGCCCGGGCGCTCGCCGAAGCTCGCTGATAGCGGTCAAGCTGCGCCCGCGCGCTGCCGATGAGCGTGATGGGCCGGGGGAGCCGGTTGGTAGACTGCTCCCACGAGGCGTTCTACGGACCACAAGCCCTAAAGGCACCGTCCCAGCAGGAAGGAATCAGAGCATGTTCGAGCGATTCACAGAACGGGCACGGCAGGTGGTCGTTCTCGCGCAGGAGGAGGCGCGGACGCTCAAGCACAACTACATCGGCACCGAGCACATCCTGCTGGGCCTGCTGCGCGAGGAGGAGGGCCTGGCCGCGCGGGTGCTCGAGAGCCTCGACATCACCGTCGAGCGCGTGCGCGCGCAGGTCGTGCGCATCGTGGGCTCCGGCGAGGAGGTCACCTCGGGCCAGATCCCGTTCACGCCGCGCGCCAAGAAGGTCCTCGAGCTGGCGCTGCGCGAGGCGCTCAGCCTGGGGCACAACTACATCGGCACCGAGCACATCCTGCTGGGGCTCGTGCGCGAGAACGAGGGCGTGGCCGCGCGCATCCTGCTCGACTTCGACGCCGACTCGGAGAAGATCCGCAACGAGGTGATCCGCATGCTGTCGGGTCCCGGCGGCCGGCGCCAGGGCTCCTCGGGCGGCGCGGGCGCCGGCTCGAGCGCGGCTCCGGGCGAGGGCAAGAAGTCCTCGAAGCTGCTCGACCAGTTCGGGCGCAACCTCACGCGGCTCGCCGCCGACGGCAAGCTCGACCCGTGCGTGGGGCGCGAGACGGAGATCGAGCGGATCATGCAGATCCTCTCGCGGCGCACCAAGAACAACCCCGTGCTCGTGGGCGAGCCCGGCGTGGGCAAGACAGCGGTCGTCGAGGGCCTCGCGCAGCGGATCACGAGCTCCGACGTGCCCGAGCTGCTCAAGAACAAGCAGATCTACACGCTCGACCTGGCGGCGCTGGTTGCCGGCTCGAAGTACCGCGGCGAGTTCGAGGAGCGCCTCAAGAAGGTGATGAAGGAGATCACCCAGCGCGGCGACATCATCCTGTTCATCGACGAGCTCCACAACCTCGTCGGCGCGGGCGCCGCCGAGGGCGCGATCGACGCGGCCTCGATCCTCAAGCCCGCGCTCGCCCGCGGCGAGCTGCAGACGATCGGCGCGACCACGCTCGACGAGTACCGCAAGTACCTGGAGCGCGACTCCGCGCTCGAGCGCCGCTTCCAGCAGATCCGCGTGGAGGAGCCGACGATCGACCAGACCGTGGAGATCCTGCGCGGCCTGCGCGACCGCTACGAGCAGCACCACAAGGTGCAGATCACCGACGACGCGCTGCGCGCCGCGGGCGAACTCGCGAGCCGCTACATCTCCGACCGCTTCCTGCCCGACAAGGCGATCGACCTGATCGACGAGGCGGCCTCGCGCATGCGCATCAAGTCGATGACCTCGCCGCCCGCCAACCGCGAGCTCGAGGGCGAAGTCGAGTCCACGCGCCGTGAAAAGGAGGCGGCGATCGAGGCGCAGGAGTTCGAGAAGGCCGCCTCGCTGCGCGACAAGGAGCGCAAGCTCACGAACAAGAAACGCGAGCTCGAGCAGGCGTGGGAATCCGGCGAGTCCGGCGAGCGCCCGTCGATCGGCGAGGAGGAGATCGCCGACATCGTCTCGATGTGGACCGGGATCCCCGTGTTCAAGCTGACCGAGGCCGAGACCCAGAAGCTGATGCGCATGGAGGACGAACTGCACAAGCGCGTGATCGGCCAGCACCCCGCGATCGAGGTGATCTCGAAGGCGATCCGCCGCTCGCGCGCGGGCCTGAAGGACCCGAAGCGCCCGACCGGCTCGTTCATCTTCCTCGGCCCCTCCGGAGTGGGCAAGACAGAGCTCGCGCGCACGCTCGCCGAATTCCTGTTCGGCGACGAGGACGCGCTGATCCGGATCGACATGTCCGAGTACATGGAGAAGCACGCGGTCTCGCGCCTCGTGGGCTCGCCTCCGGGCTACATCGGCTACGACGAGGGCGGCCAGCTGACCGAGGCGGTGCGCCGCAAGCCCTACAGCGTGCTGCTGCTCGACGAGATCGAGAAGGCGCACCCCGACGTGTTCAACATCCTGCTGCAGATCCTCGAGGACGGGCGCCTCACCGACGCGCAGGGGCGCACCGTGGACTTCCGCCACGCGATCGTGATCATGACCTCGAACATCGGCGCCGCCGAGATCGCGCGCAACACGCCGCTCGGCTTCGCGGTCTCCGACGACGAGACGGGCATCACCTACGACGACATGAAGAACCGCATCATGGGCGAGCTGAAGAAGGTGTTCCGGCCCGAGTTCCTCAACCGCATCGACGACGTGATCGTGTTCCACAAGCTGCAGCGCGAGGAGATCAAGCAGATCGTGGAGCTGCTGCTGCTGCGCATCCGCGAGACGATGGCCGAGCGCGAGCTGCAGCTCGAGCTGACCGAGCCCGCCAAGGACCTGCTCGTCGAGAAGGGCTGGGACCCCGCGATGGGCGCGCGCCCGCTGCGCAGGGCGATCCAGCGCTACATCGAGGACCCGCTCGCGGACTTCGTGCTGCGCGAGGAGCTGACCCCGGGCGCGACCGTGGTCGTGGACCCGGCGCCCGCGGAGCAGGAGGGCGAGGTGCGCCTCACGATCGTCAAGCCCAAGAAGCAGAAGACGCCGGTGGGCGTCGGCGCCGGCGCCGAAGGCGACGGCGGCGAGGGCCTGCCCGAGGCCGAGGGCGACGGCGAGAGCCCGCCGCCCGACGCGCCGCACAGCGACGAGCAGTAGGCGCGCAGAAGCGTCGGAGGCGGCGCGTACGCTGCAGGGCATGGCGCCCAGGACAGTGCACGTGTGCTCGGAGTGCGGCCTCTCCTCCTCCCAGTGGCACGGCCGCTGCCCCGGCTGCGGGGAGTGGAACACGCTCGTGGAGGAGCGCTCGCCCGCGGGCGAGCGCGCCGGCGCGCGCGGGCGCGCGCGAGCGCCGCGGGCGCAGCGTGCGGCGCCGCGCCCGCTGGCCGAGGTCGGCGCGGCCGCGCCGGAGCGGATGGGCACCGGCATCGGCGAGCTCGACCGCGTGCTCGGCGGCGGCCTCGTGCCGGGCTCGCTGGTGCTGCTCGGCGGCTCGCCGGGGATCGGCAAGTCCACGCTCACGAACATGGTGCTCGGCCACATGCAGGCCGCGGGGCGGCGCACGCTTTACGTGAGCGGCGAGGAGTCCGCCGAGCAGGTCCGCCTGCGCGCCGAGCGGCTCGATTTCGGTCCCGCCCACCCCGCCCGCGCGGCGCTGCAGGTGCCGGTGCTGGCCGAGACCGACCTCGCCGAGATCCTCGCGGTGCTCGAGTCCGAGTCGCCCGACGCGTGCGTGATCGACTCCGTGCAGACGCTCTCGCTCGGGCGAGCTGTCGGGCGTGCCCGGCTCGGTGGGGCAGGTGCGCGAGGCGGCGGCGCGCATCATGGAGCTCGCCAAGGCGCGCCGTATCGCGGTGATCCTCGTGGGCCACGTGACCAAGGAGGGCGCGCTCGCGGGCCCGCGCGTGCTCGAGCACCTGGTGGACTGCGTGCTGCAGTTCGAGGGCGAGCGCGAGCGCCCCTACCGCGAGCTGCGCGCCCTCAAGAACCGCTTCGGCTCGACCAACGAGGCGGGCCTGTTCGAGATGCGCCAGGGCGGCCTCGTGGAGGTGCTCGACGCCTCCGCGCGCTTCGTCGCCGAGGCGACGCGCGCGCCCGGGAGCGTCGTGCTCGCCGCGATGGAGGGCTCGCGGCCGCTGCTCGTGGAGGTGCAGGCGCTGGTGGCGCGCTCCGAGCTCGAGCAGCCGCGCCGGGTGGTCTCCGGGCTCGACCGCAACCGCCTCGCGCTGATGCTCGCGGTCCTCTCGCGGCACGCGCGCGTGCCCACGGGCGCGGCGGACGTGTTCGTCAACGTGGTCGGCGGCGTGCGCGTCGATGAGCCCGGGTGCGACCTCGCGGTCGCGCTGGCGGTCGCTAGCGCGAGCCGCGGCGTGGCGTGCGCGGGCTCGCCGCGGGCGTGCTTCGGCGAGCTGGGGCTGACCGGCGAGCTGCGCTGGGTGGGCCACCCCGAGCGGCGTCTGCAGGAGGCCTCGAGGCACGGCCTCGGCGAGGTGATCGGGCCGCCGGGCAGCGGCGCGGGCGCGTGCGAGGCCGCCACGCTGGCCGAGGCGCTGGCGCTCGCGCTGCCCTCGCGCGCCGGAGCGCACGCGCGCCGGGTCGCGCGCTCACGGCGCGAGCCGATGCCCGCCTGAGGCGCTCCGCGGCGCCCCGGCGCCGTGTGTAGGAGCCGCTAAAGGAATGCTAATTGGCGTAGAATGGAGGATCGTGTCCCCGCGACCCGGCGAAGATTTTGAAAACGAAGTAAGACCGGACCCGGGCCTGATGAGGGCGCTGGAGATGATCGCTCCAGGGACCGCGCTGCGCGAAGGTATCGAGAGCATCCTGCATGCTCGAACGGGCGGGCTGATCGTGATCGGCGAGCCGGAGGAGCTCAGCTTCCTGAACTCGGGCGGCATCAAGCTCGACATCGACTACACGCCCGCGTTCCTCTACCAGGTCGCGAAGATGGACGGGGCGATCATCCTCAACGCGAACGCGACCAAGATCGTGATGGCCAACGTGCAGCTGATGCCGGACCCCACGATCCTCTCGCACGAGACCGGCACGCGCCACCGCACGGCCGAGCGCGTGTCCAAGCAGACCGACGCGCTCGTGATCGCGATCTCCCAGCGCCGCGAGGTCGTCTCGGTGTACGTGGACGCGGTCAAGTACATCCTCGAGGACATCCCGAGCGTGCTCGCGAAGGCCAACCAGGCGCTCGCGACGCTCGACAAGTTCCGCACGCGCCTCGACCAGGTGTCCACGCGCCTGACTGCGCTCGAGTTCGAGGCGGGTACAACGCTTCACGACGTGCTCACGGTGCTGCAGCGCTCGGAGCTGGTCACGCGCATGGCGGTGGAGATCGAGCGCTACATCGTCGAGCTCGGCAGCGAGGGCCGGCTGATCGAGATGCAGCTCGAGGAGACGATGGTCGGCGCCGCCGCCGAGAAGGCCGCGCTCGTGCGCGACTACCTGTCGAGCTACTCCGACGAGGCGTGCGCCGCGGCGCTCGAGGAGATCGGCCGCCTCGCGCACCAGGACCTGCTCGACTTCGGGCGCCTCGCCGAGCTGCTCGGCTACGACCGCAAGCTCAACACGCTCGACTACCCGGTGTCCTCGCGCGGCTACCGCGTGCTCGGGCGCATCCCGAGGCTGCCGAAGCTCGTCGTGTCCCAGATCGTCAGCGAGTTCGGCGGGCTCGACGAGCTGCTCGCCGCCACCGACGCCGATCTCGAGGCCGTCGAGGGCGTGGGCGAGATCCGGGCGAAGGACATCCGCGAGGGCCTGCGCAGGCTGCAGGAGCTGAACCTCGTGGATCGCTACCTACAGACTTGAACACAGGCTGGCCGCCCCGGCCGGCCGCGAGAAAGGAGGACACCATTCCGGCACAAATGAGCGACGATGCAGTCGCTGAGCGACGAGCTCGAGATCGACTCGCGAGGTCGAGTTCATCGAGTTCGAGCTCGGCGACCACGTCGTGTACCCGCACCACGGCGCCGGCAAGGTGCTCAAGAAGGAGGAGATGGAGATCCTCGGCGAGCGCCGCGAGTACCTCACGATCAAGATCCTCCACAACGACATGACGGTGCGCGTGCCGACCGAGAACGCCGCGCTCGCCGGGCCTGCGCCGGGTGATCGACGAAGAGACCGTCAAGAAGGTGCTTGACGTGCTTCGCGACGAAGTCTCCGAGATGCCCAAGAACTGGAACCGCCGCTTCAAGCACAACCGCGACAAGATCAAGACAGGCGACATCTACGAGCTCGCCGAGGTCGTTCGCAACCTCTCGCTGCGCGAGAGCGAGAAGGGCCTCTCGACCGGCGAGAAGCAGATGTTCACCCGCACCAAGAAGATCCTCGCGTCCGAGCTGATGTACGCGCTCGACAAGGACGAGGAAGAGGCAGAGACGCTACCTCGACGAGCTGCTCGCGGACTCCGCGAGCTCTCAGATGGCGGTCGCCGGAGCGAAGTAGCGAGGCTTTCGCGCACGCGGCATCGCCCGCACAGGACCCGGACGCAGTTGCCGCGTGCGCGAAAGTCCCACAAACGATGACCGTCGCCCTGATCGTGGCCGCAGGCAGCGGTGAGCGCTTCGGCGCCGGGCGGCCGAAGGCGCTCGTCGAGCTCGCGGGGCGCCCGATGCTCGAGTGGAGCCTTCGAGGCGCTGCGCGGGACGCGCGGCGATCGGGCGGATCGTGGTCGCGCTGCCCACCGGCGTGCAGGCGCCCGCGGGCGTGCTCGAGCTCGACGGCGTGCTCGCGGTCGAGGGCGGCTCGGTGCGCTCGGACTCCGTGCGCAGGGCGCTCGCGGCGGCGGGCAGCGCCGAGACGGTGCTCGTGCACGACGCCGCCCGCCCGCTGCTCACGCGCGAGCTCGCCGGGCGCGTGATCGGCGCGCTCGAGGCCCACGAGAGCGCGCGACGCCGCGATCGCTGCGACGCCGCTCACCGACACGATCAAGCGCGTGGGCGAGGATGGCGCGGTGCTGGAGACGCTCGACCGCGAGCAGCTGTGGGCCGTGCAGACGCCGCAGGTGTTCCGGCGCGAGGCGCTCGAGCGCGCGCTCGTCGGTGCCCGCCGAGCAGCTCGCGCGGGCGACCGACGACGCCTGGCTCGTGGAGCAGGCGGGCGGCACCGTGATCGTCGTGGACGCGAGCCCCGAGAACCTCAAGGTGACCACGCCGCTCGACCTCGAGCTCGCCGCTGCTGCTGCTCGCGCGGCGCTCGTGAATCCTGCTTGAATCGCATCCCGCGTGCTCACCGACTACCACCTGCACCTGCGCAGCGACGACCTCGACGCCAGCCGCCGCCGAGTACTTCACGGCCGCCAACGCGGAGCGCTACCGCGCGGCCGCCGAGCGAGCGCGGGATCGCCGAGCTCGGCGTGCTCCGAGCACATCTACCGCTTCACGCAGGCGCTCGAGCTGTGGCGCCACCCCTTCTGGGAGAGCTACGCGCACGACGACCTCGACGAGTACTGCGGCTTCGTGCGCGAGCAGACCGACCTGCGGCTCGGGATCGAGGCCGACTTCGTGCCCGGCGCGGAGGACCGCACCGCGAAGCTGCTCGCGGCGCGCGACTTCGACTACGTCGTCGGCTCGGTGCACTTCCTGCGCGAGGGCGCGGTGGACATGGACGACTACAGCGTGTGGGCCACCGGCCGCAGTCGCCGAGCAGATCTGGCGCCGCTACTTCGAGACGATCGCCGAGAGCGCCACGAGCGGGCTGTTCGACGTGGTCGCGCACCCCGACCTCGTCAAGTACTGGGGCAGCGCGCGGCCGCTCCCCGACGGCGACCTGCGCCGCTACTACGAGATCGCCGTCGAAGCGATCGCGGAGTCGGGCATCGCGGTGGAGGTCTCCACGGCGGGGCTGCGCAAGCCCGCCGGTGAGATCTACCCGGCGCCCGCGTTCCTCGAGATGTGCCTCGAAGCCGGCGTGCCGGTGGCGCTCTCGAGCGACGCGCATCGCCCCGAGGACGTGGGCGCGGATTACGAGCGCGCGCTCGAGCTGCTCGAGCGCCTCGGCGTGCGCGAGCTGAGCGTGTTCGAGCGCCGCGAGCGCCGGCTCGAGCCGATCACGCCCGTGGCGACGCACGACGGGGACGGCTCCTCCGGACAGGACGCGCCCGCCGCGCGGGAGCGTTGATGCGCGCGGGCATCGGCTTCGACTCGCACCGCCTCGCCGCAGGCCGGCGCCTGGTGATCGGCGGCGTCGAGATCCCCAGCGAGCGCGGCCTCGAAGGCCACTCCGACGCCGACGTGCTCGCGCACGCGCTGACCGACGCGCTGCTCGGCGCCGCGGGCCTCGGCGACATCGGCGAGCACTTCCCCGACACCGACGAGCGCTGCGCGGCGCCGACTCGATCGCGCTGCTCGAGCAGGCGGTCGCGATGGTCGCGCGCGCGGGCTTTCGCGATCGTCAACGTCGATTGCACCGTGCTGATGGAGGCGCCCAAGCTCGCGCCCCACCGCGACGCGATCCGCGAGCGCCTCGCGGCCGCGCTCGGCGTTGAGCTGCAGCGCGTCAGCGTGAAGGCCACGAGCGGCGAGCGGATGGGCTTCGTCGGCCGCGGCGAGGGAGTGGCGCGCGCTGGCCGTGGCGAGCCTCGGCGCGCTGAGTGCGGTGCGAGATCCGCCTGCACGACACGCGCCGCGGCGAGCTCGTCGCCGCTGAGCCCGCGCGACCCCGGACGCGTGGGCATCTACGCGTGCGGGCCGACCGTCTACAGCCGCATCCACATCGGCAACGCGCGCCCGTTCGTCGTGTTCAGCCTGCTCAAGCGCTTCCTCGAGCACGAGGGCTACGCGGTGGAGCTCGTCGTCAACGTGACCGACGTCAACGACAAGATCTACGACGCCGCGCGCGCCGCGCGGCCGGCCGAGCGAGCGAGCTCGCGGCGGAGATGACCGCGGCTCTACGTCGCCGACACCGACGCGCTCGGCCTCGGCCGCCCCGACCACGAGCCGCTCGCCTCGGAGACGATCGGCCCGATCGTCGAGCTACATCGCGGCGCTGATCGCCGCCGGCCACGCCTACGCGGCGCGAGCGGCGACGTGTACTTCCGCGTGCGCTCGGACCCGGCTACGGCAGCGCTCTCGCACCGGCAGCTCGAGAACATGGACCAGGGCGAGGGGGTCGAGGGGGCCGAGCGCAAGGAGGACCCGCTCGACTTCGCGCTGTGGAAGGCGCACAAGCAGGGCGAGGACACCGTCTGGGAGTCGCCCTGGGGCGCGGGCCGCCCGGGCTGGCACATCGAGTGCTCGGCGATGGCCGAGGATGCTGCTCGGCGTCGGCTTCGACATCCACGGCGGCGGCTCGGACCTCGTGTTCCCCCACCACGAGAACGAGGCCGCGCAGACGCGCGCCGCGCGCGGCGCCGAGCTCGCGCGGCTGTGGATGCACAACGGCATGATCCAGCTCACCGGCGAGAAGATGGCCAAGTCGGTCGGGCAACATCGCGCCGCTGCACGAGGTGCTCGACGCGCTACGGCGCGCGACGCGGTCGTGATGTACCTGATCTCCGGCCACTACCGCCAGCCGCTCGCGTTCTCCGAGGCGGCGCTCGAGCAGGCCGCAGCGCGAACGTGCAGCGCATCCGCGACGCGCTGCGGCGCCTGCGCGCCGGGCGAGCCGAGCCCGCCCGACATGGCGGCGCCCAAGCAGGACGTTCTTCGACGCGCTCGCCACCGACTTCAACACCCCCGAGGCGCTCGCGTCCCTGTTCGAGTGGCTGCGCGAGGCGAACCGCCGCGGCGAGCGGCGTGGCGACGCCGACCTGCGCGAGATGCTGGGCGTGCTCGGGCTCGGCGAGCTCGCGGCGCTCGAGCCGGTGGCGACGAGGCCGCGGTCGATCGCGAGGCGCGCGAGCTTGCCGAGCAGGCGCGAGGCGGCCCGCGCGCGAGCGCGACTTCGCGGCCGCCGACCGCCTGCGCGACGAGCTCGCGGCGCTCGGCTGGGAGGTACGCGACGGCGCCGCCGGGGCTCGAGCTGATCCTCGCCTCGCGCCGTGATCCTCTACGGGCGCAACCCCGTGCGCGAGGCGCTGCGCGGGCGCCGCGCGCGCGCGGTGAGAGACATCTGGGCGACGCGGGCGCCGCGCGCGAGCCGTGGCTCGAGGGTCTCGCTGTGCGCTCGGCCTCGGCGGAGGAGATCGAGCGCCGCTGCGGCTCGGCTGCCCACCAGGGCGTTTGCGCGGAGGCGGGCCCCTACCCCTACGCGGGCGCGCGCCGAGCTGCTCGCGCTCGAGCAGCCGCTGCTGGTGGCGCTCGACCAGGTCCAGGACCCGCAGAACCTCGGCTCGATCTGCCGCACCGCCGAGTGCGCGGGCGCCGCCGGGGTCGTGATCCCCGAGCGGCGCGCCGCCGAGGTCACGCCGGCCGTGTGCAAGGCCTCGGCGGGCGCCGTCGAGCACCTGCGCGTGGCGCGCGTGCGCAACCTCGCCGACTTCCTCGCCGAAGCCAAGCGCGCGGGCTGCTGGTGCTACGGCGCGAGCGCACCAGGCGCGCGCGGGCGCGCGGCCCCGGTGCCCTACGACGCACCCGACTACGGCGGCGCGGGCGTGGTGCTGGTGCTGGGCAGCGAGGGCAGCGGCCTGCGCCCGCGCGTGGCGAGCGCGTGCGACGAGCTGATCGCGCTGCCGCTGCTCGGGCGGGTGGAGTCGCTCGGCGTGAGCGCCGCCGCGGCCGCGCTCCTGTACGAGATCTTGCAGAGCCGTTGCGCAGCCTTGACAAGGCTTCATAACTGTGTCAGGCTCGCGCCATATAACGCTGAACCTAAGGTTGAGAAACCTTGGGATAATAGCTTTGGCGCCAGGGGAGGAGTGCGCCACTGAGCAAATTTCGGGGCCGCCGGCACTGGCGCGGCGCCGTAGAAAGGATCTGCTCGTGGCCCGAATCTCCCATAACCCTAACTCTGAACCTAAGGTCGAGGATGTGTTCCTGATCGCCTTGGCGAAGCAGGGCGATCGCAACGCGTACGACCGTCTCGTGCGTCGCTACCACGGCTTCGTGCGGCTGAAGGCCTCGTCGTACTTCCTCGCGGGCGGCGACGCCGACGACCTGATCCAGGAGGGCCTCGTCGGCCTCTACAAGGCGATCCGCGACTTCCGCACCGACCGCGAGTCGAGCTTCCGCAACTTCGCCGAGCTGTGCATCACGCGCCAGATCATCACCGCCGTGAAGACGGCCACGCGCAACAAGCACACGCCGCTGAACCAGTACGTGTCGTTCTCCTCGACGCCCGCCGGCAGCGGCGACGACGTGCCGACGCTCGACCAGATGCTGCCCGGGCCCGACGGTGCACGACCCGGTCAACCAGGTGATCTCCTCCGAGGAGCTGCGCTCGCTCGTGGGCTGCCTCTCGACCGCGCTCTCCGAGCTCGAGAGCCGCGTGCTCTCGCTGTACCTCGACGGCTACTCCTACGAGCAGGTGGGCGAGCGGCTCACGTGCGACACCAAGACCGTCGACAACGCTCTGCAGCGCGTCAAGCGCAAGGTCGGGGCGCACCTGCAGTCGCGCGCGGTGGCCGCGTAGCGCGAGCCGCCCGCACGCGCCGAGGGCGATGCCCGGGCTCAGGCCGGTGAGGCGCCTGAGCCCGGAGCGATGCCCTGATCGGTCAGATTTTGCCTTCGAGCGGCTGGCGCGCCGCGGGCACCGGGCGCAGCGAGCCCGGCACCGGAGCGGTCACTTCGACCGGGAAGGACTGGCTCGAGCTGCCCTGGTTGGCGGGGTCGCCCGGGATGTGCACCCGGAAGACCTGCTTGCCCGACCCGAACACGTAGTGGGTGATCGAGTAGGTGCCGCCGCCCGTCACGGTGCCGACGTCCACCGCGTGGAAGCCGCCGCCGCTCAGGTTTTCGCGCTCGAGGTACACCGGGTGGCCCGCCACGATCGGCGTCACGGTGCCGGAGAACGTCACCGCCTGCCCCGCCGGGGCGCTCATCGCCGACGCGCCCGCAGTGAGCACGTAGCGGACGCCCTCATACACGATCGAGGACTTCTGGCCGTTGGAGCCCAGCACCCTGTAGGGGCCGTCGTGCAGCGCGGTCTCGGTGAACGTGTATTCGCCGGTCGCGTTCGTGGACTTTTCGTCCACCTTGGTGAACGGGCCGCCGCCGCGCGGGTGCGAGAGGAGCGTGACTTTCCCTTCTTTGCCGCCCGCCAGCGTGCCGCTGATCACGATCGGTTCGCCGTACACCGCGATCTGGGGTTTGCTGCCGACCGTGAGCGCCGGGTTCTGCGGCTGGGAGATCACGTAGGACAGCGTGTTGGAGATGCCGCGCACCGTCTGGTGCCCGTGCGATCTCACGAGCACGCGGATGTTCGCGTCACCGGGGAACGTGAAGCGATGCGTGATCGAGTACGCGCCTTTGGCGCCGACCACGCCGAACTGGATCGTGGCCCATTCTTCGTTGCTGGTGGACGCCTCGCGCTGAAGGGCGATCTGCGTCCCTTCGTTGCCCGGGTTGACCGTGCCCGTGAACGTGGCGGTGTTTTTCGGCCCGGTCAGCAGCGCCGCGCTCTGCGTGGGGCCGGTGAGCGTCACGACCGGCGCGACGCGCACCGTGCGCGACGGGCTGCGCCTGCCGCCGGCCACCGCGTAGAAGACGCTGTTGGCGCTCAGCGCCGGCGCCACGAAGCTGTAGAAGCCGCCTGCGCCGGTGGTTGCGGTCCCCGCGACTTTGAAGCCGGGAGTGCCCGCGACGTGCTGGTAGACCGTCACGGGCTGGGTGATGTCGCTCGCGAGGCTCGTGCATTTGAGCACGCCGAACAGCTGCGCCGCTTCGCCGGTGGTGACCAGGTGCGGTTCGGCGAACATGCTCACGCGGCAGCCGAGCGCAGCTCCCGCGCGGTGGGGAACACGCAGCGGGTGCGCGGAGGCGGCCGTGGCGCCGGCGGAGGCCAGCGCCAGCGACGTCGCAGCCGCTGCGACCGTGCGCGGTTTTACAAAACGCATCGTATGCCTTCTCCTTGGTGGGGGACCAAATCTCTCTTGTTACGCAATGCAGTGCCTTGCTTCCTGCCTAACCCGCCCGCGCCGCGATCGTTGCGGTGCGCGCCGCGCCGTTGCGCCCCCGCGCCCTCGCGAGGGGGCGGGCGCTCCGGGCATGGCCGGCGGCGCGTCCGTGGTGTGGGGTACGGGCGCGCCGCTGGCCGAGCACGGGGCATCCCCCTGCTCCAGCGCCACGAGGGGTCAGCGGACGCTGGAGCGCGGAGCGGGGGTACCCCAGTTGCAGGCGCCGGAGAGGGGACGCGGCGCACTGCTGCTGCCCGCGCTTTACCCTGCGCGGCGCAGCCCAAACGCGTGCAGCGACGTTTGCAGAACGGTGGTCGCGCCTTCGCGCGCAAGCCGTCCCGGAGAGGTCCGCGGCGGGCCGCCCGCGGTGATTCGGCGAGGGCGAAACGGGTATCTAGACGGCGATGGAGCTCGCCAGCGCCACCGGCTCAAATCACTTCCAGCGGGAGCGCACGGCGGGCACCGGAGGCGGTCACGGAAGCCTCAGCGCCTCCTACCCGGCGGTGGCGGAGTCGGTGCCGCAGGCGCGCCTGGCCGCGGGCGCGTTCGCAGCCGCCGCGGGCGCCTCGAGCCACCAGATCGAGAACGTGAGGCTGCTCGTGTCGGAGGCCGTGACCAACGCGGTGCAGCACGCCTACACGGGCCTCGGGCGGCGCAACCCAGCCGTCCACCTCAGCGCCGTGGTGGCCTCCGCGGAGCTATGGATCTTCGTGGCCGACGACGGGCGCGGCCTGAACGCCGAGGGCGTGCGCGCGAACGGCGGCCTGGGGCTCGGCCTCGTGTGGATGACCGCCTTCAGCGACGAGCTCACGCTCCACACGCGCGCGGGCGGAGGGCTCGAGGTGCGCCTGCGCTTCCGCCTGCACTCGGGCGTCGAGGACGCGCGCGGGCCGTCAGCCGCGCGGGTCGCGGGCTTCTGCTAGCCGGCCCGCCTCGCCCAGCTTCTCCACCACGAGATAGCCGCGATGGCGCTCCACCACCGCCTCTCCGCGCGGCGCCTGGTGGCCCGGCAGCACGAGGAACCTGCGCGGGTTCGCGCGGACGCGCTCGTACTCGCGCGGGCTGATCGTCACCAGGCGGTTGCACTCGCGGCGCGCGCACTCACAGCGGAACGCTCCCGCGCCGTCGTCCTCGCCCGGCCAGCTGCCGCGCCTGATCGCCTCGTTCACGTCGCGGAAGCGGGTCTCGTTGTCGGCGATCCGCTCGGCGTCGGTGCGACCGTCTTTGCCCCGCATTGCAGCGATTTTCCCACGCGCCCCGCGAGCTCGCGCAATAAAGAGGTTTGCGCGGGGATATTGCGGGTATAGCTGCAACAGCAGAAACCGCGCACCCCTCTCGCGGGCTCTGCGATGGGGGGGACTGCACGTGCTACCCCGCCGCCTTCCGCCTCCTCGGGGGCTGGGGTAGGAGCGGTCCCGTTTTGGGCTTGCGGCGCGCTCCGGCTCTCCATACGGGGCGCGCCGCCTCCCACCCATCCTCTGCGGTGGCTATGCGGCCAGGCGCACGGCGCGCGCCACGGGATGCGCGCCCGCCCGGGGCGCCTCAGCCGTTTACGTCGAGATAGGACTGCACGCGCTTGACCATCGCGGCCGCGGCGAGCCGTCCGTCGGGGGTCACCTGCAGCAGGCGCCCGTTGGGCTGGCGCACCAGCGGAGACCCCGCGCGCGAGCCCACCACGCGGTGGCCGCGCGGGAGCTGCTCGAGCCGGCGAATCTGGCGCTGCGTCAGGATTTGCGACTTCACGGTCATATCCCCTCCTCGATCACCCCCGATCACGACTCCGGCGGCTCGCTTGTCCGAGAGGCCAATACCCGCATTCTTGTCCACCAGACTCCTATTTCGGCAAAATAACAATTCAAACAGTTCGCATTTTGCGGATTAATGGTCGTCGAGCGGCTCTGGCTGCGGAGGCCTCCGGAGAGCTCCGCATACGCAAATAGTTAGCGTATAGTGGAGGGGTGAGCACGCGCACGGCGATCCTGCTTCTGGAGCCGGACGGCGCCTGCGCGCGCGACCGCGCGCTGGCGGCGCTCGCCGGGCGCTTCGAGGTGGCCGCCGTCCTCGGCGGCGACCGCGACGGGCTCGCGGCCGCGCTCGAGCTCGTGGCGCGCGCGGGCGAGGCCACGCTCGCGGTGTCCGCTCTCTCGGCGGCCGCGGGGTCGCTCGAGGAGCTGCTCGAGCTGCTCGACTGGCTCGCCGCGGCGGGCGCCCACCTGTATGCGATCGACGTGCAGCTCGACAGCGCCACCCCCGCGGGACGCCGCGCCGTGGAGGTCCTGCGCGCGCTCGCGCGCTGGCAGCATGAACCGGCGCGCCGCGCCGCGCGGGGGAGGCCTGGGCTCGCCGCGCACGCGCCCGAGCTCGCGTCGAGGATCGCAGCGCTGCGCGAGCGCGGCATGAGCCTTCAGGCGATCGCGGACGAGCTCAACCGCGGCCGCGTGCCGACGCCGCGAGGGGGCGCGCTGTGGCGGCCCTCGAGCGTGCAGGCGGCGCTCGGCTATCGCCGCCCGCGGCCACCCGGCCCGCTGCCGCTGCCGCTGCCGCCGCCGCCCGCCGCCGGGGAGCCGGCGCCCGCGCCGCGCCCGGGCCCACCGCCCGGGCCGCCGCGGCCGCGCCCACCGCACGGGCCGCCGCGCCGCCGCGGCCCGGGAGGGGAGCGGCCATGACAGGCCTGATCGAGCGCTTCGGCGTGCTCGGCGTGTTCATGCTGATGGTCCCCGAGAGCGCCTGCATCCCGCTGCCCAGCGAGGTCACGCTCCTGTTCTCGGGGTTCGCGGTGAGCGCGGGCTGGATGAGCCTGCCGCTGGCGGTGCTCGCCGCCACCGCGGGCAACCTGCTCGGATCGCTGATCGCGTACGCGCTCGGCGCCACGCGCGTGATCGAGCGCCTCCCGGGCGCGCGGCCCCTGCTCGACAAGGGCGCGCGCCCGCTCGACCGCTACGGGGTGCGCGCGGTGTTCGTGGCGCGGCTGCTGCCGCTGGCGCGCACGTTCGTGTCGCTGCCCGCGGGCGCGCGCAGGGTCCCGCTGGTCCCGTTCGTGGCGCTCACCGCCGCCGGGTGCGCGCTGTGGGCGCTCGCGTTCGTGCTCGCCGGAGCGCTCGCGGGGAGCGCGTGGGCGCTCGTCGGGTCGGTGCTCGGCAAAGCGCTGGTGGCGTGCGCCGTGCTCGCCGCGCTCGGCGCGCTGGCTCGCTCGCTCGCTCGCCGCGCCGCTAGCTCGAGAGCAGCCCGGGGAGGTCGTGGATGACTTCCTTGGGCGTGAAGTTGGCCGAGTAGATCGTGGTCAGCTTGCCGCTCGCGCTGATGCCGTAGATGAGCGCCGAGTGGTTCACGAGGCCCGGATTGCCCACGTCCGCTTCGGAGCCGACGTTCCACGCGCTCCACACCGGCGCGAGTTCGTGCGCCGAGCCGATCAGGTACTGCATCTGGCCCGTGAGGCCGTGCGCGCGCAGGAACGCCGCGACGGTGGCCGGGGTGTCGCCGCGCGGGTCCACCGACACCGCGATCAGCTGCACCTCGCGCGCGCGCCCGCCGAGCTGGGCGAGCGTGTTGTGCAGGTTGGAGGCGATCAGCGGGCACACGTCGGGGCAGTGCGTGTACAGGAACGTGACGAGCACCGCCCTGCCCCGGTAGGAGGCGAGGTTGACGGGCCGGCCGAGCGAGTCGCGAAGCGTCGAGAGCGGCGGAGCGCCGACCACGGGGCTCACCGTCGAGCCGTCGTATGCGGACCTGTGCACCGTGCCCGCCGGTTTGCTCGAGCCGCCCGCCAGCAGAGCCGTGAGGCCGCCCACGATCACCAGCACCACGAGCACCGGGGCGATCATGCGCATCGAGGGGCGGCTCGGGGGCTCCTCGGGCGGCTCGGGCGCCGGCGCCTGGGGCTCTGCCGCCGCTTGCTCGCTCACGCGCTGCAGTCTTGCAGAACCGGCTCCGCGCCCGCGCAGGTCGGGCGGCGGCGCCGGGCGGGGACGCGGCGGCGTCCGGTGGCGCCGCTCCGCATCGCTGCGCGCGCGGCTTTCAGCGCCTACGCGCCCGGGGCGGCGCTGCCGTCGAGCAGCGGGAGCTCCTCGTCGAGCCCCGTGAGCTCGAACAGGCGCTGCACGTTGCGGGGTCCCGGCACGACGAAGAATTCGTGGCCGCGCTCCTCGCACAGATCCTTCGCGAGCAGGACCGCGCGCAGACCCGTGGAGCCGATGAACGTGAGCTTGGACAGGTCGATCACGACCCCCGTGATTCCCTCCGTGGGGATGTGCCGCAGCATCGCCTCGAGTTCCAGCGCGGGCTGCAGGTCGAGTTCGCCGTGCAATATCAGCGTGTGGCGGCCGCCGACGACGCTGTCCTGCACTTCGAAGATACCTGCGGCGAGGCGCTCACCTGTCCCCGCCTCGGTCTGCTCGCTCATGTGCGTCTCCCTGCCAAAGCCCTCCGTCTCAAAGAGGCATGCTACCGGCTGGGCGCGCTCGCGGGGCCGCGCCGGCGAGCTGGAAACGCCGTGCGGCCGTCGCACCGGGGTGGTGTTCACTTGACGCATCGGCGTTTGCCGCGAGGGGAGGACGAGCACGTACCAGCGGGTTGGCAGCTTCACGATCGATGTGCGCGACCAACGCGGGCGCTCGCGGATGTCCGCGCAGCACCGCAGCATCCCGCGCGCGGCGCTCGCGCTCGCGCCGGCATCCGGCCGCGCCCCGAGCGAGCGCGCGGACGCCGTGGCGCACAGCGTCCTCGCCGGCTGCGCGGGCCTCGCCAGCTACACGCTCGCCGTGCACGGCCTCGCGCACGTGCAATCGATCTCACGCGACGACGACCTGCTCGGCGGCATGTGGGCGGTGATCGCCACGCTGTTCGTCTACCGCCAGACGTACGAGCGCTGCCTCGCCGCGGCGACCTCGCGCATCGCCGCCACCTCGGTCAGCTTCGTGCTGTGCCTCGCCTACCTGCTGGTCCTCCCCTTCCACCCGTGGGGCCTCGCGCTGCTGATCGCCCTGAGCGCGCTCATCATGCGCCTCGCCGGCCGCGCCGAGGACGCGATGACCGCCGGCATCACCACCGCGGTGGTGATGGTGGTGGCGGCGCTCAGCCCCCGCTTTGCCTGGGAGCAGCCGATCCTGCGATGGGTCGACACGCTCGTGGGCGTGCTCGTCGGGATCGCGGCCGGCTGGGTGGCGCTGCGCCTGACGCGCGCCCACGGTCAGGCCGTCGCGAGTGCCTCCCGCTCGCCGGCCGCCGCCGCGAACTCGGTGATCGTGCGCGCGACCAGCGCGGGCTCGTCGAACATCGGCACATGGCCCGCCCCACGCAGCTCGATCCAGCTCGCCGACGGGAGCAGCTGGCGCAGGCGCTCCGAGTAGCTGCGCGCCGGCAGGATGCGGTCGCGCGTGCCCCACACGAGCGCAACCGGGCAGCTCACCCCCTCGAAGCCCTGCGGCGGCCCGTCCTCGAGGATCGCGTCCATCAGCTCCCAGTAGACGGTGCACGAGAGCGAGTCGCGCACCAGCTGCGCGGCGGCCGCCGGGGGGATGCGCTCGCCGTGCGCCACCACCTGCCAGAGCATCGCGCGGCGCAGGCGCGGCCTGCTCAAGAGAGACTCGAGCCGCGGCTCTATCGCGCGCGACATCCTGTGGTTGCGCGTGAACAGCGAGCGCAGCCGCCGCTCGGAGCTCGATCCCGCCTCCCAGCCACCCGCGGGCGCGAGCCCCACGACCGAGCGCGCGCGCCCGCGCGAGGCGAGCTCGAGCGCTATCCAGCCGCCCAGGGAGTTGCCGACCAGGTGGGCCGTCTCGAAGCCCGCCGCGTCCATGTCGCGCTCCACCGCGTCCGCCAGCTCGCCCACCGACGCGCGCGCGCCCGCCGGCAGCTCGGGCCCGCCCGCGTGGCCCGCGAGGGTCACCGCGAGCACGTCGTGCGTGCGTTCGAGCTCCGCCACCACCGGCTGCCACGCCGCGCGCGTGGCCGAGAAGCCGTGGATCAGCACCAGCGGCTCGCCCGACCCGCCGCGGTGTACGCCAACGCTGTTCATCTCGCTGTCGCTCACGAGTCCCCCTTGTGTGCTCGCCCGCCGGGCGGCGCATCCGCCGGCGGCATGGATCGCGGGCTCAACATACACCCCTCGGCGTGCACCGGCTCGGCCCACGGGGTTTGGCCCGCGGGGTTTGGCCCGCGCGCACCGGGGTACTTGTGCGCAGCGGTTCACCACGTCGGGAAGGGGGAACGAAGTTGATCGGGAAGGGTTCTTGCGCGCTCGCGCTCGCAGTGCTGGCGGTGGCGCTCGCGGCGCCCGCGTCGCCGGCGCTCGCGGAAGGCCGCTGCGGGGAGCACCCGTGGTGTGACACCTCGCTGTCGCCGGCGCAGCGCGCGCAGCTGCTGCTCGCGGCGATGTCGCAGTCGGACAAGGTGGGCCTCCTGACGGGCCAGGAAGCGAGCGACGTCGGCATGCCGGCGATCAAGTTCACCGACGGCGCGGTGGGCGCGGGAGGTCTCGGGTCGGGCGCGGAAGCCGCCACGGCGATGCCCGCGGGCATCGCGCTCGCCGCGAACTTCGACCCGGCGATGGCTCGCCGCTACGGCGAAGTGGTTGGGCAGGAGGTGCGCCACCGCGGCTTCGACGGCGACTACGGCCCGACGGTGAACATCATGCGCACACCGCTCGGCGGGCGCACGTTCGAGGCCTACGGCGAGGATCCGTTCCTCGACGCGCAGAGCGCGGTGAGCTGGATCGAAGGCTTCCAGTCGCAGGGCGTGATGGCCCAGGTCAAGCACTTCGCGGCCAACAACCAGGAGGGCCAGCTCGGCGCTTCGCCGCTCGAGGGCGTGGTGGGCGGCCGCTTCGACACCGACGTGAACGCGGACCCGCGCTGGCTTCACGAAATCGAGTTCCCGGCGTTCGAAGCCGCGGTCGAGCAGGCGCACAGCGCGACGGTGATGTGCTCCTACAACCTGCTGGGCGGCGTGTACGCGTGCGCCAACCACTACCTGCTGGCGCACACGCTGCGCGAAGAATGGGGGTTCCCGGGCTACGTGGCCTCCGACGCGGGCGCCTGCCACGAGCCGAACGAGGACCTCGAAGCGGGCCTCAACATCGACATCCTCGACACCTGCTACTCGCCCCCCGAGGTCGATGCGCTGCTCGCCTCGGGCGCGATCGGCGAAGCGTCGCTCGACGAACGCGACCTCGAAACGCTGCGCACGCTGTTCGCGTGGGGCTTCTTCGACCACGCGGCCTGGCCCAAGGACGTCTCTCAGGACGACGTGGCCGGCGACGAGCAGGCCGCCGACGCCGCCGAGGAGGGAGGCTCGGTGCTGCTGGCGAACAACGGCGCGCTCCCGGTGAACCCCGCGACGGTGCATTCGATCGCGGTGATCGGGCCGGCCGCGGCGCAGTACATCCACGGCAACGGCTCCTCGCAGGTGACGCCGTACATGAAGACCACCGCCCTGCAGGGGATCGAAGCGCGCGCGGCGCAGTCGCACATCCCCGTGACCTACAGCAGCGGCGCGGTCGTGCAGAGCGCGGAAGCGGCCGCGCGCGGCGCGAGCCTCGCGGTCGTGGTGGTCGCCGACACCGAGTCGGAGGGCGTGGACAAGGCGTGCATGTCGCTCACGGCGGCGTGCAGCGGCGGACAGGCCACGCCGGCAGACCCCGAATCGACGCAGCTCGACTTCGGCGACCAGGACGAACTCGTCTCGAAGGTCGCCGCGGCGAACCCCGACACGGTGGTGGTGATGGAGACGGGCGCGCCCGTGCTCACTCCCTGGCGCGGCCAGGTGGCGGGGCTGCTCGAGGCGTGGTACCCCGGCGAGGACGGCGGCAGCGCGATCGCGCACGTGCTGTTCGGCGATACCGACCCCGGCGGGCGCCTGCCCGCGACCTTCCCGCAGAGCGAATCCGACATCCCCACGGCGTCGGGCGGAGCGAGCAGGTACCCCGGAGTTCCGGACCCGCTCGAAAGCGAATGCGTGGCCGAGGCGAGCGTGCCGTGCCCCTACTACCAGGAGGACTACAGCGAAGGCGTGTTCGTGGGCTACCGCTGGTACGACGAGCAGCACTTCCAGCCGGCGTTCCCGTTCGGCTTCGGCCTCTCCTACACGCGCTTCCGCCTGAGCGGGCTGAAGGTGCAGCGCGGCGGCAGCGCCTCCGAACCCTCCGCGCAGGTCAGCCTCACGGTCACGAACACCGGCCGGCGCAGCGGCTACGCGGTCCCGGAGGTGTACGTGTCGCTGCCCTCGCAGCCCGGCGCGCCAGAGCCGGCGCTTCAGCTGAAGGGCTTCCAGAAGGTCGCGCTCGCGCCGCACCAGCGAGCGCGCGTGACGATCGCGCTCGACGCGCGCTCGTTCTCCTACTGGTCGGACGCCGCCGAAGCGTGGCGCGTGGACGCGGGCTGCGCCGAGATCGAGGCGGGGACGTCGAGCGCGGAACTGCCGCTGCACCGCGCCATCGCCGTGGGCGGTGGGCGGTGCAGCAGATGATCTGAGCGGCGCGCGTCAGCCCGCCGCGTTCGGCAGCGCGCTCGCGCGCATGCCCGCCGCCTGGCGCCCCGCGTCGAGCTCGCCGGCGTCCTGCTGCTGGGCGCGCGGCACCAGCAGCGCCGCGAGCGCGCCCGCGGCGAGCACGGCGGCGCCGATCGGCAGCGCCGCGGTGAGGCCCGCGGTGAACGCGTGCGGCGAGACGTAGGAGCCGTGCGCGCTGAACACCGCCGCGAGCACCGCCACGCCCAGCACGCCGCCGAGCTCGCGGATCGCGTTGGTGGCGCCAGACGCCTGCCCGGCGGCCTCGGGCCTCACCGAGCCGAGCACCGCGTTGGCGGCGGGCGCGAACACGAGCGCCATGCCCACGCCGGCGAGCACGAACGGCGGCACGAGGTGCGAGTAGGGCACCTGCGGCGAGGCGATCGCGGCGAGCCACGAGATCCCGATCGCCTGCAGCGCGAGGCCCGTGGCCATCAGCGGCCGCGATCCGATGCGGTCGCTGAGCATGCCCGCGATCGGCGCCACGATCATCGGCATGCCGGTCCACGGCAGCGTCCTCAGCCCCGCCTGAAGGGGCGAGTAGCCCTGCACCGTCTGGAAGAACTGCGCGAGCAGGAAGATCGAGCCGAACACGCCGAAGAACATCGCGAGCGACAGCGCGTTGGTGGCGGCGAAGCCACGCGAGCGGAAGAAATGCATCGGCAGCATCGGCGCGGGCGCGCGCAGCTCCCACGCAACGAACGCGACCACGAACGCGGCGCCGGCGATGAACGAGGTGAGGATCGTGGCGCTGGTCCAGCCGAGCGCCTGCCCGCGGATCGCGCCGTAGGTGATGCCGAGCAGCCCCGGCCCCGCGAGCGCGAGGCCGCGCAGGTCGAGGTGCGGCGCGGGGCCGCGCGACTCGCTCAGCCGCGACAGCGCGAGCGGCACCAGCACGAGCCCGATGGGCACGTTCAGCCAGAAGATCCAGTGCCAGGAGATCCCGCTCACGACCGCGCCGCCCACGAGCGGCCCGATCGCCACGCCGAGGCCGCTCACGCCGCCCCACACGCCCAGCGCGAGGCCGCGGCGCGCCGGCGGCACAGCCTCCGAGAGCAGTGTGAGCGTGAGCGGCAGCACCACGGCCGCGCCGAAGCCCTGCAGCGCGCGCGCCGCGATCAGCGCGCCGGTGCTCGGCGAGAGCGCGGCGGCGGCGCTCGCGGCGGTGAACACCGAGAGGCCCACCGCGAACATGCGCCGGCGCCCGAAGCGGTCGCCGAGCGCGGCGCCGGTGAGCAGCAGCACGGCGAACGTGAGCGTGTACGCGTTGACCGTCCACTCGAGCGACTGGATCGACGCGCCGAGGCTGCGGCGGATCGACGGCAGCGCGGTGGTCACAACGAGGTTGTCGAGCGTGGTCATGAACAGGCCCAGCGACACGATCGCGAGGGTCCACGGCAGGCTCGGCCGCGCGGGGGGCCGCAGGCGCAGCGCTGTGAGGGCTCTTGTGGTTGTGGACATGGTGTGCTCCTTGATGTGTGATTGGTCACTCACTGGAAACAGATGGGTGTGTGATTGCTCGCTCACTTGAAACGCAAAAAAAGAGAGGCTCAGCCGCACTCGGCGTCGGCGTCGGCGCTCGTGAGCACCGTGGCCCAGTGCTCCTCGAGCTCGTCGAGCTGCATCGCGGCGATCACGTTGCACAGCATCCCGCGCGCGAAGAACCGCTGGATCTCCTCCGGCGTGGCGTCGGATTCGCGCTCGACCATCTCGAACAGGCGCTGGAAGCCGCGCCGCAGCGCCTCGCGCACCTCGGGCTCGCCCGCCGCGGCCTGGCCCTGCAGCTGGACCAGGAGCAGCTCGCGATCGGAGATCAGCTCCGTGTAGGCCTCGCCCATCAACTCGAGCACGGGCCGGCCGGTCTCGCGCGAACCGGCCGCGGCGTCGCGGAAGGTGTCGTGGATGCGCTCGAAGCAGCGCTCGAGGACCGCCAGGAACAGCTCGGTCTTCGTGGGGAACAGCCGGAACAGGTACGCCTGCGAGATCCCGGCGGCGCGCGCCACGTCCATCGTGGGCGTGCCGTACAGGCCGCGCTCGCCCACCACCTTCATCGCGGCGCGAAGCACGTCCTCGCGGCGCTCCTCCGCGGTCGAGAGGGTCCGGGCCGGGGCCTGGGAGGCGGGTGGCATGGGTGTGAGTATGCACTCACTCACATGGTTTGTCAAGGGGCGGCGCTCCGCGCCGCCGGCGCTGGCGATGCGCGCGGCGCCCCTTCTTGCGATGAGCGTCTATGCGCGCGGCAACCCGTACT
The DNA here is from genome assembly GCA_963813685.1 of uncultured Solirubrobacteraceae bacterium. Classification (GTDB taxonomy): domain Bacteria; phylum Actinomycetota; class Thermoleophilia; order Solirubrobacterales; family Solirubrobacteraceae; genus Palsa-744. Next base: position 232,017 of record CAWEZQ010000005.1, read on the forward strand.
GCGCGATCAGCGTCTACGCGCCCGGCAACCCGTACTGCGCGATCAGCGTCAGATCCGCCTCGGACAGCCGGTCGCTCGCGGTTTTGCGCTGGTGCCAGTAGGGATAGAGCAGCGGCTGGCGGCTCGCCTGCTCGAGCCGGGCGGCCTCCTCGGCGCTCAGCGCGAGGTCCGCGGCGGCGAGGTTCTCCGCGAGCTGCTCGTCGGTGCGCGCGCCCACGATCACGGTGCTGACCGCGGGCCGGCCGAGCAGCCACGCGAGCGCGACGCGCGCCGGGGACACCTGGCGCGACTGCGCGATCTCGACGAGCACCTCGATCGTGTCGTACAGCCGCTCCTCGTCGTAGACGGGCGGCTCGTCCCACTCGCCCGCGTGCCGCGTCCCGGGGGGCGGGGGCTGCCCGCGCCTGTGCTTGCCCGACAGCAGGCCGCCCGCGAGCGGGCTCCAGATGAGCAGGCCGAGGCCCTGGTCGACCGCGGAGGGGACGATCTCGTACTCGGCGGAGCGCTCCTGCAGCGACATGTACACCTGCTGGCTCACGAACCGCGGCAGCCCCGTCCGGTCGGCGATCCCGAGCGCCTTCATCACCTGCCAGCCCGCGAAGTTGGAGCAGCCCACGTAGCGCACCTTGCCGCTGTGCAGCAGGTGCTCGAGCGCGGCGAGCGTCTCCTCGAGCGGCGTCTGCCCGTCCCACTCGTGGACCTGGTAGAGGTCGATGTGATCGCTGCGCAGCCGCCGCAGGCTCGCCTCGCACGCCTCGATCAGGTGCGCTCTCGAGAGCCCCGCGTCGTTGGCGCCGCGGCCCATGGGGAAGCGCGCCTTGGTGGCCACCATCACGCGGTCGCGGCGCCCCTCGAGCGCCTCGCCGACGATCTCCTCGGCGGCGCCGCCCGAGTACACGTCGGCCGTGTCGATCAGGTTCACGCCCGCGTCGAGCGCCATGTCGATCTGCCGCCGTGCCCCCTCGAGGTCGGTGTCGCCGACGTCGCGGAACGGGCCGCGCCCTCCGAATGTCATCGTGCCGAGGGTCAGCTGCGAGACGCGCAACCCGCAGCTGCCCAACTGTCGGTACTCCACGCGCGCCTCCTCCCGCTCGCTTGCGCTCCCTGTGTTAGCAGCCGCCTCGCCGCGGTCCGGGCCGCTCGGCGCCTTGGAGCCTGCAGGGGCCACCCCGGCGCCTTGACACTGGTTGGACCAGCAGCTAAGCTGCTCTGTCATGGCGCTGCGCCAGGTGCAGAAGAGGTCGCTCCCGGACGAGGTGTTCGAGCAGCTGACGGCGGAGATCGTGAGCGGGCGCTACGAGGCCGGGGCGACGATTCCCTCCGAGCGGGAGCTGAGCGCGCTGCTCGAGGTCAACCGCCACGTGGTGCGCGAGGCGATCAAGCGCCTCGAGCAGATCGGGCTCGTGAGGGTGGCGCAGGGCGGGCGCACGACGGTGCTCGACTTCCGCCGCAGCGCGGGACTGGACCTGCTGGCGCTCGTTGCAGAGCACGGCGACGTGGGCGACGCGTTCCTGCCGCTGCTCGCCGCCACCCTCGAGATGCGCGCGGGGATCGGCGCGGAGCTGGCGCGCCTGTGCGCGCAGCGCGCGGGCGGCGACGCCGGCCGTGAGCTGCTCGAGATCTCGGGCGAGCTCGAGGCGGTGCCGGGCGGCGGCGAGCTGCTGGCGCTCGACCAGCGCTTCTGGCAGTGCGTGCTGGACGGTGCGGGCAACGTCGCCTACCAGCTCGCCTTCAACAGCCTCATCCGCGCGGTGCACGCGCGCGCGGAGATCAGCATCCCCTACCTGGAGCACGAGCTCAGGCGCAGCGGACACCGCAGGCCGATCGCGGAGGCGATCGCGGCGGGCGACGCGGACGCGGCCGCGGCGGCGACGCGCGAGGCGCTCACGCCGCGCCGGGGCGGGCTGCTCCCGCCGGCGAAGCGCAAGGCGCGGGGATCGTGAGCGCGCAGCGGATCCCCGCCTCCTACCAGGAGGCGCTCACGTCCAAGCGAGCCGATCTGACGACGCTCCGCGCGTGCTGGCGCGAGTTCGCGGGGCACTTCTCGCCGCGTGCGGCGATCGCCGCGAGCGCGCTTGCGCTCGGCGCGCGCATCTACGTCGGCGAATGGTCCTGGCACGACGTGCTGCCGCCGCTCGCGCTGCTCGCGGCGCAGCCGTTCGTCGAGTGGGTGATCCACAAATACCTGCTGCACCTGCCGCCGCTGCGGCTGTTCGGCAGGACGGTGGAGCTGTACGGGTCGGTGCAGCATCGCCGCCACCACCATGCGCCGTCGGACCTCGAGCGCGTGCTGCTGAAGCCGATCGAGGTGATCAGCTTCCTCGTCCAGATCGCGGTTGTGATCGGCGCGCTCGCGCTGGCGGCCGGCGCCGCGACCGGCTGGCCGGTGGCGCCGCTGGCGCTGACGGGGGTCACGTTCTCGTATCTCGGCCTGCTGCGCTACGAGTGGTCGCACTTCCTGATCCACACCCCGTACGTGCCGAAGACGAAGTGGTACAGGACGATCTGGCGCAACCACCGCCTGCACCACTTCAAGCACGAGGGCTACTGGATGGGCGTGAGCTCCAACCTCGGGGACCGGTTGCTCGGCACGAACCCCGACCAGCGCTCGGTGGAGAAGTCCGCGACCGCGCGGACGCTCGGGGGGTAGGCCTGTCGGCAGGGCGGCGGCAGCGTCCCGTCGGCGGGGCGCAGGCGCCGTTTCCGGCCCGAGCTTGGCTAGTGGTAAGATGTACCACTATGTTTCTCGTGCAGCGCCCGCAGGGCCGGTGGGAGCTGCGCGAGTCCCGCCTGACCGCGGCGGGCCCGCGCAGCCGCACGCTCGCAACCTTCCGGGAGCTCACCTCCGAGACGGTCGCTCACGCGCAAGCTCGCGCCTCGCTGCCGCTCGATGCGGCGGAGCTGCGCGCCCTCTGCCGGCGTGCGGGCGCGCCGGTGGCTCCCGAGCCGGCCGACGCCGCGGCCGTCGAGCTGCTCGCGTCGCTCGCACGCGGCGCGCGGCCGCGTGGCGCGCTCACGCGAGTCCTGTCGGCGGAGCTCGGGACCGGGGAGGGGCCGGTCAGCGACAGCGAGCGCTCGGCCGCGCGATGGGTGGCGGCCGGCGCGGCGGAGCGGGGCGACGCGCTCCGTGACCTGTTGCTGCTGGCCGACCGCCTGCCGGCGCCCGCGCGCGGGCCGCTCGCCTTTCCGCCGCTGATGCCGCCGCCGTGAGCGAGCCCTCGCTTCCCGACAAGATCGAGGCGATCCATGAGCGTCTGGACGCGCAGCGCATCGCGCACGCGTTCGGGGGGGCGCTCGCGCTCGCGTACTACGCCGAGCCGCGCGCGACGGACGACGTGGACGTGAACGTGTTCCTCGCGCCCGCCGAGTTCGCGCGTCTCGATGCGGCGCTTGCGCCGCTGGGCGTCGCCGCGTCGGCGCAGGAGCGGCGCGCCGCCTCCAGCGAGGGCCAGTGCCGCCTGTGGTGGGGCCGCACGCCCGTGGATGTGTTCCTCGCGTACGACGAGCTGCACGAGGCGATGCGCACGGGGCTGCGCACGGTGCCGTTCGGCGCGCGCCGCATCCCGATCCTCGCGCCCGAGCACCTGCTGGTGTGCAAGGCGCTCTTCGACCGCCCCAAGGACTGGCTCGACATCGAGCAGATGCTGCTGTGCGTCGAGGAGCTCGACATACACGAGGCGCTCCGCCTGCTCGAGCGCGCCGTAGGAGCGAGGGACGCTCGGGCGCGCCGGTTGCGCGAGCTGGCCGAGCGCGATCGGCCCGCGGCCGAGCGGCGAGGGTAGCCGCGTTCGCCGCGGGGGCCGCGCGTCTCTGCGAAGGTCCCGGTCGGTGGCCGATCGCAGCGACCTTGACTTCACCTACTCGCTGACCGACCGCGTGTTCCGTTTGAGCATGGGCGAGCTGGCGGACTTCAGCTGCGCGAAGTATGACGGCGACTTCTCGATGAGCCTCGAGCAGGCCCAGCGGCGCAAGCACGAGTACGTCGGCGAGCAGGTCGGCATCAAGGCCGGGCGACGGCTGCTCGACCTCGGCTGTGGCTGGGGGCCGCTGCTGGACTACGCCAGGCGCAGGGGCGCGGTCGGCCTCGGGCTGACCCTCTCGTCCGCGCAGCTGGCGAGCTGCACGCGTCACGGGCTGGACGTGCGCATGGACGACGCCCGCCGGATCAGTCGCGGGGCCGTCGGGCAGTTCGACGCGGCCGCGAGTCTCGGAGCATTCGAGCACTTCTGCTCGCTCGAGGAATACCGGGCGGGCCTGCAGGAGCAGGTCTACCGCCGGTTCTTCGCGGGTGTGGCCGATGTGCTTCCCGCGGGCGGGCGCCTGTATCTGCAGACGATGGTCTTCGGGCGCAACATGCCCTCGCCCGAGCGGATCGACCTCGATGCGCTCACCGGTACTCCGTTGCCGGCGCGCGGCAGCGATGCGTGGCTGCTCGCGCTGCTGGGGCGCCAGTTCCCCGGCTCGTGGCTGCCGTTCGGGCGCGAGCAGCTGGTGCGATGCGCCGCGCCGTCGCTGACGCTCCTCTCGAGCAGCAACGGCAGGCTCGACTACATCGAGACGATCGCGCAGTGGAACGCGCGAATCGGTGCGCCCAGCCTGCGCAAGACGGCGCTGAAGGCGATGCTCGTCCCGCGCTGGCTGACCAGCCGCGACTTCCGGCTCGCGTTCACCTCGGGAGTGAGTGCGAACAAGGCGTGCTTCGAACGTGAGCTGCTCGACCATTGGCGGCTGGTGTTCGAGAAGGGTCCGGCCGATCATCCTCCGGCCGGCCGGCCGTAGGCTGCGCTCATCCGCGTCGCGACGTCGCTCGCGGGACTCCGCCGCGCCGGAGCCGTGGTAAGCCGACGGCCGGGTTCGAACCGGCGACATCCGCTTTACAAGAGCGGTGCTCTACCAGCTGAGCTACGTCGGCGAGCCTGCGAGGGGATCCTAGCGCCGCCGGTTTGCGCTCAAACGGCCACGGTGGCGGCGCTGCACGATCCCGCCGCCACGACCCTCTCTCCAGAGTGGAGATGCGAGCTGAACACAATTACGTGCGATGCCGCCGAGGCGGTCGCTCCTGTAGGTTCGGGCGATGGTCCACGAGGGCCGGTTGCGGCCGGGGAAGGATCGGCGCCCGAACATCCTGCTGGTGATCAGCGATCAGCAGCGCACGCCGATGCACTGGCCCGAGGAGCCGAGCTGGCTCGAGGCACTGGCTCCCAACGACGCCGAGCTGAAGCGATCAGGGCTCACCTTCGCCGGTGCGTGCACAGCCACCTCCATGTGCTCGCCGAGCCGAGCCTCGTTCCTGACGGGTACCTATCCGTCGCGGCACGGCGTCACGCTCACGCTGACGACTGCCGAGTTGAGGCCCGACCCGCACAACATCGCGGCCGTGCTGCGCGAGGTCGGTCGCCTGGCCGTGAGCGGCGACGTGCCGCGAACTCGCCTGACGCGGTCGTTCCTCCGCGGCCTGCTGCGTGTGGGGCCGCACAGCGGCAGCGAGCCGGAGCTGAAAGCGGGGACGGCCACGCTCGGGACGCGCTTGCGATCGGCGGGGTACACGGTCGCCTACAAGGGCAAGTGGCACCTCACGGCTCCGCTGGCCGGCGGGCACGACTGGAGTCGGCTTGACGCCGAGCGACTCGACCGAGAGTTCGGCTTCGGGGGATGGGAGCCGCCCGATGCGGGGGAGAACGTCGAACCGAGCCATTTCGGCGGAGGCAGCGCCGGATTCTCCGGAGCGGGATGGGACGAGGACTTCACGCGTCAGGCCGAGGCGTTCCTCGGGCAGGCGGATGTGCCGGAGCCGTTCTGCCTGATTGTCTCGCTCGTCAACCCGCACGACGTGCTCGCGTATCCGTCCTCGTTCGAGGCGGGCGGGTACCGTCGCGAGCAGTTCGCCGAGCTCGGGGTGTCGCTGCCGCCGACGCTGAACGAGTCGCTCCACCGCAAGCCGAGCGTTCACGCGCTCATGAAGCTGGGGCAGGTCTCGTACATAGGCCCTCTGAGCTCGCGTCAGGCGCAGCTCGACTACGTGAACTTCTATGCGTTCCTGCACGGCGCGGTGGACGAGAAGATCGGGAGGCTGCTGCGGTCCCTCGGCGACCCGCGCGATGCCCGCTCGCTGCGGGCCCGGACGGTGATCGTCCGGATCTCCGACCACGGGGAGATGGGCCTGTCCCACGGCGGGCTGCGTCAGAAGATGTTCAACGCCTACGAGGAGACGATCAGGGTGCCCTTCGTCGTGTCCAACCCGCTGCTCTTCCCGCGCGCCGCCGAGAGCGATGCGGCGGTCTCGCTGGTCGACCTCGTTCCGACGCTCCTCGGCATCGCCGAAGCGCCTGCCGAGGGCACTCTCGACGGAGCCAGCCTGTGCGGTGTGCTGGCGCGCCACGCCCGGCACGACCTCGACGCGGTGAGGAGGAGCGGCTCGGACTTCAAGGGGATCCTCGACGCGCCACCTCAGGCAGCTGTTCGGGACCGGATCCTGTTCACCTACGACGATCACCAGGCGGCGACCGCCCAGCAGGAGGCGCCCGGGCAGCCCAACAGGATCCGGTGCGTGCGCGACTCGCGCTGGAAGTACGCGGTCTACCTGGACCCGCAGCGCCGGGCGGCGTCCGAGTACGAGCTATACGACCTCGAGGCCGATCCCTGCGAGGTACGCAACCTCGTCGACAAGAGGAGCGGGGACGCCGTCACGCCCGGGGTCGCGCGCGAGCGCCATCGCCTCGCACAGGCGCTCGAGAGCGAGTGCGTACACGCAGACTTTCCGACGCCCGGCTGACCGGCGTGGCCGGCGCGCCAGGGGAACGCCCGGGCAGCCGGGGCCACTGCCCGCGTCGGGCGCGCATACGGGCTAACCCGCGCCGCCCTGGAAGGCACGAAAGGCACCTCGCGTGCCTGTGTCGTCGGCTTGCGTACGAGCGCGCTTGGCCTCGTACAGGCGGGCGTCTGCGTCGGATACGAGCGCGTGCAGGTCCTGGACGCCGTCCCATTCCGCGATGCCCACACTGAAACTGCGGTCCTTGGGGGTGGCGTCCGCGAGGCGCTCCACGAGCTTGCGGGCATCCTCGAGGCGGCAGCCCGTGAGGATCGCCGCGAACTCGTCTCCGCCGTAGCGAGCGAGAAGGTCGACCGGACGCAGGGCGGCGCTCCATGCGGCGGCGTTCTGCTTGAGCAGCTGGTCACCTGCGTGGTGGCCGCGGCTGTCGTTGAGCTGCTTCAGCCCATCGACGTCGAGCATCGCGACACACAGCGGCCACCGCTCACGTTGGGCGCGCGCCATCTCCCGGGGCAGCGCCTCGCGCCACGCGCGCCGGTTCGGCAGACCGGTCAGCTCATCTGTGTGAGCGATGCGTTCAAGACGCGCGAGCAACTCGACACGCTCGATCGCGATCGCGGCCTGCGCGGCCAGCAAGACGATCGCCGCCTGCATTCCCGGCTCGGGCGCCACGACAGGCGTGTGCCAGTAGAGCGCCAAGACCGCAACGACCTCGTCGTCCCGGACGACGGGCTGCCAAAGCGCGGATCGCACCTGTCCGCCCTCTTCCGCCTCGATCTCGGCGCTGGCGCTGCCCACACGAGGCGCAAACTGCGGCTCGCCCGTGCGGTAGGCGAGGGCGGCGCCGCTCAGCGGGCGCTCGAGCTGGAGCTCCTCCGCGCAGGACCCCGCCCCCGACATCGCGGCGGGCACGAGCACCTGCTCGCTGTCGCGTGGTTCCCACAGGGCCGCGCTGTCGGAGCGCGCCACGCGCGAGGCGGTCGTGCAGAGGTCAAGGCGAGTCGTATCCGCGCTCGGCTGCTGAAAGATGCGGTGCATCGCGCCGACCACCGTGGCGAGGTTCTCGGCGTCATCGGCGGCCTGCTGGCGCTGGCGGCGCACGCGACGCACCAGCGCGTCGATGAACACGCCGGCGATCAGCAGCGAGGCGATCGTCGTGAGCCAGCGCCCCTCCGGCACCGGCTCGTGCCTGACCGAGAGGACGGCCGCGTACGCGACGCCGACCACCGCCACATGGACGGTCGCGAGGCCACGCCTGAAGAACGAGAACCCAAAAAGCGCCGCCCACAGATACCAGATGGCGTAGTAGCTCACACCATCCCCGCTGTAGTAGACGGCCCGCGTGATCAGCGCGGTGCCGGCCAGCAGCGCAATGTGAAAGGTCCACGTCGGCAACCGCCGGAACAAGGTCAGCACGACCACGCCGCCGAGATACGCAAGGGCGATGTTGCTCAGCAGTGCCCCCACGTTGGTAGCCGGCGCGCGAGGCAGGAACAGCGAAACGAGCCCGATCGTCGCGCCGGCGAGATACAGCCCGCCAAGGCTTCGCGCCATCAGGGCTGCAGACGCCGCGAATCTCGGGGCGTCGCTGCGCTCGAGGCCTGCCGTGCTCTCCACAACTGCGGATCGTCGCCGCGAGACCCGTCCTTGAGCGGCCCGGCGAAACGATCGTCAAATGTCAACCCGATCGAGGGGCCGTGCCGGCGCAAGCCCCGGCCCGCCCTGTAACGCCGCGCCTCCGCGGTGTAGCTACCTACGTGGCCTTTACTCCCCGCCTGCAGGGCCCAGCACAGCCCGGCGCAGACCCCGCTGCCGACTTGGCGAGCTTCCACGAGCGCTCGCTGAGCCGCGGCGTGAACCCGGTGATCTACTGGCTCGCGCGCGCGATCCTGCAACCGTCGTTCCGCGTGTACTTCCGCCTGCAGCGCGTCGGCCGCGAGCACCTGCCCTCGCGTGGGCCGCTGCTGCTGGCGTCGAACCACCGAAGCTTCCTCGATCCGTTCGTGATCGGCATGATGGTGCGCCGCCCCGTCTACTACATGGCCAAGCGCGAGCTGTTCGAGAAGCGCTGGCAGGCGTGGATCCTGAACGCGCTGGGCGCGTTCCCGGTGGACCGCGGCGCGGGCGACGCGGCGGCGATCGACACCGCGCGCGAGATCCTCGAACGCGGCGACTGCGTGGTGGTGTTCCCCGAGGGCACGCGCGTGCGGCCCGGGCCGCTCGGGCGCCCGAAGCGCGGCGTGGGCCGCCTCGCGCTCGAAACGGGCGCGCCGGTGGTGCCGGTGGCGGTGATCGGCACCGAAGACGTGCGCGCGGGCTGGCGCATCCGCCCGCGCAGGGTGCGGGTGCGCGCGGGCCGCCCGCTGCTGTTCCCCTCCTCGCGCTCCGCGACACCCACGCCGAACGCGGCGCGGGCGGTGACGGAGCGCGTGTGGGCGTGCATCTCGCTTCAGTGGAGCTGGCTGGGCGGCGCCAAGGCGCCACCCGAGCAGCGATCCGAGCAGGAGGCTCGGCGCGAGATGTCTCGCGCGGCCTGAACCCCGGCGGAGGGCTAGGGTGCAATGAGTGAGCGACCAGCCCAGCAGCAAGCCGAAGGCGCAGCTCGACGAGGAGTTCTCAGAGCTCTACCGCTCGCATGTGCGCGACGTGTACAGCTACGCGTACTACCGCGTGGGCGACCATCACGACGCGGAGGACCTCACGGAGCAGACGTTCCTGCAGGCCTACCGCCACTTCGAGCGCGCGCAGCGCGAATCGAACGGCAGGCCGCTGCGGCCGTGGCTGATCCGCATCGCGCACAACCTCGCGGCGAACCTGTACCGCGACCGCTCGCGCAAGCCCTCCTCGCCGATCGACGAGACCGACTCGCTCACCGCGCTGCACACGACCGAGCAGCTGGTCGAGGGCCGCGACGAGCTGAGCAGGGTGCTGGACGGTGTGCGCATGCTGCCGGACGACCGCCGCGAGGCGCTGATCATGCGCTTCGCGCTCGGCATGGACAACCGCGAGATCGCGCGTGCGCTGGGGCGCTCGGACGGCGCCACCAAGGTGCTGATCCACCGGGCCATCAAGCAGCTCGAGGAGATCGTGGGCGAGCGCGACGGCGTGGCGGTGGCGGCGCCCGCGGAGGTCTCGGGAGGCTCACGATGACTGAGGCGGTGTCGAACCTCGAGAGCCTGCTGCGCGAAGCGCTCGCGCCGGTGGAGCCGCCGGCGGACCTGATCGTGCGTTTCGAGAGCACGCTGCAGAGCATCACCGAGATGGCCGCCGACGAGCTCGAGGCGTGGGAGCTCGGCGCGATGCGCGACCCGCGCAACTGGGTGCGCCCGGCGGCGGCGATCGTGGCCGGCGGCGCCGCGGGCGCCGCGCTGGTGGTGCTGCGCGCGCGCAGGCGCCCGCACAGGGTCGAGGTGCGCAACCGCGGGCGCAGCTCGGGACATCGACGCGGTACGCGCGGGCGCCGAGCGCGCGCTTCGGGAGCTCACTCGTGCGACCCGCAGGCTGCTCGGCGAGCGCTCCCGAGCATGGCCACCTGCTACCGCCACCCCTCGCGCGAGACCGGCGTGTCGTGCTCGAACTGCGGCCGGCCGATCTGCCCCGACTGCATGACGACCACGCCGGTCGGGATGCGCTGTCCGGAGTGCGCCAAACAGCGCACCAAGGTCAAGCGGGTGCGCGACATGTCCAGCAGGCCGCAGCGTCACGTACGCGTTGATCGTGCTCAACGTGGTCGTGTTTCTCGCGGAGGGTCACCACGCGTGGACGTTCAGCGGCGGAGCCACGGGATCGGTGATCGGCAAAGGCGCGCTGCTCGGCTCGAGCGAACTGCCCGGCTTCGCGGGACAGGGCGTCGCACACGGGCAGTGGTGGCGCCTGGTGACGAGCGGCTTCCTGCACGAGAACCTGCTGCACATCGGCTTCAACATGTGGGTGCTGTACGTGCTCGGCACGATGATCGAGCCGGCGCTCGGGGAGGGTGCGCTTCGGCGTGATCTACGCGGTGTCGCTGCTCACGGGCTCGCTCGGGCGCGCTGCTGGTCTCCCCGCACACGCTCACGGTCGGCGCGTCGGGCGCGGTGTTCGGGCTCATGGGCGCGGCCGCGGTGGAGATGCGCGCGCGCCAGATCCCGATCTTCCAGAGCGGCATCGGCGGCCTCATCGTGATCAACCTGATCATCAGCTTCACGGTGCCCGACATCTCGTGGGGCGGGCACATCGGCGGCCTGATCGGCGGCGCGCTGGCGGCCACGGTGATCCGCCTCGGCGATCTGCGCCGCGCGCAGGCGCTGGCGATGGCGGCGTGCGCGGTGATCGCGGCGGCCGCGGTCGCGGGCTCGCTGGCGGCGGCGAACTCGAGCAAGGTCGAAGGGGGCGAAGCGGGCTCGGTGGGCATCATCGCGCCCGGGCCCTGATCGCCGGGCGCCCGAGGCGCGCGGCGGCTCACACCGCCACTGCGAGCGCGGCGGCGCCGGCGGGCGGCGCGGGCACGCGCTCGGGGTGCAGCACGTGCGCGAGCAGCTCGAGGCCGTCGACCAGCCGCGGGCCGGGCCGCGAGAAGTAGGCGGACGCGTTGACGGCGACCACGCGCGGCGCGCCGAGCTGCGCGAGCTCGCCGGCGTGCGCCAGTGCCTCCTCGTGGGCGCGCTGCGCGTCATAGCCGCAGGGCATCACGACGACCACCTCGGGCGCGGCGGCGGCGACCTCGTCCCACGACGACCGTGGCCGACGGCTCGCCGGGCAGGCCGAGCACGTCCTCGCCGCCCGCGAGCTCGATCAGCTGCGGCGTCCAGTGACCCGCGACGAACACGGGGTCGAGCCACTCGAGCGCGGCCACGCGCGGGCGCTCCTGCGCCGCGCACCGCGAGCCTCACGCGGTCGACTGCGCTGCGCGGTGCGCGCGCACCAGCGCGACGCCCTGCTCTCGCCTGCCGGTCGCCTCGGCGATCGTGCGCACGTCGCCGAGCGTCTCGCCGAACGTGCTGCGGGTCGAGCGCGATCACGCGCGGGCACGAGGGCAGCTCGCGCGCGAGCTCGCGACGACCTCGTCGTAGGAGACCGCGCACACCGGGCACAGCGCCTGCGTGACGATCAGCTCGGGCTCGAGCGCTGCGAGCGCGGCGCGGTCGAGCTCGTAGATCGCCTCGCCCCGCTAGCGTGCGCTCGCGCACGGCGGCGTCGATCTCGCCCGCGCGGCAGGCCCGCGGGCAGCGCGTCGCGCGTGACGCGCTGCAGCTCGAGCGCCTCGGGCGGGTGGTCGCACTCGTGCGTGACCGCGACCACGTCGGGCGCCGAGGCCGAGCGCGAACAGCAGCTCGGTGGCGTGCGGCACGAGGCTCACGATGCGCATGCTGTGACTGTACGCGCCTGATCGGGGTAGGCTCGACGCAATGGCCGCTGCTGAGCGACGCGGAGATCGCGAAGGGCCTCGACGGGTCTCGACGGGTGGGCGCGCGCGGGCGGCGAGGCGATCGAGCGCGACCTGCGAGTTCGCCGACTTCGCGGCCGCGATCGCGTTCGTGCAACGGCGTGGCGGAGCTCGCCGAGGCGGCCAACCACCACCCCGACATCCTGCGTGCACGGCTGGAACAAGGTGCGCCTGACGCTCTCCACGCACTCGCAGGGCGGGCTCACCGAGCGCGGACTTCGCGCTCGCGCGCGAGATCGACGGCGCCGTGTGACGCGAGCGCGGCGGGCCATCCGGCGTCTGACCAACCGCCTTGCTACCGTTGGCGGGTCGGCAATCGATGAACGACGACGACGAAGATCTTCCTCGAAGTAGCGTCGCCGTAGCGGGCCGCGAGGCCCGCTGCAGAGGCTGCAGCGGGGTCCGGGCGCGGGTACGCGCCTGCGCGTCGGTCGGCCGCGCGTGAACGGCCTCAAGCTCATCCTCGCGGCGCTGCTGATCGCGCTGAACGCGTTCTTCGTGATCGCGGAGTACGCGCTGGTGCGCTCGCGCCGCGCGCGCCTCGAGGTGATGCGCGAACGACGGCACGAACGCGGCGCGTCGCTGGCGCTCGAGCAGATCGCGCACATCAACGAATACATCTCGGCTGTGCAGATCGGCGTGACGCTGACCTCGATCGGCGATCGGCGCGCTCGGCGAGCCCGCGCTCGCGTCGGTGCTGCGCGAAGTGATCGGCGGCGGCCTCGGCCACGACCTGGCGGTGGCGATCACGGTGGTGGTCGCGTTCCTGGTGATCGCCTCCACGCAGCTGGTGGCGGGCGAGATGGTGCCGAAGTTCTACGCGATCGACCGCGCGGAGGCCGTCGCGCGTCGCGTGGCGCGCCCGCTGCGCACCTTCAGCATGCTGTTCCACCCGTCCATCGTGCTGCTGACCGCGGTGTCGGACCGCATCCTGCGGCTGCTCGGGTGTGGACATGAATGCGGAGCGCCGCGGCGGCTCGCCGGACGAGCTCAAGCGCCTGATCGCGGAGTCCTACGCGGGCGGGCACATCGACCCGGGCGAGGCGGGCATGCTGACGGGCGTGTTCCACCTGCACGAGCAGGAGGCGCGCCAGGTGATGACGCCGATCCCTGCGGTTGTCGACGGTTGACGTCGTCGGCCGACGTGGAGAGCGCGCTGCGGCTGTGCATCTCGAGCGGCCACACGCGCCTGTTGGTGACCGAAGAGGACGACCGCGACCGCGTGCGCGGCCTCGTGCACGTGAGCACGCTTGTGCGCCAGCTGATGCAGGAGGGGCCGCACTCGCCGATCGCGCCGATCGTGCACGACGCGCTGATCGTGCCGGAGACCAAGCCGCTCGACGACCTGCTCGCGGACCTGCAGCGTCAGCGCACGTCGATGGCGGTGGTGGTGGACGAGTACGGCCGCGTGGTCGGCCTGGTGACGGTCGAGGACATCATCGAGGAGGTGGTCGGCGAGATCGCCGACGAGACCGATCCGGCGGCGGGGGAGATTCGCAAGCTCGCCAACGGCGACTGGTTCGTGCGCGGCCACGTGCCGATCACGGACCTCGCGGACTACGGCCTCGAGCTGCCGGTCGACAGCGACGCGTACAACTCGGTCGGGGGCTTCGTGTTCAGCGAGCTCGGCCGGCTGCCGCAGACGCGGCGACACGGTCGACCGCGGACGGCTACTCGATCCGCGTGGAGTCGGTGCGCGAGAACCGCATCGAGGCGGTGCGCATCCGCGAACGCCGCCCGGTGGCGCAGCGCGAGCAGCGCGACGCGGACGCTTAAACACGTCCGGCCCGCGGGGGGAGCGGACCGGAGCGTGTGCACTGGGAGGAGGCGGGTGTGCGTTGCGACTTGACGTCGCATGAACAAGTATCGCGATCTTGATGAATCGCAGCTAAAACTCGCTTCAGCGCACGTAAATCTTTCGCGACGCGCCGCGCGCCGGCGCTGCGGCTCTCAATAGCTGTGGAACCCGCGCCCGCTCTTGCGCCCCAGCGCGCGCTCGCGGATGAGCGCCCGCACGCGTTCGGGAACCGCCTCGCCGATCGTCTCGCCGATCGCGGCGGCGACGTCGAGGCCGACCAGGTCGAGCAGCGCGAGCGGCCCCATCGGGTGCCCCGCGCCGAGCCGCATGCAGGTGTCCACGTCGGCGGCGTCCATGCCGGTCTCTTCGAGCAGGCGCACCGCCGCGAACAGGTAGGGGAAGAGCAGCCGGTTGACCACGAACCCGGGCACGTCGGGGACCTCCACGGGCGTCTTCTCGAGCGTCTCGCACAGCTCGAGCGCGCGGCCGCGCGTCTCCGCGGTGGCCTCGGGCGGGAAGACCAGCTCGATCAGCTTCATCTTGGTGACGGGGTTGAACACGTGCAGGCCCACGAAGCGCTCGCGCCTGCCGCTCGCCTCCGCGAGGCGCGTGACCGACAGCGAGGAGGTGGTGCTCGCGAGGATCGCCTCGGCGGGCAGGATCCCGTCGAGCTCCGCGAGCAGCGTGGCCTTCGCGTTGTGGTTCTCCACCACCGCCTCCACCACGAACGTGGCCGCCTCGAGCGCCTTGGGGTCGGTGACGACCTGCACGTGCTCGGGGTCCACCTCGGCTTCGAGGCGCGAGAGCGTGCGGCGCACGCGCGCGAGCGCGCGCTCGGCGGAGCTCTCGGAGCGCGCCAGCAGCAGCACCGGCCCGTGGTGCGCCGCGGTCGCGGCCATGCCGCACGCGATCGCGCCGCTTCCTGCTATCGCGAGACGGTCGCGCACTTGCTCGTAAATCGGGTCGTGGGGGTCGGTCTGCGCTGCCTGGCTGACTGGCCAGTCAACGTGGCGCGGTAGAGTAGGGCCTGCAGGGTCCGGGCATTCTGTCAGACCCTCCGCGCATCGGCGCGAAGGCCCGAGATGCGGCCCGGCTGCAACCAATCAACGCTGGGCTAAAGACCGCTGGAGGACGCCTGACATGAGGCAAGCCGAGGGACGCGAAGTTGTGATCGTGGAGGCTGTGCGCACGCCGATCGGCCGTGGGCACAGGGAGAAGGGCTACTACAAGGACACGCACCCCAACACGCTGCTGGCGAAGACCTACACCGAGGTGATCGAGCGCTCGGGCATCGACGCGGCGCACGTCGAGGACGTGATCGCGGGCTGCGTGCAGCAGTTCGGCGAGCAGGGCTTCAACATCGCGCGCAACGCGTGGCTGCAGGCGGGCCTGCCGATCGAGACACCGGGCACCACCGTGGACCGCCAGTGCGGCTCCGCGCAGCAGGCCGTGAACTTCTCCGCGGCGCTGATCGCGGCGGGCGTGCACGACGCGATGATCGGCTCGGGCGTTGAGCACATGGGCCATCTGCCCTTCGCGGCGGGCATGAAAACGCAGGAAGACTTCGGCTACGCGTTCACGCCGGAGCTGATGGCCAAGCACAACATCGTGGGCCAGGGGCTCGGCGCCGAGATGATCGCCGACCAGTGGGAGATCCCCCGCTCGGAGCTCGACGAGCTCGCGATGCGCTCGCACAAGCTCGCCCACCAGGCCACCGAGGAGGGCCGCTTCGAGCGCGAGATCGTGCCGATCGCGGTGAACGGCGAGGAGTACGTGACCGACCAGGGCATCCGCCCCGACACGAGCCTCGAGGCGCTCTCGCAGCTGAAGCCCGCGTTCAAGCCCGACGGCAAGATCACCGCGGGCAACTCCTCGCAGATCTCCGACGGCGCGGCGGCGGTGCTGCTGATGTCGGCCGAGAAGGCGAAGGAGCTGGGCCTCAAACCGCGAGCGCGCATCGCGGACATGACCACGGTGGGCTGCGACCCCGTGAAAATGCTCGAGGGCCCGATCCCGGCGACGCGCAAGATCCTCGAGCGCAACGGCATGAGCATCTCCGACATCGACCTGATCGAGATCAACGAGGCGTTCGCGCCGGTCGTGGCGGCGTGGCGCCGCGAGCTCAACCCCGACATGGACCGCGTCAACGTGAACGGCGGCGCGATGGCGCTCGGCCACCCGCTCGGCTCCACCGGCGCGCGCCTCATCACCACGCTGCTGCACGAGCTCGAGCGCTCCGACAAGGAGGTCGGGTTCGTGACGATGTGCTGCGGCGGCGGCCTCGGCACCGGCACGCTGATCCAGCGCGTCTGAGCCGATCGCACGCCCCCTCTGACGCCAAGCCCGCCGGCGCCTCGCCGGCGGGCGCGGCTCAGCCGCTGCTGGGCCCGCCGCCGGTCCAGTCGACGGGGACCGGGGCGAGCGTGAGCAGGGCCTGCCACGTGGCGGGGGTCGCGATGCCGTTGGCGGGGATCGCGTGCGCGCTCTGGAAGGCGATCAGGTCGGCTTCGGTCTGGGCGCCGAACGAGCCGGTGGTTTCCTGCGAGGGGACCGTGCTCGCGAGGTGCTCCTGCAGCCACAGCACCTGGTCGCCCTTGCTGCCTTTGTGGAGTTCGGGGTATTCGCCGTTGGGCGCCACGCTGGTGAGCGGCACGAGCGCTTCGGCGAGAGCGGCCCAGCCCGCTTTGCTCGTCTCCTGCCAGTCCCAGAAGGACACCCCCGTCGCGGCGTAGTCGACGGCCTCCTCGCGGAAGCGCAGCACGTCCGCCGGCGAGACGTTTTCGTAGGTCTGCCCGAGCGGGTAGATCGGCCGCGCGTAGATGCGGTTGGCGATCCACGTGTTGGCGTACACCGTGTCCACCGACTGCCCGATCGCCTTCCAGTACATCTGCGGCGCGTTGAACTGCGCGCCTTCCGGCCCGAGGAACACCGAGTAGGGGAACTTCTCGTGGTAGTAGACGTAGGGGAACGTAGCGAGGCCCAGCGGGAAGGTCGGTCCGATCCTGGCGCGCAGTCCGCGGATGTAGGTCTGGGCGGCGGCGTACTTGCCTTCGTACTCGGCCTCCGCGTCGATCACGAGGCATTCGGCGCCGTTGGCCACCGCCTCCGCGCCGAGCGCGGCCTCGCCGGCGGGGTTGGTCCCGTACACGTACTGCCACGCGCACACTTTCAGCCCGTTGGCGTGCAGTTCGGAGACGAGCTGCGGCGAGAACTGGCTCCAGTAGTTGCTGGAGCCGTCGGAGCTCTTGAGGAACAGCGTGCTCACGCCCGCCGCGTGCGCCTGCGCCGCGATCGCGGCCACGCTGCCGCCGCTGGACTTGCTCACGTACCAGATCCACATGCCCTGGCCTTCGAACGGGTTCGCGCCGACGGCGCCGGTGGCGGCCGCGGTGGGCGGCGGCGTGGGCGGCGCGAGCGCGTGCGTCACGATCGTGATGGGCCCCCACGAGCTCGTGTGTCGCCCGCCTCCGAGCAGCAGCTGGATGCGGCCCGAGTGCGCCTTCATGGGGACGGTGGCCACGAGCCCCGCGCCCGTGGAGCGCAGCTTGGCCTGCGGCGAGGTGCGCGAGATGCGCGCGCCGGGGGAGTGGGGGAAGGCGAGCAGCATCCCGCTGTGCACGCCCGTGCCGGTCACCAGCAGCGTGCCGTGCACCGACACCACGCGCGGGTTGGTGGAGCAGTGCGTCGAGGGGATGCAGCTCACGCGCGTGATCCGCACCGAGGTCACGTGCAGGCTCGCGTGCGAGGTGTGCCTGGTGGGTTTCGGCGGCGGTTTGGCGGGCGTGGTCGTCGCGGGCGCGCTCGGCGCCGGGCTTCCCGCCGGCGTGGTGCCGCCCGGGCCCGCCGCGCCCGCGCCGCCCGCGCCGCCCGCGAGCAGCGCCGCGCCCGCGGCGAGCGCCGCGGCGAGTTTGACCGCTCGCGTGTTCAGAGAGATGCGCGTGCGCATGTCCTCCCGCCGAGATGAGATTGCCGGGCCGGTGGGCGATCTGCGCTGATTCGGCGAATATCGACCTTACCGGCTACGCGCGTTCAAACGTAGACGCGGCAAGGAAGTTGCGCCCCGCGAGAGGCTTCTCACGAACGCCACTGTCCCCAGCTCGGATCTCAGTCGCCGCCCCAGCGGAAGCCCAGCTCGGAGGGCGCCGGCGCGAGCGGGCTCGAGGGCAGCTCGCCGGGCGGGTCCGGCAGGTTGTAGCCCGTCGGCGCCACGTCGTTGGGGGCGTCGGGGTGGAACAGCGAGGCCAGGTACTGGTTCTGTCCGCGGCCCACGCCCAGCTCGAACTGGCCGCCGCCGTAGTTGCCGATGCCGTTCTCCGCGCAGTAGTCGTACGCGTCGAGCAGGTTGCGCAGGCCGCCGAGCCGCGAGGGCTTGATGTTGACCATGCGCGGCGGGTACGGCAGCGCGAGGATGTCCTCGATCGAGTGGATCGGCGCGTCCCACGAGAAGCGCTCGCGGTGCGCAGCGAGCACCGGCTCGGTCTCCGCGGTGAGCGCGGGGTCCTCGATCCACGCGTCGGGGAACGCGCGCACCACCCGCTCGTACAGCGCGGGGTCCGCGGGCTGGTCGACGACCGTGCCGGAGTAGAACGACTTGAAGTCCACCGAGTCCACCGCTCCGGTGGCCACGAGCTGCGCGATCAGCTGATCGTCCCACGAGCTCGTGGGGTCGAGCTTGAAGCGCAGCCCGGGGTGGCGCTCGAGGCGGCGCGCCACGGGCTCGATCGTGGGGGGCTCGCCGAGGCGCAGCGACACCACGAACGTCACCGGCCGCGGCTCGCGCGCGAGCGCCGCGTGCAGCGTGGTGGAGGCCTGGCGCAGCGCGAGGTCGAGCGCCGCGGACTCGTACGCCCACGTCCTGTAGCGGCGCGAGACCTCGCGCTGCGGCGGCTCGGGGAACTGCTCGAGGCCCGCCAAGAGGTCGCAGAGGGACGCGAGCGTGTGGCTGCCCGCGAGCGCCAGAGCCGGCCCCGCGGCCTGCAGGATCTCCTGGTCCACGCCGTCGTAGGTGACGTCCTCGCCCACGCCCTCCGCGCCCTCGCCGCGCATGCGGATCAGCGTGCTCTTGCGGTCGAACTCGCTGGAGACCTTCGCCTCGAGCCCCTCGAGCTCGTAGGACTCGATCCGCACCGGCAGCTGCGCCAGGCGCTCCCAGGTGCTCATCGCCCCGCCCGCCGTCTCGAGCGCTTCCGGGGGCTCATTGGCCCGCCTGGCGTTCGAGGCGCTCAACGAGCTCGTCGAGGCGCAGCTCCTCGAGCGCGCCGGCCACCGCCGCGAGCTCGCTCGCGCACAGCTCGATCAGCCTCTTGCCCTCCGCGAGCAGCTCGAGCGTCTCCTGCAGGCTGGCCTC
The DNA here is from genome assembly GCA_963813685.1 of uncultured Solirubrobacteraceae bacterium. Lineage (GTDB taxonomy): Bacteria > Actinomycetota > Thermoleophilia > Solirubrobacterales > Solirubrobacteraceae > Palsa-744. The sequence continues at coordinate 251,356 of CAWEZQ010000005.1, forward strand.
CCCCGAGTCCAGGCGCCGGATGATCTCCTCGACGCGCGCCGCCGCCTGCTCGTAGGTGAGCGCGTCCTGCGCCGCGCCCTCTCCCGCGCCGCTCATCGTCCCGCGCCGTCCTCGTCCACGCGCACGCGCACGTCGCCGTCGGCGAACGACAGACGCAGCTCGCGCTCCGCTCGCGCCCGCTCCGCGCTCTCCACGGGCTCGCCCGCGGCCGAGCGCGCGAGCACGTAGCCGCGCCGCAGCGTGCGCTGCGGGTCGTGCGCGGCGAGCGTGAGCGCGAGGCGCTCGAGCTCGCGCGGTCGCCGCTCGCGGCAGTCGAGCAGCGTGGAGGAGCTCTTGCGCGCGAGCACCAGGCCGCGCGTGGCGGTGCTCTGGCGCTCTGCCTCGAGGCGCCTGCGCGCCGCCGCGCGCATCTCGCGCAGGTCCTGGTGAAGCCGCGCGCGCTGGCGGTCGAGGTGCGCGAGCGGCGCGCGCGAGAGTCCCGCGAGCGTGCGCGCGCGAGCCAGCACCGCGCGGCTCGAGTGCTCGCGCAGGCGCACCGCCACGGCCGCCGCCTGCGCGCGTGCGCGCACGCAGTCCACTCCCACGGCCGCATCGGCCGCGTGGGTTGGGGTGGAGCAGCTCACCGCCGCCACGTCGTCGAGCAGCGTGCGGTCGGTGTGGTGGCCCACCGACGCGATGACCGGCATGCCGAGCAGCGCCACGGTCCTGCACAGCGTCTCGTCGCAGAAGCACAAGAGGTCCGCGAGCGAGCCGCCGCCGCGCGCCACGATCGCCACCTCCACGCCGCCCACCGCGGCGAGGTCCGACAGGGCGCGCGCGATCGCGGGCGCCGCGCGGCGGTCCTGCACGGGCGCGAACGCCCACACGATGCGACCCGCCCAGCCGCGCCGCAGGAGCGCCGCCACGATGTCGTCGCGCGCCTTGCCCGTCTCGCCCGTCACCACCCCGATCGCGCGCGGCAGCAGCGGGCGGTGCAGGCGCTTCTGCGGCTCCAGCAGCCCCTCCGCGTCGAGCTGCTTGCGCAGCCGGTCGATGCGCGCGAGCAGGTCGCCCTCGCCCGCGATGCGCATGTCGCTCACCGAAAAGGAGAAGCTCGGCGAGGAGGTGGCGCTGCCGGGGTAGTAGTCGCAGCCGCCCGCCACCACCACCTGCATGCCGTCCGCCGGCTCGCCCGCGCGCGCCACCATCGCCTCCCAGTCCGCGCGCCACGCCGCGCACGCGATCGCGCCACGCGCGTCGCGCAGCTCGAAGTACACACGCGCACGCGCAGCGCGCAGGTTCACGAGCTCGCCCACGAGCTGCACGCGCGCCAGCGCGCGCACCCGCTCGCGCAGCTTCACCGCGTACTCGCCCACCGCGAACGGGCCCGGAAGCTCGCTGCCGGGGATGCCGCTGTGCGGCTCCTCTTGCGACGGCAGCGTGGACATCGACCCCAGCATAGGCGCTACGATGGCGGCCGGAAATCATGGGGCTCAGAGCAACCGAGGCGGCCGAGTCCCGGTCGGGCGCGTAGAGCGTGCCGAGGCGAAGCAGCCCCCGCCGCGCGCGCTCGCGCAAGCGCCGCGGCGTCGGCCAGGCGCCGGGGACGCAGGCCTCCGAGGCGCAGGCAGGGGCAGCGCGTGGCGCGGCGCAACCCGACGGAGCGCGCCCCGCGAAGCCGGCGCGCGCGGGCTCAAAGCAACGCCGGCGCGACGCGCCGCGCGAGCGCGGAAGCGGCGTGCTCGACCTGCGCGCGATGGGCGAGCGCCCGCAGCCGCCGTGGCATCCGTGGCCGCTCTCGGAGCTCGTGATCCTCGCGGGGATCATCGGCACGGTGGTGGGCTTCACGCGGGGGCGCTCCGGCACGCCCGTGCTGTTCGCGGGCATCGGCGCGGTCGTGATCGGCACGGTCGAGTTCACGGTGCGCGAGCACCTCGGCGGCTTCAAGTCGCACACCACGCTGCTCGCGTTCCTGCCCACCGCGATCTTCCACGCGGCGGTCGCGCTCGCGCTCATCGCCGCGGGCGCGTCGCTCCAGCTCGCGGTGATCGTGCCGCTGGTGCTCGACGTGCCGTTCTTCTATTTCCTGTTCAGGCTGCTGCGCGAACGCTTCCTCACGGCGCGCCGCGAGCTGCGCCTCGCGCAGAGGCGCTAGGCGCCGGCCGCGCCGAGGTCGAGCGAGGGGAGCGGACGCTCGCCCTCCGCGGCGCCCTCGCCGCGCGTCTCGCCGGTGAAGCCCAGTCGCTCGAGGCGCGCGATCTCGCGCTCGCCTTCGACGCGCGCGGGGTGCTCCGGCGGGAGGTCGCAGACGAGCTTCGCGATGCGGTTGCGCAGCTGCAGAGCGAAGTGCGGCGTGGAGGCGCCCATCAGCTCGCGCACGTCCTCCACCGTCACCTCGTGGGCCTCGAGCTTGCGGCGGATGCGGTTCGGGTCCTCGGCCTCGCTCATGTGCGCACCTGCTCGCGTCGTGTCATTCCGATGGCGCGCCCGCGGCTTCTTCGGCCGACTGCTTGCGCGGGCTGATCTGCAGCATCACGTCGAGTTCGGCCTGCGTCGCGGACGCGATCGCGTTCTCGTCGCCGATCAGCCAGCCGTGATTGTAGACGCCCCTCACCGGCCCCAACTGCGGCGCCGTGGTGTAGGCGGGCTGGATGTCGCCGAGGTACACCGACAGCGCCGCCGGCACCGGCGCGCGCGCCTGCAGCAGCAGCAGCGGCCCGTAGTCCGCGGTCGCCGACAGCGGCGCCGCGGCGGGCGCGTCGAGCGGGCGCGCGGCGTTCGCGAACACCAACCCGTGCCCCGGTTCTTTCACGCCCCACCCGAACGTTCCGTCGGTGTAGCGCGCCACCGTGATCGCTTCCGCGACCGCGTCGGCGGCGCCCGTGCTGACCGTGGAGAGCGGGCCGTACTTCGCGAGCAGCTTCAGCCTCGCGCGGCTGAGCGCCGCCGCGTCGATCACGTAGATCGACGGGCGGTGCATGCTCTGCAGCGCCTGCGAGGTCGCGATCGGCAGGCGCGTCGGGTTCACGTACAGGATCGGGGCGCCGCTCTGCGCGGCGAGGCCCGCCGCGGGCATCTGCAGCGCGCGCGGCGCGTCCGCCGAGATCACGATCGCCTGGCGGGGAGCGTGGCCGGCGGCGCTCGCCAGGAGCCCCTCGATCGCCGCGGCGGCCACCGCCGGTTCCGCCGCGGGGAGCGTTTTCGCGCTCATGTGTGCGGGCAGCGGCGCGCGCGTGCCTATGCGGATGACCTGCGCGCCGCCGAGAGCCGCGGAGCCGGTCGGGTGCAGCGCTTCGAGCGTCTGCGCGCTCAGCGCCGGCAGCGTGTCGCCTTCGGCGTACAGCAGCGGCGCGCCCAGCGCCGCGCTCGCCAGGGAGGCGGAGGCGAGCGCCGCCGACCACTCGTTCGCGTTCGCCAGGACCACCACCTGCGGGCGCGTGGCCGGGGTGAGGCCCGGGTATGCCACCCGCGCCACTGCCGCCGCGTCCGCGACGGCGTCGCCGCCGCCCAGCCGCGTGGTGTTGCGGGTGCTCACCGTGACCGCGCCGTGCAGCGCCACCGGCGCCACCTTCGCGGTCGGCCCGGGCGGTTCTCGCTGGCCCTTGCGGCCGCAGCCCGCGGCGGAGATCGTGGCAGCGAGCACGAGACATGCTGCGGCTGAGCGGAGCGGTACGGGGCGCATCGGCGGCCAACACTAGCGCTCCCCGCACACGCAAGAGAGCGGGCAAAAGGCCCGCAATCTCCGCATATCACGTGGCAGCGGGCGTGCATCGGCTGCACGCGTCCTTGCAGTTTGCTAGCGTGCCGCGGCAACGCCGAGTCCCTGACCCGATGTCACGGAGCGGGGGAACCAAGTTGTTGGGGCGAATCCCATGGCGAGGCCGTGGGAAGCGCAGGCTCTTTCAGCGCTAGCCCGTCAGCTAACCCCGCAGGCCGACGAAAGAGGTTCGTGTTTTGCGGGCGCTTACCCCCAGCGCAGCAGCAGTTCTGCAGCATTGCGATTCTCGCCGGCGGCGCATCCCCAGCCCTCGCCGGCAGCACCGGCGGAGTGTCGGCCGAAGCGCCGGCCCCCGCGGCCGTCAAGCACGCGAAGGCGAAGAAGAAGGCCGCCACGTCGCTCGTGCCCCCCAACGCCGCGCCGGTGACCCAGAAGAGCCAGAGCGTCGCCTACAGCGGCCCCGTCTACGTGAAGAACGCAGCCGGTGAAGTGGTGCCCTACGTGGCGCCCACCACCGCGACCGCCGCGGCGGCGGAAGGCAGCGTCACCGGCGGCGCCGCCGCGAGCCCCACCGAAGAAGCAACGCCCGCCACGCCCGAACTGCTCGTGCCCGGCACGCGCGCGCGCTACGTGAACGGGCTCGCCGCCGCGCCGATGTCGGCGCCCGCGCAGGTGCAGGAGATCGTCTGGACCGCCAACGAGATCATCGGCCTGCCCTACATCTACGGCGGCGGCCACGCGTCGTTCGTCTCGCCCGGCTACGACTGCTCCGGCACCGTCTCGTTCGCGCTGCACGGCGCGAGCCTGCTGCAGCACGCCCGAGGACTCCTCCGAATTCGAAAGGTACGGCTCGCACGGGATCGGGCGCTGGGTGACGGTCTTCTCCAACCCCGGCCACGCCTACATGGACGTCGCGGGGCTGCGGCTCGACACGAGCGCCGCCGACGACCCCTCCAACCAGCAGGGGCCGCGCTGGCGCCCGCTGCGCCAGGGCAACGAAGGCTACGTCGTGCGGCACCCGCTCGGGCTCTAGACGCCGCGTCGGCTACGCTTGAGGTCGCCGGCCGCATCGGCCCGGCCGCACCCCGGAACCGCATAGGAGGATCAGATGGCCGGCCTCGACCGGGCGCATGTCAACCGTCGTGAAGGCGAAGGTCTCGAAGCTGCTGGACCGGGCCGAAGACCCAGCCGAGACGCTCGACTACAGCTACCAGAAGCAGGTCGAACAGCTGCAGAACGTCAAGAAGGGCATCGCCGACGTGGTCACGGCCAAGAAGCGCCTGCAGATGCAGGAGACCACGCTGCAGCAGAGCGTCGTCAAGCTCGACACGCAGGCCCGCCAGGCGCTCGCCGCCGGCAAGGAGGATCTCGCGCGCACCGCGCTCGAGCGCAAGAACGTCGCGCAGACCGAGCTGCAGTCGCTCGACACGCAGGTCACCGAACTCGAAACCCAGCAGCAGAAGCTCACCGACTCCGAGCAGAAACTGCGCGCCAAGATCGAAGCCTTCCGCACCAAGAAGGAGGTCATCAAGGCGCAGTACTCGGCGGCCGAGGCGCAGGTCACGATCTCCGAGGCCGCCACCGGGGTCGGCGAGCAGATGGCCGACGTGGGTCTCGCGATGCAGCGCGCGGTCGACAAGACCGAAAACATGCGCGCCCGCGCCGACGCCGTGTCCGAGCTCGAAGCGGCGGGCACGTTCGACGACATCACCCAGCTCGGCACGCGGCGAAGACGACATCGACCGCCAGCTCAAGCAGCTCTCGAGCCAGCCCGCGGTCGACGACGAGCTCGCCAAGATGAAGGGCGAACTCGGCGGTGCCGGCGCGGCGGCCGCGCAGATCCCCGCCGGGTCCGCGGAGCCCACGCGCCGCCGCCCCGGAGCAGTCGGGGAGGGCGGCCAGGCATGATCGTCCGCATCTCCGGCGAGGGCCAGTACCGAGCTCGCGGACGACGCCGAGCAGCCACGCCTCAACGAGCTCGAGAACGAGGTCGTGCGCGTCGTGGAGGGCGGCGCCGAGGACGGCTACGCCCCCGCCCGCGACGCGCTGTCGACTACGTGCGCGAGCACGGCGAGCCAGTCGCCGACGACGAGCTCGAGGGCTCCGACGTGATCCTGCCGCCCGCCGACCTCTCCTTCGCCGAGGCCGGCGAGGAGTTCACCGGCGAGGGGCTCATCCCGGACTGACCGCCGGCTGCGTTCGCGCGGTCCCGGCGCGCGGCCCTGCGGCCCCGCGCCACGCGTCCCCGCGGCGCGTCAGCGCCGTCTAGATCGGGATACCCCACAGCGGGAACCAGCGCTCGATCTCGGGCTCGATCGGCAGCTCTGAGCCGATCTGCGCCTTCAGCTGCAGCTCGCGCTCGGTCGATGCGCCCCTGCTCGGCGGAGCGGTCGGGCACGAACGGGTACCAGTAGCCGCGCTTGTAGTTGTAGATGAAGTACACGCGCCGCTTGTGCGCGTCCGCGAACGCGAACACCGCGCACAGCAGTCGCTCGCCGTGGCCCGGCCGTCTCGATCGAGCTCGAGACGGCGTTGATGCCGACGGCGAGGTCTTCGACGCTCGGCGCGCCCTCGGGGTTGCGCAGCACCATCCAGCGGTAGCCGTAGCTGTCGTCCTGCGCGGCGACGCTCGTCGCCGCTCTCGCCGCCCGTCGCCTTCACGACTTCTTCCATTTCGCGCAGCGTCGCTTCGAACTCGCTCGTCGCGAGCGCCTGGAAGACGATCGCCGCCGCTCCCGTCGGGGTCGATCTGGTGCTCGGTCTGCAGCGTCACGTAGGCCGTGGAGATCGCGAACAGGCGGTCCGGCGCCGGCCCCTTGACCGTGTGGCGGCCCGTGAGGATGTCGCGCAGGCCCACGTCAGGCGGCGCTCTGCAGCTGGGACTCGAGCCGCTCGAGCGCCGCCAGGCGCTGCTCGAGCGGCGGGTGGTCGGCGAACAGGTTCATCAGCGACTTCTTGGGCGCGCGGGGATGATGAAGAAGGCGCTCATCCCTTCGGCGGCGCGCAGGTCCTGGCTCGGCACGCGCTCCATCGTGCCGCTGATCTTCAGCAGCGCCGAGGCGAGCGCGCTGGGGCGGCCGGTGAGCACCGCGCGAGCCGCGGTCGGCGGCGAACTCGCGGTAGCGCGAGAGCGCGCGCAGCAGCAGGAACGAGATCGCGTACACGAGCGATCGACACGAGGATCACGATCATGATGTCGCGCTCCTCTTCGCGGTTGCCGTAGCCGCCGCCGAAGAAGAACGCGAACTGCAGGATCATCGACGGCGAGCGTGGCGAAGAAGCTCGCGAGCGTCATCACCATCACGTCGCGGTTGATCACGTGGGTGAGCTCGTGCGCCATCACGCCTTCGAGCTCCGCCGGCGAGAGCATGTCGAGGATGCCGCGCGTCGCGCACACGGTCGTCGACTTGCGCGAGCGGCCCATCGCGAAGGCGTTCGGCATCGAGCGTCTCCATCACGCACACCCGCGGCTTCGGCAGGTCGGCCTGCACGCACAGCCGCTCGACGATCGCCGTGCAGCTCGGGCTCCTCGGCCGGCGAGACCTCCTTGACGCCCATCGTCGCCAGCGCGATCTTGTCCGAGGCGAACAGCTGCAGCAGCAGCAGGACGACCGCGATCGACAACGATCAGGCCCGCGCCCGCGCCGCGCCGCGAACAGCACGCCGACGAACACCACGTAGACGAGGCCCGAGCAGGAACATCGTGAGCAGCATCCGCGCCTGCAGGCCCGTGTCCTTGCCGAAGCTCTTGCGCGTTTCGCCGCCACGGCTCGATTGTCGCAGACCCGGTTACGGCTGCCCTAAAGTCCTGCCGCCCCCGGCACGCCCGTCCCGCTGCCATGAAGCCCGAAATCCAACTTCTGGGCATCTCGATCAAGACGTTCGGCGTCGCGTTCGCGCTCGGCTTCCTCGCCTGCGGCGCCGTCGTCGCGCGGCGCCTGCGCGAGCTCGGCCGGCCGGTCGACTGGGCGTATGAGATCGTGTTCGCGGCGCTCATCGGCGGCGTCGTCGGCGCGCGCGGCTACTACCTGATCCAGAACTACGTCGCCCAGGTCAAGCACGACCTGCTCGGCAGCGATCTTCTCGGGCTCCGGGCTCGTCTGGTACGGCGGCGCGATCGGCGGCGCGATCGGCGTGATCGGCTGGATGCGCTGGCGCAACGTGCTCGAACTGCGGATGCTCGACATGTGCGCCACGGCGCTCGCGCTCGGCTACGCGATCGGGCGCATCGGCTGCCAGGTCTCCGGCGACGGCGACTACGGGATCCGCTCGAGCCTGCCCTGGGCGATGGGCTATCCGCACGGCACCGTGCCCACGCCGCCCGGCGTGCGCGTGCAGCCGACGCCGATCTACGAGACCGTCGCGATGTGCCTGCTCGCCTACGGCGCTGTGGCAGCTGCGCGACCGCGTGCGCCCCGGCGTGGTGTTCGCCCTGCTACCTCCTCGGCAGCGGCCTCGAGCGCTTGCTGGTCGAGTTCATCCGTCGCAACCACGAGGTGCTCGCCGGGCTCACGCGCCGCAGCTCGAGAGCGTCGCTCCTGTGCGTGATCGGCTCGCTGTGGCTCGCGCGCCTGTTCCGCCGCGGCGGCGCCGCCGCGCTGCGCGCGCCGCCGGGCGCATCGCCCGCGTGAGGCCGCCGCGGACGCGCCGCCCGCGATAATCCTCCGCGATGGCCACCAGCACGAGTCTCTCAGGCGTCTTCCCGCTCGGCAGCCGGCTGAACGAGCGCGGCCGCCTGGAGGTCGGCGGCTGCGACACGATCGAGCTGGCGCGCGAGTTCGGCACGCCCGCCTACGTGGTCGCCGAGGACGACCTGCGCGCCCGCGCGCGCGCGTTCCGCGCCGCGGGCCGCGACGCGGGGCACTCACGACTTCCACGTGGTGTTCGCCTCCAAGGCGTTCCCCTGCACCGCGGTGCTCGCGCTGTTCGCCGCGGAGGGGCTGTGGTGCGACGTCGCCTCCGGCGGCGAGCTGCACCTCGCGCTGCACGCGGGCTTCGCGCCCGAGCGGCATCGTGCTGCACGGCAACGCCAAGTCCGAGGCCGAGCTGCGCATGGCGCTGCGCCACCGCGTGGCGCTGATCGTGGTGGACAACTTCGACGAGATCGAGCGGCTCGCGGCGCTCGTGGCAGACGGCGAGCTCGGCGAGCGCCCCGGCGGCCAGCCGGTGCTGCTGCGCGTCACGCCCGACGTGCGCGGCGAGACGCACGAGAAGATCTCGACCGGCCAGGCCGACTCGAAGTTCGGCTTCCCGATGGACGAGGCGCGCGAGGCGATCGAGCGCGTTGCGCGCGCAGCGCCGGGCTGACGCTCGCAGGGCGTGCACGCGCACATCGGCTCGCAGCTGCTCGAGCTGCGAGCCGTTCCAGCGCGAGGTCGCCGAGCTCGCCGCGCTCGGCGACTTCCCCGTGTGGGACCTCGGCGGCGGCCTGGGCGTGCAGTACACCGCCGAGCAGCCCGCGCCGCCCGCGATCGAGGAGTACGTGGGCGCGCTCGTGACGGCGGTCGCACGCGAACGTGCATCGACGGCGCCGACGCGGCGCCTGTTGATCGAGCCGGGGCGCGCGCTGTGCGCGAACGCGTGCGTGACGCTGTACACGGTCGAGAGCGTCAAGAGCAACGTCTCGCGCTGGGTCGCGGTCGACGGCGGCATGTCCGACAACCTGCGCCCGATGCTCTACGGCGCCGCCTACGAAGCGCACGTCGCCGACCGCTTCGACGGCGCGACGCGCGTGCGTGCTCGCCGGCAAGCACTGCGAGTCCGGCGACGTGATCGTGCGCGACGCGCTGCTGGCCGACCCGCGCCCGGGCGACGTGATCGTGACGCCCGCGACCGGCGCGTACGGCTTCGCGATGGCGCAACAACTACAACGGCGTGCCCCGCCCGCCCGTGATCTTCTGCCGCCGACGGCGACGCGCGCGTCGTCGTCCGGCGCGAGAGCTTCGAGGATCTGACCGCACGCGATGTCGCTGGCTGCCCGAGGCGAGCCGGCCGCTTCCAGCGTCGGGCTGCTCGGCCACGGCACCGTCGGCTCGGCGTTCGCGCAGCTGCTCGACGAGCGCGCCGGCGAGATCGAGCGCTTCAACGGCCGCCGCCCGGTGATCTCGCGGCGTGCTGACGCGCACGCGCGGCGACTTCGAGGAGATCCTCGGCGCGGTCGGACCTGCTGGTCGAGCTGATCGGCGGGATCGAGCCGGCGCGCGAGTACCTGCTGCGGCGATGCACGCCGGCAAGGACGTCGTGACCGCCAACAAGCAGCTGCTCTCCCAGCACGGCGAGGAGCTGTTCGAGACCGCCCGCGAGCACGGCGTGCGGCTGCGCTTCGAGGCCGCCGTCGCGGGCGTGGTGCCGGTCGTGCGCGTGCTCGAGGAGTCGCTCTCGGCGACGCCCGATCGAGCGCATCCACGGGATCGTCAACGGCACGACCAACTTCATCCTCACCGAGATGACCCGCGGAGCTCAGCTACGCGGAGGCGCTCGCGGAGGCTCAGCGCCGCGGCTACGCCGAGGCCGACCCGAGCGACGACGTCTCCGGGCGCGACGCGGCCGCCAAGATGGCGATCCTCGCGCGGCTCGCGTTCGGCACGCCGGTGCACCTCGACGAGGTCCGCTACGAGGGGATCGAGCACCTCCACGTCGACGACCTGGAGTACGCGCGCGAGCTCGGCCTCGGGCTCAAGCTGATCGGCACCGCCGAGCGCCGCGACGGCGGGCTGTCCGTGCGCGTGCATCCCGACGTTCCTCTACACCGGGCATCCGCTCGCGTCGGTGTCGGGCTCGTTCAACGCGGTGACCGTCGAGTCCGAGACGATCACCGAGATCACGATGTCCGGGCCCGGCGCCGGCGGGCCCGCAGACCGCGAGCGCGGTGCTCGGCGACGTCGTCAGCGTGATGACCGGCGGCGCGCGCCCGCCCGCCGAGCCGCTCGCGCTGCCGCTGATCGAGGACGTCGAGAGCGCCTTCTACCTGCACCTCGACGTCGCCGACCGGCCCGGCGTGCTGGCCGCGGTCACGCAGGTGCTCGGCGAGCACGACGTCTCGATCAAGTCGGTCGTGCAGCGCGGCATGGGCGAGCACGCGCGGCTGGTGATGGTCACCCACCCGGTGCTCGAGTCGAGCCTGCGCGCCGCCGTCGAGCGGGTCGGCACGTTCGACTTCCTACGCTCTGCACCACGCACCATCCGCGTGATCGAAGAGGAGTTCCTGTGAGACCGCATGAGCGCCATCCGCGACGCTCGAAGGTGCGCTTCCGGGCCCACACGTGCCGCTGATCGAACGCTACCACGAGCGCCTGCCGTTCGCCGCGGACGACCCGCTCGTCAGCCTGCAGGAGGGCTCGACGCCGCTGCTGCGCGCGCCGGTCCTCTCGGAGATGGTCGGCGCGACGCGTGCGGCTGAAGCTCGAGGGCGCCAACCCGACCGGCTCGTTCAAGGACCGCGGCATGACCTGCGCGGTGTCCGCCGCGGTGCGCGACGGCGCCAAGGCGGTGATCTGCGCCTCGACCGGCAACACCGCCGCGAGCGCCGCCGCGTACGCCGCGCGCGCCGGCATCACCTGCGCGGTGATCGTGCCCGACGGGCAAGATCGCGCAGGGCAAGATGGCGCAGACGCTGTCCACGGGGCGCGCGTGATCTCGCTCGACGGCAACTTCGACCAGGCGCTGACGCTCGTGCGCGAGCTGACCGCGACGCACCCGATCGTGCTCGTCAACTCGGTCAACGAGTTCCGCATCGAAGGCCAGAAGACGGCCGCCTTCGAGATCCACGAGGACCTCGAGGGCGGCTCGAAGCGCTGTGCATCCCGGTCGGCAACGCCGGCAACATCACCTCCTACTGGCGCGGCTTCCGCGAGCTGGGGGCCGCGCCGAAGCTGTTCGGCTTCCAGGCCGAGGGCGCAGCGCCGCTCGTGCGAGGGCACCGGATCGAGCACCCCGAAACGGTCGCCAGCGCGATCCGCATCGGCAACCCCGTGCGCTGGGAGGACGCGATGGCCGCCGTCGACCGACTCGCGCGGCGCGATCCGCGCGGTCAGCGACGCGGAGATCCTCTCCGCCTACCGGCTGCTGGCCTCCCGCGAAGGCATGTTCTGCGAGCCCGCCTCCGCCGCGTCGGTCGCGGGCCTGCTCAAGTACGGCGCCGACGGCGCCGAGCAGATCGTGTGCGTGCTCACCGGCCGCGGCCTGAAGGACCCCGAGACGGCGATCGCCAACAACGACGGCATGGTCATCCACTGCGCCGCCGAGACGGACGCGATCGAGGAAGCGGTGCTGGGTGATCCGTAGGCGCGTCGTGCGCGTGCCGGCCTCCTCGGCGAACCTGGGCCCCGGCTTCGACTGCATGGCGGCCGCGCTCGCGCTGCACCTCGAGCTCGAGGTCGAGGAGACGGGCGAGTTCTCCGTCGAGACCGACCTGCCGGTCGCCGCGCGGGCGCGAGAACCTGTGCGTGCGCGCGTTCGAGCGGCTGCACCAGCGCGGACGGCTTCACGCTTCAGGATCCGCTCGGAGATCCCGCTCTCCGGCGGGCTCGGCTCGAGCGCCGCCGCGATCGTCGCCGGGCTGATGGCCGCCGACCACATGTTCGAGCTCGACGCCGACCTGCTCGCGCTCGCCACCGAGCTCGAGGGGCACCCCGACAACGTCGCCGCCGCGCTGCAGCGGCGGCTTCGTGGTCTGCGCCGACGGGCTCGCCGTGCGGCTTCGAGCCGCCGACCGGCCTCGAGGCGCTCGCGGTGGTGCCCGCACGAGGCCGTGCGCACGCACGCGGCCCGCGCGGCGCTGCCGGCGCAGGTGCCGCTCGAGGACGCGGTCTTCAACGTCGCGCACGGCGCGCTGCTGACGCTCGGGCTCGCCCGCGGCGACTGGGACCTCGTCGGCCGCGGCCTGCACGACCGCCTGCACCAGCAGCCAGCGCGCGCACCTGTTCCCGCGCTCGTTCGAGCTGGCCGACGCGCGCACGCGAGCTGGGCGCGCTCGGCGCGACGATCTCGGGCGCCGGCCCGACGGTGCTCGTGTGGTGCTTCTACGAGCAGACCGGCGCCGTCGCCGAGGCGCTCGCCCGCGAGGTCGGAGGGCTGGGCGACGCTCCTGCGCGCGCCGTTCGAGCCGCAGGGCGCCTACGTGGGCGACCTGTAGCGGGCGCCCCGGGCGCCTACGTGGGCGAGCTCTGAGCCAGCGCCAGCACGCGCTCGCGCGCGTCGCGCAGGCCCGGCAGGCGCTCGAGCATCTCGCCCGCCAGCGCCAGGTAGTCGGCGCCCAGGTCGGGCCGGTGGTCGAGGATCGAGCGCGCCCGCTCGGCCGACTCGGCGTAGGCGATCGACGCGCGGATCACCGTGTCGAACACCTGCTCGCCGAAGCGCTCCTTCAGCGACGCGAGCGCCTCGCGCGAGTGCACCGTGCGCATGTCGGCGAGGTTCAGCAGCACGCCCAGCAGCGTCAGCTCGCGGGTTGAGGCTGTCGCGCGCCAGCTCGACCACCTCCATCGCCTGCTCGACGCCCTGCAGCGCGAAGTACTGCGCCTCGGCGGTGATCAGCGCGTGGTCGGCCGCCACGAGCGCGTTGATCGTGAGCAGGCCCAGCGACGGCGGGCAGTCGATCAGGATCAGCTCGTAGTCGTCCGCCGCCGCGCTGAGCGAGCGCCTGAGCGTCAGCTCGCGGCCCATCTTGCCGCCCAGCATCAGCTCGGTCTCCGCGAGCGCCAGGTTCGCCGGGATCAGCTCCTCGTGGATCGCCTCCGCGGCCTTCGAGCGGCCCGAGAGCACGTCGGCGATCGTCGGCGCCACGTCCGGCGGCAGGTCGAAGTAGTCCGACAGGTTGCCCTGCGGGTCGAGGTCGATCGCGAGCGTGCGCACCCCGACGCGGCGCAGGACGTCGGCGAGCGTGCGCACCGCGGTCGTCTTGCCGGTGCCTCCCTTCTGCGAGAGCACGGCGATCGTGTGAGCCATCGTGCGACGCGATACTACGCGCCCGTGGGCGAGGAGTGCGCCACGGTCGCGCGCGGGCCCTCCGGCGCTCAGCCGGCGGCGCGCAGCTGCTCGCCGCCCGGCCGCGAAGGCTGCCCGCCCGCGCTCTCGGCGGCGATGCGCACGAACCTCAGCCTGTAGCGGCCGACGATGATCTCGTCGCCGTCCTGCAGCGCCTTGCCTTCGACGCGCGCGCCGTTCACGAACACGCCGTTGAGGCTGCGGTCGTCGAGCAGCCGCACGCCGTCGGGCTGGCGCACGATCAGCGCGTGCCGGCGCGAGACGGTCGGGTCGTCGAAGCGCACGTCCGCCGCCAGGCTGCGGCCGATGCGCGTCCACTCGCGCGTGAGCGGCACCGTCTGCGGCTCGCCGTCGTCGTCGTAGATCAGGTACTCGCCGGGCCGCGTCGATGCTCGCGCGCGCCCTCGCGAGGGTTGCGCCCCACTCCGGCGCCGCGGGCGCCAGGGAGCCGATGGCTGGTGTCCTGCGAGGTCGCGATCCGCTCGGTGCTGAACAGCGAGGCGCGAACGAAGTCGCGGCCCTGGCACATCGGGCAGTCGCTCAGCGGCTCGGCGCCCGACAGGGTGAGCGTGTATCCGCACTGCCTGCAGCGGAAGGAGCCGGCACCGACGAACGTCCCCGAAGTGAGTGGGTCCATACGCTGCTCCCTCCTGTCTCCTCGCCGCCGGGGGGCGCTCCCTCGCCTCGGAATGTTCGTGCCGATCATAACAAGAACCTCCCATCCTCTCCGTTCCAAAGGCTCAACTTTTGCGTCGGGCCGCGTAATGCCCGTCATACCCTCATCGAAGCTCCGCAAACCGCTCTGCAGGAGGCCGCCCGCGGGCGGCGAATCCAGCCCGCATGAGCACCGTCCAGCGCGAGATCGACCAGCTCGAGCGCGAGCTGCTGATCCGCGGGGTCAGCATCCTCGCGGCCGAGCGCAGCAGCTGCGCCGACTGCGGCCGTACGCCGCTCGTGGGCGAGCGCATGCTCGTCTACCGCGTGCTGCGCCGCGGCCGCGAGCGCGAGCAGCTCGTATGCGAGCTGTGCGCGCTCCACCGCTCCGAGGAGCCGCTGGCGGCCGAACCGGTGCGCCACTGCGAGCGCGGCCAGACCGTGCGCCTCGCCGAGCGCGCGTACTAGGTGAACCAGGCCCCCGGCGCCGGAGCCCGCGCGGGCCCCGGAGCCCCTCCGCGCGCGGTGCGCGCGCGAGCCCGCATATAAACTTGCGGCGCCGTGGACCCAGTGGCCGTCTCGATCGTGATCTCCGCGCCGCGCGAGCGCGTGTTCGGGTATCTCGCGGACATCGCCAACCACCCCGAGTTCACCGACCACTACCTCGTCGACTGGCACCTCACGAGGATCGACTCGGTGGGTCTCGGCGCGGGCGCGCGCTTCCGCGTGAAGGCGCCCTGCAACCGCTACAGCTGGGCCGACGTCACGTTCGTGGAGGTCGAGGCGCCCCACCGCATCGTCGAGGCGGGCCGCGCCGGCAAGGGCAACCGGGTGCGCACGCTCGGCGTGTGGGAGCTGTCGCCCGGCGCGGGCGGCACCACGCGCGTGACGTTCACGCTTCGAGACCCAGCCGGACACGCTCGCGGACCGGCTGCTCGAGAGCTTCGGCGCGCGCGGGTGGCTGCGGCGTCGCACCGCGCGCGCGCTGCGGCGGCTGCGCACGATCCTCGAGCAGGGCGAGGACGCGGACCCCTCCGTTCGCGGCCGCCGTGTCACCGTCGCCGCCGGGTAGACTGCCGCGTCGCATGCCAAGCCGCCTGCGCACCACAACGCTCGCGCTGCTCGCGCTGTGCGCGCTTGCGCTGGGCGCTTGTGGCGACTCGCACACGCGGGTGACCACCGGCACCTACGCCGGCGAGTCCGGCAAGAACGCGCCGTACCTGGACGTGGGCGCGCTGGTCTACGAGGTGCAGCTCTCGCGCGAGCTCAACCCGTTCGAGACCGAAGACTCCTCGTACCTCCAAGGGCTCAGCGAAGGCGAACGGCGCCTGGAACCCGGGCAGGAGTGGTTCGGCGTGTTCGTGCAGGTCTACAACAACACCAACGCCGCCCAGCACGGCGTCCACGGCGCTCACGATCAGCGACACCGCGGGCCAACGTACAGCCCGGTCACGCTCGCGCCGTCGAACCAGTTCGCCTACCGGGGCGGCACCGTCGCGGCCAATGGCCAGCTGCCGGTGCCGAGCTCGGTGGCGGCCGACGGGCCGACCCAGGGCGCGCTGCTGCTCTTCAAGATCGCCGACTCCTCGCTCGACAACCGGCCGCTCACGCTGAAGATCGTCGACCCCGAAGACCCCACGCAGACCGCCTCGGCCGAGCTGGACGTCTAGAGGCGCGGCCGCCGGCTGTACGCCGGGGCCGGGAGACGGGGGAGCGCGCCGCTAGAGCCCCGCGCCGGGGCGCAGGCCCGCCTCGAGCAGTTCGCGCGCCACCGGCGCCGCGGTGTCGCCGCCCGCGCCGTCTTTGACGAGCAGCACGCACACCACGATGCGCGGGCGCAGCGCCGGAGCGAACGCCGCGAACCACGCGTCGGTGTTGCTCGCTTCGCCTTCGCGTTCCTTGCAGCGTTCGCCGGCTTCGCGAGGCGCTTGTGAGGAGGTTTCGGAGGCCGCGTTGTGGCACTCGGTGCTGAGTTCCGCGGTGCCGGTCTTCCCCGCCACGAGCACGCCGGGAATCGACGCGGAGGTGCCGGTCCCGAAGCGGACCACCGCCAGCATCAGGTGGCGCACGGTCGCCGCCACCGACGTGCTCAGCACGCGCTGCGGCGCGCCGGCGGAGGGGCTGTCGAGGAACGTGGGGGAGGGGCGGCGGCCATCGTCTGCGATCGTCGCCGCCACCGTGGCCATCTGCAGCGGCGTCGCGAGCACCTGCCCCTGGCCGATCGCGGTCGAGCCGACGTCGAGGTCGCCTTCGATGTGCGAGGCGGCCGGGAGCGTGCTCGCCGGCGCGCCGGCCACACCGGGTTCGTGGTTGAAGCCGAACTGTTCGGCCGTCGCCACCAGCGGGCCCGCCCCGAGCTTCGCGCCGAGCGGCGCGAACACCGAGTTGCACGACACCGCGAACGCGTTTTCGAGCGAGCCGCCGCATTCCTCGCCGTTGGCGTTTTCGAGCTTCACGCCGTCGAGCGTGGCGTACGTCGAGTACTTGAAGGTGCTGTGCAGGCTCGCCACGTGGTGCTCCAGCACGCCCGTGACGGTGACCATCTTGAAGGTCGACCCGGGGGGCTGCAGGCCGTCGAGCCCGATGCCCGCCACCGCCAGGATCTGCCCGTTGCGGGGGTCCATCGCGACGATCCCGCCGAGCTGGCCGCCGAGCGCGGTGACCGCCGCGCGCTGCAGCGAAGGAGACACGCTCGAGCGCGCCGGCGGCGCTGGCTGCTCGGCGATCTGCGCGAACACCCGCCCGGGCCTGCCGGTGACCGCGTCCACCGCCACGAGGTCGCCGCCGGCCCTGCCGCGCAGGCGCGAATCCAGGGCCCGCTCGAGCCCGCTCAGGCCCACGCTCGCCTTCCCCGGAACGCCTTCGCCCTCGAGCGCGGCGCGGCGCGAGGCGGGCATCGCGCCCACGCTGCCCAGCACCGCGGTCGCGTATTCGCCGAGCGGCGAGCCGCGCGTGCCTTCGGCGCCGGGCGAGGCCGTGCCCGAGCCCGCTTCGGCCAGCACGCTGCCGTCGCGCGCGAGCACCGGAGCGCGCCTCGGCAGCGTGGTGATGCGCTTCAGCCGCTGGCCCGCGGCGAGACCGGGGAACGTGAGCGAGCGCGACCACGCCACGCGGTTGCCTTCGCCGCCTTCGCTCGTCACCGGGATCGCGTAGGCGAGGCGCAGCGCGCCGAACAGGCGCGTGCTGCACGAGCACCGGCACCATGTACGCGCCGCCGCGCGCCCTGCGCGCCCGTCCCAGCACGCGCACGTGGGTCGCGGTGGCTTCGCGCATCGCGTCCTTGTACGCGTCCGCGAAGTCGTGCGACGAGATGCTCGGCGCCTCGCCGGTTCGCCGAGATCCGAGTACATCGCGCCGTATTCGCCGCTCGCCCACGCCGCCGCGAAGGAGTTGGCGAGGTCGCTCGCGGCCGACGACGAGCGATGCGCGCCCAAGATCGCGCCGATCGCGAACGCCACCGCGGCCAGCGCGAGCATTGGAGCGCGCCCTGCGCAGGCGCTGCTGGTGGTGCTCAGACAAGGAGCTTGTAGAACATGGCTGGTGACCCCGGTGGACTGGATCATTGTCGCCTTCGCGGTCGGCCTCGCGCTGCTCGGGTTCCGCCAGGGGCTTCATCGTGGGATTCCTGTCTTTCAGCGGGTTCGTCGCCGGCGCGTTCCTCGGCACGCGCGTCGCGACCGCTGGTGCTCCCGAGCGGATCCTCCTCGCCCTATGCGCCGGCCTTCGGGCTGTTCGGCGCGCTGCTCGGCGGCGGCGATCCTCGCGAGCGGCGCTCGAGGGTCTCGGCCTGGTCGTGCGCAGGCGCCTGCTCGTGCCGGGCCTCGGCATCGTCGACGGCATGCTCGGCGCGGTGTTCGGCGTGGTGCTGAGCCTCGGGATCGTGTGGGTCGCTCGCGGCGGTGGCCGCGCAGAGCACCGGCGAGGCATCGCTGCGCGCCGACATCCAGCGCTCGGCGATCCTGCGCAAACTCAACGCGATCCTGCCGCCTTCCGGGCCGGTCCTGAACGCGCTCGCGCGGCTCGACCCGCTGCCCGTCGATCAACGGCCCGTCGCCCGGTGTCGCGGCGCCCGAACCGCGCATCGCCGCGCGCCCCCGGCGTTCGCGCGCGCCTCGCGCAGCGTGGTGCGCGTGGTGGGGACAGCGTGCGGCCTCGCGATCGAGGGCTCCGGCTGGGTGGCCGCGCCGGGCGTGGTCGTGACCAACGCGCACGTCGTCGCCGGCGAGCGCGACACGACGGTCGAGGTCGGCGGCGCCTCGCCCGGGCTTCGCCGCGCGAACCGATCGCCTTCGACCCGACCGACGACGTCGCGATGCTGCGCGTGCCCGGGCTCAGGCTGCCGGCGCTCGAGATGCTCTCCGGCGCGCCCTCGGGCACGCGCCGGGGCGATCCTCGGCTATCCCGAGAACGGCCCCTTCGAGCGTGGAGCCGGCGCGGATCGGGCGCACGCAGACGGTGCTCACCGACAACGCCTACGGCCAGGGGCCGGTGTCGCGGCTGCTGACGCCGCTGCGCGGGCTGCGTGCGCCCGGGCAACTCGGGCGGCCCCTGGTGGACGAAGCGGGAAGCGTGCTGACGACCGTGTTCGCGGGCACCGTCGGGAGGCGGCCCGCACGGCGGCTACGGCGTGGCCGACAGCACCGTCGAGCAGCGTTCTGCGCGAAGCGACCACGGCGGCGAGCGAAGGCCGCCGGGTCGGCACCGGGCCGTGCACGGCTGACTGAGCGCGCCACGCGCCCGGATGCAGCCGAGGTGCCACCCGCTACGCTGACCGCCATGTCCAAGACGCTCGTCGTCGCCGAGAAGCCGTCGGTGGGGCAGGATCTCGCGCGCGTGCTGACGGGGCCCTTCCAGAAGCACGAGGGCTACCTCGAGGGCCCGGAGCACGTCGATCACGTGGGCGGTCGGGCACCTCGTGCAGCTCGCCGAGCCCGAAGCGTACGACTCCAAATACAAGAGCTGGCGCATGGCCGACCTGCCGATCGTGCCGGAGCGCTTCAAGCTGGTCGTGCGCGACGAGCGCTCGCGCAAGCAGATGACGGTCGTCTCCAAACAGCTCGGCCGCGACGACGTCGGCTGAGGTCGTCAACGCCTGCGACGCGGGGCGCGAGGGCGAGCTGATCTTCGCGTACCTGTACGAGAAGGCGAAGGCCACGAAGCCGGTGAGGCGGCTGTGGCTGAACTCGATGACCAGCCGCCGCGATGAAGGGCGCGCTCGCCTCGCTGCGCCCCGGCGAGGAGTTCGAGCGGCTCGAGCAGGCCGCGCGCTCGCGCTCGGAGGCCGACTGGATCGTCGGCATGAACGCCACGCGCGCGGCCACCATCCGGCTGCGCAGCTCCTTCGACGGCGCGGTGTCGCTCGGGCGCGTGCAGACGCCGACGCTCGCGATCGTGGCGCGCCGCGAGGAGGAGATCAGCGCGTTCGTGCCCGAGCCCTACTGGCTCGTGGACGCCACGTTCGCCGCGGATCCGCTCGAGGGCGCCGAGCGCACGTACGCGGGGCACTTCCAGTCGGCGCGCACGCCCGCGGGCGAGCTGCGCGGCCCGCGCATCTCCGAGGAGGAGCAGGCGCTCGCGATCGTGGCCGCGTGCGAGGGCAGGGCCGGCACGATCACCAAGCTCGAGAAGAAAGAGCAGCGCGAGCAAGCGCCGATGCTCTACGACCTCACGACGCTGCAGCGCGAGGCCAACAACCGCTACGGCTTCTCGGCGCAGCCGCACGCTCGCCGCCGCGCAGCGCCTCTACGAGGAGCACAAGGCGCTCACCTACCCGCGCACCAACTCGCGCTACCTGCCGACCGACATGGTCGAGGAGATCAAGCCGATCGCGGAGCTCGTGGGCGCCCACGCCGAGTACGCGCAAGGCCGCCGAGTACGTGGTCGGCCTCGACGTGCTGCCGCTCGCGCGCGTGGTGAACGACGAGAAGGTCACCGACCACCACGCGATCATCCCCACCCGCTCCGAGCACAATCTCGAGAAGATGGACGCCGACGACCGGCGTATCTACGACATGGCCGCGCGGCGCTTCCTCGCCGTGTTCCACCCCGAGGCGGTGTTCGAGAACACGCGCATCGAGACCGTGGTGACGGCAGCGCAGGCCGAGGAGGAGTACCTGTTCCGCACGCGCGGCAAGGTGCTGCTCGTGCCCGGCTGGCGCGGCGTCTACGACGAGGTCGCCGCGGACTCGAAGGCGCAGGACGCCGAGCGTGCCGAGGACGACGAGACCGCCGACCAGCAGCTGCCGCGCCTGCGAGGCCGAGGAGCCGGTGCAGACCCGCGCGATCGAGAGCGAGCGCAAGGAAACCAAACCGCCCGGCGCTACAGCGACGCGTCGCTGCTCGGCGCGATGGAGACCGCCGGCAAGCTCGTCGACGACGACGAGCTGCGCGAGGCGATGAAGGAGTCGGGGATCGGCACGCCGGCCACGCGCGCGGCGATCATCGAGCGGCTGATCACGGTCGGCTACGTCGAGCGCGACGGGCGCGCGCTCGTGGCCACCGAGAAGGGCCTCAACGTGATCAGGCTGCTCAACGAGCACGCGCTCACCTCGCCGGCGCTGACCGGCAGCTGGGAGCAGCGGCTCGGCAAGATCGAGCGCGGCGAGGACTCGCGCGAGAAGTTCATGAGCGACATCGCGGGCTTCGCACAGGAGACCGTGAAGGAGCTCGACGAGACGCTCAAGGACGTGCGCATCCCGCGCGCGCGGCTCGGGCCGTGCCCGGTGTGCGGCCACGAGATCGTCGAGAACCGCAAGGGCTACTCGTGCTGGGCGCGCGAGGATCCCGGGCTGCGGCTTCGTGATCTGGAAGGCCAAAGCCGGCAAGCAGCTGCCGGTCGCGATCGCCGGAGCTGATCAGCACCGGCTACACCGAGCGCGGCCGTGACCGGCTTCCGCGGGCGCAGCGGGCGCAGCTTCCGCGCGCACCTCGCGCTGCGCCAGACCGACGAGGGCAAATGGCGCGTGGAGTTCGACGAGCTGTGGGCGCGAGAGGGCGCCAAACCGCCCGAGGCCGAGGGCGAGGCCGCCGCCGCGGCGGGCGAGCCCGTCGCGGCCGGGCAGCGAAGCGCCGCCTGAGCTGCCGCGTCGGGAGTGTGCGCGAGGATGGGCTGCACATGCCGATCACGCTCGTCACCGGCCCCGCCAACGCCGGCAAGGCGCAGCTGCGTGCTGGAGGCGGTGCGCCGCCACCTCGCGCGCGGCGAGGAGCCGATGCTGGTCGTGCCCACGCGCGCCGACGTCGAGCACTACCTGCGCGAGCTCGCCGGTGACGGCGCCGTGCTCGGCGTGCGCGTCGAGCGCTTCGAGGGGCTGATCGCCGAGGCGGTGCGCCGCGCCGGCGCCCGCTCCGGCACTGCTCGCGGGGCTCGCGCGCGAACGGCTGCTCGCGCGCCTCGCGGCCGCGCACAACCGCGCGGAGCCCTCCGCCGGATTCGTGCGCGCGCTGTGCGAGTTCGCGGCGGAGCTGCAGGCCGCGACGGGTCGCGCCCGCGCGTCTCGCCGCGGCGCTCGCGGCGTGGGAGGGCGCGGGCGGCGCCGAGCCCTCCGCGGCCGCGCTCGGCGCGATCTACTCCGGCTACCGCGCCGCGCTCGCCAAGGCCGGCCGGGCCGACCGCGAGCAGCGGGCGGTCGCCGCGCTCGATGCGCTGCGGCGCGAGCCCGCGCGCTGGGGCGCCACGCCGGTCGCGTTCTACGGCTTCGACGACCTCACGGCGCTGCAGCTCGACGCGATCGAGACGCTCGGCCGAGTGGTCGACGCGCCGGTGACCGTGTCGCTGGCCTACGAGCCCGGGCGGGTGGCGTTCGCCGGCCGCGCCGCCACGTTCGCGCAGCTCGAGCCGCTCGCGGGCGAGCATCGCGCGCTGGCGCCGCGCGCCGAGTACTACGCGCCCGCCTCGCGCGCCCCGCTCGCCCATCTCGAGCGCTCGCTGTTCGAGCCCGCCGCCGCGCCCGCCTCGCCCGGCGGCGCCGTGCAGCTGCTCGAGGGCGGCGACGAGCGCGCCGAGCTCGAGCTGGTGGCCGGGAGGTCGCCCGCGCTGATCGCGGACGGCACGGCCCCCGAGGAGATCGCGGTGGTGCAGCGCTTCGGGCACGCGGGCCAGGACCTGCTCGAAGAGGTGTTCGAGCGCGCGGGCGTCCCCTTCGCGCTTTCGCGCCAGCGGCCGCTGCGCGACAGCGCGATCGGCCGCGCGCTGCTCGGCCTGCTGCGCTGCGTGCCCGGCGAGCCCGCGGACGAGGGCGCGGCGGCGGACCTGCTCGCGTGGCTGCGCGCGCCCGGCCTGCTTCGAGCACCCGGAGCTCGCCGACTCGCTCGAGCTGGCCATACGGCGCTCGGGCGTCCGCAGCGCCGCCGACGCGCTCGCCCTGTGGGAGCAGCGCCACTGCGCCGCTCGCGAGCGTGGCGAGCGCTGCGCGGAGGCCCAGCGCCGGGGCCCGCCGGCGCTGCTCGAGCGCGCCGCGCGCGAGCTGCGCGCGCTGTTCGCCGCGCCGCACCGCAGGGCCGCGTGCGTGCTCGCGCGCGAGGAGCGCGACGAGGCCGCCGCGCTCGGCGCGGCGCTCGGCGCGCTCGCGGAGCTGCGCGAGCTCGCGCGCGTCGACTCGGGCCTCGCTCCGGCCGGCGCCCACGAGCTGGCGAGGTCGCTCGAACGGGTGCGCTTCCAGAGCGGCGAGCGGCCGGCCGCGGGGCTCGTGGCGGTGCTCGACCCGCTCGCGCTGCGCGCGCGGCGGGTGCGCGCGCTGTTCGTGTGCGGCCTGCAGGAAGGCGTCTTCCCCGCGCCGCCGCGCAGGCAGCCGCTGCTCGCCGAGGAGGAGCGCAGGCGCGCTCGCGGTGGCGTCGGGCCTGGCGCTCGGCCGAGCCACGAGGACCAGCTCGCCGCCGAGCGCTACCTGCTGTACGCGCTCGCTCTCGCGCCCCGAGGAGCTGCTCGCGCTCAGCTGGCAGCGCGCCGACGACGAACGGCGAGCCGAGCCCGCGGTCGCTGTTCGTGGACGACGTGCTGCGACCTGTTCGACGCAGACGCTCGAGGTCGCGCCGCGCGGCGCCGCTCGGCGCGCGCCCGGCGCGGCGCCGGGACGGCGCACCGCAGGCGGCCGTGCGCGGCGCTCGCGAGCGAGCGGGTGCTCGAGGCCCTGCGCGGGCGCGTGTGGTCGGCGTCGTCGCTCGAGCGCTGGATCGGCTGCCCGGTGCGCGTGGTTCGTGGAGCGCCTGCTCGCTCCGCAGGCGCTCGAGCCCGACCCCGAGCCGCTCGCGCGCGGCGGGCTCGCGCATCGAGGCGCTGCAGGAGACGCTCGAGCGCCTGCGCGCCGAGACCGGCAGGCGCGCCTCACGCCCGCGAGCCTGCCGCGCGCGCTCGAGCTGCTCGACGGCGCGCTCGAGCGCGCGGAGGCGCGCAGCCGCTGTCCGCCGCGCCGGAGCGCCGGCCCGGCAGCCCGCCGGCGCCTGCGCGCGGACCTCGAGCGCTACCTGCGCGCGCGCCGCCGCCTCGCCGAGCCCGCTCGAGCCGCGCGAGTTCGAGCTCGCGTTCGGCTTCGAGCCGGGGGACGAGCGCTCGGGCGGCGAGCAGCCTGCCCGCGGCTCGACCTCGGCGGCGGGCTGTCAGCTGCGCGGGCGCATCGACCGCGTCGACGTGGGCGAGCACGGCGAGGCGGTGGTGTACGACTACAAGGGCGAGCATCGTGCAGCCGCGCCGCCAAGTGGCTCGCCGACGGGCCGGCTGCAGGTGGCTCTGTACATGCTCGCCGCCGAGCAGCTGCTCGGCGTGCACGCCGTCGGGCGGCCTCTACCAGCCGCTCGGCGGCGCCGACCTGCGCGCGCGCGGCGTGCTCGAGGCCGACGCGCAGCTCGACCTGGACTGCGTGGGCGGCGACGTGCTGCGAGCGCGCGGAGCTGCGCGAGCTGCTCGACGGTGCGCTCGAGCTCGCGCGCGAGGCGGCGGCCGAGTGCGCGCGCGGGCGAGCTCGAGCCGCGGCCACCGAGCTGCACGTTCGAGGGGCGCTGCGCGTACCCCACGATCTGCCGGTGCGAGCGTTGAGCGCGGCCGCGCGAGCCGGCGCGCAGGAGGCCACGCGGGAGCTGACCGGCGAGCAGCTGCGGCGCGGTCGAGCGCCGGCACGAGGCCCTGCAGCTGTCCGCGGCGGCGGGGAGCGGCAAGACCTCGGTGCTCGTCGAGCGCTTCGTGCGCGCGGTGCTCGAGGACGGCGTGGCGCCTGCGCAGATCCTCGCGATCACGTTCACCGACCGCGCCGCGGGCGAGCTGCGCACACGCGTGCGCGCGCGGCTGCTCGAGCTCGGCGCGCGCGAGGCCGCGCGCGACACCGAGGCCGCGTTCGTCGGCACCTTCCACGGCTTCTGCGCGCGCCTGCTGCGCTCGCACGCGCGCCTCGCCGCGGCTGGACCCGGACTTCGCGATCCTCGACGAAGGCTCGTCGGGGCGGCTGCGCGGGCGAGGCGTTCTCGCGCGCGCTCGCGTCGTTCCTGCTCGGCGAGAGGCCCTCCGCGGTGGACCTGATCGCCGCGTACGGCGTCGACGGCGTCCGCGCGATGCTCGAAGGCGCATACCTCGAGCTGCGCAGCCGCGGCGAGCGCCGCCCCCGCCTGCCCGCCGCGGCGCTCGCCGCGGACGCGGGCGAGCGCGACCGCGCGGCGGCCGCGTGCTGCGCGCTCCTCGACGAGCTGCTCGGGCGCTTCACAGCCGCCTACGAGCAGCTGAAGCGCTCGCGCGGGGGCGCTCGACTTCGACGACCTCGAGCTGCTCGCACGCGACGCTGCTCGAGTCCCGGCGCGGCGTCAGGGAGGCGTGGTCGGAGCGCTTCGAGCTGCTGATGGTGGACGAGTTCCAGGACACCAACGCGCGCCAGCTCGCGATCCTGCGCGCGCTCGACCGCGGCAACCTGTTCACGGTCGGCGACGAGTTCCAGGCGATCTACGGTTTCAGGCACGCCGACGTGCGCCTCTTCCGCCAGCGCCGCAGCGAGCTCGCGGCGCGCGGCGGGAGCCTGCGCTGACGCGCAACTTCCGCAGCCGCGAGCCGCTGCTGGCGGTGGTGAACGCGGCTCTTCTCGCACCGCTTCAACGGCTTCGCCGAGCTCCGCGCCGGTCGCGCCCGCGAGGAGCCGGCGGGAGAGGGGCCCGGCGGCCAGCTGCGGCTCGCGGAGCCCTCGCAGCCCGCGGTCGAGCTGCTGCTCGCGGCAAGCGGCGGCTGGGACGCGCGACGACGCGCTCGCGCAGGCGCTCGCGCGCGGACTGCCGCGGGCGCAGGCGTGGCGCCAGGCGGAGGCGCACATGCTCGCCGAGCGCGTGGCCGCGCTCGTCTCCGGCGGCCGCGCGAGCGCCGGCGAGGTGGCGGTGCTGCTGCGCGCCACCGGCGACCTCGAGGTGTACGAGCGAGCGCTGCAGCTGCGCGGGCTGCGCACGCTCGCGAGCGTCGGCGGCTTCTGGGCGCATCAGCAGGTTCGCGACCTGCTCGCCTACCTGCGCGCGCTCGCCAACCCGCTCGACGAGGACGCGCTGTACTGCGACGCTCGCCTCGCCGCTGGCCGGATGCTCGCGCGACGCGCTTGCGCTGCTCGCCTCCGCGGCGCGGGCGAGCGGGCGCGGCGCGTGGCAGACGGCGCTGCGCGCGAGCTCCGGCGAGGGCGAGCTGGCCGCGCTCGCGACCGGTGAGCGCGAGCGGCTCGCCGCATTCTGCTCGTTCCTCGCGCACGAGCGGAGCGGCGCGCCGCATCGGACGATCGCGCGGCTGATCGAGCGCGCCCTCGACGCGAGCGGCTACCGCGAGCACGTGCTCGCCGAGGCGTGGGGCGAGCGGCGCCTGGCCAACGTGCACAAGCTGCTGCGCCTCGCGCGCAGCGCTTCGAGGCGGCCGAGGGCCGCGACCTGCGCGCGTTCCTCGACCACGTCGCGTACCTCGAGCACGCGCCCGGCGGATCGAGCCCGACGCGCCGGTGGAGGCCGAGGACCCCGACGCGGTGCGCCTGATGACGATCCACACCGCCAAGGGGCTCGAGTTCCCCGTCGTGTGCGTGGCGGACCTCGGCCGGCTCCCCAACACCCGCTCGCCGCGGCTGCTCGTGGACGGCGAGCGCATCGGGCTGCGCCTCGTGCGGCTCGACGGCGAGCCCGCCGAGCCCGCGCTGGACTACGAGGAGCTGGGCGCCGAGCGCGCGCGGCGCGAAGCCGAAGAGGAGGACCGCATCTTCTACGTCGCGATGACGCGCGCACGCGAGCGGCTGCTGCTGAGCGGGGCGCTCGACTTCGACAAGCCGCCCGAGCGCCAGGGCACGGCGCCGATCTCGTGGCTCGCGCCCGCGCTGTGCCCGGGGCTGGCGGAGCTGCTCGCCACGCGCCCCGCCTCACCGGTCGTGTGCGCCGCGGGCGGGCGCGAGGACGCGCCGGTGCTGTGCCGGCTGCTCGCGCCCGAGCACGCCGGCGCACTGGGGCTCGAGCCGCCCGCCGCGCGCCCGCGCGAGGCGCCGCCCGCGCCCTCGACCGCCGCGCCCGCGCCGCGGCGCCGCCGCTGCGGCGCCCGCCCTGGCTGCGCCCGCGCACCCCGCTCAGGCGCCGGCGCCCGCCACGCTCAGCTACACGCTCGCTGTCCCAGCTCGAGCGCTGCGGCTACCGCTACTACCTCGAACGGGTGCTGGGGCTCGCCGAGGACCGCGGCCGTCCCGCGCTGCGCTCGGACGCGGACGGCTCGCTCGAGGCGCGTGCGCGCGGCACGCTCGTGCACCGCCTGCTCGAGGACGTGGACTTCGCCGCGGGCGCGGAGGGAGCGAGGCCCGACGTGGCCCTGGCGGCGCGCGAGCTCGGGCTGCGCGTGCAGCGCGCAGAGCGCGAGGAGCTCGCGGCGCTGCTCGCCTCGGCCGCCGGCTCGCCGCTCGCGCGGCGCATCGGCGGAGCGCAGGACGTGCGCCGCGAGCACCCGTTCGCGTTCGCCTCGGCGCGCGCCGCGCCGCTCATGACGCGGCGTGATCGACCTGCTGGCGAGCGAGGCCGACGGCGCTCAGCTGGTGGTCGACTACAAGAGCGACCGCGTGGCCGCCGAGGAGGACCTCGAGTCGCTCGTCGAGCGCGACTACGGCGTGCAGCGGCTGCTCTACGCGCTCGCGGTGCTGCGCGCGGGCGCGGCGCGGGTCGAGGTCGTGCACTGGTTCCTCGAGCGGCCCGCGGAGTGGGCGAGCGCGCGCTACGACGGCCGCCGAGCGCCCGGCGCTCGAAGCGCGGCTCGCCGAGCGGATCGAGCACGCGTGCGCGGGCGGCTTCGCGGTCAGCCCCGCGCCGCACCGCCGGTCTGTGCGGCGGCTGCCCGGGCCGGGCGCGCCTGTGCTCGTGGGACGAGCGAGCGACGACGCTGCGCGAGGCCGCCCGGACGGCGTGAGCCCGCAAAGGCACTGGCGGCCTGAGGGCCACGCGCCTATTTCCCGCGGCCCCGCGCTGCTACCCTTTCTGCTCCGCCTCAGGTGCCCGCCTGCCGGCGCAACGGGCGGTAGCTCCGGGGCGTGCTGCCGTTCGGCCGTTCGTCGCGGTCGCGCCGCAGCAGGGAGCACTTCCATGAATTCGCACATCACGCAGCCGCCAAAGGCCGTCGGCCTCTACGACCCCCGCTACGAGCACGACGCGTGCGGCGTGGGCATGGTCGCGCGGCTGGACAACGAGCCGACCCACGAGGTGATCACGCGGGCGATCACGGCGCTCGAGAACCTCGAGCACCGCGGCGCCACCGGCGCCGACCCGAGCACCGGCGACGGCGCGGGGATCCTCATGCAGATGCCCGACGAGCTGCTGCGCGCGGTCGTCGACTTCGAGCTGCCCGCCGCTCGGGCGCCTACGGCGTGCTGATGTGCTTCCTGCCGACCGACGCGGGTGCGCGCGGCGCGCCTCGAGGCGCTGCTCGAGCGGACCGTCCACGAGGAGGGCCAGCGGCTGCTCGGCTGGCGCGACGTGCCGGTCGACGCCGACGCAGACCGGCGAGGTGGCCGGCGCCTGCCGCCCGGTGATCCGCCAGCTGTTCGTCGGCGCCGGCGAGGCGCAGCGGGGCGACCAGGACGCGTTCGAGCGCAAGCTGTACGTGATCCGCCGCGTGTGCGAGCTGACCGCGACCGAGCCCGGCCTGTACGTCGCCTCGAGCTCCTCGCGCACCATCAACTACAAGGGCATGCTGATCAGCTACCAGCTGGCGGCGTTCTACGCGGACCTCCGCGACGAGCGCGCCAAGACCGCGCTGGCGCTCGTGCACTCGCGCTTCTCCACCAACACCTTCCCGAGCTGGGAGCTCGCGCACCCCTACCGGGTGATCTGCCACAACGGCGAGATCAACACGGTGATGGGCAACGTCAACTGGATGCGCGCGCGCGAGAGCGAGCTGCGCAGCGAGCTGTTCGGCGAGGACCTCGCGAAGATCCTGCCGGTCGTCAGCCCCGGCAACTCCGACTCGGCGACGTTCGACAACGTGCTCGAGCTGCTGATGCTCGCGGGCCGCTCGCTGCCGCACGCCGCGATGATGATGATCCCCGAGGCCTACCGCAACCGCGAGCGACCTGCCCGAGCTACCTGAAGGGCTTCTACGCCTTCCACTCGTGCCTGATGGAGCCGTGGGACGGGCCCGCCTCGGTCGCGTTCACCGACGGGCGCGTGGTCGGCGCGACGCTCGACCGCAACGGCCTGCGCCCCGGCCGCTGGGTGGAGACCACCGACGGCCACGTGGTGCTCGGCTCCGAGTCTGGCCTGCTCGACATCCCGCCCGAGCAGGTGCGCCGGCTCGGGCGCCTGCAGCCGGGCAAGCTGTTCCTCGTCGACCTCGAGCGCGGCCGCATCGTCGAGGACGAGGAGGTCAAGCGCGAGGTCGCCACGCGCCAGCCCCTACGGCGAGTGGTACGCGCGCAACGCGGTGCACTTCTCCGAGCTGCCGCCGTCCGAGCAGGTGACGCTCTCCGACCAGCCGCTGCGCTGCGCCAGCGCGCGTTCGGCTACACGCAGGAGGACCTGCGCGTGCTGCTCGACGCCGATGGCGCGCGACGGCGCCGAGCCGGTCGGCTCGATGGGCAACGACCTCTCGCTGGCCGTGCTCTCCGACCAGGCGCCGCCGCTGTTCTCCTACTTCAAGCAGCTGTTCGCGCAGGTCACCAACCCGCCGATCGACCCGATCCGCGAGGAGATCGTGATGAGCCTCGCGACGAGCCTCGGCACCGAGCGCAACCTGTTCGACGAGACGCCCGAGCACGCCCACAAGCTGCTGCTCGACCAGCCGATCCTGCTCAACCGCGAGCTCGAGACGCTGCGCCACGTCGACCACGACGTGTACGCCGCGCGCACGATCGACATCACCTGGCCGGTGGCCGATGGGCCCGCGGGGATGACCGAGGCGATCGAGCGCATCTGCCGCGAAGCGCAGCGAGGCGATCGCGCGAGCGCGTCAACATCATCATCCTGTCCGACCGCGCTGCGTCGGCCCGCGCCGCGTGCCGATCCCCTCGCTGCTCGCGGTCGCCGCCGTGCACCACCACCTCGTGCGCGAGGGCACGCGGCTGCGCGCCGGCATCATCCTCGAGTCGGGCGAGCCGCGCGAGGTGCACCACTTCGCCACGCTGATCGGCTACGGCGCGAGCGCGATCAACCCGTACCTGATGCTCGAGACGCTCGACGAGCTGGTGCTCGAAGGGCGCATCGGCGCGCGCGGGCGCGCGACGGCGAGCGACGGTAGCGGCTGCGCGCGCCGAGGAGGCCGCGCAGAACGTCGTCAAAGCGATCGGCAAAGGCCTGCTGAAGACGATCTCGAAGATGGGCATCTCGACGATCCAGTCCTACCGCGGCGCGCAGATCTTCGAGGCCGTCGGGCTCGAGCGCGAGCTGATCGACACGTCACTTCACCGGCACCGCCTCGCGCATCGGCGGCGTCGGCATCGAGGTGCTCGCCACCGAGGCGCTCGAGCGCCACGCGCGCGCCTACCCGGCGCCGCACGACGAGCTGCTGCCGGTCGGCGGCGTCTACGCGTGGCGGCGCGACGGCGAGCACCACATGTGGAACCCCGAGACGATCGCGCTCGTGCAGCACGCGGTGCGCGCCGCCAACGGCGACGTCGGCGCGGCGCTCGCGGGCGACGAGCGAGGCGCATCGCGGCGGTGCGCGAGAGCCCGGCCTTCGAGAAGTACCGCGAGTACGCGCGCACGGTCAACGAGGACGCGGCCCGCACGCGCCACGCTGCGCGGGCTGCTCGAGATCGGCGGCGGGCCCGGCGCGCGCCCGGAGCCGATCTCGCTCGAGCAGGTCGAGCCGGCGAGCGAGATCGTCAAGCGCTTCTGCACCGGCGCGATGAGCCTCGGCTCGATCTCGCGCGAGGCGCACGAGACGCTCGCGATCGCGATGAACCGCCTCGGCGGGCGCTCGAACACCGGCGAGGGCGGCGAGGACCCCTCGCGCTTCACGCCCGACGCCAACGGCGACCGCCGGCGCTCGGCGATCAAGCAGGTCGCCTCGGGCCGCTTCGGCGTGACGATCCACTACCTCGTCAACGCCGACGAGCTGCAGATCAAGATGGCGCAGGGCGCGAAGCCCGGCGAGGGCGGCCAGCTGCCCGGCCACAAGGTCGACGACTACATCGGCTCGATCCGCCACACCACGCCCGGCGTCGGCCTGATCTCGCCGCCGCCGCACCACGACATCTACTCGATCGAGGACCTCAAGCAGCTGATCTACGACCTGCGCTGCGCGCAACCCCGCGGCGCAGGTGTCGGTCAAGCTCGTCGCCGAGGTCGGCGTCGGCACGGTGGCCGCGGGCGTCTCCAAGGCCAACGCCGACCGCGTGCTGATCTCCGGGCACGACGGCGGCACGGGCGCCTCGCCGCTCTCCTCGATCCAGGCCGCCGGCGTGCCGTGGGAGATCGGCCTCGCCGAGACGCAGCAGACGCTGCTGCTCAACGACCTGCGCTCGCGCATCGTGGTGCAGACCGACGGGCAGCTGAAGACCGGCCGCGACGTGGTGATCGCGGCGATGCTCGGCGCCGACGAGATGGGCTTCTCGACCGCGCCGCTGATCGCGACCGGCTGCATCATGATGCGCGCCTGCCACCTGAACACCTGCCCGGTGGGGATCGCCACGCAGGACCCGGAGCTGCGCAAGCGCTTCAAGGGCACGCCCGAGCACGTCGTCAACTTCTTCTTCTTCGTCGCCGAGGAGGTGCGCGAGATCCTCGCCTCGCTCGGCCTGCGCTCGCTCGACGAGGCGATCGGCCGCGTCGACCTGCTCGGCGTGGGCGCGGCGATCGACCACTGGAAGGCGCGCGGGGTCGACCTGACGCACATCCTCACCCACATCGAGCTGCCCGAGGGCGCGCCGCGCCACCGCGTCGAACCGCCGCCGGCGGTGCTCGAGGACGCGCTCGACTGGGAGTTGGTGGAGAGCGCTCAGCGGGCGATCGAGGGTCAGCGAGCGCGTGAGGATGTCGCTTCCGATCCGCAACCGCAACCGCTGCGTCGGCGGCATCCTCTCGAGCGCACATCGCCCGTCGCCACGGCGCGGAGGGCCTGTCCGAGGACTCGATCGTGGTCGACTTCGAGGGCTCCGCGGGCCAGAGCTTCGGCGGCTGGCTCGCGCCCGGGGTGACGTTCACGCTGCGCGGCGACACCAACGACTACACCGGCAAGGGCCTGTCCGGCGGCGTGTTCGCGGTGCGCCCGCGCGAGGGCATGGGCGAGCACTTCAAGGCCGAGGAGAACGTGATCGTCGGCAACACCGTGCTGTACGGCGCGACGCGCGGCCGCGCGTTCTTCCGCGGCCTCGCGGGCGAGCGCTTCGCGGTGCGCAACTCGGGCGCGTGGGCGGTCGTCGAGGGGGTCGGCGACCACGGCTGCGAGTACATGACGGGCGGGCGCGTGGTCGTGCTGGGGCGCACCGGGCGCAACTTCGCGGCGGGCATGAGCGGCGGCGTCGCCTACGTGCTCGACGAGCGACGGCGAGTTCGCCGAGCGCTGCAACATGGGCATGGTCGGCTTCGAAGAGCTCGTCGGCCGGCGACGATCGCGGAGCTGCGCGGCGCTCGTCGAGGAGCACCGCGCGCGCACCGGCTCGCCGGTCGCCGAGCGGCGTGCTCGGCGAATGGGACGCGCTGCTCGGCAGGGGCGCGTTCGTGAAGGTGATGCCGCACGACTACAAGCGCGTGCTGCGCGAACGCGCGGAGCTCGAGGGGATCGAGGCACGCGCGAGCGAGAACGGCGGGCTCTCGGTGCGACGGCCGCTCGACGCCGTCGGCGAGACGGGCGCCTGATGGGCAAGCTCGGCGGCTTCCTGCAGATCGAGCGCCACGGGGTCCCCCAGCGGGATCCCTCCGAGCGCGCGCGCGACTACCGCGAGTTCCTGATCACGCGCCCCGTGGAGGAGCTGCGCGAGCAGGGCGCGCGCTGCATGGACTGCGGCGTCCCCTTCTGCCACAACGGCTGCCCGCTCGGCAACCTGATCCCCGACTGGAACGACCTCGTCTACCGCGACCGCTTCCGCGACGCGATCGCGCAGCTGCACGCGACCAACAACTTCCCCGAGTTCACCGGCCGCCTGTGCCCCGCGCCGTGCGAGGCCGCGTGCGTGCTCGAGATCCGCGAGGGCGACGCGGTCACGATCAAACAGATCGAGAACTCGATCATCAACCGCGCGTGGGAGGAGGGCTGGGTGGTGCCGCGCCCGCCGCGCCGCGAGACCGGCCAGTCGGTGGCGGTGATCGGCTCGGGGCCCGCGGGCATGGCCGCGGCGCAGCAGCTGCGCCGCGCGGGGCACGCGGTGACGCTGTTCGAGCGCGACGAGGCGCCCGGCGGTCTGGTGCGCTTCGGCGTGCCCGACTTCAAGATCGAAAAGCGGATCGTGCAGCGCCGCGTCGAGCAGCTGATCGCCGAGGGCGTGGAGCTGCGCTGCGGCGTGGACGTCGGCGCCGACGTCGGCGCGCAGGAGCTGCGCGGGAGCTTCGACGCGGTCGTGCTCGCGACCGGCTCGCGCGTGCCGCGCGACCTTCCGGTGCCCGGCCGCGAGCTCGACGGCGTGCACTTCGCGATGGACTACCTCTACCAGCGCAACCGCTTCGTCGCGCGCGAGCAGGGTCCCGAGCCGGCGGTCGCGCAGCCCGCGGCCGCGCACGAGATCAGCGCGGCGGACAAGGACGTCGTGGTGATCGGCGGCGGCGACACGGGCGCCGACTGCGTGGGCAACGCGCTGCGCGAGGGCGCGCGCTCGATCGTTCAGCTCGAGCTCCTTCCCGAGCCGCCCGCGCACCGTCCCGACGACCGCACGCCGTGGCCGCGAGTGGCCGCTCAAGTACCGGCTCAGCTACGCGATGGAGGAGGCCAAAGACCTCGGCGCGGGCGAGCAGGACTACTCGGTCACGACCACCAGCTTCGCCGGCGACGCGGACGGGCGGGTCGCCGCGCTGCACCTCGCGCGGGCGGCCGCGGCGCCTCCGTTCGCCCCGGTGGAGGGCACCGAGCACGAGCTGCCCGCGCAGCTCGTGCTGCTCGCGATGGGCTTCCTGCACCCCGAGCCCGGCCTGCTCGAGCAGCTCGGCGTGGAGCGCGACGCGCGCGGCAACGTGAAGAGCACGGCTCCCTACACGACCAGCGCCGACGGGCGTGTTCGCCGCCGGCGACGCGCGCCGCGGACAGTCGCTGATCGTGTGGGCGATCAACGAGGGACGCCAGTGCGCGCGGATGGTTGACCGCTATCTCGCGGGCGCCCGCAACGGCGGCGCGCCGGCCGGGGCTCCGCAGGACGACGGCCTCGCGGGCCACGCCGACGCCGACGAGGGCCCCGAGGGGCCGCCGAAGCACGCCACGCCCGGCATCTCCTCGGACACCTGAGCTTCTTCTAGGCTTGTGGGCCTGATGAGCTCGGCGACGCACGAGGGGACGCCTGCGCTGCTGCCGCGCGCGTGCATCATCGGGGCGGGCTCCTCCGGCATCGCCGCGGCCAAGGCGCTGCACGAGCGCGGCATCCCGTTCGACTGCTTCGAGCGCTCCGACCGGGTCGGCGGCAACTGGGTGTTCGAAAACCGCAACGGCACCTCTGCCGCGTATCGCGACCTGTTCATCAACACCTCGCGCCCGCGCATGCAGTACTCGGACTTCCCGATGCCCGAGTCCTATCCCGACTTCCCGCACCACACCCAGATCGCGGCGTACTTCGAGCGCTACGTGGACCACTTCGGCTTCCGCGAGAAGATCGCGTTCGAGACCGGCGTCGAGCACGCCCGCCGCGACGAGCAGGGGCTGTGGCACGTGCTGCTCGACGGCGGCGAGACGCGCACCTACGACGCGCTGCTCGTGGCCAACGGCCACCACTGGGACCCGCGCTGGCCCGAACCCCCGTTCCCGGGCGCGGAGAGCTTCGCCGGGGAGCAGCTGCACGCGCACTCCTACGTGGAGAACTCGATCTTCGCGGGCGCCAGCGCGGTGATCGTGGGCATGGGCAACTCGGCGATGGACATCGCCGTCGAGTCCTCCTACGTGGCCGCCCACACCTACCTGTCGGCGCGCCAGGGCGTGTGGATCGTGCCCAAGTACGTGTTCGGCAAGCCCGTGGACCAGATGCCCAACGACCCACGCGTGCCCTTCAAGATCCGCCAGCGCATGATGCAGCGGATGCTGCTCAGCTACGCGGGGCCGCCCGAGCGCTACGGGTTGCCGAAGCCGGCCCACCGCTTCGGCGAGGCGCACCCCACCGTGTCGGGCCGCATCCTCGACCGCATCCAGCACGGGACGATCGAGCCGAAGCCCAACATCGCGCGCTTCGAGGGCTCCCGCGTGGTGTTCGAGGACTCGAGCAGCGTGCACGCGGACGCGGTGGTGTACTGCACCGGCTACAAGATCAGCTTCCCGTTCTTCGAGGAGGGCTTCATCTCAGCGCCGGACAACCGCATCGAGCTGTTCCGCCGCGTCATGCACCCAGACGTGCCCAACCTCTTCTTCATCGGCCTGCTGCAGCCGCTGGGCGCGATCATGCCGCTGGCGGAGGCGCAGGGCGCATGGGTGGGCGACCTGCTGCTCGGCGACTACGTGGCGCCCGCGCGAGAGCAGATGCTCGCCGACATCGCCTCGGACCAGCGCTCGATGCACGAGCGCTACGTGGCCTCCAAGCGGCACACGATCCAGGTGGACTTCGACGATTACCTCCATGCGCTCGCCGCGGAGCGCCGCGCGGGCGCGACGCGGGCGCGCGCGAACGGGTTCCGAGCTCCTTCTCAATGCCTACCTTCTGCCGCCATAACCGCTTCATAGAGCGCTGCCCGATCTGCGCGAAGACGCTGCCGGGGGGCGCGCCGGCGGACAATCCGCCGCGCGCGCGCGCCCCGGGCGCCGCCCGCGGGGGCCACGCCGCTCGGCGCAGGGCGCCTCGCGCGGAGGGGGTGCGCGTGCTGCACGAGCAGCGCGCCGCCGACGACGGTTTCCACAGCGAGCTCGTTCCCGGCCTGCGCGCATCGGCCGACGCGCTGCGCCTGGCCGAGGAGATCGCCTTCTCCAACGGCCGGCTGGCGGGGCTCGCCGCGCAGCCGCCGGGCCTGTACGGCGAGGTGCGCTCGCTCGCGGCGCACGACGTCGAGCGCGCGATCTGGAGCTGTTTCATGATCGCCTACCTGTGCCCGCTCGAGGGCGAGGGCGACCCGTTCGCGGGGATCCGCGCGGCGCTCGAGGGTCCCGTGCTGGAGCCGCCCGAGCTCGAGGGCGTGCCACTGGGCCCGCGCAGCTCGCACGACGCGTCGCGCGGGTCGCAGGCGGTGAGCGCCTACTGCGGGTGGGCCGCACGCGCGGGCGGGCAGCGCGCGGCGCTCGAGGGAGACACGGGATGGGACCCCGAGAGGCGCTTCGCGCGGGCGTTCGAGCGGCTCGCGCTGGGCGGCTTCGCGCGCACCGGCCGCTACGAGATGCTCGTGCTGCTCGGCCGGCTCGGCGTGTTCGAGATGCGCGCCGACTCGCTGCACTTCTCAGGGGCGGGCGCCGCCTCGGACGGCCACCGGGCGCTGCTGGCCGCCAAGCGCGTGTTCGGCATCGGCGACCCGCTGCTGCTCGAGCGCCGCGCAGGAGCGCTCGCGCAGGAGGCGCAGGTGCCCGTCGAAGCGCTCGATCTCGCGCTGTGGAATTGGGGCGCGCCCGAGCGCGCCACGCTGGGATTCCCCGCGGAGACGACGGACGCGGACGCGCTGGAGCGCGCCGCCGCCGCGCTCGGCGTGTAGCCCGCCGTTACGTCCACACGGGCGCCTACAGTCGTGCTGGTCAGTTTCCAGCACCCGTCCGCAGGAGTCCAGATGTCCCTCTGCTTCATAGAGCCTCAGGATGCGATCCGGGTGATCGCTGAGTCCGTCGGGCGCGAGGCGCGCCGCCAGCTCGTCGGCGAGGTTGTGCGCGCCTGGGTGGACGACATCCCGGAGCAGGAACTGTGCGTGCACTACGCGAAGGCGGTCGCGGACCTCGACGAGGACGACCTGCACCTGCTCGCGGCGTGGCACGCGTCGCTCGAGGTGGGCCAGCCGATTCCCAACACCGACTTCCTCGTCGGCGTCTTCCCGAGCCTCGGCGAGAACCGTCGCGAGGCGCTCAAGATCGCGGCTGGGTTCCGCGGCGAGGAAGCGTTTCAGGCGGGCGTGTCGGAGGAGCAGGCGCTCGACACGGTGCTGCCGCGGCTCTCCAACGAGCGCGCGATCGAGCTCGCCAAGGAGTGCATCCAGCTGTACATGTGGGACCGGCTGGGTTGCGATAACTGACATTCGCGCCGCCTGAGCGGCGCCCACTTCTGGCCGGCGCTCAAACCCCGTTGTGCAACGCCAGCACGAGCAGCGCGATGGCCGCCGCAGCCGCGACTATGACGATCACGACGTTCGCGGCGAGCGCGAGGCGGAAAGCGCGCGATGGTGTGTCTGCGCGTGTCACTCCGCGCGCGCGCGCTTGCGCGGATGGCTCGCTGCGCGCTCCCTGCTGAACCTCCGGGACCTTGGGGGGCGAGATCGAAGAGGCGAGCACCTTGATGACGAAGCGGTTCAGGCTCAGCTCTTCTCGTTCTGCTGCCTGCGCGAGTTGGGTGTGGAGCGTTCCCGGCATGCGCACCAGGAAGCGACCGCTGTGAGTGCTCGACGCCTTGGCCTTTGCCTCCTCGCCGGGCAGGGGTATCTCGCGGCCCTGCGCGAGCGCGGCCTCGAGCCAATGCCGCATCGCGTCGTGCAGCAGCTCGACAGCCTCATCGGCCGTGCGTCCCTGTGCCGCGCATCCCGGCAGCTCTTCGACCGTCGCGTTCCACCGGGCGCTCTCCCCGTCGCGCTGCAGCTGCACGCTCACGGTGTAGGGCAGCTCGAGATAGCTCGCGACGTCGGGCACCTTCTGCACCTTCTGAGCGGCTGACATGCCAGCGATGTTACCCGGCGCCCGACCGTGGCCTGCAGGGCTTCGTTCATCGTTCGGCCCGCCGTCTTCATCGTGGAGAGTGCGGTCGCGCTCGACATCGCCCTTTGATCGCTGCGATATCACCCTGTTCACCGTGCTATCAGGCGCGCTACCGCCAATCGCCGTCGCGGCGAGCTCGGCGCGCAGCCGCGACAGCGCGTCCTTGAGCAGGCGCGAGACCTGGGCCTGGGAGATATCAAGCTCACGTGCGATGTCGCGCTCGGTCAGATCGGCATGGAAGCGCAGAAACACGATCTTGCGCGCGCGCTCGTCGAGCACCCGCATGCTCGTCGCGATCGACAGGCGGTCGTCGCTGTCGCCGAACAGCTCGTGCGCCTGGTCATCGTCTGCGAGCGGAACCGATTCGCGTGTCAGCTCTGCCCTGAGTGCGCGCTCGATGCGCTCGCGGTCCGTGTCGAGCGCGACGGCGAGCTCGTCGCTGCTCGGGAAGCGCCCGGTGGCCGCCGCCATCTGGGCGCGCTGATCGCGCATTTCGCCACTGGCGCGCTGCAAGTCTCGCGGAATCCGTATCAGCGAGGACCGGTCCCGCAGATGCCGGCGGATCTCTCCCTCGATCACCGGTGCGGCGAAGGTTGCGAATGCGACGCCGCGGCGCTGATCGAAGCGCTTGGCGGCCTTCACGAGCCCCAGCGCACCGACCTGCACCAGTTCGTCGAGTGACTCGCCTTTACCGGCGTATCGACGCGCGAGCGAATGCACCAGTGGAACGTGGGACTCGACCAGGCGCTCACGTTCTACGCGGGTTCTTGATGAAACCGTCACCGCTAGCACCGAGCGCTCGTCAACCTGCTGCTGCTCACCGCAGCTCCGACCGGCAGATATCGGCGAAATCGAGGAGCTATCACGCGAAAGGGGAATCGCCGCAGGCTGCCGTGGGGATCTTATCCAGCGGAGAATGTTTGTGGGGGACTTTGCAAGGTTAAGAGGGCTACGCAGTCACGCAGGCGCACAAAATGCAAGCGCTGCGGGCGTAGTCGTTGTTGCAATTTTCCTTGCGACGTTCGCGGCCTGCTTTGCCACCCGCGCGCAGGCGGCAAACGGCGAAAGCAGCTCGCCCACGGCAGGTGAAGCAAGCGGCGGCGCAGAGTCTGCCGGCGAAGCACGCCAGAGCCCACAGCCGAGTGCTGTCAGCCCGTCCGAAGCCGGCGGTGTCGCGGTCGCGGACAGCGGCGGAACGACGGGTCCGACCGCACAGCCGCCGAGCGCTGCGCACGCCGCCGGAGCGGCGCTTGCAGAGGGCCCGCCGGACTCCGGGCCATCGACCACAGCACCGCCCTACGGCGGCGCTGGCGCAAGCGGGCAGGTCCTCTCCGGTGTCTGTTGCTGGACCGGCGCCAGGAGAGGTGAGCGCCCGCAATGAACCGGCGGCGGTCGAAGGGCCCGCCGCTACCCGCTCCGCCTCGGCCGGATCAGCCTCGGCCGGACCGGATGCGCCGACAAGCGCCGCGGAAGCGAGCACCGCGCCCGCGAACGCGGCGGCGCAGAGCACCGCTGCGGACATGCTCGAACGCGAGCGCCAGGTGGAAATCATCGTAAGCGGGTGGCCCGCCCCCGCGCCCGGTGAACAGGCGCAGACGCAGGCGGTCATCCCGGCGCTCGGCCGCCTGATCGCGCAGTTCGAATCGCTGGCCGCCGCGCATCCCGAAACGGATATGGCCACCACGGCATCGCTGGCCCGCGCGACACTCCATGATCTCGCGCTGGTATCGGTGATATCAACGTTGCCGCGCGTGCCGGCGCCGCGCGTCGCGCCGGCCACTGCCACGAACGCGGGCTCATCGGCGACGCCGCTTGCGTCCGGGCACGGTCGCGATATCGGGAGCGATTCCTCGCAGCGGCTCGACGCGCCCAAGCGTCTCTCGGCCCCCGCACCCGCGGCGAGCGCCGCGAGCACGACAGTTCTTGCGGAGCCACCGACCGCGGTCGCCGCGGCCGCGTCGGGTGGTGCCACCGCATCGATCGCGCCTTTCGCCGCGACACTCGTCTTGGCTGCCGCTCGTGTGCTGGGCACGCGGCAGCTCGGCCGGCCGGCCATGGATCCGGTCTCCTGGCGGTCGGCCACGCTCACTCTGAGGCTCGAGCGACCTGGTTAGCGCAGCTGCTTGATCTCGACGACGCTCGCCCGCGACGCACGGGCGTTCGTCCCGGGCCCGTACTGGCACGACGGGCCCAGAAGTTCGCGTCTCCACGTCCGGGCGGATGGCCCGGGCACAAATTCCAAGACATGGAGACAGACAGCAATGAGATCGAGATCGATCGCTGCTCTTGTCGGCGCACTCGCACTGGCTCTGCCAGGGAGCGCAATGGCGGGCAACGATCAGACACAAACGTCCGGGCAGTGGTCGCAAACGCTGCAGTCGTCGCAATCCCAAGCTGCGGCTCGGAACAGCGCGACTGCCGTGTGCAACCAGGAAGCCGGAGAAAACACCGAAGCAAGCGGGCAGTGCGACCAGACCAACGGATCGCTCGCGATCCAGGTGTCGAGCGCGACCGGCGGCGAAGGCGGTACGGCCGCCGGCGGCTCCGGCTCCCCGGGCGGCAGCGCCTCCGCCAACGGCGGTGGCGTCCAGTCGGGCAACCAGAGCCCGACCGCACAGGGCAACCAGATCTCGGGCAACTCCAGCAGCCAGGGATCTGACCCCTCCGGCGGAGAAAACGACTCCGCGCTTTGCAACCAGGCGGGAGAAAACACCGCCGGCGTTCCGCAGTGCGAACAGACCAACCTGTCACTCGTTGTCCAGTCGTCGACCGCGACCGGCGGTAACGGCGGCAAAGCCACCGGTGGCAAAAGCGCGCCCAAACAGTGTGTGGGGACGGGCTGCTCCGCCTCCTCGCAGGGCGGCAACGCCTCCGCCAACGGCGGAAGCGCGGCGTCAGGCAACAGCAACCAGACCACGCAGGGCAACCAGATCTCGGGTAACTCCAGCAGCCAGGGATCTGACCCTTCGGGCGGCGGCGGAGCAAACAACTCCGCGCTCTGCAACCAGCTCGCGGGCGAAAACACCGCCGGCATTCCGCAGTGCGAACAGACCAACGGGTCACTGGTTCTCCAGTTCTCGACCGCGACCGGCGGTAACGGCGGCAAAGCCACCGGTGGCAACAGCGGTCCCGCGATGTGCGTAGGGACGGGATGCTCCGCCTCCTCGCACGGCGGGAGCGCCTCGGCCAACGGCGGAGACGCGTGGTCGGGCAACAGCAACCAGACCACCCAGGGCAACCAGATCTCGGGCAACGACAGCAGCCAGGGAGCTGACCCCTCGGGCGGAGAAAACAACTCCGCTGTCTGCAACCAGCTGGCCGATGAAAACACCGAAGGCTCCCAGTGCTCGCAGACCAACGTGTCTCTGGTGGGCCAGCTGTCGAGTGCGACCGGCGGCGAAGGCGGTACGGCCACCGGTGGCAAGAGCGGGCCGACAATGTGCGTGGGGACGGGATGCTCCGCCTCCTCGCAGGGCGGCGGCGCCTCTGCCAACGGCGGAGACGCGTGGTCGGGCAACAGCAACCAGACCACGCAGGGCAACCAGATCTCGGGCAACGACAGCAGCCAGGGAGCTGACCCCTCGGGCGGAGCAAACAACTCCGCTGACTGCAACCAGCTGGCGGGCGAAAACACCGAAGGCTCCCAGTGCTCGCAGACCAACGTGTCTCTGGTGGGCCAGCTGTCGAGTGCGACCGGCGGCGAAGGCGGTAAAGCCACCGGCGGAAACAGCGGGCCATCGCTGTCGGTCGGAAAAGGCTCGCAGAACTCCTCGCAGGGTGGCAGCGCGGAAGCCAACGGGGGTAGCGCCTCCTCGGGCAACTGCGACACCACCACGCAGGGCAACCAGATCTCCGGCGACGACAGCTCCCAAGGCTCCTGACAGAGCTGACCAAGGAAGCGACGCGCTAGCGATCTAGCCGACCAGGGAGAGGCGCGGCGGACATCTCGTCC
The DNA here is from genome assembly GCA_963813685.1 of uncultured Solirubrobacteraceae bacterium. GTDB lineage: Bacteria > Actinomycetota > Thermoleophilia > Solirubrobacterales > Solirubrobacteraceae > Palsa-744. The sequence continues at coordinate 293,041 of CAWEZQ010000005.1, forward strand.
GCCGCGTCCTCGCCCTGGGACCAGTCAACATGCACACGCTCAAACGCAGGATGGTTGGCCTCCTGAGCGGCCTCGCGGCGGCGCTCGTGATGCTGCCTGCGAGCGCCCACGCTGCCAGCCCGTGCAACCAGTCCGCGAGCGGCTCCTCCGCCTGTGAAGGTCAGGTTTCGAGAGAGAGCTCGACGACGGTGCAGACGGCCGAGGCGGACGCGCAGGCCGAACAGGACGCGACAGATGCCGGTCTGCCGGCGAGTGGCGCCACACGCGTGGGCGGGGGTGCATCGAACAGCGCCGTGAGCGGCGCGGGCAACGAAGCGCACACGACCCAGGGCAACGAGCAGGCGCAGAGTGGCGGGGGATCGAGCTGCTCATCCGGCTGTGGCGGTCGGGGGGAGGCCCAGCTGTCGTTCCAGGAAGCGACGACGACGCAGAGGGCCGAGGCTGAAGCTCATGCCGAGCAGCGTGTCGCTGCGGGAGCTTCGCTCGCCGCCGAGGAAGACAACGGCGCCGAAAGGGGAGTGTCGAACACGGCGAGCAGTGGCGCCGCCAACAGCGCCGGTACGCAACAGAGCAACTACCAGTCCCAGCACGGCACAGCCTCGGGTTGCTCGCTCGGCTGTGAAGGTGACGGTCAGGAACAGCTGTCGAGAGAGAGCTCGACGACGGTGCAGACGGCCGAGGCGGACGCGGCGGCCGAACAGGACGCGACGGATGCCGGTCTGCCGGCGAGTGGCGCCACACGCGTGGGCGGGGGTGCATCGAACAGCGCCGTGAGCGGCGCGGGCAACGAAGCGCACACGACCCAGGGCAACGAGCAGGCGCAGGACGGCGGGGGATCGAGCTGCTCATCCGGCTGTGGCGGTCGGGGGGAGGCCCAGCTGTCGTTCCAGGAAGCGACGACGACGCAGAGGGCCGAGGCTGAAGCTCATGCCGAGCAGCGTGTCGCTGCGGGAGCTTCGCTCGCCGCCGAGGAAGACAACGGCGCCGAAAGGGGAGTGTCGAACACGGCGAGCAGTGGCGCCGCCAACAGCGCCGGTACGCAACAGAGCAACTACCAGTCCCAGCACGGCACAGCCTCGGGTTGCTCGCTCGGCTGTGAAGGTGACGGTCAGGAACAGCTGTCGAGAGAGAGCTCGACGACGGTGCAGACGGCCGAGGCGGACGCGGCGGCCGAACAGGACGCGACGCGCATCGACCCATCCGGCGCAGGCCACGGCCAGGGCTCATCTGGCGGCACAGGGGAAGGCAACGCAGCCGCGGAGTCGAGCGCCACGATCCAGCTCGTGTGGCAAATCCAGCTCTCGGAATGCGTGACGCGCTGCTCCGGCACGGAGCAGTCCCAAGCCGCAGAACAGCAAAGCGCCACCGTGCAGGTGCTGAACGGGTCATCGCGGGAAGACGGCGCTCACGGCGCCGAAGTCGCGGAGAACGGCGCCCACGGCGAACAAGGCCTGACCCAGATCCAGCTGGGTTGCGTCGAGTACTGCTTCGGCACGACGATCACGACACCCGCGGCGACGCTCGCGGCCTACGCGCAGGCGCTGGAAGAAGTGATGCAGGTTGTGCGCGAGATGGAAGCTGGGATCCCCACGCCCGCTGCGATTCCGGCCGCGGAGCAGAGCGCTGTGGAACAGACCTCCTACCAGCTGCAGGTCGATGCCCGCGGAGTGTCCGCGCAGGACCAGAGCGTCTCTCAGGCCAGCACAACCGTCCAGGAATACGACGCGTCCGCGCTGATCGCGGGCGTCCAGCAGGCGATGGAACTCTCCGCGACAGCGAAAGCGCAGGCCATCAGCCAGACCGAGCAGGGAATCTGGCAGCTGCAGATCGGATGTCTGATGTTCTGCAACGAAACGCAGCTCAAGCAGCTTTCTGCGCAGTCGAGCTCGACCGTCCAGAGGGTCGCGGCGCCGCCGGCGGCGTCGAGCGCTGCGCCCTCGTCGGCAAACAGCACCACGCAGCTCGTCTGGCAAGCACAGATCGGGTGCCTGTTCTGGTGCTTCGACACGACCGAGCAGCAGACCGCCCCGGGCCAGGACACACCAGCGGCGAGCGAAGGTGACGGGGGGTCGGCGCCCGCCGAACCGTCCGTGAGTCCGCCGAGCGAACCGCCGGCATCCTCAACCGGCCCTATAGCCGAGCTCACCTACGTGGCGCAGCTCCTGCGGGAACTACTCGGGCCCAAAGCTCCCGAACTCGTGGCCGGCGCTGAGCCCTCGCCACCGGCGCCCGCGGCGGCCGGCAGTGGCTCCGGCGGCGCCGACTTCTCGATCACCTCGAGTGGCACGGGCACGGCAGCGCCCGCAACGCCTTCGCCTGCGCTCCAGGAAAACCTGGTGCTGACCGTGAGCTCGACCGCCGGCGGCGCCCCCGGGCGCCTTCCGACTTCACGACTGCATCGCCGCGACGCACGTGCGACCCGCGGCTTCGCTCCCCACCGGGTGAACGCTCAACTTCCAGTGATCGTGCCGCGCGCAGACGTTCCTCGTCCGTCCGCCGGGGTCGCAACGGTTGCGCGCGTGACCGTGGGCGCCGCTGCCGGCGACGCCGCGCAGGACTCAGTCGCGAACGCGACATCCGACGTGTCACTCGCAACTCTGCTGTCAGGGTTTGCGCTTTGTGGGCTGTGCCTCTTGTGTATCGCGGTACTCGCCGCTCGAAGGGATCCCCGTGCATAGCAAACCCGGGGCGGGTGGATGAGGGAAACCACCAACAAGGAGACCGTTGATGTCGAAGCTGATGATCATTCTCGCCGCAGGCGGCCTTGCCCTGCTCGGCGGCGCGTCGCTTGCTGGGGCATCCGGAAACTCGGGGAGCCAGCAGAGATCGGCGAGTGAGGCGAAGAAGGCGCCCGCGGCGCTTCCGATCCTGGGTGCCGCGGTGGAAGTCCCGGTGGGCCAGTTCGTGAAGGCCTTCGCATATTGCCCCAAGGGCTACTACGTGACCGGTGGCGGTGCGTACAACGGCGCGATCGTCGAGGTGGCGTCGAGTCCCACGAAAAATCTCCGCGGCTGGTTCGTCGACGGCACCAACAACGACCCGCTCAATCGGACCTTCGAGCACCGGGCTGTGGCCGTATGTGTGAAGGGCAACCCCTCGTCGTCGGCCCGCGCCGCGGCGGCCGCGAGCGCGCAGCTCGCCGACCAGGCGCAGCGCGAATTCGCTGCAAGGCATCACCTCCGGGCGCAGCGGTAGCGCGCTGGTATCGAGAATTTCGCACACGCCGCCGCCGCGCCGCCGTCGAAATCTGCGGCCCTGCCCATCGGCCTGGGAGCTTGATGGCGCTCGTTCGCGAGTGCAAGGATCGTTGCAGTCGTGGGATCCAGGTTTGCACGGGCTTAATACTGCTTGAGTAACACTCGCGCTCGTATGCACGGGTCCACTCCGAGCCCCGTTGCCAGGCGTTCCACATCGGCGGCTGCGGGAAGAGCAAGCGATGAGACAAGCTCAGAGATCAACAAAGCGAGTCCGGATCGTCGTAGGGGTCGTGCTCGCGGGATGCTCGCTCACGGCCGCTGCCGTGCCGGCGCGGGCTGCCGAAAGCTCGCCCGCGCCAGAAGCGGCGCCGCCCTCGGCATACTCGACCGCGGCCGAGGAAAGTCCGACTCCTCAGGCCGCCCCGCAGGCGGTACAGCCGGCGGCCCAGGAGCCGGCAGCGGCGGAGCCCGCTGCGCCCGCGAGGACCTCCTCGCCGACCTCTGCGCCCGCGACGCACGTGACCCGCTCCTCAACCCGGCCTGCCCACGGTGCGCACCGTCAGCCCACGCGCGCCCCGGCGCGACGCCGGGTGACGGCACACGCCCACAAGCGGGCGCGCGCTCTGGGCCAACGGCCGACGCTCCCGCGCAACGTCGCAGCCCCAAGCCGTCGCGGCGCGATTCTGCTGCTGGGTGCGGCGATCGCGCTGGCGCTGCTGGCCGTCGCGGGCTTGACGCTGCTGCGCCAGCTCAGGGAGCTGGGCCGATTCGCACAGCCGTCGCATGGGGGGCGGGCATCGTGACTCGCGCTCGCCATGCGGTCGCGCTCGCCTGCTTGTCGATGGCGCTCGCGGTGCCGTTCGCGTCTGCACAGCGGGCCTCCGCCGAAGGGATCTGGGCGGAATGCGTATCGGGAAGCGTGGCCGGCAACTGCCAGGAATCAGTCTGGTACTCGGGTCCTGTCGCGGTCGTGTGGCACGCCACGCCGCCCCCGCTCGAAACCACGCCCTGCCTCCTGGAAGACGAATATCCGCTCGAAGCGGACATCGTCGAGAGCTTGACGTGTACCGCAACGTGGAAAGGCGGCGGATCGGACACGAGAAACCTCACGGTCCACGTCGAGGTCAGCTCACCGACCACGGAAGGGGTCGCTGAACGGCCGCCGGACTCCAACGGCTGGTTCAACCACCCCGTTGCGATCACGTTCAAAGGCCACGGCTACTCGGGTCCGGCGTCGTGCCGGACGAGCAACGGCACCCCCACGATCACCTATGCCGGGCCGGACACCGCGGGCACGAGCGTGGACGCCACCTGCGTTGATCCGGCAGGCAAGTCTGTGCTCGCGAGCTACACGCTGCGCTACGACGCGACGCCGCCCACGATCACGGGGGCCTTCGCAACCCGGCCTCCCGACCTCGAAGGCTGGTACAACCATCCGGTCACGTTCGCGTTCACCGGCATCGATTCCGCGTCGGGGTTCGAACTGTGCAACGCCACCTACGCCGGACCCGACAGCGCCAAAGCCGCACTGATCGCCACCTGTCGCGACGTTGCCGGCAACGTTGCGACGTACCCCGTTTCACTTCGCTATGAAGGCAGCGCGCCGACGCTGAGCGTCGCCGCGAGCTCAGGCGATGGGTTCGTGTCCCTGCGCATGCGCTCCGATACCAGCGTCGAAGTCACTCGATCGCCTGGCTTGCATGGGTCCAAACCGAGCCGGCTCTACCGAGGGTCCTCCCGCACGTTCACCGACACCCACTGCCGCGACGGCGCCACCTACACCTACACGATCAAGGCGAAAGGTCGCGCGGGGACGCTGACACAGCGCTCGCTCTCGCTGAAGGCCGGGCCGCACCTGCTCGCCCCCGCGGTGAACGCCGTGCTCAGCTCTCCGCCGCTTCTGCGATGGACGCCGGTCAAGGGAGCCAGCTACTACAACGTGCAGCTCTTCCGTGGGGGCAAGCTTCTGAGCTCCTGGCCCGTGCACACGAGCCTGCAGCTGAGCCGCTCCTGGCATTACAACGGCGCCGAACAGCGTTGGGCGGCGGGGCACTACAAGTGGTATGTCTGGCCGGGCTACGGACCGCTCGGGTCGGCCCGATACGGCAGCTTGATCGGCAGCGGCACGTTCGTGGTGCACTCGGGTTAGCCACGAGTCACGCGGCCCGGCCCGCTCAGCGTCGGGCGCGACTCGCCTGCGGCGGCGCGACCGGGGGCCGCTCGCGATCTCGAGATGGCGCAACTCGACGCCGATGCAAGAAGTCCTGCACATTTGTCACCCCGGTGCGGCTGTGTTATCCACGTGTACGACATACCCGCGAGCGGATCGCTCCGAGAGGTTCGCATCCGCTTCGCTTCGTCCATGGAGGGATGACTGCTGGTCCGGGAATCCGGGTCGGGGGTGACAGCAATCAAATCTCCTTGGAGGGAGTCGATGAAAAGCTCCTATCGTGCCGGATTGGCGGCACTCGTCACATGTTGCTTGGCGCTGCTGAGCGGCGGCCCGGGGGTCGCGGCCTCCGTCCCGGCGGCGGCAGCGGCGAGCCCGTCCTGCGAAGGCAGCTCCCCGTTCACACTCGAAGGAGAGGTGAGTCCCACCTGGGAAGGCGCGTGCGCCGCGGAACCTCCCGAAGACCCGGCCTTGCAGTCGTCGCCGTGCGGTTGCGAACCCGAATTCACGATCGAAAAGCTCCAGCAGATCGAGGGCGGCGAGAGCGGCTTTACCACGTCGCCGCTGACCGGCGCCATCGGTGAGACGGTGGACTACGAGATCATCGTTGAGAACACCGGACTCTCCCCGACGACGTTCGCCGAATTCACGGATCCGCACTGCGAAGCCGCTACGCTCGCGGGCGGTCCGGGCACGAGCCAGCTCCTACCCGGGGAATCGACGACCTACAGCTGCAGCCAAGTGCTGAGCGGCGACGGCGCCTACACCAACGAAGCCACCGTGACCGGGACCTCGCTGACGGGCGTGACAGCCACGCACACCTCGAACCAGGTCGTAGTGAACGTACCGTCCCCGCCGCCGCCGGCGGCTCCCCAGTTCACGGTCGAAAAGCTCCAGCAGGTGGCCGGCACGATCGGTCTCTTCACGACCGCCAGGCTGACCGCAGCGGCCGGTCAGACGTTGAACTATCAGATCGTGGTGAGAAACGCCGGCGCGGCTGCACTGACGATCTCCGAAGTCAGCGACGAACACTGCGATCCGGGAACGCTCACGGGCGGCACTGGGTCCGCCCCGCTGGCGACGGGAGAAGCGACCACCTTTAGTTGCACCCGGGGACTTGGCTCGGCCGGCGAATACACGAACGTCGCCACCGTCACAGCTACGAACGGCGCGGGCCAGTCGCTCACGGTGACATCGAACCAGGTCGAGGCGACCGTCCCGGTATCGCACGAAACGCCGGCGTCTGTCTCGACCGCGCAGACGAAAACGCCTTCGCCTGCGAAATCCGTGCTGGCCTCATGCGAAGCAGAACGGTCCCGCTCCGTGCTGCACGGGGCTTCGGGGCCTAAGCGCAGAACGTTCTCCGTGTCATTCCCCTCGCCGGGGATCGCACGCATCGCCTTCTACCTGGACGGCCGCAAACTCAAGCTGCTGACCCAGTCACACGCCAGGCACGGCAGCTTCACGATCAGCATCAATCCACGCAAGCTCTCCCATGGCACCCACAAGGTCGCGGTGAAGACGCGGATGACCGACCGGAACTGCCCCACCGTAGCGGCTTCGAGCGTGTTCACGGATCCGAAGCCAAAACCGCCGCCTCCCCCCGGTTGATCCGCCGCGGTCCCCGCTAGCATCGCGCGCCATGCGTGCACGCATGCCCGACCTCGCGCTCGGGAACGCGGTTCGCCCGAGACATCGTCTCGGCCTGGCCATCATGTGCACCGTCTGCCTGCTGGGCGCGGCGTCGGCGAATCGGGGGCCGTGGCTCGAGAGGGCACAGGCCGCGCCCGATGTGGCCGGGACTGCGACGCTGTCCAACCTCAAGACGCTCACGCGCTGGGCCTATCCCGAGGCGGCCGTGGCTGCCCACCGCTATCCGGCGAGCAGCTCGCCGGTCGTGGGCCACCTGCAGTTCCTGCTCAGTGACGAAGAGCCCGCGCTCTACCTGGCTTTGCGCTCCTTCACGCAGAACGGCGCGAGCTGGATAGAGGTGCCCCTGCCGGGCCGTCCCAACGGCCTCAGCGGCTGGGTCCCAGCCGGCGCGCTGGGCGAATTTCATGACGTGGACGAGTACGTGCGCGTGAACCGCGAGAAGCTGCGGGCCACGCTGTACCGCAACGGCCGCCGGATCTGGAGCGCGCCTGTGGGCGTGGGGCGGCCCAGCCTGCCGACGCCGGCGGGGCATTTCTACGTGACCGAAAAGCTCGGAGCCATCGGATCCCCCGTGTACGGCCCCTACGCCCTGACCACCAGCGCCTTCGCGCCCACCCTCAGCGAATGGCCGGGCGGGGGCATCATTGCGATCCACGGCACCAACGAACCGCAGCTGATACCCGGTCGCCCCTCGCACGGCTGCATTCGCCTGCGCAACGCCGACATCGGCCGCCTGTGGCGGCTGATCCAGGTCGGCACGCCGATCGAAATCGTGTAGCGCGAGCGCGGGCAGGCGCGCGCGTGGGGGCTGTGCCTGCCTCGGCCAGGGCGGCCCGGCCCGCTCGCCGGGGCGCCCGTCGCGGCTACACTGCTCTCGTGCACGAGAGCGAGCACGGCCCGGGTGAGCCGGCCGCAGGCCAAGGCTCCACCTCACCCAGCGAGGAGGACGTGATGGACGCCCTGTCCAACGTCATCGACCCGGAGCTCGGGCTCGACTTCGTGGAGCTCGGCCTGATCTATGGCGTCGAGGTCGACGACGGCCACGTGAAGGTGACCTTCACGCTGACCACGCCCGCGTGCCCGATCGGGCCGATGGTGGGCGATCAGATCGAAGAGTTCGTCGGCGAAGTCGAGGGCGTGCGCACGGTGGAGTCCGAGATGGTGTTCACGCCGCCGTGGTCGCCCGAGAAGATGAGCGAGGACGCCAAGTTCGCGCTCGGGTACTGAGTCGGACCGAAAGCACCGGAAGTCGGGCCAGACCGGCCCATCAATCAGGTGTCAAAGAGGGCGGGCTGTGAGCGCCGAGCCCGAGCGCATCCGGCTCGGCGCTAAACGGCGGCGTGCGCCTGCTCGCGTGCGAGCTCGAGCAGCGTGTCCAGCTGTTGCGCGATCCCGTCGCCGATCGCGTCGATGTCGGGCAGCGCGTCGAAGTCGCCCAGCAGGCCGAAGTTCATCTGGCCGTTGTAGGACATGATCGCGATCGCGAGCGCGTGGTTTTCGGGCAGGAACGCGACGGGAATCGCCTGCAGCATTTCGCGGCCGAGCACGTACAGCGGGAACTGCGGCCCCGGCACGTTGGTCACGATCAGGTTGAACAGGCGCGTGGAGAAGTTCAGCCGCGACGCCTGCGCGAGGATCGTGGGCGGCGCGAAGTTCTGCGCTCCCGCGATCACCTCCGCGCCGAGCGCCTGTTTGGACTCCTTCAGGCCGTCCATCGCCTGCGAGACGAAGCGCAGCCGGTTGAGCGGGTCGGAGATGTACACCGGCAGCGGGCCGCGCATGACCACGATGCGGTTGCCGCTGCCGTGCTCGTCGTGCTCTGTGCGCACCGACACCGGCACCAGCGCGCGCAGCTCCACGCCCTCGGTGCGCCGGCCGCGCGCGATCAGGAAGTCGCGCAGCGCGCCCGCGACCACCGCGAGCACCACGTCGTTGACGGTGCCGCCGAAGGCGTCCTTGACGGCCTTGAAGTCCTCGAGCCGCGCGGTCACGCCGACGAAGCGCCGGTGCGGCCCGATCGGGACGTTGAGCGGCGTCTCCGGAGCGGGGTTGAGGCCCGCCCACACGATCTCGCCGATGCCCTCGGCCACTTCGCGCGCGCGGTGCAGCGCGCGGTCGGGGTGCATCAGCGCCTCGACCGCGCCGTCGGCGAGCGCGACGCCTGCGCGCGCCGCGCCGAGCAGCCCCGCGGCCACGAGCGATGCGGTGCCGGGCTCGGCGTGCGGTTTCCAAGCGTTGCGCGGCAGCGCGGGCGGCGGCGGGTCGGGCGAGAGGTCGAACAGGATCGTCGCCAGGTCCACGCCCGCGATCCCGTCGATCAGCGAATGATGGGTCTTGGTGATCAGCGCGAAGCGGTCGTCCTCGAGCCCCTCGATCAGCCACATCTCCCACAGGGGCTTGGAGCGGTCGAGCTGCTGGGAGAAGATCCGCGCGGTCAGGTCCTGCAGCTGCTCCCAGCGGCCCGGCGTCGGCAGCGCGGTGTGGCGGATGTGGTAGTCGAGGTTGAAGCTGGGGTCGTCGACCCACACGGGCCTGCCGCTGTCGAGCGCCGTGTAGGCGAGCTTCTGGCGGTAGCGCGGCACCACGTGCAGCCTGCGGCGGATCTGTTCGAGGAACTCGTCCATGCGCGGTGGAGGGCCCTCGATGATCGTGACGCCGCCGATGTGCATGTGCGACACGGGGCCCTCCTGGTGCAGGAAGGAGGCGTCGACGGCGGTCAGGCGGTCGAGGTGTTGCTGGGCCATCGCCGCTTAGCGTACCGGGCCGCCAACTACAATGACGGCTGTGCCGAACACCGTAGAGCAGCTCGTGCTGGCGGCGCCGCGCGGCTACTGCGCGGGGGTCGACCGGGCGGTGCAGACGGTCGAACACGCGCTGCGCATCCACGGCGCGCCCGTGTACGTGCGCAAGGAGATCGTGCACAACAAGCACGTGGTCGAGCAGCTGCGCGAGCGCGGCGCGATCTTCGTTGAGGAGCACACCGAAGTGCCCGAGGGCGCCGTGTGCGTGTTCTCGGCCCACGGCGTCGCGCCGAGCGTGCGCGAGGGCGCGCGCGAGCGCAGCCTGCACACGATCGACGCGACCTGCCCGCTGGTCACGAAGGTGCACCGCGAGGCGGTGCGCTTCGCGCAGGAGGGCTACACGATCGTGCTGGTGGGCCACGACGGCCACGAGGAGGTCGAAGGCACGATGGGCGAGGCGCCCGAGCGGATCATGCTGGTGCAGAGCGCCGAGGACGTCGAGCGCCTCGAGATCGAGGACCCGCAGCGCGTCGCCTACATCACTCAGACCACGCTCGCCGTGGACGAAACCAGCGCGATCCTCGAGCGCCTGCGCGAGCGCTTCCCCGCGATCGTGGGGCCCCGCACCGACGACATCTGCTACGCCACCACCAACCGCCAGGCGGCCGTCAAGCAGATGGCGCCGAGCTGCGACCTGCTGCTCGTGATCGGCTCGCGCAACTCGTCGAACTCGGTGCGGCTCGTGGAGGTCGCGCGCGAGAGCGGCACCGAAGCGCACCTGATCGACAACGTGGGCGAGGTTCGCGAGGAGTGGCTGCAGGGCAGGCGCGTGGTGGGCATCTCCTCGGGCGCGAGCGCGCCCGAGAACCTCGTGGCGGAGCTCGTGGACTTCTTCCGCGAGCGCGGCGTCCGGGAGATCTCGGAGTTCGACGTGGTCCGCGAGGACGTGCGCTTCATGCTGCCCAAGCAGATCCGCGAAGCGGTCGGCGCAGGCGAGCCGGGCTGATCGCGCTGCGCGGCGCAGGCCACACGGACCCGCGCGCAGCGCGGGCACGGAGCCGGGCCGCACAGGAGCGCGCGCGATGCGCACGCTGATCATCTCCGACCTGCACCTCGGCAGCGCCTCGCGCTCGGACCTGCTGCGCCGCGAGGCGCCGCGCGCGGCGCTGCTCGCCGCCGCCGCGGACGCGGAGCGCCTGGTGCTGCTCGGCGACGTGCTCGAGCTCCGCCATGGGCCGCTGCGCGACGCGCTGCACGCCTCGCGCGTGTTCTTCGAGAGCGTGGGGCAGGCGCTCGCGGGACGCGAGGTGGTGATCACCGCCGGCAACCACGACCACGCGCTCGTCGAACCGTGGCTCGCGGACCGCGGCGCCGAGCACGACCCCGGCGCGCTGCACGTCGAGCAGCTGCTCGAGCCCGCGCAGGCGTCGCCCGCGCTCGCGCAGATCGCCGAGTGGCTCGCGCCCGCGCGGGTGCGCGTCGCATACCCGGGGCTGTGGGTGCGCGAGGACGTGTACGCGATGCACGGGCACTACCTCGACTGCCACCTCACCGTGCCCACCCTCGAGCGGCTCAGCATGGGCGCCATGTGCCGCCTGCTCGGCCGGCACGCAAGCGGCTTCTCGCGCGTGGAGGACTACGAGTCGGTGGGCGCGCCCGTGTTCGCGTGGCGCGACGCGATCGCGCGCGACGCCGCCACCGGCGCGGCGCTCAACGGGCTCGCGACCGTGGCCGCGTGGCAGGCGCTCGGAGGCGGCTCGGGCGCCCCCCGCGGCGCCGCGCGCGGGCGTGCGGGCGCGGCGCAGGGGCGCGCGCGGGCGCACCCGCGCGGCTCGAGCGCCAACGGCCGTCCCGCGCGCCGGGCGCCGCTCGCGCGAAGGCTGCGCCGCTGGGCGCTCGCGGGAGGCTTCCCGCTGGCGGTCGCGGCGCTCAACCGCGCGGGCGTGGGCCCGCTGCGCAGCGACATCTCCGGAGCGGAGCTGCGGCGCGCGGGCCTCGAGGCGATGGGCGAGGTGGCCGCGCGGCTCGGCCTCGGCGACTCCTACGTGGTGTTCGGACACACCCACCGTGTGGGGCCGCTGCCGGGCGATGACGCCGGCGAGTGGGTGGGGCGCGGGGGCGCGCGCCTCGTGAACGCGGGCAACTGGTGCTACTCCGGCATCTTCCTCACCGCGCAGCCCGGCGAGAGCCCCTACTGGCCGGGGACGTGCGTGCTCGTCGAGGACAGCGGGCCGCCGCGCGTGCTGCGCCTGCTGCAGGACAGCACGCACGCAGAGATCGCGCCCGTCAGAAGCTGAGCGGCGAGAGGCCCGGCGTGAAGCACGTCGCCAGGCAGTCCACGCCGTCGCCCACCCGCAGCTCGAGCGTCGCCGCGGTGTGGCGCTCGTGCGCGATCAGCTCGTACGCGCCGGGGTGGGTGACGGCGAGCTCGCGCCCGCCCGGCGCGCCGCCGTTCACGAGCACCTCGCCCGCGCCGCCGAGCACCGCCCACACGCCGCCCGCTTCGTAGGGGCCGCTGTACGCGCCCGGCTGATCCGCGGTCTGCGGCGCCAGGCGCGCCCCGGGGGCGTCCTCGGGGCGCAGCGGCGCGAGCGGCTCGCGGCGCTCGCCGGTGAGCTCCTGGATCGCAAGCTCCGTCTCCTCGTAGGAACCCTCGCCGTAGTGGTACTCGAACAGCCGCGCCTGCTCGTCGAACAGGTAGCGCGCGGGCCAGCCCTGGTTCTCGTACTCGCGCCAAACCTCGAACTCGCTGTCCACCAGCACCGGGTATGGCACCCGCAGCCGCTCCACCGCGTCCGCCACCGCCTCGCGCGGACGGGAGATCTCGAAGCCGGGGCAGTGCACGCCGATCACCGACAGCCCCGCGCCCGCGTAGCGCTCGTGCCAGCCGCGCAGATACGGCAGCGTGCGAACCGAGTTCGGCCTGCAGAAGTCCCAGAACTCCACCAGCATCGGCCGCGCCCGCTGGATCGCGATCGCCCCCTCCTCCGGCAGGTTCAGCCACGCCCCCCGCACCGGCAGAAGCGGAGCCGCGATCGTGTCTACGGGCGGTCGCAAGACACGCTCCACCCGGGAGCCGTTCGAGGGTCAAGCATCGCAAGGACGCAGGGAGCGTGGCGTGCTCTGCGCGCGGCGACCGGCGGGGCCGGTGCGCGCGCCAAAAGCGCCGGAGACGGACGAGGGTCAAGCATCGCAAGGACGCAGGGAGCGTGGCGTGCTCTGCACGCGAGCGACTGAGGACGCCGCGAGGCGCCGGCCATCGTCCGTCTAGCCGATGGAACCCACCATCTCCAGCTGGATGAGCCTGTTCAGCTCCACCGCGTACTCCATTGGCAGCTCCTTGGTGACGGGCTCGATGAAGCCGTTCACGATCATCGCGGCGGCCTCGTCCTCGGTGAAGCCGCGCGAGCCCATGTAGAAGAGCTGGTCGTCGGAGATGCGGCCCACCGTGGCCTCGTGCGCGACCGACACGTGCGGGTTCTGGATCTGGATGTCGGGCCAGGTGTCAGAGCGCGATTCGCCGTCCATCATCAGCCCGTCGCACTGCACGCGCGCTTTCGAGCCGGCGGAGTTGTGGCCCATCTTGACCAGGCCGCGGTAGCCCATGATGCCGCCGTCCTTGGAGATCGACTTGGCGAGGATGTTGGACGTGGTGTTGGGGGCGAGGTGCACGACCTTCGCGCCTGTGTCCTTGTGCACGCCTTTGCCCGCCACGCCCACGTTGAGGTGGTCGGCGCGCGCGCCCTCTCCCATCAGGAACGAGCCGGGGTAGAGCATCACGTACTTCGCGCCCATCGATCCGCCGACCCACTCGACGGTGCCGTTGGCCTCGACCACCGCGCGCTTGGTGTTGAGGTTGTAGACGTCCTTCGACCAGTTCTGCACGGTCGTGTAGCGGGCCTTCGCGCCCTCGTGCACGAAGATCTCGACCACCGCCGAGTGCATCGAGTTGACGCTGTAGGTCTGCGCGGTGCATCCCTCGATGTAGTTCACCTCCGAGCCCTCGTCGGCGACGATCAGCGTGTGCTCGAAGGTGCCCTCGCCGGCGCCCTCCATGCGGAAGTAGGACTGCAGCGGAAGGTCGCACTTGATGCCCTTCGGGACGTAGCAGAACGCTCCGCCGGACCACACCGCGCCGTGGAGCGCCGAGAACTTGTTGTCCTGCGCCGGCACGCACTTGTTCATGAAGTACTTCTGCACCAGCTCCGGGTACTCCGTGATCGCGGTGTCCATCGAGCAGAACAGGATGCCGAGCTTCGAGTACTCCTCCTTGAGGCCCTCGTACACCGGCTCTTGGCGCCACACGCCGACCACGCCCGCGAGGTGCTCTCGCTCGGCCTGCGGGATGCCGAGGTCCTCATAGGTCTGCTTCATCTCCTCGGGCACCTCGTCCCAGCTGTTGAACCGCCCCGCGGTGGGCGGCGAGTACAGCACGAGGTCGTCGAGGTTCAGGCCGCTCAGGTCGGGACCCCACGTCGGGATCGGCTTGCGTTCGAAGATCTCGAGCGACTTCAGCCTTTTCTCGGCCATCCAGTCGGGCTCGCCCTTGATCTTCGAGAGCTCGCTGACGACCTCGCGCGAGATCCCCTGGCGAGCGCGCAGTTGGCCTTGCTCGTCCTCGACGATCGGGCTTGGCTTGGTGATCCTGGTGCTCTCGGCAGTGGCCATGGTGCTCCTCGCGGTCTAGCTCTGGAGAATCCTGTGCTGTGAAGTAGGAATTCTATCGCGGGCGGGGGGCGGTTCCGTCGTGCGCCCTCGCTCCCTCAGGCGACGAACGCGTGGACCTTGGCCCGAAACGACGCTGGGTCGATCGCGGGGTAGCGAAACAGCTCCGCCTCGATCTCGTCGTAGAGGCCGATCAGGCGCGGCGGGTCCACCAGCCCGCGGGCGACCATCGCACGGACATCATCGAGATCTCGCAAGAAGCCACGCTCTATCTTCGCCAGGGCCTGTGAGTACGGGTCGAAATGGCGGATCTCGACGTGGCCTTGGCGTATCACGAGTGGACTGCGATCGCGCCAGCCGGGAACCTCGGGGATGAAGTCGGGTGGCGACGCCAGCTCCACGTTGATCTGAAGCTCCTTCTTGATGCGCGGGATCTCGCGCAGCAGATCGTCGTTGTCGGGCTCGATACGAAGGTCCACGTCCACCGTCGATGCGCGCCAGCCCTCGATCACCGCCGTTGCTCCGCCGGTCAGATAGACACGCGTCGGTTGCCTGGCGGCGCCGGCGAGCCTGTGCGCGAGCGCGCGAAGGCGGGCCTCATCAACCGGAGGTCGCATGCTCCGCGGCCCGGGCGAAGCTCACCATCTGCGCGACGAGCGCGTTGTAGCGGCTGTGGGCTCCCTGACGCGAGGCCTCGGAGATCAGTTCATAGAGCCTGTGCCCGGGGTCGTCGGTTGTGCAGGCCGGCACGTCGTACCCGACTGCGAGCAGCCGTGGTGCGGCCATCTCGACCAACAGCGACGCTTCGCTCTCTCGCCCCGCGCGGAGATCGCTGAGGCCTTCGCGAACAAGCTCGTGGCCGGGCAGGTCGGCTGGCACGTCGATCATGCTCCGCAGCCTAGCCAGGCGCGCGACCGCCGGCCCCACGGGCTGCTTCCAGCGCAACCGGCGGGGCGCGTGAGAGCTACTCCGGCCAGTCGTTCTCGCCGGACACCGCCCCGCGTACCACCTTGAGGTTGAGCAGCGCGCACTTGCGCCGCGTGGCCGACACGGGGATGCCGAGCAGCTCGATCATCCAGTCCGCGCCGAGGCTGCCGACCTCCTCGAGCTCCATGCCCTTGAGCTCCTCGGAGGCGATCGACGCGGCGGCCTGCGAGATCGCGCAGCCGTGGCCCTGGAAGCGGATGTCCTCGATGCGGCCGTGCGCTCGACGCGGATCTGCACGCCCAGCTCGTCGCCGCACAGCGGGTTGTGCTCGTGCGCCTCGAGGTCGTGCGGCTCCAGCTCGCCGAAGTTCCGCGGGTGCTTGTAGTGGTCGAGGATGTAGTCGCGGTAGAGGTCGTCCATGGCTACAGCCCGAACACCTCGCGCCCCGCCGCGAGCGCGTCCACGAGCGCGTCGACGTCGGCGGGCTCGTTGTAGACGCCCACGCTCGCGCGCGCGGTGGCGCCCACGCCGAGGCAGCGCATCAGCGGCTGCGCGCAGTGGTGGCCCGCGCGGATGCACACGCCCGCGCGGTCGAGCGAGCTCGGCGATGTCGTGCGGGTGCATGCCCTCGATCGTGAACGACGCGAGGCCGCCGCGGCGCTCGGCCTCGGGCGGGCCCGACCACGCGCAGCCCCGGCACGCCCGCGAGGCGCTCGAGCATGTACGCGGTGAGCTCGCGCTCGTGCGCGCGCACGCGCTCCATGCCGAGGCCCGCGAGGTAGTCCACGGCGACGCCGAGGCCGACCGCCTCGGCGACCATCGGCGTGCCCGCCTCGAACTTCATCGGCAGCTCGTTCCAGCGTGGAGGACTGGAGGTCCACCGAGGCGATCATGTCGCCGCCGGTGAGGAACGGCTCCATCGTGCTCGAGCAGCTCCACGCGGCCGTGCAGCACGCCCACGCCGGTCGGGCCGAGCGCCTTGTGGCCGGTCCACGCGTAGAAGTCCGCGCCGATCGCGGCCACGTCCACGGGCATGTGCGGCACGGCCTGCGCGCCGTCGATCAGCGACACCGCGCCCGCGTCGCGCACGCGCGCGGTCATCTCGGCGACGGGGTTGATGGTGCCGAGCACGTTGGACACGTGCGCGAACGCCGACCAGGCGCACGTCGCCGCGCTCCAGCTCGCGCTGCAGCTGCTCGAGCGAGAGCTCGCCGCGCTCGTCCACCTCGAGGTAGCGCAGCTGCGCGCCGCGCTCGCGGCACAGCACCTGCCACGGCACGAGGTTCGCGTGGTGCTCCATCTGGGTGAGCAGAACCGCGTCGCCCGCGCCCACGTTGGCGCGGCCCCACGAGTACGCGACGAGGTTGATCGCCTCGGTGGCGTTCTTGGTGAAGATCGTGCCGCGCTGCGCCGCGCCGGTGAACGCGGCCACGCGCCCGCGCGCTCCCTCGTACGCCGCGTCGGCCTCCTGCGCGAGCGCGTACACGCCGCGGTGCACGTTGGCGTTGTGCAGCGCCAGGTGCTCGGCCACGGCGTCGATCACCGCGCGCGGCTTCTGCGAGGTGGCAGCGGAGTCGAGGTACACGAGCTCGCGGCCGTCGAAGCGCCGCTCGAAGATCGGGAAGTCGGCCTTGACCGCGAGCGAGAGCTCAGCGACTGGTGGCATACGCCTCGATGTCCTCGCGCGCCGCCTCGAGCTTCGCTTCGATCTTCGCGCGCACCAGCTCTTCCAGCGGCTCGTCCTCGAGCTGCACGAGCAGCGGCTCGAAGAAGCCCTCCACGATGATGCGCACGGCTTCCGAGCGGTCGAGGCCGCGCGACTGCATGTAGAAGATCGCGGTCTCATCCAGCTCGCCCACCGTGCCGCCGTGCGACGCGGACACGTCGTCGGAGGACACGAGCACCGAGGGGATCGCGTCGATGCGCGCCTTCGGCGAGAGCATCATCGTGTGGATCTGAAGGTAGGTGTGCGTCTGCTGCGCGCCCGGGTCGATCTCGATCAGGCCCTCGAAGCTCGCGCGGCTCTCGCCGGTGGCGGCGCCGCGCCAGTGCACGTCTCCGCCCGACGGGCCCGTCTCGTGCAGGTCCACCGCGAACTCGTCGAGGTGCTCGTCGCGCTCGGTGAAGAAGATGCCGCGGAATGCCATGTCGCCGCCCGGCTCCGATACCGCGAGCTCGAGGTGCTGGCGCACGAGGTGCCCGCCCAGCAGCGACGGCAGCCAGTGGCAGTACGCGTCGCGGCCCACGTCCACGAAGCGCGTGGAGTGGTCGTACACCTCGCCCGCGCCCCAGTCCTGCACCTGCGCGAGGCGGCAGCGCGCGCCGTCCCTCAGGTACAGCTCGAACGCGCCCGCGTGCAGCGCCTGCCCGTCGAAGTCCTCCGCGAGGTCGTACTCGTGCACGCGGAACTCGCTCGCCCGACCGCCCACCACGAGCGTTCGCCCGTACTGCGCAACGCCGGCCCCCGCGATCGCGTAGACGATCTCGAACGGATCCTCGACGACCACGCCGTCGGGCACGTGCAGGAACGCGCCCGCGCTCCAGAACGCCGCGTTCGCGGCCTCGAGCTTGTTGCGGTCGATCTCAAGGCGCTTGGAGTACCACTCGCCCGCGAGCTGCGGATGGTTGCGGAAGGCGTCCGCGAGCGAGCACAGGATCACGCCGCGCTCGGCGAGCGCGGGGTCGAGCTGCACGTCCACGGTGGCGTTGGCGCTCTGCACGATGCGCCCCGCGCGCGGCCGGTCGGGCAGTGTCCTGCCGACCACGTCCGGTACGCCGCCGGGCGCGCCCGCGGAGCCGTCGAGCGCGTCGATGTCGAGGTCCGCGAAGCTCGTGCTCCAGAACCCCGATCGCCGCCAAACCGGCAGCTCGAGCTCCTCGTAAGCGCGCCGCGCGGCCTCGCGCAGCTCCTGCAGCGTGCGCCCGTCGCCCGCGCCCGTGCCGCTCAGCGCGTGATACAGCGTGGCCTCGCGGTGGCGGCCCGCCTTGACCTGCACGCCGTCCGCGCT
Source organism: uncultured Solirubrobacteraceae bacterium (assembly GCA_963813685.1). Lineage (GTDB taxonomy): Bacteria > Actinomycetota > Thermoleophilia > Solirubrobacterales > Solirubrobacteraceae > Palsa-744. Next base: position 311,402 of record CAWEZQ010000005.1, read on the forward strand.
CGCGCCGCCACCGGTGACCGGTTGCGCGCCGCCGTCAGGCACCGCGCTCACCCGCGGGCACCGACTCGCCGCCCGCGCCGACCTCCTGGCGGATCTGGTCATAGCCCTCGCGCTCGAGGCGCTCCACCAGCTCCACGCCGCCCTCCAGCACGATCCGCCCGTCCATCAGGATGTGCACGAAATCGGGGCGCACGTAGTGAAGGATGCGCTGGTAGTGGGTGATGATCAGCGCGCCGAGGCCCTGCTCGTCGTGCAGCCGCTGCACGCCCTCCGCCACCGTGCGCAGCGCGTCGATGTCGAGCCCCGAGTCGGTCTCGTCGAGGATCGCGATGTCGGGCGCGAGCATCGCCATCTGCAGGATCTCCGCGCGCTTCTTCTCGCCGCCCGAGAAGCCGTCGTTGAGGTGGCGCGAGGTGAACGCGCGGTCCACGTCGAGCAGCTCCACCGCGTGCGCGAGCTGCGTGCGGAACTCTTTCACCTGGATCGGCTCGTCGCGTTTCGCGTTGATCGCCATGCGCAGGAAGTTCGCCACCGACACGCCGGGGATCGCCACGGGGTACTGGAACGCGAGGAACAGCCCCGCCTTCGCGCGCTCGTGCGGCTCGGACTCCGTGATGTCCTCGCCCTTGAAAGTGATCGTGCCCTCGGTGATCTCGTAGGAGGGGTGGCCCAGCAGCGTGTTCGCGAGCGTCGACTTGCCCGAGCCGTTGGGGCCCATCAGCGCGTGGATCTCCCCGCGGCTTATCGCGAGGTCCACGCCCCGCAGGATCTCGCGGTCCTCGGTGCGTACGTGCAGGTCTTTGATCTCGAGGTCTGCCATGTTCGGTATCTACGCTCCAGTCGTAAGCGGTCGGGTGGGGAGGGGCGGCTGCGCCGCCAGGGCGGGCAGTGCGGGCCCTGCCGGCACGGGCCTCGCGCGCGTCAGATCCGCGAGCGTGGTCTCGCGCAGGGTGGAGATGATCGAGAAGCGCACGCGCGTCCACAGGAGCTTCGTGGGGCAAGCTTGTTCGGAGTCCGACTCGCGCGAGCAAACGATCGAGCCGTCCGCGGCCTCGGAGATGCACTCGATCGGCGCGATCGCGCCCTCGAGCGCCTCGACCACCTCGGCCATCGTGATCTCCGAGGCGGGGCGCGCCAGCAGGTAGCCGCCGTGCGAGCCGCGGCGCGAGTCCACGAGGCCCGCCTTGCGCAGGCGCGCCACCAGGTGCTCGAGGTACGCGAGCGGCAGCCCGCCGCGCTCCGCTATCTCAGCGAGCGGAACCGGTTCTTCGCCGTCGCGTCCGGCGAGCTCCACCATCACCCGCACGCCGTACTCGGCCTTCGTTGAGAACATCATCGCTTGATTTCCTACCTGGGAGCTAGGGTATCAGCCTCCTCCGAGCCTCCCCACGTCGTGCGCGAGCGCTTCAGGCGTGAGCTGTTCGAGGCCGTACGCCACCCGCTCGCGGCCCTGCGCGTCGATCAGCAGCACGATCGCGTCGCGCTTGAAGAGCTTCGCGTCGCGTTCCGGCGGCGTCACCCTGTACGCGCTCCAGATGCGCCGCAGCTGCGCCGGCGGGCCCGTCAGGTACTCCGCGCGTCCGCTCAGCGACACCGAGGCCAGGAAGCGCGCGACGCTCGCGCGCGTGTCCGCCCTCGGGTCCGCGCTCACCAGCAGCACGTTGACGGGAGGCCCGCCCGCGCCGCCCGCCCCGCCGGCGCCGCCCGGGAGTTCTTCGAGCGCGCCGCGGATCTGCTGCGCCACGAGCACGCACGTGGCGCCGCACGTGGAGTACACGAACGTGAGCAGCAGCGGCCGGCCGCGGTAGCTCGCGAGCGACACCCGCCGGCCCGCCTGGTCGGTGAGCGTGAAGCCCGGCGCCAGCGGCTGTTCGTCGAGCTCCGCGCCGTCGAAGCCCGACGCGGAGCCGTGCGTGGAGGAGGCCCCGCCGCAGCCGCACAGCGCCGGCGCGAGCGCGAGCGCGAGCGCGGCTGAGATCGTGGAGGCACGGGCGGACACGGCGCGCAGTGAGGCTAATGAAGCGCGCAAGGACGGGTATGAGCGCCAAGCGGTCGGGCGTCCGCGGCGTACGCTGTCGAGTAGGGCAGCAGCATGGAAAACGCTGGCGCTCGCCGCTATACTTTCTGAAGGACATAAAACCCGAGCGTGGTTTAGGAGTTTTCAAGATGAGTCGGTCAGGTTCGGAGCTTCTCCGCCAGGTCAAGAGCGAAATACAGGAGATCGACCCTTCAGAGGTCAACGAGCTGATGCACGAGGGCGTCGCGGTGATCGACGTGCGCGAGACCGAGGAGTTCGCCTCGGGTCACGTGCCGGGCGCCAAGCACGTGCCGCGCAGCTATCTCGAGACGCGCATCGAGGGCGTCGTTCCGGACCGCTCCACGCAGGTGATCCTGTACTGCGCCTCCGGCAACCGCTCCGCGTACGCCGCGCGCACGCTCGCCCAGGAGCTCGGATACGAGCACGTGCGCTCGATGACCGGCGGCATCACGCTGTGGAAGGACCGCGGCTACGACGTCGAGGTGCCGCGCGCGCTCACCACCGAGCAGCGCGAGCGCTACTCGCGCCACCTGCTGATCCCCGAGATCGGCACGGACGGCCAGCAGAAGCTGCTCGACGCGAAGGTGCTCCTGCTCGGCGCGGGCGGGCTCGGCTCGCCCACCGCTCTGTATCTCGCCGCGGCCGGCGTGGGCACGCTCGGGATCGTGGACGACGACGTGGTGGACCTGTCGAACCTGCAGCGCCAGGTGATCCACTCCACGCAGCGCGTCGGCATCCCCAAGGTGGACTCCGCCGAGGAGTCGATCCACGCGATCAACCCCGACGTGAACGTGGTCAAGTACCAGACGCGCATCGACGCGTCCAACATCGTGGAGATCATCGAGGGCTACGACGTGATCGTGGACGGCGTGGACAACTTCCCCACGCGCTACCTGCTCAACGACGCGAGCGTGCGCCTTCGCATCCCCGTGGTGTCCGCCTCGATCCTCGGCTTCGACGGCCAGCTGTCGGTGTTCAAGCCGTATGAGGGCCCGTGCTACCGCTGCCTGTTCCGCGAGCCGCCGCCCGCGGAGCTCGCGCCGTCGTGCGGCGCCAACGGCGTGCTCGGCGTGCTGCCCGGGACGATGGGCCTCTTGCAGGCCACCGAGGTGGTGAAGCTGGTCCTCGGCATCGGCGAGCCCGCGATCGGCAGGCTGCTGCTGTATGACGCGCTCGGCGCGACGCTCACCGAGGTCAAGGTGCACCGCGACCCCGAGTGCCCGATCTGCTCGCGCGAGCCCGGCGAGATCGCCGACGAAGAGCTCGGCGTGTTCCCCGACTACGAGGCGTTCTGCGCCGCAGCCGGTTAGTCTGGCGCGCGAGCGATGGCGACGGTGAAGATACCCCCGGTCCTGCGCGCGTCGGTGGGCGGCGAGAAGCAGCTCGAGGCCTCCGGCGCGACGGTGGGGGAGGTTCTGCGCGACCTCGCCGCGAGTCACCCCGCGACCCAGTCGCAGCTGTTCTCGGCCGAGGGTGAGCTCAACCGCTACGTCAACGTGTACCTCAACGACGAGGACGTGCGCGTGCTCGACGGGCTCGAGACGGGTGTGGGCGACGCGGACACGCTCGTGATCCTGCCGGCGATGGCCGGCGGGGCGGGCTGACGCTCAGCCGGCGCTCGCTTCGAGTATCTCGAGCTCACGGCCCGCTCGCCAGCGTGAAGGTCCAGGTGGAGGAGTATGAGCCGCTCAGCGCGCGCGCAGGCACCGCGATGTTGGCGGTGAGCGTGAGTTTCGCGGGGCCCGCGCCGCTTTCGGCCGCGGCGTCGTAGATCTTCGCGGCCGTGGGCGCGGTCGTCCCGGCAGGCACCGTGACCGGATATGTGATCGCGTTGGTGGGCGCGACGCATTGGCCGGTGCCCGCTTCGGCGCTCACCGCGGCGATCGTCGCTGCGGTTGTCTGGAGCGTCTTGCCTCCCGTGGCCGTGAACGTCGTGGACGTCGCCGTGAGGTTCCAGCCGGCGCCACTCGCGGTGTCGTCGTCCACGCTGATCACCGGGCTCGCTGTGAGCGTCTGATTCTTGCCGTTCAGGGCTGTCGAGGGCCACGTCAGCGACGCGGGCGGCGTGAGGTTGAGACCTCCGCTTCGGCACCCGTATGCGTCGACGGTCCCTTTCGCTCCGACAGCCCAGCCGAAGCCTTCGTTCCAGAACGTGACGCCGTAGAGCGTTTGCGTGGTACCGGAGGTCTGGCTCGCCCAGCTGGTCCCGTTGTAGTAGAGCGCCAGCCCGGCGTTGCCGACCGCCCAGCAGTGCGTCGTGTCGGTGCATGAGACCGCGTTGAGCTGCTGGCCCCCGGTGGAGGTCTGGGCGGCCCACGTGGTTCCGCCGTTGCTGGTGGCCACGATCACCGGGTTGGTGGGGCTCTTGGCGCCCACCGCAACGCAGTGTTTTTCGTCCGCGCACGCGATCCCCTGCAGGGCGTAGGTGGTGGTCGAGGTCTCGGTGCTCCAAGACGTGCCGTTTGCCGTATGGACGATCACGCCGGCGTTGCCGACCGCCCAGCAGCTGGTCGCGCTCGAGCACGCGATCGCGTTGAGCTGCTGGCCGCCGACCGAGGTCTGCGTAGACCATTTGGTGCCGCCGTTGGTGGTCGCCGCGATCACGCCGTTGGTGGGGCTCTTCGCGCCCACGGCGAAGCAAGCCTGTTCGGTGGGGCAAGCGATCCCGTACAGACCGTACGTCGTGGGCGAGGTCTGCTGGGTGAGCGTCGAGCCGTTCGTGAACAGGATCAGGCCCGCGTTGCCGGCCATCCAGCAGCGCGTCGAGTTGAAGCATTCGATCGCGTTCAGCTGCTGGCCGCCGACCGAGGAGGTGGCGGTCCAGGTCGTGCCGTTGGTCGTGTACGCGACGACGCCGTTGCCGCCCGTCACTTCACCGACCGCGCCGCACGCGCCGAGCGAGTAGCAGCTGACGGCGCGCAGGCCGACCGTCGTGGGAGCGGTCTGGTGCGTCCACGCCGCGGCCGCGTGCGCGGGCCCGGCAAGAGCGAGCGCCGCGGCGATTGCCGCGGCGCCGGCCCAGCTAGTGCGGAGGAGTCGAGTTGCAGCGATGCCCATGGCCTGCCAGCTCCATGCGCCGTACGCCTCAGTGCGCCCGGTGGAAGCTCCGGCGCGAGAACCCGATGCCGAGCCCCAATCCGCCGATGCCCACCAATATGAGGATCCACGTCTTGCTGCTGCTGCTGCTGCCGGGCGTTGCCAGCGGCGTCACCGAGCTCGTGAGGGTGCGTTTGAGCGGAGTACCGAGCGTGGTGGTTGCGTTGACGGTGACGGGACGCCCGCATTCCGAGGCGACAACTGTGACACGGTAGTGCCCGGAGCCGAGAGCCTTCGGCCATGGGAACGGATACGGGATCGAGCTGCCCGGAAGCACCGTGTCGAGCTGGCGCGAGAGCCAGTGCGACCAGTGCGGGCCCGCGAGCCACACGTTGAGGTTCGGCTTGCACAGCTTGCGCCCGATGTTGTCGAGCGGGATCGTCACCGCCGGGTAGTTCGTTCCGGGTAGCGCGTGCAGCGAGATGTGGCCCACGGCGATGCGCTCTGACGCACGTCCCGAGACCGTCATCTCAACGCCGACCACGTCGCGTATCACCTGGGTGACCGAGAAGTGGCCGCCCGATGCCGACGTCGCCGCGTTCTGGACCGCGATTCCCGCGAGGTGATCGCCTGGGCTCGCGTGCCGAGGCACCTTCACCGTGAATGGCACCACCACTCGGCTGTATTCCGCTACCTGCACGGACTTCATCGGGATCTGCACCCACGTGCCGGCTTTGCGTTTCGGGTCTGCGCGGTCGGCGTACACGACCCCCGACGTCGTGCCGGTCAGGCCGTCCACCGGGTAAACGTAGAGTTCGAGCGGTTTGGGGCCGTTGTTCACGACCACCACATGCGCGGTGAACGAGCCTCCGGCGCGCACGCGCCTGATGAAGTACGCGCGCGTCGCCGGGTTGCCAGGTTCGCTTTCGAGCGGGTGCACGCTGAAGCCCCCCATGCTGGGAGCTTCGGCGGCCCGCGCCCCGGCGCTCCATCCCAGGAGCGCCACGAGGGCGGCCACGCATAGCAGGGTCGCCGCCCTCAGGGCGGTAGTGGCGCGCAGGTACCTCATGGCCCGCTCACCAGTGAGATCGTCCAGGTGGACGTGTACGCGCCTGCGTTGGCCTTCGATGGCACCGCCAGGGACCACGTGGGCTGGAGGGTCTGGTCGCCCATCCCTGTGCCGGCTGTGGCCGCGTACACCTTGGTCGCCGTCGGCGCCGTTTTTTCGGCGGGCAGCGAGTAGGGGAATGTGACGCCCGCCACCGTCGCCGGCGAGCAGGTCGAGTTGCTGTCACACGCGGGCACCGAAGGTGCGCTCGCGATCGTCGTCGCCGAGGTCGGCAGCGTGTTGGTGCCGGCCGTGAACGTTGTCGACGTGGCCGTGACGTTCCAGCCGAGGCCTGAGCCCGTGGCATCGCCTATGTCGATCGTCTCGGGCGCGGTGAGCGTGAGGTTCAGTCCCGTCAATGCCGTCGACGGGAATGCGACCGCGGTCGGCGCCGCGACGAAGCCAAGCGAGCCGGCCGTCAGGGTGGCGGTGGCATTCGTCGCGCCGGCGCGCGGAGCGGCAAGTGCCAGAGCGCTCAGTGACGCCATACAGGCGCCAATGAGTGGTTTCGTGTGTCTGAAGCTGGTCATGGCACTCCTTGCCAAAGTCGTGTGTTGACGCTGATAGAGGGTCCGCACAAGACGGCCCGCGAACCTCTTCGACTCGGCCCGGTGGGAGTGCGATCCTCGTAATGAGGTACTCGCACCGGGGCCCGCAGCGCACACTCGATGACCGCAATGAGGTAGGGCCCGTACGAGAGATCGCGCCGATACCCCTCACGAACGGTCACGCGCGCGCGCGCGTGCGGACCGGACCATGACCACGGCTTGGCATCACGTGAAGAAACAGCACATCGTCGTCGCGAACGGACTGGGTGCCAACGGGCGACCCGTCCAGCAGATCCTCCTCGAGGACGGCTACCAACACGTAACCCACGTTGCAGGCGGCGCCGAGGTCCTCGCGCTGTGCAACCACGTGTGGGTCGACGTGCTGCTGTTGGACCTGCACATGGCCGATATGGACGGGCTCACCGTCATCGAGCAGCTCGTCCCCGCGATGCGCAAAGGGCGTCTGCAGGTGATCGTGATGACCGAGAAAGCCGGAGAGCGTCAGCGCCGCCGCGCGCTCGAGCTCGGCGTGCGCGACTTCATCGCCGAGCCGGTCGACGCGGCCGAGGTCAAACTGCGCGTGCACAACGCTCTGCTGGCGAGTCTGCTCGAGGGCGAACTGATCGCCAAGAACGCCGAGCTCGCCGAGGCGATCGCGGGCCGCTCCCAGGAACTCACGCGAGCGCGCCGGGAGGTGCTGCGCCATCTCGCCACCGCCGCCGAGCTCCGCGACGACGAAACGGGTGAGCACACCGAGCGTGTCGGACGCACCTCCGCCGTGATCGCCCGGGCCTGCGGGTTGCAGCCCGACGTCGTCGAGCTGCTCGCGGCTGCGGCGCCGCTTCACGACGTCGGCAAGATCGGCGTGCCGGACCGCATACTTCTCAAGCAGGGGCCGCTGACCGAGCACGAGCGCCTGGTGATGCAGACGCACGCCTGGATCGGCGCGCGGATCCTCGCCGAAAGCGAGGTGCCCGAGCTGCGGCTCGCGGAGTCGATCGCGCTCCACCACCATGAGCGCTGGGACGGCAGCGGCTACCCGGATGGGCTCAGCGGGCTTCGGATCCCCTTCGCGGCGCGCGTGGTCGCGATCGCGGATGTCTTCGACGCGCTCGTGTTCGCCCGCCCGTACAAGCGGGCGTGGAGCCTCGACGCAGCGGTGAGTGAGATACACGCGCAGGGCACCCGGCAGTTCGATCCGGAGCTCGTGGAGGTCTTCATGGGGCTCGATCACGAGTACCTGCGCTCGCCGGTCTTGCGCTAGCCCGCCAGGGGATTTCCACCAAGCATCAGGCGCGAGCTCGCACGCCGTGATGCTCGTCTGGCGCCCAGCTAATTCCAGCCAGCGAAACAGTTAGAGCAGACGGATGCCACGGCGCCGGTCGATGATGCCATGATGCGGGCGCGCGCCGCACGAGGCGCGCCGACCGGCCACGACGTCTACAGCGAGGGGAGGACGAGGCGTGGAGAACGAGCAGATCGAGGTGATCATCGTCGAGGACCACCTCAGCGTGCGCAAGGGCCTCGAGCTGCTGCTACGCCGCGAAGAGCTCCGCGTGGCGGGCGTGGCCGGAGAGCTCGAGGAGGCGCGGAGCCTGCTGAGCCGACGCCGCTACGACGTGACGCTGATCGACGTGCAGCTCGGCCGACAACGCTCGACGGGCCTGGTGCGCGAGCTGCTGCAACGCGACCCGGACGCCGCGATCGTGATCTACACCGGGCTTTCCCGACACGACGACGCACTGGAGGAAGCGGCGCACATCGGCACGCGCGGCTTCGTGCTGAAGTCCTCGCCGCCGGTGTGCCTGATCGAGGCCCTGCGCTGCGTCGCCGCCGGCGGCAGCTATGTCGACCCCGCGCTCGCCGAGTCCCTGTCGGTCGACGCCGAGCTCTCGCGGCTCGACCGCCTTAGCCCTCGCGAGGGCGAGATCCTCGGCCTGCTGGCCGACGGGCTGACGGGCCAGGGAATCGCCGATCGGCTCTCCCTCTCCCCCGAGACCGTGCGCACGCACGTGCGCAACGCGACCAGCAAGCTCGGGGCGACGACCCGGGTGCAGGCGGTGGCGCTGGCTGTGCGTGGACGCTCGGCCGCGTTCCATCCCTGACCGAGCGCCGCTCCGCCGGCTCGCCTCGGCCGCTGTCGCGGCGAGCCAGGGCCCGAGCCCTGCCGGGGCTGCTGCTCAGTGCGTCTGATACGCGCATTCCGGCGAATTGCTCTCCGCCCCGGTGGTCCCGCCCGCATTGGTCGCGTAGACCCAGACGACATACTCCGGCCCGGGGCAATTGCCCGTCCTGAACTCGTTGCCCGAGCCGCCGTACACGAGGTTCCAGTTTTCGCCATTCCATTCATACCAGTAGTAAGTGAAGCTGGTCGGATTGTTCGTCCAGGAGCCCGTCGTGACGTAGGCCACTTCGTCGCCCTCGAGTTCGGCGCCGCACGTCCAGTTCCAGGTGGGCTCGAGGCACGGAGCGGCGGTGTTGACGGGAGGCAGTGGGACCACTGCACCGACGCTTGTGCCCGCCGTGGCGCTTCCCGCCGAGTTGGTCGCCGTGACGTAGAGGACCGGATAGTAGCCGATCATGTTTTCGCCGAGTGTGAGGTAAGAATTGGTGCTCTGGAGATAGGCCTGTGCGCAGCCGGCGGTGCAGGCGTACCAAGCGTAGGTGAAGGCTGGGGCTGGTACGCCGCTCCACACGCCGTTTCCTGCATACAGGGTCTGTCCGACCTGGCTTGTGCCTGAGATCGTCGGGGCGCTCGTGTTGACGGGAGGTGAGGCCACCACCTGACTGCAGGCGCATACCTGTACGACGGAGTTTCCTGCCGAGTTGGTCCCGGTGACGTTCACGACCAGGTAATACCCCGCGTCGGCCGATGTGGCCGTGTAATTGGAGCTGGTCCCGACGAGATTTTTGTACGAACATCCGGCGTTGCAGTCATACCAGGCGTAGGTGATGCTTGGGGTCGGTGTGCCGGTCCATGAGCCGGTGGTCACGGACACCGTTGTTCCGACCTGGGGGGTGCCGGATGTCGTCGGCGCGACGGTGTTGACCGGCGGCGAGCTTACGACGCCGGTCTGGGCGCTGGTCGCCGGGGTTGAGCCGCCGCTGTTGGTGGCGGTGACGACCACTCGGATCGTGTGCCCTGCGTCGCTCGACTGCAGCGTGTAGCTCGAGGCGGTCGCGCCCGAGATGTTGGTGCAGGCTTCTCCTGAAGTGTTGCACTGCCGCCACTGGTAGCCATAGCTGATCCCGCCGCCGGTCCACGTGCCCGCGGTCGTTGAGAGCCCGTAGCCCTGCTGCGCCGTTCCTGAGATCGCGGGCAGGCCGGTGTTGACCGGGGTCGCGTACACGACGGTGCCGGTCTTTTCGCTGGTCGCCGGGGAGGAGGCGCCGAAGCTGTTGCTGGCGGTCACGACGACGCGAATTGTTTTTCCGACTTCCGATTCGACGGGTTTGTAGGTGCTGGCGGTCGCGCCGGAGGTCGCCGCGCATTCTGCGCCCGAGCTGTTGCAATGCTGCCATTGATAGCTGTATCCGGTCGGCCCGTAGTTCCAGCTGCCGTTGCCGGCCGTGAGGGTTTGGCCCTGCTGGGCGGTGCCGGAGATGGTGGGCAGGGCGGTGTTGACTGGAACGCCGCTGCCGACCAGTGCGGTTTGGCTGCTGGTGGCTGGGGTCGCGCCGCCGGTGTTGGTTGCGGTCACGACGATCCGGATGGTGTGCCCGGAGTCAACCGCGACCGCGGTGTAGCTGCTCGAGGTCGCGCCCGAGATGTTGGTGCATGCTTCTCCGGCGGCGTTGCACTGGCGCCACTGGTATGCTGTAGGCGATCCCGCCACCCGTCCACGTGCCGTTGGTGGTGCGTCAGCGTCTGGCCCGGCGTAGGCGGTACCGCGTGATCACCGGCAGCACGGTGTCGACCGGGCTCGCATAGGCGATCGTGGCGGTCTGCGTGCTCGTTGCGGTGCGCTGTTGCCGCCGGCGTTGGTGGCGGTCACGACCATCCGGATCGTGTGCCGCACGTCGCTTTCGACGGGCACGTAGGTGGAGCTGCGTGGCACTCGAGATCGTTGGTGCACGATTCCCCTGCGCCGTTGCACTGGCGCCACTGGTAGGTGTAGCCGGTGGGCGTGTTATTCCAGGTGCCGTTGGTCGCGCGACAGCGTCTGCCCTTGCTGGGCGGTGCCGGTGACGAGCGGCAGCACGGTGTTGACGGGCGCTTCGATGAGGACGGTGGCGGTCTTTGCGCTGGTGGCTGGGGTGGCGCCGCCGGTGTTGCTGGCGGTGACCACGACACGGATGGTTTTGCCGACGTCGCTGGCTTGCAGGGTGTAGCCGGAGGCGGTTGCGCCTGAGATGTTGGTGCATGCTTCTCCGGCGGTGTTGCACTGGCGCCACTGGTATGCGTAGGAGAGGCCTGACCCGGTCCAGCTGCCGTTGGTGGTGGAGAGCATTTTGCCTTGTTGGACGGTGCCTGAGATGACGGGTAGTCCGGTGTTGACGGGGGTGGCGTAGAGGACGGTGGCGGTCTTTTCGCTGGTGGCGGGGGTCGAGCCGAAGGTGTTGGTGGCGGTCACGACGACGCGGATCGTTTTGCCGACGTCGCTTTCGACTGGTTTGTAGGTGGAGCTGGTGGCTCCGGAGATCGCTGCGCATTCGCTGCCTGCGGTGTTGCAGTCTTGCCACTGGTAGGTGTAGCCGGTGGGGGTGTAGTTCCAGCTGCCGTTGGCGGCGGTCAGGGTTTGTCCTTGCTGGGCGGTGCCGGAGATCGTGGGTAGCGCGGTGTTGACGGGGACGCCGCTTCCGACGAGGGTGGTCTGGGCGCTTGTGGCTGGGGTCGCGCCGCCGGTGTTGGTGGCGGTCACGATCACACGGATCGTGTGCCCGGAGTCGCCCGCGACCGCGGTGTAGGTGCTCGAGGTCGCGCCCGAGATGTTGGTGCATGCTTCGCCTGCGCTGTTGCATTGGCGCCACTGGTATGCTGTAGGCGATCCCGCCACCCGTCCACGTGCCCGTGGAGCTCGTCAAGAGCTGCCCGGCGTAGGGGGTGCCCGTGATCGCCGGCAGCACCGTGTTGACCGGGGTTGCGTAGAGGATCGTCGCGGTCTGGGTGCTGGTGGCGCTGGTGTTGCCGCCGGCGTTGGTCGCGCTCACGACGACGCGGATGGTCTTGCCGACGTCGCCTTCAACCGGCACGTAGGTGTTTGCGTTGGTGCCGACGTTGGTGCACGCTTCGCCTGAGCTGTTGCACTGGCGCCACTGGTAGGTGTAGCCGGTGGGTGTGTTGTTCCAGGTGCCGTTGGTCGAGGAGAGCGTCTGGCCCTGCTGGGCGGTGCCGGTGACGAGCGGTAGCACTGTGTTGACGGGCGCTTCGATGAGGACGGTGGCGGTCTTTTCGCTGGTTGCTGGGGTGGCGCCGCCGGTGTTGCTGGCGGTAACCACGACACGGATGGTTTTGCCGACATCGCTGGCTTGCAGGGTGTAGCCGGAGGCGGTAGCGCCTGAGATGTTGGTGCATGCTTCTCCGGCGGTGTTGCACTGGCGCCACTGGTATGCGTAGGAGAGGCCTGACCCGGTCCAGCTGCCGTTGGTGGTGGAGAGCATCTTGCCTTGTTGGACGGTGCCTGAGATGACCTGCGGGCCGGTGTTGACGGGCGCTTCGATCAGCACCGTGACGCTCTTTTCGCTCGTCGCTGGTGTCGAGCCGCCCGTGTTGGTGGCGGTCACCGCAACCCGGATCGTGTGACCTGCGTCTGCGGCCTGTAGGCTGTATCCCGAAGCGGTGGCGCCTGTAATGGTGGTGCAGGCTTCCCCGACGGTGTTGCACTGGCGCCACTGGTAGCTGTAGGTGATCCCGCCACCGGTCCACGTGCCATTCGTAGTGGAGAGCGACTGGCCCTGCTGCGCCGTGCCGCTGATGACGGGCAGGCCGGTGTTCGCTGGCGCCGTGTAGAGCACCGTCGCGCTTGGGGCGCTGGGGATTGGAGTGGCGCCGAGCGCGTTGGCGGCGGTGACGACGGCCCGGACGGTATGTCCACCGTCGCTTTCGAGGAGTGTGTAGGTGGATGACGTCGCCCCGGCGATATTGACGCACGCTTCACCGGCGCTGTTGCAGTCTTGCCACTGATAGCTGTATGACAGGGCAGGGGTTCCGCTCCATGTGCCGGTCGCTGCCGTCAGCGTTGCCCCCTGCTGAGCGGCGCCGGAAATGGTCGGCAGAACCGTGTTGACCGGTCCGCCGATCGTGAGACGCGCGACCTTGCCGGCGGATGCCTCGGCGATCCAGAGGTTGCCGTCGGGCCCCGCAGCGATCCCCGCCGGAAAACCTTTCGCGGTAAGACCGGCGGTGTACTCCGTGATGACGCCGGCGGTTGTGATTCGCGCGATCTTGTTGCCTTCGCCCTCGGTGGCCCACAGATTCCCATCCGACCCGGCCGTGATGTATTGCGGATAACCACCGGCGGTGAGTCCGGAGAACTGCGTGGCGACGCCGGCGGTCGTGATCCGCCCGATCTGTTGGCGCCGTACTCGGTGAACCAGAGGTTGCCGTCCGGTCCCTGTGTGATCCCTTCCGGGTCGACTTCGCCCAGATAGGCGAACTGTGTGATGACACCTGCGGTCGTGATCCGGCCGATCTTGCAGCCGTTCCACTCCGTGAACCAGAGGTTGCCATCTGGGCCCGCTGTGATACCGGCTGGCCGACTCCCTGCAGAGAGGCCAGTGGAGAACTCGGTGATCACCCCGGCTGGTGTGATCCGCCCGATCCTGTTCCCGGCCTGCTCGGTGAACCAGAGGTTGCCGTCTGGACCTGTCGTGATCTGGCCCGGTTCGCTGCCAGCGCTGAGGCCGGTCGAGAACTCGGTTACGACGCCTTCCGGTGTGATCCGACCAATCTTGTTGGCGAACGCCTCGGTAAACCACATGTTGCCATCCGGCCCCTTCGTGATGGCGGAGGGGAAACCGGTAAGCCCCGTGTGGAAATGGCTCACACCCCCAGCCAGTGTGATCCTTCCTATATAGGCTTCTTCCTGTTGAGTGAACCAAATGTTGCCGTCGGCTCCGGTGGCGATCGCTCGCGGCCTAGCGCTGCCGCCGGCGGAGAACTCGGTTAGCGCACCGACGACCATGCTTGTCGTGCTGCTTGTCGCAGGGATTGAGCCGCCGGTATTGGTTGCGCTCACGACCACCCGGATCGTGTGCCCGATGTCGCCTTCAACCGGCGTGTAAGTGCTCAGGGTTGCGCCGGCGATGTTGGTGCAGGCTTCCCCGGAGGTGTTGCACTGGCGCCACTGGTAGCTGTACGTGATGCCGCCGCCGCTCCACGTGCCGGTGGTGCTCGAGAGCAACTGTCCCGCCTGCGCGGTGCCGCTGATGGAAGGCGCCAGCGTGTTGACGGGCGCGGCGTAGAGCACCGAGCTTGTCTTTTCGCTGGTTGCCGGGGTCGAGCCGCCCGCGTTGGTGGCGGTCACGACCAGCCGCAGCGTGTGCCCGGCATCCGCTTCCACGGGGGTGTAGGTGCCGCTGGTGGCGCCCAAGATGTTCGAGCAGGATTCGCCCGCGGCGTTGCATTGGCGCCACTGGTAGGCGTAGCCCGTCGGGGTGTTGCTCCACGAGCCGTTGGCTGCGGTCAGGGTCTGGCCTTGCTGGACGGTCCCGGTGACGAGCGGCAGTGCGGTATCGACGGGTGCTTCGATCAGCGCCGCGGCGGTGTTTTCGCTGGTCGCCGGGACCGAGCCGCCGATGTTGATGGCGGTCACGACCGCGCGGACGGTGTGTCCGACGTCGGTGGCTTGGAGCATGTAGCCGGAGGCGGTGGCGCCGGTGATGATTGCGCATTCGGCCCCTGAGGCGTTGCAGTCCTGCCACTGGTAGCTGTAGCTGATCCCGAAACCGGTCCATGCTCCGTTGCTGGTGGAAAGCGTCTTGCCCTGCTGTACGGTGCCGGAGATCGCCGGTGCTCCGGTGTTCACCGGCGGGCCGTACGCGACCGCCACGGTCTGTGCGCTGCTCGCGGCCGTGGAGCCGAAGCTGTTGGTGGCGGTCACGACCGCGCGAATGGTGTGCCCGACGTCCGCTTCGACCGGCGTGTAGCTCGGGCCGCTGGCGCCTGAGATGCTCGCGCATTCGGCGCCCGAGCCGTTGCAGTCCTGCCACTGGTAGCTGTAGGTGCTTTGCGAGGAGTTCCAGGTGCCATTGCTCGTGGACAGCGTCTGGCCTTGCTGCGCGGTGCCCGACACGACCGGCGACGTCACGTTCACCGGCACGCCACTGCCAACCGGCGAGGTGGCCGCGCTCGTGGCCGACGCGGAGCCTGCAGCGTTTGTCCCGATCACCGTGACGCGCAGCGTCTTGCCGATGTCGCCGGCGACAGGCGTGTAGGTCGATTCGCCCGCACCCGGGATTTCCCCACATTCTTCGCCCGCGGCGTTGCAGCGCTGCCACTGATACGCGTAGGTGATCCCGCCGTCCATCCAGCTGCCGTGGGCCGCGGTCAGCGGCATGCCGGCGTAGGGCGTGCCGCTGATGCCAGGCGGCGTCTTCACGCGCGGGGGGAACTGGCTCGCGGCCCGCAGCTGGGCGCTGGTTGAGGTCGGTCCGCTGCTGAAGGACGCGGTTGCGAACGAAGGCGCGAGCGCTGTCGCGATTGCAACAGCGAGGAGGGTCCGCAGGAGGTTACGCGCGCGCGGGCGCCGCGAGCGGGCGGGTCGACGGGCCTTCCTGTGGCGGGCCGGGTCGATCCCTGGATTGCTCTTCGCATGCTTGGACATCGTTCAAGTGCGGCGCGTCGTGTTTTGGCGCTCCGATGGGTAGGTCGACGCACGGCGAACCATTCCGCCTCCCCAATCTGCTGTAGGAGGGGGCCGGGGGCGGATACAGCATTTCGGGGACGCCATGCGCCACCCGGCTGGTCGAGAACGCTGGTGAGCTGCTCTTTCGCGTGGCTCTCATGAAAACCATCGAGTTCTCAAAGGAGAATCTCATGTCAAGGATCACACCCACCAATTGGAGGCGGTCATGAGCCACGCATTCGGTACGCTGCGCGGCAGGATCGCCATCTCAGTGGCCGCACTGGCGATTCTCGCCGCAGTCGTAGGGCTGGCCGTGTTCTCGGCCTTCTCCTCGACGCAGGCAAGCGGAACCAACAAATTCGCGGCCGGCACCGTCCAGCTAACCAGCAACGGCGCTGGCTCGATGCTGTTCAACCTCCCGAACATGAAGCCCGGCGAATCGGCGTCCAAGTGCGTGCAGGTCACGTACACGGGCACGCTGCCCGCCAAGGTGCAGGTGTTCGGAAGCGAGTCGGGCGCTCTCGCGCAATACCTGAGCAGCTCGATCGTGCGCGGCAGCTTCCCCGGTGAAGCTCCGGCCAACAACGAATGCACCGGCTTCACGCCTGACGCCGGCGGCGGTGAAATGTGGAGCAGCACGCTCGACAAACTGCCCGGCGAATCGAGCGCGCTCGAAGACCCGGCATCCTGGACGCAGGGCTCGGTGCACGTGTACGAAATAACGGTCACGTTGCCGTCCAACGCCCCCGAAGAAGCAGAGGGGCAAGAAGCTCAGGCAACGTTCACCTGGCAGTCGAACAACAGCTGATCGGGTAGCAGGAGCGTTCAGCCATGACGACCGCAACCCCCAGGGACCCGCGCACGCACCTGATCCGATCAGGTGTCGCGCGGGTCCTGCGGTTGCCGTTTGCGTTGATCGCTGGGGCGCTCGTGTTGGCTGTGCTCGCAACGGTCGGACTTTTGCTCGGGGGTTTTCGCCCCACCACCGAGCACAGCGGCAGCATGGTCCCCTACCTGCACCGGGGCGACATCATCTTCAGCCGCAACCTCACCGCGTTGACCGTGCGTGTGGGCGACGTCATCACCTTCTCGGACCCCTACTTCAAGGGCGTGCGCCTGACTCACAGGGTGCGCGCGATACAGCCGCTTACCGACGGGCGCATCGCCTTCACCACGAAGGGCGACGCCAACACCGGCTCGGAGTACTGGACGATCCCCGCCGACGGGCGCTTGACCCGCGTCTCCTTTCACGTCCCGTACGCCGGTTCTGTCTTCTTGTGGCTCGATGGCCGTCCGTATGTGATCGCGATCATTCTGATCGCCGTCATCTGGATTCTCGTGCTGTCCGTCGTCTGGCGTCCGCGGGCGCGGCGGCCGCCCGAGGTTCGCGGCGGCCGTGACCATCGCCCGTCGCGTCGCGGACGGAAGCGCACGTTCGTGGCGCTCGCCATCGGCCTGGTCCTCATCCTCGTTCCCGCCGCGACTGCGGCGGTTGGCGCGATCACAGCGCACGACGAAGCCGCGCCGGTCGCCAGGCTGGCCGTCAACGACGAGGGCAGGCCGCTGTTCGAAGTCTCCGAAATGAGTCCCGGACAGGTCCTGTCTGCCTGTGAGCGTGTGACCAACGAAGGGCCGGCCGCCGCCGACGTCGGCATGTGGGGCGAGACGACGGGCACGGGGCTCGATCGTTACCTCGACCTGAAGATCGAACGCGGCAGCCAGCCGGCTGAAGTGGAACCGACCTCGTGCTCTGGCTTCGAACCCGACACCCAGGACTATCACGGGCTGGGCGCCGGGGTCGTCTACACAGGCACCCTCGATCAGTTGCCCGCCGAACAACAGAGCGCGGTCTGGGACCCGATGTCCAGCTGGACCGCGGGTTCCTCGGTCGCCTACCGCATGACCGTGTCGCTCGCCGACGACAACGGCGCACAGGGCCTCACCGCCGTGCAGCGCTTCTTCTTCGGCGCGGAGTCACACCAGCAGCACGAAGAAGAACTCAAACGTGAAGAAGACAAACATCGCGAAGAAGAAGCACGCCGCGAAGAAGAAAAACGCCACGAAGAAGAAAAACGCCACGACGAAGAAGGGCGTCGCGAAGAACAAGAACACCACGAAGAAGAGGAGCGCCACGACGAAGAAAGGCGCCACGCGGAAGAAACGAGCAGCGTTCCCGGCAACTCGCCGTACACCGCGAACATCCCCGCCCGGCCCGCGCTGACGGCGCCGGCCATCGGGGCCATCTCGGACTCGGCGGCCCCGAACGGAAACCTCACGCTGTCGCTCTCGTTGTCCGGCCCCGGCAAGGTGAGAGTCCAGGCTGCCTTGTGGCGCAAGCTGAAGACGAAAGTCAAAGTCGAGGTGCACGGCAAGAGCGCGACCAAGACCAAGACCGTGGTCAAGACGGTGCCGCTAGGCGTAGCCAGCGCCAGCGCCGGAGCTGCGGGCCAGGTCAGGGTCATGATCAAGCCGAGCGCCGCCGCGCTGGCGCTGTACCGCAAGAGCCCGAAGCTCTACAAGGTCCAGCTCACTATCACCACCACCAACAGCTCGGCGCCGCCGTCGACCATCACCACGTGGCTCTCGTCGCGCACACTGGGCCTGCTCGCCAAGCCGCCGAAAAAGAGCGCCAGGCACTGAGCCGGGGTGTTCGCGATGAGCGCCTTGCAAACGCCGGGCCGCAGGACCCGGCTGAGCATGAACATGGCCATCGAGCACAGGGCAGCGGCCCACGCTAACCGCACGGCCGGCGGGCGGCGCGTAACCCGGTTTCGCGTATGCGCGGCCGCCACCGCCGCGTTCGCCGTGTTCACCCTGGTGTTCATGGGTAACAGCGACGGCTCGCTGGCCGCCGAGAACATCGCCGAACTGCTGGTGGCGCTGATCGCTGCAGCCGCGTGTGCCGAGCGCGCCAGGCGCGAGCACGCGGCGCGCCGCGCCGACGGCGGGTCGCGCAAGAGCACGCTCGCATGGACGCTCGTAGCGGCCGGGGTGGCCGCGTGGGCGCTCGGGCAGGCGGCGTGGACCGCTCACTACCTCCTGCTCGGCGGGCCGCCGCCCGCAGTCTCGGTCGCATACTTCACCTACGGCGGCTTTCCGCTGTTCGTGGCGCTCGGGCTGCTCGGAATGGTCGACACGCCCGCCGGGCGCCTCTCGCGGGTGCGCGGCTTCGCCGAGGCGCTGCTGATCGCCGGGGGCCTCTTCCTGCTCGGCTGGACGCTCGTGCTCGAACCGCTCGTTCGCGGCGCACGCGGGACGATGCTCGAACGCGCGCTGTACCTCGCGACGCCCGCGGAGGACATCGCGGTGCTCGCCGCTGTCCTGTTCGTGGCGCTGCGCCGGCGCTCCTCACCGCCCGCCGGCCTCGCGCTGCTCGCACTCGGGATCGCTTGCGTCGCGCTGTCGGACTCGGTCGCGAGTTGGGTCGGCGCTGAGAACGTCGCGTTTGCCGGAGTCTCGCCGCTCGGCACCGGCTGGATCGCCGGCCTGCTCCTGATCGGCCTCGGCGCGCTCGAGCCCGAGGCGCTGCGCCGCCACGCGTGGCGGAGGTCCAACACCACGCTCGTGTGGGCCGCCCCCGTTCTGCCCGTCTGTCTCGGCCTGATCGCCCTGATCGTGCGCCTGCAGAGCGCTCACGGCCTTCACTACGTGGCTGCGCTCGCCGGCATCATGGCGCTCGTGGTCGCCGCCGCGATGTTGCTGCTGGTGATCGTGACATACGAGAACCGCGCGCTCACCAACCACCTCGAGCGCCGCGTGCGCGAACGCACCGCCGAGCTGCATAGGGCCGAGCGCCACTTCCGCGCGCTCGTCGAGCACTCCACCGACGTGATCGTGCTCGTCGGCGCCGACCTCGCGATCCACTGGGTGAGCGACTCGGTGCTCGACGTCTACGGCTACCGCCCGGTCGAGCTCACCCGGCGCGGGCTCGGCTCCGTCTTCGGCGAGCCCGCCGCCGCCACGTTGGGCTCGATGCTCGACCATGCACCCGCCGACAGCGTCGGCAGCTCCCGCGCGCAATGGCGCATGCGCGACTCGAGCGGGCGCACTCGCCGCGTCGAGTCGACCATCACCGACCTGCGCTCAGACCCCGCCGTTGGTGCGTTCGTGCTCAACACGCGCGACCAGACCGAGCGCATGGAGTTCGAGGACGAGCTGCGCCGCCACGCCTTTCACGACCCACTCACCGACCTCGCCAACCGCGCGCTGCTCGACGACCGGGCCGCGCAGGCGCGCGCCCGCTCCCTGCGCAGCGGCGCCACCGTCGCGGCGATCGTGCTCGACCTCGACGCCTTCAAGCTCGTCAACCACACCCACGGGCACGGTGCAGGAGACGAGCTTCTGCGCGCGATCGCGATGCGGTTGCGGCTCGCGGTGCGCCCCGAAGACACGGTCGCGCGCCTCGGCGGCGACGAGTTCCTCGTGCTCGTCGAGGAGGTCTCCTCCTCCGAGGAGGTCATGGCGCTCGCCGGCCGCCTGTGCGAGGAGGTCGCGCGGCCCGGGCTCCCCGGGATCGACGACGACAAGGTCACCGCCAGCGTGGGGGTCGCCGTCGGCGCAGCGGCTCAGAAGAGCTTCGAACAGCTCGTCTCCGATGCCGACATGGCCATGTACGCGGTCAAGGCCGGCGGGCGCAACGGCGTGCAGATGTTCCAGCCGAGCATGCACGAGCACGCGCGCCAGCGCCTGCGCCTGCAGGCCGACCTCGGCGAGGCGCTCGCCTGTCACGAGCTGTGGCTGCTCTACCAGCCGAAATTCGAGGTCGCCGCGGGAGCGCTCGAGGGGTTCGAGGCGCTGATTCGCTGGAACAGCCACAAGCGCGGGCTCGTGCGCCCCGAGCACTTCGTGGCTGTCGCCGAGGAGAGCGGCCTGATCGTCCCGATCGGGCGCTGGGTGCTGCGCGAGGCCCTCGCCCAGGCCGCGGGCTGGCCGGCGCTCGCGCCCGGCGCAGGCGCGCTGAGCGTGTCGGTCAATGTGTCGGCCGTCCAGCTGAAGGCGCCCAGCCTCGTTCAGGACGTGCGCGACGCGCTCAGCCTGTCCGGCGTCGATCCCGCGCGCGTGGTGCTCGAGATCACCGAGAGCTCGCTGATCGAGGACTCGCAGGTGATCCTCGCCACCCTCTCGGCGCTGAAGGAAGTCGGCGTGCGGCTCGCGATCGACGACTTCGGCACCGGCTATGCCTCGCTCGCCTACCTGCAGCACATGCCCGTCGACATCCTCAAGATCGACCGGGCCTTCGTGAGCTCGAGCGGCCAGGGCGACCGCGGTCGCGAGCTGCTCGAGGGAATCGTCGGCATCGCGCGCAGCCTCTCGCTCGCAACGGTCGCAGAGGGCATCGAGACCGGCGAGCAGCTCGACACCGTGCGCCAGCTGGGCTGCGACCTCGTGCAGGGCTACCTGTTCGCGCGCCCGCTCCCCATCGAGGAGGTCCACCGGCTGATCGCCGGCTGCGGCGCGCCGGTGCGCGTGGCCCGCTGAAGCGGCCTCTACCGCTCAGGCCGCCCCGGCGGGGGCGCGCGCCTCGCCAGCCCCCTCGTCATCGCTATCAGGGCCCGCCGCGGGCACGAGGCTCATCGCGTGCTCAGCCAGCGCGGTGATCGTCAGCGACGGGTTCACGCCCACGTTCGCGGGAATCGCCGAGCCGTCGCACACGAGCAGGTTCTCGTAGCCGAACACCCGCTGGCCCGTGTCCACCACGCCGCCCGAGGCGTCGCGCGCGATCACCGCGCCGCCGAGGATGTGCGCGGTCGAGGGGATGTTGAACAGCGCCTCCGTGAGCGCGCTCTGCGCGATTCCGCCCGTGCGCTTCGCGAACCATTCGGCCGCCGTGTTGGCGACCGGGATGAACGTCGGGTTGGGGCGCTCGGGGTCCTGTTCGGTCTGCAGCCAGAACGACCCCAGCGGGCCTTTGCGGGGGCGCAGCGCGATCGCATTGTCGAGCGTCTGCATCACGAGGATGATGATCGTGCGCCGCGACCAGTGCTTGGCGAACAGCACCTTCGCGAGGCGGCCGGGGTGGCGCAGGATCTGCGCGGCCAGCTTCAGCGGGCGCGTCACACGCGTGCCGTCGCCCGTCAGCAGCGTGTACAAGAGGCGCATCGAGTCGCCGTCGTCGCCGTAGGTGACCGTCTCGATGTGCGTGTTGGGGTCGGGGTAGATCGAGGAGGTGATCGCCACGCGGCGGATCAGATCGTCGTGGTAGTCCTCCGGCACCGTCACCGTGAGGATCGACTCGGAGTTCGTGCGCACCAGCTCGCCGAGCCTCTCCGAGATGCGCGGCAGCGAGCCCTCGAGCCGGCAGCGCTGAAGCAGGCGGTTCGTGCCCAGCGGTCCCGCCGCCACCACCACGCCGCGCGCGCGCAGCACACGGCGCTCGCGCCGCAGCCACGCGCCCGAGCGCACGCTCTCGACCTCGTAGCCGTCGCTTCCGTCGGCCGCGCCCAGCGGGCGGATGTCCGTGACCGTGCGCTCCGCCATCACGCGTGCGCCGAGCTTCTCCGCGAAGTACAGGTAGTTCTTCACGAGCGTGTTCTTCGCGCCGTGCACGCAGCCCACCATGCAGCGCCCGCACAGCGTGCAGCCCGCGCGGTCGGGGCCCTCGCCGCCGAAGTACGGGTCCGCCACCTTCTTGCCCGGCTCGCCGAGGAAGATGCCCACCGGCGTCTTGCGGTATGTGTCCGCCACGCCCAGCTCCTCGCCGAGCTCGCGCAGCAGCTGGTCCGCGGGGTCGTCGTGCGGGTAATGGGTGACGCCCAGCATGCGCTGCGCCTCCGCGTAGTGGGGCTCGAGCTCAGCCTGCCAGTCCGCGAGCTCAGCCCACTGGCGGTCCTCGAAGAACTGCCGCGGCGGCACGTACAGCGTGCACGCGTAGCCGAGGCTGCCGCCACCCACCCCGCAGCCCGACACCACCGAGACGTCCTTGAACGTGGTCAGGCGGAAGATGCCCTTCATGCCCAGGCGCGGGTTCCAGAAGTAGCGCTTCAGGTCCGCCGTGGAGCGCGGGAACTCGTGGTCCGCGAAGCGCATGCCGCACTCCAGCACGCCCACCGAGTAGCCCTTCTCCGCGAGTCGCAGCGCCGACACGCTGCCGCCGAAGCCCGAGCCGACCACGAGCCAGTCGAAGTCGAAGTCCTGTTCGCCGCGTGATTGCGTGTCCATTCGCCGGCGCCCCTCTGAGACGCTGGCGCACATCTTAGTCGGGCGCGGCACGCCTGGCCACGTGGCCAAACTCACCCACGAACACCGTCTCCGACCCCGGTCCGGCGGCGCCGATCCGCACCTCCAGGAGGCGGTCGCTCACCAGCTCCACCGTCTCGTGCGTCACGCGCACGCGCAGCGCCGCGCCGCGGAAGCGCACGCGCAGCTCGAGCGCCTCCCAGCCCGCGGGCAGCCGCGGGTCGAGCTGTAGCAGCTCGCCGTCCGGGCGCAGCCCCAAGAAGCCGTACGCGAGCGCCTGCCACACGCTGCCCATCGCCGCCATGTGCACGCCCGCCGCGCTCGTCTGCGAGATGTCATCGAGGTCCGTGCGCGCCGCCATGCGCAGCATCTCCACCGCCTGCTCGAGCCGGCCGGCGCGCGCCAGCACCGACGCGTGGATGCCGCTCGAGAGCGAGCTTCCGTGGGCGGTGCGCGGTTCGTAGAAGTCGATGTTCGGCTCGAGCGAGCCCGCGTGCACCTCCGCCGGCACGAGGTGGTGCAGCATCAGCACGTCCGCCTGCTTGACCACCTGCGCCGCGCGCACGCGCTCCTGGCCGAGCAGCGCGTCCGCCGCCACCGGCCGGCGCGGCGCGATCTCGGAGATCAGCAACGGTTCGAGGCCGAAGAACCCCGCGAACTGCTCGTAGATGCCGCTGTCCGGGCGGTAGCCGTCCACCAGCGCGCCCGCCAGCTCGAGCCAGCCCTCGCGCTCCGCCTCGCCCACGCCGCGCCCGCCTCCGGCGTCCGCCACCGCGGCCGCCGCGCGGCGCAGGTTCCAGCGCGCCATCACGTTCGTGTACGCGTTGTCGTCGACCGCCTCGTGGTACTCGTCGGGCCCGATCACGCCGCGGATGTGCGCGCGTCCGTGCGCTCCTCGCTCGGCGCGCGAGGCCCAGTAGCGGGCGGTCTCCACGAGGAGCCGCAGGCCCGCGCCGCTCGCGAACGCGCGGTCGCCGCTCCAGTCCGCGTAGCACGCCGCGCCCCACGCCACGTCCGCCACGATGTGCTCCTCTTCCTCGCCCGTGCGGATCGCGATCTCGCGGCCCGCCGCGTCGAGCGCGTGATGCGGCGTCACGTCGAAGCCGTCCGCCGCGGACTCCCACGCGAAGCGCGCGCCCCTGCGCCCCTGCGCGCGCGCGCTCGCACGCGCCGCCGGCAGGCGCCTTACCCGGTACTCGACGATCGCGCGCGCCGCGCGCGGGTGCGTGGCCGCGAGGAACGGCAGCACGAACACGTCGCTGTCCCAGAACACATGGCCGCGGTAGCCCGGGCCGGTGAGGCCGCGCGCGCCCACCGCCGCCTCGCCGCCGTCCGCCGCAGAGCCGATCAGGTGGTACAGCGCGAGCCGCACCGCCTGCTGCATCCCCGCGTCGCCTTCGATCCTCACGTCCGCCTGCTCCCAGCGCCTCGCCCACGCGCTGCGGTGCTCGATCAGCAGGCGCTCGGCGCCGCCCGCGCGCGCCCACTCGAGTGCGTCCTGCGCCGAGGACGCCCCGGGGTCGGCGCACGAGGGCGCGAACGCCGCGATGCGCGTGAGCGCCGCGCGCTCGCCCGCGCCGTTCACCGACTGCAGCGCCACCGCCTCGAGGCCGTCCTCGCTGATCGCCGCGCACGCCTGCGCGCCGCCGCCGCTCGCCTGCGCGGCGTGTTGAGCGCCCGCGTGCGGGTCCGCCACGAGCGGAGGGCTGGCCTCGAGCTCCTCGCGCGGCCCCAGCGCCCGCAGCACCGCGAGCGCGGGCGCGGCGAGCGAGGAGAACTGCAGCGCCTGCTCGCCGCCCGAGGCCTCGTGCGTGAGCACGCCCGTGCGCAGGTCCAGCGTGCGCACCAGCGAGCTGCCGCCGAGCGCCGAGCAGCAGATCCGGTTCCACAGCGGCGCGCTCAGCAGTTCCGAGCTCTCGCCCGTGCCGCTGTACACGCCCGCGAGCACCACCCCGGGCCTGCTCGCATGCGCCGGCGCGAGCACGCTGCCGCGCGTGCCCAGGCGTCCGTCCGCGAGTGCCAGCAGCGACTCGCGCGCCCGCTCGCGCTGCTCGTCGGCTCCCTCCACGCGCACCGTCCAGCGCGCGTCGCTCGCCACGATCGGCAGCGCGCCCTCGCGGCGCAGCCGCAGCTGGCGCTCGAGCAGCTCGAGGAACCGCTCCGGGCCTCCGCCGAGCCGCGTCACCCCCGCCGGCAGGCCCTCCGGCTCGACGCCCACCGAGGCCACGCTCGCGCCGTCGGTGCAGCCGGTGAGCAGCAGCGAGTCGCTCCCCGGGAGACCGCCGAGCGGGCCGAGCTCGTCGCCCACGATCAGCACCTGCTCCGGCCACACGCCGCGTAGCCACTCGTGCGCCATCCACCAGTGCGCCGAGTCCGACTTGTCGGTCAGGCCGATCTCCACGTGCTTGGCGTCCGAGGTCACCCGCGGCGCCGCGAGCCCCGACTCGCGCGCCGCAAGCTCGGCCAGCGCCACCGCGCCCGCAAGCCCGTCGATTCCGTGCCCACGCAGCCGCGCCTCGACCGCCGTGAGCAGCTGCGCGATCCGCGCCTTCGGGGGGTCGGTCCACTCCAGCTCGGGAATCAGGTCGATCTTGCGGCGGTTCAGCCGCTGCGAGACCACGCGGCTCTCGAGGCCTCGATCCGCCAGCAGCTCCGCGGTGCGCGCCGCCGCGCGGTCGAGCGCGGCGTCCTCCTCCTCGCTCGCCACGCGGCGCTCCAGCAGGCGCGGGCCGGAGACGGAGACACCGAACGCCTCGGAGCCGCGGTTCAGCAGCAGGTGCAGCTCGCCCGGCCCCGCCGGCCGCGCGCCGAGCTGCGGATCGATGTTTCCCACGTGGGTGCCGCTCACCACCGCAACGTCGAGGCCGAGCGCGCACGCCGACTCGACCGCAGCCCGCACCGCGCTCGCGTTCGCCGAGCGGTCCGGCACCGCGGTGCCGTCCCAATCGAACATCAGAGCCTCGAAGCGCCTCTGGAGCGAGGCGGGAAGTGACGGCGAGAGACCGCTCACTGCGCGCATCAGTCTATGGACTTCAGCAAACACGTATGATTCAGAAAATCGGAACTGCATTCACATGACCAGGATCGTCGCGATGATCGCGCCCGACGGCGCGGCGGAGGCAGTTCTGTCGAGTGCCACGGCCCTCGGTGGGCTTCTGGGCGTGAGCGTCGAAGCCCGCCATGCGGGCGCAACGCGCATCACCACCGCGTCCGCCGCGCGCGGCGCGGGCGTTCGGGTCGAGGACTACCCCGAGCGCACGCCTGAGGAGCTCGCCGACGCGGCCTTCGACGACGACGTCGCCGCGATCGTGCTCGGCGCGCAGCGCAGGCGCTTCCACGAGGCCGACGCGGCCGGCGCGGCGCTCGAGGTCGCGATGCTGCAGGGACGTCCCGTGGTCTCGGTGCCCGCCGCCGCGCCCGCCCGCCGCACGATCCGCTCCGTGCTCGCGCCGCTCGACGGCGCGCCCCAGAGCGCCAGGGCGCTCGGCCGCCTGGTCGAGCTCGTCCGCCACGCGGGGCGGCGCGTGGTGCTCGCGCACGTGCACCGCCCCGAGGAGCTGCCGCCGCTCGACGACCACCCGCCGCACGAGGTCTGGGCCTGGCGCGAGGAGCTGCGCGCGCTCAGCTCGCCGTGGTGCGGCGACGCGCCCCACGAGCTGCGCGTCGGCGATCCCGCCGAGCAGCTGCTCGAGCTCGTCGCGCAGCGCGCGTGCGACCTCGTCGCGCTCGCGTGGCACCAGGATCTCTCGCGCGGGCGCGCCGCGCTGGTGCGCGCGATCCTCGAGCGCTCGCCCGTGCCGGTGATGCTGGTGCCTGCCTGGGAGCATGCGCGCGCGTTCGCCGACGTCGCGCCGCCGCCGCGCGCCGCGGCGCCCGCGCCCGCAACCGCGCGCGCAGCCGCCGCGGCGCCCTCGCCCGCAGCCGTGCGCGCAGCCGCGGCCCCGGTCACGGCGGCGCGCTGATGCTCGACGGCCCGCCGCTGCGCGTCGCGCTGCTCGCGCCGCCGTGGATTCCCGTGCCGCCTCCAGCCTACGGCGGCATCGAGGCGGTCGTTGCCCTCCTGAGCGACGAGCTCTCGCGGCGCGGCCACAGCGTGACTCTGTTCGCCGCCCCGGGGTCGCAGGCCGCGGGACGGCTGTGCACGCCGCTCGCCGGCAGCCACGCCGACGGCATCGGCTCGACCATGTTCGAGTCCGACCACGTCGCATGCGCATACGCGGCCGTCGACGTCGCCGCGCTCGAGGCGAGGCCGTTCGACGTGATCCACGACCACTCCGGGTTCACCGCGGTGGCGATGGCCGACCGCGTCTGCGCGCCGGTCGTGCACACGCTTCACGCGCCGTTCGACGCCAGCACCGGCCCGTTCTACGAGCGCCACGGCCACAAGGTGCGGCTCGTCGCGATCAGCCGCTCGCAGCTCGAAGGCGCGCCCCCGCGCGTTCGCGTGGCCGGCGCCGTGTCGAACCCCATGTGCGTCGCCGATTGGCCCTTCACGGACCGCAAGGACCAATACCTGCTGTGGATCGGGCGCATGGATCCCGTCAAGGGCGCTCACCACGCGATAGCCGCCGCGCGCGCATCCGGCAGGCGCCTCGTGCTCGCCGGACCCATCCAGTCCGGGCAGCGCGAATACTTCGCGAGCGAGGTCGAGCCGCACCTCGACGGCGAGCAGGTGGCCTACGTCGGCGAGGTCGGGGGCATCCGCCGCAAGGAGCTGTTCGCGCACGCGAGCGCGCTGCTCATGCCGATCCGCTGGGCCGAGCCGTTCGGCATGGTGATGGTCGAGGCGCTCGCCTGCGGCACGCCCGTGATCGCCTTCCCCGAAGGCGCCGCGCGCGAGATCGTGCTGCCCGGAGAGAACGGCTACCTGGTGGCAGACGAGGGCGAGATGGCCGCTGCCGCCGGGCGCCTGCATCTGCTGAGCGCCTCGCGCTGCCGCGAGAGCGTCGCCCGGCGCTACGACGTGGGCATCGTCGTCGACGGCTACGAAGACGAGTACAGGCTCGCGATCGAGCGCGCGCGCCGCCGTCGCGCGCCGCTCGTCCCGCCCGCCGGCGCGCTCGCCCGCCGGGCGCTCGGCGCGCCGGGCGCGAACGGCGCCGCGCGCCCCGCCGGGCTGCGCGTGCTGAGCGAGGGATGAGCCCCGCCGAGCCGCCGGTCTAATCCGCGAGGCCCGCCGCCCGCAGCGCGTCGCCGTGATCGAGGTAGCCGCGGATGGCCGAGATCCGGCCGTCGCGGAAATCGAAGACCATTCCCAGCGACTCCACGACCCGGACCCCGCTCGCCTGTCCGCGTCCCTCCAGCTGCCCCAGCATGACCACGAGCTCCGCGAGCTCGCGGAACGTGCCCGTCAGGATCGTGAAGCTCTGCCATGCGTTGCTGAGGCTCGCGAAGTACCTCTCGATGCCCTCGCGGCCGCGGAAGATCTCGCCCTCGACGGCCACCATCGACGGCGACCACGCGAAGTGCGGCGTCGTGAGGGCGGCGAACGCATCCACATCGCGCATGTTGAACGCGGCTATCGCGCGCTTGGTGAGCTCAACGTTGTCGTGCGACACCGGCTACTCCGCGAGGCCTGCGGCTTCGAGGGCGTCGCGCCGCGAGAGAAAGGCGTGGATGCTCGCGAGCTTGCCGTCGCGCAGCTCGAAGTGCACCGCGAACTCCTGGTCGAGCGCGACCTGACTGCTCGCACCCTTCAGTTTGAGGCGGCCAAGCCACAGCGCTGCCGGCCCGAGGTCGCGGATCTCCGACTCCTCGAAGAAGACTTCATCCCACGTCTGCCAGATCGCCTCGAGGCCGGCCACGACCTGGTCGTACCCGCGATAGACCGTCCCCTCGACGGCGGCGGGACCGGCGGGCGTCCACTCGATGTCCGCCGTCGCATAGCGGCGCCACAGGTCGGGGTCGCGTCGATTCCAGGCTTCCACGGCGCTGCGTACCACCTCCACGCTCTCGCGCGACACGGCCTAGGTCATCCCCTCCGGGACTCCTCGGACATCCGCCCAGTATCTCGCGCGCACGGGCGCGGCGACGCGCCGAGAGCGCTTCGCGCCGCAGCGAGGATGGACTGCGCGGCGCCGGCCGACGCGTGTCCGCACAGCCGCTATATTCCGTGAAGTAATGGCGGTGGAGCGCCTCAGGAACAGGCCGTGCGGGGGCCGCTACGGCGACATCGTGCAGTCCATCGGCAACACGCCGCTGATCGAGCTGCCGCGGCTCTCGCCCAAGCCCGGGGTGCGCATCTGGGCGAAGCTCGAGTCGCGCAACCCCACCGGCTCGGTCAAGGACCGCGTGGCGCGAGCGCTGATCGAAGACGGCGAGGAGAAGGGCGCGCTCGGCCCCGGCCAGACGGTCCTCGAACCCACCTCCGGCAACACGGGCATCTCGCTCGCGATGATCTGCCGGCGCAAGGGCTACCCGCTCAAGGTGGTGATGCCCGAGAACGTCACCCCCGAGCGCACGCAGCTGCTGCGCATGTACGGCGCCGAGATCGTCTACTCGGAGGGCTCGCTCGGCTCCAACGGCGCGGTCGCGAAGGCGCTCGAGATGGCGGGCGAGGACCCCTCCTACTACATGCCCTACCAGTACGGGAACGAGGCCAACCCGGGCGCGCACTACAACGGCACCGCGGTCGAGATCCTCGAAGAGCTCGACGAGGTGTCCGCGTTCGTCGCGGGGCTCGGGACGGGCGGCACGCTGATGGGCAACGGGCGGCGCCTGAAGGAGACGTTCGGCGACTCCGTGAAGATCGTGGCGGCCGAGCCGATGCAGGGCGAGCCCGTGCAGGGGCTGCGCTCGCTCGACGACGGCTTCATCCCGCCGATCATCGACATCTCGCTGCTCGACCGCAAGATCTTCGTGACCAACAGCGACGCGATCACCTGGACGCGCAAGCTGCTCGACGAGGAGTGCCTGTTCGCGGGCGTCTCGAGCGGCGCGATCGCGTCGATCGCGGTGCGCATCGCGGGCGAGCTCGACGAGGGCAACGTGGTGTTCGTGGTCGCCGACGACGGCTGGAAGTACCTCTCGAGCGGCATCTACACGCTGCCGCTCGAGGAGGTTGAGAACCTCGAGTCCACCGTCTGGTGGTAGCCGCCCGGCGCCCCCGCGCGGGCGCGGGCGCGGGCGCGGCATCGGGCGCGGCATGCTGATCGCGCAGGACCTGCTCGACGACGTGATCGCGCACGCGCGCGAGGAGTACGACGCGGAGTGCTGCGGGCTGATCGCCTACGCGCCCGCGGGCCCCGAGCGCGACGGCCAGCGGCGCGCGGTGCGCGTGCAGCGAGCCGTCAACGTGTTCGCGTCGCGCAAGCGCTTCGAGATCGACGGACGCGAGCTGCTGCACACGCTCAACGATTTCGAGGAGGAAGGCTTCGAGCTCGGCGCGATCTACCACTCGCACACCCACACGGAGCCCTACCCGTCGCAGACCGACATCAACTTCGCGGCCAACTGGCCGGGACTCGAGTGGGTGATCGTGGGGCTCGCGGACGCGGAGCCGCTGGTGCGCTGCTACCTGATCGACGGCGCGCGCGTGGATGAGCAGCCACTGGAGCTGGGGTGAGCGAGGACACCGGACGGGACGCTCTCGTGTGCCCCACGTGCGGGCGCTCCTACGACGCGGGCGAGCGCTTCTGCGAGAGCTGCTCGATGCCGCTCGTGTTCGCGCGCGGCGCCGAGGAGAGCGGCCTCAGCCAGAGCCGCCTGCGCGCGCGCAAGATCAAGCCGCAGCTCACCGAGGGCGCGCTCGTGAAGGTCGCGCGCGCCTCCAACCAGGCGGAGGCGGAGTTCATCGCGGGGCTGCTGCTCGAGGAGGGCATCCCGAGCCTCGTGCGGCGCGCGCCGCGGCGCCGACGTGCCCGACTTCCTGGCGGCGGGCGCGCGCGACGTGCTCGTCCCCGAATCGGCGCTTCAGATCGCGCGCGAAGCGCTCGTCCCGGGACCTGAGCCGGGAGCCGAGTAGAGCCGAGTGGCGCCGGGCGCGGCCGCGCGACGCTCAGACGCGACGCTCAGACGAGGACCGGCTGGCCGGCCGCTTCGCTTGCGATCGTGCGGATCTCTTCGGAGGCGCGATCGAACTCCGCGTCGGAGAGCACCGGGGTGCCCTCGAACGGCAGTTCGCGCGCGAGCTCGCACCCAGGCGCTCGGGCCCGCGTACTCGTCCTTGACCTTCACGGTGACGGGCCGCGGGATGCGGTAGGTGCGCAGCAGCAGCACGTGCAGCGGCTGGCGCCCGCGCCATCCGAGGCGCCTGGCGGCGTAGTCGGGCGTCCACACGTAGAACGGCGACAGCGCGTCCACGCAGCGCGGGTCCATGATCGTGAAGTGGTCGGTGACCTCGGCCCACGCGCGGATGCGCACGCGGTCGGGCTGCTGGATGGGCGCGCCCGACACGAACGTGTGCAGCGCGGGCTCGCCGTCGCTCCACACTCCCTCCTCGAGCGCGCGGCGCAGCTCGGGCTGGTGGGACTCGCGCACGAGGTCGCCCGACTGGTGCGTCGAACGTGGGGTACAGGAAGAAGCGCTCGTGCGCGAGCTTCAGGGGCCGGTTGGCCTCCGCTGAGCGCTCCCTGCGCAGAGTGAGAAGCTGCTCTCCTTCCGCAAGCGCGCGGACGGTGACAGCCCATTCTCTGAAGGCAATTGGCATCGGTAAGACCTACGTGACGGGGGAAACTACTGACCGTCGGCGGGCCTGCCGCGCTCTCTCGCGGGGCTCCGCCGGACGTTAAAGATACGAAAACCGGGCGAAAATCCCAAATCCCCTGCAAAAGAGCCATATTTTGAGGGGTTTCCTGGCTGACTGGCCAGTCGAAATTGCGCGAATTGGCCTGCCGGGCGGTCCAATTGGCCCGCCCGGCGGTCCTTTGGCGGCCTACAGCCTCCTGCCGGCGAGGCCCTCGGCGGCTTCGACCATCGACGCGTAGTCGTCCTCGCCGTGGCCGCGCCCCACCGCGGCGATCAGCAGATCGCGCGCGTGCGCGGCGGCGGGGAAGGGCACGCCCGGCGCGCTGCGCCTCCTCGAGGCACAGGCGCACGTCCTTGAGCATGTGGCGGTCTTGAACAGCGCTCGGAAGTCGTGCTCGCGCATCGGGCGCGCCTTCAGCTCGAGCTGCGCGGAGGCGCCGGAGCCGGCGCGAGACGACCTGCACGAGCGCGTCGAGGTCGATGCCGCTGGCGTCGGCCAGCAGCAGCGCCTCGGCGAGCGCGGCTGCGTTGGCGGCGCCGAGCGAGTTGTTGATCAGCTTCAGCATCTCGCCCTGGCCGAGCTCGCCCACGTGCACGATCAGGCTCGCCCATCGTCTCGAGCAGCGCCCGCGCGCGCTCGAAGTCGTGCTCCGCGCCGCCCACCATGATCGTGAGCGTGCCGTCCTCGGCGCGCGGCGAGGAGCCGGTGACGGGCGCGTCGAGCATGCGCACGCCGCGCTCGCGCGAGCTGCGCTCCGATGCGCCGCGTCTGCGGCGGGCCGATCGTCGTGCAGTCCACGCACAGCAGGCCGTCGCGCGCGGACTCGAGCGACGCCGCCCTCGCCGAGCAGCACGGCGGCGACCTGTTCGCCGTCCACGACCATGCTGACCACGATGTCGCTCGCGCGGCGACCGCCGCGGGGGTCGTCGTGCGCGCTCGCGCCGTGCTCGCCGGCCCAAGCGGCGGCCTTGCCGGGCGTGTGCGTCCACACGTGCAGCTCGTAGCCCGCGCGCGCCACGTTGGCGGCCATGCGCGAGCCCATGATGCCGAGGCCGAGGAAGCCGATCCGCTCGCCGTAGCGCTCATCGCCGAATCCTCCCCCACCGGGGGTTTCGATGCGCAGCCGCTGTCCCGCGTGCAGCTCGCCGGTGCACCTGCCGGGCAGCGGGCGGCCGTCGAGCAGGTCGCGCCCGCTCGCGCCGGGCGCCGCCGCCGGCGGCGCCGCGCGGCGGCGTGGCGGCGGCGCTCGGCGATCAGCGAGAACGTCATGCTCGCGAGAGCGCCTCGAGCTCGCGCACGACGCCGTCGCCGCCGCGGTGGCGCCCCGCTCCGCCCGAGCCGCGGCGCAGCGCGTACTCGCACCACGCGCAGCGGGAACTCGCGCTCGAGCGCCTCGATCGGGCGTGTTGAGCGTGTTGCTCATCGCCACGTGCACGCCGCTCGGCCCGTCGGCGTCCGGCGCACGCGCCCTGGCCGCCGCCGAGCGTCTCGTAGTAGGAGAAGCGCTCGTCTGCCGAGCGTGAGGTTGTTCATCGTGCCCTGCCCCTGAGCGCGGCCGAACGCGCTCAGCACGAGGTCGGCGACGCGCGAGGAGGTCTCGACGTTGCCGGCGGCGACCGCGGCGCCGGGGCGGGCGTTCAGCAGGCACCCCTCGGGCGCGCGCACCTCGACCGGGCGGTAGGCGCCGGCGGTGGCGGGGATGTCGGGGTCGGTGAGCACGCGCACCGCGAACAGGCAGGCCGAGCGCGGTGACGGCGAGCGGGCAGTTGAGGTTGCCGGCGTGCTGCGGCGCGCTGCCGGCGAAGTCGAGCAGCAGCCGCTCGCCCTCGACGATCGCGCGCAGGCGCAGCACGAGGTCGCCCTCGGCGGCCTCGAGCACGTCCTCGGCTTCGCGCGCGCCGTCGGGCAGCTCGGCGAGGCAGGCGCGGGTGCGCCGCTCGGAGTAGTCGAGCACCGCGTCGGTGGCCTCGCGCAGGCGCTCGGCGCCGAGCGCGTCCGGCGAGCTCGGCGAGGCGCTCGGCGCCGGCGCGGTTGGCGGCGAGCTGCGCGCGCAGGTCGGCGCGCCGCTCCTGCGGGCTGGCGCATGCGCGCGACGATCGCCTCGAGCGCGTCGGGCGTCGAGCGGCTGCGGCGCGATCACGACGCCCTCCTCCTCGAGCGTGCGGCTGTCGGCGGGCATCGAGCCGGGCACGCGCGCCGCCGACGTCGGCGTGGTGCGCGCGGCTGGCGGCGAAGCCGATCAGCGCTCGCCGTCCGCGAACACGGGCGTGATCACGGTGATGTCGGGCAGATGGGTGCCGCCCGCGAACGGGTCGTTGAGGATCCACGAGACGCCCGGGCGCGTGGCGCTCGCCGAGCACGGCGGCGACCGCCGCGGGCATCGCGCCGAGGTGCACGGGGATGTGCTCGGCCTGCATCACCATCTGCCCGTCGGCGTCGAACAGCGCGGTGGAGGCGTCGCGGCGCTCCTTGATGTTGGAGGAGTGCGCGGAGCGGATCAGCACGACGCCCATCTCCTCGCAGGCGGCGCGCAGCGCGCCGGTCACGACCTGCAGCTCGATCGGGTCGAGCCGCTCACGCGCTGTCGCTCGCAGGTGGATCGTGCCGTGCTCGTCGACCTCGCCGGACCAGCCGGCGGGCACGAGCAGCGTGGCCTCGGGCAGCGCGCACAGCGCGGGGCCGCGCAGCGCGCAGCCGGGCGCGAGCTCGCCGCGGCAGCAGGTCCGCGTGCGACGCGCTCGCCGCCGAGCACGAGCTCGTGCGGTCCCGGACGCGCTGCCGGCGCCGCCGGCGGCGCCGCGGGCGCAGCGCGGGCGCGGCGCCCCACACGGAGACGCGCATCGTTGACGAGCTCGACCTCGGCGCGCTCGTCGCGGTAGCCGTAGCGCTGCTCGTGCGCCTCGGCGAACGCCTCGCGCAGCTCGCTCGGGGCCCAGCGGCGCGCCGGCGCGGCGCTCGCCGGCGCCGCCAGCTCCTCGTCGACGGGCAGCTCGAAGGACTGGCCGCGGTAGCGCAGCTCGTGGCGCACGCGCGCGCGCACCGGCGGCTCGCCGAGCGCGCGCGCGCGGCGTCGGCGAGCAGCTGCGCTCGCGCTCGCGCGCGGCGCCACCGCCGGCGAGCTCGCTCGCCGCGCAGCATCACGGTGCGCGAGACGTCGCGGCGCGGCGCGGCGGCGGCGAGGCCGAGCGCGCACAGCACGCCGGAGGCGCGCGGGCAGAGCACGCGCGCGATGCCGAGCTGCGTCGGCGAGCGCCGCCGCGTGCAGCGGGCCGGCGCCGCCGAAGGGCATCAGCGCGAAGCGAGCGCGGGTCGATGCCGCGCTCGACGGTCATCACGCGCAGCGCGCCGAGCATCTCGCGCCTCGGCGACGCGCACGATGCCCTCGGCGCACGCGAGCGTGCCGAGGCCGAGCTCGCGCGGCGAGGCCGCGCGACGGCGCGCTCGGCGGCGTCGCGGTCGAGCCGCACGCCGCCGGCCAGCGGCGCGTCGCCGAGCAGCCGGCCGAGCAGCAGGTTGGCGTCGGTGACGGTCGGCGCGCTCGCCGCCGCGCCCGTAGCACGCGGGCCCGGGGTCGGCGCCCGCGGAGGCGGGGCCGACGCGCAGCGCGCCGCCGGGGTCGCGCCAGGCGATCGAGCCGCCGCCGGCGCCGACGGTGTGGATGTCGAGCGCGGGCAGCGCGAGCGGGCGCCCGGCGACGGCGCGCTCGGCGCGTCTCGGGCACGCGCCCGCCGTCGATCAGGCACACGTCGCACGAGGTGCCGCCCATGTCGAAGCAGAGCACGTCGCGCTCGCCGGCGAGCTCGGCGAGCAGCAGCGCGCCGCCGACGCCGCCGGCGGGCCCGGAGAGCACGGTGAGCGCGGCGTGCGCGCCGGCGCGCGCGGCGTCGGTGAGCCCGCCGGAGGACTGCATGATCTCGGGCTCGGGCAGCGCCGAGCTCGCGCGCGCCGCGCGCGAGGCCGCTCGCAGGTAGCGCGCGCAGCAGCGGCGAGAGCGCTGCGTCGAGCGCGGTGGTGGCGGTGCGCTCGAACTCGCGGAAGGTGCCGACGAGCGTCGCTCGACAGCGACACGTGCGCGCGGGCAGCAGCTCGTCGAGCAGCGCGCCGAGCAGGCGCTCGTGCGCGGGGTCGGCGTAGGAGTGCAGCAGGCACACCGCGACCGCCTCGGGCGGCTGCGGCGCGCGGCGAGCTCGCGCGACGAGCTCGCGCGCGTCGCTCTCGCGTCGAGCGCGCGCAGCACGCCTTCGGCGCCGATCCGCTCGGGCGCGGCGAAGCGCAGCTCGCGGGGACGAGCGGCGCGGGCGCGTGCTCGCACAGCCGGTA
Organism: uncultured Solirubrobacteraceae bacterium; assembly: GCA_963813685.1. GTDB lineage: Bacteria > Actinomycetota > Thermoleophilia > Solirubrobacterales > Solirubrobacteraceae > Palsa-744. The sequence continues at coordinate 347,100 of CAWEZQ010000005.1, forward strand.
GAGGTGCGGCCGGGCCTGGCGGCCGAGCTCGATCACGTCGGTGAAGCCCTCGGTGGCGATCAGCGCGGTGCGCGCCGTGCGCCCCTCGAGCAGCGCGTTGGTGGCGACGGTCATGCCGTGCGCGAAGCGCTGACCTCGCCCGGCCGCGCGCCCGCCCGCTCGAGCACGGCGCGCACGGCGTCGAGCACCGCGTCGCGACTGCCTGCGCGGCGTGGAGGGGACCTTCGCGGTGTGCACCGCGGAGCCCTCGCCGACGAGCACCGCGTCGGTGAAGGTGCCGCCGACGTCGACTCCCAGGAGCATTCCCGGGAGCGTACGCGACGCGCTACGCGGCGGCGAGCTCGCGGTCCTCGGTTTCGGCGAGGTGCTGGTGCGAGGGGCAGTAGCCGTTGTGCGGGAGCGGCGTGCGCTGGCACGCCGAGCCCTTGCGGGTGGTGGCGCGGCACTGCGGCGGCGCGCCGCTGACGCGGTGTAGCCCTCGAGCGGGTGCTCGGCGAGGAACTGCTTCGGCGAAGCCCACGTAGCACGTGACGACGTGGTGCACGTGCGCCCTGCGCGGACATCGGGAAGTAGCTGCGGATGTCGCAGAACAGCGTGCGCGCGGGCCGCGCGAAGTAGTGGCGGTCGGTGGCCATGCGCGTGACGACCTCCTCGCACGCGTGCAGCACGGCCGCGTGATTGGCGGCCGGCGGCGCGGCCGGGCGGAGGGGTCGAGGATGTGCGGAGCCAGCTCCCTGTAGATGGCTCGGGTGAACTGGTACATGGGGTTACTCCTGACCCTCCTTCTTGCTCATGGGAGATTTGGTGGTTGGGAGCACACCCGCCACTCCTGTAGGACTCCGCGTGCCAGAAGACCTTCCAAACCCACAACACGGTTGCGGGCTCAAAGAAGCGAGCTAACCACCGAAGTCTCAATTTCTTATGAAGATGGCCTAACGGCCGGGGACCCGGCGCGCGGCGCCCGCGGCGCCGTGTTCCGGCCCTCGAGGCTCGTGCGGGCCGTGCGCAGGCGCGGCCCGCGGGCCGGCGGGTGTGGCCCGGGCCCGCTCAGGCCCAGCTCTGGCAGGCGGGCTCGCCGGCGCCGGCGACGATGTGGCGGCCGTCGAGCGCGGGGTCGAGCTCGGGGAAGTCGCTGCGCAGGTGCGCGCCGCGGCTCTCCGTCGCGCGTCAGCGCGAAGCGCGCGATCAGCCGCGCGAGCGGGTGCGGGTCCGCGAGCAGGCGCTCGAGGCCCTCGCGCGAGCGCACCACGCCGGCGTCGCGCCACAGCGCCTCGCGCGTCTCGCGCGTCGGCCGGCGCGGGGGCGGGCGCGGTGCGCAGCGCCTCCAGCTCGGCGGCGCCGGGGGAGCGCGTCCGAGGCGGGCGGGCTCGAGAGCGCGTGCGCGATCGCGCGCGCGCGCGAACACGAAGCACTCGCTGAGCGAGTTGGAGGCGAGCCGGTTGGCGCCGTGCAGCCCGGTGCACGAGGACTCGCCCACCGCGTACAGGCCCGCGACGCGTCGAGCGGGCGTGCAGGTCGGTGACGATCCCGCCCATCGATGTAGTGGGCGGCGGGCGCGACGGGGACGAGCTCGCGCGCGGGGTCGAGGCCCGCGTCGCGCAGCGCCGCGAACACGTTGGGGAAGTGCGCGGGGTCGATCGCGCGCATGTCGAGCCCCACCGAGCGCCGCCGGTCTCGCTCAGCAGCGCCGTGGATCGCGCGCGCGACCTCGTCGCGCGGGGCGAGCTCGTCGACGAAACGCTCGCCCGCGGCGGTCGTGCAGCGTGGCTCCCTCGCCGCGGATCGCCTCGGTGATGAGGAAGCCTTCGCGGCCGCGCACGCCGATCACGGCGGTGGGGTGGAACTGCAGCAGCTCGAGGTCCGCGAGCGCCGCGCCGGCGGCGTGGGCGAGCAGCAGCCCGACGCCCTGCGAGCCGGGCGGGTTGGTGGTGCGCGCCCACAGCGCGGCGCTGCCGCCGCGTCGCGATCACCACGGCGCGCGGCGGCGATCACGCGACCGTCCTCGCACAGCACGCCCGCGCAGCGCTCGCCGTCGACGCCACAGCGCGCGCGCGCGCGCGCCCTCGAGCACGGCGATGCGGGGATCGGCGGCGGCGAGCGCGGACAGCTGGCGCACGACGCGCCGCCCGGTCGACGCTGCCGCCGGCGTGCACGACGCGCCGCACCGAGTGGCCGCCCTCGAGCCCCAGCGCGAGCTGCCCGAAGCGGTCGGCGTCGAAGCGCACGCCGAGCGCCTGCAGGTCGCGCACGCGGTCGGGCGCCTCGCGCACGAGGATCTCGGCGGCGGAGCGGCGCACGAGCCCGCGGCCGGCGCGCTCGGTGTCGCGCAGGTGCAGCTCGAAGCTGTCGTCGGCGGCGAGCGCCGCGGCGAGCCCGCCCTGCGCCCAGTAGCTGGCGGTCTGCGCGAGCGGCGTGGCGGAGACGAGCGCTACACGCGCGTTCTCGCGCGCGGCGCACAGCGCAGCGTAAAGCCCCGCGGCTCCCGCGCCGACGACCGCCACGTCGGCCTGCTCTCGCGCTGGCGCGCTGGGCCTCGCCATCGCGCGAACCGTATACCGCCCGCGCCGGTCATTTGCTTTTGCGGAGCCGTTCGATGAATTCCTTGATCCGTTCTTTGCGGAGCGGCTTCTTCTTGCCGGGTGCGAGCAGGGCGGGGGTGCTCGCGGTGCCGGTCGCCGGCGTGCTCGCGCCGCCCGCGGGAGTGGTCACGACGAGGCCGCCCGGCGTGGTGGTGGCGGGCGTGGTGGTGGCGGGCGCCGTGGTGGTGGCGGCCGGCGTGCTCGCCGCGGGGCTGGTGGTGGCGGGAGCCGTCGCCGCGGGCGCGCTCGCGGACGGCGCGGGAGCGGCCACCGTGGTGGTCGTGGTGCGGGCCGGCGAGGAGCCGCCGGCGAGCTTCACGCCGGCCGCGGCGAGCACGCCCAGCGCAAGCGCCACCACCGCGGCGACGGCGGCCATCGGCGCCTTCCAGTTGGGCGGCGCCGCGAGCCGCGTGCGCGCGGCTGCGCCGCAGCGCAGGCACCACTCCTGCTCGGGGGCGAGCGGGCAGCCGCACAGCGGGCACGAGTCGCCACGCTGCGGCTGGGGAGGGCGCGCGCTCGCGTGCTCGGGGGCCGCGGCGCTCAACTGCCTCCGACCGGCGGCCTCAGGATTTCGGTGGGTTCGTCGGCGCCGGCGGGCACCTGCTCCTCGGCCGGCGCTGCGGGCCGGGCGCCGGGCGGCTCCGGCGAGCGTCCGCGCGCGGGCGCGGACGGCCCCGGCGCGCCGGTGCGCGCGCCTACGGGCGCCGCGGTCACGGGCAGGGGCGGCTGCCCGGCCGGGGCCGCGGAGGGATCGCCGGAGGCGGCCGCAGAGCCGGCGACGGGAGCGGCCGGCGCGGCGCCGGCGGGCCCGGCCGATGCGGCCAGGGCGCTCGCGGGCGCAGCCGGCGCCGGCTGTGCGAGGCCTCCGGGCGGCGCGACGCCGGTCGCCTGCGGCACGCCCGCGGGCTGCGGCACGCCCGCGAACTGCGGCACGCCGGCGGCGGGTGCGGGCGGCGCGGGCGCCGCGCCCGCTATCGGCAGGTCGGGGCGCGCCGAGCGCGAGCCCGCAGTTGGGGCAGAAGCGGTCTTCGCTCGCGTGGATCGCGGCGCAGCGCGCGCACGCGGTGATGCCGGCCTCGTGCAGCACGGTGACGGGCACCTGTTCGGAGAGCGACGCTTCGAGCGCGCGCAGCTCGCGAGTCGATCTTGCCGATCGTGTCGAGCTTGCGCCATCACGAGCGCGTCGTTGCGCTGCCCGAAGCGGTGCAGGTTGAACACGAGGCCGCCGAGGTCGCGGTAGGCGAGCTCGCGGGCGCGGCGCAGGAAGCGCACGCGGCGGCGCATGCGCCCGCGCGCGGCGAAGCCCGGCGTTGCGTGCGCCGAGCCGGCGTCTTCGGCGGCCCGGCCTGCGTCCTGCGCGCCGGCGTCCCCCTCGGGATTTGTGCCGGATATCTGGTTCACGACCCGGTTCATGCTACCCAGCGCGGGTGGTGGAGGAACCCGCTGCGCTCCGCCACGCGTCCACCACGCGCTCCGCCATGGCGCGCGCGGACCAGCGCATCGGCGCTCGCGCGGCCCGGCACGCGCGAGTCGCGCTCGCGCAGGTGCGGCTCCAGAGCGGCGAGCCAGGGGGCGGCGTCGTACGGGGCGCACAGGGCGCCGTGCACGCCGGCGAGAGCCTCCGCGTGGATGCCCACGGGCGTGGCGAGCACGGGCACGTCGCAGGCGAGCGCCTCGAGCACCGCGAGCCCGAATCCCTCGCGCTCGGAGGGCACGAGCACTGCGTTTGCTGCGTTGACGTACAGGGGCACGCGCGCGGGCTCGACGCCGGCGAGCACGAGCAGCTCCGCGCCCGCGCGCCCGGCGAGCTCCCGCGCGCGGTCGGCGCGCTTCTCGGGGCGCTCGGGATCGGCGGGGAACAGCAGGTAGCGCGCGGCGGCGCTCGAGCCCGAGCTCGGCGCGGGCGCGCTCGCGCGCCATGGGCGCGAAGCGCGCGGTGTCCACGCCGCACGGGAGGACGAGCGCGCGCCGGCGGTTGCGCGCGCCGGGCAGCTGCGCGGCGAGCTCCGCGGAGACGGCGGCCAGCAGGTCGATGCGCGGCAGCGCCGCCGCGGTGGCCAGGCGTGTGCGCGGGTGGCTCACGTCGGTGCCGTGCACGGTGAGCGCGCGCACGCCCGCGCTGCACGGCGAACGCGGGCCACGCGGCGAGCCCGAAGTGCGCGTGCACCACGTCGAATCCGCCGCCGCCGGCGCCGTGACCGAAGCGCCTGCGCAGCTCGAGCGCGCCTCGCGCGAGCGCGCGCGGGCCGGGAGGGAGCTCGTGCAGCTGCACCTCCACGCCGCCGAGCTGTGCGAGCGCGGCCACCTGGTCGCGCACGAAGCTGCCGCGCTCGGGGTGCGCGGCGTCGGGGCGCATGTTCGATACCACGAGCGCGCGCACGATCCCCCGACCGTAGCGCTCTGAAATGATGGCGCGCGTGGCGAGCAGCACCACGGAAGCGCAGCGCAGCTACGGCCGCGGCCCGTCGGACCTGCGCCCCACCGCGATCGAGCCGGGCTTCATGCGCACGGCCACCGGCTCGGCGCTGATCTCGGTGGGCGAGACGCGCGTGATCTGCACGGCCTCGGCGCAGGAGGGCGTGCCGCGCTGGATGACCGGCCAGGGCCGAGGGTGGGTGACGGCGGAGTACGGCATGCTCCCGGCGTCCACGGGCGAACGCAAGCAGCGCGACGCGACGCGCGGGCGCCTCGACGGCAGGACGGTGGAGATCCAGCGTCTGATCGGGCGCTCGCTGCGCGGCGTGGTGGACTTCGCCGCGCTGGGCGAACGCACGATCTACCTCGATTGCGACGTGCTGCAGGCGGACGGGGGGACGCGCTGCGCGTCGATCACCGGCGCGTATGTGGCGCTTGCGCTGGCGTGCGCGCGCTTGCAGCGCGAGGGCAAGCTCGAGCGCGCGCCGCTGACGGGCTCGGTGGCGGCGGTGTCGTGCGGCATGATCGACGGCGCGGCGCTGCTCGACCTCGACTACGCGGAGGACTCCACCGCGGAGGTGGACGCGAACGTGGTGATGACGGGCGACGGAGGCCTCGTGGAGGTGCAGGCGACGGCGGAGCGCACGCCGCTCTCGCGCGCGCACCTCGACGAGCTGCTGGCGCTCGCGGCCGCGGGCATCGAGCGGCTGCGCGCGGCCCAGGAGCAGGCGCTCGCGCAGGCTGCGCCTTGAGGCTGCTGCTGGCCACCCACAACGAGCACAAGCGCCGCGAGTTCGAGCGCATCCTCGCGGCGGCGGGCGGCGATCTCGAGCTCGATGCGCTCGGCGACGGCGTGGAGCTGCCGCCGGAGGATGGAGAGACGTTCGCGCAGATCGCGCTGGCGAAGGCGCGCGCGGGCGCGGCGGGCGAGGATCGTGCGTGCATCGCGGACGACTCCGGGATCGCGGCGCAGGCGCTCGGCGGGCGCCCCGGTGTGCGCTCGGCGCGCTACGCGGGCGAGCACGCGAGCGACGAGCAGAACCTCGCGAAGCTGCTGCGCGAGGCGCCCACCGGCAGCGCGCTCGAATACGTGTGCGCGCTCGCGTTCGTGGACCCGCGGACGGGTGAGGAGCGCGTGTTCGAGGGCCGCTGCAGGGGCCGCCTCGCGGAGCGCCCGCGGGGCGAGCGCGGCTTCGGCTATGACCCGGCGTTCCTGCCGGACGACGGCCCCGGGGGGCTCACGATGGCCCAGCTGAGCGACGAGCAGAAGGACGCGATCAGCCACCGCGGGCGCGCGGCGCGCGCGCTGCTCGAGTGGCTCACCGCGGAGCGCCAGACGCCTACACGAGGTTGATCGCGGCGGACGCCGCGACCGCCACGCCGAGCCCGGCGTAGCCGGTGTATCCGGACAGCGCCAGCAGCAGCGCCGTCACGAGCGCCACCACCACGGTCACGAGCCAGGCGGCCTTGTCTATCGCCATCGCGTGCATTGTTGCGGACGCGCCCGTCCGCACCCGCTGTTAGCTTCGCCGCGATACATCTGTTTCACAAGCTAGGAGGATCACGTGACGAAGTCCGAGCTGGTCGATCAGGTGGCAGACCGCGCCGCGCTGACCAAGCAGGATGCGGCGCGCGCCGTCGACGCGGTGCTCGCGACGGTTGAGGACGCGCTCAGGCGGGGAAGCGACGTTACGATGTCGGGATTCGGCAAGTTCCACGTGAGCGACCGCGGAGCCAGGATGGGCGTCAACCCCCGCACCGGCGAGCGGATCCGCATCCCGGCCTCGCGCGTGCCGCGCTTCACGGCGGGGAGCGGCCTGAAGAGCGCGGTGAAGACGCACTGAGCGAAAGCCGCCGCTTCGGCGATCTGCTGGCGCAGCGCGTCGGCGAGCGCGAGTCGCAGATCGTGCTCGGCATCGACCCCGACCCCGGCGCGCTGTGGCCGGTGTCAGCCGAGCGGCTCGAGGCGGCGGCGAGCCGCCTCTCGTTCGGGCGCTCCGCCTCGGCGTCGGCGTCGGCCTCGACATCGGCCTCGGCGTCGGCCTCGACATCGGCGTCGGCGTGCGCCGCGCTGCTCGCGCACTGCGTGGCGCTGATCGACGCGGCGGCGGACGCGTGCGTGGCCGCGAAGCCCCAGCTGGCGCGCTTCGAGCTCCTGGGGGCCGGCGGCAGGGAGGTGCTCGGCGAGGTCGTGGCGCACGCCCGCGACGCCGGGCTGCTGGTGATCGCGGACGGGAAGCGCGGCGACATCGACGTGACGGCGCGGGCGTACGCCGACAGCCTGCTCGGCGGCGCGCAGACGCCATTCGGGCACGTGACGGGTCTCGAAGCGGACCTGCTGACGGTGAACCCGCTGATGGGCCGCGACGCGCTGGCGCCGTTCGTGGCGGCGGCGCGCGAGCGCGGCGCGGGCGTGCTCGTGCTGGTGCGCACCTCCAACCCGGGCGCGGCGGACGTGATGGACCTGGAGCTGCGCGACGGCGGCGCCGTGTGGGAGCGCCTCGCCGGCCTCGCGCGCGAGCTGGGCGAGGAGGGCGTCGGCGCCGGCGGCCTCAGCGACGTGGGCGCGGTGATGGGCACGACCGAGCCGCAGCACCTCGAGCGCGCGCGCGAGCTGATGCCGTCCACGCCGTTCCTGCTTCCGGGCGTGGGCGCCCAGGGCGGACGCGTGCAGAGCCTTGGCGCGGCCTTCGCGCCGGGCCGCGCGGGCGGCCTCGTGAGCGCGTCGCGCAGCATCGCGGGGGCGCACGCCGCCTCGGGCGGCGATCCCGCGGGCGCCGCGCGCGCCGAGGCGGAGCGCCTTCGCGAGACGGCGTGGGGCCTGTCCGAGGTTCGCTAGCCTGTGTGTCGTGCGCGGCCGAGCCGGCATCGCGGTTGAGGCGCACGTGCGGATGGGTACCACGACACGATGATCATCACGGTCACGCTCAACGCGGCGATCGACAAGTCGCTGGCGGTGCCGAACTTCAGGCTGGGCCGGCGCCACCGCACGGTGGAACAGCGCACGATGGCGGGCGGCAAGGGCGTGAACATCGCGCGCACCCTGAAGGCGCTGGGGCAGCCGGTGATCGCGACGGGCTTCGCGGGCGGCGCGACGGGCACGCACATCGTGGAGCAGCTCACCGAGGACTCGATCCTCAACGACTTCGTGCGCATCCGCGAGGAGTCGCGCACCAACACCTCCGTGCTCGACCCCACCACGGGTGAACAGACCGAGGTCAACGAACGCGGGCCGGCCGTCAGCGAGCGGGAGATCGAGCTGTTCCGCGACAAGCTCCTCTACCTCTCGCGCGGCGCCGCGATCGTGGTGTTCGCGGGCTCGCTGCCGCGCGGCGTCGATCCGGACCTGTACGCGGGGCTGATCCGCGACCTCGAGCGGCTCGAGGTGACCACCGTGGTGGACGCCGACGGCGAGCCGCTGCGCCAGGCGGTGCGCGCGGAGCCCGACGTGGTCTCGCCCAACGTGCTCGAGGCCGAGGAGCTCGTGGGCCACGAGTTCACCGGCGAGCACGACCGCACGATGGCGGTCGCCGAGATCGCCGCGCTGGGGCCGCGCGAGGCGATCATGACGCTCCCCGACGGGTGCGTGGCGCAGGTGCTGGTGGACGGCCAGCGCACGCTCAAGCGCGCGCGCATCGCGCCGCGCGAGCCGGTGGCCAAGCGCGGCTCGGGCGACGCGTTCCTGGCGGGCTACCTGGCGGCGCGCTACGAAGACCGCCCGCCCGACCAGTGCCTGCGCTTCGGCGTGGCGTGCGGCGCGGAGTCCACCGGGCGCCTGGGAGCGGGCCTGATCGACCCGCGCGAGGCGCGCAGGCTGATGGGCGACGTGGAGCTGTCGGTGATCGAGCTGCCGGCCGAGGTCGGCTGAGCCCGGAGCCACCCGTCCCCCACGTTCGCGCGGCGGGGAGACGGGGCGCGCGCTACCCGCCGGCCACGTCGCGGCGCAGGAAGACGAGGTAGCCGGCGATCAGCGCCGGCACCGCGTACAGCGCGCACAGCCACGCGGAGTGGCCGATCGGCGCCCAGTCGGTGGGCGTGCGCAGCAGCCCGTGCCAGTTGCTGTACTGGTCGGTCAGCAGGTACGGGCGCAGCGATTCGAGGCCGGGGATCTGCTGGATGATCGTGAGCACCAGCGTGACGCCGACGGTGCCAACCACCGCGGCGGCGCTGTTGCGCGTGACGGTGGAGAGCAGCACGCCGATCGCGGTGACGGTGAACAGCGGGATCAGGAAGCACACGTTGGCGGCGAGACACGAGCAGCAGGCCGCGCGGCGCGGAGACGACGCTTCCCGAGAACGTGGTGATGCTGTGGAAGCCCCAGAAGGCGACTCCGAGCACGGTGGCGACGAGCGCCGAGAGGAACAGCGCGCTGGCCGAGTAGGTCATCGCTGCGAACGCCTTCGCTGCGAACACCTGGCCGCGGTCCACGGAGCGGGTGAGGATCGTCTTGAGCGTGCCGTTGCCGTCCTCGTTGGCGACGATGTCGCCGGCGACGAGCGCGGCGATCAGGTGGATCAGGAAGAACGACTCGAAGAACAGGATCAGCACCGGCGTGGCGAGCCCGGACTGCGTGATCTGCGAGGCGAAGATGCCGGCTTCGCCGCCGCCGTGGCGGTGGTGGAAGTGCTCCACGACCACGAAGATCACGGGGATCAGCACCGCGAGGCCGTAGCCGAGATACGTGCGCTTCTGCGAGGCGAGCTTGCGCAGCTCCCAGCGGTACACCGTGGCTGTGGAGGGGTGGCGCCGGCGCGCGGGGCGCGCTGCGGCAGCCTGCGGCGCGGGCGCGGCGACGCTGCTCACGGCGCCCCCACGAGGCTGTCGCGCTCCGCGGCGCCGCCGTCGGCGGGCGGCTCGGCGGTGTGCGCGGGCTGCTCCTCGGTGAGCCGGAAGAACAGGTCCTCGAGCGTGGCCAGCTCGGGCGTGAGCGCGAGGATCCCGATGCCGGCGCGTCCCAGCGCCACCGACAGCTCGCCCACGGCGCGCTCGTCGGCCTCGAACGCGAGGCCGCCGTGCTCGTGCTCGTGCACGTGCAGCACGCCCGGGTGCTCGCGCGCGATCGCGATCGCGCGCGAGTCATCGGCGGTGCGCAGGCGGTAGCCCGCGCCGCCCTGGCGGCGCAGCTCGCTGAGCGCGCCCTCGTACACGACGCGCCCGTGGTCCACGATCGCGACGCGGTCGCACAGCTCCTGCACCTCGGGCAGCTGGTGGCTCGAGAGCAGCACCGTGATGCCCCCGTCGGCGAGCCTGCGGATCAGCTCGCGCATGTCGCGCATGCCCGCGGGGTCGAGGCCGGTGGCGGGCTCGTCGAGGATCAGCAGCCTGGGTTCGCGCAGGAGCGCTCCGGCGATTCCGAGCCGCTGGCGCATCCCGTGCGAGAAGCCGCCCACCCTGTGCGCGGCGCGCGGCGTGAGCTCGACCGTGTCGAGCACCGCGGCGATCCGCTCGCGCGCGCCGCCGCCGTCGAGGGCCGCGAGCAGCTCGAGGTTCTTGCGCGCGCTCAGGTACGGGTAGAAGCGGGGCGCCTCGACGAACCCCGCGACGCCCTCGAGCGCGTGCGCGCCGTCGCGCATGGGGTCGCGCCCGAACAGCTCCACGTGGCCCTCGGTGGGGACGATCAGGCCGAGCGCCATGCGCAGCGTGGTGGTCTTGCCGGCGCCGTTGGGCCCGAGGAAGCCGTACACGTCGCCGGTCTCCACGTTGAGGTCGACGTGGTCGACCGCGAGCACCTCCCGGTAGCGCTTGACGAGGCCCCGCGCGCGCACGGGCGCCTCCGCAGCGCCGGCCACGCTAGAGGCCCCGCGCGACCGATTCGACCGCGGACGCTTCGACGGCGCCCGCGACGATGTAGCGCACGCCGGAGCGCTCGAAGCTGAGCACCGTGCCGAGCTCGGTGCGAAGCACGCTCGCGCTGGCGCCGTCGATCGTGGTCTTGGGCACGCCTTCGGGCAGCGCTTCGGAGGATTCGTGCGAGCCGCCTTCGCTCTTGCCTTCGAGCACGAACACGCTCGACGGGCCGCTGCCGTGACGCGTGACCTTGGGGTGTTCGCCGTGCTGGCCGCGCGCGCCGCTCTCGTTCGATTCGGGCGGCTTGATTTCCTGGACCTTCGCGTCGGAGGGCGGCGTGAATTCGAACACCGACGATGCGACGGGGCCGTAGGAGACTTCGCTGGCCGCGAGTTCGATCACGGGGTCGGAGCTCTTGGTCGAGTAGATCGCGGCGCGCAGCGGCAGGCCGTTCTGCGCGTCGAACGAGAGCTCGGCGCCGCCGATCAGGCTGCCGCCCTGCTTGGGCGAGACGCGCACGGTGTACGCGGCCCTGCCCGCCACGTCGGCGGGCGTGGCGCCGGAGAGCCCCGCGTGCTCTTCGATGTGGGTGATCGCTTCTTCGATCTTGGCGACGCTCGGCGCTTCGCGGCTGTCCTCGTGTGCCGGGCCCTGTCCCGCGTCTTCGCGTTGCTTGGGGGTGTAGCGGTAGAGGGTGTTGCCGGCCGCGTCGTACAGCGTGGCGGTGGTGCCGTTCGCAGATGACCTGCGTGTCTCCGCCTTCGGCCTGCAGCTCGAGCCGCAGGCGGCCGTCCTTCGCGATCCACAGGCGGCCGGAGGCGCCGGTCACGAGCGGGCTCGAGGTGAGCCCCCCGCCGCCTTCGGGCCCGCCGCCGGCGAGGTTGGCGCCTTCGAGCAGGTGGTTCGTGAGCGTGACGCGCGCGCTCACGCCCTGCACCGCGGGTCCGCCGAGCGCGTCGTGCACCGCCTGCGCGAGCGGCTTCGGCGGCGGCACCGGCCCCGTGCCGAGCGCGAACGCGATCGCCGTGGCAGACGCGCCGGCGGCGATCACCGACGCGCACAGCAGCAGGAGACGCGAGAGCGGAAGGCGCCGCAGGATGTTCACTCGCCAAGTCCCCTTTCCATGGGTGGAAGGACGCGGAAGCCGGGGGGAATGCTCCCATCCGACAGGTTAGCGCCGCAGCTTTTCTGCTCATAAAGCTCAGAGAACTCTTAGAAGGAGCCGGCGCAGGCGGCTTTCGGGGGCTGCGCGGCGGGCATGCGGCGGGGCCGTGCCAGCCCCGTCCGGGATCGCCAGACGCTATCTTCCCGCCCGCATGCTGATCGCGGCGATCATCTTCTGGGCGCTCCTGGGCGTGGGCGTGTTCTTCGTGGCGATCCACCGCGGGCCGCGCGGCGCGCGCCAGTCGCTGTACACCGAAGCGAAGCTCGGGCAGCGCCTCGTGACCCTGGGGATCGTGATCCTGTTCGCGTTCGGCCTCGCGGTGCCGGCGCTCGTGCTGGCGTTCAACGGCGAACGACAAGGCGAGCAGCGCGGTCGGCGGCGTGCACCTCAACGCGGAAGAGGTCAGAAGGCCGCGAACTGTTCGCGCGCTCCTGCGCGGTCTGCCACACGCTCGCGGCCGTCAAGTCGGTGGGCCGCATCGGCCCGAACCTCGACGTGCGCGTGGGCGACGACATCGCCACCGCCTCCGGCCGGCGCAAGGCGCTCGTGCTCGAGCGCGATCCTCGAAGGCCGCGCGCGCGGCCTCGGCCAGATGCCCGCGCAGCTGTACAGGGCAAGGAAGCCGAAGGACGTGGCGGCTTTCGTAGCCGCCGTCGCCGGCCACGTGAGCGCGCCGCGATCTTTGGCCAGCCGTCGATGGCGGCGCGCTGGGGCCATCGTGTAAGGTCCGCGCGGATGGCACAGGAGCAGGCGCACACCGCGGAGGACGTGAAGGCGATCGTCGCGGAGCGCGACATCCGCTTCATCCGCTTCTGGTTCACCGACATCCTCGGCCAGCTGAAGTCGTTCTCGATCAACGCGGCGGAGCTCGACGACGCGTTCGAGGCGGGCATGGGCTTCGACGGCTCGTCGATCACTGGCTTCAACGCGATCGAGGAGTCCGACATGATCGCGATGCCCGACCCCAGCACGTTCGCGATCCTGCCGTGGCGCCCCGAGGAGCAGGGGGTGGGGCGCATGTTCTGCGACGTCATCACGCCCGAGCGCACCCCGTATGAGGGCGACCCGCGGCACGTGCTGCGGCGCGCGCTCGAGCGCGCGCACGCGATGGGCTTCGACACCTTCAACGTCGGCCCCGAGCTCGAGTACTTCCTGTTCCGCGACTCGCGCTCCACCGAGGTGCTCGACGAGGGCGGCTACTTCGACCTGACCACGCTCGACGCAGGCTCGGACGTGCGCCGCGAGACGGTGCTCGCGCTCGAAGCAGCTGGGCATCCACGTGGAGTACACCCACCACGAGGTGGGCCCCTCCCAGCACGAGATCGACATGCGCTACGCGGACGCGCTGAAGATGGCCGACGACTGCATGACCTACCGCATCACGGTCAAGGAGTACGCGATGAAGTACGGCTGGCACGCGACGTTCATGCCGAAGCCGCTGTTCGGCGAGAACGGCTCGGGCATGCACACCCACCAGTCGCTGTTCGCGGACGGCAAGAACGCGTTCTACGACGCCGAGGACCAGTACTTCCTCTCGGACGTGGGCAAGGCGTTCATCGCGGGCCAGCTCAAGCACGCGCGCGAGATCTGCTCGATCTTCGCGCAGTGGGTCAACTGCTACAAGCGCCTCGTGCCAGGCTTCGAGGCGCCCGTGTACGTGGCGTGGTCGCGGCGCAACCGCTCGGCGCTCGTGCGCGTGCCGCTGTATCACCCCGGCAAGGAGCGGGCCACGCGCATGGAGCTGCGCTGCCCCGACCCCGCGTGCAACCCCTACCTCACCTTCGCCGCGCTCCTGCAGGCGGGCCTCGAGGGGATCGAGAAGGGCTACGAGCTGCCCGAGCCGATGGAGAAGAACCTGTACCACCTGTCCGCCGAGGAGCGCAGGCGACTCGGCGTCGAGCAGCTTCCCGAGAGCCTCGGCGAGGCGATCGAGATCACCGCGGAGTCCGAGCTCGTGCTGCGCACGCTGGGCGAGCACATGTTCAACCGCTACGTCGAGATCAAGCGCCAGGAGTGGGACGACTACCGCGTGCAGGTCACGCGCTGGGAGCTCGACCGCTACCTGGCGATCCTGTAGCGGCGCCCTGCGCGACTCCCGGCACCGCGCACGCGATGGCCGCGGCGGCGCGAGGTGCCAGTGCATCGCCTGCAGCAGATGCCCGAACGCCTGCGGGTGGCCCGCCGCGAGCTCGTGCGTGAGCCGCAGCACCGAGAGCGCGTGGCGCTCGTAGCGCTCCTCGCCGGTCAGCTGCCACAGGCGCTCGAGCCCGAGCGCGGCGCTCGAGCCGCCGGAGGGGATGGGGCTGTCCTCCAGCTCCTTGCGCCGCGCGATCAGCGCTTCGCCGTCGGAGGCGGTGGAGAAGAACCCTCCGTGCTGCGGGTCGGAGAAGCGCGTGATCAGCTCGTCCGCGAGCGAGCGCGCCTGCTCGAGCCAGCGCTCCTCGCAGCTCGCTTCGAACAGCGCGAGCAGGGCCTCGAGCAGGAACGCGTGGTCCTCGAGGTAGGCGCCGATGCGCGCCTGGCCGTCGTTGTAGGTGCGCAGCAGGCGCCCGTCGCCGTCGCGCATGCGCGTCAGCATGAACTGCGCGCAGGCCGCCGCCGCGTCGAGGTAGCGGGGCTCCGAGAGCGCCGCGCCCGCGTCTGCCAGCGCCGAGATCATGAGCGCGTTCCAGCTCGTCACGCGCTTGTCGTCGAGGCCCGGGCGCACGCGCTCGACGCGCGCCGCGCGAAGCGCCCTGCGGATCCGCTCGCGCTGCTCCGCGGGCGGGCGCGGACCGCGGCCGGTGAGTACGTTGAGGCCCGGCTGCGGATGGTGCGGGTCCGAGAAGTTGCCCTGCTCGGTGACGCCGAGCCACGCGATCGCGGCGTCCGCGTCGGCGCCCAGCAGCGCGCGCAGCTGCTCGGCGCGCCACACGTAGAAGGCGTCCCTCCACGCCGTCCGAGTCCGCGTCGAGCGCCGAGTAGAAGCCGCCCTCGGGCGCGAGCATCTCGCGCAGCGCCCACTCGAGCACGTCCACGCACACCTCGCGCAGCAGCTCCTCGCCCGACGCCGCGAACGCGTGCAGGTACGCGCGCGCGAGCAGCGCGTTGTCGTAGAGCATCTTCTCGAAGTGCGGCACAGTCCAGCTCGCGTCGACGCTGTAGCGCGCGAAGCCGCCGCCGAGCTGGTCGTGGATGCCGCCCGCGGCCATCGCGCGCAGCGTCGTGAGCGACATCTCGCGCTCGCCGCGCGCGAGCAGGAACTCGATCACCGACGCCTGCGGGAACTTCGGCGCCCCGCCGAAGCCGCCGTTGCGCGCGTCGAAGTCGCCCGCGAGCGCCGCCACCGCGGCGTCGAGCTCCTCTTCGCGCAGCGGCTCCTGCGACGGGCGCAGCTGCGCCGCGCCCGTGAGGCGCTCGCGCAGCCGCTTGCCGCCCTCGCGGATCTCCTCGCGCTGCTCCTCCCACGCCTGCGCGATCGCGACCAGCACCTGGCTCCACGCGGGCATGCCGCCGCGCGGTTGCGGCGGGTAGTAGGTGCCGCCGTAGAACGGCAGCTGCTCGGGCGTGAGGAACACGTTGAGCGGCCAGCCGCCGTGCCCCGTCATGCCCTGCACCGCCTCCATGTACAGAGCGTCCACGTCGGGGCGCTCCTCGCGGTCCACCTTCACGCACACGAAGCGCTCGTTCATGAGCCGCGCGGTGTCGGGGTCCTCGAAGGACTCGCGCTCCATCACGTGGCACCAGTGGCACGAGGAGTAGCCGATCGAGACGAGCAGCGGGCGGTCGAGCTCGCGCGCGCGCTCGAGCGCCTCGGGACCCCACGGCAGCCAGTCCACCGGGTTGTCGGCGTGCTGGCGCAGGTAAGGCGAGCTCTCGGAGGCGAGCGCGTTGGCCATCAGCGCGCTCGTCGTTGCGCGGCCGTGCCCGCGCCGGCGCCGGCGAGCGCGGAGGCGGCGCGGCGGCCCGCGAGCGCGGAGGCGGCGCGGCGGCCCGCGAGCCCCCCGAGCGCGCCCAGGCCGCTTGCTGCGGCTCCCGCGTGCAGCGGCAGCTCGGCGTGCACCGCCCGGCCGGAGAGCACGCCGCTCAGGCGGCCGCCCGCCGAGATCCGCAGCCGGCCGTGCGCGGCGGCCGATCCGCTCACCTCGAGCGTCGCGCCGGGGCCCGCGTCTTCGAGCAGGATGCGCGCCGGGACGGTCCCCGTGAGCTTCACGCCGGGCACGTAGCTGAGCCCGCGCAGCCGCGCTGCGGTGTCGGTCAGCTCGACGGTCCCGCCGCGCAGGCCGCCGAAGGGAACGCCCACGGGAGGCGCTCCGAGGTCGAGCGACAGCTCGAGCACCGTGCGGCGCACGTCGCCCAGCGCGTCCACCGCGGCCGTCACGGTGCGCCCGCGCGCGCCCGGCACGCCTCGTACGGGCGCGAGCGAGGCGAGGCGCGTGGGGGGTACGGGGCTGGGCGGGAACGGGTTGCGCCCGGGCGCGCACGGCAGCGCGCGCTCGCCGCGCAGGAACGCCGACACCGCGTTGCGCGCGCACCCGCTGAGGTCGCTTCCGATCACCGAGTGCCCCGTGTAGGGCACCTGCAGCAGCTGTGCGCCGGGGATCAGCGCGGCGACCGCGCGCGCGTTTTCGAGCGGCGTGCGCAGGTCCTGCCCGCCGGAGAGGATCAGCGTGGGCACGTCGGGCTCCGGACCCGCGGGCGCGGGCGCGGCGGAGGCGTCGGGCCAGGAGACGCACAGCGGGATCGTCTGGTCGGCGAGGCCCGCTTCGGCGTTGAACGGGTAGAAGTCCGCGGCCGGCAGCTTCACCACCGCCGCTTCCGCTTCCGCTTCGCGCGTGGGCTGTGGCGCGGTGCGGCTCCACGGGAAGGGCGTCTCCTCGCAGGAGGTGTCGATGAACAGCGCTTCGTCCACGCCGGTTTCCTGTTCTTCGGTGCCCTTGTGCACGCCCGCGAGCGTGATCATGCGCGCGAGCGGAGCGAGGTCGTGGGCCAGCGCCGCGTGCACCGCCGCCGGCAGTTCGGCCCGCAGCGCGGGGTTCAGGTCGCCGCCGAGCACCATCGCGTACAGCTCCTCGCCGGTGATCAGCTGCGTGATGCGCTTGCCGTGTTCGCCGTAGGCGACGCCCGCGAGCGGATGCGAGCGCGCCCGCGCGACGAGCCGCGCGAGTTCGGACACCGGCGCCGGCGCGATCCGCGCGCACGCTCGCTGCGCGCACAGTTCGCGCAGGGCCGGCCCCATCGCCTTGAACGTGCTCACGTGGAACGGTTCGGGACCGTTGGGCGTCTCGGTCGAGTCGAGCACCAGCCCGGCGACGTTCTGCGGGTAGCGCGCGGCGTAGTCGAGCGCGACCTTGGTGCCGTAGGAGATGCCGTACAGGATCAGCTTTTCGTAGCCCGCCGCGCGGCGCATCGCCTCGATGTCCTCCACCGATTCGCTCGTCGTGAACGCGCCTCGCGCGGGGCCGATCTCCTGTGCGCAGCGTTCGATCACTTCGCCGAAGCTGTTCGCCGCCGCGAGCGCGGGGCTGCGCAGCGCGGCGCACGCGAGCGGATCCGATGCCCCCGTGCCGCGCTGGTCGAAGAGCAGCAGGTCGTGCGTGTCGAGCCCCGGCCCCAGCGCTTCGGCGAACACCCCCGCGAGCGGGAGCGTCGCCTGGCCTGGGCCGCCGGCGAGCGCGAGCACCGCCACCTTGCTGACGCCCTGCAGCGAGGGCTTGCGCTCCACGCTGAGCGTGAGCGTGCCCGGCACCGCGCCCGAGCGGTCGAGCGGCACGGGCACGCCGGCGCACGAGAAGCCCGGCGTCTGCGCGCACGGCGCGAAGTCCGTCGCGGAGGCGCCGCCGGGCGCCGCGAGCGGCGCAGCGGCTGCAAGCGCGAGCGTGGCCGCGAAGGCCGCCGGCGGCAACAATGGCGCGCGCCTGCGCATCACCTCACAGTAGCCGCAGCGACGCGCCCCGCGCGACAGGCGTAGTGTGCCGCGCGATGTCGCTCGACCGCGAGGTCATCAACGCGCCCGCGGCGCCCGCGGCGGTCGGCCCATACAGCCACGCGGTGCGCGCCGGGTCGGCTGCTGTTCTGCTCGGGCCAGATCCCGCTCGACCCTTCCACCGGGGAGATCGTGGGCGCGAGCGCGGGCGAGCAGGCGCGCCGCTGCCTGCAGAACCTCGAGGCGGTGTGCGAGGCCGCCGGCACCACGCTCGCGCGCGCGGTGCGCGCTGACCGTGTACATGACGGACCTCGGCGCGTTCGCCGAGATGGCAACGAGGTCTACGAATCGTTCTTCGACGAGCAGCCGCCCGCGCGGGTGACGGTCGGGGTGGCCCAGCTGCCGCGCGGCGCCTACGTCGAGATCGACGCGGTCGTCGCGCTGTAGACCGGCTCCTCGGCGGCGGGCGCGGCGGCGCGCGGCTCGACGCCGTACAGCGCGCGCGTGAGCAGCTCCCACAGCGTCGCTCGCTCGCCCGCGTCGAGCGCCTGCAGCACGTCGTCCTCGATCGCTTCCTGCGCCTTCTCCGCGCGCGCCAGCGCGCGTCCGCCCAGGCGGTCATCTCGACCAGGTGGCGCCTGCGGTCGTTGGGGTCGCGCACGCGCGCGCACGTAGCCCAGGTCCTCGAGCTCGTTGAGCAGCAGCACGACGTTGTTGGCGTCCATGCAGAACACGTCCGCGAGCTCCTGCTGGGGGCGCGCAGTCGTGGTCGCGCAGATAGCGAGCGTCATCAGGTGGCGGAGCGTGCATGCCCAGCAGCTCCTCGTTGCTGCGCCGGTAGACCTGCTTCGCCAGCCGCGTCAGCAGGACCATCGAGTTGGGTACGGGTGCGGGTCTGTCCCCGGCTGTCATTTCGACATTCATTTTACACCAACGTTGCAACAATCATAAATTCTTAGTAGATGATACCTACAACAGGGATGATCCATGATATGGTGCTCCAAGTAAGCGTTTGGAAGGAGCCCCATGAGCACCAGCCGTACACCTACCCGCAAGCTCCCAGGCCGATTCAAGAGCGCGCAGGCGCGCCGCGCAGACGCCGCGCACGAGGCGCCGCACGCCAAGACCGCCGAGCCGCGCTCCGAGCGGCGCCGCTGGATCGCGCTCGCGGTGCTGTGCCTCGGCCAGCTGATGATGGTGCTCGACGCGACGATCGTGAACGTCGCGCTGCCCTCGATCCAGCACGACCTGCACTTCACCCAGGGCAACCTCACGTGGGTGATGAACGGCTACCTGATCACGTTCGGCGGCTTGCTGCTGCTCGCCGGGCGCCTCGGCGACCTGGTCGGGCGCAAGCGCATCTTCCTGTCGGGCCTCGTGCTGTTCACGGTCGCCTCCGTGCTGTGCGGCGTCGCCGACAGCCAGGCGATGCTGATCGGCGCGCGCCTGTTCCAGGGCGTCGGCGGCGCGGTCGCCTCGAGCGTGATCCTCGCGATCATCGTGACCGAGTTCCCCGAGGCGGCGCGAGCAGGCCAAGGCGATGGGCCTGTACGCGTTCGTGTCGGCCGGCGGCGGCTCGATCGGGCTGCTCGCGGGCGGCGCGCTCACGCAGTCGCTCGACTGGCACTGGATCTTCTTCGTGAACGTGCCGATCGGCGTGATCGCATTCGTGTTCGGCTCGGCGCTGATCGAGGAGAACGAGGGCATCGGCCTCGGCCGGCGGCGTCGACGTGCTCGGCTCGGTGCTGATCACGCTCGCGACGATGCTCGGCGCGTTCGCGATCGTGAAGTCCAGCGACTACGGCCTGCTCTCGGCGCGCACGCTCGGCGTCGGGCGGCGGCTCGCTGGCGCTGCTCGGCGCGTTCCTGGCGCTCGAGTCGCGGATCGCGAACCCGATCATGCCGCTGCGGATCCTGCGCCTGCGCATGCTGATGGGCTCGAGCCTCGTGCGCGGCCTGCTCGTGACGGGCATGTTCTCGGCGTTCTTCCTCGGCTCGCTCTACCTCGAGCGGGTGCTCGGCTACGACGCGATCGAGCACCGGCCTTGCGTTCCTGCCGCTGACGTTCGCGATCGCGCGTCGATGTCGCTGGGCCTCGTCGGCCAGGGCGATGCGAGCGCTTCGGCGCGCGTGCAGCACGCTGGGCGCCGGACTGCTCGCGGATCGTCGCCGGGCTGCGTGCTGCTCGCGCAGGCAGGGCGTGCACGCCGAGCTACTTCCCCGGCCTGTTCTTCGCGTTCCTGCTGATCGGCCTGGGCGCCGGCGCCTCGTTCCTGCCGCTGCTGACGATCGGCATGTCCGACGCGCCGCGCGCGCGACGCCGGGCTCGCGTCGGGCATCGTCAACGTGTCGGTGCAGCTGTTCGGCGCGATCGGCCTGGCGACGCTCGGCACGATCGCCACCGACCACACCAAGGCGCTCGACCGCGAGCGGGCACTCGCTGGCGAGCGCGCTGACCGGCGGCTACCACCTCGCCTACCTCGTTGGCGCCGGCGCGGTCGCGGTGGGCGTCGCGATCGCCTTCGCGGTGTTGCGCCCGCCGGGCCGGCGACGGTGCCCGTCGAGGACGACGCCGCCGTCGAGCTGGCCAACGCCGAGGGCATCGTCCCGGCGCAGGCGGCGTGATGCACGCCCCCAGCACAGAGGCCCGGCCGCTCTCCCCCCCGGAGCGGCCGGGCCCGGCCGCCCCGGCCGGGCCGCGGCGGCTCGTCGTGTTCGTCGGCGAGCGGCGCCTGTCGGAGCCCGAAGACCTGCTCAGCGCGCAGCGCCCCGCTCGCGCAGCAGCGCGCGGCTGATCTTGCCGCTCGGCGGTCTTCGGCAGCTCGGCGGCGAAGTCGATGATGCGCGGGTACTTGTAGGGGGCCGTCTCGCGCTTGACGTGCTCCTGCAGCTCGCGCACCAGCTCCGGCGAGGGCGAGTAGCCCTCGTCGCGCAGCACGACCACCGCGCGCACGACCGAGCCGCGCTCCTCGTCGGGGGCGGCCACCGCGGCGGCCTCGGCGACCGCGGGGTGCGCGACCAGCGCCGACTCGACCTCGAACGGGCCGATCCGGTAGCCGGCGGAGACGATCACGTCGTCGTTGCGCCCCTCGAAGTACAGCCAGCCGTCCTCGTCTGCGCGCACCGGTCGCCGGTGCGCCAGGGCTCGCCGGCGCGGCGGTCCTCGACGCTCCACGCGCCGTCCTCGCCGCGCCGCACGTGCTCGCCGAGGTAGCCGAGGAAGAACGTCGGCACGGTCGCCGGGTCGAGCGATCAGCTCGCCGTCTCGTGCACCGAACAGGCCGACGCCCGGCAGCGCGCGCCCCATCGAGCCCGGCCGCGGCCGCTCGCCGAGCGGCGCGCCGGTCAGCTGCCCGGTCTCGGTCTGGCCGTAGCCGTCGCGGATCTCGAGGCCCGTCGCCTCGCTGCCAGGCGCGCAGCACCTCGGGGTTGAGCGCCTCGCCGGCGGCCACCATCGCCGCGCAGCTGCGGCGAGCGCGCGCAGCGTCGCTGCGCTTGGCGATCACGCGGTACTCGGTCGGCGCCATGCACAGCACGCTCGACCCGCTCGCGCGCGAGCAGCTCGAGGCGCTCGTGCGGGGTCAAAGCGCGCGTCGTGCAGCAGCGCCGCACGCGCCCGCGCAGCCACGGCGCGATGAACACGTTGCGCGCCGACTTCGACCAGCCGCTGGCCGCGGTGCACCACACGCAGCTCGCCCGCGCGCGGCGCCGAGCCAGTGCTCGGCCTGCAGGCGCTGGCCGGGCAGGTAGCGCTGGCCGTGCACCACCGCCTTGGGCTCGCCCGCGGTGCCGCTCGTGAACGTGATCAGGCACGGGCTCGTGCTCCGCCAGCTCGACGGCCGGCGCGGGCTCGGCCGCGAACAGCGCGCTCGTCGGGCACGAGCAGCGACCGCGGCACGTCCGGGCCCGGCCGCCTCGAGCTCGCGGCGGTTGCGCTCGTCGGCGAGGATCAGCGCCGGGCGCGCGACGCTCGAGGCGCAGGCGCAGGTCCTTCGCGCGCAGCTGCTCGGTGCACGGCAGCACGACCGCGCCGATGCGAAAGCACGCGAGCATCGCCAGCACCCACTCCGGGCGGTTGCCGATCAGCGTCATCACGACGTCGCCGCGGCCCGACCCCGCGGGCCTGCAGCGCGCCCGCCAGCGCGCGCGCTGCGCTCGGCGATCTCGCCGAAGCGTCCACTCGCGCCGCGCGCCGTCGCGCGCGAGCTCGATCAGCGCCGAGCTGCGCGGCGGGCGTGCCGCTCGACGACGTCGCGCGCGAAGTTCACGCCGGTATTCTCCCTGTACGGAGCTCAACACGACCCTGGAGCGCGAACCGCAATGGCCGTAGCCGCCTCGCCGCACACCGAGAAGACCGACGAGCAGAAGGCGATCACCGAGATGGTGCATCAGTTCGTCGACGAGCAGATCCTGCCCAACGCCGAGCACTACGACCACGAGGACTCCTTCCCCGAGCCGATCGTCGAGCAGATGAAGGAGCTCGGCCTGTTCGGCGTGACGATCCCCGAGGAGTACGGCGGCATGGGGCTCGACCTGACGACCTACGCGATGATCGTCGAGGAGCTCTCGCGCGGCTGGATCTCGATCTCGGGCGTGATCAACACGCACTTCATCGGCTCCTACCTGCTGATGAAGTTCGGCACCGAGGAGCAGCGCAGAAGTACCTGCCGCGCATGGCCACCGGCGAGATCCGCGCGGCCTTCTCGCTCTCCGAGCCCGAGCTCGGCTCGGACGTGCAGGCGATCAAAACCTCCGCCAAGAAGGTCGACGACGGCCACTAGGAGATCAACGGCCAGAAGATGTGGGTCACCAACGGCCTGCTCTCCACGCTCGTGTTCGTGCTCGTCAAGACCGACCCCGAGGCCGACCCGCGCCACCGCGGCTTCACGTGCTTCATCGCCGAAAAAGAGCCCGGCGCGAGCGAGAACACCGGCGAGCTCGCCGGCCTGAACGTGCCGCCCAAGATCAAGAAGCTCGGCTACAAGGGCGTCGAGTCCACCGAGCTCGTCTTCGACGGCTACCGCTGCCCCGCCGAGAACATCCTCGGCGGCGAGGAGGCCGGGCTGAACAAGGGCTTCGCGCAGATGATGGACGCGCTCGAGGTCGGGCGCGTGAACGTCGCCGCGCGCGGCGTCGGCATCGCCCAGCGCGCGCTCGAGCTCGCGCTGCGCTACTCGCAGGAGCGCAAGACGTTCGGCAAGCCGATCGCCGAGCACCAGGCGATCCAGTTCAAGCTCGCCGACATGGCCACCCAGGTCGAGGCGGCGCGGCTGCTGACGCTGCGCGCGGCGCGCCTGAAGGACGCCGGCGCGCGCTCGGACCTCGAGGCCGGCATGGCCAAGCTGTTCGCCTCGGAGGCGGGGCGCTTCTGCGTCGAGGAGTGCCTTCCGCATCCACGGCGGCTACGGCTACTCCAAGGAGTACGAGATCGAGCGGCTGTACCGCGACGCGCCGCTGCTGCTGATCGGCGAGGGCACCTCGGAGATCCAGCGCATGGTGATCGGCCGCAAGCTGCTGCAGCGTCACAAGATCTAGACGCGCCCCGCACGGGCCGTCTCGAGGGAGGCGAGAGATGTCAGACGACGCGAAAGCCTGATCGAGGAGGCGACGCGCAGCTTCATCGCGGAGGTGCCGGCGCTCGAGCCGATCAAGCTGATCGTCGCGTGGAGCTGCGCGGGCGCGGCGACGTGCAGCAGTTCCGCCTCGAGATGCCCGGCGTGAAGGTCACCAGGGCCCCCGCCGCCGACGCGCGCGTGCGCGTCGACATGCGCCGCGAGCTTCTTCAACGTGATGGCGCCGCGAAGGCCAAGGTGCCGGACTGGGTCGAGGCGTTCACCTACGGGCAGGCGAAGGCCAGCGGGCCCACGCAGTTCCTGCAGCTGATCGACAACGTGGTCGACAAAGAGCACGAGCGCCAGCGCACGCGCCGCGCGCGAAGCCACCCCTAGCCCGCCGCCCTAGTGGTAGGACGTGAGCTGCTCGGCGAGGAACGCGAGCGAGCCCAGCAGGAAGAGGCACATGACGATCAGTGAGAAGTTTTCGTTCATGCCGTGCTCTCGCCCGTGAAGATTAGACCAGCAGCGCGTCGCCGTCGTAGAGCTTGATCACCTTGACCGGGTGGGTGGGGTCCGAATCAACTGCGTCGAGGCACAGCCTGCAGAGCACGCACTCGTCGAGGTTGTCCTCCACGATCTCAACGCCGCCCGCGGGGCCCTGCGCGAAGATGTCCACAGGGCACGCTTCCTCGAGCGCGCGCGCGAGCTGCGGCGTCGGCGGCCGCGCCGTCGTCGACCTCCACCGCGATGAAGACGCCGTCGCTCCTCACGCCGCGGCCCTCTCGGCGATCTTCCCGGAGATCATCGTGGGTATGTCCTCGATGCGCTCCGCCACCGTGATCCCCGCCTGCGCGAGCCGCGCGATCTTCTCGGAGGCGGTGTCCTCCTTGCCTTCGACGATCGTGCCCGCGTGGCCGAAGCTCATGCCCGGCATCTCGTCCATGAAGCGTCCCGCCATGAACGCCACGATCGGCAGCCGCGAGTCGTTCTCGGCGACCCAGCGCGCGAGCTCCGCCTCCATGCGCCCGCCAGGCTCGGTGTAGATGACGATGCCCTGCGTGTGCTCGTCGGCCTCGAACAGCGGCATCAGCTCGGCGTAGCTCGAGCCGATGATCGCGTCGCCGCCGATCGACACCGCCGTGGACTGGCCGAGGCCCGCCGCGCTGAGCGTGGAGGACATCTCCGTGGTCATCCCGCCGGAGCGCGAGATCACGCCGATCGGGCCCGGTTTGTAGGCCTGCGCGGCGTTTTTCGCGGGGCCGCCGATGCCGCCCATCTTGATCACGTCGGGCACGATGATGCCGAGGCAGTTGGGGCCGATGATGCGCGCGCCGCGCAGCGCCGCGAGCTCCACCATCTGCGCCACGTCGGCTCGCGGGATGCGCTCGGTCACGATCACCACGAGCTTCACGCCGTTCTCGATCGCCTCGAACACCGCGTCCTTGGTGAACGCGGGCGGCACCGTGACGACCGAGCCGTCGATCGGCGCGCCGTGGTGCTCCACGGCCTGCGCGACCGTGTCGAACACCGGCACGCCGTGCACCTCGCGGCCGAGCCTGCCCGGCGTGACGCCGCCCACGATCTTCGCGCCGGAGCCGTAGTCGAGGCACTCGCGCGTGAGGTTCACCGCCTCCCGCCCGGTGATCCCCTGCACGATGAAGGTGGTGTCGGCGTCGATCAGGATCGACATCAGCCGGCCCCCGCCTGGGCGCCCGCCGCGGGCTCGCCGCCCGCGACCCCGGAGGCGCCGGAGGCGCCCCCTTCAATCTTCTCAACGGCTCTGCGCGCCGCCTCGTTGAGCGACACGGTGCGGTCGGCGTAGTCCACGCCGTAGCGCTCCAGGATCTTGAAGCCCTCCTCCTCCCATGCGCCGGGGATGCGGAAGATCGCGATCTTCTCGGAGGGGTCGAGGCCGAGCTCGAGGCACGCTTTGACGACGCCGCGCGCGACGATGTCCACGCGCGTGTTGGACACGATCGACATCATCACCGCGATCCGCTCCACGCCGGGCTTCGAGAGCACCAGCTTGGCCAGGCCGCACGTCTTCGCCACCGACGGGTTGCCGCCGATCTCGCAGTAGTTGGCGGGGCGCCCGCCGTGCGCGCGCACCGCGTCGAACAGCGTCAGCGAGCCGCCGCCCGCGCCGATCACCAGGCCGAGGTTGCCGTCGAACTCGGTCACGTTGCCCGCCACGCCGCGGTGGTCCTGCGCGTCCACCTGCTCGCCCGCGAGCTCGAACGGCGTGGCCTCGCGCGCCTGGCGCGTCTCCTCCTCGCCCACGCCCAGCTCCGAGAGCAGCTTGCGGTGCCGGCCCCGAGCCTCGTTCTCCATGTCCATGTGCGCGTCGAGCGCCACAAACGAGCCGTCCGCGAGTCGGCCCAGCGGGTTTATCTCGGCGAGCACCATGTCGTTCTCCACGAACAGCCGCGCGAGGCGCGTGATGATCGGGACGAGCTTGTTCAGCGCGGGGCCGGTGACGCCGGTGGAGGCGATCACCTCCTTGGCCATGAAGTCGCTGAACGGCAGGATGTTGGAGAAGTGCCGGCGGCCCACCGCCTCGGGCTGCTCCTCGGCGACCTGCTCGATGTCGATGCCGCCCACCGGCGAGAAGATCATCACGGGCTGCTTGCGCGTGCCGTCCCACACCACGCCCGCGTAGTACTCCTGCTCGACGTCCGCGCGCGGGTCCACGAGCACGCCGCGCGGCATGTGCCCGCCGATCTCGAGCGCCAGGATCTCGCGCGCGTGCGCCTCCGCCTGCTCGGGCGAGTCCGCGAACTTCACGCCGCCCGCCTTCATGCGCCCGCCCGTGAGCACCTGGGACTTGATCACCGTCGCGCCGCCGATGCGCGCTGCGATCTCGCGCGCCTGCAGCGAGTCGGTGGTGAAGCCGTAGTCGGTGACCGGGATGCCGGCGCGCTTTACGATCTCGCGCGCCTCGTACTCGAAGAACCTCATGCGGCGCGGAAGCCTATACGGCGACGGCGCTCAGGCGGCCGCGGGTGCATCTACGAGCCCGTACGCCTCCGCGAGCTCGGGGTCCTTGCGCGCGAGCATTTCGGCGAGGCCCACCATCACCTTGCACTGCTTCCACGTCGCGTCGTCCTGCATCTTGCCGTCGATCATGTGCACGCCGCGCCCGTCGGGGATCGCCTCGATCACCTTTTTCGCGAACGCCACCTCCTCGGGGTCGGGCGAGAACACGCGCTTGGCGATCGCGATCTGCGCGGGGTGCAGCGACCAAGCGCCCACGCAGCCGAGCAGGAACGCCGCGCGGAACTGCGTTTCGCAGCCCTCCTCGTCGCGGATGTCGCCGTAGGGGCCGTAGAAGGGCAGCGCGCCCACCGCGGTGCACGCGTCGACCATGCGCGCGATCGAGTAGTGCCACGGGTCCTGCTGGTAGCTCGCGCGCGGCGCGTCCGGGTTCTCCGGGTCGGGGTCGGCGATCGTGCGATAGCCGGGGTGCCCGCCGCCGACGCGCGTGGTCTTCATGCGCCGCGACGCCGCGAGGTCGGCGGGGCCGAAGCTCATGCCCTGGATGCGCGGGCTCGCGGCGGCGATCTCCTCGAGGTTGGCCACTCCGAGGTGCGTCTCGAGCACGCAGTGCACGAGGATCGGGCGCTCGACGCCGGCTTTGGCCTCGAGCTGCGCGAGCAGCCGGTCCACGTAGTGGATGTCCCACGGGCCCTCCACCTTGGGGACCATCACGACCTCGAGCTTGTCGCCGATCTCGGCCACGATCTGGGTGATGTCGTCGAGGAAGTAGGGGGAGGCCAGCTCGTTGACGCGCGTCCACAGCGCGGTGTCGCCCAGCTCCATCTCCTTGCCCACGCGGATCAGCCCCGCGCGCGCGGCCTCCTTGCGGTCGAGCGGAACCGCGTCCTCGAGGTTGCCCAGCAGGATGTCCACGGTGGGCGCGATGTCGGGTACCTTCGCCACCATCTTCTCGTTGGAGAAGTCCAGGAAGTGGATCATCCGCGAGGGCTTGAAGGGGATCTCGCGGGCCGGCTCCGGCGCGTCTATCGCCAGGGGCTTGAAGAAATCGCGTGGGTTGCGCATGCGCTCGATCCTATTGGATGGATGCAGGCTCTAGAGTTGGCGCCCCATGGACGAGCGCGAAAGGAGCCGCTGAGCACCACATGCCAGAGACCCAGACCGTCGAGACCGATCAGGCCGCGCGCGAGGCGAGCGGCGCGCACCCGTACGGCCGCTACCTCGAGGAGTTCGAGGTGGGCGCCGTGTACAAGCACTGGCCCGCCAAGACGGTGACCGAGGCCGACGACCACCTGTTCTGCCTGATCACGATGAACCACCACCCGCTGCACATCAACGACGTGTACGCGCACGCCTCCCAGCAGGGCCGCAACGTGGTGGTGGGTCCGCTCGTGTACTCGCTCGCGCTCGGCATGTCGGTCAGCGACGTGAGCGGCAAGGCGATCGCGAACCTCGCGACCGAAGAGCTCAAGCACCCCGCGCCGGTGTTCCACGGCGACACGCTGTTCTGCGAGTCCGAGGTGCTCGAGAAGAAGGAGTCGCGCTCCAAGCCCGACCGCGGCACCGTCAAGGTGCACACGCGCGTGCTCAACCAGGACGGCGTGCTCGTGGCGGAGTTCAAGCGGCTCGTGCTGGTCCCGCGGCGCACGCCCGGCGCTGGCGCAGACGGCGCGGCCGGCGAGGGCAACGTGGACTGAAAGGCCGGGGGGAAACACGCATGTGCCGGACGCCGGCGGAAGCCGGGCTCTGGCCGTACGGTACGCTTCGCAAACGCCCATACGGGCGTTTTTCGGTTTCCCGGACCCTCGCGGTCCGCCGGCCGCCGATTCGAGGCGGCGAAACATGCCCGCGACCCTAGGAGCAGCGACAGGTATGGAAACAACGGCCCCCGCCCCGACAAAGAACGACCGCCTCATGGAGTGGGTCGGGGAGATCG
The DNA here is from genome assembly GCA_963813685.1 of uncultured Solirubrobacteraceae bacterium. Lineage (GTDB taxonomy): Bacteria > Actinomycetota > Thermoleophilia > Solirubrobacterales > Solirubrobacteraceae > Palsa-744. The sequence continues at coordinate 375,436 of CAWEZQ010000005.1, forward strand.
AGCAGATGACCGAACCGGACCAGGTGTACTGGTGCGACGGCTCCGCTGAGGAGTTCGACCGGCTCTGCCAGGGCCTGGTGGACGCAGGCACGTTCGAGCGCCTGTCGGATGCGAAGCGGCCGGGCTCCTACCTGGCGCTGTCGGATCCCGGCGACGTGGCGCGCGTGGAGGACCGAACGTTCATCTGCTCGCCCACGCAGGACGAAGCGGGCCCCACCAACAACTGGCGCGAGCCCGGTGAGATGCGCGAGGCGCTGACTGAGCTGTTCACGGGCTCGATGCGCGGGCGCACGATGTACGTGGTGCCGTTCTCGATGGGCCCGATCGGCTCCGACAAGAGCCACGTGGGCGTGCAGCTGACCGACTCGGCGTACGTGGCGGTGAGCATGCGGATCATGACGCGCATGGGCCAGGCGGCGCTCGACGCGCTCGGCTCGGAAGGCGTGTTCGTGCCGTGCCTGCACTCGGTCGGCGCGCCGCTCGCCGACGGCGCGGAGGACGTGCCGTGGCCGTGCAACGCGGAGAACAAGTACATCGTGCACTTCACCGAGACGCACGAGATCTGGTCCTTCGGCTCGGGCTACGGCGGCAACGCGCTGCTCGGCAAGAAGTGCTTCGCGCTGCGCATCGCGTCGGTGATGGCGCGCGAACAGGGCTGGATGGCCGAGCACATGCTGATCCTCAAGCTGATCTCGCCCGAGGGCGAGGTGCGCTACATCGCAGGCGCGTTCCCCAGCGCGTGCGGCAAGACCAACCTCGCGATGACGATCCCCTCGCTCGAGGGCTGGAAGGTCGAGACGATCGGCGACGACATCGCCTGGATGAAGTTCGGCGACGACGGCAGGCTGTACGCGATCAACCCCGAGGCGGGCTTCTTCGGCGTGGCGCCCGGGACCGGCGAGAAGACCAACCCCAACGCGGTGCGCATGGTCTCCCGCGACGCGATCTTCACGAACTGCGCGAAAACCGACGACGGCGACATCTGGTGGGAGGGGCTCAGCAAGCCCGCGCCCGAGCACCTCACCGACTGGCGCGGCAACGACTGGACGCCCAGCTCGGAGACGCCCGCGGCGCACCCCAACGCGCGCTTCACGGTGAAGGCCTCCCAGACGCCCGCGATCGCGCCCGAGTGGGAGGACCCCGCGGGCGTCCCGATCGACGCGATCCTGTTCGGCGGCCGGCGCTCCACGGTGGTGCCGCTCGCGTTCGAGGCGCGCGACTGGGAGCACGGCGTGTTCCTCGGCTCGGTGATGGGCTCGGAGAAGACCGCGGCGGCGGCCGGCACGGTCGGCGAGCTGCGCTTCGACCCGTTCGCGATGCTGCCGTTCTGCGGCTACAACATGGCCGACTACTTCGCGTACTGGCTCAAGGTGGGGCGCACGTCGGGCGCGAAGCTCCCGAAGATCTTCCACGTCAACTGGTTTCGCAAGGACGCCTCAGGCGCCTTCTTGTGGCCAGGCTTCGGCGAGAACGCGCGCGTGCTCGCGTGGGTGTTCGCGCGCTGCGCCGGCAGCGGCGAGGCGGTCGAGACGCCGATCGGCCTGCTCCCGCCGGTGGGCGAGGGCGGCATCGACACGCGTGGCCTGGACATCGCGCCCGGCGCGATGGACGAGCTCCTGCGCGTCGACGCCGGCGAGTGGCGCGAGCAGCTGCCGCAGCTGCACGAGCACTACGCGCGCTTCGAGAACCTGCCGCCCGAGCTTCACGCGCAGCTGAAGGCGCTCGAAGAGCGCCTCGGCTGAGCTACTCGTGCGGGTGCGTCTCGCCGGCAGCGGCCGGCGGGCGCGACTCCTCGGCGAGTGAGGTGATCGTGAGCGCGCCGCGGGCGGCCGACTCGAGCACCTCGGTGGCCTCCTCGAGCGAGCGCGCGTAGAGCTCCACGAGCAGGTGCACGATGATGCGCTGGTCGTCCTCGTGCTTGTGGAAGCGCACGTGCGTGAAGAACTCGCGCACGCCGTGGTCGCCGAACGCGGCGTAGGACAGCGCGTCGCCGGCCTCCGGCCCCGAGCAGCTCTCGACGTCCTCCGCGTCCACCGCGACGGTGCACGAGGCCACCCACGGGGTGCCCGCGATCATGCGTTCCCAGCGGTCCTCCACGGGCTCCACGCGGCCGTTGTTGAAGCCGAGATGGGGCTGGTCGTGCATGCAGTCGAGGCACTGCACCACCGCCTCCTGCAGCTCGTCCACCACCTCGGCGCGCTCGCCGGTGTCGGGGTCGATCTTGTGGATTCCCTCGTAGTGCACCTGCACCTCGAGGTCCTGCGACCAGCAGCGGTAGCAGCGCAGCCAGCTGCGCGCACTGGTCTCGGCCATCGAGCCCTCCATGGCGCCTATTGTAGGGGCGGGCGGGGCCGCGCTTGCGCTCCGGCGGCTCGGCCGGCCGCGCGGCGGGCAGCCCTGGAACGACGGGAGGGCGCCCGCAAGCGCCCTCCCGCGAGATTCTGCGCCGCGGCGCGCCCTCGGGCGACGCCGCGGCCGATGCTCACTTCTTGTGCTTCTTCTTCTTCTTGGGTTTGACCTTCTCGTGGAACGTCTGCACGGTCGGCGTGCCGCCGAGCGAGGAGGTGTAGCTGAGCTTGACCGTGAGCAGCACGGTCTTGCCCTTCTTCAGTGCCTTCGTGACCTTGCTCGAGGGCTTGACCACGATCGTCAGAGGCACTCCGGCGGTTCCGGGAGCCGTCGCTTTGCCCGACACCGTGTTGGTCGGCCGGCACTTGCCTTTGATCCTCGACTGGCCTTTCTTGCACTTCTTCTTCTTTTTCTTCTTCGCGGCTTCGGCCAGGTGGCGCGCGATCGTGCCGGTGGGCACCGTCACCACGACCGCCGCCGTGCCCGACTGCACCGGCACGAACGTGATCGTGATGGTGCCGTTGGCGTTGGCTTTGATCGAGGAGACTTTGTAGCTGCTGTTGGGGCTCGGAATCCACGTGACGCCCGCCGAGCCGGACGGGTCGCCCGGGGTCTGGACGCCGCTCCCGGTGAGGTCCACGAACATCTGGATCGTGTCGATGCCGGGGTTGTTGCCCACGTAGGAGACCTGCGCCTGGCCCGCGCCGTTGAGCGTGACCGCTCCCGACTGCGGGTTCGCGCCCGTCACCGTGTAGTGCAGCGTCCTGCCCGCGTACGGCACGCCCGCGAGGTCCGTGGCGCTGACGTTCAGCGTCTCGGTCTGGCCCTGGTTCAGCGTCTGGCTGACCGGGGTGATCTGCAGGTTCGACGGCACCTGCGTGCGGTTGATGATCGAGAACGTCGCCGTCTGGTTAGGCCCGAGGCCGGCTTCGCGCAGCTGGTCCCACTCGGCGCCCACGCCGTTGTCGATCAGCGCCGGGTCCACGGTGTCGTTGAACGCGGCGGGGTTTTCGGCCGTGCTCGCCACCAGGTTCCAGATCCCCGCGTCCGTCGAGGCGGCCCCGGCGCAGCGCCCGGAGCTTTCGAGTTCGACGCTGTTCCAGCAGCCCTCCTGGAACGCGGTCCACGGGGCCGCGCCGGAGACTTCCTCGAGCCCGCCGAGGGCGCCCGTGTTCGGGTTCTGGCCGCCCACGAAGCGCGGCGGCCCGCCGAGGAACACGCCGGTGCCGTAGTCGTCGCCGAGCAGGTACAGGTCGGCGGCGTAGATCGCGCGGAAGTAGATTTTCTTTTCCGGTTTGGTGGTGTTCTTCACCGTGAAGGTCGAGACGAACTGCGGTTCGCCGTTCACGTACGTGGTCGTCTCGGCGACTTCCGCGAATCTCTCCATTTTCGATTCTTCTTCGCCTTCGACGTAGAAGGTGGTGGTCTGCGCAAACGGGCTCACGGCCGTGCCGCTGCCCGTCACCGCGGGCTGCGGGCCCGCCGGGGTGTAGAAGTGGTTGATCAGCGCCGGTCCGGCCGATCCCGCGAACGACGAGTAGCCCCACGTCGTGCCCTGCAGCCCTTCAGGCTGTTCGCTGCCCGCTTTGGGGAACGCGAGGAACAGCCCGCAGTCCCCGACGTTGCCGTTGGGCGGGAAGAAGTTGTTGCCGTGACTTGCGTAGCTCGACTGACACTGCCCCTGCGCGGCGATCGACACCGTCAGCGGCGTGCCCGGGAACGTGATCGACCCGGTTTCGCCTTCTTCCGCGGCACCCGCTCCCGCCGCGAGGACGAGCAGTGCTGCCAGCGCCGCCGCCACGGCGGCGAGGAGCCCCGTCGCCCGTTGTCGCCTACTGACCATCTGCACAATTACCTCCTTGTCCCCGCCCGGCACAGCGACAGGGGCTCCGTGTCCCCGCCTGGGCGGCGGGGCCGTGACTTAGCCTTCCGGCGTGAAAGGCTATAGAGCGCGCAGGACCCGTCAAGCGCAATCGACGGCTGTCGAGCGCGCGGCTGTGCGCACTTTGCGGATTCGGGGAACGCCGGCGCCTGCCGCGCGGGCGCGCCCGCGCGCGTGTCTCCCGCAGCGGGTGCCGCGCGGCGCTACCCGAACGTGAACGCGTACCCGGTCACGCCCGGGGCGAAGCGCAGGGTGAGGCGATGGCGCTCGGCGCGTGGCAGCGACACCAGCGAGTAGAGGCGCTGGCGGCGCACCTCCACGACGCCCGCGTGCACGTCCGCGCCGGCGTCGGCGGCCGCGATCGGGTGGCCGTCGAGCATCACCCTCACCGGCATGGCGCGTTCGTGCGGCGTGCTCAGCACCAGGTACACGTCCTTCGCCTGGAACTCCACGTCGATGCCGGCGCCGCTGACCGCTTCGGCGGGCTGTTCGCCCACGTTCCAGGTTCCGCTGAAGGCGAATTTGTTGAGTTCGAGCTGTTGGGGCGCCCTTTCGCCGTAGAAGTGGAGGCCTTTGGACGGGCGCGCGAGCCAGCCTTCGGCGCGGGCCGTGCCGAGGTAGGTCTCGGGCGTGGCGAGATTGCTCGGGACGACCACGCCCGCGGGCCGGCTCATCGCGCCCACGTTCGCGCCCGCTTCCGCGAGCAGCGCGCGGATCGCGGTCTCGGTCTGGTCGTAGTCGCCCTCGCCGAAGCTCGCGTAGCGCACGTTGCCGTGCGCGTCGATCAGGTAGTCCGCGGGCCAGTACTCGTTCTGCCATGCGTTCCAGGTGCCCATGTCGTTGTCCTGCACCACCGGGTAGCGCAGGCCGAACTGCCGGATCGCGCTCTCCACGTTGCTCGCGCTGTGCTCGAACTGGAACTCGGGCGCCTCCACGCCGACGATCGTGAGGCCATCGGTGCGGTACGCCGCGTCCCACGCCTTCAGGTACGGCAGCGTGCGGATGCAGTTGATGCACGTGTACGTCCAGAAGTCGATCAGCACCACGCGCCCGCGCAGCCCTCCGAGCGTGAGCGGACGGCCTCCTGGCGTGTTGAACCAATCTTGCGTTTCGCTGAATTCGGGCGCTTGCCCTGCGTTCTTCAGTTCGTGCGCGATCTTCAGCAGCTTCGCCTGGCTCGCATCTCGCGGCGCCGTGTGCGTGCGGGCGGCGGGTTTGAAGCGCACGCCGTGGCCCGTCAGCTGCGGAAGCCTGCTTTCGACCGCGTGTGATTTCTCGAGCGAGGCTGTGAGGTTGACGTTGGGTATGTGCTTGGCCACATACTCGTCGAAGTTCACGTCGAGTTCGGTGGCGATCGCGACGGCAGTCGCGAGCATGATCACGCCGAGCGCGCGCTGCAGGACGAGCCCTGCGCCCGCGCGCCGCACGCGCTCGAACACAGCGCGGCCGCCGAGCGAGAGCGCGAGCAGCATCGCCGCGGAGCCCGCGGCGTAGGCGATGCCCACCGCCACGCTGCGGCCGCTGGCGGCGCCCACCGAGATCACCCCCGCGAGGATCGGCCCGGCGCACGGCGTGTACACGAAGCCCAGCGCGCCGCCCACGAGCACCCCGGACGCGAAGCCGTCGCCGCGCGTGCGCGGCCCGAAGCGCGCGAGCCTGGAGAGCGGCGCCTCCACGCGCGCGGCCACCGCGGGCACCAGCATCACGAGGCCGAACACGACCAGCACGCCGACCGCGAGGTCGCGCGTGGGGTCGTCGCCGAGGCCCACGCCGCTGACCACCGTCGAGAGCCCCACGATCGTCACCGTGAAGGTCACCGCGAGCCCGAGCACGACGCCGAGCGGCCTGCGCCTGCCTCCGACGCCCCCTGCCGAGAGCAGCGCGGGGAGCACGGGCAGCACGCACGGCGAGAGAGCCGTGCCCGCGCCGGCGAGCAGAGCGAATGCGACGAGCACCACCATCTCGTTGACAGGTTAGGTCCGCGCACGACGCCGGGCGTTACATGCCCGCCGCGCGCGCCGCGGCGCGCCGGGGCGGGCGAGCTCTAGCGCGAGCGGCGCTGGACCCTCAGGTTGGCCCCGCTGCGCGCCACCTGCCCTTCGCCGTCCTTCACGCTCAGCTGCAGGCGGTATGTGGCGCCGCGCACGAGCCCCCTGAGCGTGATGCGCGCGCGGCCGGGCGCGAGCGAGGTGTGCGCGCTCACTGTGCGCGGGGCGCGGCCGGCGCGCGCCGTGCGGGCGTGCCTGCGCGAGCGGCCTCGCGCGAGCACCGGCCTGGCGCTCAGCGTCGCCCTGCCCGCGAGGCTCGTGAACACCGGGATGTGCGCGGTGGTGCCCGAGCTCGTGAGATTCGCGAGCGCGATGCCCGCCACGAGCTTCGCGCGCGTGGCGGCCGGCGGTTCGTCGGGCGGCGCGAGCGCCGCCACGCTCACGGGCGCGCTCAGCGCGGTGGTCGTTTCGACGTTGTCCGTGGCGCTCACCGCGCACGCGAGGCTCGTGCCCGCCTGGCTCTGAGCGGGCACGTACACGGGCCCGCTCACCCCTTCGATCGGCGCTCCGCCCGCGAGCCAGCGGTAGGACGCGGTGATCGCGCCGATCCCCGACCACAGCCCCGGGTTGCAGCTCAGCGGGCTGCCCACCTGCGGCGTGCCTTCGATGAGCGGCGCGAGCGTGTCGAGGGGACGCTCCTCGGCGTTCTCCACGGCCAGCGCCTCGGGGATGTCCGCGCCGGTGGCGAACAGCGTGCGCGCTTCGCCGCCCGCGAGGTTGGAGACCTCGATCTGGTCGTACGGCGCAGCTTCGCTGCCCGCGGCGGTCCAGTACAGCCGCCCCGCCGCGGGTTCGATCGCGAGGCCTCCTTCGAAGCCCGCTTCGGGCTGGTCGACGATCGTTTCGATTTCGCCGCCTTCGAGGTTCGAACGGCGGATCTGGTTGCGTTCGAGCTCGAGCCAGTAGAGCCAGCCGTGTTCCGGGTCCACCGCGAGCCCGAACGGTTTCACCTGGCCCGAGACGGGTTCGCTGACCGCCGGGTTCGGTTCCATGGCGGCGCCCTTGATCTTGCCGCCCGCGATCCAGTACATGTGCTGCGCGGGGAGGTCGAGCGCCAGCAGCCCGCTGGTGGCGCCTTCCACGAGCAGTTCCTCATGCGTGCCGTCGACGCTCGCGCGCTTGATCCCCTGCCTGTCGTTCCAGTAGATCTCGCCGCGCGCGGGGTCGAGCGCGATCCCCAGCGGTTCCCAGCCGAGGTCGTCGTAGATCACCTGCGCTTCGCTGCCGTTGAGGTTCGCGCGGTAGATCACGCTGGCGATGCTGTCGGTCCAGTACATCTTGCCTTCCGCCACGTTCAGCGCCAGGCCCTCGTCGAAGCCCACAGGCTGCAGCGTGAGTGTTTCGAGCGACCCGCCTTCGAACCCCGCGCGCTCGATGCCGGTGCCTCCTTCCGCCGGGAACGAGCTGAAGTAGACCTTTGCGGACGCGCTCTGCACGCCGAGCGCGAGCGCGCACACGAGCGCCGCAACCGACGCCGCAAGCCCCGCCTCCAGGCTCCTGAAGTGCCCCGTTGCCAAGAAGACCCCCGACGTCGCAGCTACTACCGAACCGAGCCGAACGTAGCAGCAGCCTTGGAGCGAGCCGTTTGGCGTGGACGCTTGTTGCCCGCGGCGACGCGTGCGCGGGCGCGCCGCGCGCCTGCCCGGATCGCGTCGCGTGTGTGCCCGCGCGGCGCTCAGCGGCGCAGCAGCACGTACACCACGCTGATCGCGAACCCGATCTGGCCGAACGCGAGCGCGGTGCCGAGGTTGACCGCGCCGAGCGCGCCCGCGAGCGCGCTCGCCAGCACGAACGCGCCGAACATCGTGGCGAGGTCGCGCAGCATCGCCTACGCCGCCTGCTCGCGCAGCCCCATCGCCTAGGCCGCCGGCTCTCGCAGATGCGCTTCGAGCGCGCCCTGCAGCGCGGGCACGTCGAGGCCCGGGTCCATCGCCTCGAGCATCCGCTGCGCAGCGGCGCGGCCGCCGAGCGCGCGCAGGCCGCGCTCGCCGTGCTCGAGCGCGAACGCGTCGAGCGCCGCCACGCGCCGCGAGCGCGTGCGCGAGGCCGCCAGGTCGAGGCCCTCGCGGTGGCGCTCGAGCGCCTGAAGCAGCTCCGGCAGGCCGCTCGGGGGAGGCAGCGAGGAGACCGCGAGCGCGCGCTGCTCGCCGCGCCCCAGCGCGCGCAGCGCCGCGTCGAGGTCGTGCCGCGTGCGCGCCGCGATCTGTCCGAGGTCCGCCTTGGTGACGACCAGCACGTCGGGCACCTCCATGATCCCCGCCTTCAGGAACTGCAGCACGTCGCCGGAGCCCGGCTGCACAACCACGAGCACCGTGTCGGCCACGTCCGCCACGTCGGTCTCCGCCTGGCCCACGCCCACGGTCTCGATCACCACCACGTCGAACGCCGTCGCCAGCGCGGCCGCGGCCGCGCGCGTGGCGGGCGCGAGCCCGCCCAGCCGCAGCCCCGCGGCGGTCGAGCGGATAAGCACGCCGCGGTCGGCCGGGTCGAAGTCGATGCGCGCGCGATCTCCGAGCAGCGAGCCACCGGAGCTGCGCGAGCTGGGGTCCACCGCGAGCATCGCCACCGTGCGTCCCTGCGAGCGCCACGCGCGCAGCAGCACGGAGAGCAGCGTGGACTTGCCCGCGCCCGGGGGTCCCGTGATCCCCACGATGTGCGCGCGCGCCTCGCCGCCGAGCGTCGCCGGCGAGACCTCGCGCGCGAGCGCCGCCGCCTGCTCGCGGTCGGCCGGCGCGGTGCTCTCGATCAGGTTGAGCGCCGCCGGCGCCGCGCTCAGGTCTCCTTCCCGCAGCCGTGCGCCCAGCAGCGCGCCGTCGGCGCTCACGCCGCGCCGTCGGCGGAGGCGCCCGCCGCCACCGGCGCCGGCGAGTCCTCGCGCAGCAGCGCCACGATGTCGCGCATGATGCGGGTGATGTCGAAGTCCTTCGGCGTGTACACCGCCGCCGCGCCCGCGCTTCGCAGGAGCGCAACGTCCTGCTCGGGGATGATCCCGCCGACCACCACCGGCGCGCTCACGCCGGCCTCGCGCAGGGCGTCGATCACCGCGGGGATCAGCTCGCGGTGCGAGCCCGACAGGATCGACAGTCCGACCACGTGCACGCCCTCCTGCAGCGCCGAGGCGGCGATCTGCGCGGGGGTGAGGCGGATGCCCTCGTACACCACGTCCATGCCCGAGTCGCGCGCGCGCACCGCGATCTGCTCGGCGCCGTTGGAGTGGCCGTCGAGCCCCGGCTTGCCCACCAGCAGCTTGGGCCTGCGGCCGAGCTTCTCCTGCAGGCTCGCGACCTCGCTGCGCAGCTCCGAGAGCTCCCCGTTGGTGCTCGTGGCCGCGTCGCCGACGCCCGTGGGCGCGCGGTAGCTACCGAACACCTCGCGCAGCGTGCGCGCCCACTCGCCGGTCGTCGCGCCCGCGCGCGCCGCCGCGATCGTGGGGATCATCAGGTTGTGCTCGGCGTCCGCCGAGGCCGCCGAGCGCGCGAGCGCCGCGAGCGCCTCCGTCACGGCGGCCTCGTCGCGCCCGGAGCGCCAGCGTCTGACCGATTCGACCTGCTCCGCTTCGATCGCGGGGTCCACCACCAGGATGCCGCCCTCCGCGTCGGCTGTCAGCGGCGAGGGCTCGGTCTCGGCGAAGCGGTTCTGGCCCACCACGACCTGCTCGCCCGACTCGATGCGGCGCACGCGCTCGCGGTGCGAGTCCACCAGCGCCGTCTTCATGTACGGCACCGCCTCGACGGCGCCGCCGTGCTCGGCGACGACCGCCATCTCCGCGCGCGCGCCCTCGAGCAGCTCGTCCACGAGCCCCTCCATGACCGTGGACCCCGCGAAGATGTCGGGGTACTCGAGGATGTCGGTCTCGTACGCGAGCACCTGCTGGATGCGCAGCGACCACTGCTGGTCCCATGGGCGCGGCAGCCCCAGGGCCTCGTTCCACGCGGGCAGCTGGATCGCGCGTGCGCGCGCGTCGCGGCCGAGCGTCACCGCGAGCGCCTCGAGCACGATGCGCTGCACGTTGTTCTCCGGCTGCGCCTCGGTGAGCCCCAGCGAGTTGACCTGCACGCCGTAGCGGAAGCGCAGGTTGCGCTCGTCGCCCACGCCGTAGCGCTCGCGGCCGATCTCCTCCCACAGGATCGACATCGCGCGCAGCTTCGCGTGCTCTTCGACGAAGCGCACGCCCGCGTTCACGAAGAACGAGATGCGCCCGAACACCGCTTCCATGCGGTCCTCGCGGCACGCGCTCGCGCGCCGCGTCGAGCACCGCGATCGCGTTGCACATCGAATACGCGATCTCCTGCACCGGCGTGGCGCCCGCCTCCTGCAGGTGGTAGGAGCACACGTTGATCGGGTTCCAGCGCGGCACGTGCTCGACCGTGTAGGCGATCATGTCCGCGATCAGACGCATCGACGGCGCCGGCGGGAACGCGTAGGTGCCGCGCGCCAGGAACTCCTTGATGATGTCGTTCTGCGTGGTGCCCTGCAGGCTCTCCTGCGCCACGCCCTGCTCCTCGGCGGCCACGATGTACAGCGCCAGCAGCCACGCGGCGGTCGCGTTGATCGTCATCGAGGTGTTCATCTCGTCGAGCGGGATGCCCTCCATCAGCGCCGCCATGTCGCCGCGGTGGGAGATCGGCACGCCCACCTTGCCCACCTCGCCGCGAGCCAGCTCGTCGTCGGGGTCGTAGCCCGTCTGCGTGGGCAGGTCGAAGGCCACCGACAGCCCCGTCTGGCCCTTCGCGAGGTTGCGCCGGTACAGCTCGTTGGACGCCTTCGCGGTGGAGTGGCCCGCGTACGTGCGCATCATCCACGGCCGGTCGCGCTCGGGCAGGCGCGGGGTCAGATCGCCGTCCATGCGCCAATTGTACGGTTGAGCGCTTCTCTCTATCCTGCCCTGCGGTGAGTCGCACGGTCGAGATTCCCCGGCAGGCGCCTCCGGGCACCGGTTCCGGCTCCGCGTGGCGGGTGATCGTCCGCAACGACGACCACAACACCTTCGACCACGTCGCGCGCACGCTCGCGCGCTTCATCCCCGGCACCAGCCTGCAGCGCGGTCACGAGATCGCCAACGTGATCCACAACACGGGGCGTGCGATCGTGTACTCGGGCCACCAGGAGGCCGCCGAGCACTACTGGGAGCAGCTGAAGGGCGCCGGGCTGACGATGGCGCCGCTCGAGCAGGGCTGAGTCAGGCGCTCTCGCCCGCCGCCACGCCGTTGCCGGCGCCGTTGGCGGTGACCCGCTCGGGAGCCACCTGGCCGTACGCGGTGAGGTCCCACCAGCCGTACAGCACCGGCACCTGGTACCAGCCGGAGTAGCGCGCCCTGAAATAGGTCATCTCAGGGCCTTCCCAGTAGCGCTCCCAGTCCTCGTGCTCGTCCCACGCCAGCACCTGCTGGAACTTGTAGCGGTCGTCGCGCGCGCGGTACACGTGGTGGGAGGTCGCGTCGTAGCGCAGCGCGATCGCCGACACCTCGCCGAGCGCCGGCTCGAACTTTTCGGCGCGCAGGCCGGTGGCGTACCAGGGGACGATGACCGTGCCCGCCATCAGGCGCCCACCTCCGCGCGGATCGCGCCGGGGCCCTCGGCGGTCTTGCCGAGGCCCTCCTCGGGCGCGCCCACGAGGATCGAGATCTTCCCCAGGTGCTTGTTTTCGAGCATCAGCTGGTGCGCCTCCGCGACGCCCTCGAAGCCGAGGGTGCGCCACAGCACCGGGCGGATCTGGCCGCTCTCGATCAGCTCGTTGGCCTTCGTGCACTCGTACGCGTTCGCGAAGTGCGAGCCCAGGATCTCCTTCTGGCGCATCCACAGATATGCCACGTTGAAGTCCAGGTCGATTCCCGTGGTGCCCGCGCAGATCACCACTTTGCCGAACGTCTTCGCGGTGAACACAGACGTGGGGAAGGTCGCTTTGCCGACGTGCTCGAAGACGATGTCGGGCGCGTCGCCGAGGATGTCCTTGACGCGCTTGGCGAAGCCGCGCGAGACCTTGAAGCGCTCGGCCTCCTCCTCGGGCGTCTCGCCGCCCTTGCGCATCATCCCCGCGAACTCACCGCGGTCGATGTAGTCGACCGCGCCGAGGCGCTTGACGAGCTCGCCCTTCTCCGGCGAGGACACCACGCCCACGCAGTGCGCGCCCGCCGCGCTGCACAGCTGCGTCGCGAACACCCCGAGGCCGCCGGCGGCGCCCCAGATCAGCACGTTCGCGCCTGCCTGCATCTTGCAGCGCGTGATCAGCATGCGGTACGCCGTGAAGTACACGAGCCCGTAGGAGGCCGCCTCCTCCCAGGTGAGCGCGTGGGGCTTCGGCAGCAGCTGCTGGGCCTGCACCTTCGTGAACTGCGCGAACGAGCCCCACGTCGTCTCGTAGCCCCAGATCATCTGCGACGGCGCCGCCATCGGGTCGAGGCCGTGCACCTCCGGGTCCTCGTAGGAGGCCATGTTGCAGTGCACCACCACCTCGTCGCCGGGCTTCCAGCGCGTCACGCCCGCGCCGACCTTCCAGACCACCCCCGACGCGTCCGAGCCGCCGATGTGGTGGCCGTACTCCGGGTGGTCGCCGTAGCGCATGACCGACACCGGCTTGCCCAGCGCGGCCCACACGTTGTTGTAGTTCACCCCCGCCGCCATCACGCGCACGATCACCTCGAACGCGCCCGGCTCGGGCACCTCGATCTCCTCGACCTGGAACGCGTCCTTGGGCTCGCCGAAGCGCTCCTCGCGGATCACCCAGGCGGCCATCGTCGCCGGCAGCTCGCCGGGCTCGACATCCACTGTGGAGACTTGCTGCAGATCGATTGCCACGTCCTGTTGACCTCGTCTGTAGGGGGCAGGGACGCCCAATCCTACCCCGAGGCGGCGGCCGCGGCGGCGCGCAGCTCGCGCCGCCACACCAGGCGCAGCCCCGACCAGCGCTCCTCGATCGCGGCGACCTTCACGTCCACCAGCCCCAGCGCCAGCGCCGCGTCGCGGATGTCCTGCTCGCGGATGTCGCTCTGCGCGCCGCCCGCGCGGCGCGGCCACGCCACCCAGATCGCGCCGTCGGGGTGGATGCGCCGCGACAGCGCGCGCAGCCTGCGCAGGCCCGCTCGCTCGCGCACGAACACGATCAGCACGTCCGCGTGCGCGCGCCCGCGCGCGCCGTGCTCCTGGCGCAGCTCCACGCCCTCCGGCAGATCCGCCACCGCGAAGCCATGCGGCGCCTCGAGCAGCACCAGCGCGCACCCCGGCTTGACGCCGAGCTTGCGCCACAGAGGAGTTCCCGAATAACCCGCCATCGCGGCGGATCATCGCCGCCTCGCGGGCGGAGCGCGTCGAGCGCGCTACGCTCAGCGAAAGTGGCCGAGCGCGAGCGCCCAGAGGATTCGGGGCAGGAACCTGCGGAGCAGGGCCCGAACATCATGATGCCGCCGGAGGAGTTCCCGGGCAAATGGGCCAACGCGGCCACGATCGCCCGTACCCCGCACGAGTTCACGCTCGACTTCATGCGCATCGGCCCGCAGGGGCAGCAGGGGATGGTCGTCTCGCGCGTGTCGTTCTCGCCGCTGCTCGCCAGCCAGCTGCTCGACCTGCTCACCGAGCAGTGGCAGGCCTACACGCGCGAATCCGGCATCCCGCCCGAGGATGGCGAGGATGGCGCGGCGATCCGCATGCACCCGCGCAGGGACGCCGCCGAGCACGGGGGAGGGGAGGCGGGAGACGACGCCGCTCCTCCCGCGGCCTAGCCTCCGCGGGCCGGCTCGTCGCGCCGCCGCGGGCCCGACAGGCCCGCCGCCTCGAGCGCGGCCTGCTGGTGCACGAACATGCGCACGTGCACGATGCGCCCGTCGCGCACGGTGATCATGTTCGCCCCGCGCTGCTGCATCGGGACGCGGCTCTCCCGGCCGCGCCCGCGCTCGTGCCACATCACCAGCACCCTGCCCTCGCCCGCGTCGAGGTAGCGCTCGACCTCCACCTGCCAGTCCTCCCACACCTCGCCCCACTCGAGCATCGCCGCGCGCACGCCCGCGCGGCCGTGCCACAGCCGCCCGCCGGGGCGCTCGCTCGCGTCGTAGACGACGTCCTCGGCGAAGAAATCGAGCGCGCTCGCGGGGCGCGGGCCGCCGAAAGCCTCCTGCATCCGCCTCACCAGATCGAGCGCGTCATCCATGCTCGGCGCCAGTATCGCCGGACGGCGCGGCTAGCGCTCGAACGGCAGCTCCACTACCTCCGCGCTCGCGCCCTCGGCGCCCGCCTCGAGCATGCTGCCCGGCGCCGCCTCGCGCCGCACGAGAGCCAGCGCGATCGGGCCGAGGCGGGGGGAGAGCACCGGGCTCGACACCCTGCCCACCTCGCGCTCGCCGAGGCGCAGCTCCGCGCCGGCGTGCACCGGACGGGAGAGGCGCAGCCCGCGCAGATGGCGGTTGGGCTTGCCCTTGTAGAACAGGCGCGCCACCGTCTCCTGGCCCACGTAGCAGCCCTTCGTGAAGCTCACCGCGCGGTCGTTGAGGCCCGCCTCCTGGGGGATCACGCTCTCGTCGAGGTCCACGCCGTAGCGCGGCCTGCCGCTCTCCACGCGCACGCACTCCGCGCTCTGCTCGTCCACCGCCTGCGCGCCGCGGTCGCACAGCTCCCGCGCGATCGTCTCGGTGGCGCCCGCGTCGCACAGCAGGTCGACTCCCGTGTCGGTGCGCACCGCCAGCGCCTGCACGCCCGCGATCTCGATGTGCGCGTTCGCGTGCTCCTCGCGGCCGAGCGCGTCCGTGGCCGCCACCTCGTCCGCGCGCGGCCCGATCAGCGACAGGAGCCCCCGCTCGAGCGTGCGCTTGTGCAGCTCGAGCGAGTAGCCCACCTTGAAGCGGCGGATCATGTCGAACAGCGCCTGCAGCGCCACGCGCTCGGTGTCGAGCAGCAGCTCGAGCGGAGCGCCCGACTCGGCGGAGCCGGCCACCGCGAGCACGCGCAGGTCGCCCAGCATCTTGCCCTTGTGCGTCAGAAACGCCGCGTAGCGCCCTTCGCCCGCGCGCAGGTCGGCCAGCTCGTTCGTCACCTGGCCGTTGAGGAACTCGACCGCGTCCGGGCCGCTGAGCGCGAGCTTGCCGCGCCCCGAGCGGTCGAGCAGCCCCGCCCCCTCGGTGAGCGCCCGGTAGTCCGATCGGAGCGTGTCTGCTCCCGCTGTGGCCACGGCTTCGAGCATAGCCGCGCTCCCGCGCGCCGCGGCAGCGCGCGCGGTGGATACCCTCTGTCGGCGATGGGCCTCGCCGACATCTTCCAGGGCATCGTCGACTCGCTGCCCGACGACTGGACCGACCTCGAGCTCGACATGCGCATCGCCGACGAGTCGCGCTACGTCGAAGCCGCGCTGTACCTCGCCACCTGCAACGCGCGCCCCTACGCGCGCCACGACTGGCACTGGCGGCTGCTCGTCGCCCACCGCTTCGGCCACGCCGCCGCGGCGCCCACCGTGCACGGCGCGCTCAGGCTGCTCGACGAAGCCGGCATCGAGGGCGAGCTGGTCGTGCGCGAGCTGCGCAGCGGCCGCGTCGAGTTCACGCACGAGTGGGGACGGCCGCACTCAGCGGTCGAAGAGTTCCGCCGCCTGCGCGCCCAGTAGCGCATGGCGCGCGTGCTCGTGCTGAGCGCCGACCTGCTGTTCGGCTCGCAGCTGCACGGCGCGCTGTCCGCCGCCGGCAACGACGTGCAGCTCGTTGCGGGCGAGGGGGCGCTGCGCGACGCGCTCCTCGCGCAGGCGCCGGCCGTGCTCGTGGTCGACCTCACCGCCGAGCCGCTGCTCCGCGTGCAGCAGGTCACCGAGCTGCGCGAGGAAGGTTTCCTGGGCGGCGTTCCGCTGCTCGGCTACTACTCGCACGTCGAACCCGGGGTGCGCGACCTGGCGCTCGGCGAGGGGTTCGATTCCGTCGTCCCGCGATCGCGGATCGCGCGCGAAGCGGCGGCGCTCGTCACGGCGCTGGCCGGGCGCTGAGCCCCGCCGGGTCAGCTCGACTGCAGCCCGCGCGCGGTGCCCAGCTCGGCGAGCTGCTCCTCGTCCGCGTCGAGCGCCACCAGCGCCCCGTTCGGCAGCCGCTGGCCGTTCGGCAGCCATCTGCCCACGCTGAGCGACAGCGCCGCCCGGATCACCATGCCGTGGCACACGACCAGCGCCGGCAGCTCGCCGCGGCGCACCTCCTCGAGCGCCGCGCCCACGCGCTCCTCCTGCTGCGCGAAGGACTCTCCGCCCGGGAACGCGAAGCCCGCCTCCGCCGCGGCGAACGACGCGAACAGCTCCGGCGAGTGCGCGATCACCTCGGCGAAGCTCTGGTTCGTCCAGTCGCCCGCGTCGGTCTCCATGAAGCGCGCGTCCTCGCGTGGCTCGAGCCCGATGCGCGCCGCCACGACGTCGGCGGTTTCGCGCGCCCGCAGCAGCGGGCTGCACCACAGCGCCGCGAAGCCGTACGCGGCAGCTCGCTCCGCGAGCTCGTGCGCCTGGGCGCGGCCCGTGTCGTCGAGCGGGACCTGCTGCTGGCCCTGGAAGCGGCCCTCGAGGTTGTAGGCGGTCTGGCCGTGGCGGGCCAGGTAGATCACGCCAGCTCGAAGCGGTCGAGCTCCATGACCTTCGCCCAGGCCGCGACGAAGTCGCGCACGAGCTTCTCCGCGGCGTCGTCGGACGCATACACCTCCGACAGCGCCCGGAGCTGCGAGTGCGAGCCGAAGACGAGGTCGGCCGAGGTGGCGCTCCAGCGGAGCTCGCCGGTCTTGCGGTCGCGCCCCTCGTAGACGTTCTCGGCGGAGCCCGAGGGCTTCCACTCCGTGCCCATGTCGAGCAGGTTCACGAAGAAGTCGTTGGTCAGCGCTTCCGGGCGCTCGGTGAGGACGCCGTGCCGCGACGCCCCGTGGTTGGCGCCGAGCGCGCGCATGCCGCCGATCAGCGCCGTCATCTCGGGGGCCCTCAGCCCAAGCATGAACGCCCGCTCGAGCAGCCCGTGCTCCAGCGGGAACGGCTCACCGGGGCGCACGTAGTTGCGGAAGCCGTCGACGGTCGGCTCGAGCACTGCGAACGAGTCCACGTCCGTGTCCTCCTGCGAGGCGTCGGTGCGCCCGGGTGTGAACGGGACCTCGACGTCGTGCCCGGCGTTCCTGGCCGCCTGCTCGACGGCGGCGCACCCGCCGAGCACGATGAGGTCGGCCAGCGACACCCTCTTGCCACCCGGCTGGGAGGCGTTGAAGTCCTGCTGGATCCGCTCGAGCGCGCTCACCGCGCCGGCGAGCTCGGCCGGTTCGCTCCACTCCCAGTCCTTCTGCGGCGCGAGCCGCACGCGCCCGCCGTTGGCGCCGCCGCGCATGTCGGTGGCGCGGAAGGACGCCGCGGCCGACCACGCGGTGCATACCAGCCTCGAGATCGCTCAGCCCCGACCCGAGGATCTCGGTCTTCAGCGCGGCGACGTCGTCTGCCCCGACGAGCTCGTGATCGACCGCCGGGACCGGGTCCTGCCACAGCTGCGGCTCGGGGACCCACGGTCCGAGGTAGCGCGAGAGCGGCCCCATGTCGCGGTGCAGCAGCTTGTACCAGGCCTTCGCGAACGCGTCCGCGAGCTCGTCGGGGTTCTCGTAGAAGCGCTTGGCGATCGGCGCGTAGAGCGGATCGAACTTGAGCGCGAGGTCCGTTGTGAGCATCATCACCGGCGAGCGTTTCGACGGATCGTGCGCGTCCGCCACCAGGTCGTCGGGCTCTGGGTTCTTCGGAGTCCACTGCTTCGCCCCGGCCGGGCTCTGCGTCAGCTCCCACTCGTATCTGAAGAGGTTGTCGAGGAAGTCGTTGTTCCACTTCGTCGGCTCGCTCGTCCAAGCGCCCTCCGGGCCCCCGGTGAGCATGCGCACGCCGTTTCCGTTGCGCTGCAGGCTGCCGTGCCAGCCGAGGCCCTGCTCCTCGAGCGGCGCGCCCTCGGGCTCGGGGCCGACCGTGTTCGGATCGACCGCGCCGTGCGTCTTGCCGAACGTGTGCCCGCCGACGATCAGCGCGACCGTCTCCTCGTCGTTCATCGCCATGCGGGCGAAGGTCTCCCTGATGTCCTTCGCGGCGGCCAGCGGGTCGGGGTTGCCGTTCGGGCCCTCGGGGTTCACGTAGATGAGGCCCATCTGGACCGCGGCGAGGGGCTTCTCCAGCTGGCGCGCGCCGCTGTAGCGCTCGTCTCCGAGCCAGGCGTCCTCGGGTCCCCAGAAGATCTCTTCGGGCTCCCAGATGTCCTCTCGCCCGAAGCCGAAGCCGAACGTCTGAAAGCCCATCGACTCCATCGCCACGTTGCCGGTGAACACGAGCAGGTCGGCCCAGGAGATCTTGCGGCCGTACTTCTGCTTGACCGGCCACAGCAGCCGGCGCGCCTTGTCGAGGCTGGCGTTGTCGGGCCAGCTGTTGAGCGGCGCGAAGCGCTGGGCGCCGCTCCCGCCGCCGCCGCGGCCGTCGGCGATGCGATACGTGCCGGCGGCGTGCCAGCTCATGCGGATGAACAGCGGCCCGTAGTGCCCGTAGTCGGCCGGCCACCAGTCCTGCGAGCTCCTCATCAGCTCGATCAGGTCGCGTCGCAGCGCCTCGAGGTCGAGCGTCGCGAACTCCTTGGCGTAGTCGAAGCCGGCCCCCATCGGGTCCGACAGCGGCGAGTTCCTGTGCAGGACGCTCAGGTCGAGCTGGTGGGGCCACCAGTCCTCGTTCGTCCGCGGACGCGTCGCCGTGGGTGTGGGGCTCGGGATTGCGGGGTTCTCGCTCTCGCTGACGGTCATGTTGCTCCTTGTCGCTTTCTGCTCAACACTCGTTCTGCTCGCGGGTGGCTCGTGGCGTCGGCTGCGCTCGCCGCGGCGAGCGAGTCCGGACGGCCGACCCAGTAGAGCACCTCTGCCTCGTCGACCTCATGGCCGAGATCGTCGCAGAGCCGCTCCGTTTCCCGTACCGCCATCAGACCCGCGCGACGGCCTCGATGTTGTGGCCGTCGGGGTCCAACACGAACGCGCCGTAGTAGCGCTCGGAGTACTCGGGCCGCGGACCCGGCGCGCCGTTGTCGGTGCCACCGGCCGCGAGCGCGGCCGCGTGGAATGCGTGGACCTGCTCGATCGAGTCCGCTCCGAAGGCGATGTGGACGGGCGCACCGGCGGGGTACTCGGTCGAGATCGCGAAAGGGTGCCCGCCGTCGAGCTCGAACTCGACCTCGTTCGGGAGGACGTCGCTGGTCAGCGTCGCGGCCAGCCCCAGCGGTGCGAGCGCCTGCTCGTAGAAGGCGCGGCTGCGCGCGAGGTCGGACACGCCGATCGTGATGTGATCGATGGTTGCGCGCTTCCCGGCCACGGTCACGGCACCAGCACGATCTTGCCGCGCGTGTGGCGCCGCTCGAGCTCGGCGTAGGCGTCGCGCACACGCTCGAGCGGGTAGCTCGCCGCGATCGGCACCTCGAGCTCGCCGCGGGCGATCATCCGCGCAAGATCCGCCAGGACGCGTGCGCTCAGCCCGGCCGCGCTGCCATCCGTCTTCGCTCCGGCGCGCTGCGCGGCCTCGTAGTCGATGATCGTGTCGATCCGCTGCGGCTCGGCGCCAAGCCGCAGCGCCAACTCCACGTAGCCCCCGCCGAACGCATCGATGAACGCATCGATCCCTTGCGGGGCGGCGTCGCGTAGCCGCTGCTCGAGGCCGTCGCCGTACGCGACCGGCGCGACGCCGTGCGCGCGCAGCCAGTCGGCGTTGGCGGCTCCGGCGATGCCGAGCACCCGCGCGCCGGCCCGCCCGGCGAGCTGCACGGCGATCGAGCCGACGCCCCCCGCGGCGGCCGACACCGCGACGGTCTCGCCCGCCTGCAGGGCGACCGCGCGTACTGCTGCCCATGCCGTCGCGCCGGCGATCGGGAGCGCGCCGGCCACCTCCCACGGCACATCCGCGGGGCGCCGCGTGAGGTGCTCGCTGGGCGCTACGACCAGTTCGGCGTGGCTGGCGCGCGCGTCGGTCCAGCCGATCACCTCGTCGCCGGGGACCCAGGTCTCGACGCGCTCGCCGGCCTCCTCGACGACGCCCGCGAAGTCACTGCCCTCGCCGGACGGGAACGCCGCCGGGAAGCGCTCGTGCAGCCGGCCCTCGCGGATCGACGCCTCGCCGGGATTGATGCCGGCCGCCTTCACGCGCACCAGCGCCTCGCCCGGCGCCAGCCGTGGATCGTCGACCTCGACGACCCGCAGCACGTCTGTGCCGCCATACCGGTCGAACCTCACAGCCCGCACCGGGTGAGCGTAGCCGCGGCGGGGATACGTGTAGGACTCGGGGGCCGGGCAGGGCGCCGTCGCGGGGCGCACGGCGCGCGCGAGCCGGCTGAGCGCGCGGGCGTCCTAGACTCCTGCGCATGCGCCGCAGGGTCACGTTCTCGCGGAACCTCACCCTGTCGCTGTCGCGCACCTGCCGCTGCTACTGCAAGTACTGCGCGTTCGCCACGCACACCGCGCACCTGTACCCACCCGAGGAGGTGCTCGAGATCCTCGACGGCGCGGCGCGCAGGCATGTCAAGGAGCTGCTGGTGCTGACGGGCGAGAAGCCCGAGGTCAACCCGCAGGTGCGCGAGCTGCTGCGCGGCCACGGCCACGAGGACTTCACCTCATACGTCGCCTGGGTGTGCGAGCGCGCGCTCGAGCGGGGCCTGTTGCCCCACACCAACCTCGGCGTGCTCGACCGCGCCGAGCTCGCGCGGCTGCGCGAGGTGACCGCCTCGCAGGGCCTGATGCTCGAGTCGGTCTCCGAGCGCCTGATGGACACGGTGCACGCGGGCTCGCCCACCAAGCACCCGGCGCGCAGGCTCGAGACGATCCGCGCGGCGGGCGAGCTGCGCATCCCCTTCACGAGCGGGATCCTCGTGGGCATCGGCGAGAGCGAGGCCGAGCGCATGGACTCGCTCGCGGCGCTGGCGGCGGTGCACGCCGAGTTCGGCCACATCCAGGAGGTGATCCTGCAGAACTTCGTGCCCCACCAGCGCTACTACGGGCGCGAGCCCGCGCAGATCGCGGACGAGGCCGCGCGCGAGTACTGGCGCACGGGCGTCGCCGACTCCCGGCCATCGCTCGCGCTGCCCGAGTGGGCGTGCGCGGTGAGCGTGCAGGACATGAAGCGGCTGATCGCGGAGGCGCGCAGGCTGATGCCCGACGTGGGCATCCAGGTTCCCCCCAACCTCGCCGACTGGTGGGGCGAGCTGGTGGCCGCGGGCGCAACGGACCTGGGCGGCCTCTCGGCCAACGGCGACCACATCTCGCCCGAGCACCCGTTCCCCTCTCCGCACCAGGTGCGCAAGGCGCTGCAGCGCGACGGCTACGCGCTCACCGAGAGGCTGTGCGTGTACCCCCGCTACATCGACCCGGAGTGGATCTCGCGTGGCGTGATGGACACGATCAAGGGGCGCTACTGGAGCTTCATCCCGCGGCGCGGCTCCGGGCGCACCGAGCCGCCGAGCCCGATCCGCCCCGACCTCGTCGCGGGCGCCGTGGAGCGCGCCCGCGACGGCGCGCAGCTCGGCGCCGGAGGAGCTGACCGCGATGTTCGCGGAGACGCGCCGGGAGGCGATCGAGGAGATGCGCGCCGCGGCCGACGAGCTGCGCTGTGAGCTCGCGGGCGAGCAGGTCACGTTCGTGGTCAACCGCAACATCAACATCTCCAACGTGTGCACCGTGGGCTGCGCGTTCTGCGGCTTCGGGCAGGGCAAGCGCTCGCCCGACGCCTATGAGCACGACGCCGAGGAGTTCGTGCGCCGCGTGCACGAGGCCGTGGACTACGGCGCCACCGAGCTGTGCATCCAGTCGGGCATCCACCCCGACTGGGCGCTCGAGGACTACCTCGGCTGGCTGCGCCTCGCCAAGGCCACCGCGCCGCAGCTGCACCTGCACGCCTACAGCGCGATGGAGATCGCGCACATGTGCGACATCTCCGAGCTGCCGCCCGCGGAGGTGTTCGCGCGGCTGCGCGACGCGGGCCTCGGCTCGACGCCCGGCACGGCCGCGGAGGTGCTGCACGACGGCGTGCGCGAGCGCATCTCGCCCAACAAGCTGCCGGTGGCGCGCTGGGTCGAGATCATCGAGGCTTCGCACAACGCGGGCCTGCGCTCCACCGCCACGGTGATGTTCGGCCACATCGAGGAGCCGTGGGAGCTCGCCGAGCACATGCGCGTGGTGCGCGAGCTGCAGGAGCGCACAGGCGGCATCACCGAGTTCGTGCCGCTGTCGTTCATCCCCTTCCAGACGCTGCTCGGCCGCACCCACGGGGTGGAGGAGATCTCGCGCGAGGAGAACCTCAAGCACACCGCAGTGTTCCGCCTCGCGCTGGGGCGCAGCGTCGCGAGCCTGCAGGCGTCGTGGGTGAAGATGGGCCTCGACGCCGCCACCGAGTCGCTGCGGTGGGGCGTCAACGACCTCGGCGGCACGCTCATGGAGGAGTCGATCAGCCGCCTCGCGGGCTCCTACCACGGCACCAAGCTCGACCCCGATCAGCTCGTCGCGGCCGCGCACCGCGCGGGGCGGCCCGCGGCGGAGCGCACCACTCTGTACGACATCAGGCGCCGCTACGAGCTGCCGGTCGCGGCCTGAGGGCGAGGAGGTCGTCGACGGCGGCGATCTTCTCGTTGTCCTGACTCACTGGCAGATTCGAGGCAGGGGCAGCGGCCTTGCCCTCGATCTGCGGACGAGGGACGTATCCGAGTGCGGCGCTCGGCGCGTCCTCACCGTCCCGGCCCTATGCGCCTCGGGCCGCGTCGCTCGCCGCGAGGAACGCCTCGATCGCCTCGAGCAGCATGCGCTGGTACTGGATGCCCACGCGCAGAGTCGCCACGGGGCCCGACGGGAGCTCGGCCTCGCCGGCTTCCCCGGCGCCCTGCAGATAGCCCTGGAGCTCCGCGAGCTTCGCGCGGTGCCACTCGCCGCGGGCGCGCATGATGGCCACGGGGTCGGCGCCGGCGAAGATCTTGAGCATGCCTTCTTCGCGCAGCTGCGGCGGTGAGATCTCGGGAGAGCTGGCCCACTCGCGCAGCGCGTTCTCGCCGCGCTCGGTGAGCTCGTAGAGCTTGCGCCTGCGCCCGCCCTGCTCCTGGCGCTCCGACAGGTAGCCGCCGCGCGCGAGCCGCGCGGGCTCGGCGTAGAAGGTGGTGTGCGGCACCGGCCAGAAGTTCTCCACGGAGCGCTCGAGCGCCTGCTTGAGGTCATAGGGGGTGGCGGGCGCCAGCAGCGAGAGCAGGCTCAATACCGCGTATGAGGTGCCCGTCAGGCGCATCTCGTCGGCGCCCTGGCGAGCGCGCGCGGGCGCAGCGGGCGCATCCGCGTGCGCGGGCCCTCCTGCGGGGACCTCTGGATCGGACTGTGCGCTCACGTGCGTCCTTCCTCGTCCTTGACAATCATAGTTCCACCTGTATAGTGCGCCCCGAACTATAGTCGTTCGCGGGCGTGCGGTGACGTTCACTGCCCTTATGGCATACGAGGCGGAGGTGACGAGATGACGGCAAACGGCAACGCAACTGCTTCGGAGAGCTATGACGCTGTGGTCGTGGGCGCGAGCCTCGCGGGCGCGAGCACCGCGATCCTGCTCGCGCGCGCGGGAGCGCGGGTGGCGCTCGTGGAGCAGCGCCCGAGCGCTGACGCGTACAAGAAAGTGTGCTCGCACTACATCCAGTCCTCGGGGGTGGCGCCGGTCGAACGGCTCGGGCTGCTCGAGCCGATGATGGCCGCGGGCGCGGTGCGCTCGCGCGCACGCTTCCACGTGCGTGGCACGGAAGGCTGGGTCGAGGTGGACGACAGCAGCCCGTGGCCCGCGGGCATCAACCTGCGCCGCGAGGTGCTCGACCCGCTGCTGCGCGGCATCGCGGCGGAGACGCCGGGCGTCGAGCTGCTGCTGGGGCGCACCGTGCACGAGCTGCGCCGCGACGGCGCGCGCGTGAGCGGCGTGCTGGCGCGCGGGCAGGACGGCTCGGATCTCGAGCTGCGCAGCACGCTCGTGGTGGGGGCGGACGGCCGCGGCTCGCGCGTTGCGAAGCTCGCGGGGGTGCGCGAGCGCCGCAGCCGCAACGGGCGCTTCGCGTACGGCGGCTACTACGAGGGCCCCGCGCCCGAGGGCGCGCCCGCGGCGTCGCTGTGGTTCATGGACCCCGACATGGGCGCCGCGTTCCCCACCGACGCGGGCCTCACCTTCTACGCGGTGATGCCTTCGAAGAAGCGCCTCGACGATTTCCGCGCCGACCCCGCGGAGGCGATGGTGCGCTTCATCTCACAACTGCCCGACGCGCCGCCGATCGCGCAGTCGCGGCTCGTGGGCCCGGTGAACGGCAAGCTCGACATGACCAACGTGTGGCACACGGCGACCGCGCCGGGCCTCGCGCTGGTGGGCGACGCGGTGCTCGCCGCCGACCCGCTGTGGGGGGTGGGCTGCGGGTGGGCGTTCCAGTCGGCCGAATGGCTCGCCGACAGTGTGGCGGGCGCGCTGCGCGGCTCCGAGCCGCTCGAGACCGGCCTCGCGCGCTACCGCCGCCGCCACACGCGCGCGCTGCGCGGCCACGTGTTCCTCATGAACGACTATTCCAGCGGGCGCAGGATGAACCCGGTGGAGCGCACGCTGTTCTCGACCGCGACGCGCAACAGGCGGCTGGCGCTCGTGATGGAGGGCTACGGCACGCGCAACATCGGGCCCGCGCGGATGTTCGCCTCGGCGCTCCCGCTCGTGGCGCGCGACGCCGCGCAGCGCGCGCTGCGGCGCGGCTCGCCGCCGCGCGCGTACGCGCCCGCCCCCGGGGCGGGCGCGGGCCGGCGCGAGCCCGCGGGGAGCGCACGATGAGCGCGCTGCGCGAGGGGCGCGTGGAGGTCGCGGGGGTGGGCTCGCCCACGATCGAATCGGGGCCCGAGGACGCGCGCGAGGCGGTGGTGTTCGTGCATGGCAACCCCGGCTCCTCGAGCGACTTCACCGACCTCGTGAGCTCCGCGGGCGAGTTCTCGCGCGCGCTCGCGCTCGACATGCCGGGCTTCGGCCACGCGGACAAGCCCGCGGGCTTCGACTACCAGGTGTCGGGCTACGCGGAGCACCTGCAGGGCGCGCTGAGCGCGCTCGGCGTCGAGCGCGCGCACCTCGTGCTGCACGACTTCGGCGGGCCGTTCGGGCTGTTCTGGGGCATCCAGCACCCGTCGGAGTGGGCCAGCGTGGTGCTGATCAACGTGGGCGTGATGCCGGGCTATGAATGGCACTCGATGGCGCGCCGCTGGCGCACGCCGGTGCTCGGCGAGCTGATGCACGTGTGGATCCCGCGCTCGGGGTGGCGCCGCTCGATGCAGGCGTCCTCGCCGCGCGGGCTGCCGGAGGCGTTCGTGGACAAGATGTACGACGAGTACGACCGCGGCACGCGCAGGGCGGTCCTGAAGCTGTACCGCGCCACGCCCAACCCGGGCGAGACCGCGGCGGTGCTCGGCGCGGCGATCTCCGAGCTGCACAAGCCGGCGCTCGTGATCTGGGGCGCGAAGGACCCGTTCATCGGTGTGGAGTACGCCGAGCGCCAGCGCGAGTTCTTCGACGTGAAGGACGTGGTGATCCTGCCCGACAGCTCGCACTGGCCCTTCCAGGACAACCCCGAGCCGGTGGCGGAAGCGCTGATGCCGTTCCTGCGCGAACAGGTCGGGGCGCCGGCGCGCACGTAGCCCGGTGGCCGAGGCACCCGGCGCCCAGACTAGCCGAACATGTCCTCGGCGAGCGGCCGCACGAGCGCGGCGGCGCCGGGCCCGTCGGCGGCGCTCACGAAGCGGCCGAGGCCCTCGAGGATCACGGCGGGCTCGCGCGAGTCCTTGCTGCGCGCGAGGTCGGCGGCGGCGGCCGCGGCGTCGGCCACCGCGAGCACGGTCGAGCGCAACTGCACGCCGTCCGCATCGGTGCGCCCCCGCCAGTCGTCGAGCGGCGCCATCCCGGCGAGCCCGATCGCGACGTCGCACTGGCCCTGGCGCCACGCGCGCCCGAAGCTGTCGCTGATCAGCACCGCGGGCGCGGCGCCGGCGGCGACGCCCCACAGCTCGCGCAACCGTGCGCGGATGCGCCGCGCTGAGGCGTCGGGGTCGCGAGGGAGCACGAGCACGCTGTCGGGCGCCGACACGTTGGACACGTCCACGCCGGCGTTGGCGCACACGAGGCCGTGTGGCGTGCGGCAGATGAGCACGCCGCGCTCCGAGCGCAGCACCGCGGCGGCCTCGTCGAGCACCACCTGCACCGCCCGCGGGTCCTTGCCGGCCTGCGCAGCGAGCTCGAGCGCGCGCTCCCCGGGCACGACGCCGCCGAGCGCCACCAGCGCGCCCTCGGCCTTCGACACCACGGTGTGCGCGAGCGCGAGCACATCGCCGCCGTCGAGCCGCTCGGAGCCGAGCGCAGCGGCCACGAGCTCCGCGAGGTCGTCGCCCTCGCGCACCTCGGGCAGGCCCGGGATGGCGCGCGCGCTGATGCTCACCATGGGGCGAACGCGCTCAGCAGCGCGAGCCCAGCTGCAGCGCGCGCGCGTCGGGGGCGCCGCCGTCCGCGGCCCGGCCCGCGAGCACCGCGCGCGTGCGGCTCGCGCGCGCGCCGTGCGAGCCGAGCATCTCGCGCAGCGCGTCGAGGTCCGCGCGCGTGTCGACGTCGAGCAGCAACGAGGGCACGCGCTCCACGCTGCACCGCGCGCCAGCGGCGGCGGCGAGGGCGAGATGACGCTCGAAGCTTCCGGGCCCGAAGGCGGGCTCTATCGCGCCGGGCGGCGCGAGCAGCAGCGCGTTGGTGCCGGTGCCGTGCCTGTCGGGCACGATCGCCACGCTCGCGGCGCCTTCCTCTGCGCCCGTGACTGCGCCCGCGCCTGCGCCTGCGAGCAGCGCTTCGAGCTCGCGGGGGTCGAGCGCGGGGCAGTCGCCGGGCACGCACAGCACGCGCTCGAAGCCTTCGGCGAGCCCGTGCGCGATCCCGAGTGCGGCGGCGGCGGACTGGCCGCTCTCGTGCGGGTCGTGCACGAGCCGGGCGCCGTGCTCGAGCGCGGCGGGCTCGATCAGCGGCTCGCAGCTCACCACGAGCGTGCGCTCGATCTGCGGCGTGTCGCGGAGCGCGGCGAGCACGTCGGCGACCATCGCGCGGGCGAGCTCGAGGCGCAGGGCGTCGGCGACGCTCACCCCGAGCCGCTGCTTGGCGCGTGCGAATCGCTTGACGGGGAGCACCGCGACCGTGCGCATGGCAGAGAGGGTAGCCAGCCGCCGCGGCGCGCTAGCCCCGCAGCGCGTCGGCGAAGTCGAGCACCTCGCGCGCGAGGCGCTCGCGGGAGGCGGCGTCGTCCATGCGCGTGCCGGTCTGCAGGCACGGCAGCCGCGCGACGTTCTCGTCGGCCACGATGCCGTCGAGCAGCTCGCCGTAGAAGCTGGCGATCCCGTCGGCGTTGAGTTCGAGCGCGGCAAACGACATGAACGCCTCGGTGGGCCCCTTGAGCACCTCGCCGCCCACGATGGGGCTGACGGCGATCACGGGCGCGGGGGCGTCGGCGAGCGCGGCGTGGATGGCGTGCAGCGCGAGGATCGGCCCGATCGAGGCGAGCGGGTTGGACGGGCCGATCACGATCGCGCGGGCGCGGGCGATCGCGTCGAGCGCGGCGGGCGAGGCGGCGGCGCTCTCGGCGCCGCGGTACTCGAGCCCGTCGACGACGCCGGCGGCGCGCTCGCGGATCATGAACTCCTGGAAGCTGCACCAGCCTGCGGGGATGGTGCGCACCCACGTGCGCACGGGGTCGTCGCTCATCGGCAGCACGGTGGGGCGCACGCCGAGCGCGGCGTTCAGCCGCGCGAGCGCGGCGGTGGGGGTGAGCCCCTCGGCGAGCATGCGTGCACGCTCCACGCACCACGCGAGGTCGCGGTCGCCGAGGTTGAACCACACGTCCGCGCCGAGCTCGCGCAGCGCGTCCATGACCGCGAACGTGTCTCCGTCGAGCCCCCAGCCGCGCGCGTCGATCGCGTCGGCGAGCCAGAACGAGACGAGGTCGGGGTCGGGCGAGACGTAAGCGCCGTAGATCTCGATGTCATCGCCGGTGTTGGCGATCACGGTGAGCTGCTCGGCGCCGGCCGCGTCGGCCATGCCGCGTGCGAGCTTGGCGCCGCCGGTGCCGCCCGCGAGCACCACCACGCCGCCGCCGGAGCCGCCGCTCACTGCCACAGCTCTGCGGGCAGGTCCGTGAGCGTGATGCCGGCGTGCGTCTTGTAGCGCGAGTTCACCGCGATCAGAAGGGCGGTGAGCGACTCGATGGTGCGCGCCATCTCGAGCCGCCCGCAGTCCACGCAGCGGAGCCCCTCGATCCGCTCGATCAGCTGCGCGGCCTCGCGCTTGTCGGCGCGCGAGTCGCCGCACACGAGCACGTCCTGCGCGAGCGGATGCTCGAGGTCCTGCAGGTTGGCGGCGCCCACGGTGTGGAGCGCCGAGACGACGCGCACCTCCTCGGGCACGAGCTCGCGCGTCTGCTGCGCGGCGGAGCCCTGCCACACGCCGAGCATGCGGGTGGCCCTCCCGCCGACGGACGCGGCGAGCGGGACGGTGCTGTCGATGAGGAGCTGGCCGGGCGAGAGCGCGTCCCTGATCGCGACGAGCGTCTGAGCCTGGCTCGCGAACGGCACGCTGAGGATCACGTTCGGCGCGACCTGCACCGCGTCGCTGTTCTCGTGCGCGGAGAACGAGCCGCCGCCGACCGCCTCGCGGGCGCGCTCGGCGGTCTCCTGCGCTCGCCCCGGGTCGCGCGAGCCGATCGCGATCGCGAGCCCGGCGCGGGCGAGGCGCGTGGCGATTCCGAAGCCGAAGTCACCGGAGGCTCCGATCACGGCGACGGTATCCGGGGCACCGGCGATCACGGCGGCCGAGTATAGGCTGAAGGCGATGATGCCCGACAGCGTGAGCATCCGCGAGGTGGGGCCGCGCGACGGCTTCCAGAACGAGCCGGAGACGATTCCCACCGAGCGCAAGGTGGAGTTGATCGACGCGCTCGCGCGCACGGGCCTTCGCCGCATCGAGGCGACGAGCTTCGTGCGCGCGGACGTGATCCCCCAGCTGGCGGACGCGGCGGAGGTGCTCGCGCGCATCGACGTGCCCGCGGAGGTGAGCGTGTCGGTGCTGATCCCCAACGAGCGCGGCCTCGACGCCGCGCTCGCGCTGCGCGCGGACGCGGACGGGGGCGCACGGCAGGCGTTCGACGAGGTCAACGTGTTCCTGTCGGCGTCGGAGACGCACAACCGCCGAAACGTGA
Organism: uncultured Solirubrobacteraceae bacterium; assembly: GCA_963813685.1. Classification (GTDB taxonomy): domain Bacteria; phylum Actinomycetota; class Thermoleophilia; order Solirubrobacterales; family Solirubrobacteraceae; genus Palsa-744. The sequence goes on from CAWEZQ010000005.1 coordinate 404,940, forward strand.
ACCGCTCGATCGTCGGAGTCGCTCGCGGGCGTGGAGGCGGTGCTGGGGCGTGCGCGCGCGGAGGGCCTGCGCTGCGAGGGCGTGATCTCGACCTCGTTCGGCTGCCCGTACGAGGGCCACGTGCCGCCCGAGCGGGTGCTCGGCATCGCCGCAGCGCCTGCGCGACGCGGGCGCGCAGGAGGTCGGCTTCGGCGACACCACCGGCATGGCCAACCCGCTACAGGTGCGCGAGTTCTTTCGGGCGGCGCGCGAGCGGCTGGGCGACGTGGAGCTGACGGCGCACTTCCACAACACGCGCGGGCAGGGGCTCGCGAACGTGCTCGCCGCGCTCGAGGCGGGCGTGGGCAGCTTCGAGTCGAGCTTCGGCGAGCTCGGCGGCTGCCCGGTGCCGGCGGGCGCGACCGGCAACATCGCCACCGAGGACCTCGTGTCGATGCTGCACGAGATGGGCATCGCCACGGGCGTCGACCTCGGCGCGCTGATCGCGTGCGCGCGCCGCGTGCAGGAGATCCTCGGCCGCCCGCTGGGCAGCCACACGCTGGTGGCGGGCCCGGTGAACTGGGGCGCGGCGGCCTAGCGGCGCGGGGCTCGCGGCGCCCGCCCGCCGCCGGGCGGCGCGGCTCAGCTGGCGAGCGAGGCTGCCGTCTCGGCGTCCGCGCGTGCGCGCTCGCGGGCTTCGGCGACGCAGAACTCCTGCACCGCCGCCTCCATCTCGAGCGTCTGCGCGAGCGCGGGGCGCGCGGACGCGTCGATCACGCGCTTGGCGCGGCCGACCGCGACGGGCGAGTTGGCGAGCAGTTCCTCGACGAGCGTCGTCGGTCGCGGCCTCGAGCTGCTCGGGCTCGACCACGCGGTTGACCAGGCCGATGCGCTCGGCCTCCGAGGCGTCGATCAGCCTGGCGGTCATGATCAGCTCCTTGGCGCGCCCGAGGCCCACCACGGCGGGCAGCCGCGTGGAGCCGCCGACGTCGGGGATGATTCCGAACTTCACCTCGGGCAGCCCGAACTGCGCGTCGCTGGCGCCACGCGCAGGTCGCAGCCGAGCGCCACCTCGAGCGCTCCGCCGACGCAGTGCGGTGGATCTGGCAGACCACCGGCTTGGGCATCTCTTCGCACAGGTTGGCGCAGTCGAGGAAGACCTGGCGGAAGGGCCGCAGCATTCCCACGGCTGCCGGTGGAGCCGAGCAGCTCGCCGAGGTCCACGCCGGCGGAGAAAACGGGGCCCTCGCCGCGCAGCACCACGCACTGCACGTCCACGTCGGCGGCGGCCGCGCGCAGCGCCTCCCCGAGCTCGCGCAGCAGCTCCTGGTTCATCGCGTTGCGCTTCTCGGGCCTGTTCAGCACGACGTGCCTGACAGCGCCTCGATCCTCGGTAATGACCAAGCTCATGTTCGTGCTCCTTGCGTGGGAGTGCCCTCTGTACGCGCCGCGCGTTAGGCGGCGGCGCACCGGGAGCGTAGCGCCGCGCGCGCGCCCGCGGGCGCGTAATAGGCTGCCGTGCGCAATCGGACACGGAAGCATTCGAGCGGAGGTCTCATGGCGGCGAAGATCAAGAAGGTGGGCGTGCTGGGAGCTGGGCTTATGGGGCACGGGATCGCCCAGGTCGCCGCGCAGTCGGGCTACGAGGTGGTGGTGCGCGAGGTCGACGAGGCGACGCTCGAGAAGGGCATCGGGAAGATCGAGAAGCAGCTCGCGCGCGCGGTGGAGAAGGGCAAGTCCAGCGCAGGAGGAGGCGGACGCGGTGCGCGGGCGCATCCAGGGGACGGTGCACTACCGCGACCTCGCCGCCTGCGACCTGGTGATCGAGGCGATCACCGAGAACCTCGAGCTGAAGCTCGAGATGTGGCGCGAGATCGACGAGATCGTCAAGCCCGAGGCGGTGTTCGCGACCAACACCTCCTCGCTCGCGGTGATCGATCAGGCCGCGGTGACGGGCCGCCCGGAGCGCTTCGTGGGCCTTCACTACTTCAACCCCGCGCAGGTGATGAAGCTGGTCGAGGTGATCCGCTGCGTGACCACGGGCGACGAGGCGTTCGACGTGGCGCTCGAGTTCACGCGCTCGCTGGGCAAGCTCGCGATCCCCACCAAGGACAAGGCGGGCTTCATCGTGAACCGCCTGCTGGTGCCGTACATGCTCGACGCGATCCGCGCGTTCGAGGAGGGAGTGGGCTCGCCGCAGGAGATCGACGAGGCGATGAAGGCGGGGGCGGGGCACCCGATGGGCCCGCTCACGCTCGCGGACTTCGTGGGCCTCGACACGCTCGGCTCGATCTGCGACGTGCTCTTCGACGAGTTCCGCGAGCGCCGCTTCGCGCGCCCGCCGACGCTGCGCAAGATGCTCAGCGCGGGCTGGTACGGGCGCAAGTCGGGCATGGGCTTCTACGACTACTCGGGCGAGCAGCCCGCCGAGAACCCCGGCATCTGAATCCGCGCGCGGCGCGGCGCGGGGCGGGCGCGCGGCGCCGCGCAAGCTAGATTCCAGGCATGAGCGACGAGGGTCATGTTCGCGCGTCGGACGCCGAGCGGGATGGGGCAGCGCTGGAGCTGCGCCAGCATTTCGCGGACGGGCGCATCACCGAGCAGGAGCTCTCGGATCGCCTCGAAGCGGTGTACGCGTCGAGCACGCGCGGCGAGCTCGAGCAGATCCGCCACGACCTGCCGGCGGCGCCGCCCTCGCCGCGGGAGCGCCGCGAGCAGCTCGCGGAGCGTCAGGCGGAGCTGCGCGGCAGGCTGGCGCAGCAGGCGGGCGGGTCGTTCGTGCCGTTCGTGATCTGCGTGGTGATCTGGGCGGCGTCGGGCGCGAGCGGGCCGTTCTGGCCGGCTTTCGCGCTGATCGCGCCGCTGCTGTTCGTGGGGCGCAACCTGTGGCTGCTGCACGGCCCCGCGCCGGACCTCGAGCGCGTCGAGGCCGAGCTCGCCCGTGGCGCGCACCGGCGCCAGCGCGAGCTCCGGCGGGAGGCGCGGGGGCGGTGAGCGCGAGCGAGACCAGCGCGCGCGAAGGCGCGCTCGAGGGCGCGCGCGAGCGCGCGCTGGCGGGCGGCCCCGAGCGCCACCGGGAGAAGGCGCTCGAGCAGGGCAAGCTGCCGGTGCGCGAGCGCATCGCGCTGCTGCTCGACGACGGCAGCTTCTCGGAGGAGGCGCTGCTCGCGAACTGGCAGCAGGACGGGCTGGGCGCGGACGGCGTGGTGACGGGAGTGGGGGACGTGGACGGCCGCCCGGTGGCGCTGATGGCCAACGACCCCACGGTCAAGGCCGGCTCGTGGGGGCCGAAGACGGTCGAGAAGATCCTGCGCATCCAGGAGCGCGCGCTGAGCCTCGAGATACCGCTCGTGTACCTCGTGGACTCGGCGGGCGCGCGCATCACCGACCAGGTGCAGATGTTTCCGGGACGGCGCGGCGCGGGGCGCATCTTCCACAACGAGGTGAAGCTGTCGGGCGTGGTGCCGCAGGTGTGCGTGCTGTTCGGGCCGAGCGCGGCCGGCGGCGCGTACATCCCGGCGTTCTGCGACGTGGTGATCATGCGCGAGGGCAACGCGTCGATGTACCTCGGCTCGCCGCGCATGGCGGAGATGGTGATCGGCGAGAAGGTGAGCCTCGAGGAGATGGGCGGCGCGCGCATGCACACGGGGGTGTCGGGCTGCGGCCACCAGCTGGTGGCCAGCGACGAGGAGGGCATCGCGGCGGCGCGCCGCTACCTGTCCTATCTGCCCGGCAGCTGCCGCTCGCAGCCGCCGCCCGCGGCCCCCGGCAGCCCGCCGCCGGGAGCGCGCGCGATCTCGGAGTTCGTGCCGGAGGACGAGAACAAGCCGTTCGACATGCGCGAGCTGATCGAGGGGCTGGTGGACGAGGCGTCGCTGATGGAGATCCACGCGCGCTGGGCGAAGGAGCTGATCGTGGGCTTCGCGCGGCTCGACGGCCGCGCGATCGGGATCGTGGCCAACCAGCCCAAGCACAAGGGCGGGGTGCTGTTCAGCGACTCCGCAGACAAGGCCGCGCGCTTCATCTGGACGTGCAACGCGTTCAACGTGCCTCTGCTGTTCCTCGCGGACGTGCCCGGGTTCATGATCGGCACGCAGGTGGAGCGCGAGGGCATCATCCGCCACGGCGCGAAGATGATCAGCGCGGTCAGCGAGGCGACGGTGCCGAAGATCTCGGTGGTGGTGCGCAAGGCCTACGGCGCGGGCCTGTACGCGATGGCGGGCCCCGCGTTCGAGCCCGACTGCTGCATCGCGCTGCCGAGCGCGTCGATCGCGGTGATGGGGCCGCAGGCGGCGATCAACGCGGTCTACTACAACCAGCTGCAGGCGATCTCCGACGAGCAGGAGCGGGCGCGGCGCGTGGAGGAGCTGCGCGCGGAGTACTCCGAGGACATCGACATCCTGCACCTCGCTTCCGAGCTGGTGATCGACGCGGTGATCGAGCCGGGCGAGCTGCGCGGCGAGCTCGTGCGGCGCTTCGCGCATGCCTCGGGCAAGCGCCGCGCGTGGCCCGAGAAGCACAACCCGGTCACCCCCGTCTAGCGGATGGACGCGGCCGACCTCGCCTACGCGGGCGTCGCGCGCCAGGCGCAGCTGATCGCCGCCGGCGAGGTCTCCTCGCGCGAGCTCGTGGAGCTGTACCTCGAGCGCATCGCGCGCCTCGACCCCTCGCTCGACGCGTTCAGGACGGTGTTCGCAGAGCGCGCGCCGCTCGAAGCCGACCAGGCCGACGCGCGCCGTTCGGCGGGCGCGGGCAGGCCGCTGCTGGGCGTGCCGTTCGCGGTGAAGGACGACATCGATGTGGCCGGCGAGGTGACCGCGTGGGGCACGGGCGCGGTCGAGCGCCCGGCGGCGGCGGACGCGGAGGTGGTGCGCCGGCTGCGCGAGGCGGGCGCGGTGCTCATGGGGAAGACGAGCGTGCCGGAGCTGACGCTGTGGCCGTTCACGGAGACCGCCACGTTCGGCGTGACGCGCAACCCGTGGGACCGCACGCGCGCGCCGGGCGGCTCGAGCGGCGGCAGCGGCGCGGCGGTCGCGGCGGGCCTCGTGGGGGCGGCGCTCGGCTCCGACGGCGCGGGGTCGATCCGGATCCCGGCGGCGTGGTGCGGGCTGTTCGGCCTGAAGCCCCAGCGCGGGCGCGTGTCGCTCGCGCCGCGCACGCGCGCGTGGCACGGGCTGTCGGTGATCGGCGCGCTGACCCGCACGGTGGCCGACACGGCGCTGTTCCTGGACGTGGCGGCGGGCGCGATCGCAAGCGACGAGGACAAACCCGCGCCGGCGCCCGAGTCGTATGCGAGCTCGGCGGCCTCCGCGCCGGGGCGCCTGCGCATCGCGTACTCCACGCGCGTGCCGCCGGGCGTGCTGCCGCGGCTCGACGGCGATGGCCGCGACGCGCTCACGCGCACCGTGGAGCTGCTGCGCTCGCTCGGCCACGAGGTGACCGAGCGCGACCCCGACTACGGCTTCGAGGCGATCCCGCTGGTGCTCGCGCGCTACCTCAGTGGCACCCGCGACGACCAGCTCGGGCTCGAGCACCCCGAGCGCCTCGAACGCCGCACGCGCGCGATGGCGCGCCTCGGCGGCCTGATCCCGGCTTCGGTGCTCGATCGCTCGATCGCCCGCGAGGGCGCGTTCGCGAGCCGCCTCGGCGAGGTCTTCGCGGAGCACGACGTGCTGATCACCCCGGCGACCGCCACGGGCCCGCCGCGCGTGGGCGAGCTGCACGCGCGCGGGGCGCTGTGGACGCTCAACGCGATCGGCGCCATGGTCCCGTACAACGGCGTGTGGAACCTCACGGGCCAGCCCGCGGCGTCGGTGCCTGCGGGCCTCGGCTCCGACGGGCTGCCGCGCGCGGTGCAGATCGTGGTGCCCGCGGGCGGCGAGGGGCTGCTGCTGTCGCTGGCCGCGCAGATCGAGGCCGAGCGGCCGTGGGAGCGGGAGCGGCCTCCGGGGTTCTCGTGAGCGAGGCCGACGCGCTGCTCGAGGTGGCGGTGGACGCGGCGCGCATGGCGGGCGCGCTGCTCGCGGAGCGGGTGCGCCACGGCTCCGAGCAGCACGTGGCGAGCAAGAGCACGCCCACCGACCTGGTGAGCGAGGCGGACACGAGCTCCGAGCGCGCGATCCGCGAGCTGCTGGCCGAGCGCCGGCCCGACGACGGTTTCGTGGGGGAGGAGGGTGGCAGCGCGCAGGGCACGAGCGGGCTGCGCTGGGTGGTGGACCCGCTCGACGGCACGATCAACTTCCTGTTCGGCATCCCGCAGTGGTCGGTCAGCGTGGCGGTGCGCGACGAGCGCGGCACGGTGGCGGGCGCGGTGTACGACCCCAACCGCAACGAGCTGTTCACCGCCACGCGCGGCGGGCGCCCGCGGATGTTCGGCCCGTCGGGCGTGCTCGAGCTGTCGGGGCCCCGGCACGGGCAGGGCGACGGCGAGGTCGCAGGCACGGACGCGGACGGCGAGCATGGCGACGGCGATGGTGGCCACGGGGCTCTCCTACGACGCGAACGTGCGCGCCGCGCAGGCGCGGGTGCTCGCGCGCGCTGATCCCGCGGGTGCGCGACATCCGCCGCTTCGGCAGCGCGGCGCTGGATCTCGCGTGGACCGCGGCGGGCCGCTACGACGCGTACTTCGAGCGGGCGGTGAAGCGAGTGGGACATCGCCGCGGGCGCGCTGATCTGCGAATGCGCGGGGTTGAGCGTGCTGGAGCTGCCCGTGCACGAGAACCTGCCCGTGGGGCATCCTCGTGGCGCGCCCAGCGCTCGCGCAGCGGCTGCACGGGCTCGTGTCGGGCCCGTAGGCGCGCGGCGCGCGCATGCGGCGGGTGGGATTCGAACCCACACGCCCTTTCGGACAGGGCCTTTTGAGGGCCCCGCGTCTACCGTTCCGCCACCGCCGCTCTGGGTGCCTCAGTGTATGCGAGCGGGAAGCGGGCGCTCAGGCGGGATGGGGAGGAGGGCTCCCGTACGCGCCGCCGCGCCCCACGCCGGGATCGCGGCGCTCGAGCTCGACGTTCCAGCCCTGGTTGAAGCCGCGCATCGCGAACGTCGACGAGCAGGATCTGGACGGGCACGATCAGCAGCGTGAGGATGCCGAGCAGGCCCGATTCGATCGCGGGCTGCGCGAAGCCGCTCTTGTCGCGGGCGAACCAGCTCGGGCCGGCCACCGCGGCGAAGATGGCCAGCAGCACCGCGAGCGCGGAGGCGACGGGCAGCACGCCGCGGTTCCAGCGCACGGCGAAGAACGCGATCGTGAGGTACGCGAGCACGTAGCCGATCTGGATGGCGGTGGCGCCCCACAGCACGCTCCAGCCACCCGACGGTGACGATCAGGACGAGGCCCGCGCTGAGGAGCAGCAGGAAGACCACGGCGGCGCGCGTGGCCTGCACGACGGGCTTGTCGCGGTTGGGGTGCGTGATGACCACGCCGGGATCGCGCTGCGTCTTGAGGCGACGCCATCGCGCCCGTGACCATACAGAGTTTGGGCGGTTACGCTCTCATCCGCAAGCGCGGGCGTGGTGGAACTGGCAGACACGCCGGCCTTAGGAGCCGGTGGGCTTAAGCCCTTGGAGGTTCGAGTCCTCTCGCCCGCATCGTGCCCGCATCGCGCCTCGCTGGACAAGCTGTCCAATGGGCGCTAAGGTCGAGGCACGTCTGGGGATGACGGGCGAATCCGAGCTTGGCGATCGAGGGAGCGCATGGGGAGACTGTGGAACGACGGCCACCGCTTCACCGAGAGGGTTGCCATCGTGACCGGAGCCGGCGGTGCTCTCGGCGGCGCGGTGGCGCACGCACTCGGGCGCGAGGGCGCAAAGGTGGCGCTCGGCTATCGCTCATCGCGGGACTCGGCCGAGGCCAACGCGCAGCAGATCGAGGCTGCCGGCGGGGAGGGATATGCAGCGAAGCTCGACGTCACCGATGAGCGCTCGGTACGGGCGTTCGTCGAGGGGGTCGCCGAGCGCTTCGGCGCGATCCACGTGCTCGTCAACACCGCCGGGCGGATCGACCCGCGCGACGCCGTGCGCTTCAAGGACATCGTCCCCGACGAGCTCGCGCAGCTGCTCGACGTCGACGTGCTGGGCAGCGTGCGCATGTGCAAGGCCGTCAAGCCGGCGATGGAAGCCGCGGGCGGTGGCGCGATCGTGAACTTCTCGGGCTCTTACGGCAACGGCGTCGACCAGGAGAACCTCGTCAATTCGGTCGCCGTCGGCTACTGCACGACCAAGGGCGCCGTGCGTGCTCTGACAGCGTCGCTCGCGCGTGACCTCGCCCCGCTGATCCGCGTCAACGCGATCTCACCGGGCGCGATCGAGGCGAACTGGGAGGACGACTGGGAGATCCCCGCCGATCACGTCGAGCAGGCGATCGCGATGACGCCGCTGAAGCGCATGGGCATGCCGGAGGAGATCGCCGAGGCGACACTCTTTCTCGCGTCCGACGGCGGCGGCTACGTCACCGGCCAGGTGCTTCAGGTCGATGGCGGCTGGCTGATGACCGGATGACTGGCGGCGCGAGGGGATGCTGAGCGACCGCACGTACACGCTCGATGCGTCCGCCGCGATGTTCGCGGCCTCCTCGGAGCTCATTCCCGGCGGTGTCGGCTCGAACGACCGCGGACTCGTCCACCCGCACCCGATCTATGTCACGCACGGCGCCGGCTCGCGCGTGTTCGACGTCGACGGCAACGAGTACATCGACTATCTGCTCGCCTACGGCCCGCTCGTGCTCGGGCACGCGCACCCCGCGCTGACCGCCGCGGTCGCGCGCCAGCTCGACAAGGGCTCGGTGTTCGGCATTCCCCACCCGCTCGAGGCCGAGGTCGGCGAACTGCTCGCCGCCCTCTTCCCCAGTATCGAGATGGTGCGATACAGCCAGTCGGGTACCGAGGCGGTGCTGTCGGCGATGCGGCTCGCGCGCGCGCACACGGGCCGCACGAAGATCGTCAAGTTCGAGGGCCAATACCACGGCTGGCTCGACCAGGTGGCTATCTCCTACGCGCCGGCGCCCGCCGACGCCGGGCCGGTGGAGCGACCGGCGGCGGTGCCGATGTCCGAGGGCCAGTCGGCTGGCGCGTACGAAGACGTGATCGTGGCGCAGTGGAACAACTCCGAGGACATCGACCGCATCTTCGCCGAGCACGCCGAGCAGATCGCGGGGGTTCTGACGGAGCCGATCATGGCTAACTTCGGCATCATCGAGCCGGCGCCGGGCTACCTCGCGCGACTGCGCGAGAAGTGCGATCAGCACGGCGCCGTGCTGATCTTCGACGAGATCCAGACGGGATTCCGTGTCCACCTCGGAGGCGCGCAGTCGCTGCTCGGCGTGACTCCAGACCTGACCTGCCTCGGGAAGGCGCTTTCCGGCGGCTTCCCGATCAGCGCTGTCGGCGGCCGGCGCGAGATCATGCAGCTGATCGGCGACGGCCGCGTGTTCCACGCAGGCACCTACAACTCCAACCCGCTGTGCCTGGCAGCGATCCCGGCCGTCGCCGCCGAGCTGTCCAAGCCGGGGGCCTACCAGCGGATGGAAGAGCTCTCGATGCGCCTACGCGCCGGGCTCGCGGAAATGCTCGCACCGGTCGGCGGCTATGTGCAGGGCACCAACACGATGTTCGGCGTCGGCTTCGGTCCAGGGCCCGGCGCGAGCATGCGCGAGCTCTGGCACAACGACGCGGAGCGGATGTTCGACTTCAAGCGCGAGCTGCGCCTTCGCGGCGTATACACGAAGCCCACGCCGCGCGACATCTGGTACGTCTCGACTGCCCATACCGACGAGGACATCGCGCAGACACTGCAGCGCGCCGAGCTCGCCGTCGCGGCGATGTCGCGAGCCTGACGCTCAGATCTGGTCGGGCTCCACGCGATACAGCGCGTGCCAGTGCAGCAGCGTCAGCTGGCGTACCGCGATGTTCACGCGATGGCGGCTGGCGCCGACGTCGAAGGAGGCGATCACGGACTCGATCATCGAATACAGCGCCGAGGTGGCGAAATCGAGGTCGATGCCCTCGCGGATCAGCCCCCGCTTCGCGTCGCGCTTGTGGATCTCGAGGATCCATCCCGCCATCGCGGCGTCGGCATCGGCGTTCAGTCCGATCCAGCGCGAGTTGGGCAGGTGCATCGAGACGTCGATCAGCGGCCGCAGCTCCGCGTTCTCGATCCGCCACAGGATCGCGTTGCGGATCATGTCCTCGATCAGCTCGAACGACGTCTGCTCGGGCCGCGCCTGTTCGCGCAGGCGCTGCGGAATCTCGATGTACCCGTCGAGGTAGCGGCGCATGATCTCGTCGACGATCGCCTCCTTGTCGGCGAAGTTGTTGTAGACGGTCGCGCGAACGACGGTGGCGCGGCGCGCGATCGCCTCCATCGTGGTGGCGGCCAGACCGTTCTCCACGAACAGCTCCCTGGCCGCATCGACGATGCGCTCGTAGCTCGGATTCTGTTCGGCTGACTCTGCCACGGTTGACGCCAGCCCTCTCCTCAGACCGCGTTGGACACGGAGACCATCTGGCGACTCTACTCGGCCCGCAGCGGTGTTAGCCTGTCGCTGGACAGTCTGTCCAGCGTACGAGGACGAGCTCGGGGAGAGAGGAGCGTGCCGTGCCTTCCAGCACCGCATCCGCATTCTTGGACGGCGCCCGCAAGGGATTGTTCGTCGATAACGACTACGTAGAGCCGAGCGCAGACGAGGCGCTGACAGCGCTCAATCCGGCCGACGGCAGCCCGTTGGGCGAGGCGGCGATCGCGCAGGCGGTCGACGTCGATCGCGCGGTCGCGAGCGCGCGAGCGGCATTCGAGGAGGGTCCGTGGTCGCAGATGGCGGCGTCGGACCGGGGCATTCTGCTGTGGCGGCTGGGCGACCTGATCGAACGCGAGAGCGATGAGCTCGCGCTGCTCGAGACGCTCAACAACGGCAAGCCGATCACGTTCGCGACGCGCGACGACCTGCCCCAGGTCGCGGACATGTTCCACTTCTTCGCCGGCTTCGCCACGAAGAACTTCGGCCAAACGATCCCTGTCTCCTCCGGCAGCTTCTTCGCCTACACGCTGCACGAGCCCGTCGGCGTCTGCGCGGCGATCATCCCGTGGAACTACCCGCTGCTGATGGCGGCGTGGAAGCTCGCGCCGGCGCTCAGCTGCGGGAACACGGTGGTGCTGAAGCCGGCCGAGCAGACGCCGCTGTCGGCGCTGCGCCTCGCGGAGCTGATCCGCGAGGCAGGCTTCCCGCCCGGTGTCGTCAACGTCGTCAACGGGCCGGCCGAGCCGACGGGCCGGGCGCTCGCGGAGCATCCAGGCATCGACAAGGTGGCGTTCACGGGCAGCGTGCAGGGCGGCCGCGAAATCACGCGCTCGAGCATCGCGAGCCTCAAGCGCGTGTCGCTCGAGCTCGGCGGGAAGTCGCCGAACATCGTCTTCGCCGACTCGGATCCCGCGCAGCGCCGCGAAGGCGTGCTGTGGGGGATCTTCTACAACATGGGCGAGGACTGCACCGCGGGCTCGCGGCTGCTCGTCGAGGCCTCGATCTACGACGAGGTGCTCGACGAGCTCATCGCCGACTCGGCGCGCATGAAGATCGGCCCCGGTATCGAGCCCGAGACCGAGATCGGCGCGATCGTCTCTGCCGAGCAGACCGAGCGTGTGATGGACTACATCGGGCTCGCCGCCGACGAAGGCAGGATCCTGGCGGGGGGCGAGCGCGTGACCGGCGGCGCTCTCGCCGCCGGCAACTTCGTCGCGCCCACCGTGATCGCCGGCGTGCCGGCGTCGGCGCGCGTTTGGCGCGAGGAGATCTTCGGGCCGGTCGTGGCCGTCGCGCGGTTCGAGGGGGAGGCCGAGGCTATCCGTCTGGCCAACGACAGCGACTACGGTCTCGCGGCAGGGGTATGGACGCGGGACGTCTCGCGCGCGCACCGCGTGAGCCGCGCGCTGCGCGCGGGCACCGTGTGGGTGAACAGCTACGGCGCGGTCGATCCGGCGGTCCCGTTCGGGGGCTACAAGGCGAGCGGGCACGGGCGCGAGATGGGCTCCTACGCGCTCGATCTGTACACGGAGGTGAAGGCCGTCTGGCTCGACATGAGCTGAGCGCGCTCGGCCGCTCAGCGACCTATCGACCGCGCTGGACACGCTGTCCAATCGTTGGTAGAGTGCCGCCAGCCTCGCCGAGGAGACGGGGCCGTTCGCACACAGGTGGCGCGGTGGAGACCGGCAGCGGTTCCCTGCGGCCCGGGGAACCGCACGAGCGAGGAGGGTGAAGGTGAACATAGGCGGCATGGGCTTCGGGTCGGAGCCCCACGACGGAATCACGCGCCGCGACGTGGTCGTCGCCGGGGCAAAGCTCAGCGTCGCGCTCTCGGGCATCGGCATGCTGGCCGGCTGCGGCAGCTCGAGCAAGACGACCTCGACGGGCGCTCCCTCGGGGGCGCTCGATGCGCTCCCGGGCGGCACGCCCAAACGGGGCGGCACGTTCACGGTCGGGGTGATCAGTGGCGGCCAGGAGGAGAACCTGTTCCCGGGCACATCCGTGGGGACGCCGGACTTCGTCCGCGACTACACGCTCTACAACCTGCTCTTCTACCTCGGCAAGAAGATCAGCCCGCTGGAACCGGGACTCGCGCTCTCGGCCGAACCCAACAAGGACGCGACGGTCTGGACGTTCAAGCTGCGCGACGGCGTCACCTGGCACGACGGCAAGCCGTTCGGCGCCGACGACGTCGTCTACAACTTCCAGGCGCTGTGGTCTGACCCCGAAGCGAACTTCTCGGCCGGATTCCTCTCGGGGATGGTCGACTTCAAGAACGTCCGCAAGCGGGACCGCCTCACGGTCGAGGTGCCGCTCAACTACGGCGTCGCGCAGTTCCCCACGATCTTCGCCTACTTCGACTTCCCGGTCGTGCAGAACGGCGCTACAGCGAAGAGCGCGGCGCGCCACCCGGTCGGCACCGGCCCGTTCAAGTTCGTCTCGTTCACGCCCGGCAGTCAGAGCGTGTTCGACGCCAACAAGGACTACTGGGAGGAGGGCAAGCCGTACGTCGACCGGCTCGTCGTCGACTCGTCGTTTACCGACAACAATGCGATCTTCAACGCGCTGCTCGCCGGCAAGGTGAACCTCTTCCCGACACTCCCGCTCGTGACTGCGCGCCAGCAGCTGAGCGCCAAGCAGGTGCAGATCCTCGCATCGCCGTTCGCGGCGGAGAGCTACATGTTCGCGATGCGCGTCGACGAGGGCCCGTTCGCGGACCTGCGCGTGCGCCAGGGCTTCAAGCATCTGGTCGACCGCCAGGCGATGATCGACGGCGCGTGGGCGGGCTTCGGCACCGTCGGAAACGACCTGCTCGCGCCGGGCACCGAATACTACGCCGAAGACCTCAAGGCGACCCACGATCCGGAAAAGGCCAAGGCGCTCTTCACGGAAGCCGGCGTGCTCGGCCAGACGTTCACGCTGCCGACGTGCGACTTCCTCCCGGGCATGGTCGAGTCCTCGACGATCCTCGCCGAGCAGGCGGCCTCGGCAGGCATCAAGGTGGCGGTCAATACGACCAGCGCCGCGACCTACTTCACGCCCGCCGGCGGCTTCCTCACGCGGCCGTTCGGCTACGAGGTCGACCAGCCGGTCGGCTCGCTGCTGGCGGGCTACCTGTCCGAGTACACGCTCGGCTCGCCGTATCCGGACACACACTGGGGCAAGCAGCCAAGAGGTGCGGCGGCGGAGAAGCTGATCTCGGAAGCGATCGCGGCGACGGACCCCTCGAAAGCGAAGGAACTATGGCACGAGTGCCAGCTGGCGCAGTTCAACGAAGGTGGCTACCTGGTGTGGGGCAACCTGCCGTATGTCGACGCGGCCGCGAGCAGCGTGCGCGGCCTCTCGGCCGGCGCGGGCTTCAGCTACAACAACTGGCGCCTGCAGGACGGCTGGCTGGCGTGAGCGCGCCGGCGAAGCGCCGCGGCTGAGGCGTCGCGGGCGTCAGAATGGCTGCCGTTCCCGACGTCCTCACGACCCCCGGAGCGCCGCCAGCGCCCCCCACAACGCCCGCGACGCCGGCGGGCGCCCGGCACCCGATCGTGCAGTTCGTCGCTCGCCGGCTCGCGACGGGCCTCGTGACGCTGTTCGTCGTCACGATCCTCATCTTCGTGGCGACCAACATCCTGCCCGGCAACGCCGCGACGGTCGTGCTCGGGCGCAACGCCACGCCGGAGCGCGTCCAGCGGCTGGACGAACGCCTCGGCGTCGAGCACTCGGTCTTCTACCGTTACACGCACTGGCTCGGCGGCGCGGTGCACGGCGACCTCGGCCAGTCGGCGGTCGCCGAGGCCGAGTCGCGCCCCGAATCCTCGATCTCCTCGTCGATCGGCAGCCCGCTGCGAAACAGCTTCATCCTCGCCGGGCTGACGACGATCCTGCTCGTCCCCCTGACGCTGCTGCTGGGCTCGCTCGCCGGGATCTTCGCGGGGCGGCGGCTGGACCAAGCGATCTCGTTCCCCTCGCTCGTGATGGGCGGCCTGCCCGAGTTCGTGATGGGCACGCTGTTGATCTACATCTTCTTCGACAAGCTCGGCTGGCTGCCGCCGGTCGCGCTGCTGAGCCCGGGCGAGTCGCCCTTCTCCAACCCTGAAGCGCTGGTCCTCCCCGTGCTCACGCTGCTCGCGGTCGCGGTCGGCGCGGGCGTCAGGCAGGTGCGCGCCGGCATGGCGGATGTGCTGCAGCAGGACTTCGTGCACTTCGCGCGCCTGAACGGGATCCCCGAGCGGCGCGTGCTGTGGGCGTACGCGCTGCGCAACGCGCTCGCGCCGAGCGTGCAGATCATCGCCCAGAACCTGCAGTACCTGGTTGGCGGCATCATCGTCGTGGAGAGCGTGTTCGCGTATCCCGGCATCGGCACGTATCTCGTCAACGCCGTCACGAGCCGCGATGTGACGGAGGTGCAGGCCGCCGCGAGCGTGCTGGCGGCGCTGTACATCCTCATCAACCTGCTCGCCGACCTGATCGTGGTGCTGCTCGTGCCGAAGCTCCGGACGGGAGCGGCGTCGTGAGCATCGCGCTCCCGGTGGCGCGCGCCCGGAACGCTGCCCGCCCGCGCCTGGTGACGGCCACATGGGGCGGACGCATCGGACTCGGGCTGCTGGTGCTCGTGATCGCGCTCGCGGTGCTCGGCCCGCTGTTCGCGCCGCACAGCACGACCGCGCCGCTCGGCATCCCCGGCGAAGCGCCGACGGGCGCGGCGCCGCTCGGCCTCGACTTCCTCGGCCGAGACGTGCTCAGCCGCACACTCAGCGGCGGTCGCTCGACACTGCTGCTGGCGGGCGCCGCGACGCTCTTGACGTACCTGGCGGGCGTGACGATCGGGCTCGTGGCGGGCTACACGCGCTCGATCGCCGATCCGCTGCTGATGCGCACCGTCGACGTGTTCCTGTCGTTCCCCGCGCTGCTCGTGATGCTTCTCTTCGTGACGGCGTTCGGCGGCGGTCGCGGCGTGCTCGTGGCGGCGGCGGCGATCGTGTTGTTCCCGGGGGTCGCGCGGATCGTGCGCACCGCGACGCTCGAGGTGGCGACCAAGGGGTATGTGGAGGCGGCGGTCGCGCGCGGCGAGCGTACAGTTGCGGTGCTCGGCCGCGAGATCCTGCCGAACATCGCCTCGCCGATCGTCGCCGACATCGGCATTCGCTTCAGCTGGTCGATCATCCTCATCGCGAGCGTCAACTACCTCGGCCTGGGGCTGAAGCCGCCCACGGCCGATTGGGGGCTGATGATCTCGGAGAACCGCTCGATCATCGCGACGAACCCGCTGGCGCTGCTCGCGCCGGGTGCGATCCTGGCGATCCTGATCATCGCCGTGAACCTGATCGGCGACGCCTACCTGCGCGGCCGCGGCCGCCGGGGGGCTGTGCGGTGACGGCATCTCAGACCCACTCCGGCGCGCCGGGAGAGCCGCCGCAGCCGCCGGCGCTGCACGCGGCCAAGGTACGCATCGAGCTGTCGAGCGGCGATGCGGTGATCGACGGTGTTGACCTGCAGGTGGCGCCGGGTGAGATCCTCGGGCTGGTCGGCGAGTCTGGATCAGGCAAGACGACCATGGCGCTGTCGATCTTCGGCTACAACGCGCCGGGCCTGCGCATGACCTCGGGCGAGTTCGCGGTCGCAGGGCGCGAGCTTCACGACAGGGCCGCGATGAGATCGGCGCGCGGGCGCCTCGTCTCCTACGTGCCCCAGAACCCCGGCGCGTCGCTGAATCCGGCGCTGCGCGTCGCCGATGCGATCGAGGACATGATCCGTACCGAGCGCAGCACCGCGCAGACGCCGTACACCTTGCTGGAGCGGGTCGGCCTGCCTGGCGAGCGCGAGTTCGGCCGCCGCTACCCGCACCAGCTCTCAGGCGGCCAGCAGCAGCGCGTGTGCGTCGCGGCGTCGCTCGCGCCGGACCCGGCTCTGGTCGTGCTCGACGAGCCGACGACCGGCCTCGACGTGGTGACGCAGGACCGGATCCTCAAGGAGCTACTGCGCCTGCGCGACGAGCAGCACGTGGCGATGCTGTACATCACGCACGATCTCGCGGTCGTCGCTCAGATCGCTGGACGCATCGCGGTGATGTATGCAGGGCGCATCGTCGAGCAGGGCCCAGCCGCGGAGATCCTGCGCCGGCCACGGCACCCGTATACGCGAGGACTGATGGAGTCGACGCCGGACCACCGCCGGCCGCGGATCCTCGGCGCGATGCCCGGCATCCAGGTGGGCGTGGGCGAGCGCCCGCGCGGCTGCCCGTTCGCGCCTCGCTGCCCGCAGCGCACCGACAAGTGCGAGGCTGACCTGCCGCGGCTCGAGCCGGTGGGCGCGGACCATGGTGTGCGCTGCATCCACTGGCGCAGCACGCCGCCGGTCGAGTGGATCGCGCTCGCGCCGAAGGGGCCGCGCAGCGCGCAGGAGCGCGAGCAGCCGATCCTCGCGGTCGAGCAGCTGCGCGCCCTCTACCGCTCGGGCCACGGCAGCGTGCTCGCAGCCAACGACGTCTCGTTCGAGCTGGCGCGCCGCGGCAGCATCGCGATCGTCGGCGAGTCGGGCAGCGGCAAGACGACGATCGCACGCACCATCGCAGGCCTGCACGCGCTCTTCTCGGGCCGCGTGCTGCTCGAAGGCGAGCCGCTCGCGAGCGCCGCGCGCAACCGCAGCGTCGAGCAGCGACGGCGCATCCAGATCGTCTTCCAGAACCCGGCGGAGGCGCTCAACCCGCGCCATACGGTTGCCTCGTCGATTGCCCGTCCGGCGCGCGTGCTCGGCGGCATGGACAGGGCGCGAGCGGACGCCGAGGTGGCGCGGCTGCTGGACGCGGTGCGCCTGCCGCCGGGAGTCGGACCCCGCTACCCGCACGAGCTGTCCGGCGGCGAGCGCCAGCGCGTCGCGATCGCGCGGGCGCTGGCGGCCAAGCCCGATGTGCTCGTGTGCGACGAGATCACCTCCGCGCTCGACGTATCGGTGCAGGCGGTCGTGCTCGAGATGCTGCGTGAACTGCGCGAGCAGCTGGGGCTCGCGATCGTCTTCATCTCCCACGATCTCGGCGTAGTCGCGACTATCGCCGAGGAGGTGATCGTGTTGCGAGGCGGCGAGATCTGCGAGCGAGGCGCCACAGCGCAGGTGCTGAGCTCGCCCCACGATTCCTATACGCAGCGGCTGCTCGAGGCGGCGCCCAGTCTGAGCGAGGCAATCGAGTCATGGGACGCCCTCGGTGCGCAGCCGCTCGCGAGGTGACGCGGCGCCTGGGTGCCGTCCGCTGGACAGCGTGTCCAGTATGAGATAGGTTCAGGCCGTGGCTGTTGACGTCGACCTCAGCTCGCTGGTGCCGGAGGGCCTGCCGGACGGTCGCGAAGCGGTCGAGGAGGGCAAGGCGATCGGCCGTGCGCTCGAGCGGGAGCCCTCGATGTATCTGCAGGAGAAGGGGTTCCGCTCGGAGATGGAGTACAGGCTGCACGCGCGCAAGCACGGAATCGCCTCGACCTGCATGAACATCGGGCTGGCGACGTGGGGCGAGACGCGCGAAGCGCTGACGCTGATCTACGAAGATGCGCTTAAACGCGGCGTACGCCCCCCCGACCGTTTCAACCTGTTGGCAGAGCGGAGGATGGGCCTGCCCAAGGACCGGCGTGCGGACGCGCCCCAGGAGACGGGGCCGGTGCTGTGGCGCGAGCAGGACTGGTGGGAGCTGACGCACACGGTGCCGATCCAGCCGGAGTCGGCGGACAACAGCATCGGCGGCCCCGGTTCGCTCGACAATGTCGTCGACGCGCTGTCTGTGGGCGTGACGTACGTCGGCACGTTCAGCCAGTACACGTGGCGCTGGCCCTACTGGGACGACGAGATCGCGCAGACGATGGCCTTCCTGAGGGCCGTCGGCGTGCTCGCGGGCGTGCGCGAGGAAGGCGTGTGCTTCGACACCTACCTGGAGGACGGCTACCCGGGCGTGTTCCACGACTACGCCAGCTACGTGGGCTGGGCGATGCTTGAGCGGTTTGTCGCACGCGAGCTGTGCGGCGCGGAGTTCTCGATCTCGTGGGGCGGGCTCACGACGGACCCGATCACGAAGTCGGCGATGACGCTGGCGTTGAACGACGTCAACGAACGCGTGCCGTGCGCGTTCGTGCAGGGCGACACGATCGGCAACACCGCCGACGTCGAGAGCAACTTCGCGGTGATGAGCAGCGACGTGCTGTTCATGAAGCTGGTCGACAGGCGCTACAGGCTGGGAGGTGCGCCGATTGCGGTGCCGGTCACGGAGACGCAGCGGATCCCGACGTGGCAGGAGGTCGCGACGGTGCAGGCGGTCAGCCGGCGCTTGGAGGACATCGCGCAGATGGTCGCGCCGGCGATCGACTGGTCGCGGATCGAGTCTTTGCGCGACACGCTCGTCGAAGGCGGGCGCCGCTTCTACGAGAACGCGATTAGTGCGCTGCGCGAGGCCGGCATCGGCCTCGATGACCCCGCCCGGATCCTGTTCGTGCTCAAGCGCCTGGGCGCGCACGGCTGCGAGCAGCTTTTCGGGGCCGGCGAGGTCGATGCGAGCTATCCGGGTGGACGGCGGCCGGTCATGCAGACCGACCTCGTGCGCCAGACGATGGGCGAGCGCGCGCGCCTGCTGGAGAGCCTCGCGGCCCGCGAGACGGAGCCGAAGCTGAGCGGGCGCAAGGTTGTCGTGAGCTCGACGGACGTGCACGAATTCGCGGAGTTCCTGCTCGTTTCGACGCTCGAGGCCGTCGGCGCGGACGTGGTCGACTTCGGCATCAACCGCGACCCCGAGGACATCGTCAAGGTCGCGCTCGAGACGGACGCGGAGGCGGTCGTCGTCACCACGCATAACGGCGTGGCGCGCTCGTTCGCCACCAAGCTCGAGGAGGAGCTGCGGCGCGCGGGCATGGACGGGACGAAGATCTACATGGGTGGCGTGCTCAACGAGGACGTCGACGGCTCGGAGATCCCCATCGACGTGCGCGGCGACCTCGCGCAAATCGGTGTGAGCACGCCGGAGGGCATAGAGCAGCTGATCTCGGAGATTGGCGAGCGCGAGCGCCGCCCCGCGCAGGCGTGACAATCGCCGTCCTCGCCGACTTCGGAAGCACGTTCACGAAGGTCACGCTCGCCGAGCTCGGCAGCGGACGACTTGTCGCCACCGCGCAGTCGCCGACGACGGTCGCCACCGATGTGATGGAGGGATATCGGGCAGCCCTGGATCTGGCCCTGCGCGCGGCTCGCGGCGATGCGCCGGAGCATGCCCGCCCGGTAGGGCAAGCCGGCCGGGGGCGTGAGGCCGGCGTGTCGGCGGCGCCTGGCAGTGAGATCGAGCTCGGCCCGCGCCTCGCGGCGTCAAGCGCGGCCGGCGGGCTGCGGGTGGCCGCCGTGGGCCTGGTGGAGGATCTCGACGGCCGCTGCCGCGCAGCATGCGGCTCTCAACGCGGGCGCTCGGATCGAGCTGTTGCTGCACGGGCGCCTCGGCGACCACGATCTGGCGCGATTGGAGGAGGTTCGCCCGGAGGTGATCCTGTTCTCCGGCGGTACCGACGGCGGGCAGGAAGGGATCGTGCTCGACAACGCGCGAGTGCTGGCGGCACGGCTGGTGCGGGCGCACTTCGTGGTGGCCTGCAACAGCGCGGTGGCGGCGCAAGTTGCCAAGCTACTCGGCCGTCACGGGGCGGCCGTCGACGTGGTCGCAAACGTCATGCCGGAAATCGGCGAGCTGGATATTGAGCCGGCCCGCGCGGCCATCTCGGAGGCGTTCGTGCGACACGTGATCCGTGGGAAGGGGCTCAGCGGCGTGGCGGAGTTCGCCGAGCAGGTGGTGATGCCAACGCCCGAGGCGGTGTTGCGGGCCACGCGATTGCTCGCGGGCGAGGTCGGTGACGTGCTCGTCGTGGATATCGGCGGCGCCACCACCGATGTGCACAGCGCGACGGATACTTCGGAGCCCGGGCCCGGGATCGCCGGGCCGTTGCTGCCGGTCCTGCCGGTGCTGCGCTCGGTTCAGGGAGATCTCGGGATGCGCTCGAACGCACCCTCGGCTTTGACCACGGACTCGGAGTGGCTCTTGCAGAGGCTCGGGCTGGACGATACGGAGGCGCGCGCCGCCGCCGCTCGCCGTGCGGCACAGCCGGATTTCGTTCCGCACTCCGACGAGGAGCGCTCGGTCGACCGGGCGCTTGCGGTCTCTTGCGTGCACCGAGCCCTGCGCCGCCACTGCGGACGGCTGCGGATCGCCGCGAGTCCGCATCAGCCGGTGCGGATCTCGGCCGACGGCCCCGATCTGCGGGTGGCTTCGCTGATCGTGGGCACCGGCGGGATACTGGCGCGAACAACCGACGGGGAGGGAATCCTGGATGAGGCGCTGGCGCGCTGCGATGACCGCAGCCTCGTGCCCCGCGCGCCTCGGTTGGCGGTGGACACGGGATACGTGCTGGCCGCGGTCGGATTGCTGGCGGGCGTGGACCGGCGGGCAGCCAAGTGGCTGGCGCTGCCGCTCGTGGCGCGCTGAGGATGAAGTAACCCCACACCGCGCGACCCACACCGGCTCCCCAGCCTGATCGCGGGCGAGCCGCCCGCGCCGGAAGGGCCGAGCTGGCCGCTGGTACGGTCGTCTGCATGCACCCGCCACGACGACGCCCGCCGGAACACGAGAGCTCGCGGGTGCTCGACGTCGGCGCCCTGCGGGAAGAGCTCGCGGCGCTGGGAGCGCGGCGCGTGGCGATCGACGGCCGCGGCGGCTCGGGCAAGTCCACGCTCGCCCGCCTGCTCGCCGGCGGATGGCCGGGGGCGGCGGTGGTGGAGATGGACGACTTCTACCGGCCCTCGGCGGAGCGCGTGGGCAGGCCGGCCGCGCCCGGCGGCGACTGGGATCGCGAGCGGCTCCTGGCGGAGGTGCTCGAGCCGCTCGCCGCCGGGCGCGCCGGCCGTTACCGGCGCTACGACTGGGACGAGGACCGCTTGGCCGAGTGGCACGAGGTGCCCGCCGGTGCGCTGCTCGTGCTCGAGGGGTGCTACTCGGCCTCGGCACCCCTGCGTCCGTACCTCGAGTACACGATCGTCGTCGACTGCCCGCACGACACGCGGCTGCGGCGGGGAGTGGAGCGCGACGGCGAGGCGATGCGCGCGACGTGGGTGAACGAGTGGATGCCCGCCGAGGACCGCTACTTCGAGGCCGAGCGGCCCGATGAGCGAGCGGACCTGGTGCTCGACGGCGGGGGCGCGGGCGCGGGGGGCGTCGAGTTCCGGGTGCTCGCACGGCGCGATGAGCCGGTGTCGATCGCGCCATACGACTCCTCGTGGCCGGCGCGCTTCGAGGCGGAGCGCCGGCTCCTGCGAGACGCCATCGGACCGTGGGTGACGGGCGCCATCCACCACGTGGGCAGCACGTCGGTGCCGGGCCTCGACGCGAAGCCGGTGATCGACATCCTCGTGGGCGTCGAGAGCCTCGCGGCCTCGCGCGCGTGCCTCGAGCGCCTCGCGCCGCTCGACTACCACTACGCGCCCTACAGGGCCGATGAGATGCACTGGCTGTGCAAGCCGGGGCCGCGCCTGCGAACCCATCACCTGCATCTCGTTCCCAGCGGCTCTGAGCGCTACCGCGACGAGCTCGCGTTCCGCGACGCCCTGCGCGCCGACCCGGCGGTGGCGCGCGCGTACCTCGAGCTCAAGCGCGCGCTCGCGCGCGAGCACCGGCACGACCGCGAGGCCTACACCGAGGGCAAGGAGCGGTTCATCGCCGGCGTGCTCGCCGCCGCGCGGCCAGCCGCCGGGGGCGCATCCTCAACCTGAGGTGGATCCACGTCGATAGGTGGCGCAAGGGATCGATGGACCGCGACACCTCCCAGGCGAGCATGGCCCGGCATTGCGGGCTGATGTACCTGAGCGGCGCTGCGCTTAGCGTCGTCGGCATCGCGCTGCCGCACTCGGCGAAGGCCGACATCCCCGCGTTCTGGGTGATCGCGGCGGTGGCCGCGCTCGTCGCCGCGATCGCGCTCGGCCTCGGCGAGCGGCTGCCGCCGGCCGCGCTGCAGGCCGCGATGCTGCTCGCGAGCTGCCTGGTGGGGCTGTCGGTGTACTTCAACGGCGAGCGCGCCGGCGGGCACGCGGCCGGCAACGAAGTGCTGTTCCTGTGGGTCGCGCTGTATTCGGGCTTCTATTTCAAGGGCCGCGCGCTGGTGATGCAGCTCGCGGGGATCGGGATCGTGCAGGCGGCGGCGCTGGTCGCGGTGCACCCCGGAGAAGTGGGGTTCACGCGCTGGCTGATCACGATCGGGATGGCCTCGCTCGCGGGCGTGGTCGTGCACCGGCTGCGCCGGCGCAACGACGATCTCGTCGAGCAGCTCGTGCAGGCCGGCCGCACCGACCAGCTCACGGGGCTGCTGAACCGGCGCGGGTTCCAGGAGCAGCTCGACCGCGAGCTCGCGCGATGCGAGCGCTCGGGCGTGGAGGTCGCGCTGGTGATGGCCGACCTCGACAACTTCAAGGAGCTCAACGACGCGCGCGGGCACCTGGCGGGCGACCACGCGCTGGCTGCCGTGGGCGACGCGGCCCGGGAGCTCGTGCGCCGCGGCGACTCGTTCGCGCGGCTCGGCGGCGACGAGTTCGCGGCGATCCTGCCTGAAACCGGCGCGGAGGCAGCGCTGCGCTTCGCCGAGCGGATGCGCGACCACGTGAGCCGCCTCGCCGTGGAGGGCGCGCCGCGGCTCGGGATGAGCTTCGGCGTGGCCGTGTACCCGACCCAGCACCGCTCGCAGCTGCGGCTGATCGAAGCTGCGGACGGCGCGCTGTACGCGGCCAAGCACGGGGGCGGCAACCGCTCGCGGCTGTCCGGGCCCCCGCTCGTGCACGCCCGCTAGTAGCCCGCGCGCGACGCGGCCCGTGCGCGACGATCCCGGCGGGCGCGCATCAGCATCCCAAACCATCAGGTTTCAGTCGTTGGCACGTATCGCCTTGACTTTGCCGACAGGCGCTTCTCGCATAGAATACCGTCATGGTTCAAGGCGACGCCGAGCAGGAGGCGCCGGTATTGCTCTCCGCCTCCTACGCCGCCGTGCCCGGCTCGGTGCGGCTCATCCGTGGACGGCTGCGCGCGCTCGCGGCCGCGCTCGGCGCGAGCGAGCGCCAGCAGGAGAACGTGTGCCTGGGCGCGTCCGAGGCGGCCACCAACGCGGTCGAGCACGCATATGGCGAGGGGGACGGCGAGATCCACGTCGCCGCGGCCCTGGCAGCGGACGCGCTCGAGGTCGAGATCGCCGACGAAGGCTGCGGTCTCGGCGGCTCCACCCGCAGCCACGGCGTCAAATGCGGCCTCGCGGTGATGGTCGCGTGCAGCGAGCGTTTCAGCCTCGTGCAGCGAAGCGGCGGCGGGGTGCTCGTGCAGATGCGCTTCGCGATCGGCTAGCGCCGGACCCGCGCGAGGGTCGCCTCGCAGGCAGGCGTGCGGACTGCCGCGCTCGTGGCCGGTCCGGCGGCGCGGGCTCGCCGATCTGGGAAGATCCGGGCGAGCGAGCAAGGGGGGGCGAGATGGCGGTTGACAGTGTGGGTGTGCGTGCGCGGCGTCCGCCGGGCTTCGATGCGGCGACCCTGTGCGAGGCGTTCCAGCGAACCGCCGCCGAGTACCCCGACCTCGTCGCGCTGCGAACGCGCGGAGGCGCGGCGGAGCTGACCTGGGCCGAGTACGCGCGGCGCGTGCGGCTGCTGGCCGGGGGCCTCGCGGGCCTCGGCGTGAAGGCCGGCGACACCGTCGCGATGATGCTGCTCAACCGCCCCGAGTTCCACCTGCTCGACACCGCCGCGCTGCATCTCGGCGCGATCCCCTTCTCGGTCTACAACTCCTCGGCGCCCGAGCAGATCGACTACCTGTTCGCCAACGCGGGCAATCGCGTGGTCATAACCGAGCGGCGCTTCCTCGACACGGTGCGTGCCGTGGACGCGCCCGCGGTGGAGCACGTGGTGGTGCTCGAGGACGGCCTGCCCGAAGCGGAGCACCCCATCTTCGAGGACGCGTGGCGGGCGGTGTCGCCGGGCGACGTGGCGACGCTGATCTACACCTCCGGCACCACCGGCCCGCCCAAGGGCGTGCAGCTCACGCACGCGAACATCATGTTCGCGTGCTCCACCGGCGATGAGGTCTTCGCGGTGCGCCCGGGCGGGCGGCTCGTCTCCTACCTGCCGGCGGCGCACATCGCCGACCGCTTCTTCGCGCACTACTCTGGCATCGTCAGCGGCGCCACGATCTCGTGCGTGGAGGACCCGGCCGCGATCGTCGCGGCGCTGCCCGATGCGCGCCCGACGGTGTGGCTGGCGGTGCCGCGCATCTGGGAGAAGCTGAAGGCGGCGCTCGAGGCGCAGGGCGTGGCCGACCCGGGTGCGCTCGAGGAGGAGCAACGCGCGGCGATCCGCGCGCGCCTCGGGCTCGATCGCGGCGAGCGCCTGCTCTCGGGCGCGGCGCCGATCGCGCCTGAGGTGCTCGAGTACTTCATGGCGCTGGGGCTGCCGGTGGTCGAGGGGTGGGCGATGTCGGAGACCGCGTGCCTCGGCACCGCCAACCGGCCCGACGCGGTGCGCGTGGGGACCGTGGGGCAGGGCTGGCCGGGCGTCGAGCTCGCGCTGGCCGGCGACGGCGAGCTCTTGATGCGCGGGCCCAACGTGATGCTCGGCTACCGCGGCGAGCCCGAGAAGACCGCCGAGGCGATCGACGGCGACGGGTGGCTGCACACGGGCGACATCGCGGAGATCGACGGCGACGGCTACGTGCGCATCGTGGACCGCAAGAAGGAGCTGATCATCAACGCGGCCGGCAAGAACATGTCGCCGGCCAACATCGAGCAGCGCCTGAAGGCGTCGAGCCCGCTGATCGGGCAGACGTGCGTGATCGGCGACCGCCGGCCCTACAACGTGGCGCTGGTGGTGCTCGACCCCGACGCCGCCGCCGCGCACGCGCACGCGCTCGGGCTCGGGGACGGCCTGTCGACCGGCGAGCTCGCCGCGCGCCCGGAGATCGAGCAGGCGATCGGCGCCGCGGTGGAGGAGGCCAACCGCCACCTCTCGCGCGTCGAGCAGGTCAAGCGCTTCGCGGTGCTGCGCTCGGACTGGCTGCCCGACGGCGACGAGCTCACGCCCACGATGAAGCTGAAGCGGCGCATGATCGTGGAGAAGTACGCGGGCGAGATAGAGGCGCTCTATGCGAGCGGCGCGAGCGCCTCGCGGTAGGTCGGAAGGCGCGGGCGCCAGCCGACCTCGCGCTTGAGGGGACCGCTTGGGCGGGACGCTACCCCGGCTTGGGCGCGGTCTCGCGGACGATCCGCCAGCCGGTCTTCAGCGGGGCGAGGAAGTACGGCGGCTCCTCGGTCGCGAGCCGTTCGTCGTATTTGTAGTCCTTCAGGTAGCCGTTCGAGCCGCCGCCCCTGCCCACCGGGCCGCGGTAGTTCTGCGCGATCGAGCCGTACTCGTGAAGTTTCCCGAGCCCCGAGCCGCAGCTGTAGTTGTCGACCACCCACGAGCGGGAGGTGGCGAGGATGGCGGCGTAGATGTACACGTTGCTTAGCGAGCCCGCGCCGTTCGTGCCGCCACTGCACGGGTGGTACACGCGCACGTATTCGGTGGCGATCAGGCCGAGCGTCGCGATGCCGGTCGGTTCGTTGCCTTCTTTGCCTTCGATGTTCGTGGGGATCAGGTTGCCGTTGATCACCAGGTTTTCGGTGGCTGCCACCGTGAGCGAGGTGCTGTAGGTGCCCTTGACGTACACCGTGCCGCACCCCTTCTCGCCTTTTTCCTCCGTGCTGTTGTCGGAGTTTTCGGTCTGGTAGGAGTAGGTGCACGGCAGGCTCGAGGGCTTGACGTAGATGAGCCCGTTTTTGGGCCACGCGACCGTTTCTTTGACTTTTTCTTCTTTGCCTTCTTTGTTGAGGATCCAGCGTTCGACTTTGATCTGGTTGCTCGAGCCTTTGAGTTCGAGGTACGTCTGGCCTTCGTAGACGTTGGCGGATTCGACGTAGAAGGAGAGGCTTTCGTCGGTGGCGGGCGGCAGGAGTTCCGCTCCTTTCGTGTAGCATTTCGTCGCGGTGTAGTATTTCGTCGACCCGCTGCAGCTCGACGACGGGTACGTGCCGCCGTTGATTTCCACGGCGTCCGGCGGGGACTGGCCGGAGCGTCCGAACGTGGCGCCGTTCACGTCGGCCGCGTCGTTGGTGTGCATCGGGCCGTTGACGCCGTCGCCGGTCGTCCATTCGATTTCCTGGCAGTCGAGGTGTTCTTTGAGCTTCCAGGTTTCGTAGTGCTTGCCGGCGCATGCTTCCGGCGAGTTTGCGATTTCCCAGAACTCCTGTTCGTAGTTGGTGAACCACAGGTAGTCGAGGAACCCGGTCGTGCCGAACGTGGCCACGATCTTGCGCACCGACTTGCCCGAGTAGCCGATCGATTCGATGCGGAACGTGTTCGCCGCCGTGCCGCCCTGCTGGATCATCGTTTCGAGCGGGTTCGTCGTGCTGCACGGAACGCTTGCTTCCACCGGCAGCAGCTTGACTTCGTAGCGCTCGCTCGATTCGCCGGGCACGGTGCTTTTCGGCGCTTCGCAGGTCTCCCAGTAGTTGGGGTTGGCCTCCAGCTTGTACTCGTACTGCTCGATGCCCGCGAGCGCGGCGTAGTAGGCCTGTTTGTCGGTCGTGTTTTCGTGCGACGCTTCGACGTCGCCGAGCGCGGTCGTGAACGCGGCCACGACCAGCAGCCCCGTGACGAACAGCACGCCGATCGCGATGATCATCGTGAAGCCGCCCTGCTCGCGCGAGCGCCTGCGCAGGATGTCGAGCACGCGGGTCATTCGCAGGGGGCCGCCTGGATCGTGGCTTCGGAGCTCGGCGCCTCGAGCGCGAACGTGATCTGGTTGGTCAGGTTCGCGGGGCGCCCTTTGGCTTCGGAGCCGTCGCGCGCGAGCGCCGTGAACGTGATCAGAACGGACGCGGTGGAGGCGGCTTCGGATGCGCTGAGAGTTTTTTCGGTGCCGGTCCCGAGCGGCGTTTTGGTTTCGAGTGTGTTCGAGGCGGCCGTGGGCGTGCTCGAGGAGGTTTCGGCGTACTTGTAGTACTGGAAGATCGGGACTTCTTTGCCGCTTTCCTTGGTGGGCTCGATCCGTTCGCCGATGATCACGGCAGCGGGACTCGTTTTTTCGAATTCGTATTCGGTCGATCCGCCGCCGGTGTTGTAGGTGGTGACCTCCTTGAGGTTCCCGTATTCCTTGCCGGTCGTCTTTTCCCAGTACACCCTGACCTTGCGCACGCCAACCGAGAATTTGGCGGGCTGTTTGAATTCGGCTTCGCTGCCGAAGGCGGTCACGAACGTCATTTCTTTTTTGTTGCCTTCCAGAACCGGGGTGAAGCCGGTGGCGACGCAGGCGGAGTGCAGTTCGTCCACGAGGTGCGTCATCGTGGTGCGGCCCTGCTGTGAGGCTTCGCTGAAGTCGTTGACCCGCGTCAGGTTGCGCATCGACACCTCCAATATCGAGAGCAACGCCCCGGTCACGATCACGCCCGCCAGGACCGCGACGAGCGTCTCGATCAGCGTGAAGCCGCGCTCGTCGCGCCGAAGTCCGCGTAGGACGCCCGCGATCAGCACGAGCTGACTCCGTTGGCGATCACGTCTTCTTTGCTGTTTTCTTCTTCTTCTTCAGTTTTCCATTTGCCTTTGGCTTCGGTTTCTTCTTTTTCGCGTTTGGTTTTTTCTTCTTCCTGTTTTTTCTTGGTGGCGGCGAGCGTTTCTTCTTCGCTTTTGCGTTTCGTCGCGTTTGCTTTTTCGGTGGCTTCTTTGGCTTCGCGAGCTGTGGTTTGGGCGCTTTCTTTGGCCGCCACTTCCGCCGCGCTAGGTTTTTTGGTCGTTTTTTCGTGTGCTTTTTGTTCGTTTTTCCATTTTTCGCGTTCGGTTTTTTCTGTGGCTTCGCGCGTTTTCTTGGCCGCTTCTTCGGCTTTCGCGCGCCGATTTCAGCGCGGCTTCTTCGCTCTGCCGTTTCGTGATCGCGGCTTCTTCATTGGTCTTCTCGTGGCGAACGCGCTTTTTTCCGATTCACGGACCGCGAGTTTTTCGGCTTCGGAGTTTTCGCCGAGGAAGATGCTCTTGGTCGAGCCGGCGGTCGTCGTGTTGTCGTAGCTGACCGTGAAGGCGCGTTTGACGCCGCCGCGTTCGGCGAGCACGCACAGGGATGCGTTGCCGAAGGGCTGGAACGGGAACTTGAGGTGGCCTTCGGTGCTCGTTTTGTTGGGGTGCACGATGTTCGCGCCGAACGCGTTGTTGGGCGTGGCGTAGCCGCTGCATTCGGTGTTGGTGATCGTGACCGGGTATTCGATCGATTCGAGCGAGCCTTTGGATTTCTGGGTGCCGCTGTAGACGTTGAGGTGCACGTAGCTGAGCGGGATCTTGATCACCTGAGAGAGTCCCGGGCTGACGAGACCCTTGAGGGCTTTGACTTTTTCGGGCAGCGCAGCGGTGATCGTGGATGGGTTGTTCTTGGGGCAGTCGCCCGCGTACGCTTCCCATTCGGCGCTCGGGAACGGGAACAGGTCGCCGGTGGGGTACTTGGTCCCTTTGGCGGTTTCGACTTCGGAGGCGTAGCCGGACGGGGCCGACTTGTAGCGTCCTTCGCCTCCGGATTCGTATTCGAACGCGCTGCTGCCGACCTGGAAGTGCGGTTCGCCGAATTCGCCGTTGGTGTTGTAGACGACGAACGTGTCGCCGGTGATTTTTTCCTTCTTACCGGGTTCGCGTTCGTATTCGGCCGGCGGTTCGACGCCTTTGTAGGTGTAGCGTGCGATCACGCGGCCGCCCTGGGCGTAGACGACGGGGTCGTGGACGGTGTAGTTCGGCGCGATCGTGATTTCGCTCGGCGGGTATTTGAGCGTGCCCGCCTGCGTGACGTAGCCGGTCTGCTGGGGGATTTCGACGGTGGCTTTGGTGGCGGGGATGCCGGTGAAGACCACGCATCCGTTGCTGCCGGTGGTGCCTTCGGCGCTGGTCGCCGTGCCGCCGCCGACCGGTTCGAATTTGGCGAGCGCGGTGACGCCCGAGACCGGTTCTTTGCCCGTGGTCACGTCGATCTCGAGCCCGGAGCCCGTCGGCGGCGTGATGATGCTCGAGGCTTTGATCGCCGGCCGTTTGAGTTTTTCCTGCTGCGCCCACGTGACGGACGTGGTGACCTGGAAGTTGGCGGCGGACTGGGAGGTGGTTTCGTTCGTGTTGCAGCCCGTGCTCGACCCCGAGGAGCCGACCGGCTGGGCGGATTGCCTGATCGTGAATTTTGTGCCGTTGACTTCGGAGGTGAAGCTGTGCGCCGTCGTCTCGAGCGCCACGAGCGTCGTCGCCGGGTTGCTGCGCAGCTGCTCCTGGTACTGGGCCACGAGCACGTTGGCCTCGTCCTGGCGGCGCTGTTCGGCAGTGGTTTTGTTGGCGATGTCGAAGCCGTTGAGGGTCGCGACCACGATCACCGCGACGAACATCGCGCTCATCATCACTTCGATCAGCAGAAAGCCCCCCTCCGAGCGCACGTCGATGCCGGAGTTCCGCCCCGCGAGCCTGCGCAGCGCGGGACGGCCCCGCACGAGCGCGGAGCGCAGGCGGGGTCGGCCTCGCCTGGCGGCGGGCGGCCTGGAGACGGAAAAAGGCGATTTCATAAGGCGCAATCCCAGGATTTCTTCGGCACCCTGGGTCGGCTGCTTTAGCCGCGGCCCCGCGCGTACGCGACCTGCGCGCTCCGCCGAGCGGCTTCTACGGGTGCTGCCAGGGAGGCTTCTTCGGCCCGTCTGCGCGCGCGCCGCTGGGTCCGCCGGGGCGCGCGGGCGCGACTACGATCCGCTTCCCCCCGGGGGACTGGTGTATCGGTAACACGGTGGTCTGCAAACCATCTCCGACGTCGGCCGATATCGGCGGCGTAGAGCGAAATCCGGACCGTCGGATGCAACCCGGGGTGCAAACCAGCCCGTTCGGGCTGGCGCAAGACTTAGCCGGCGCGTGAGTCTGTCCGATCAGGCCCGTGAGCCTTAGCTGTTGCCGAATCTGTCGATCGCGATCAGCACCCCGAGCTGCTTGAGCATGCGCAGCCGCTCGGCGCTTGCCAGGGCGTCGCGTATAAGCGCGCTGCCAGTCACCTCCAGGGTCAGCAGGTCGGGCCGCAGGCCGCTGCTCGTGAGCGCGTGCTGCACCTCCTCCATGAAGCTGTCGCTTTCGACGTGGGGTCCGGGGACGCTCACCGCGACACCGAGCTCGTGTCCTTCATCGCTCCAGCTCGCGGCTTGGCGGCACGCCTTCTCCAGCACGGCCGGCTGGTAGCCGACGAACAGCTGATCGCGGTCGAGCGCCTCAGCGAGGTCCAGCTCGAGCGCAAGCCGGTCGAGGACGTCCAACTCGCGCGGACCCGGCGGGGACACGGACAGCTCGCCATACCTGCCTGCAAAGAACTCCCCGAGAGCGCGTCCGGCATAAGCCAGCACGCGCAGCAGATAGCTGCTGAACTCGGCTCGCGCTGTCGAGTACAGCTCGATCACGCCAAACACGGCCTTGCCCTTCGCGCAGGGCATGGCGATCGTCGCACGAAGTCCCGGCCAGGAGTCCGTGGATCGGGCGGCGCCTTCGCCGGAGCTGGGGGGCGTTCGGTCGATGACCTCGCCGCGTTCCCAGGCGCTGCCGGCGAGCCCGGTGCCCCTCGCGATCCGTACGGCCAACGCGCGCTGGAGTGCCTCGGTGTCGGCATGCGCCATGCTCCATTTCGCCTGCGTGACCAGGTAGTCGCCTTGCGGCACCAGGAGTGCCCCGGCCCTCTGGCCCAGGGCGCTGGCGAGTTCACGCACAAGACGCTGGCTCCCAAGGTCGAATGAGTCCCACGTGACGAGCGCATTCACGATCGCCGTGAGAACCGCTAGCTCCCGCTCCGGGTCATCCAGCGCAGTTCTGACGCGGGCATCGCAGCGCCGCGAGCGCTGCGGGTCGTTTCGAGAATCCTGAAGATAGCGGCGAGACATACCGGTCTGTCTAGTTGACTATACATACCGGTCTGGCTACTGTCGCCGTATGCACGCCACGGATGGAGGGAGAGACCCGGAAGGTCACCCACCAACCAAGGGCGCGCTGCGCGCGAGCGGGGCCCGCGAGCGCATCCTCGAGGCCGCCTACAGCCTCTTCTCGCGTCACGGCATCCGCCTGGTCGGCATCGACGCCATCATCAGCGAGGCCGACGTCGCGAAGGCGACTCTCTACCACCACTTCCCGTCCAAGGACGCCCTGGTCCTTGCCTTTCTCGACCTCCGGGAAGAGCGCTGGACTTACGGGTGGCTGAAGGCCGAAGCCGAGCGAACGGCCGCGGATCCAGCGGATCGCGCCGTCGCCGTCTTTGATGCGCTCGATGACTGGTTCCATCGCCCGGACTACGAGGGCTGCTCCTTCATCAACACGCTGCTGGAGATCGCCGATCGCGACGACCCGATCCACGAGGCAACGGTCCGCCACCTGGCCGCCGTACGCGGGGTCCTCGAACGGTTCGCCGAGCAGGCCGCTGTCAAAGACGCGCGGGAAACCGCTAACCAGGTGCAAATCCTCATGATGGGCGCGATTGTCTCCGCAAGCCGCGGCGATCTGGACGCGGCGCGACGAGCCCGGCCGCTCGTCGTCTCGCTACTCGCGGGCTCGCGCTGAACGCGGAGGAGCGGCTCCCGTCTCGCCGGGACCGCCGATCAACCTGCGGCTAACCTCGGCGCCCAGATCGTCGCAGCGGAGGCCCAGCCGCCGACCTGACATCATCGGATCCCAGCCGGGCGCGCCTGCGGGCCGGCTCGCGTCGAGCGGCTATGCGCGCCCGGTGCTCGACGCTTCACGCGGCTCGGTGCTCGTCGTGCCGAGCGGCAACCCGCTGCGGCTCTGAAGCTGTCGCACGAGGGCTACCGTTCGAAGAGCGCAGGGGCCGGTCCGCGCCGCAGACCGCGAATCCAACGGTCGAACCAGCTGACGGCCGCCGCGAACACGACGGCGAACAGGCCATACATGAAGATCGCGAACACGATCGACAGGTTCAACTCCGACTGCGCGTCGTGGATCCTCTCGGTCGGGTAGAGCGACCGAAACGGCTGGAGCAGGACGTCGCTGCCTCGGTACACCCACGAAGCAAACGGTGCCGCGGGGTTGGCGCCTGTCAGCTGTAGGAAGAAGGCCATCAGCAGCAGGACGCTGCTGACTGTGGCAAACGCATAGACAAGCCACACCAGCATGCGTCCGACCCACAGCGAGACGAGCGCAGCGCTCGCGGCCCGCAGGTCTTGGGGTTCGCCCCGACCTCCACTCGCAAGGTGAGTCTGGCTGTATGGCGTGTCCGGTACAGACATGCGTGTCCTCTTATCCGCAGGTGGATCGCGCCACGAGCTCAGCGCGTGGCGACGGTCGGGCATGGATGCAGCGTCCCGCCGACGCACTCGCCGCGGTCACTGCGCACAATCTCTGCGAGCGCCATCCGCCACGCCAGCCGGCGTGACTCGCCCCCGGCGAAGCGCGTCGGGAACTCCGTTGCGGCGACGATTCCCGCCGCGGGCATGGCGGCTCCAACGCTCTCGATGACCTCGCCGCGAGGGCCGCGGTCCCGCCAGCTGAAGATGTAGGCGTCGATACCCGGGGTGAAGGGCCGCAGAAACTCGCTCGCCTGGCGTGCGGTCGCCCGCGACCTGCCGCCGACGGGAACGCTCCACACGGCATGTGCACCGCGCTCGCGAACCGCCTCGATCATGATTGCGCTCAGCGCGTCGTGGACCACGACGACATCGTCGACTTCGACCCCGCCGCCGAAGAGCTCGTCGCTAGTCACAGCGGCCAGGGCATACGCGTCGTGCTCGGTCTCGCCGAGGCCGGGCGTGGCGGACTCCGCGCCGTCCAGCATGTCCTCGACGCGTTCGGCCACCTGCCGCAACGGCTCGTCCGCCTCGACACGCAGAGTCGCGGCGGCGGCGCCGGGTCCGGCGCCATCAACGCGGACGCGCAACTCCTCAGCCGGTCGCCGAGCACTGGGCAGCGACATTGCGCACCACACGGTGCGCCCCGCGAGCACCTCTCCAGCCCGCTCGCCTGCGGCGTGCAGGGCGCGGACATAGCGGGGGCTCTCGGGCATGTCGAGGTGCTCGATTACAAGGCTTGTCACGCCGTCTCCTCAATCGATCGCTCGAGAGTGTCAGTAGGCCGGCCTAGGCACGGGACAAGCGCGGCCTAGTGACCGAAGCATCGAGTCCGCCACCTGTCCTCACCTCGATGCCATCCGGCCCGTCGCGCCTCGGACCCCGCAGGGGTGTGAGGAGTGCCTTCGCAGCGGATCGCCGTGGCTGCACCCGCGGCTGTGCCTGACGTGCGGGCACGTTCGCTGCTGTGACTCCTCGCCCAACCGCCAGGCGCGGGCACGCGCACTCGGTCGGCCATCCGATCGTGCAGTCCTTCGAGCCGGGTGAGCTGTCGCGCTGGTGCGCCCACCCGGGCGACCGCGCCACAGGGTCTAGTTCAATTCGTGCGCGCGACAGGCGAGCTGGAGCAGCAAGAGATCGTCGGGGCTCTCGTGGTCGACATCGAGCAACTCGAACGCCTTGTTGACGCGGTAAGCAACCGCGTTGCGGTGCAGGTTGAGCCGCTGTGCGGTCCGCGTCAGTGAGCCCCGCTCGTCCAGGTAGATGTGGAGGGTCTGGATCAGCCGCTCCGCCCTTGTGCCCCCCAGCGCGGACAGCGGTGCAAGCACCGAGGCGGCGGCCTCGCGCGCAGTGTCCGACGCATACCACTCCACGAGCGAGCGGCGCAAAGCGAAGCTGTTACACGCCACCGCGACGTCCCCGCGGCGGGAGGTGCGCCCGGCAGTCGCAGCGGCCTTGGCTTCCGCGAACGAAGCCAGTAGCCCGCTCGGACCGGCACCCGGCATGCCCACGCCGCAACGGATGACAGCCGCGAGCATCGTCGCCCGCATCGACACGAGCACCTCCTCCATGATGCTCGCCACATCGCTGGCGGCTCTTGTGCCCGGATCCTCCTCGAAGGTGTTGATCAGCACGAACACATCACCAGCGCGCGCCTCATGCCAAGTTCCTCCGCTCGCGCGCCCAGCCTGCAGCGCGGCGGCCGCGAGGCGCAGGCGCGCTTCGTAGGCGGCGAGCTCCCCGCCCGGGCCGGGGTCGGTCAGATTCTCGAAATCCAGCCTGACAACGACGTGCCAGTCATCGATCGGCAAGCCCATGCTCCGCGCGCGGAGCACCACCTGCTCCCTGGTCCTCGGTGTCGTGGACAGCAGGTCGGTGAGGACCTCCTGGTGCGATTGGGCCGGAAGCTCTTCCGGGCGGCGGGCGCGCACCAGCGCGGCCGAGACGCTCGCTACCGCTGCTTGCAGCACGATTTCCAGGCCCATCGCAAGATCGCCTTCCTGTGAAGGCGCCGCGATCCAGCCCTCCACGCGGTCGTCCACTACCACAGCCCGACGCTGGCGCTCCTCGGGCTCGGAGGCCGACATCGTGATCCTTACGCCGAGCGCTGCACTTGCCCGCTCGAGCAGCGATTGGGTGCTGCCGTCGGCTGGGTGGCTCTCGATAGCACGCACCGCCGTGTACGCACGCAGCAGCGCCACATCGGCGTCACCGGCGAGCTCACGCCCGATCGCGAGCGAGAGCTCGGCAAGGTTGACGTCGTTGCTCGTGCCCAGGATCGCGGCGCCAGAGTGCTGGGCGATCGCTGCGGTCGTGGAAGTGATGCTGTCGATGTCGGCCGCACTCAGCACGAGAGCGGCGACGCTGCGACCGCCGGCCACGCGCATCGCCGTGTCAAAACCGTGGGTGCTGACCGATGACGATACGGTCCGGGTCAGCAACACGATGTTGTTCGCACGCACCCGCTCGAGATGGCCGAGGTCCTCGATCAGCGAGACGCCATGGACCACGGGGTCCTGCGGCGGCCGCGACACATACGCCAGCAGCGGGGCCAGCGCCGGAGACTCGACCAGCTCCCGAAGGAAGGCCACGGTTCATCGTAACCCCAATCCGAGCCCCCTTGACGACAAGGCCGGTCGCGCCCTCGGAGCCGTTGGGCAAGAAGCGTTATTGGACTCTGGGCTTGTTGTGCACAAGCTACGAATCGCCGGGGCGATTCGGCAACTACGACAAGCTTGAGCGCACTCGCCCCGGGTAGACCCTCCTCGTCTCGCACGCAACCTGTCGGTCGCGCCGCTCCTCAGGAGACGCACAGCGCCACGCGCCGGCCACCACCTATAGCCGGAGGTCCACCGATCATGCCACCCTCTGCGCGAGTCGATCGAGCCGCCCTGCTCGCTGCCTCACACCCACGCCAAATATCGGAGGAGCTGCTCCTCGCGGCCCGCGCTCGGCACCCACACGCGCGCGCCCAGTTCGTCGAGTCGTTCATGCCGCTCATCAACAGCATCGCACGCATCTATCGCTACGTGCCCGCCGTAGAACGGCCCGAGCTCATACAGGAGGGCGTGGTCGGCGTGCTCCGTGCGCTCGAGCGCTACGACCCGGAGCTGGGAGCGCCGTTCTGCGCATACGCGTCGTGGTGGATTCGGCAGGCGATGCAGCGGCTGGTCGCTGAACTATCGCGACCTGTGGTGCTCTCAGATCGCGCGCTGCGCCAGCTCGCGCGCGCCCGTGGCGCTCGACGCACCTTTATTGAAGTCAACGCACGAGAGCCCAGTATGCAGGAGCTCGCCGCCGCCAGCGGCCTCTCGGTCGACCAGCTGCAACGGCTTGCCGCCGCCGACCGCCAGCCGCGCGGTCTCGACGAGCCGCTCCACGAGATCTCCGAGGGCGGGACGACGCTCGGCGATCTACTCTGCGACCCGCGCGCGGAGGAAGCATTCGAGGAGCTGACGACATGCCGCGTCGCCACCGACATCCCGCGATTGCTGGAGCGCGTCAACCAGCGCGAGCGAATGGTCGTCAATGTCCGCTATGGCCTGGAAGGTCGCAGGCGCACGCTGCGGGAGCTCGGTGAGAGCCTCGGCGTCAGCACCGAGCGCGTACGCCAGATCGAGCAGGAGGCGCTCGAGAAGATGCGCGCCGCGTAGAGCACGCTGCTCCTTCAGGCAGCGACAGGCGCTCGCTCCTCAGCGTCCACCTGCTCGTCCTCGCCTGCCGCCTGCGCCCAGCGCACGAGCAGCTCATCGCCGTCGGCGTCGACGGAGATGATCGCGCCTTCGGCGATCTCGCCCGCAATAAGCGCACGCCCGATCCTCGTCTCGACCTCGCGCTGGATGAAGCGGCGCAGCGGTCGCGCGCCGTAGACGGGGTCATAGCCCTCGCGGGCGATCAGCACCCGGGCGGGCTCCGTCAGCTCTAGCTCGACGCGCCGGTCGGCGAGGCGCGCTCTGACATCAGCGATCTGCAGGTCGACTATGCGCTCGATCTCCGGCAGGGTCAACGGCTTGAACAGGACGATCTCATCGACCCGGTTGAGGAACTCCGGGCGGAACTGGCTACGCAGCTCACCCATCACGAGCTCGCGCGCGGCCTCGCGGATCTCGCCCGTGTCGGTGACCCCGTCGAGCAGGTGCAGCGAGCCGATGTTGGAGGTCATGATGATGACCGTGTTGCGAAAGTTGACGGTTCGTCCCTGCGCGTCGGTCAGCCGTCCGTCGTCGAGGATCTGCAAGAGCGTGTTGAACACATCGGGATGGGCCTTCTCGATCTCGTCGAACAGGACCACCGAATAGGGCTTGCGGCGCACGGCCTCCGTCAGCTGGCCCCCCTCCTCGTAGCCGACGTAGCCGGGAGGCGCGCCCATCAGGCGGCTGACCGTGTGGCGCTCCTGGTACTCGGACATGTCCAGGCGCACCGTGTTCTCCTCGGAGTCGAACAGGGCCTGGGCGAGCGCTCGCGAAAGCTCGGTCTTGCCCACGCCCGTCGGACCGAGGAAGATGAACGAGCCGATCGGGCGGCGCGGATCCTTGATGCCGGCCCTTGCGCGGATGACCGCGTCCGCCACCAGCCGCACCGCCTCGTCCTGACCGATGACGCGCTCGTGCAGCACCTCGTCGAGCCGCAGCAGCTTCTCGCGCTCGCCCTCGAGCAGGCGCGACGTCGGGATCCCCGTCCAGCGGGCCACGATCTCGGCGATCTCATCCTCGGTGACCTCCTCACGCAGCAGGCGCGCCGTGCCCTGCTTCTCGTTCAGACGCTCTTCCTCAGCCTTCAGGCGGCGTTCCAGCTCGGGCAGGCGCCCGTGGCGCAGCTCGGCTGCGCGGTTCAGGTCGTAGCCGCGCTCGGCTTCCTCGACTTCCCGCCGCAGTTGCTCGAGCTCCTCGCGCAGCGCCTGGAGCTTGTGAATCGCCTGGCGCTCGGCCTCCCACTGGGCGGTCATCGCGTCGGCCTGCGCGCGCAGGTCGGCGAGCTCCCTGCGCAACGCCGCCAAGCGTTCCTTGCTCGCCTTGTCCTTCTCCTTCTTGAGCGCCGCCTCCTCGATCTCGAGCTGCATCACACGGCGCGTGATCTCGTCGAGCTCCTGGGGCATCGAGTCGATCTCGGTGCGGATCACGGCGCACGCCTCGTCGACCAGGTCGATCGCCTTGTCGGGGAGGAAGCGGTCGGTGATATAGCGGTCGGCGAGCGTGGCGGCGGCGACCAGCGCCGCGTCCTGGATTCGTACGCCGTGGTGCACCTCGAAGCGCTCGCGCAGTCCACGCAGGATCGAGACCGTGTCCTCGACGGTCGGCTCCTCGACGAGCACAGGCTGGAAACGGCGCTCGAGCGCCGCGTCCTTCTCAATGTACTTGCGGTACTCCTGCAGCGTGGTCGCGCCGATGCAGTGAAGCTCACCGCGGGCGAGCATCGGCTTGAGCATGTTGCCGGCATCCATCGCGCCCTCGGCCGCGCCGGCCCCGACGACCGTGTGGAGCTCGTCGACGAACAGGATGATCCGGCCCTCGGCTGCCTTGACCTCTTGCAGGACCGCCTTCAGGCGCTCCTCGAACTCGCCGCGGTACTTCGCGCCCGCCACGAGCGATCCCATGTCGAGGGCAAAGATCGTCTTGTCCTTGAGTCCCTCCGGGACGTCGCCCCGAACGATCCGCTGGGCCAGCCCCTCGACGATCGCCGTCTTGCCGACCCCGGGATCGCCCACCAGCACGGGGTTGTTCTTCGTCTTGCGTGAAAGGATCTGGATGACCCGGCGGATCTCCGAGTCACGGCCGATCACGGGGTCCAGCGCGCCGGTGCGGGCCGCGTCCACGAGGTCACGCCCGTACTTCTCGAGCGCCTCGTATGCACCCTCCGGGGTGGCGCTGGTGACGCGCTGGGCTCCGCGTACCTGGGTGAGGATCTCGAGCAGGCGCTCGCGATCGAGCCCGTGCTCGCGCAGCAGCCTGCCCGCGTTCGTCTCGGCGCCCGACGCCAGCATCGCGAGGACGATGTGCTCCACGGAGACGTACTCGTCGTTGAGCCGCTCGGCCTCCTGCTGGGCTGCGTCGAGGAGCTGGGCGAGCGCGCGCGTCACCCCGATCTGTCCGTCGCCGGCTCCCGGGCCGCTTACGCGTGGGCGGCTCTCGAGCGCGAGCTCAAGCGCTGTGCGCAGCGCGCCGGTGTCGACGTCGCCGCGCGTGAGCAGTCGCGGGATCAGGCCGTCGGGTTGTTCGATCAGAGCGAGCAGGAGGTGATCGCTGTCGACCTCGGTGTGCCCGTAGCGAAGGGCCTTGGTCTGAGCGTCGTGGAGGGCTTCCTGGCTCTTCAGCGTGAGACGGTTCGGGTCCATGCGATCACCTCCGGTATGCGTGTGTCGGCGCGCCCGCGCGCAGCCGCCGTTCCAGCTCCTCAATCCGCCCGAGCAGCTCGCTGGCGAGCACGGCACCCGCGTAGTTCAGGCCCAGATCGCCGCGCAGGCGTACGGCCCGCACGAGCACAGTCACGTCGTTTGCCCGGAACAGCGGCGCCGCCGCGGTGCCTCCGCCCGGTTCGAGCAGGCCGAGGCGGGTGAACCGGCGCACGACGTCGGGGTGTAACCCGGTGCGCTCGGCGAGCGCCTCGAGCGCCAGCAGCGACGGGTCTGTGGGGGCGAGTGGCTGGTTGCTCTTTCGTGCTCTCGTCGCGGAGGCCATCAGAGCCCCATTCGGGGATCGAACTTCGAGGTCTCGGCCAACTGCTCGAACAGCTCGCGCTCACGCTTGCTCAAGCGTTTTGGCACGTGCACGGCAAGCAGCGCGTAGAGGTTGCCGCCTGAGCCGTTGGGCCCCGGCAGCCCCTGGCCGCGAAGCCGCAGCCGCCGACCGGTGGAGGACCCGGCCGGCACCTTCACGCGGGCGCTGCCCTGCAGGGTCGGGACCGGGACCTCTGCGCCGAGCGCCGCCTCCCACGGCGAGACAGGGAGATCGACGTACAGGTCGCGGCCCTCGACGCGAAAGCGAGGGTGCGGCTTCAGGCGCACGCGCAGGAAGAGATCGCCGGCGGGACCGCCCCCGATCCCGGCGCTGCCCTGTCCGGCGAGCCGGACCCTCTGGCCGTCGCGCACGCCGCGCGGGATCTCGACCTCGAAGTCGCGCCCGTCACCGAGCGAGATCCGGCGTTTGCCGCCCGCAGCGGCTTCCTCGAGCGTCAGCTCGAGTACCGCCTCGTGGTCGCCGCCGCGCATCGAGAAGCCGTCGAAGCCGCCGCGGCTCGCGCCGCGGCGAGCCCTGTGGCCGAAGAGTCCCTCGAAGAAGTCGCTGAAGTCGCCTCCGCCGAACTCGACGTGTACGTCGCCGAACCCGTCGCCCGTGCGAAAGCCGTCGAAACCTCCCGCGCCAGATACGTCCTCGCCGGCCTTCCAGTTCGCGCCGAGCCTGTCGTAGCGCGCCCGCTTATCCGCGTCGCGCAGCACCTCGTACGCCTCGGAGATCTGCTTGAAGCGGTCCTCTGCGCCAGGCTCTTTGTTGACGTCCGGGTGGTACTTACGCGCCAGCCTGCGGTACGCCTGACGGATGTCATCCGGACTTGCGTCGCGCGGCACCTCCAGTGCCTCGTAGTAGTCCTGAAATGCGACCGCCATCAGCGCGCATGCTCGCCCGTGCGCGCGACCACGACCTGGGCGGGGCGGATCACGCGCTCTCCGCGGGCGAACCCGGATCGCTGCACATCGAGCACCGTCTGATCGGGGACGTCGGTGGAGGTCCGGGTAGCCACCGCTTCGTGACGCTCCGGGTCGAAACGCTCGCCCTGTATCCCGATCCGCTGCGCGCCGTGGCGTTGCAGGACCGTGTCCATCTGAGCCATGACCGCCTGAAGCCCCTCACGGCACGGGCCGTTGACCTCCATCTGCATCGCCCGCTCGACGCTGTCCACGACATCGAGCCAGTCGCGCAGCACCGCCTCCCCGGCTTCGGCAACCCTTCTGTCGAGTTCGCGCGCCGAGCGCTTGCGGTAGTTGTCCAGGTCGGCGAGAGCGCGCCGGTAGCGGTCCTCGATCTGAGCGAGCTCGCCGGTCAGGTCCTGCTTGTCGTTCTCCGCCTCGGCCACGGGCGGTCCCGTCTGCGGCGGGGCGTCGCGCATGTCCGCTGCCGAGCGTCGTCCGGCCTCGCCGTCATCGGCGTGCGAGGCAAGCTGCTCCCCGGCGTCAATCCCGCGTGAATTCGGCATCCACTACCTCTTCCTCCGAATCCCCCGCACCGCCGCCATCGTCGTGCTCGCCCGCTCCGTTGCCGCCTGCGCTCGTGGCACTCCCCGCGCTCGCCGGCAGGCCGTGCACGAGCTGCTGCAGATCGGCGATGAGCGGGCGCGTCCGGTCGAGCCCGGCTTGATCTTTGATCGCCTCGCGCGCGCCCGCGACGAGCTGTTCAGCTCGGGCCTTCTCGTGCACCGGCACGCTCGCCCCGAGCTCGGCGATCAGCTGCTCGACCCGGTAGGCGAGAGAATCGAGCTCGTTGCGGGCATCGATCTCCTCGCGGCGGCGGCGGTCCTCCTCCGCGTGCGCTTCGGCGTCGCGGACCATCTGCTCGATGTCGCGCTGGTCGAGGTTCGTGCTCTCGGAGATCGTGACCCTCTGTTCCTTGCCCGACTGCTTGTCGCGGGCCGAGACGTTGAGGATCCCGTTGGCATCGATGTCGAACGTCACCTCGATCTGGGGGACGCCACGGGGCGCCGGCGGGATGCCCTCGAGGCGGAAGCGCGCGAGCTGGCGGTTGTCGCCGGCAAGCTCGCGCTCGCCCTGCAGGACGACCACGTCGACAGCGGTCTGATTGTCCTCCGCCGTGGAGAACGTCTCGGTGCGCCGTGCGGGAATCGTCGTGTTGCGCTCGATCACCTTGGTCATCACGCCGCCGAGCGTCTCGAGGCCGAGCGACAGGGGCGTGACGTCGAGCAGCACGACGTCCTCGACCTCGCCCTTGAGCACGCCCGCCTGCAGGGCGGCGCCGAGTGCCACCACCTCGTCGGGGTTGACGGT
The DNA here is from genome assembly GCA_963813685.1 of uncultured Solirubrobacteraceae bacterium. Lineage (GTDB taxonomy): Bacteria > Actinomycetota > Thermoleophilia > Solirubrobacterales > Solirubrobacteraceae > Palsa-744. Next base: position 446,803 of record CAWEZQ010000005.1, read on the forward strand.
CATGTTGGGCTCCTTGCCCTTGGTGAGTCGACGCACCAGCTCCTGCACGGCCGGGATCCGCGTGGAGCCGCCCACCAGGATCACCTCATCGATGTCATCGGCGGTCAGCTTCGCGTCGGCGAGAGTCCGCTCGACGGGACCGCGGCAGCGCTCGACCAGCTCCTTGGTCAGCTGATCGAACTGCGACCGGGTGAGTGTCAGGTTCAGGTGCTTGGGCCCCGCGGCGTCGGCGGTGATGAACGGCAGGTTGATCTGCGTCTGCGTGGTCGCCGACAGCTCCACCTTGGCGCGCTCGGCGGCCTCGTAGAGCCTCTGCAGCGCCTGGGGGTCGTTGCGCAGGTCGATCCCCTGGTCGCGCTTGAACTCATCGGCGAGCCAGTCGACGATCCGCTTGTCGAAGTCGTCGCCGCCGAGGTGACCGTCGCCGCTGGTGGCGCGGACCTCGACCACGCCGTCGCCGACCTCGAGCAGCGAGACGTCGAACGTGCCGCCACCAAGGTCGAAGACCAGCACCGTCTCCTGCCCCTTCTTGTCCATCCCGTACGCGAGGGCTGCGGCCGTGGGCTCGTTGATGATTCTCAGGACCTCAAGGCCGGCGATCTTGCCGGCGTCCTTGGTCGCCTGGCGCTGGGCGTCGTTGAAGTACGCCGGGACCGTGATGACCGCCTCGGTCACTTTCTCGCCGAGGAACTTCGCGGCGTCGTCGGCCAGCTTGCGCAGCACCAGCGCCGAGATCTCCTCCGGCGCGTACTGCTTGCCACGGATTTCGAAGCGGACCGCATCGTTGGGGCCCTTGACGACCTTGTAGGAGACGATCTTCGCCTCCTCGTCGACCTCACCCCAGCGCCGGCCGATGAACCGCTTGGCCGAGTAGATCGTCGCCTCGGGGTTGAGGATCGCCTGGCGCTTGGCCACCTGCCCCACGAGCCGCTGGCCGTCGTCGGTGAACGCCACCACCGAGGGCGTGACGCGGCCACCCTCCGCATTGGGGATGACCTCGGCGTGGCCACCCTCCATCGTCGCGGCCACCACCGAGTTGGTGGTGCCCAGATCGATGCCTACCGCCTTAGCCATGCCAGCTCCTATCGGTCGCACAAGCGAATCTCTCACATGGTCATAGGGCGCCCGGCGCGCGCTTCAAGGCCGATGTCGGGCGAAAATGCCGTTCGGCTTGTCTTTCGGGGTTGCGGCCTAGCTGCAGTGGGGTACACACCTTCGATTCAGGAAAGGAGCAGGAATGGCTCTCCCCGTGAAGCAAACCGACTCTCCGCGTCGGGCACGGCCCGCGGCCTTGCAGACTTGGCAGCCGTTCCAGGAGCTCGAGCAGCTGAACGAGCAGTTCGGCCGCTTGATGGACAGCGTCTGGGCGCCGACCGGCGCCGGCAACGGCGGCGGATGGGTGCCGCTGGCCGACGTGGAGGAGACCGAGGACGCGTGGATCATCGAAGCCGAGCTGCCGAGCGTCGATCGCAAGGACGTCAACGTCGAGCTGCGCGACTCCGAAGTGATCATCAGCGGAGAGATCAAGGAGAAGGAACGCAAGGGGGTGTTGCGCAAACGCACGCGCCGGACCGGGCAGTTCGAGTACCGGCTCACGCTGCCAGGCCAGGCGGACGAGGGGCACATCGAGGCCAACCTGCATGACGGCGTGCTGACCGTGCGCGTGCCCAAGTCCGAGCGGGCGCGAGCGCGGCGGATCGAGGTCAAGGCGGGCTGAGCGTGCAAATTGCCTCTCCTCGGCGGCGCCAGTCGCTACCTCCTGGCTGGCGCCGCATCGACCAGTCGCTCGTGCGCGATTTCCGCTTTCGGGATTTCGACGGTGCGCTCAGGTTCGTGGAGAGGATCGCGGCGGCCGCCGAGGATCATCTTCGCCGACCCGACATGTGCATCCTCGAGTTCAATCACGTGCGCCTGACGATCGCCAACCAGCGCCATGCGGGCCTCACGGAGGCCGAGCTGCGCCTGCTCGCCAAGGTCGAGGCGGTCGTCGACGCTGAGCCACGATGACAGCACGCACGGCTTACACCGCCTCCCGCAAGCAGCAGCTTCCCGAAATGGCGCTGGCGGCGGCCGACGAGCTCCTCAGCGCGGAGAGGCTCGAGCGAATCCTGAGCTTCCACGGAGGCGCGCTGCCGGTCGTCTCGAGTTACATCGCGGTTCCCGCGACGCCCGGCGACGCGCACCGCGTAGCAATGACGAAAGCAGACAGCCTCCTGCACGAGGTGCGCACGCGCCAGGACGATCGGAACCTCGAGCACGACGCACGTCTCTCGCTTCGCGAGGACATCGAGAACATCGAAGCGGCGGTCGACCTCATTGCCAACATGCCCGAGACGCTTGCGATCATTTCGTGCAGCCGAGCAGGAATGCTCGAGGTCGTCCGGCTGCCGCGAGAAGTCCGCGACCGCGTCGTGATCGACGAGAGACCCTGGGTCCGCCCGATGGTGGCGGTGCTCGAGGAGTACCGACGCTGCTTCGCAGTGCACATCGACCGCGAGTCGGCGCACGCGTGGGAGCTCTACCTCGGCCAGGTACGCGACGTCGGGTCGCTGCCGCGCGCCAGCTCGGTACCCGGAGCGAGCCTGCAGGAGGTCAACCAGCGTCGCGACCCGCACAAGGCCGAAGCTCATGAGAAGCGCTACCTCCGGGTTCTCGCCGACGCGTTGGAGGAGCTCCTCGCGAGCGATCAGAACGCCGTGCTCACCCTGGGCGGGCACGAGGCCGAGCTGCCACGCGTTCAGGAACTTCTCCCGCGCGCCCTGCAGGAGCGGCTCGTCGGGACCTTCACGGTCGACCACTCCGCGATCACGCTCGGTGCGATCCAGGAGCAGGCAGGGGCGGTGCTCGAGCGCTTCGAGCTCGATCAGCAGCGCCGGCGCGTCGCCGAGGTGCTCGAAGCCGCGGCAGCCGGAGGTCACGGGGCCGTTGGACTTGACGCATGCCTGTGGGCAGCATCGGTGGCCGCCGTGAAGACCCTCTACGTTCAGGACGGCGCGACCCGCCCGGGCGTCGTGTGCGATCGCTCGCGCTGGCTTGCCTCGACGGGAGAGGCTTGCCCGGTCTGCGGCGAGCTGATGCGTCATACGCCGGATGTGATCAACGAGCTGACCGAGGCGGTAATCGACGAGGGCGGTTCGGTCTTCCACGTTCGCGCCGAGACCGAGCTGGCTGAGCAACTGGCGGCCTGCGCTCTGCGCTTCGAGCTGCCCAGTCCCGCTTGATCGCGGTGCCGCGTGTCCTAGTCAGACCACACAGGGAGGCTCACCTCCGCGGAGCCTCGAAGCGAGAAGAACGGAGAGTCTGATGGCGACAATGTTGGTGGAGCCCTTTGCACCTTGGTTACGGGAGTTGAGCCAGGCACTGCAGACCCCCGGAGTCACAGGCGCGTTCGTCCCTCCGGCCGACCTGCTGGTGGGAGAGGACGGAGTAACGGTGTATATGGACGTTCCGGGTCTGCGCTCGGAGGACCTGGAGATCGAGCTCGAGAACGACGTGCTCGCGATCCGCGGCGAGCGCCCGTACCCCTACAGCGGCGAGAACGGGAACGAGCAGGCACAGCGCATCGAGCGCGGGTTTGGCCGGTTCGAGCGCAGCCTGCGGGTGCCCGGGGGTCTCGATCCCCATGCGATCGAGGCGTCACTGTCCGATGGCGTGCTGACGCTGAGGATCCCCAAGCCCCAGACGCCGCGCGCCAAGCGGATCGAGATCAAGGCGCAGAGGAACGGCGGTCAAGCCAAGAAGGAGAGCACGGCCGCGTGAGGTCGGCAGGCCGTCCGCGGCGTCACACGGTCTGCGCCTGCGGACGGCCTACGATCACGATCTGATGGCCAGCCAGGGCACAATCGTCGCCTGTCCCAAATGCGGGACGAAGAACCGGGTGCGCCCGACACCGACCGGCGTCCCGCGCTGCAGCGTCTGCCAGACGCTGCTTCCCTGGATCGTCGAGGCCGGCCCCGGCACATTCGAGCAGGAGATCACCTCCTCGGTACCGGTGCTGGTCGACCTCTGGGCGCCGTGGTGTGGGCCGTGCCGCATGGTCTCGCCGCTTGTCGAGCGCCTCGGCCAGGAGAACGCCGGCCGCCTGAAGGTCGTCAAGCTCAACGTCGACGAGGCGCCGGCGATCGCAGCCCGCTACGGGGTGCAGGGAATTCCCCTGCTGATCCTGATCCGTGACGGCTCGGAGGTCGACCGCCTAACCGGCGCCGCACCGCTTGCACGCCTGCAGGCCTGGCTTGCGCCTCATCTCAGCGCGGCCGGCGAGCGCAGATCCGCGGCCACGCCGAACTAGCATGCCGGCCGCTGGTGTTGGCGGCTGGCCGACCTATTTCCGCGAGTGACAGTAGCGAGCCGCGATAAGGGAGCGGAAGAGATGACATACCAGTGGAAAGAGCAGTGGGCCGGAGCGCAGGACTATCCCGACGGGATCGAGGCGTGGATCGCAGCCGCACCCCGCGAGCAGCTGAAACGCGCTCACAGATGGCTGATAGTGACAGGGATTCTCGCGCTGATCGGCGGCCTCGTGTCGATCGCCCTACCGATTATCGCGTCGGTCACGATCGCGATCCTGATCGGTTGGGTGCTGCTGGTCGCCGGCGTCACGATGGCGGTTCACGCGGTCTCTGACCGTGCGCCGCTCAGGGGCCTCGAGGCGATCGTGACGCTCGTTGCCGGTTTGTACGTGCTGATCTTTCCCCTCAGCGGGACCGTGTCGCTTACCTTTGTGCTCGCGATCTGGTTCTTCGCCAGCGGCGTGTTCTCTCTGACAGCGGCCGTGCAGAATCGCGGTGCTCCGGAGCTGTGGATGATGGTCTTCGGCGGCATTCTCTCGCTCCTGCTCGGCGTCCTGATCGCAGTCGAACTCCCGAGCTCGGCGGCGTGGGCGATTGGCCTGCTGGTCGGGATCAACCTGCTCTTCTGGAGCGTGCGCGCGCTGATCGGTGCGAGGATCCTGAAGCAGAGCCTTCACAATCCATGACGCTTCTGGGGTCTGAGCCGCGACCGAGCGTGCTCGTGCTCCCGTGCGCGCACCACACACGCTGACACTTCCCGGGGTATCAGCTCTCCGGCCGCTCCCGCCGGAGTCCATCCACAAACCGGTCGCTAGGTGCGTCGCTTGCGAGCAGTACATCCAGACAGTCGAGGTCGAGGCCCGACCCGGCTTCGCGCTCGATCCGCCCGAGGGCGTCCTAACGGCGGACGGGCCGACGCATCACGTGCGCGCGCAGCCGCCAGGATGCTAGCCTACGGGCGCAACCGCGATGCAAACGGCGCCCGTCTGGAGCGCTCCGGAGAGGTCCGGAGAGGTCCTTGGTCCCACCGGCCGCATGGGCGCGATCCCGCGGTCCCGCGCGAAAGACGCCGTACAATCGGCCTCGCTGGGGGACTGGTGTATCGGTAACACGGTGGTCTCCAAAACCGCAACGCGAGGTTCGACTCCTCGGTCCCCCGTTTGGATAATGTGGCTCCAGCAGGACGCTTTTGGATTGCTAGAGCCGAATCGGACCCAGGGCCGAGTGGGCAGGTGCTCCGCATGGGACCGCTCGGATCCGCGTCGGATTGCTCGTTTCGATCCCTAGACCGATCCCTAGGCTCAGGCAGGCCTGCCGATCGCCAGCCGCGCCTCCGGGACGACATGCGGGACACTACGCGCATGAATCAACATCGCAGCTTCTCGGCAGACGAGGCGCGGGCGATCGGGGAGCGCATCGGCATCGACTGGAACAGCTCGCGCTTTGAGGTCGAGCAGTTCCGCATGGGCCTCGCGGTTGAGCTCGAGCACGGACGGCGCGATCCCGCGACGAATGTGACGGATGACGATGAGCTCACCACAGGCAAGATCGCCAGGGCCCACCTCGACGAGTTTCCTGACTATTACACGCGCCTGGAGAGAATGGAGGCGGAGGCCGAGCAGTACTGGTCAGGGCGCGAAGGCTCGTGAGGACGAAATGTGCCCGCGCCGGACAGCCGCGACACAGCTGCCGGCGCCCGCTCAGGCGCGCGTCAGCCTGAGCCCCGCGAGCATCCCGCCCACGCCCACAGCGGTACCGGCGGCCCAGGCGGCGATCGTCTCGCCGGTAGGCGTCGCGAGCTCGTAGAACTGGCGCAGGAACGGGACCGCGAGCGCGAGGACATAGAGCGCGAACATCGCGGCGCACAGGGCCCAGAGGATGAGGCGGGAGCGCCCGCGGTCCCGCTCGAGGCGGAGCACGACCGCCAGTCCGCAGACCACGATGATGCCGGTGGCCGCCGTGCGAGAGTGGATCAGGCCGACGTCGAAGCCGTAGCGGGCCAGCAGGTATCCGGCGGCCGTTCCGGCCCCGATGGCGACGCCGGCGGGTATCGCGAAACTGGCGACCGAGCGCTCGAAGCCCTCCGGCCGCCATGGGCCGGAGCTCGGCGCGAGTGCCAGTAGGAAGGCGGGGATCCCGATGGTGACGGTCGAGGCGATCGTGAACTGTCGCGGCAGCAGCGGGAAGCTCGCCGTGGGGATCCCGACTGCCATGTCGAGCACCGCCGTGTACACGGTTTTGGTGACGAACAGCCGTGCGACGCGCTGGATGTTGCGCAGGATCTGGCGCCCCTCCTCGACGATGCTCGGCACGGCGGCGAAGTCGTCGCGGACGAGCACCAGGTCGGCGACCGCTCGTGCCATCTGGGTTCCGGATCCCTGCGCGATAGCCAGCCGCGCCTCCTTGAGGGCCGGCACGTCGTTGACGCCGTCGCCGACCATCGCCACGTAGCTGCCGCCGCCCTCGAGCGCGCTTATGACCGCGCGCTTGCCCTCGGGGGAGATCCGTCCCACCGCTGGCGCGCCGAGAACCGCCTCGCGCAGCTGCGCAGGCTCGGTAGGTAGCGCCTCCCCGTTCAGCGCGGCGGCCGAGCCCGTCACGCCGGCGTCGCGTGCGATCGCGGCGGCGGTGGCGGGTGCATCGCCGGAGAGCACCTTGAGCACGACGTCCTCCTTGGCGAAGAACGCCACTGTCGCGGCCGCGTTCGGACGCAGCCGCTCGGCTAGCACGACCAGTCCGAGCGGCCGCACGTCGGCCGGGAGCGAGATCTCGCCGCGGGCGTCGGGAAGCGGCTGCTCGCCGCGTCCGAGCGCCAACACGCGGCGGCCCGACGCGGCCTCCTGCTGTCCGCGCGCCTTCAGCGACTCGTCTGTGATCGTGAAGCGCTCCGGGGCCCCGAGATAGAGCCGCTCGCCGTCGAGGTCCAACGCGCTCCAGCGCCGGCGCGAGGAGAACGGCACCTGCGCCTTGACGCTGGCGTCGGCGGTCTCCTTGAGCCGCGCGTCGTTGATCGCGTCCAGCGTCAGGTTCCTAGTGGGCGAACGGGCCGCGAAGCTCGCCAGCCGGTGGGCGAACGTCGTGCGGTCGGTTCCCTCTGCCGGCACGAGCGCGACCACGCGCGGCTTGGGCTCGGTGAGCGTGCCCGTCTTGTCCGTGCACACCACATCCACCGACGCGAGCGACTCGACCGCGTTCAGCTGCTGCGCGAGCACGCCGCGCCGCGCGATCTTGTACGCGGACACGGCGGCGGTGAGGTTGACCAGCAGGATCAGCCCCTCCGGCACGAGGCTGACGACACCCGCGGTTATCGCCTGGATCCCTGCTTCGTGGGAGTGAACGCGGGTGACGACAGAGACCGTCAGCGCGACCGCGAGCGGTACCGATCCGGCGATGATCCACAACAGCAGCCGGTCATTCGCGCGCTCCAGCGGCGAGCGCGGGTGGCGGAAGCTGCGCGCCGTCGCGGTCAGCTGCGCGGCACGGCTGTCGTCGCCGACTGCGGTCGCCTCGAACAGCGCACTGCCTTCGATGACGAACGAACCGGACCACACCGGCTGCCCGCGATCGCGCATCACCGGTTCGGACTCGCCGGTGAGGTTAGCCTCATCGAGCGTCAGCCCATCGGCCTCGATCAACGTCCCGTCCGCCACGACCTGGTCGCCCGCCGCCAGCCGCACGAGGTCGTCGGCGACCACCTCCTCGACGGACACGCGACGATCCACCCCGTCGCGCACCACCAATGCGTCGGGCGTCACCAGCGCCGCGAGCCGGTCGAGCTCACGCTTGGAGCGGATCTCCTGGAAGGACCCGATCGCGATGTTCGACACCAGGATCCCGAGGAACAGCGCATCCCGCCACGACGCGAGCGTGATCGTGAGAATCCCGAACACGAACAGGATCGCGTTGGGGACGGTCAGCGTGTTCGCACGGATGATGCTCGCGTACGTACGGCTCGACCGCTGCGGTGCCTGCCGCCCGCGCGCGGCCAGACGCCTGCCGGCCTCGACGCTGGTCAGCCCCCGCGCCGGCGGCCCCGAGCCTCCGGTGTGTCGATCCACGCTCATGGACAGCCAATACTGTCGAGCCCGCGATGCGCTTGCTCGCCGCGCCCCGGCCTCCTCGCCCCGGCCACGCGCGGCTCGCGCGCTCGGTAGCCACTACGGATGCGCCAAGACCAGCGTGGCGCCACGCTGGCACGGATGGCTACTGCGACGACGGGATCATCCGCGGGGTCGGTCCCTGAGCATCGCGCTGCTCGCGGGCGCGCGGCGCCCGGCCGATGGCTGGTCGCGCACCGGTCGTTGATCCTCGCGGCCACGGCGCTCGCGGCTCTCGTCGCCGGCGGCCTCCTGCACCTGACGGGCGCGGGCGCGGCCGGTGACGGGGTCTGGCGCCTGACGGTGGCCCTGCTCGCCGCCGAGCTGGCCGTCGAAGTCGCGCATACGGTGCTCGTCGAACATCGCACGGGCGTCGACACGATCGCGTTGTTGGCGATGGTCGGATCGCTCGCCTTGGGGGAAGAGCTTGCCGGGCTCGTCGTCGGCCTGATGTATTCGGGCGGCTCGGCGCTCGAGGACTACGCGACCGCGCGGGCGGGCCGAGAGCTCACCGCGCTCGTGGGTCGCGCCCCGAAGACCGCACAGCTACGAGTGGGTGAGAGCTTCGAGGAGGTGCCTGTCGATCAGGTCGGAGTCGGCGACCGTGCGCTCGTGCGCACCGGAGAAGTAGTCCCGATCGACGGCGTGATCGTGAGCAGGGAGGCGGTCCTCGACACGAGCGCGCTGAGCGGCGAGCCGCTCCCGGTCACCCTGACGGAGGGCCAGCCGGTGCAGAGCGGCACCGCGAACGCCGGCCCGCCGTTCGAGGTTCGCGCGGACCGCCCGGCCTCGGAGAGCTCGTATGCGGCGCTCGTCCGGCTCGTGCAGCAGGCACAGAGCCAGCGGGCGCCCGTAATGCGCATGGCCGACCGCTACGCCGGCATCTTCCTGCCCGTCACGGTGATCGTGGCCGGCGCCGCGTGGGTCGGGAGCGGCGACGCCGTGCGGGCGCTTGCTGTGCTCGTCGTCGCCACGCCCTGCCCGCTGATCCTCGCGACGCCGGTGGCGCTCGTCTCCGGTGTCTCCCGTGCCGCACGGTACGGGATCATTGTCAAGGGTGCCGCGGTGATCGAAAAGCTCGGCCAGGTCGTCACGGTGTTCTTCGACAAGACCGGGACGCTGACCGTGGGGACGCCCGAGGTCCGCGAAGTCGTCACCGTCCCGGGTGTGCAGCGCGGCGAAGTGCTGCGCTCGGCGGCATCGGTCGACCAGTTCTCGGCCCACGTGCTCGGTGAGGCACTCGTCCGCGCCGCGAAGGAGGCCGACCTGGAACTCGGCACACCCGGCGACGTGCGGGAGGAGCCGGGCCAGGGCATCGCCGGGACTCTCGACGGGCACCGCGTCGCGGTCGGCAGCCGCGCGTTCGCGCGCTCTGTCGGCGTGCCCGACGACGAGGTCTCGAAGGCAGCGCTGATGACCACGCGAGGGTCGGGCGAGGCGTACGTGCTCGTCGCCATCGACGGGCATCCCGCCGGGGTCATCGCGATGGCAGACGAGCTTCGTCCCGACGCCAAGGGCATCGTCGCCCGCCTGCGTGCCGAGCAGGTCGGATACGTGGCGATGGTCTCCGGCGACCGCCAGTCGGTCGCGCAGCGCATCGGCACCGAACTTGGCGTGGATCGCGTGTACGCCGAACAGTCGCCGCAGGACAAGCTCGCCGTCGTGCGCAGCGTCCGCGAGGATCCTAAGCTGCGACCCGCGATGATGGTCGGCGACGGCGTCAACGACGCGCCGGCACTCGCGCTGGCCGACCTCGGCGTGGCCATGGGCGCCGCCGGCGCAACAGTCTCCGCCGAGACAGCCGATGCCGTGATCACCGTCGACCGCGTCGACCGCGTCGCCGATGCGATCCATATCGGTCGCCGTTCGATGCACATCGCCCGGGAGAGCGCGATCGGCGGGATGGGCCTCAGCTTCGTGGCGATGGCCTTCGCCGCATTCGGCTACCTCGTGCCGGTCGCCGGCGCGGTGCTCCAGGAGGTGATCGACCTCGCGGTCATCCTCAACGCCCTGCGGGCCCTCCGGGGCTGACCGCATGATTACGCGTGTGCCGTCCCGCGGCCAATCGTCGGGCGCTCCACGCCGTCGGGACGGATCCCCAGCGCGATCGCCTCGCCAGCAGCCAACGGTGGGCGTGTGCGCGCCTCAGTCCAGCGGCCGAGTCGGTGATCCGTGTGTCCCGCGCGTGCTCGCCACGGAGTCATCCGTCGTGAGCGGCCCCCGCCGCAGGCTCTTCTAACACCCATACCAGCCCCTTGCGGCGGCGGTGATCGCCGCGCTCGGAGGTCGTGGCACGCCCTGGCCCTTCGCGCGGCGCCGGAGCACTTGTCTGCTGCCGCCCAGTGTGGGCGGCTGAATACGGCAAGCCTGGCGGTCGGCCTACCCTTGCAAGCTCCTCCGTAGTCAACCGAGCCGGCCGGGATGGAAATGCCGGATGCGCTCGTGCGCGCCGCGCGGGAAGCTGACGCTCGAGGAGGGAACAAGCCCGTGACCACCCAGACCGAGCTTCCCCTACAGCGACCCGCGCCGGACCTTGAGCAACTGTTTCCGGGCCGGTATCTCAGCGTGACGAGCTTCAAGCGCGACGACACCGGCGTCGCCACCCCCGTGTGGTTTGTCTCGGACCGCACGCGGCTCTACGCATTGACGGACCTGCACTCGGCAAAGGTCAGGCGCATCCGCCACAACCCGCGGGTCGTGGTTGCTGCGTGTCGCGTAAACGGCAACCTGCGCGGCGACGCCGTCGCGGGGCACGTGCAGGTGCTGACCGACCCTGAGGACCTCGAGCGGATCCAGAACCTGCTGCTGGCGCGCTACAAGCTCTCCTACCGCGTCGTGATGCTGTTCTATCGGCTGGGTCGCCGCCTGCGCGCCAAACAGGCCGTCGCCGACGGCGCCGCCTTGGCGATCACCGTCGAGTAGCGGAGGGCAGCCTCGGCTCACCACTCCCTCGCGGCGCCGACGGGGCACGGGCCTCGGTTAGGTGAGCGTCACCGTCCTGCGCCCCACGCGGCACGGCAGCGCTCGCGTCGGTGGCCGTGAAGCCCTGCTCCAGTAGGACCAGCAAGCGCTCCCGCCTGTGTCGTCAGACTCGACATTGCGCCGCCCCGCTCGATTCCTGTTCTCGCAAGTGTTGGCGGTCGCTCGAGGCACGATCCGCCAACGAAGGGAATGTCCCGGCGTCGGCACCCCCGCGTAAGTTGCCCGCATGTCATACGTGGTGTCCCACGGATGGTTCCGCAACGCGCGCTGCGCAACGTGAGCGCATGCAGGAGTGGGATTACACGACTTTCGATCTCACCAGGCGGAAGGCCGAGATCCCGGGGCTCAATCAGCTGGGCCGAGAAGGTTGGGAGGCCGTGGCGATGGTCTCGTCCTGGGGGGTGGGGTGGCGCTTCGTACATCCCATCGTGCTGCTGAAGCGGCCGCGGCCCCACGACGCCGAGGAATCGTCTGGGGTGCGAGCCAGCATCTGAGGCATCGTGGTTCTGCCGTGGCTTCTGATCTGGTTCATCGTGGGCAAGCAACCGCTGCTGCTCGACCCTGTAAACGCCTGGACGTGGACGCTGATTCTTGCCGTCGGGCTCGACCTGGCCCGGGTGTCAAGCACGGTTGAAGAGTGGGCCACCTCCAGCGGTTGAAAAGTGGGCCACTCGTCCGGAGGCAGCGCCGGTTGAAAATTGACTCCCCGCTCGATTCCTCTCTCTCGTCGTCTCGGTGTCGGTTGGTAGCGAAGCCCTGAGCGTGCTCAAGCCCGGTTTCGGCCGTTCGAGGCCAGGTCAGCATCTGCTCGGTCCTCCTTTCGCCCATTCCCGTGGGCTTGAAGGACTCTCACAAGCGGCGGACCGAACTCAGGGGGTCGGGCCACCGGAACCGGGTCGCGGGCATCCAGGAGATGAAACGGCTTCTGGGTGCGCTCATGCCGAGCGACGCACTGCCGTACGCGCTCGCTGTCTACGCGACCGCGCGTCGCGGTGAGATCCGCCACGCGCGGGTTGGCGACGTGGACCTCGATTTCGGTGTGATCTACCTCGGCACTGACGAGGCAGGCCGCAAGAGTCGCGCCGCGCAGCGCGCCGTGCCGCTGGCGAAGCCGCTCAGGGCGCTGCTGCGTGAGGAGCTGCTGCGCCGCGGCCGTCCAGGCGTCGATGAGCTGCTCTGCCCGGGCGCCAAGCCAGGCGGGCGCAACTGCGGCATGCTCTCGGTCGAGGCACTTCAAGCGCGGGCAGACCGCGCGTGGGAAGCGGCGGGGAAGGGCGGAAAAGCGCCCGGCCCAAGGGTGTTGCAGCGGATCACACTGCACGAGTGCCGTCACACGTGTGCCACTTGGCTCGACGGGGCCGGCGTACGCCCCGTTGTCGTCTCGCAGCTGATGGGCCACGCCGCGCCGGCGTATCAAGTCGGCGCAGCCCGGATCACGCAGGAGCGATACACGCATGTGCTGCCCGGAGACCTGGACGACGCGCTCAGTTCGTTCGATGAGTGGCTGTCAGCGGCTGCAGAAGAGGGAAACGAACTCAGTGGACAGCCCCGACCTGGACGTCAGAGTCGCTCGGGAGCCACGTAAGAGCTCCGGTGGGGCCTCCCTAGAGGTGGACACCGGTCAAGGGTAGACCTGCTCGCCGGTCTCGTCGTCGACGACGGCGATCGCGACCGACGGGCAGGACTGGGCGATCTCTACCAGCCGCTCCGCCGGCGCGGTGCCGATCACCGTCGCGACGTCATCAAGCCTGAACACGTCCGGCGCGAGTTCGGCGCAGTCGCCGTGGGCGAGGCAGGCGGACTCGTCGATCGTCGGTATGAACGTCATGCTGCTTGCTCCTCTCGTGGGTGGGCATTCGCCTCTTCGGGCGAAGCGTCGGAGGCGACCCACCGCCGCGCTCGGGCCATCAGCCCGGGCCGGTCGACGAGCAGAGCCGCTGCTGGTCGCCCACGGCATGTGATCCACGCCGCGAAGGGGCCGTCGTCCATCTCGCCGTCGATCTCGATCTCGTCTGCGGCGGCCGCGTGTCCGACGAGCTGGATGCGGCTTCCGTGCTGGTCGCTCCAGAACATCGCCGGCGTGTCGGCAGGCGCGCAGCTACCTGTGATCGCGTGCGCGACCGCGGCGCCCTGGCGCGCGGCCGCCTCCCAGTGGGGCGTCGGCACGCGCCGGCCGAGCAGCGGGTCGGGAAAGCATGCGGCATCTCCTGCGGCGTAGACATCCGGCAGGGCCGTGCGACCGAGTGCGTCGGTCGCGAGCGGCCGGCCGGGCTCGGCCAGGCCGGCGAGCCACGAGGTCGCCGGTGCCGAGCCTGTGGCGACGAGGACCGTGGCGGCGAGGAGGTCGGAGCCGTCGCTGAGCTGCGCACGCACGCCCCCCGAGAGGCGTGTGCAGCGCTCGATGCTCGTGCCGAGGCGCACGTCGACGCCGTGGCGCCGGTGACGGCCCGCGAGCCAGCGGCCGAGCATGGGCGGCAGGGCGCGCGCGAGCGGGGTGGGTGCGGCCTCGAGCATGGTCACCTCGAGGCCCAGGCGCCTCGCGGAGGAGGCGACCTCCATGCCGACCAGCCCCGCGCCCACGACCAGCAGACGTCCCCCACGCACGAGTAGCGCCTCGCGCAGGGCAAGCGAGTCCTCGCGCGTGCTTAGCTCGTGCACGGCGCCGCCGGGCTCGAGGCCGGGCAGCCGGCGGGGCCGGCTGCCCGTGGCGACGAGCAGACGCCCATAGCGCAGCCGGCCCGCCGGCGTTCGGTACCGCGACCGATGGCCCGCGTGCTCGAGCACGATCTCCTTCGCGCGTGGATCAATGCTCCGCGCGCTCGTCCCGAGCAAGAGCAAAATGTCGTTCTCCTCGTACCAGCGAGATGGCCGGAAGTCGAGCGACTCGGGCGGACACCCGCCTGTCAGCACGCCCTTCGAGAGCGGCGGGCGGTCATACGGCGCGCCCCGCTCCTCGCAGGCGACGATCACGCGCCCGTCGAAGCCATCCCGGCGAAGCCGCTCGCAGCAGCGCTGCGCCGCCAGCCCGCCGCCCGCGATCACGAGCTCGGCGTCCGGGCGGCTCACGACGGTTCCTCCGCGAGCGCCGGATGCGCGCTCGGGCGCAGTGCCGGCTCTCTGCCCGGCGCGGCGACGGTGGCCTTCGCCCGGGCCGGGCGTGCGCGCCCGCCCAGCACGCGCAGCACGAACAGGTAGGCGATCGGCACCGCTGGCGCCAGCACGAGCGCGCGCAGCCACAGCGTTCCGGCGTCGCTGCCCGCACCGAGCGTGTGCACGGCGCCCAGCACCCACACGAGAATCGTCGCGCGGTGCAGGCGCCGCCAGAGGCGCACGCCGATGCGGCGGCGGGCATAGAAGCTCAGCCCGAGCAGCGCTGCGAGGTAGCCGCCGATGACGCCGAGCCCGGTCGCCAGGGGCTTGTAGGCGAGGGTGAACGGGACCGTCAGGCCGCCGAGGCCGGGGTGAAGCCACGGGTCGCCGAGCAGCGCCAGGCCGTGTACGGCGATCGCGCCGAGGCCGACCAGAGCGAGGTGCTCGTGCAAGCTCACAAGAGTCTTGCCGAGCCCCGGGCGGCGCAGCAGCTTGGCGGACATCGTCAGCCCGAGCATCACCGTGGCGCTGACCAGGCCGAGCGCGACGATTCCTGACGCCCGGCTGACGAGCCACCAGAAGTAGACCGTCGGATCCTTCGCCGCGCTCATCGCCGGCTCCCTGCGGTGCCTGCCAGGAGGCCGCGGCGCTCGCCGATCGGCCCGAACTCCACGACCTCGCCGTCGTCGCGCACGATTAGGCCGCCGTGCTCCTGCAGGATCGCGCCGGCGCCCGGCTCGCCGAGGAGGAGCGCGGTCTTCGCGAGGGTCTCTGCCTCCAGAGCGCTCGGTGCGAGCGCCGTCGCACCCACGAGCCCGGTCCAAGCCGGCTCCCCCGTCGCGGGGTCGAGCAGGTGGTGGGCGTAGCGGCCGTCCTCGTCCTGCCAGACGCGCACGTTCAGGCCCGAGCTCGCGACGCCCCCGCTCGCGATCTCGACCGTGCGGGCGACCTCACCGGTCATCGGATGCTCGACCTCCACGTGGTAGGGGTCCAGCTGCGCACCGACGCCGCCGATCGCGAGGTCCCCGCCGCAGTCGACGACGAAGCGGGTGTAACCGGCGAGGCGGTGCGCGACGGCATCCGCGCACAGACCCTTGCCCGTGCCGCCGGTGTCGATCCGCAACCCGGGCGGGCGCGTGACCGTCCTCGCCCGCTCGTCGACGCCAATCTGGAGCCAGGGCCTCAGCGGGTTGGAGCGGGCCGGGCGGCGCTCGGGCGCATGCAGCAGGGCATCATGCAGCGACGCCGGGCGCGCGCGGTCGAGAGAGCTTGCGTAGCCGGCCCGCTCGAGCGCCCCGACGAGCGTCGGGTCGACGAGGCCGCCGGTGCGCCACGCGGCCCAGACGGCGGCGCGCACGGCGGCCAGCAGCAGCGCCGAGCAGGGCACCCGTGCGCGCTCATCGGCGTTGAGCACGCACAGCTCGCTGCCCGCCCGGAACCGTGAAAGCCGAGCCGCAAAGTCCTCGACGTACGCGCGCTCGCGCTCGGCGGCGGCTGCCGTCGAGGGCTGGGACGGGTCCAGCGGCGCGCCGATCACCAGCCGCACGTCGCTGCCCATCGAATGGAACGTGAGGTTGTGCTCGAGGCTACTCATGATGTGCGCGTCCCGACCGGGGCTGGTTCCGCACTCGAGGGTCCGAGCGTCCGGCTTTCCGATGTGCTGCTCGACGGGCCGCGGGCGCCGTCGCCGATGACCGTTTCGTCGATCGTCGTCCTGTAGACCCTGCGAACGAGCGCCGTTCGCGGCGGCTTGCGGGCCGCGGGTGCGCTGATCTGCATGCCGAGCAGCGCTAGGACGGCCAGGAAGCACGCGATCGTGAGCAGCCCGAGCGTCACACGGTCGGGTCCGCGGGTGCGGGTGCGCTCACTCATCGCTTCCCCCGCCGCTTGAGCGTGTGATCAGGCTCGCCGTTTCGGCGTGCAGGGCAACCCCGCCTTGTGCCGTTTCGCCGATCACGCGCCCGCTGGCAGTGGTGCGCAGGATGATCCGGCCGTGCTTGGAGACGACCTGCGCCGTAGCCGTCCCGTGCAGTCCCGGGTCGGTCCCCGTGAGGACGCGTGCGCTGAGCAGCGTGAAGGTGACGAGGAACATCGCCAGCGCGGCTGAGACGGCCGTCACCGGGCTGCGGGCAAAGCGCGAAGCCGGCGAAACGGGAGTCGAGGGGCGCTCAGTCATCGTGACCGCCGCCGTCCTCGTGACCGCCGCCGTCCCGTGACCGCCGCCGCTACTGCGCGTCCGGACTGCGCCGCCGGAGGAGCCCGGCCGGCCTGCCGACCCAGAACTCCGCGTGCGGACCGGGCTGGAGCCTTGGCCGCCGGAGGGGGAGGAGGAGCGCGAGCCGCTCGTCGCCGTGCGCACCGGCGCGGCGCCCGTCCCCGCGGGAGCGGTGCCGACGGAACCGCTCGCGCGGCTGCGCGGCACGGCGGGGACCGCGCTGGCGGAGTTCGCGGCCGACCCGCTCGAGCCGGTGTGGACGGCGGCGCCGCCAGCGGCCGCGGCGCCGCCAGCCGCCCGCCGGGCGGTGCTGCGCGGGCGCGGTGGCCGTTCGTGGTGGACGACGTGGATCGTCCGCCGGATCACCTGTGTGCGAACCTCGGCGACCGGCCTGTTGGCGCCGCTCGCCGAAGGGGCGTTCGCGCCGGGGCGCAGCGCGAGTGCCGCGAGCGCTCCGGCCACGAGTGCCGCGGCGAGCGAGGCGATGTGTGAGTTGCTGGGTCGGCGGGGCATCCGGTGGCTTGTCCTCTCAACGAAGACACTGCCGGGAGCACCCCCAAGAGCCGCCCAGGCCCCCGCAAAGCTTTGGCAAAGATCCGCTGCCGGTCAGTCGTCTCGGCCCTGATGGCGAGAGCCGCTGCTGCGATGCGCCTGGTCGTCGCGCGAGGTTTCCGGCGCCGGCGAGGGCGGCGCCGCCGCCGGCAGTTCGGCTTCGGTGACGCTCGGCTGTGCGGGGACAGCGGGCGCGGCGGTGGTCGTCTGGGTCGTCGGCGGGATGCGCGGCGAGGTGCTCGCCGGTGATTGCGTGCGGGTCGGCGCCGTCGTGCGGCGCGCGCCCGAGGGGGGCGGCGGCGCGAGCCGCCGGCCGGCTGTCAGCGGTTCGGAGCCGATGCCGATGTGCTGGCTCGTCAGCTGGCTCGTCGCGAAGCTGATCCCCGCCGCGAGGACGATGCCGACTACCGCGGCCAGGGCCCAGAGCGCCGTCTTGCCCATCATCGCCCGCACGCTAGCCGCCGCCGGGTTACGGGAGTGCAAGCTGGACGGAGCGTCACCGCGGCGCCCCGGGCAGCGTGACGGTCGCGAGGGCGCCGCCGCTCTGGTTGTTGGCGAGCGTCACCTCACCACCCCATCCGCGCGCCAGCTCCCGTGCGATCGAGAGCCCGAGCCCGCTGCCGGGCGCGCCGGCGCGGCCCGCGCTGCCGCGGTGGAAGCGCCCGAAGACGCCCGCCAGATCCTCGTCGATCAGCCCCGGGCCGCCGTCGCGGATCTCGATGGCGCCGTCTCGGAAGTCGACGTTGACGCACGAGCCCCGAAGGCTGTAGGCGATCGCGTTCTCCAGCAGCGCGTCGAGAATCCGCTCTGCGTCGGCCCGGGCACACCACACCGCGACGGCGGTGGGCGCGGCGACGTTGCCGGTCCCGGCCGGACCGGCCGGGACCCGTGAGGAGGGCGGACCCTCCAGGCGGATCTCGCGCCCGGCCGCGGCCGGGCGCCACCGCGCCAGCGCTTCGGCAACCAGCGGCTCGAGATCGAGGCGCTCGCCGGGCATCTCTCGCTCGCCCGCCCTGCTGAGGACGAGTAGCTCCTCGATGATCCCCGCCAGCCGGTCGACCTCGCCGACGCCGGCCTCGATCTCGGATCGTGCCGCTGGGCTGACACCCGCGGCGGTCGCCTCTTCCAGGCGCAGGCGCAGCGCCGTCAGCGGCGTTCGCAGCTGATGAGAGGCGTCGGCGACGAACGCCCGCTGTGAGTCGAGCAGGCGCCGGATCCGATCCGTCATCACGTTGAACGAGACGCCGAGCGATCGCTGCTCGCGGAAGCCCTCCACGGGAGCGCGCGCCTCGAGGTCGCCGTGGGCGACGCTGCTGGCGACCCGCTCGAGCCGTCCGAGGGGGCGCGCGATCTGCCCGGCGATCACGCTCCCGACGAGCAGACCGAGCGCCAGCACGACGACGCCGATCAGCCCCAGCCCGAGCTCTACGCGGTTGATCGCCGAGTGCACGGATGCGACGCTCTGCGTGATCCGGGCAGCGCCGACCGTCACGCGGTTGCGGATCACCGGTGACGCGGTTGCGAGGATCTCCTCCCCGAGCGTGCGGCTCGCGCGCTGCAACTGGACGGAGCTCCCATGCAGCGCGCTGCGGATCTCGGGGCGCCCCGCGTAGCTGGTGCCGAGCTCGCCGCTGCCGGCGCTGTCGGCGATCACGGTTCCGGCCGCGTTGACGATCAGGACGCGCCCTCGCACCGCCGCCGCCGCGGTGCTGGCCACCGTCGCGAGCTCGTTTCTATGGCTCGGGCCGAGCAGGTCCGCGGCGGTCGCCGCGACGAGGTCGGCCTGGCCCTGGGCCTGCGAGCGGACCTCGTCGTTGACGCGCGTCTTCAGGCTCAGTGCGAGCGGGATGCCGAGTGCGATGATCGCAAGCAGCAGCACGTAGGCGAGGGCCGCCTGTACGCCGCTGCGCAGGCGCATCGCCCTAGCTCGCGTCGCCGGCGGCGGCCATGCGGAAGCCGACGCCCCGGACCGTCTCGATGTAGCGCGGCGCGGCCGGGTCCTCGCCGAGCTTCCGCCGCAGGCCGGCGATGTGGACGTCGAGTGTCTTGGTCGAGCCGAACCAGTTCTCGTCCCACACGTCGGACATCAGCGTCTCGCGGGTGACGACGCGCCCGGGCTCGGCGGCCAGGCGGGCAAGCAGGTCGAACTCCTTGCGCGTCAGCGCCAGCTCGGCGTCCCCGAGCCAGGCCCGCCGTGCGCCGAAGTCGAGGACCAGGCCGCCGAGCTCGATCCGCGACGGGCCGGGCTCGGCCACGCGACCGCCCCTGGTGCGGCGAAGGATGGCGCGGATGCGCGAGATCACCTCACCAGGCGCGAACGGCTTGACGACGTAGTCGTCGGCGCCCAGCTCGAGGCCAACGACACGGTCGGTCACGGTGCCGCGCGCCGTCAGCATGATGATCGGCACCGTCGAGACGCGCCGCAGCTCGCGGCACACGTCCAAGCCGTCCCGGTCGGGCAGCGTGAGGTCGAGCAGCACGACATCGAGGGCCTGCTCGCGCGCGAGCCTCAGGGCCTCGCCGGCCGTGCCGGCCAGGACGGGGTGGAAGCCGCTGCGCGCGAGCGCCTGCGCGAACGGCTCGGCGATGGAGCTCTCGTCCTCGACGAGCAGCACCCGCGGCTGACCCGCCTCACGCGTGTCGGTGGGCATACCCGGGAGGCTGAAGCGCCGCCCGCGCGCCGACATCCGGCACGAGCCCACGACCGCCTAGGTACTTTCCCGCAGCGCCTGAGGTCTCACACCTGCCCGCCCCGGCGTGGCAGGCGTCCGTCCACGCCGGGGACCGAGAGCAGACAAAGGCCGGCGTAGGCGAACACCGCGAGCGGCAGCGGATCGGCTGCTCTTTCCCGCGTGCAGCCGCTTCCAGACACCACCAGGTCCGGGTACCTAGGAGCCACCCGAGCTCCGCCGGTCCAGCGACTTCGATCCCCAGACTGATCCCTAGGCCCCTCCAGCGCCGATCTTTCAGGGCCCAAGTACGCACTGGGGCCGGTCTCCAAAACCGCAACGCCAGGTTCGATTCCTGGGTCCCCCGCTACGGCGATTCCCCGCAGATGCGGGGAATCGCCAGCGTTTATGGGGAGTTCGGTCCGAGTAGTCGGAGTTGCGCGCTCCGCATGGATCCGCTCGAATGGCTTGCTGCCAATCGGGCAGGGCATCGATGTAGGCGTCAACACGCGGGTCGGCAGCGTAGGCCACGCCGGATCCACCGTAACTTGATGACCTCGTTCAGACCACCGAGCGCGCACGTACGTCAGCAGAGCATGTGGCGGCAACCAGCACACCGCCACATGCTCTGCGCGAACGGACTCCGGGGGTCAGTGTTCGAGCGCTGGAACGGCGATGGGCGCTGGAATGGCGATGGGCGGAACGGTCTCCGGCCGCTCGCCGATTCGTGCGACGTCGAGGGCGATCAGGCCGAGGTTCGCACCGCAAGCTGCTCCGAGGATCGTGGTGATGACCGCCATGAGCCCGGCTGTTGCGTTGAACCCCAGCAGCGCGCCGACGAGGGCGCCCGTCAGCGAGACCCCGAACCCGATCCTCGTGGCCCTGGCAGGCCGGTCGCGGTTGACCCAGGCCAAGCAGGTGCCGAGACCGATCGGTGTGCCGATGAAGAGAACAGCCATGAGCTCGCTGTCGAGGGGCACTGTCGGCAAAGCCACCAGCACGATGATCAGGCCGATGAACCATCCGCCGAGGCCGAGCACCACCAGGTAGACGGAGCGCAGGATCGCGCTCGCCTTGCGCCCGAAGCCGCCGCGCTTGTGCTTCCGGCGCCACATCAGTAGCAGCGACAGGATCGTGAGAAGTCCGAACCCGATCATCGCGCCGGCGATGGCCTTCGCGGGTCCGGTCTGTGTGGATTCGGGCGTGAGTTTGACCGTTTGAGGTTTGTACAGCGACTCGTCGACCTTGCCTGTGTCGAAGTACGTGTTCATCAGGTGCGTGCTCGCCTTGGTCTGTTCGCTCCAGAAGGAGGTTGTGTGGCCGAAGTTGGCGAGGATGACCTGGTGGCCGTTGGGCAGGTAGGGGAGGAGTTCCTTGGTCGCGTTCTGGGGCGGGGTTGCGAGGTCGAGACTGCCGCCGATCAGGAGCGTCTGCACGTTCGATGTGTGGACATGGGTGTATTCGTTGTCGGTCGGGTTTGCCGGCCATGCGTGCAGGAGGCCTCCGCCGCCGAAGAGGAATTCCGTTCCGGGGTTGCCGATAATTGAGCGGCCGTCGTGTTCGCTTGACGAGTAGTAACGCTCGGCAGCTTGGTTGTCAGCCATTCCGACAGCTGCGACGTCGCCCCAGACAAACGACTGCGGGAAAGCGAGTTGGGCGAGGAGCGACTCGAACCAGAGCCCGCTTGAGTCACCGTGGGCGGCCGAGAGCCAGGCGTCCAGGGTCATTGGTCCGGAGAGCGGCGAGGCATTTTCCGTCGTCTCCATGAGTCCGAAGAAGCTGGCGATCCGTGCGTTGCCCTTCCTGATCGGGAAGAACAACCAGTGGTTCGGCATGTGCGCGACGGTCCGCTTCAGCGACGCGGCGAGATCGCTGGTGCGCTTGTGGCAGGCCGCGTTTTGCGCACAGAGGCTGGCGTAGCGGGCGATCTGTTCGTCCGTCGTCTTCGGGTGCCAGATGAAGTTGCCGGGTGGATTGACGCCGATCATCACCGAACGGTGGATGGCGGTCGGGTAGCGCCAGGAGTAGATCATCGCGGTGCGGGTGCCCGCGCTTTCGCTCAACAGGTCGATCTGGTGGTAGCCGAGGGCTTTCCGTGCCGCCTCGAGGTCGTCAACCCGTTGGGGGAGTGTGTAGCCGGCGAGATCGAGGCCGTTTGCCTGGAGCCGCTTCGCGCAGGAGCGCAACGCGCTCGAGTAGGCATCGAGGGACTTCTGGCCGAGGAAGTCGGCGGAGTGCTCGAGGGCCGATTCGACCTCCGGGCAGGCGAGCCGGACGGAGCCGTCGACGCCGCGGTAGCCGACGAGGACGACGTCGTGGTTGGCGGTGAACCGACTGGCGTCCGCGAACTTCATGTTCGTGACGCCGGGGCCGCCTTCCAGGCGGAAGATCGGGGCGTCCGGGTGTGGCGAATGCGCACGGATCCGGATCACCGGCAGCGCGATCAGCCGCGAGTGCGGGTCGGCGCGGTTCTCGGGTACCACGAGCGTTCCGCAGTCGGCGGCGTAGGCGCCCTTCTCGGTGTTGTAGGTACAGTTCTTGAGCGTCAGCTGGCCTGCATGGGCGCCGGCAGGCACGGAGACGGCGGTAGAACCGCCGGCGAAGTAGAGGTAGCCGAGCCCGAGCATGAGGACGGCGATCAGGGTCAGGCCGGTGATCCGGCCGCGACTGAAGCGTCTGGGCTCGCGCGCGGGACTCGTGGTGGTGCTAGCGGTCGTGGCGGTCATGCTGCATCCTCCTCTGGGCTGGACTTCGGGCATGACGACAGGCTCTCCGTTCAGCGAGGAAGAGACCAGGGGGCCTGGCAGGCGTCTGTGACGTCGGGTAGCGGCCCGGGATACGTCGGTTTGCCGCCAGCTCGGGGCGGCCAGCCGTATGGAACCAATCGCGGCCCTGCGCGATGATCAGCCCTCATGAGCGAGACTGTCCTGATCGTGGATGATCACCCCAGCTTCCGCGCTAGCGCGAGGCGCATGCTCGAAGCCGATGGCTACGACGTCGTTGGGGAGCTCGACAACGGTGACGGCGTGGTGGCTGCCGTGGAGAAGCTGAGCCCAGAGGTTGTGCTACTCGACGTGCGCCTACCCGACATCGACGGCTTCGAGGTTGTGCGGCGACTACTCGATGCGAACGGCGCTACCCCGCAGATTGTGCTTGTCTCGAGCCATGACTTCACCGACCTTGGCGAGGCGGTGGGCGCCAGCGGCGCGCGCGGGTTCGTCGCCAAGAGCGAGCTGAGCGCGGAGGCGATCTCTTTACTCATCCGCTGACCGCATCGCGACGCACCCTGATCGGTCTCGCCGGCATCGCGTTCCTGATGGGCGTCGGCGCTTTCGTGGTCATGATCACCGGGGAGCACCGTATTCACCGGGGCGCGTTTGCCGGCTTGTTCCTGGTCACCGGCTGGGGGTTCGTGGGAGTCGGGCTATGGGTTTGGAAGCAGCGGCCAGCCGGCAACATCGGTCCGCTGATGGTCGCGGTCGGCCTCAGCGGCTTGCTGAAGGGGTTGGCTTTTTCCAACGACAGCGTCGTGTTCGCGATCGCCTCGGTCGGGGAGGTGCTGATCTACGCGTTCCTCATCCAGCTGCTGCTGTCGTTTCCCTCGGGGAGGCTCGAAACCCGGCTGGATCGTCTCCTGGTCGCCATCGCCTACGTCAACACGACGGTGGTGCAGCTTGGAGTGTTCCTGTTCACCGACTCAAAGGCGGGCTGCGCCCGCTGTCCCAGTAACCCGCTGCTGATCGAACCGTCCGACGCTGCCAAGGTACTGGAAGCGGCGCAACTAG
The DNA here is from genome assembly GCA_963813685.1 of uncultured Solirubrobacteraceae bacterium. Classification (GTDB taxonomy): domain Bacteria; phylum Actinomycetota; class Thermoleophilia; order Solirubrobacterales; family Solirubrobacteraceae; genus Palsa-744. Next base: position 470,482 of record CAWEZQ010000005.1, read on the forward strand.
ACATCTCGATCGCGTTGCTGGGTGCCGTGGTCGCGGTCCTCTATCGACGCTGGCGAAGCGGCACCCCAGGGCGAGCGAGGGTGTTCGCCCCGATCGTCGCGGTCGGCGGGGTCACGTTCGTGCTGCTGATGGCCGCCCTTATCGTCGAACAGGCCGGCCTGTCGAGCGACATTTCTGACGCGCAGACGTTGGCTTTGTTCGCGTCCATCGCCTGCCTACCGTTTGCGTTCTTGGTGGGCCTCCTGCGATCACGGTTCAGCGAAGCCGACGCGATCACCGCGCTCTTGGCCCAGCTCGGTGAGGGTGGTGGCCGCGGAGCGTTGCGCGACGCGCTCGCGGACGCGCTTGGAGACCCGACCTTGGAGCTCGCCTATTGGGTACCGGGCCAGGACGCCTACGTGGACGCCGCCGGTCAGGCGGTTCGGGTCGATCCCGCGCCGGCGGGCAAGGTCTCCACCATCGTCGAGCACGAGGGCGAACGAATCGCTGCGATCGTGAAACCGGGCCCGGACCTCGCGGAGGGACGCGAACTGGTGCAGACGGCGGGCGCCGCCGCCGGGCTGACGCTCAGAAACGAACGATTGGCCGCCGAACTACGGGCGAAGGTTGCCGAGCTTCAGGCCTCACGCTCACGCATCGTGCAGGCCGGCTATGAGCAAAGGCGCCGACTCGAGCGGGACCTCCATGATGGCGCCCAGCAGCGACTCATGGCCCTCGGCATCGACCTACGAATGGTAAGAGAACGCATCGAGCACGACCCACAAGGGGCGGCGGAGCTCCTCGACGGATCACTCCACGAGCTGAACGAGGCGACCGCGGAGCTGCGCGAGCTCGCACGAGGGATCCACCCGGCCGTGCTCACAAATCGCGGCCTGCAAGCAGCACTCAAAGGCCTCGCCAGCCGCTCCCCGGTTCCTGTGGAACTGCTCCAGACGCCGGCCGACAGGCTCCCGCCGTCGGTCGAGTCGGCGGTCTACTTCGTCGTCGCCGAGGCGCTTACGAACGCAGCCCGCTACTCGCGCGCGCAAACGATAACTGTGGGGGTCGTCCGCGACAACGGCCACGTCGACGTCGAGGTGCGCGACGACGGCGTCGGCGGCGCCGACGCCGATCAAGGCTCGGGGCTGCGAGGGCTTCAAGATCGGGTCGCGGCGCTCGACGGCCGCCTCGAGCTGACGAGTCCGCAGGGGTCCGGCACCACCCTCAGGGCAACAATCCCGTGCGCGTGATCGTCGCAGAGGATTCCTTGCTGCTGCGGGAAGGCATGGTGCGGCTGCTCGAAGAGGCCACGTTCGAGGTAGTCGGTCAGGCCGGGGATGCCGAGGAGCTGCTGCGAAAGGCCAGGGCGCACAAGCCCGACATCGCAATCATCGACATCCGCATGCCGCCCACCCACACAGACGAGGGGCTGCGTGCGGCGCGCGTGATTCGGGAAGAGATGCCGGACACTGGCGTGCTGGTGCTCTCGCAGTACGTCGAGGAGGCCTACGCGCTGGAGCTACTGGGAGACGACGCCGCCGGCGTCGGCTACTTGCTCAAGGACCGCGTCTCGGACCTAGAGCGCTTCGCCGATGCGATCAGAAGAGTCGCCCAGGGAGGCTCCGCGCTCGATCCCGAGGTCGTCTCAGAGATGCTGGGTCGCAAACGCACAGACGATCCACTGAACGTGCTGACCGCGCGGGAGCGCGAGGTGCTTGGCCTGATGGCAGAGGGTCGCAGCAATAAGGCAATCGCCGAGATACTCGTGATCACTGAGCGCGCCGTCGAGAGGCACGTCACGAGTATCTTCGCGAAGCTCAACCTGCCCCCGGCGGCCGAGGACCATCGCCGCGTACGGGCCGTCCTCGTGTTCCTCGGTACGTAACCCAGTTGCGGCGCGGAAATGCGTGACGCGTCGCATGACTGGTGTATATGGACCTTAGTGGTCACCACTCCAACCCTCCAAAACCCCTGGGGTCTTTGCTCGAGCCTGCACGCGCGGACGACAGCTTCATGAGTTCTCGGGCGGGCCGGAGGCACACGGGGAGATTTGAGCATGTCGGGCGACGCCGCAGTCGCTGCTGCTTTGCGAGACATCCAAGCGTCTCCGCTGCGACCGAGCTCACGCCACGCGCTCTACAAGCAACGCCAAGCGATGATCGAGCCGGCCTTCGCACACATCAAGCACAACCGCAGGGCGCATCGTTTCCAACGCCGCGGAAGAGCCGCCTGCCGCTCAGAGTGGCGCCTCATTACCGCCACCCACAACCTCCTGAAGCTCCACCGCCACCACACAGCAGCCGCGGCCGCCTGAAAGCGCCCGCCAAACATCGACTCTTCCACCGCCGGCGATCGCCACAGCGAGCGGAACTACCCCGACGACTCGCCCGACATCACGCGACAGCCTCCGTCCCAAGCGCAAGTGTGGCGTCGGGGCTGGCTGGCGTTCGCGTTGCACGCGAAAGCGACACTCTGGGACGTCGTCCGCGATCTGGGTGCAGGGCCGCAGGGCTTCACGACCCGCGGACACCTGACGCCGGTAGCAAGGCAGGTGCAGGCGTCTAGAGGGATCGGGCGTCGTCCACCGGCAGGGCCGAGCTCGGCGGGGGCGAGGTCCGGGCGGGTCGGGGCCACGACGGTCGCTGAGGGCCCAACGCCGGGGTCACTGAATCACCAGTGCCCAGGGGCCGACGCAGAGCAATCTCACACGCAGAACCGCCGAGAAAGGAGTAGCGTGCCCTGCGAGGCCGTTATCGGCTGCTCCTGCTGAGACATCTCGCGCAGGCCCTCGCTGAGCTCATGGATCGTTTCGTCCGGAGCCACCGAGACGCGACCTAACACGGTTTGCGTGGGGATAGGGCCTCGCGCTAACAGACGAGGGACAAGGTGTCGGGGTCGAATGCCCTGGCGCGTCTACCGGCTAGGAGGCAGCGTATTATGCGCGAGCACGCAGTTCCCACCCTTCTCCGTCCGTCCGCGTTGCGGCGGGCGGTCATTCTCTTCGCCGTCGCCTGGGCGGCGATCGGTACCGCCACCGCCCATGCGCGCGGCCCAGTGACGGTGATGACGCAGAACATCTACCAGGGCACGGAGTTCGCCAAAATCCGGGCGCTTGCGGAAAGCAAAAAACCGGTGAGCTTCGGCGAAGCGATCGTGTTGACCACTGAAGACTACGCGACCTACCAGGCCACCAACTTCAAAGAGCGCGCCAAGCTGATCGCCTCCGAGATCGCGCAGAACAAGCCCGTGTTCGTCGGCTTGCAGGAGGTCGCCACCTGGCACAAGGGAGCATTCGTGGAAACGGAACCCTTCGCGTTGCCGGAAGAAGTCAGCGAAGACTTCACCAAAGTGCTCGTCGAAGCGATCGAAGCGGACGGGTTGCATTACCACGCCGTATCGAAAACGGAACGCCCAGAAGGCAACTTCACGCTGGCCTTCCCGGTCGCCACTCCCGGGCTCACCGCGGTCGGCATGGTCGAACGCGGCGTGATCCTCGCCCGCAGCGACCTCCCGGCCGGCGAGCTTCAGCTGTCCAACCCGAAGTCGGGCACCTACAGCTGCGAATTCTGCAAAGTCACGATCGAAAACCCGCTCACCAAAGAAGTGATTCCGTTCACCGACAGCTGGGAGTCGATCGACGCCAACTTCGAGGGCAGGGCGTTCCGGTTCATCACTACACACCTCGACGCGCTCGAGCCCAGCGGGATCGTGCGCTACCTCCAGACGAAGGAACTGATCGAAGGACCGGCTAACACCGCGCTTCCCGTTGTCGTCTCGGGCGACTTCAACAACGGGCCGAATACCCTCCCGCCGCCATACGGGCCCGCGGGCTACGACGCGTTCATCCAGGCGGGCTTCACGGACACCTGGACGGCAGCGGGACTGGGCGCCCCGCCGCTGACCTGTTGCCACAAAGGGTTCGAAGACCGCCTCAACAACCCGAACGCGGAATACACCGAAGCACTCGATCACGTGCTCACCCGCGGGAACTTCCCGATCCTCAAGTGAGCATCTGGCCGGAAACACGGTGGCAAGTCTGAGTCCGCCACCGAAACCGTTCATCTGGCCCTCCGATCACGCTGGCGTCGTGGCGACCTTCGGACCCAAAGTCGTCTCGGGACAGATCACCGGTCCGCTCGTCGTGAAGAACGGCGAATGGATCGAACTCACCCCGACCGGGAGGATCACCGGCCCGGTGACAGTTGAAGGTGGCGGCGCCCTCGACGTCGAGGGTGGAAAGATCACCGGGGCGGTCAAGGCCAACGGAGCGGCGCAGGTGCGCCTCTGCGGAGCAACGATCACGGGGCCCGTCGAAGCGATCAACGGCATCGGCTCGGTGGTGATCGGGGAAGGCACCTCTGGGTGCGCCGGTGGAGTCATCACCGGAGCGGTCACCCTCACGGGCAATAAGGCGGGCGTCCTCGTCGAGAACATGTCTGTCACCGGGTCGCTGACGGTGACCGGGGACACCGGGGGCACAACCGTGACCAATAACCACGTGGTCGGACCGCTCACCGTCACGGGCAACGGCGCGCCCGTAGTGGACAAACCCAACTCGGTCACGGGCCCTTCGAAACTCCAATAGGAGATTCAGAGATCGCTTGGGGCAGTTAGTCGAGCGCGAGAATCGAACCACGGACGACGGGGGGCCTCAGGGTTCCCCGTCGTTCTGGTGGCTTGGAGCGCCATCCCGACCGCGCCGAGGCGCTCAGGTGAGGCTGAAAGGCCCGCTCCGGCGGCCTTCCAGATTCCTGGGTGGTGGCCTTTGTGCCTAGCGGCATGGGCCACCGTCAACGCTCGCGCTTGTGCTTTCCGGAGCAATGCGAGCGCGAGCCCGCTCCTACACGGGACTTGCGCAAGGGACGAGCACGAGCACGGACCCGTGTTGGCTCTAGACGATCGCATTGCGCCGCACAAGCAGGCGTGCGCGAGGCTCGGCCAGCGTCGGCGCCGGGTCGACAGGAGGGGGCCGTACCGCCAGCGTCGAGCCGTTGTGGCTCACCCGATCGTCCGCGGGCGAGCTCAGTAGCGAGCGAAGTTCCGGGTGTCTTCCTGGAAGCTCTCGACCACCTCGGTCGAAAGCGACGGCCTGGTCTCGACGATCGCGGCGAGGAAGTCCTCAGTGACGGCGCGTCCTTGAAGCTGATCGAAGTGCTCTCGCTCAAACGCACGCTGAGCCGCCTTGCGGGCGGCGAACTCGATGTCGGCGGGCGTGAACAGATCGCTCGCTTCGACCAACCGATCCAGGTCGACCGGCTCGTCAGTGATCTCGCCCACGTAGCGTCGCCAGATCGCCTCCCGAGCCTCGCGATCGGGTGGGCCGACGGGCAGCACATAGTCGAACCGCCCCGGTCGCAAGAAAGCGTGATCGAGGCGGCGCACCCAGTTGGTCGCGCAGACGAGCAGGTGCTCGGGCGCCTCGCGGATGCGTGGGATCTGCTTGAGGAACTCGTTCGTGACGCTCGGGCTGGCCCGGCGCTGCTCGTGCCGGATCGAGGCCAGGTCCTCGACCTCGTCGACGAAGACCACCGCGGAGCTGAGCTCGCGCACGCGATCGAAGACCTCGGCTAGGAGCCCCGCCTCGCGCTCTGCCCCCTCGCCGGCCAGTTCGGCCGGCTGGATCTCGACGAACGGCCAGGCCAGGCGCGACGCGATCCCCTTGGCAAAAGTCGTCTTGCCCGTGCCGGGAGGCCCGAAGAGAACGATCGCCCGCGGCGGCGAAACCGCGTGCCTGGCGGCCAGGTCCAGCTCCGCGAGCGGCAGGATCACGCGACGCTCGATGATCTCCTTCCAGTGCTCGAGCCCTTTCAGCTCTCCCCACAGGCCCGGGTCGATCATCCTTCCGCCGACCTCGACCAGCGCAGCACGCACGGGCACAGTCGCCGGGATCTGCCGTTCGAGATACCGCAACCGCTCTACCAACCTGTAGCCACGGCCCTCGAGCTGCTCGACGATCGCGTCGCTCATAGCCACCACGGTCGACAGCTTCCGTGCCCCGCGCTCGGCAAGCGCGCCCTCGAGCCGCTCCAGCAGTTGGTCGGCCACCTGAGCGTCGCCGAGCTCGGGCGCGATCGTGACACGGTAGATCCAACCCACCACCGATGCCGCCGTCCCGATGGCCATGCCCACTACGTCCCCCTCGAGTTCAGCTACGAGCGCGACCGCTGGAGCCGAGCCCATGAGGTCCACTGCCTGGTCGAGCGTCAGACCGTCCGCGCCGACTGGCAGCAGCCCGCTTCGCTGCCACAGGTCGAGGACCCGCGCCAGATCGTCGGGTCGGTAGTCGCGAATCGCGGCCCTCATCCAAGAAGGATCGCACCAATCCTTCACGTGCGAGACCGCATCGGCGCACGGAGTTCCGCTCGGCCACCAGAGCGGCGGTCGCGAGTATCACGACGGCCGCGCTTCCTCTTCCGCGGATTCGGCTGTGAGGTCGATCGTGCCGTATTCCCGGCGCAGAGCACGAGCCGGTCGAGCGTCTGCCCGGACAGCTCCTTGCTCGTCCAACCCGGCACGCGCTGCCGGCAGGGCGACGGCGCGCGAGTAGCGCGCCGTCGCCGTCCGCGGCTGATGCTCGCTACGCGCCCTATCCCCGCGCTACAAAGCCGGAGATCTGTCCGAGGACGCTCGTCTCGACGATGATTGCGTTTCGTCGCGTGTACGGTGGGCTGTGAAGACCCAGGCGAAGCGACCGCATGCGCAGCAGGGTTCCTGAACCTCCTTGCCGCTCTCGGAATCCAGGCCTTTCTTTCGGAGGCAGCACTGCCTCATGGGCCGACTGGCAGGCGTCGTCGTCGGGGCGATTAAGCATCGCGGAGCGCTCCCGCACGCTCGCCCGTGTTGCCACGGTCTGTGCGTGCCCCCCTGCGTATCCGAACTGAGCGCAGGGGACAGCGCCCAAGCCGCGGAGAGGTACCGATCGCGAACCGTAGTTTGGTCGGATGCGATCACGTCGAGAGCGGTGTAAATAGGACAGAGAGACGGGGACCGTCGGAGCGGAGGAAGATCATGTATGCAAGGGTGCGCCACTACAGGATGGGTGCGGGCTCGATCGATTCGCTCATGCACCGTGTGGATGAGGAGTTCGCCCCCGCGATCAGCCAGGAACCCGGATTCGTCGCGTACATCGCGCTCGACACGGGCGACGCAACGGTGGAGACGGTGAGCGTCTTCCACGACAAGGCAACCGCCGACGCGTCCAACGAGCTGGCTTCTGACTACGTGCGCGAGAACCTCGGCGAGTTCGAGTTGACGCGTACCGAGGTGAGCGGCGGCGAGGTGTTCGTGAGCAGGGTGACGGCGGAGGCGCTCGAGGATGCAGATCGCTGGGCGCACAGAGTGCGCTCGCGGCGGCGAGATTCGTGAGTCCGAGATGCCTGAGGCTCCCGTCCTCGTCGTCGGAGCCACCGGTCGCACCGGCCGGTTGATCGTTGGTCGCCTGCTCGAACGCGGCGTTCCCGTTCGCGCCCTCGTGCGGGATGCCGTCAAGGGCGAGCAGGTTCTTCCATCGGAGGTGCCGCAGTTCGTCGCAGACGTTCGCCGCGTGGGGACTCTGATCGAGCCGATGGCCGGCGTCGGTGCCGTGATCATCGCCACCTGCGGCAGCGTCGCGCGCGACAACTACGCCGAGATGGTCGACTACCACGGTACGCGCAACCTCATCGAGCAGGCGGCCGCGGCGTCTGTCGAGCTCGTCGTGTTCATTTCCACCATCTATGCCAGCCGACCCGAGCGCTACATGAATGTGGAGCCGACGAGCCTTGGGTGGAAGGCAAGGGCCGAGGAGGTCATCCGAGGATCGGGGATTCCCTACTGCATCGTCCGTTCCGGCTGGCTTACGGATGGCGGTGGCGGTGCGCCGCTGGCCGTGTCGCAGGGCGATACGGCCGAGGGCCGAATCTCGCGGGCGGACCTCGCCGACGTCTGCACGCACCTGCTCTATCTCCCGGACGCATGCGGAAAGACTTTCGAGGTGATCGCGGCGCCGGCGGGGCAGGCGCCGAGCCTCGCATCCGCCATCGCCGCCTTGGCAGCCGACGCCGATGCGGGCTCCAAGCCAGCGTCGGCGGCCGCTGCGAGGAGCTGACGGTGGCACGACCCCACGCATCGCCAAGCCCGAGACGCGTCGTTATCTGTGGCGGCGGCGTCGCGGCGGTTGAGGCGCTGCTGGCGCTGCGCGCGCTTGTGGAGGTTGGGGTTGAGGTGCACCTGGTTGCCCCGAACCGCCAGTTCGTCTACCAACCACTAGCGGTGGCGGCGCCCTTTGATCTCGCCGAGGTTCACCTCTCCGATCTCGCGGGGATCGCCGCCGACCAGTGCGCAGAGCTGCACGTAGACTCGCTGGCGTGCGTGGACGCCGAGGACCGGCGCATCGGACTCGCCAGCGGCAGCAGCCTGCCCTACGATGCCTTGGTCGTCGCGGTGGGCGCCCGGCGGCACGACTGGCTGGCGGGTGCATTGCACTTCGGTGGAGCGTCGGACGTCGCGGCGTTCCGGGCGCTGCTCGAGCGATTGCGGAGCGGCGCCGACCAGCGGCTGTCCTTCGTCAACCCCGCTCGGATCAGTTGGACGCTGCCGCTGTTCGAGCTCGCGCTGCTGAGCGCCTCGCACCTGGCCGACCGAGGCGTCATTGGCGTCGAGCTCACCGTCGTCACGCCCGAGGCCGAGCCACTGGCGGTGTTCGGGCCGGCAGCCGGCCGCCTGCTGCGCAGCCTGCTCGCGGACCGCGGAATAGCGCTCAAGGCGGGCGCCTACGCAGAGAAGATCCAAAGCGGCAAGCTCCACCTCCACACGGGCGCCACGCTCGAGGTCGATCAGGTGGTCACCCTCGCGCATCTCGAGGGGCCCGCTCTTCCAGGCCTGCCTTGCGACGCGGCCGGCTTCATCGCTGTGGACGAGCACAGCCGGGTTGCCGGTCTCGAGGACGTGTACGCCGCGGGCGATGCAACAACCTTCCCGGTCAAGCAAGGAGGTATCGCAACGCAGCAGGCCGATGCAGCCGCCGAGGCCATAGCGGCACGAGTGGGCGCCGCCGTCACGCCGTCTCCGATCCGGCCGACGCTCAGGGGCATGCTCCTCACCGGCATCGCCCCTACCTACCTGCGTACACAGATCGCGGGTACCGGCGACTCCTTCGAGACCGCCGCCAAGCCACTTTGGTGGCCACCGAGCAAGATCGCCGGCCGCTACCTAGCACCTTACCTGGCCGGCCATAGCCCACTCACCCGCGGCCAGACCCTCCAAGACCGTCCATCCTCCACCCAGGATCGCGGGACGCTCCGAGAGTCGCACGACGAAGCTCGTGAGCTGGCCCTGACCTTCGCCGAGCACGATGCCGCCGTTCGCCACTTCAAGTCCGCCCTGCAGTGGCTCGAGGTGCTCGAACAGATCGACGGCGTCCTACCGTCTGGATACGTGCAGAAGCGAGCCGACTGGCAGGCTCGCGCCCGTCAGTGAGCCACAAGCCGAGGCCTCCGCTCATGAGAGGCTCGCGATGGGCCATGGTCTTCCCCCGCTTCAGACGACACTTCTTGACCTCGTGTTGTTGATTGTGTGGTCGTCGCTGGCTTTCGCAGCGTGGAGGAGCTGCTCGTACTCGGCTGGTGAGTGCATGCCGAGGGTGGAGTGGCGGCGGTCGCGGTTGTAGAACGCCTCGATGTACTCGAAGACGGCGGAGCCGAGTTCGCGTCGGGTTGGCCATGAGCGCCGGTGGATGAGCTCCGTCTTCAGGGTGGCGAAGAAGCTCTCTGCGACGGCGTTGTCATAGGCGTGGACGCGGCGCCGATCACACAGCAGCGCTACACCCACACCCTGCCCGGCGACCTTCAGCGCGCCGGCGAGCTGTTCGCGGCATGCCTCGCGCAAGCGACTAGCGACTTTGACGAAGCGGATTCGGTCCCTACAGCGGTCCACCGAGCGTCCGGCTCCAAGCTGGGCCTTGATTTAGCGGCCCTCTACGGTGGTCTCCAAAACCGCAACGCCGGTTCCATTCCTGGGTCCCCCGCTCAGGAGGCGCCGGCAGATCCGGCTCGCTTTCGCGCGATCCGCGCGTGAAGGCGCCGCCGCGCGCTATCGCGGCCGGGCGACGTTGCAGCCGAGCTCTGCCGCTGCGAGCGCCATGCGGGTGTCGTACGTGACGATTGTTCCCAGCTCCTTGCCGAACTGAAGCGCCGTCGCCAGATGGACGGCGTCGAGCGATCTGAGCTCGGGCGGTTCGAGCGAGCCCGCTTCGTGCAGGATGCGGTCGCTGATGCGCACCAGGTCCACGCGGCCGAGCACCTGTTGCCCACGCTGCACCGCGGCGGGGCCGAGCGCCAGCAGGGCGCGGGCGACCTCGGTGCGGGCGAGCGCGCTCGACACGAGCGGTCGCCGGCGACGCAGGTAGCGACGCAGCGCGGCGGACTCCGCTTCTCGCACGACCAGCTTCACCAGCGCGGAGGAGTCGAGATAGGTGGCGCGCTCAGCGCTCATGCGCCCTGAGGCGCTCGAGCGCGCGAGCGGGCGGCTCCTGGCCGGGCGCCAGCCGCAGCGGATCCGGCAGGGTGCTCAGATCGTCCGCGGCGTCCACGAGGTCACCCGTCGCCCGCAGCCTTGCCGTGGGGCTCACGCCCGGAATCGGGGCGAGCACCGCGACCGGTCGCCCGCGGTCGGTGATCTCGATCGTCTCGCCCGCCTCCACGCGCCGGATCAACTCGCTTGCTCGCTGGCGCAGCTCGCGGATGCCCGATGAAGCCATGTGCTAGGTGTAGCACATAGCCGCGGACCCGGCGCAGGCGAGCCCTCAACGCGCGGCCGCGGGCGGCAGGCGCCGCGCGAGCTCCTCGGCGAGCTCCGTCGCCCGTGGGCGCTCCAGCGCGCCGCGCCGGCGCAGCCGCCGCGCGAGCGCCTTCGGCGTGAACAGCGGGATGCCGTTGATCTCGAGCGTGCGCAGCATCGGCAGCGCGCCGTCCGCGAACAGTCCCTCGGGCAGCACGAAGCAGAAGCAGCCACGCACCGGCACATCGGGCGCGAACTCAGAGAGCGCGTCGCGCACATCGCTCACGTGCCTCGCGAGACCCTCCACGAGGCTCGAGCGGTTGCGCCCGTCGATCATCAGACGCGGCGGCCCGAACAGCGGGTGCGCCACGCGCGCCTTGCCTTTGTAGCGCTTGCAGTCGATCACGTAGACGCCCGTCGCCGTCACCGCGATATGGTCGATGTTGCCGCGCCGGCCCGGAGCGCGGCGGTCGTGCAGCAGTTGCACGCCGGGGCAGCGTCGCTCGAGCGAGCGCGCGAGCATCTCCTCCCCGGTGGCGCCCGTGTTCCAGTTGCGCTCTTCCGCGAGCAGCCGCCTGTCCCCGTCGGAGGGAAACAGCGCTGCGAGCGCGCGTCCGAGCGGTCCGCGCGTGGCGCGCCGGCGTTTGCGCTCCCCGCGTAAACGCGCGGCCTGCTGCCGTGCGCTCGCGCCGGCCGGGCGGGTGGAGGGTTGCTCGTGTGCCATCGCGGGACGTATCGACCGGTGCGCGCACGCGCGTGAGAGGAGGGCGCGCGCGATCGTCTCCGACGGTGGGGTGCCACCGAGGACACGTGTATGCGAACATGCGTTCGTATGATGACCCCGCGCCCATACCGGCCGCTCGCGGAGCTCGAGGCGGCGCTCGAGCGCGGCGACCTCGACTTCGCGATCACGCTCGCGGCAGAAGTGGCAGACGAGCGGCGCAGGCCCATCGACCTCGATGTGGCGCTGCGCTTCCTGCCGCTGCTCGCGGCCGCGCGCGCCCGCGACTACGACGCGTGGGCGCTGCGCTGGCTGGGGCGCTGGATCGCCGAGAGCCGGCACGCGACCATCGAGCGCGCCGCGGAGATCGCCGCGGGCCTCGCGGACCTGCCCGGCGAGCCGCACAGCGCGCTCGCCTCGATCAGGCGCGCGGCCGGCGGCGCGCCCGGGTAACCGCGCGGTAGCGGCTGCGCCCCGCAAGGCGTCCCGGAGCGCTACGCTTGAGGCGGCACACGGGTTTGGTCACGGAGGAGTGCCTCGCACCACATCTGGAGGCGCCCGTGTGCCGCTACTAACGTGCGCGGCCATCTCCTCCGCGCGAGTCTCTTGGGGCGTTGAATCTAGACGCTGCGCGCAGGCGCGCCAGCCGCGAGTGCGCAATTTGCGAGGGATCGATGCCGCCCCGCGACGAAGCCTGCCGCCGCCGCGCGCGGGTGCGCCCCAGATATCCTCATAAGGTCAATCGAGAATCTGTGCCTTTGGCGCCGCTGCGCCGCTCCACGCCGCGCTCGCCCGCGATCAGCACGACGCTCACCATCTCGGGCGCGAACAGGCCGTGCTCCACCACGCCGGGGGTCGCGCTGAGCGACGCCGCGAGCGCGCGCGGATCGTCCACGGGGCCGAGGTAGTCGGCGATCAGCCCGCCGTCGGGGCTCACGGGGACCTCGCGCAGGCGCGCGGGGGACACGCACGCGAGCGTGTGCTGCACGCCGAACGCCACCAGCTCGAGCGGCACCGGCGGGCCCAGCTTCGGCACGGCCTTCTCCTGCGGAGACGATCACCACGAAGCGCTCCGCCGCGGCCGCCACGATCTTCTCGCGCGTGTGCGCGCCGCCGCCGCCCTTCACGAGCCATGCCTCCGGATCCACCTGGTCGGCGCCGTCGATCGCGATGTCGAGCTCGCCGAGCTCGTCGAACGCCACCAGCTCCAGGCCGAGCTCGCGCGCGGTGCGCTCGGTGGCGGGCGAGGTGGCTGCACAGCGCAGGCCGCGCAGCCCGCGCGCCGCGAGCGCGGGCAGCAGGTACGCGACGGTGCTGCCGGTGCCGAGCCCCACGCGCATGCCGTCCTCCACCAGCTCCGCGGCGGCCTCGCCGGCGGCGCGCTTGTGGCGCGCCACCTCCTCGCCGTTCAGGCGCGGCTGCCGCTGCCGAGGCGCACGAGGGGCCGCCATGGCGCGGACGTTACAGCGCCGGGCGTGTCGCGCAGGCGCAGGCGGTCGGGCGAAGCTGGGTTGTGCAGCAGGAAGCCCTGGCCCACCGAGCACTCGAGCTCGCGCACCAGCGCGAGCTGGCGGTTGGTCTCGATGCCCACCGCCACCGAGGTGAGCCCCGACGCCTTGGCGATCGCGATCGTGGCCGCCAGCACCGCGCGGCGGTCGCGGTCGTGGTCGGAGCTCTGCACGAGGCCGCGGTCGATCTTGAGGATGTCGAGCGGCAGATCGCGCGGCAGCCCCAGCGAGAACTCGCCGGAGCCGAAGTTGTCGAGCGCCACCGACACGCCCAGGCGCTTGAGGTCCTTGAGCGCCGCGCGAGCGCGCTCGGGGTCGCGCAGCACCGCCTCCTCGCTGATCTCGAGGCACAGCGAGCGGCCGGGCAGGCGGCAGTAGGCGAGCGCCTCGCGCACCCGCTCGGCGAGGTCGAGCTCGGTGAGCTCGCGCGGGGACACGTTGATCGACACGGGCACCGCTATGCCCTTGCGCCGCCACGCCTCCGCCTGCGTGCATGCGGTGTGCAGCACCCAGTCGCCGATCTGCACCATCAGCTCGCTGTCTGCGGTGCGCGGAAGGAACGTGTCGGGGAGCAGCTCGGAGGTGCACGGTGCCTCGCCGTCGGGGCGCCAGCGCACGAGCGCCTCGCACGCGAACGCGTAGCCGCCCGCGAGCGGCATCATCGGCTGGTAGGCAAGCAGCAGCTCCTGGCGCGGCAGCGCGTCGCGCAGCCTGCTTTCGAGCTGCACGCGCGAGTCGAGCTCCTGGCGCATGCTCTCGTCGAACAGCTTCAGCCGCCGCCCGCCTTCGCGCTTCGCGCGGTACATCGCCACGTCCGCCTCGCGCAGCATCACCTCGGCGTCGGTGTCGGGGGTGCGCGACACCGCCACGCCCACGCTCGCGAGCATCGCCACCTCCGCCGAGGCCACCGGGAACGGGCGCTCGAGCGCGTCGATCACGCGTTCGGCGAGCGTCAGCGCTTCCTCGTGGCTGTCGATGTTCTCCGCGAGGATCACGAACTCGTCGCCGCCGAGCCGCGCCACGGTGTCGCTGTCGCGCATCAGCTCCGCGAGGCGCTCGGAGGTCGCCACCAGCAGCTGGTCGCCCACGTCGTGGCCCAGGTTGTCGTTGACCGCCTTGAACTTGTCGAGGTCCACGAACAGCATCGCCACCGCGCCCTGCGTGCGGTACAGCCGCGCGAGCGCGTGGCGCGCGCGGTCCATCAGCAGGAGCCTGTTCGGAAGGCGGGTGAGCGGGTCGTGCAGCGCCTGGCGCTCGAGCACCATGTTCTCGGTGACGTCGCGCGCAGCCGCGTACCACGTGTCGCCGTCGAGCCTCGTGCTCCACATCAGCCAGCGCCAGGAGCCGTCGCGGTGGCGGTAGCGGTTGGTGAATTCCTCCGGCTGCGAGCCGCCGGGCCGCGCGCTGCGCAGCAGCGCGATCGTCTCCTGCACGTCCTCGGGGTGCATGAACTCGGTGATCGGCCGCGACTGCAGTTCCTCGCGGCTCCACCCGAGCAGCCGTTCCCACGCAGGGTTGAGCAGCGTGAAGCGGCCGTCCGGCGAGATCGTGGCGAGGAGCTCGCTCGTCATCTCGAACAGCCGCTCTATTCGCGCCTCCCCGCCGTTGATCCGGCGCGGCGTCGGCGCTTGAAAGACTGCTCACGCTCGTATCCATGCGTGTTCATCTCCTCGGCTCGCGGAGCGCAGTTGTGCGCTGCTGTAACGGGCGAGTGGACGGATTGACTAGGCAACGACCCCGCCCGTGGGCGGCTGCGCCCACGCCGTCGCTAGGAGGCGCTGCGCAGCTGCGGAGAGCCCTCCGCGGCGGAGGCCTGCGCTCCCGCGGCTTGCGCGCCGCCGGGCTCCTCGTCACCGCGCAGGAAGCGCCAGATCGACAGGCACATGATGATCGTGACGATCACCGCGCTCGACACGCAGTACTCGCAGATGTGGTGGATCGAGTACAGCTCGCGGTAGGTGAGGTAGGCGCTGAAGCCGAAGCCCACCACCGCGAACGCCACCGTGGCGAGGCGCGAGTTCTCGTTCTGCGCCACCAGCAGCGAGCCCAGGATCGCGATGTAGCCGAGCAGGCCGATCAGCGCCACGGGCACGCCCGCGAGTTTCGAGTAGCTGGAGGTCTGCACGATCTCGCAGCCGCCGCCGCCCCGCCCGCACAGCGGCTTGATGCCCGCGTAGTGGATGTAGGTGAGGTACGCGGCCACCGCCAGGCCGAGCACGGTGAGCGCGATCAGCGTCCTCCTGAGGGTCCGCGCGCTCATGCCCGCCCTAGCTCTTGATCAGCTTTTCGATCGCTTCGTTCCACGGCGCCGGGTCGGTGAGCGACTGGTATTCGTACTTGCTCATCGTCTCGCCCGTCTTGCCGAGCAGGAACGAAGGGGTGCCCGTGAAGCCGGCGTTGTTGGCCGACTGCGCGTCGGTGGACACCGATTCCTGGAGCTTCGCGTCGCTGCGGTCGCTGCTCCACTGCGACAGGTTCAACCCCTGCACCTGCTGCGCGATGTTCTGCAGGAACGCTTCGTTGACATAGCCGGTGGCCTCTTCTCCCTGCTCGTGGTAGAAGAGCTCGATGTAGTCCCACATCTTCTGCTGCTTGCCCGCCGCGAGCGCCGCGATCTGCTGGTCGTTGAAGACTTCGCGGTTCCCGCGTGGCGGTCTCCAGCGAGTTGTATTCGATGCGCAGCTTGCCCGGCCTGACCCAGTTCTGGATCAGCGAGGGAAGCGCTCCCAGCGTGAAGTCCTTGCACACGGGGCACTCGAGGTCGCCGAAGTACTGCAGCGTGACCGGCGCGGTGGGGCTGCCGAGCACGTTGCCGCTCTGCGGGATCCCGGCGACCAGCGCCGCGATTTCTTTGCTTTTCGCGTTCGCTTCGCTCGAGCCCGCTTTGACCTTCTTGCTGCCGCCGCCGCCGGTGGCGATCAGGATGCCCACGATCGCGATCACCACGATCGCGGCCACGACCCCGAGCTGCGTGAGGCGCGTGCGCCTGACCGCGGCGGCGACCTCCGCCTCCTCCACCGCTTTGCGCTGAGCGCGTGCCGCCTCGCGGCGCTGCTTGCGCGTCAGATCCTGCTCGTCGTTCTCCACCCGCGGCATACGGCAGAACTTTTAACAGGTTTGGCCTCAACCGTGCCTAAGTTCCGCTCAAGAGCGCCTAAGTTCGCAGCCGCGCGGCGCCCGCGCGGCGGGGGTCGGTCTCCCATTCATGCCACGATGCAGCCGGAGCGCGCCGCGGGGCGCACGCCGCGCGGCCCTCCGGCTCGCCCCCGTAGCTCAGCCGGATAGAGCATCGGACTTCTAATCCGAGGGTCGCTGGTTCGAATCCAGCCGGGGGCATCCAGAAAGGCCGTTTTGCGGGGCTTTTCTGCGTCGGGGAGACGCGAGGCGGCTCGGACTTCGGGGCCACCTCGGGGCCCGCCACATCGACGTGTCGTGTACGATGCTCCGCGACGGCCTCACCACCGTCGTCTTCACGTGGTTCTTCGGGCCACAGCTTTCTTCGAGGCCTCCGTTCGCGGGGGGCTCGTTGTTCCGGTGGTGAAGTGGGTGGTAGGCTTCCGCGCGAAGACATGGTGAGTGAATGCCGATGCCGTCAACCGTAGACACGACACGCCGTCGAGGTCGAGCTCGAGGCGGTCGGCCTCTCGATCAGCAGGGCATCCTGCGATCACACGACGCCGTGGTGCGCGAGGTTGCTCTCGAATGGGCCGACGCACGGCTGCGCCGAGGACACGAGCCTCGCCGTCGCGAGCGCCGGCGAGCTCATCGTAAGGCGGAGAAGCTGGACTCGCTGCATGCGCGACTCGGCACGCGACGTGCGCGACTGCGCGAAGAAAAGGCGTCGGACGACGATGCAAGGGAAAGCGGCGCTGTGGTGATGCTCGCTGCGCGGGAGACAGCGACATCGTCGAACCGGCGGGCGTGCGCACGTGGAGAAGCGAAGGGCACCGCGCAAGCGGCGCGCACTGAGCGAGATGTCGTCGCGATTCGGCGATGGAGAGTGGCGCGCGTTCTTCACCTGCTCGCGCAGACGGCGTGCGGACAGGAGCTCTCGGGACTGGCAGCACGTGCACTCGGCGACGAGCACATATGGTCGGAGCAGGTTACAAGGCAGCGCAAGCGGCTAAGACGGACGCGAGCATGCGGCCGTGCGCTCTCGACGACGACGGCTCGTGGCTCGGCGACCGCGAGACGTGAGCGCGGGTATTCGCTCGGCGCCGGCACGGCTGAACTACTAACGTTATCACGGGCGCGCCGGCGCTCGTGAGCGATCGCGGTGCAGTCGGACGGGAGAGCGGCTACGACTACAGGGCGTCGCGTTACGCGTTCGCAAGGCGTGCGGCTCGCTGCTGTTCGCTCACGGCAAGAGCTAAGCAGGTGCAGGCTGCTCGTCACTGCAGCTGACGACGAATGAACGTCTACATAAAGTCGACGACGGTCTCGGCAGCGGACGCGTGACGAATCTGCGGGCGCTGGACTGGAGACCCCGAGGCAGGCAAACGGAAGCCGAAGCGAGCAGAGGAGGAAACACTTCTAATCCGAGGGTCGCTGGTTCGAATCCAGCCGGGGGCATGGGGAGCTCGAACCCGTCGGTCCGCGCTCGCGGGCCTGCGGCGCTCTTGAGTACGGGTGGGCTCGCAGCCGATGCACCCCAGGTGCAAGTCGATCGCGCATGGGTGGTTGCGGCGGCGCTCGGCGCCCTTGTTGCGGCCGGCGCTGCCGGCTGCGGCGTCGTCATTCAAGCGCCGACTTCAACGCCGCCCACCAGAACGCTGGTCCAGCCGGGAAGCGTGCCACGCCCGGACGTTCACTTCTCGCGGGGCCCCTGGACGGCCACGGGCACGATCCTCGAAACTCACGCAGCCGATGCTCGCCCCGGCGAACAGATCGTGCGTCCCTGGGGTTTCACGAGGGTCTGCGAAGGCGGCTCCTGTCGGACGATCTTCTCTCGCCTGACGCTATATGGCCAGGAGGAGACCTCGCTGCAGGCGCGCGGCGGGCGCTACATCGCGGTCTTTCCCCCTTCGAGCACCCCATGCCCGCACCATCCCGGGGAAAACGCGGGCACATCCCTGAATCACGCGACGTTCACGTTGTGGTGGTCGGCGAACCGCCAAACCGTTCTGGGTGTGGAGCACGAGCGCTACACCGGTCCGTACTGCGGCGGAGGCGAAAGCGAAACCATCCGGTGGGAAGCGAGACGCACGAACCCAGCGGCCCAGCCCCCGGCGCCGGGCCCCTGACGGGTGCGTGCCCACCGCGACTACGGGGTCGCGGCGGTGCGGTTGATCTTGTCGGCGTCGTAGGCGAGCGAGTCGTGGGGCTCGACCGGCCAGGCGTCGAGGCCGGGCTCGTCCAGGACCGCTTGGCAGAGCTTGCGCGTGCCGCCGAGCAGGGTGGAGTCGAAGTCGATCTCGGAGGCGACGAACCACGCCCGGTCGCTCGGCCACATCAGGTTCGGGGACTGCGGGTCGCATCCGCCGGGACCCTGATGGTTGCCCAGCTGGGCCGCAGCGCGCAGGGGACCAGTCAGGATCAGGTACTCGCGGTGAGGCAGCTCGAGGCGCGGCCGGCTCAGCTCCTGCGCCGAGAGCGGAGACGGGCGATGTTCCGAGGCGGGCCCAGGCGGGCTGCCTGGGCGCCGCAGAAAGAAGACGTCGGAGCCCTGCGTGACCCATCCCCACCCGGCCCACAGGCCGAAGAAGCAGTGCGCCGGATCGCTCGTGTGCGCGGCGAGCGCACGGCAGAGCGTCTCGAGCTGCTCGGGCGCGAGGTTCCCGCGGTCGGGCGGACTGCCGTGCCAGAGCGAGCCCTTGAAGTTCAGCGAGTCGGGTGAGCCGACGATCGCGTGCCACTGCATCACCGCATGCGGAGCACGCCCGCAGGCCTCGGCCACGAGCGCCCACGTAACCGGCCTGCCGGCGGTGTCGTGTGCGGGATGGCAGATCCGCACGTACGCCTCGTATGCAGCTGGGACCTGCAGGGTGACCGCGCCGAACTCGCCGCCGAGCAGCGGCTCGATCCATGAGCCGGCTGGGGGCCCGTCGGTCACCGTGAGCTCGCCGAGCGGCATGCGCCGAAGTGTGCCCGACGCCTGTCGCACGCGCGCCTCGCGCGATCGCTGAGCGCGAGCCGGGGGGCCGGTGGACGTGCGCTGCGCGGTGTTCCGTGCGTTCTGGCCGGCGCTCCTGGCCCAGCCGGCCAAAAAAAGGCGACGCGCCCCGTGCCGCGAGGCGCGCCGCGCTCTCTGGAGATGAGACGTTGACATCTTCGCACCTCCGACCGATTGGTGTCAAGCACCGTTTATAAATATGAGCGCTGACGCGCTGGCGGGACGTGCTGCGCGCTGCGGCGCTGCGCCCGCGCCTCACGGGCCCGGCGATCGCGGCTGACGGCTCGCTTAGCCTTCGCCGTCGATGTTTGTGCTGACGACGCTGGTCTACCCGGCGGTGCTGGCGGCGCTGTGCCTGGGCGCGGGCCTGCTGGTGGACCGGCTCACGGGCCGCTGGGTTCCGGCGCCCCTGCTGCTGGTGGTGGGCGCGGCGGCGCTGATCGGGCTCTCGCAGCTCACGACGTACGCGGCGGCGATCGCGCCGGCGACCCCCTACCTGATGCTGGCGGCGGCGCTGGCGGGCCTTGCGCTCTCGCGCGAGCGGGTGGGCGAGCTGGCGCGCGGCCTCGCGGGCAGCCCGTGGCCGGCGCTGGCGGCGTTGCTCGCGTACGTGGTGGCGCTCGCTCCGGTGCTCGCGTCGGGGCGGCCCACGTTCTCGTCGTATCTGGCGCTGGCGGACTCGGCGGTGCACATGCTGGGCGCGGACTACCTCCTGCGCCACGGCCAGAGCTTCTCGCACCTGGATCTGCGCAACTCCTACGGGCGCTTCCTCGACGAGTACTACAACGCGAGCTACCCCTCCGGCGCGGACACGCTGTTCGGCGGGAGCGCGTTCCTGCTGCACCTGTCTCTGATCTGGTGCTTCCAGCCGTTCAACGCATTCGTGCTCGCCCTCTCGACGGGCCCCGCGTGGCTGCTCGCGCGCCGCATGGGCCTCGCGCGCTGGCTGGCGGCGCTGGCGGCGCTCACGAGCGTGCTGGCGGCGCTCGACTACGCGTACGAGCTGCTGGGCTCGGTGAAGGAGATCATGGCGCTCCCGATGATCCTGGCGCTGGGCGCGCTGGTGGTGGAGCACCGCCGCTGGCTGCGCGGCCCGCCGGCGCGCGCGGGCGTGTTCGCGCTGGTGGTGGCGGCGGGCGTGTCGGCACTCAGCGTGGCATTCGGCGCATGGGCGCTGGCGGCGGCGCTGGTGCTGGCGGGCGTGGCGGCGGTCGGCCTGCGCACGGGGGAGCTGCGCGCGCGCGGCCTGCTGGCGAGCACGGCGGCGGGGTTGGTGGTGCTGCTGGTGGCGGCGTGGCCGACGTGGAGCCAGCTGTCGGGGTCGCTGAGGGTGGCGCGCGCGATCGCGACGACCGGCAACCCGGGCAACCTGGGCGTGCCGCTGCACACCATCCAGGTCCTGGGGGTGTGGCTGCGCGGCAGCTACAAGCTCTCTCCGCACGGCGCGAGCCTCGCGGCCACGCACGTGCTCGCGGCGCTGGTGTTTGCGGGCGTGCTGCTGGGAGCGCTGCGACTGCTGCGCGCGCGTGCGTGGGCGCTGGCGGGCTGGATCGGGCTGATGCTGCTGGCGTGGCTGGTGGTGACGCGCTCGGTCACCACCTGGGCGGAAGCGAAGACGCTGGTGCTCACCTCGCCGGTGCTGCTGCTGCTCGCGTGGGGGGGAGCGGGCGCGCTCGGCGCCGTGCGCCCGCGCGTGGCGGGCGCGGCGGCGGTCGCGCTGTTCTCGCTGGCGGTGGCGGGCGGCGTGCTCGCGTCGGACGCGCTGCAGTACCACACCACGAACCTCGCGCCGACGGCGCGCTACGACGAGCTGGCGTCGCTGAACGCGCGCTTCGCGGGACGCGGGCCGACGCTGTTCACGGACTTCGACGAATGGTCGCTGTATGTGCTGCACGACCTCGATGTGGGAGGACCCGACTTCATCGCCTCGCCGCCGGCGCTCGCGGGCGTGTCGGCGGGCGAGGGCTATCCGGTGGACCTCGACGCGGCGCCGCCGGCGGCGCTCGTGGCGTACCCGCTGATCATCACGCGCCGCAACCCAGAGCTGAGCCGCCCGCCGGCGGCGTACCGCCTCTTGTGGCGCGGCGCGTACTACGAAGCATGGGGCAGGGTGCGCGGCGCTCCGGTGGCGGCGAGCCACACCCTGCTGGCGGGCACGCCGGCGCAGCAATGCGCGCGGATCGCCGCGGTGGCGGCCTCCGCCGGCTCGGGGCGCGGGCGGCTGGTGGCGGCGCGCGCGCCGCAGGTCGTGCAGGTGCCGCTGCTCGGCTCGCCGCACCCGGCGGACTGGGGGCACGAGCAGCAGGGCCTCGTGATGCAGCGCTCGGGCGCGCTGGCGGCGCGCTTCAGCGTGCCGCGCGCGGGGCGCTTGAACCTGTGGGTGCAGGGCGAGCTGATGCCTGCGGTGACGCTGCGCCTCGACGGGCGGGAGCTTCCGGGGATCTCCGATCAGCTCGGCGGCAACTCGCTGGTGGCGAACTCGGCGCCCGCGATCGGGCTGCGCCTGCGGTCGGGCGAGCACCGGATCGTGGTGTCGCTCGCCGGCGAGACGCTCGCGCCGGGCCAGGAAGCGGCGGCGTTTCTCGCGGCGATCTTCCTCACGCCTGCGAGCTCCGCAGAAGAACGCGCGCTCGATGAGGCCCCGGTTGGCGACTGGCGTTCGCTGTGCGCCGTGAGCCACCAGTGGGTGGAGCTGCTGCGCGGCTAGCGACCGCGACCCGCGCTGTGCGCCCTGATGACGGTCACGAGCGCCGCGCTGGCGGGCGGTATCTCGACGTTGAGCTCGCCTTCGCTCACGGGGATCGCGACGGGATGGGCAGGCGCGCGCCAGCTGCCGTCGGGGCCCACCGCTCGCCCCCCGAGCGTGACGGCGCCGGTGGATTCGAGCGAGGGCGCGCTGAGCGCGAGCACGGTGCCGGCGCGGTAGCGGCGGCCCACGCGCAGGCTCAGCTGCGCGGGCGCGGCTCCGGCGCTGTCGCGGTCGACGACCACGAACTGCAGGTCGCGGTTGCGCGCGCGGAACGCGGCGACGCTCACGTTGGGCTGCTGTGGCGCGAGCACGCGCGTGCTCAGCGGGCGCTCGCCGATCAGCGAGCGCGCGAGCAGCAGCGCGTACCACACCGGCCGCGGCGCGAGTTCGCCGCGTAAGAGGTTGGCGGGGCTTTCGCCGCACAACGGCGAGTAGCCGTCGCAGCGCGCGAGGTTGCCGTGCAGGTTCATTCCGCTGGCGCCGGCGGACATCACCTTGGCGATGTAGCCGGCCGCCCACAGCGCGGAGGCGAACGTGTTGCTGATGCCGGCCACGCCGCCGCATGAGACGGAGTTGGTCTCGTCCAGGCGGAACGGGATGCGCTGGCTCTTGGCGACGCCCATGAAGCGTTCGAGCGAGACGTTCTCGAGGTGCTGCACGCGGAAGCTCAGCAGCCGTTCGATCGACGGTGGCGGTTCCTGGTCGCAGCCGAGCGCGTAGTGGTGCCCGGTGAGCAGCGAGGTGTGCACGTCGCGCGCGAGCGCGGGCGCCCACTTGATGAACGACGCGGACCCGGAGGCGTCGGGGCCGGCGAGCGGCACGCCGGGCGCGAGCGCGCGGATCGCCTCGCGGTAGGCGACCACCTCGCCGGCGTAGCGGGAGGGGGTCCACGGTTCTTCGCGCAGGCTGTGGTGCGCGTAGGAGTCGGGCTCGTTTCCGACCTCGACGCCCGCGAGCCACGGCCCGAGCGCTTCGTGCGCGGCGGCGGTCTCGCGCGCTGCGGCCTGCGGGTCGAGGTGGGCGAGGTTGAGAGTGAGCAGCACGCGCCAGCCGCTGCGCACGGCGAGCGCGCGCAGCTGCTGCAGTTCGCCTGCGTCGAGCGTGCTGCTCGCCCAGGCGGGCCGCGGCGTTTCACCGTCGACCCACGCGACGCGGGTGTCGGCGGAGATGCCGCCGAAGCGCAGCACCCCTGGGCCGATCGAGCGCAGGAGCGCGACGAGATCGCCGTGGCTCGCCAGCGAGGCGAGCTGCCCGAGGCTCGAGAGCTCGAAGGACAGCCCGAGGAAGCGCTTGGCGACGGGCCTGCCGGGGTGGCGCATGCTGACCCACACGCTCACGGGACTCAAAGGCGCCTGGCTCGAGCCGTTTGCGGCGCCGAGCGTGAGCGCGTACGCGATCGCGCCGGCCGCACACGCGCACAGCAGCAGCGCGCGCCTGTGCGGGCGGTGGGGGACGACCTTTGCCATGCGCGCGCAGTTAACCGGTTGGCCGGGTCGGCGAGCGCCGGTCGTCGGTGCGGAGGCCTAACCTTGCGCGTGTGGGAGCGGAACGCAGGGAGCGTGGCGGCGGGAGCATCCTGCTCGGCGAGAACCTCGAGCTGCTGGCGGGGTTCGACGCGGCGTCGTTCCAGCTGATCTACATCGACCCCCCGTTCAACACGGGCGTGCGCCAGACGCGCAGGACGCTCAGCGCGGTGCGCGACGAGGATGGCGAGCGCGTGGGCTTCAAGGGCCGGCGCTACACGACCACGCTGCTCGGCGAATCGTCCTACGGCGACGCGTTCGACGATTACCTGGGCTTCCTCGAGCCGCGCCTGCGCGAAGCGCACAGGCTGCTCGGCGACGAAGGCACGCTGTACTTCCACATCGACTACCGCGAGGCGCACGCGTGCAAGCTGCTGCTCGACGAGATCTTCGGGCGCGAGTGCTTCCTCAACGAGATCATCTGGGCGTACGACTACGGCGGGCGCGCGAAGCGCCGCTGGCCGGCGAAGCACGACACGATCCTGGTGTACGTGAAGGACCCGGGCTCCTACCACTTCGACAGCGAGGCAGTGGACCGCGAGCCGTACATGGCGCCTGGCCTGGTGACGCCCGAGAAGGCTGCGCACGGAAAGCTGCCCACGGACGTGTGGTGGCACACGATCGTGCCCACGAACGGGCGCGAGAAGACGGGCTACCCAACGCAGAAGCCCGAGGGCATCGTGCGGCGCATGGTGCAGGCCTCCACGCGCCCCGGCGACTGGTGCCTGGACTTCTTCGCGGGCAGCGGCACGCTGGGCGCGGTCGCGGCGGCGCTGGGACGCCGCTACGTGCTGATCGACAGCAACCCCGAGGCGGTACAGATCATGCGCGCGCGCCTCGGGCCGGACGCCGGCGCCGACGCTCGGGCGGACCCCGGCGCAGCGCCGCCTTCGCGCGCGGACGATGCGCCGCCGGCGTCGCGCGCGCGGGCGCGCGCGACGTGAGAGCCTGTGCGCGGTGTATCACCTCGAGCTGCGCCAGTTCCCCCACAAAACCACGCGTTTCAACCTGAGCGAGCAGCAGCTGCACGCGGTGCTGGTGCCGTGGGTGCTCGAACGCGTGGTGGACGTGGGAGAACGCAAGTGGAGCCCGCAGCAGGCCACGATCACGGTGCTGGAGGGGCCCGAGCTCGACATGAGCGCGCTGTCGATGGGCCGCGGCTGGCGCAGCGCGGAGCGCGAAGGCGCGGACGTGACGCGGCGGATGCTCGACGCCGCGCGCGCGCTCGCGGCCCCGAACGCGCCGCAGGCCGGCGCTCCGGCGGCGGCCTCCGCGGCCGCGCCGCCCGCGGGCTCAGTGCCCGGCGGCGCGCTCGCGGACCCGCTGGCGCTCGGGGTGCAGCTGGCGTCGCTGCTCGGCGCGCACCCCACGTCGCTGCTCGACGCGTGGCGCGCGGCCGCGCTCGAGAACCCCGCGCTCGCACCGAGCGAGAGCCTCGCGATCGCCGAACGCAGGATCGCCGACCGACCGGGCGAGTAGCGCAGCGCCGCCGCTAGACTTTGCAGCTCTTCGCGTGGTGGGCGTAGCTCAGCTGGTAGAGCTCCTGGTTGTGGTCCAGGCGGTCGGGGGTTCGAGTCCCCTCGCTCACCCCTCACGAAAGGCCTGCAAACACGCTGGTTTTGCGAGTTTGCAAGATCGCCTGAGGCTACTGGGGTCCAATTGGGGTCCAATTGTTCACGCGAGCGGCTGCCGGGGAGCGGGAGATGGCTCTTCCCGGCCGCTGCAGCGCGCACCGGCGAGGTGGCGACGATTGACGTCGGTGGCGGACCGTCGCCGATCCGGTCGCGGCTGCTTGGTCGACACGGAGCGCAAGAGAGCGGAGCTTGATCTACGCCGGAAGCTGGTCGCGGCGCTCGTGCCATGTATCGAGAAGGAACTCCGACACTGCGGCGGACGCCGTGAATGCGAGCCGCGCATGGCGGGTCAGCGCATCGCTGCGTCGGGACCTACCGTGTCCGAGGCCAAGGGCGTTGCGCATCTCGGCGAGGCGTTGCACCGTCGTCACGAGCGCCCGCAACGCGCCCTGAGCAGCGTCGCTACCCCTCAGGTTGTTCGGGACGGCCTCTGCGTTCAGACGCAGCGCCTTTGCAGCCTTCTTGTAGAGCTCGAGCAACTCATCCTTTGGCTCGTACGCCAAGCCATAGTCGTCCAGGATCACCTTGCACACTGACTCGACCAACTCCTTTGAAGACGCGATCGTCGCCGGCGGATCGGATTCAAGGCCCGCTTCGATGCGACGCAGGTGATCTTCGAAGACAGACGGATCCCGGAGGCGTTGGTACTCGGGGAGCCTCCCAGCAGTGCTACTCGGCTGCTTGGCGCTAGTCGCGCGCCGACCTTCGTAGACCGGTCGTCCCGAGATCTGCTTCGCGACGACCAGCGCCCAATTGTCGCCCGCGAGGATGGCGTTCAAGCACGCGACGATGTGGTTGCTTTCCTCGCGGTCGGGATCGGACCGTCGGGTGGACCATTTCCGCGAGGAACCGAACGAACATCTCATCCGATCCCTGCATGAGGTCGAAGCGCCTATCGCCGAAGACCCAATCGTCCGGCCAATCTTCTGGATTCCGGATCCGATGCTGCCAGATGTCGCCCGCAGCATCAGCAAACCGAGAGTCATCCGATGGCATCTTGGACAGGTCCCACATGCGTTCGAGGAACGCAGACTCTTCCAGGCGGCCGCTCCAGTCGAGCTTCTCAGCGACGATGTAGTCGAAGACGTCCCGTCGCGTGATCTCCGAGATGGTGTTTGGGTTGGCCTCCGAGATGGTGTTTGGGTTGGCGCGGGGAGCCTGAGGCACGCAGAGATTGTCCTAATGCGTGGTCCTGAACACCAGGCCAGCATGACGGCTGAACATAAACGCTACGCGCCAAGAACGCCGGGGGTTATCACGGATTAGTGGGGGTGGCGCGCTCAGTTCGCCGGGACACGGACCACCACCCGGCTTACGCCGGACAAGGCCCTCAACCGGATACGGCCCGCGTAGATGCGTCCAGGAATTCTCGGACTGTCCATTTTGCGGCGTTCTCTGCGCGTGCTGGACGTATCCGACGCGGTGGATGTTCTCACGCTGTTCTCACGAGCAGGTTCACTGCGGTGCGCCGGTGGCGTGCCGCAGGCGCCGTCGGCGGGCGGCGATGACGACGCCTGCTCCTCACCATGGCAGTCGGGACTGGCTCGTGGGCGACTGGCTACGAAACTGGCGAAGTCGCTCAGCTAGCGCAATGCGGACGGCTGTCGCTGGGTTGGCATGGATCACGCTCAGTTGGGCGTACGCTGGCCTGCTGGCGTAGCCCTCAAAGACGACTGTCGGGGATCACGCGTCACCCATCGATCGGCTGGGGACGGAAGCGCCGCTGCTACACCGGGGGTAGTCCACGCGCCGAGTAGGGCGTCGCTGAGCTGGTCAACAAGATCAACTAGGTCATCGCGAAGCGCGAGCATCGTAACCTGCGCCGGCTCGTTGAGCCATTGCCCAGCGATGCCCGCCTTGGTGTCGGCAAGGTGGTCCATCTCCGGTAGCCACGGGCGCTGATGGAGGTAACGGTCGGCCCGGGCGCGCTCCCTCGAGAATCGGAGTGGGTCGTTGATTGCAATTGCGAGGCTTCCCGTATCGGGTCGAGGTAGCAGGAACGCGATGGGCCGACCGCGGTGAATCACAGCGTTGCGCGTCTCAAGCGCCCATCTCAGCCCCGCAGTCATTCGAGCGGCCAGTACGTCTGCTGCCTTGTGAACCGCCTGCGTGCCACGCTGGCTTCCGGCAGCGTCTCCGACAGCCCTCTGACCAGGGCGAGGTCGCGAACGTCGGCGTACGTCGAGGAGCTCGAGGAAGTCTGAGGATCACGATGACGACAGCCGCGAGACAGTCTAGGCTCGATCCGAGCGCGCGAAATACCTCCACCTCAGCCATCTCGATCCTGAGATGACGTTCGTAGTCCTCAGCCCATTGCTCCTTGCGTGGAATGCGCAGACCATCGGTCATGAGTTCCTGATAGCCAGCGAGCGACAGGGCGAGCTCCATCAGGTTGGTGCGCACCCCGAGAACGCTGGCGACAAGCTGATCAGAGACGATTGCCCGCTGCTCAACGTTCTTGAGATCGGCGAGTTGCTCGAATCCCCATGAGCTAGGGACGAGGTCGGATTCGAGCGTCTCGGTAAGTGCTCGGAGACGAGGAGTCCGAAGTCCAAGCCGCTCGCAGACTGTCCACTCGGACGCCTCCGACATGCTGGGAGATTGCCACATAGCTGTCGTGCCTGCGTGATGTTGTCCTCATCGGAGTAGCATCGACCGATGGATCGACCGATGGGCGACGCGGCTCGCTGCATCGCGTGCGTTGTGTACGCAGCGAAAAGCACCGAGGATCGTCGCGGATCGATCCCCGACCAGGTCGCGGAGTGTAGGGACGCGATCGAGCAGGACGCGCGTCGGCGGCTGGTGGCGGAGTACACGGACGAGGCGTTCTCCGCCTACCGGCGTGACCGGGGGCCGGGGTTGCGGATGCGATGCAGCACGCCGAGGACCTCGCCGTCGAGGACGGGGTGGCGGAGCTGTGGGCGCAACACTCCGACCGGCTCGCAAGAGGCGACGGCCGCAAAGCCCGCCACACGGTCGAGGTCGCGCTGTGGGCGCTCAAGCACGACGTCCGTGTCAGGACGCTGCAGGATCCGGACACGTTCCGCGACCTGCTCTACGCGGTTGTTACCGGTCAGCGGAATAACGAGGATTCGAAACGCAAGGCGATCTCAAGCCAGGCGGGTCGTCGGCGGGCGATCATCCGTGGCGAGTACATCGGGCACCTCCCCGACGGGTACCGCGTCGCTGTCGACGTCGACGCGCACAGCCAGGTGACCAAGCGGATGGTGATCGACCCGGACCGAAAGCCGCTGATCGACCTGATGTTCCGGCTGGCGTTGCGTGGACGCAACTGCGGGCAGATCGCCAAGACCATCAACAACCGCGGGTGGCAGACCAAACCCGTCAAGGCCCGGACGCGGCCCGGCCCGTTCGACATCGGCAAGGTGTATGAAACGCTGAAGAACTCGCGGTATGCCGGCGCTGGCGACGTGGAAGGGCGAGATCGTCGCCCGCGGACAGTGGCCCGCCTACATCACCGAGCGCCAACAAGCACGGATTCTGGCGCGACTCGCCACGCCACGAGATCACCACACTCGCTGTGCGCTCGATACGTACCTGCTGGCCGGGTTGCTGCGGTGCGGCGTCTGCGGCGAGCCGATGCACGTTCGCAGCTACCGGCGCCACCAAGAGGGCGGTATCCGCCGGTGTTACCTGTGCGCGAGCTACAGCAAGCACCGCGGCCGGGGACGCTGCAAAGCGCCGCCGGTGCACGCGCACACCGTCGAGGCAATGCTTATCGCCAGCCTCCCCAGCCTCCTCGCCACCACCGCCAGCCACAACACCGGCACCGACGACACGCCCGGGGTGGAAGCTAGTGGTCCGCGGGAGCGGCTTCGTGCAGCGGTTCTCGCCGGCGACGAGCAGCGCGTCCAGGCGGAGCTCGAGGTCGCTTTCGCGACGATGCAAGCAGACGCCGCGTTGCTTCGCGGCCAGGCGATCTCACAGCGCCTTGAGCGGGAGCTTGACCAGCTCGCGCAGCTGCGCGGGTGGGTCGAGCAGGAGAGCCACGGCCGCACCAACACGACACGCAGCGAGACGTTGGAGCTGAACCGGCTTCTGCGCCGGTGGTTCACGACGATCACCCTCACCGTCACCCCCGATCAGGTGGTGATTGGTGCGGTGCGTCGCATGCCGTCACTGCCGCCGGCGCCGGCGGCCCATGTCCGGGTCGACAGGGCCGGGTGGGCCAGGCGGGTGCGGCCACATCAACGCCAGCTGATCCACGGGTTCTGGGGAAAGCCGGAAATCATCGGCGCCATGCAAGCCTTCCACGACCACCACAACCGCAGCCCAACCCGAGCCGAGTGGCAGCACGCCGGCGCGAACCACCCGCAGGCCGACACCGTCGACCGGCATTTCCGCAGCTGGAACGACGCGCTCAAACACGCCGGCCTCCACACATTGCCCGCACCGATTGACGATGCGTGGAGCCGCGAGGAAGTGCTCGATGCGCTGAAGGCGTGGACACGTGCGCATGGCCGTCCGCCGACGAGCACGGAGTGGATCCTCCGCGGGCCGGGGCACCCGTGCGCGGACACGGTCCTTCGGAAATTCAAGACCTGGAAGCACGCCCTGGATGCTGTGGGGCTCGCCGCTGCGCCGAGCCCGCCGCGGAGAAACAAACGGTGGCCAAGGAAGTTTGTGCTTGACGCGCTGCGTGCCTGGACCGGCGCGCATGGCCGGACGCCGAGTGTCTGTGACTGGATTCGCGCCGCACCGGAGCGGCCGTCGGCCGGCACCGTGATCAACTACTTCGGCAGCTGGAACAACGCGCTGTATGCCGCAGGGCTCGCCCCGGGGTGGCGGCCCGTGCGGCCCCACCGCGCCTGGCCAGACGAGCAGATCCTCCTTGCGCTCCAACGCTGGGCCAGCGAGAACGGCCGGGCACCGCGTGCGGGCGATTGGCGGTCCGCCGGCCCGACCTGGCCGCAAACGACGACAGTCCTCACCCACTTCGGCAGCTGGGCTATCGCGCTTCGGGAGGCTGGGCTGTCGCCGGCGCGTGAAGCCTACGCCTTGGTCTAGTAGCCGCGGTCGCCGCTCGAGCTGAACATTGCATACGTGTGGATGCAGGGGGCAGCAGACGAACGGGGCCGGAGGTCGGTAGCTGGCGAGTACGCCCGCGCACGATACGAGAGAGGATTGACGGCCTACCGCGCGCGAGCGCGATGGATACTCGCAGTGGCCTTCGGCCCGTTCATCCTGCTCGGGGCCGCAGGCTTGTTCGTCGAGAGCCGTCTCGTGGCGTGGGCGTTTGGCGTGGTGTGTGGAGCCGGCATTGGGGTTTGCTTGGCGCTGCGTGACTCGCCGCCGGAGTACGTCGACAAATGGCGTCGCGGCGCTGAAGGGGAGCGCAAAACCGCACGGGAGCTACGGCGGCTGGACAGTCGGCAGTGGACGGTCGTGCATGACGTCGCCGACGGGCCACGGGAACTACGACCACATCCTCGTCGGCTCGCCCGGAGTGTTCCTGCTCGACAGCAAGCACTTGCTGGGGACGGTGCATCTCGCGAGCGGAACGCCGTATCTTCGTCGTCGCCTTGACCCAGAAGACGACCGGTCGATCGTCGGCTGCGCGGGCAAGACCGAAGCGCTTGCGCGCAGGCTGCACGACGAGGTCAAACGCCGAACGGGCGAGTGGGTCTGGGTGCACGCGGTCGTGGTGCTCTGGAGCGACTCAAATCAAGACCTCTTCAAGCTTGGCAAGTGCACGATGGTCCGCGGAAACCGGTTGCGGCGCTGGCTGGATCGGCAGGAGGGGACGCTCGACGAGGCGAGCGTCGCGCGCCTATCGGAAGCCGTACGAGCGTTGGCCGCAAGCACGCAAACCATGGTCGGCTAGCAAGCGGAGCGCCCCAATGCGGCTTACCGGATGTGCGCAGGGGCCGCTCAGTGCTCGGCGGGAACCTCAGCCTATGCCGAGGGCTCGGGCCGATCGACGCTCACGATCTCGCGCCCCATCGGGAACAGCGAGACCGGGATGAGCTTGAAGTTCGCGAGGCCGAGCGGGATCGCGACGATCGTCACGCACATCAGGACCCCCGATAGGAGATGTGTGAGCGCCAGCCACGAGCCGAAGAGGACGAGCAGATGTTGCCGATGCCTGACGCTACGCGACGGCTCCGGAGGCTTCTCGCAGCGAGCGCCCAAGACCGTATCAGCCGAGTCCTCCTGACGGTAGCCGTCGGAACCGAAGGTCAGCGGTTCGAATCCGCTCGGGCGCGCTCCGGTCCTCGCCGTGTCTACTAGCCTGTTTTCGCTGCAATCGGTCCGGAATTCTCGCAGCGCGTCTCCGGGCGCTCGTGGTCGCAGATTGGTCGCGGCGGGCGGTGGAGAGATGCTCCCGTCGAGCCCTTCAAGGGGCGTCGAAAAGTGCACCGTTATCGGGCGCCGAAAAGTGCACCACTGGCCGGGTTCTCCGCCGCTCAGGCGGAGTCGCGTAGCGACGGAGGCTGAGCGGCGGGCGCGACGTCGAGGCCGCGTCTCGCGGAGGCGGTAGCTCTTGCCTTTGAGGGTGATCATGGTGGCGTGGTGGACGAGCCGGTCGATCAGGGCGGCGGCGACCATCGCGTCGCCGAGGATCTCGCCCCATTGCTCGAAGCCGCGGTTGCAGGTGACGATGATCGAGCCGCGCTCGTAGCGGCGGGAGACGAGCGCGAAGAGCAGGTTGGCGGCCTGGCGTTCGAGCGGGAGGTAGCCGACCTCGTCGACGATCAGCAGGTGGTAGCGCTCGAGCCGGCGCAGCTCGTTCTCGAGCTGGTTGCGGTCCTGCGCCGCCTCGAGGCGCGAGACCCACTCTTGCGCGGTGGCGAAGGCGACGCGGTAGCCGTGCTCGCAGGCTTTCATGGCCGAGCGCGATCGCGAGGTGCGTCTTGCCGGTGCCGGGCGGGCCGAGGAAGCAGACGTTGGCGTGCTCCTCGATCCAGGCGAGCTGGGCGAGGTGCAGGACGAGCGGCCGCTCGGCGGAGGGCTGCGCGGTCCAGTCGAAGTCCTCGAGCGTCTTGAGCGCCGGGAAGCCGGCGTGGCGGATGCGCATGCGGGCGCCGGAGGCGTCGCGGGCGAAGACCTCGGCCTCGAGCAGCGTCTCGAGGAAGTGCTCGTAGGGCCACTGCTCGGCGCGGGCCCGCTCGGCGGTCTGCTCGAGCCGCTCGAGCACGCGTGGCGCCTTCAGCTTCGAGAGCAGGTACGGCAGCCGCTCGCCGACGTCGCCTTCGTCTTCGTGGGGCTCATGCGCACAGCTCCGCGTAGTCGGCGAGCTCGGGCGGTGGCGACCTCAGGGACCTCGATCGAGCGGCGCGGGCGCGGCGGCGGCTCGGGGCGCATCATCGGCGGCGGCAGCCAGACTGCCCGGCTCGTAGCTGCGCGGGTAGCGCGCGACCTCGACGCCGCGGTGGGAGATCCAGACCTGGTCGCGGTCAGGCGCCAGCTCGACGCGCTGGTGCACGAGCCCCTCCGGCGCACGGTAGAAGCAGCCGCCGAAGCGCAGGTAGCCGTCGAGCGGCACGCGGCCCGAGCGGCGGCGGGCATAGTCGAAGCGCGCCGGCGGCAGCGGTCGCAGCGCGGAGCGCTCCTCGGCCAGGCGCTCCGCGACCGCGAAGCGCCCGCTCGCGTGCATGCGCCGGTTGCAGACGCGGTCGCGCCAGTCGGCGTACTGCTCGTCGAGCTCGGCGAGCGATGCGAACCGCCGCGCCGGCCAGAAGCCGCTCTTGAGGTAGCGCACCGCGCCCTCGACCGAGCCCTTCTCGCGCGGCGTCGCCGGCGTGCAGGCGGTGGCGTGGAAGCCGTAGTGGCCGCGCAGGTGCAGGAAGCGCTGATTCCAGGGATGACCTGTCTCCTCGCGCCGGGCGACGACCGAGCGCAGGTTGTCGTAGACGCACTCGCGCGGCACCCCGCCGAGCCACTCGAACACGCGCACGTGCCCCTCAAGGAACGACTCGAGCGTCATCTCGAAGCTGAAGAACGCGGTCTGCGCGCCCGAGTACGGCAGCGCCCCAACCAGCGCGTAGACGCGCCGCTCGCGGCCGGCGATCTTCGGCCGGGTCGGCATCTCCGCCCAGTCGAGCTGCAACACCTGGCCCGGCCGATACCCCGTCCGCTGCGCCGGCCGCGCACTCGGCGGGCGCAGCACACGCAGACGGCGCTTGACGAGATCGACCGACCCCTGATAGCCATGCTCCGCGCAGGATCTCCGTCATCCGCGGCGCCTTGATCGCAGGCCACTCCTCGAGCACCCGCCGCACCACCGGCTCGAACGGGTCGAGCTGCGAGCCCACCGGCGCTCGCCGGTAGCGCGGCGGCTCGTCAGCCTCCAGCAACCGGCCACCGTCCGCCGGTTGATCCCCAGCCGGCTCGCGATCTCCCGCTGCGAGACCCCATCCGCCGCCAACGCCCGCACCTGCGCCCACTCCAACGCGCTCCGCACCTCCCACGCCTCCTGTCTCGACCCGATTGACCGGCCGAGCGTGAGGGCTCAAGCGGTCAACACGATCGCGACAGCTGGCGCACTATTCGCTGCCCGAAGGTGGTGCAGTATCCAACGACTGGTGCATTTCATTTCGGCAGGCAGGCGAGTCGCGCGGTGGGCGCGTCGTATTGAGGTATCTCTCTTGACATGGGGGCGACGGGTCGGTTAGATACCCGCCGCGGTTCGTAGAGAGGGGGTCTCGCGACCGGCACTGATGGAGGCGTCCGAGCAACCGGTCTCGCCGCTCGGGTTCTCTTTCGGTGCTGATCCGGCATCACCAGGGCAGCAGCCGCTTTTCATAGCTTGTGCGTGCGCCCTGAAATGTCGGGTCTTGTTGAACCATCCCTGCCTTGGCCGGTGCCCTCGGGCGCCGAACCGTCGGCTACGTCCGTGGGCCATCACGGTGGCTTGACTGCGGCTCGCGACGCTGTGAGCAGCAGCAGCAGCAGCTCGCGAGCTTCGCAATCGGTCTTGGCGGTTCTGCCGAACCCTCAAGCGACGTCGCGCCCGGTCGACGGTGCGCTTGTGCTCGCGGTGTGCGAGGAGGCGCTTGCGCGTGCATTTGCCTTGGCGGTGCCTGCGTACGGGGTGGAGCGCAGGTGGGCCGACCGGGTACGCGCGGGGCTGTGCGTGTTGCTCGAGTGGGTGGAGCGTGAACCGCAGCTCGCGCTGATGTGTCTTGTCGCGCTCGCCTCCGGCGACGCGGGCGCGCGTCGCCGTCGTGAGGAGCTGATGCGGCGGTTCGCGCGTGTGGTCGACGAGGGCCGCCGCGCGGCACGGTCGCAGCCGCCGCCGCTGACCGCCGAGATGGTGGTGGAGGGGGCAATCGCGATCGTGGAGCGTCAACTGATCGAAGGGCGTCCGGTGGCGAGCTGGGAGCTCGCGAACCGCCTAATGGCGATCATCGTTCACCCCTATCTGGGCAGTGCGTCCGCCATCCAGGAGCTGGAAAGACAGCAATCGCCGCCGGCCCGCGGCCGGGTCGGGACGCCCGGTTCTAGCCCTCGTGAGCGGTGGCCGATCAGGCCGACATACCGGACGATGCGGGTGCTCGAAGCGATCGATGCGCAGCCGGGCAGATGCAATCGAGACATCGCCCATGCTGCGGGCATCGGCGACGAGGGGCAGGTGTCGAAGCTGCTCGCCCGTCTGCACAGGCTCGATCTCGCTCGCAACGTCGCCGCAGGCACGGCTGGAAAGCCAAACGCCTGGACACTCACGACCAAGGGCGAGGAACTCCTACACGCCGTCAAGGACGCCACGGCCGGTCCACACCCGTGAACGACGCTGGCGTGGGCGCCCCCGGCATGGATGTCCTCTATCGTCGGTCGGCCGAGCGGCCACCCTTCCGCCGGCGTACGTTCTGGACGCGCGACCGGCTCGAGGCTAGCTGGTTCGCTGCGCTCGAAGCGGCACCGCAGACGCCAAAACAGGGCGCGCTTTACCAGCTCGAGGTGACGATCGGCGTCAGCCAAGCCATCACCCACTGTGTCGATGACATCCTCAGATTTGTAGAGGACCGAAGTTTGCAGCCGGCCGACGTTCGCGACATGCTGCTGGACCGTGGCCAGAGAAGCGCCGACGCGGCTACCAGTGGGTGGAGTACGCGCTCCGCGCTACGCCTTGGAAGCGAGCGCTGCTGTACCTCGGCGATGCTCCGCTTCGAGCATCGCGCGTAGCAGGTGGGGGAGCGAGTTAGCGCGGCACCAAACAACACCGTATTTGCGGGCGTGTGTGAGATCCTGCAGAGACTCGAACCGCTGACCCGTTCCTTACCATGGAAGTGCAGGCCGTCTTGCGGCGGCCAGCTTTCGGCCTGTTAGAGCGAGATTTTGGCTTGCTGAAGCGGTCATCCGGAGTTTCCCGATGAGCAACAGTGAGCACAAATGAGCACACGTGAGCAACGAGGTGTGCCCTCCCAGTGCCCTTGAGCCAGCCCGCCGACGACGAGACGACCGTGGGCCATGCGGGTTCTGTGGCGGGCAAGCAAGGCCGAGCGGAAGGCGAGAGCGACTGTGCGCCCGGGCTGGTTTGGACCAGACCGTCGTCGCGGCGAATATTGCTGTCCTGCCTACACCAGAGGCAGGCGTCGCTGCTGGGGAAGGCGCGAGAGTTGCTTCTACGCTGGGGCCGAGCGTCGACATCGATCCTGCTTTTGGCGAGGAGGAGGTGCATAGTCCCGGCTGGCGCGAGATCTGCTCTCCTGTGAGTACGAGTGCGATGCCGATGCGCCGGTGATATGGAGCGGCTTCGCACTCGCCAGCGATCGATGGACGTGAGCCCCGACGCAACCCCAATTGCCGTGATTCGCGAAGGCACGGGCCCCGAGGTCCTGCTCGTGCATGGCGGGGCGAGTCCAGCGACGACGTGGTCTGGGCTGGAGCACCTGAGTAAGCGCTGGACGCTTGCGTATATGTACCGGCGCGGCTTTGACCCGAGTCCACAACCGCCCGGCGGACGCCAGGACTTCGAGCTGGACGCTGCCGACCTGGTCGAAATGCTCGACAACCGGCCGCACATCGTCGCTCACTCTTACGGCGGTGTCGGGGCCGTCATCGCCGCCACCCAGAGGCCAGCGCAGGTGCGATCGCTGACACTACTCGAGCCTGCGCTCTTCCTGCCGGTCGACGATCCGGAGGTGGCACGCTTTCGGCATATGGGAGACGCTGTCCTGACCCACGGGCTTGAGACTGAGCCAGCCACGCTGCACGAGTTTCTGAAGATCGCGGGGGCACCGGTACGCGATCAGGGACCGCTTCCCGAGGAGGTGTTACGCGGCGTTCGGCGCGCCCATGGCAGCCGCTCCCCAGGTGAGGCGCGCCCAGCGCTCGAGGTTCTGCGCGACGCCCAGATCCCGACCCTGGTCGCCTCCGGCGACCACCACCCCGCCGTGGAGCGGATGTGCGACGCACTTGCAATCGCTGTCGACGCACAGCGGACAAAGGCGCCGGGCGCGGGACACTTCGTCGCCGCTGCGCCAGGATTCGCGGACCGACTCGAGCAATTCCTAATCTCGGCGCATTGAGCAACACTGGGACGAAGGGGAGGTGCCAGCGCATTCCCCGGTCGCGCTCTCGCCTTTCGCGTGGATGCGAGCGTCTGGCACGCTCGCCCGCGGACGAGTGCTCCTCGTCCTGAGCGGGCGCGCCACGCTCGACTGTCGAGGCGCTCGCTTTCCAGCGGAAAGCGTGGCGCTCGTGCGCCGATGAGAACCAGCTGGCCGATGAGGTCTGAGGGAGTGTGGGCTGGCGGACCGACGCGCGGCCATCAACGCCGGCCGCGCCGGAGGCTCATCAGGCCGCTCGATGGCGGCGAGGTTGAAGCCATCTGCCTGCAGGTCGAGGATGAGGCGCGTTCTCGCCCCGTGCTCTGCGTCGGTAGCCCACCCGTGGTCGCACCTGCGGCGGGGGCAAAAGCCCGCGGGTGTGGTGGTTGCGAATGTTGCGGACCGACATTCCGACCTCTGCAGCTAGCTGCTCGACGCTGAGGTCATGGCGCGTGAGGAGTTGTCGGCCACCCGATGATCCCGCGCGGCAACGGTGTCAGAGCTCGCACGCGCCATACGACCGCACGCTACTACAACCTATGTAACCTCATTTCAGGTATCATCATCTCTAGTCGTGGTTGACCGGGTGCTCTTAATCCAAGGAGATTCGCCCCGGCGCCCTCGCGCGCCGTCTGTTGCGCTCGAGCCTGCTCGAGGCGCTCGCCTACCCGCATGGCGTTGACCGCTACGTCGAGCTGGTCCGTCCGCTGCTGCTCGCGCGCGATGTCCGCGCCGAG
This sequence comes from uncultured Solirubrobacteraceae bacterium, assembly GCA_963813685.1. Classification (GTDB taxonomy): domain Bacteria; phylum Actinomycetota; class Thermoleophilia; order Solirubrobacterales; family Solirubrobacteraceae; genus Palsa-744. The sequence continues at coordinate 507,713 of CAWEZQ010000005.1, forward strand.
GTCACGGCGGTGCATCGCCAGACGCCCAAGAGCGTCACGCTCACGCTTCGCCCGAACGAGAACTGGCGTGGCTTTCGCGCCGGGCAGTTCGTCGGCGTGAGCGTCGAGGTCGACGGGGTCCGCCTGACCCGGCCCTACTCGCCCGCAGGCTCCGAGCAGGCTCCAGACGGTGCGCTCGAGCTGACCGTCTCCACCCACCCGGAGGGCAGGGTCTCGCGCCATCTGCGCGACCACGCGCGGCCGGGCATGATCGTCGGGCTGACCCAGGCGCAGGGGCGAGTTCGTCCTGCCCGACCCGCGCCCCGAGCGTGTGCTGCTGATCAGCGGCGGCAGCGCTATCACCCCGGTGATGGCGATGCTGCGCACGCTTTGCGATGAGGGCTTCGACGGTGAGATCGGCTTCCTGAACTACGCGCGCTCGTCGTGACCTCGCCTGTATGGCCCCGAGCTGCGCGAGCTCGCCGGCGACCATGAGGCGCTCGAGAGTCGCGCGCGGCTTCACCCGCGCACGCGGGTCGCAGCTCGCCGGGCGCTTCGCTCGCGAGCACCTGTCCGCCGTCATCTCAGACCACGCCGACGCCGCGACCTTCGTCTGCGGCCCGCCGGCCCTGATCGACGCGGTCCGCGCCCTCTGGGCCGACGACGGCCTGCCCGAGCCGGCGGTCGAGACGTTCACGCCGCTCCGCGCTGCGCTTCGACACCGACGGCAGCGGAGGGCGTGCGTGAGCTTCACCGCCAGCGGACGCGAGGCCTCGAACAGCGGCCTGCCGCTGCTCGAGCAGGCCGAGGACGCCGGCCTGTCCCCCGACCACGGCTGTCGAATGGGCATCTGCAACACCTGTAGCTGCCGCAAGAGCACCGGGAGCTGTTCGCAACGTCATCTCCGGCGCGATCTCGAGCGCCGGGGAGGAGCGAGATCCGAATCTGCGTGTCCGTGCCGGTCGGCGATGTCGTGCTCGACCTATAGAAGCCAAACCTCGAAAGGAGCCAGCCATGTCCGCCCCAGCACCCGATCTCACACCCGAGCAGCTCGAGGCCTTCGGCCAGGAGCTCGACGCGATCCGCGCCCGCGTCGTCGCGGACCTCGGTCAGCGCGACGTCGACTACATCAACAGCCTCATCCGCGTCCAGCGCGGCCTTGAGGTCGCCGGCCGCGGCCTGCTGTTCCTCGGCTTCCTGCCGCCCGCCTGGATCGGCGGCACCGCCGCCCTGTCGCTGTCGAAGATCCTCGACAACATGGAGATCGGCCACAACGTGATGCACGGCCAGTACGACTGGACGGGCGATGAGCGGCTGAACGGCAAGAGCTTCGAGTGGGACACCGCCTGCCCGGCCGACCAGTGGCGCCACTCCCACAACTACATGCATCACACGCACACGAACATCGTGGGCAAGGACCGCGACATCGGCTACGGCATCCTGCGCATGTCCGAGGACGAGCCGTGGCGGCCGTACTATCTCGGCAACCCGCTGTACGCGGCGCTGCTCGCGACCTTCTTCCAGTACGGGGTCGCGATGCACGACCTCGAGGCCGAGCGGATCGCCGCCGGCGAGAGCGCCTTGGACGACGAGAGGCGCGAGAAGCTGCGCGCGATCTGGCGCAAGGTGCGTGGCCAGACGCTCAAGGACTACGTGCTCTTTCCGCTGCTGTCCGGCCCGTCGTTCCCGTTCGTGCTCGCCGGCAACGCGACCGCGAACCTGACCCGCAACCTGTGGGCGTTCACGATCATCTTCTGCGGCCACTTCCCCGAGGGGACACACGAGTTCACCGAGGAGGAGACCGAGAACGAGACGCGCGGCGAGTGGTACTACCGCCAGATGCTCGGCTCGGCCAACCTGACCGGCGGCAGGCTGTTCCACATCCTCGCGGGCAACCTCAGCTACCAGATCGAGCACCACCTGTTCCCCGACCTGCCCGCCCACCGCTACGGCGAGATCTCCGACGAGGTGCGCGAGATCCGCGAGCGCTACGGCATCCCCGACAACACCGGCCCGCTGCACCGGCAGTTCGCCAGCGTCGTGGGAAAGATCGTCAAGCTCGCGCTGCCGCCGCTGCCCGGCCTCAGGCGCTCCGAGCCGGCCGCTGGACGAGCCCGCGGGCACAGACGCCGGCCAGAAGCCGGCCTCTGCCAAGGCGAGTTCGCGCAAGGTCGACCGCTCGCAAGACCGGCCAGCGCAAGCCAAGTGCTTCGAAGGCCGCTCGCCAAGCTTACGGCTCCAACAACAGCCCGCGCAAGCGGACCGCTGCGGCCTGAGCATATGGGCGACGCCGTCCACAGGCCCCGAATCCCTGCACTCTCCCCGCTGTTCGGGAGCGCGTGCTGTCTGTGATCTCGCTGGAGAGCATCCCGATCCCGCCGATCCCGCGGCTTCCCCTGGTGGGCGACCCGCTGCGTCGCATCCGCGTGCCCCGCGACCTTGACGCGGTCACCGCGCGCTCCGTCGAGGCACGCGACGCGCAGGCGCTGGGCATGACCGCGGGCGGCATCGAGCGCATCTGGAGCCTGGTGGAGCGCCTCTACCGCAGCGGCTTCTATCCCGCGATCGCGCTGTGCGTGCGCCGCCACGGTCAGGTCGTGCTCGACCGCGCGATCGGCCACGCCCGCGGCAACGGGCCGTCGGACGGCGAGGACGCCGTGCGGACGCGGTCACACCGCAGACGCCGTTCGTGATCTTCTCGGCGTCCAAGGTGATGACCACCGTCGTGACCCACCTGCTCGAGGAGCGCGGGCTGCTGCACGTCGGCGACCGTGTGTGCGAGTACATCCCCGAGTACGCAGCCCACGGCAAGCACGTCATCACGATCGAGCAGTTGCTCTCCCACCGCGCCGGGCGTGCCCAACCTGCCGCGTGACGCCTTCGATCTCGATCGCTTCGGCGACCGGGAGTTCCGGCTTCAGATGTTGTGCGCGGCCGAGCCCAGCTCGCGCCCGGGGAAGCTGCTCTCCTACCACGCGGTCTCGGGCGGCTTCATCATCGCCGAGATCGTCCAGCGTGTGACCGGCAGGGACATCCGCACCGTGCTGGCGCAGGAGATCCTCGAACCGCTTCACTTTCGCTGGGGCAACTACGGCGTGAGCGCCGAAGGACGTCGAGCAGGGTCGCCTTGAGCTACCCGACCGGCCCGCCGGCGCTGCCGCCGCTCTCCACCGTGCTTGCAGCGCGCCCTCGGCCTTCCGCCGGATGAGATCACGCGTCCGCTCCAACGACCCGCGCTTCCTGACTGGCGTCGTGCCGTCCGGCAATGTCGTGACGACCGCGAACGAGTTCTCGCGCTTCTTCGAGCTGCTGCTCGCCGGCGGCGAGCTCGACGGCGTGCGCATCCTCCAGCCGCGCACGATCCGCCGCGCCGTCTCCGAGCGTGCGTTTCGCGAGATCGACTTCAGCCTGGTGGCTCCCCTGCGCCACGCCAGCGGCTTCATGCTCGGCGCCAGGGCGTTCAGCCTGTTCGGTCCCGACACCGACGAGGCGTTCGGCCACCTCGGCTTCACCAACGTGCTCGGCTGGGCCGACCCCGAGCGCGCGCTCTCGGTCGGCCTGATGACCAGCGGCAAGCCGATGCTTCACCCGGCGCTTGGCGATCTGTGGCTGCTCACCCGCGCGATCGGCCAGGAGGCGCCCAAGGTGGCACGCAACGGAATCTGGTTCCTTCCGGAGTGAAACTCGGGTCTGACTCCGCCCGCCTCGCAGCACCTGCCAAGACCGCCCTCTAACGATGCGGACGAACTCTCACCCTCGGCTTGCCGTCCACCGGCCAAGTCACTCAAGCGACAGTCGTTGACCCGCCGGCTTGAGCAAGCCCGGCCAGCCGCTCCTCACCCACGGACGTCGACATCTGAATCTCGTGCTCCCAGCGGGACTTACTGGCGCCGAGGGTCCTTGGGATAGTCCACGACCCTGGGAGCACACGGACTTGCTCGACGCGCGCGAACGCTCCTGCCGATAGATACTGCCCTCGCCAATAGCCGCATAAGAGGTCTTATCGGGCGCTCGACCGTACCCGGCAGGTCGCAGTGTTTACGGGCGACAGGCATCCGACTACGCCGGTCGATGCGTGACACCTCGCTCCTTCCGGCAGGGTTGGCGCCAGCTGCGCCCAGCGCAATCATCCGATGTTCGCGCACGGCGACCCCCTAGGGCGGGCTAACGGTGCGACCGTAGCTGCGCCGTCGTGCGCCGAATCGCGCGCCCTCCCTGTGCCGATCAGCGCTTTTCGGGCCAGAAGAGAGCCCGCCACGGCCCCGCCGCGCAAACCTAGACCTTTGTGCGGTACCTGCGACAGCGCGAGGAAGCACGATACGAAGTCGCGATGAGGACGCGCCGACGGCGCTGGTTTGCCGCCAACGAGAGCGGCAGCGATTGGCGTCACAAGAGCGCCACCATCGCGGAGCGGTGGCGTGAGCGTTGAAGCTTTCGTCGGTGCGAAAAGGAGGTCGTTGTGAAGCAAGGACTCACCATCATCTCTGTAGTCGCGCTCGCAGGCGCGGGCGCGAGCAGCGCGGATGCCAGCCCGACGAAGACGCACAAGCTGACCGAAAAGGTGGCGCGCCATTACACCGAGGTGTTCGTTGACGGAATAGAAGCGAAAGACCCCGAGCCGGGGACCGGCCACGCCGTAGGGCGGTGCAAGCCGATCACGCCCGAGTCAATGCTCTGCGCGTATGTCATCAACAACATCCACGACGAATGGCACGAAGGGCACCTCAAGGTGACGCTGTACAAGGGCGGCACCAAAGTCAAGGTCCAGGAGGTCGGAGGCTACAAGCTCGTAAAGAGCACGCAGCCACGGAAAAAGCCGACCACCAAGCCCCGGGAAGAACCACGTCAGGCCGAACCCGAAAATATAAACCCGGGACAAGGGCTGCCGACGTGGGGAGGCGCGGCGGAAGAAGCGCAGCGTGCATGTGAACGCAAAGGAGGTTCTGCTGCCGAATGCATCGAGTAGGACACAACGGAGCAGGCCCAGGACCAAGCTGAACAGGTCGCTGGGCAGTTCCAACCTCGGAGGGTGGTGCCTCTCTTTGCGAAGTGCGTGCGATCTCGGATACCGCATCCGAATACCTCGTCGCCGCCGCTCTGAGTTCTAACGGCGCCGCCGACCACCGCTCCCTCCTGGCTCGGGCTCTTGGTCGGGCGCACTAGCGGGGAGCGCTTTCCGCGAGCGCCACCATGACTGAAATCACTGTCTCCAGCACAGCAGTCGCCGCGATTATCAGTGCTGTCAAGGGGTCTTTCGAGCGGTCTGGAACGTGCTCGGACCTTCTGCGTGGGCCCACAGGTGGGCATATGACAGAGCACACGAGCCCGGCCCGTTGGCCGACTCCTTTTCGCGACGTATGTCCCTTTCTCAGGCCGACCGGTCGAACCGCGCGGCTGAGGGCGCGGTGCTGATACAGAGCTGGTAACGGGAGCTCAGGCGTGGCGAGGGCAGCGCTTGGATGCGGGTCGCCACACCACACGAGGTGCTCCTGGGTTGCGGGCGAGGTGGTGGTCGATCGAGTTGCGGAGCTGCGCCTGCGGCGCGGCGAAGCGCTTCGCGATCTCGGCGGCGAGGATCGCTCCCGCGGCGGTGGTCGCGAGCGGCAGCACGGGCGCCTGGCTCGGAACCTGGGTGCTGAGCCTCGTTTGCCCGCATTCGGTGAGTGCGGGCACCCCCGAGAACGAGATCCCTTGGAGCTCGGCGTAGTAGGCCGGATCACGGTTCTGAGTCTCGGCGAGCCGGGCGATCATGTCGACCGTGACGGGCACGTCGCCTGCTGCCCAGTTACGGATCGTCTGGAGTTCGACTCCCCAGCGTGCGGCGCGTTGCTTCACCTCGTAATCCGGGTCGTGGGGGTGCTTGCACTGGAGGCAGCGCCCGCCCGGCACGACGCGTAACACGCTGTAGAGGAGATCGCTCACAGCGGCGTCGAGGATCTCGGCGCCATCGCGCGCTCGCTGCTGGATTGCCCAGCGCGCCGGGATGGTGTCGACCGTCGAGATGAGGAAGGGCCAGGGCCGCGCACCCAGCATCTCCCAGCTCGCAGCGTGGAGCCGCAGCGCAAGCGCGGGCGCGTGCCGCGCCAGGTGGTTGGCCGCGGAGGCCAGCTTGTGCCGGGCCTCGTGCACGTCGCTCGCTGTGGTCATGAGGTAGCGGTTGAGGTTCGAAAGCTTGTGACGACCGGGCTCCACGAGGTCGATCTCGCCTGCCAGGCCGGGCTGCATCGCGGTGACGTACAGCGCAGCGGTCCCGCCCGCCCCGCAGCCGATCACCGCGAGATCACCCACAACAAGCTCATGCAGCGCGGGCCCCTCGCCGGCGCCCGCACCGATCCCGTAGTCGAAGGCCGAGAGCGCGAGGTCGCCCGCCAGGATCCGCCGCGGGTCGCTGAAGCCGTTCGCGGCCAGCAGGTGCTTGAAGGCCTCGACGGCCGTGAGCGCCGCGGCGAGCGCGGCGCCATACGGCGCCGACGCGCCCCAGTCGGCGCGCTCGGCGTAGGCGCCGAGCAGCGCCCGCCAGCCATCTGCGCCCACCCGCACCTGCGCGCCTGAGGTGCCGGAGCCCACGTGGATGGTGACTGCCGCGGCGCTCGTGCCGGAGAAGTCGATGGCTGCAGGCAGCTTGCTCTCGGGGGCGCTGAGCTGCGTGATGAGCGTCGCGAGGCCGCCCTCCAGGTCGGGGCCGTCCAAGGGCACTCCTGGCAGGATCGGCTGGCCCGCGACGCCGGCGATCGCGATCGTGCTGGTGATCCCCTTCATGCGCGCGAGCTCGTTGACCAGCACCGCGAGCAAGCGCTGCCCGACGGGCGAGGCGCCAGCCCGCGGCTCGACGGTGATCGCGACGGTGCCGTCGGCGAGCGGGAGCATCGCGCCCTCTCGGGCTAGTGCGACCTGCGTGCGATCGAACTCGCTCTCCGTGCGAATGCGCGCCACCAGCCCACCTCCTCCCCCGCGTCACCCGAGCTGCCCGGCGTGTGATCGGCGATCTCGGCGACGACGCGGATTCGCCGCTCCACCTCCGAGCGCTCGAGCCCATCGAAGCGGCCGTCGCGGTGCTCGAGCACGGCGCACTCGCCGGGAACCGCGACCCCGGCGCCGAAGTGCGGGACGACGATCGACAGGAAGCCGTCGTGGAAGCTGGTGGCCCACATATCATCGCCCGGGGAGTGCCCAGCGAGACCACGGTGGGAGTGCAGCTGGCCGATCAGCTTCTCATCGCGCGAGCGCAGGCTGCGAAGCAGCCAGCGCGCTTCCTCAGGGCTGACGACAACGCGGTCGCCTTGCGCGGCGTGCCCGAGCCGGTAAAGCCCGGTGACAATCACCTGCTCGCCCGCGACCACGCCTCCCAAGTAGACGAGCGCCTCCGAGCCATGCCGGCCGCGCTCCGAGCCGAGACGCGCGTACTCGCGGACGGTCGCGAGAGCGCCCTCCCAGATGACCTCGGGAACGCGCAGGTCGTAGCCGGGCGGCGGGTAGGGTCTTGCGCGGGCGCTCATCGGTCCAGGACCCGCTGGAGCTCGAGCAGCAGCCGGATGAGGCTCGCGCCGTCCATCGGGCGGTCGCTGTGGAGCACCGAGTGGTAGCCCCAGACCCCGCGCAGGCAGATCACCGAGACGCGCACGCCGTTGTGGTCGTGTTTGGGGTTGATGCCGCCTCCCTCGGGCGGCCAGAACTCGGCGCCCGCGTGGCCGTGGTCGTCAGGGTCGACGAACGCCTCGCGGCGCCCTGAGACCTGCCAGTCCGGTAGGTAACGAAGGCGCACGACGAAGAGCTTCCCGTCGAGGCGGCGCGCGCGCAGGGTGACGAACAGGTCGATCATCCCCTCCCGTTGCGCGACCTCGGGCTCCCAACCGTGCTTCTGGACCCAGTGGGGCTTGAGGCCCTTGATCTCGGCGAGCGCCCGCTCGCGCCACTCCTCCATCGCAGGCTCCCCCGACGTGACCCGATCCTCAGACGACGACCGGTTTCGGCACCAGCTCGAGCTGCACGCGCTCGCCCCAGCCGAGCTGCTCGGCCCACTTGCCGATCGTGCGGTGCAGATCCTCGAGTGGCTCGTTCTGGTACTCCAGTGCGTACTGATCTGCATCGCCCTCGCCGCCGACGAGCTCGAGCGCGGCACCGAACACGGCCTTGAGGTGGTCGTGGTCGGGGAACGCTCTGTTCAGGTCGCCGGCCGTGGTGATGACCTCGAACTCGATGCGCTTCTCGTGTCTCGCCTGAGCCTCGGGGGTGCTCTGGTCCTGCTCCGACATTTCCAGCTCCTTCCTGAAACAGTGTTTCGCCAGTGAATCCAAGTCTAGCGCCCCAACCGCTCTGCCTGAGACGGTGGTGCAGGAATGAAACACCGCGGCTAGAATCCCACGTGATGGCAAAGCGCCCCCAGGAGGAGCCCCAGGCGCCGGCGCCGATCATCGATCCGGTAGAGCTGGGCGACCGCCTGCGGGCGACCCGTGTTAGCCGGGGCCTCTCGATCCGCGACGTCGCGCAGGAGATCGGGGTCTCGGCGCCCACGCTGTCGCGGGTGGAGCGGGGCCAGCATCTGCCAGAGCGCGAGAACTTGCTGCGCATCGCCCGCTGGGCGGGAGTGCGCCTCGACCCGGTGCTGCACCCCGGCGACGCCCGCCAGCTCCGCAACCAGCTCGTACATGCACCTGACGCGTCCACGATCGAGGCGGTCGAGATGCATCTGCGCGCAGACAAGGATCTCAGCCGGAGCGACGCCGAGTCCTTGTCTGAGCTCTTCCGCGTTGCCTACCACGCCGTCAGTGGCAAAGCGCCCGGGAAGAAGGGCAAGGCGAAGTGAGGCCATGCCATACAACCGGAGCGACTACCGGGAGAAGTGGCGCATCGAGCGCCTCGCAGCCAGCATCCGGAGTCGCGCCGGGCTCGACCAGCTGAGCACGCTCAGTCCGTGGCGCCTCGCCGATGAGATCCCGGCGCATATCTTCTTCCCCGAGGACTTCGAGAGCGTCGGCCTCGCGCGCCGGGTGAGCAAGGCCGACTGGGACGCCTTCGCGTTCTGCTGCCCCGGCGAGAGCACCTTGATGATCGTCCTCAACCCCAACCGGCCCCCAACGCGCCAGACTGCGACCCTGATGGAGGAGTTCTCGCACCATCTGCTCGGGCACAATCCATGCCGGATCGCCATCAACCCCGACACGGGCATACTGGAGCGCACCTACGACAGGGTCTGCGAGCACGAGGCCTATGACCTCGGCGCCGCGCTTCTGCTGCCCAAGGAGCGCATCCAGCACGATATTGCCGCCGAGTTCACCGCCGCGCAGATCGCGGCCGCGCATCGGTGCAGCCGCGACATCGTGACCTACAGGATCAAGCGCATGCGGCTGTGGCCGCGCTACAGCCGCTACGCCGCCTGACGGACGGCCCACTTCGGCGCCCCCAACGCGGCTCGCCCCAACGAGGTCACCCTGCGGATGGCGGCTAGGTATCGCCGATCACGCCAGCTCTTCTCGAGGCTCCTACGACTCGGGCTCGACGGGAGCCGCGATCGGCTCGCACAGAACCAGCCCAAGCGCCTGGTACACCGGACAGCGTGTTCCGTGTGTCGCGTCCCATCGCCTCGTCCCGGCCGCTCGCTGGCGTGATCGGTGTCCTCGGCTTCCTCGCGGTGGTCGCATGGGTCGGCTGGCGCTTCGGGCCGACGCTGGCTCGCGTCACCGGCTGGTGCTCGTGGTGGGTGGCGTGGGCGTGCGGCAGCCAGGGCGGCTACGGCTACTGCGTCGCGTTCCTGCTGCTCGGCGCGCTCGCGTGGGGAGGCCGGCACGATCTGGTACGCCCGGCGCCGCGGGCGCTGGCCCTCGGCGCTCTCGGCGAGGCTGTTCACGCGCCTGCTTCGCCGCATAGCCGCTGAGCTCTCGCCAGTCCCGAGCGTCTCGCCCACGCCCCGCCGACAGCGCATCGTCTCGCCGCACCCCGGCCGCGCCTACGGCGCTCCAGCAACGCATCGCCAGCCGTCCTGGCCGTCCGCAAAGGCTTCCCTGCAGCGTCTTCGTCGCTTCGCTGCGCTTCGCTTCGCAGCACACAGTTCCACCTAAAGGGTGGTGTCTTTGCTATTTTGCGCTGATCGATGCTCTCGATCGGCAAGATCGCGCTCGGTCAGCACCGCTACTACGAGCAGCAGGTCGCCGGGGGTGGCGATGACTACTACTCGGGCCGGGGCGAGGCGCCGGGCGAGTGGGTGGGGTCGGGGGCGGAGGCGCTCGGGCTCTCGGGCCGGGTCAGCGCCGAGCAGTTCGGTGCGCTGATCGCTGGGCTGCGATCCGCGGGACCCGGGCGTGCGCCTGCGCGCCTCGACGCGGGACCCGAAGGTCGCGGCGTTCGACCTGACGTTCTCGGCGCCGAAGTCGGTGAGCGTGCTGTTCGCGGTCGCGCCGGAGCGGGTCTCGGGCGAGCTGGTCGCCTGCCACGAGGAGGCGGTCAGGGCCGCCCTGGGGTATCTGGAGGACAGCGGCGGTGGTGGTGCGCCGCGGCAAAGGCGGGGAGCATGTCGAGCGGGCCGGGGGCCTGATCGCGGCGGCCTACCGGCACCGGATGAGCCGCGCGCTTGACCCCCAGCTGCACACCCACGTGGTCGCGGCGAACCTGGCGCGTGGGGTGGACGGTCGCTTCACGGCGCTTTGGGGCGCGCCGCTGTACCGGGCGGCGAAGACCGCCGGCTTTCTGTACCAGGCGCATCTGCGGGCGCTGGTGAGCGAGCGGCTGGGGTTGGAGTGGGGGGCGGTGCGCAACGGCGCGGCCGAGCTCGCGGGCGTGGAGCGGCTGGTGCTCGAGGAGTTCTCAAAGCGCCGGCTTGAGATGCTGCGCGAGGCCGAGCGGGGCGGGATCGGCCTGGGGTCGAAGGCCGCGGCGGAGAGCGCGGCGCTCGCGACCCGCGATCGCAAGCGGTACGGGGTCGAGACGCACACGTGGCGGGAGGAGGTGCGAGCGCGCGCCGGCGAGCTCGGACTCGGCGCACGGGAGCTGAGCGAGCTGCTTGGCGGTCGGCCGGGAGCGCAGCGTGCGCGAGCTGGTGGCAAGCGACGGGGTAGACGAGCGGCGTCTGGCGGATCACATGGCAGGCCCGGAAGGGTCTGACCGAGCGAAGCAACACGTTCGATGAGCGTGCCGTGCTGCAGGAGTTCGCCGCCGCCGCAGCGCAGGGTGCCCTGGTGGGGGAGGTGCGCGCGCCAGGCGGCGCGGTTCGCCGAGCGTGGCGGACGTCATCGCCACCGGCCGCGGTGAGATGACGACGGCCGAGCTCGTGGCGTGCGAGCGGCGGCTGATCGCGGCGGCGGTCGGCCGCGCCGGCGAGGGCACCGGCGTCGTCGACGCCGCAGCTCGTCGAGCGGGCGATCGCCGCGGCTGAGCGTCCGCTGACCGAGCGAGCAGGCGATGGCCGTGCGCGCGGTCGTCGAGCTCGCGGGGACGGGGTGAGCGTGATCGAGGCGCTCGCCGGCACCGGCAAGACCTACACCGCGGGCGTGCTGCGGCAGGTGTATGAGAGCGCGGGCTATCGAGGTGCTCGGCGTCGCGCCGACTGGTCGCGCGGCGCGCGAGCTGACCGAGGAGGCGGGGGTGCCGGCGCGGACGCTCGACCGGCTGCTGCTCGACCTCGACGCAGCTCGGCGACGAGCTGCCGCAGCGGATGCGTGCTGATTCTCGACGAGGCGGGCATGGCAGCCACCCGGCCGACGCGCGCGGCTGCTCGAGGCGGCCGAGCAGGCGGGGGCGAAGGTGGTCGCGATCGGCGACCCGGGGCAGCTCGCCTCGGTGCAGGCGGGCGGCTGGCTCGCCGCGGTCGGCCGCGAGCTCGGCGCGGTGCGGCTGACTGAGGTGATGCGCCAGCGCGACCCGGCGGAGCGGCGCGCGCTCGCCGCCCTGCACGACCGTGCTCCCGCAGCGGTACCTGGACTGGGCCGAGCAGGCCGGGCGCATCGACACGTTCAGCGACCCGGCCGGCGCGTACGAGCAGGCGCTCGACGAGTGGCAGCGCGCGAGCGCAGGCGGTCGGGCCGGCGCAGGCGGTGATGATCGCCCGCGACAACGACACGCGCGCGGCGCTGAACGACGCAGCCCGAGAGCTGTGGAGGGCTCTCGGGCTGCTCGGCGAGGAGCACACCTACGGCAGCGTCGAGCTGGCGGTCGGTGACCGCGTGATCTGCCGGCGCAACGACCGGCTGATCGACGTCGACAACGGCATGCGCGGCACGGTTCGCCACCTCGACGCCGAGCGTGTCGTGATCGACACCGACTCGGGGCTCGTGCGCGAGCTGCCCGCCGGCTACGTCGCAGAGCACGTCGAGCACGCGTACGCGCTGACCGGCCACGGCATGCAGGGCGGCACCGTCGAGCACGCCGTGGTGGTCGCCTCGCCGCGGGATCTCACCGCCGGCTGGAGCTACACCGCGCTCTCCCGCGCGCGAGGACGAGACACGCCTCTTGATCTACGACCAGCAGCTCGCGGAGGAGCGCGGCGAGTTCGCACCCGCAAGCCAGACCGCCGACGGCGCAGCCGCGGCGATCTGCTCAGCGCGCGTGCAGCGGCGGATGCTCGAGCGCGACGACGAGGACCTCGCGATCGACCAGCTGCCGGGCGCGGGCCGAGCACGACGACCCCGAGGTGGCCGAGGCCCGCGCGCTCGCGGCAGAGCCTCGCGCAGGAGCGGGCAGCCCTGCGCGCCGAGCCCACACCGCCGCCGCCGGCGACGACGGCACGGCTGCGGGAGCTGCGCGAACGCATCGAGCAGCTGCAGGCGCAGCTTCAGGCGCTCCCTGCACGTGAGCTGCAGCGCATCGAGGATCTCGACGCACGCGCGCTCACCCTCACCGCCCAGCACGAGCGACTCGCTGAGCGGCTCTGCGGCCTGCCCGTGCCGCGGCGAAGGCTTGGACGCGTGCATGATCCCCGCGCCGCCGAGCGCACCAACCTGACAAGTGCTCTTGAGGCGGGCGAGCGTGAGCTCGACACCGTGCTCGCACAGCGCGCCCGCCTCGAACGGAGCCTTGGCGACCCGGGGGAGATCCGCGCCGAACGCGACAGCCTCCGAGAGGCCCTTGCGGAATCGACCCGCGAACATGCGGCAGATCCGCGACGAGCTCGCCGACCGAGACCTGCGCGCCCCCGGCGCGTGGGCTCGCGACATTTTCGGAGAGCGCCCCGCGGCGCCCGCGGCAGCCCGAGCCTGGGAGCAGGCTGTACGCGAGGTCGCGCGCTACCGAGTGAGCTACGAGATGGACGACCCGGCCGAAGCGATCGGCTCGCGCCCGGCCGAGCGCGAGCAACAACGCGCCTGGGAGCGTGCAGATCAGGCGATCGCCCGCGCCGAGCGGCGGCTCGGCCGCGATATCGAGACCGGGCGAGACGCCGACATCGGGATCGGGCGGTAGGCGTCGCCGGCGTCGCACGCGAGCGACCGTCCCGTGCCGGATACGGCGTGTTCAGGCGACCAAGGCCGAACCAGGAGGTCCGGCAGGAAGGGCGGGTCATCCGATCTTGCAAACGACGGGCGGCAGTTGCTCGCGCTCGACCGCGAGGGCGGCCGGGACTACTGAGATCGCGCCCTCAGCACCGGCAGAAGAGGCGCCCCGAAGAGCGCAGGCCCGCCTCGACGATCGGGCGTCGCACATCCCGATCACCATCACCACAGAGACGGCCGGCCGCGCCTGCCGGCAACAGCAAGAGGCTCGCTCGAACTCCTACTCGACGCACTACGAGGCCCGCGACTCACGAGGGCGCGCATCACACAGCGAAGCCGGCCGTGGGATCTCGCTCGGAACGTCGAAAATGTAGTCGTGCTCGGCGCGCAACTCCCGGTCGCTAAGGCATCGGGGGCAGGCGAAGCCGACCTCTCCACGGGGGAGCGTCACGCTGACCCATTCGAGCATTTCCCTTTGACTGCCGCCCTGTCTGTCGCAGCGGGCGCACAACTCCATACCAGACGTCCGTGGTCGCGAACCTGGACTCGATTTAGAGCACACCATCGTTCAGATCGTCCTGCGGCGTGCGGACAGTTGCGCGCAGTCGGGTCGGCGAATGTAGGAGCGATGCCTATGGCGGCTTGGTGCACGCTGGCCAAGCTGGAGCTCTGGCAACGCCAGCGGCGACGTACGTCCGACGTGACCGCCGGCCGAGTGGAAGTTGTCCAGCGCCGTGGTGTGCACGGCGAGAGTTTGCGTCGATGGTGCGCCAACGGACGGCGCCTGCTCCATCCGGGAAGATCCCCGACTCACTTCGCCATCGGCGAATCGACTTCCACGCTGGGTTGTGCGACCGGCAATGCCGGCGGTGACTCCCTGAGGGCGGCGCCTCGGAAAGGATGCGGCATTGAACGAGCGTGTCCTAAAACTGGCTCCAGGACAGGGCCTTCAGCCGAATATCGGTCCCAGATGGAGGAATGAGCGCCCCCGCCGAGGGACGCTTGTGGGAAGACCGTCGAGAACCCAAGATCTATTGGAGGATCCGAGTGACCCCCGTCTAGCCAAGACGGGGGCTACCGAGCGCCTTTGAGGTCGCGGCGACCCGTGCGGAGGCCGAGCTAAGGGGTCCGTGACGACGCCGGCGAGATGCGAGTCTCCGCCGAAGAACAGCGCGCGTATTCGACTCGGCGGCCGCGGCCTCCTTGGTGAGCTGTCCGTTTCTCTCCATCCCCACGTCGTTCCCCTCGTTTCGCCCGCTGTCGCGAGGGCGCTCCTCGTGTGGGAAGAGACTAGAACAAATCGCCGCTCGATTGTCAAATACCGCGTCGATCACGAGCCGTAGCCCGAAGAACCGGCGCCTACGGTCGGCCCCGCGGGTCTGTGGCGACTGCGGGAGCTCAGTAGCCCCCGTCTTGGCTATTCGGCGACCGCGGCCTCAGCGCGGTCACGCGAAGCCGCAGTTCGAGCATGTCGCGAGCCCCGCGGATCCGACGCGGGCCGCCGTAGTGGAAGCGGCGAGACGGCTGTGCGTCCAGGTTGGAGCGGCTGCCCTGTCGTGCGCCCTGTGGAGCGACAGGATCGAGGCGGGCATGCGGGCGGGTCTCGCGTTCCTCGACGATGAGCCGCATCTCGCGCAGCTGCTGGCGGTCGATCAGCCGGAGCTCGCGGTCGAGGTGCTGGCCGAACGACTGGAGCGAGCTCTCGGCGAGGTGCTCGAGGCCGCCCGGGTCGAGCTGATCATCGGCACCGAGTTCATGCCCGCGCGGGCTGCTGATCGCGGAGCTCGTCGTGTGCTCGATCTTGTCGGCTGTTCGCGGAGAGCTCTCTAGAGGACACCGCGTTACACTGCGCGCGCTCGCGCCGTCGCTGATGCGCGTCGCCGTGGATCCCTACCTGGAGCGCGGCGCCCGGCGAGCGGACTTTGCGGCTGGACGGGTTGACGGGTCCTTGGCTGCGGCGCAGGCGGAGGTTCAGTCCGATTCGTCCGACCCGCGGACATCTGCTGGCGCTGGGTGCGCTCGCGCGACACGCCCGGGCTGCGCAACGGCGAGATCACGAGGAGCGCAAGTCTCTCGGGATCCGGCGAGGCCTCGCACCTGCTTCGACGGCTGAGCGGTCGGGGCCTGATCGAGAACATCTCTGCGCCAGGCGAGCCGAAAAGCTGGGCACTCACCCTCTACGGCGAACGGGTGCTCGAGCTGCTGCTCCCGACGAGGATCGCGCGGACGGCATCAGGTAGCGGTTGTACGCCGGCTGCGGAGCGTGGCATGAGCTCGTCGCAAGCACCGCACGGCGGCAGAGACTTTGATGCCGGAGCCCGACGGGCGCGGCATCGAACAAGTGTGCGCGGTTGCGGGGGTCACTCTGGCTCCGCTGCGCGTGCAGGCGGCACACGGCGCCAGGGGCCGATTTGTCGGGGAGGCGAGGCTTGCCGTCGCGAGACGACCGACGTCAGGAGCTCTCCTGGAGGGGGGCGTCGCACGTCGATCGACGACAACCACACAAGCAAAAGGGAGTGATTGACAGGTGAGACATGTAAGGATACTCGGCCTTTGCCTCATAGCGGCTCTCGTGTTGAGCGCAGCCGCGGCGGGCTCCGCCTCTGCGGAAAAAGTGAAAAAGAATTTCAAAATCTTTCAGAACTGCCCGGTCGAATACTCTGAAACCGAAGGGGAACTCTGCATCTACGCGAACACCACGCCGGGTACGGGGTACTACAAGGTGGGCAACTTCACCGTGCCGCTGACGAAGTCCGTCGTGCTGCAATTCGGCGACTCGGTCAATGAAGAAACCGGAGAAGAAACGTATCAAGCACCAACGCACGGTGCAGAAGCGATCACCCCGACGCCGGAGAAGGTGCCGGGGGAACCGATCGCGCACATCAGTGAAGAAGAACAGAACGAAATGGGCTGGCCTGAAGCGCTCAAGCGGAAGTACAAAGAAGCCCAGAAGAAACGCACCGTGAAGACGGTCTACGAGACGATCGAACTCGCCGGCACTCCGCATACAAACAGGAGCAATCTCCTGAACGCGGAAGGCACGGCGGTTCTGGCCCCGGTCAAGGTCAAAGGCGAAAACAAGTGGCTGAGCCAGCTCGGCGACGTGTGCTACATCGGCTCTGAAGAAGAACCGATCGTTCAGAACCTGACCTCGGGTAGGAGCGAATCGCCGCTGACCCATGAAGTGATCGAAGGCAGCGTTGGGTCCCTCGAATTCTACGCCGAATTCCAGGCGGTAGCGATCAGTAACAACACACTGGTGGACAACACGTATCCGGTGCCGGCAGCGAGCTGCACGGGTCCGTACTCGAGCTACATCGCGGCAACCATCGACAAGGTGTTCGGGGTGCCTGCCGTGGCCGGCGCGAGCGAAACCGTGCTATCGGGAACGCTCTATAACTCCACGGCTGGATACGCCGAGGGGAAGTACGGAAACAAATAGAGCAACCCAGAAACGCCGGAGCAAGGGCGCCCTAAGGGATGTCCGCGAGGAGGACCCCGCCTGCAATTGTTCGCGACACGGGCGGGGTCCATCCGGCGCCAGATGTGGGACACAGCGTGCAACCAACAGAGAAAGCGGAGTGTGAACGCGATGAGAGCACGGACTTGCGCGAGCTTCGGCATGCTCGCAGTAGCGCTGGTCGTCGGCGCCGTTGTGGCCGCGAGCGCGTCGGCCACGGCACCGGAATACGGGCGCTGCCTGGCGGCTGAAAAAAACGCAAAAAAAGAATACAACGGCGTGTACAGCGACGCGGGATGCACGAAAGAAGTACCGGTCTCCGAACGGGCGAAAAAGGGCAAATTCAAGTGGGTGCCGGGCGCCGAAAAAGGGAAATTCACGAGCACCGGCGGGATCGGTGTGCTGACGACGGTCGGCGGGTCGGGCGTGGAATGCACCAGCGAGACGAGCAACGGCGAATTCGTACCCGGGAACAACAAAGAAGAGGCGGGCGTCACCGTACATTTTAGAGGGTGCAAATCGCTCGGAGCGCCGTGCACGACGCCGGGCGCAGCGTCGGGCGAACTGATAACGAACGAACTCGAAGGCATCGTCGGCTGGGAAAAACAAGCTACGAAAAGGACCGATCTCGAGCTCTATCCTGCTAAAAGCGTCAAATCGGGCCTGTTCATCGAATTCTCGTGCACCGGCCTCGTCGTGAAAGTCCGCGGCCACGTGCTCGTGCCAATCAAAAACGACAAAATGAAAGAAACGGAAACGCTGAAATTCGTCGCAAAAAAAGGCAAGCAAAAACCCGAAAAATGGGAAGAAAGCGCGTCGCCGGCGATCCTTGAAGCGTCCTTCAAAGGCGGCCCGTTCGAACAGGCCGGCCAGAACATCACATCGACGGTCGAAGGCGAAGAAAAGCTCGAGCTGAACGCCGTCGTCTAGGCGAGCAGTCCGGGGAGTCAGGCGTGCGCGGGATCAAGGCGGTCCCGCGCGCGCACGTATGGGGCGCCCGCGTCAGGGCGCGAACGACTAGGGTCGGGGCACGCCAGGAGCGATGAGGAGCGTCAACGGCATCGAGGAGAGCCCCGGCGTGGCGGGTCGCGCGCGCGGCGCGGAGCGCTCACCGCACGCGGAGGAGAGGTGCGGGGCGGCCGCGGACGCGTGCCGCGGGGTGGGCGGAGCGCCGCGCCCGTGCGAGCGGGCGGGAGCCGCGAGGCGGTCGCAGGCGCCCGCCGGCCGGGCCGGCGGCGGGAGCGGGATCGCTCGCCGGGCGAGGACACTCGTGCTTGCGGTTTTGTGTGTTTTCGTGGGTCTGATGGTCGGGTGTGCGTCTGTGTTTGGTTTGGGTGGTCGTGGTCGTGTGTTTGGGGGGGTTGTTGGGTTGGGTGGTGGTGGTGTGGTGTTGGGTGGTGGTGTTGGGGTGGATGATGTTTCGGGGGATGTGTTTGTTGGGGTGCGGGGGCCGTTGCGGGAAGGGGTGGAGGAGTTTGCGCGGTCGGGTGGGGGGTTTGTGTTTGTGCAGTTTTGGCCGGTGAAGTCGCCGGGTGGGATTGTTGTTGATGATTCTGGTGTTGTGGGGGATTCGTCGCGGGGTGATGTGTATGTGGTTGGTGCGGCGGAAGAAGGGGTTGAATCGTTTGAACGTGCTGATGTTTACAAGCTTGATCCGGCGACGGGTAAATCGGTTTTCAAAAAGAGCTTGTTCAAGCATGCTGGGGAAGAATTGGAATTGGAAGAAGTTTATGGGGTTGGGGTTGATGGTTCGGGTGGGTTGTGGGTGTATTGGGGTGAAGAAGGGCATGTGTCTGGGTTTGGGGATCAGGAAGTGAATCAGTGGGTGCCGGGGGAGTCGTTGGAATTGGGGGTGGAGGAAAGGTTGGGGTGCAGGGCGCGGCCGGGGTTTGGGGTGGCGCCGGGTGGCGGGTTTTTTGTGGCGCATGAACGTGAGTCGCCGTTGGAAGAATGCGCGGAAGAAGAAGGCTCGCCGGTGGCTGTGGCTGAGTTTTCGGCTGGTGGGGGGTTGGTCGCGGCGAGTTTGGGGTCGGGGCCGGTGTCGGGGTTTGCTGTTGATGGGGTTTCTGGGGAAGTGTTCGTGGATGGGGGGTCGGGGGTTTCGGCGTTCACGTCCGGGGGCGTGTTGTTTCAGCGGTTTGGTGAAGGGGATTTGAGTGGGGCTGGGGCGGTCGCGGTTGATGATGCTTCGGGGGAAGTGTTCGTTTTGGAGCCGGGTGTGGGGGAAGATGGGTCGCTTGCGGTGTTTGGGTCGGTGGCTGCGGGTGCGCCGGTGGTGGATGGTTTGGTGGCGCAGCCGGTTTCGGCTGGGTCTGAGCGGCTGGTGGCCGAGGTTGACCCGGATGGGTCCGATACGCATTTCCAGTTTGAGTATGGGACGGTTGATTGTGCGGTCGATGCGTCTGGTTGCGCGGTTGCGCCTGTTTCGCCGGCTGATCTTGGTGGGGGGTTTGGGGATCGTGAGGCGAGCGTGCTCGTTTCGGGGCTTGAGGCGAACGCGACGTATTTCTTTCGGGTGATCGCTTCGAATGCGGGTGGGGTGCTGGAAAGCGGGGAGGGGTCTGGGGCGTTCTTTACGACGCTTCCGTCTGCGGCGGCGACGTTGGCGGATGGGCGGGAGTGGGAGCTTGTTTCGCCTGTTGAGAAGCATGGGGCGACGATCGAACCGATCAGTCGTGAAGGGGCGTTGATCCAGGCGTCGGTGGGTGGGGATCGGATCGCATGGACGGCGAGCTCGCCGGTCAGCGAAGAAGCGCAGGGGAATCGGCGTCCTGAACCGGTGCAGGTGATCTCTGCTCGTGGGGGGTCGGGGTGGGGGTCGGTGGATGTGAGCACTCCGCATAACAAGGGTGAAGGGGTGATCACGGGGGCGGCTACGGAGTTTCGGTTCTTCAGCGGCGATCTGGGGTTGGCTGTGGTGCAGCCGCAGGTGCCGGGTGAACCTTTGGAAAACCCGCCGCTTGCGCCGGAAGCGAGGGAAAAGACGATCTATCGGCGTGATGATTCTTCGGGTCTTTTCACGCCGCTTGTGACGGCTGGTGATGATTTGGCGGGCGAACCGTTCGGGGGGAAGCTCGAATATGAGGGCGCGAGCGAAGATGCTCGGCATGTGGTGTTCTCCTCGGAAGTGCCGCTCCTCGTGGGTGGTCCTGCGGATGGGCTTTATGAGTGGGAAGCGGGCGGGCCTTTGAAGCTTTTGAGCACGTTGCCGGGGTCGCATGCGCCGGCTTCGGAACCGTCGCTCGGTGACCTTGGGCGCGATGTGCGTGGCGCGGTCTCACAGGATGGGTCGCGGGTGTTTTGGGTGAATGGCGCTGAAGATGAGGGGCCGTTGTTCATGACGGACACGCAGACGGGGGAATCGGTGCAGCTCAACGCGGCGCAGGGGATGCCCGAAGCCGGCGCCGAAGAAGTCGAAGAACGGCTTGATGAAGTCGTGTTCCAGGGTGCGAGCGTGGATGGGAGCCGGGTGTTCTTCACGGATACGTGGCCGCTCACGCCCGATTCGACGTTGGAACCGCTCGACCGCGAAGAAGAAGTGTCTGAACCGCCGGCGGGCGCGCATAGCTTGGGGCGCCCCGCGGATCTTTATGAATATGACGTCGAAACTGGTGTTTTGAGCGATTTGACGCCTGGCTCGGCGAGCGTGCAGGCGGATGTGCTCGGCACGATCGCGGGCACGAGCAGCGACGGTGCGGTTGTGTATTTCGTGGCGAACGGGGCGCTCGCGCCGGGGGCGTTGCCGGGTGATTGTCCGCGCACGAAACCGCTTTTGCCCCATCCTGACGCGGGCTGCAACGTGTATGTCTCGGTGCTCGCGGGCGCCCGGCGTGTGACGCGTCTGGTTGCGCGGATCTCCGATGAAGATGCGCCGGATTGGGCGGGTGGGAACAGCCCGTTGCCGGGTGATCTCGGCGGCTTGACAGACCAGGTGTCCGAGAATGGCCGGTTCCTGGTGTTCATGTCCGAGCAGGAACTGACGGGGTATCAGAACGTCGACGCGAGCGCGGCTGCCGCCGGTGCGCATGACGAGGAGGTCTTCCTCTATGACAATGAAAAGCACAGTCTTGTGTGCGTGTCGTGTGGCCCCGAAGGCGGGGCGCCGACGGGGGTGTTCGATACCGAAGCGGCGGGGGAAGGGTTGGGGCTCGTCGTCGACCGTCCCGAAACGTGGCAGGGGCATTGGCTGTCGGGGTCTGTGCCGGGGTGGACGCTGTTCGCCCTCACGAACCCGACCGCGCAGCACCAGTCGCGTTATCTCTCTGATACGGGCCGGGTGTTCTTCGATAGCGCGAGCGCGCTCTCTTCGCAGCTCAGCACGCCGGGCCGGCAGGAGACGATCGGCGGGACCCCGACGCAGGTCGGGGTTGAGAACGTCTATGAGTACGAGCCCGATGGGGAAGGGTCGTGCGCGAGCGCCCCGGGGTGCGTGTCGCTTATCTCCTCGGGCACCTCGGCGCATGAATCGGCGTTCCTTGACGCGTCTGCGTCGGGGTCTGGCGCGTTCTTCTTGACGACCGCTGCGCTCAGCGGCGTTGATAGCGACAGCACGTTCGATGTCTATGACGCGAGGGAATGCGCCACGCAGGCAGCCGGCGCGTGCCTGCCGGCGCCGCCGGCGCCCGCGAGCGGCTGCTCGGGCGAAGAATGCCGGGGTGCGTTCACGGCGCTGTCTGCCTTCAGCGTGCCCGCGAGCTTCACCGAACAGGGCGGCGAAGTGCTCTCGAGCAAAACGGTCGCCCCGCCACCCGAACCGAAACCGAAACCCAAGCTGACGCGCGCGCAAGAGCTGAAAAGGGCGCTGAGGGTGTGCGCGAAACAGAGGAGCAGGCACAAGCGCGCCCGCTGCCGGGCGCGCGCGGAGCGCCGCTACGGCCCTGAGAAGCACAAGCACGCAAAGAAGAGCGCCGGCGGCGGAAGGCGCGGGCGGTGAGAGCGCGGGGGCTCGTGCTGCTGGCGCTCGTGGGCGGGCTGCTGTTGTGCCCGTCGTGTGCGTTTGCGGGTGGCTGGTGGCGTGTCGCCTCGCGCGCGGCGCCGAGCGATCTGCCGGCGGGCGGCGAAGGGACGGTGCTCCTGTCCGCGACGAATGTCGGGGATGGCACGATCGATGGGTCCGTGAGCCCGGTCGTTGTCAAGGACACGCTCCCCGAAGGCGTGCAGGCGACCGCGATCGAAGGCGCCCCCGCGTTTGAGGAACTCGAAGAAGGCCACCGCATGAGCTGTGTGCTTGCGACGCTGACGTGCTCTTCTGCTCCCGAACTGCTGCCGGCGTTCCAGGCGCTCGATGTCACGATCCACGTCAAAGTGAAAGCCGACGCGGCCTCTGGGCAGCCCAACAGCGTGAGCGTCTCCGGCGGTGAACAGCAAACGGGCGGTGGTGAACCCGCGCCTGTCGGCATCTCAGAGCCGCTCACGATCTCTCCCGGCGCGACGCCGTTCGGGCTCCAAGAAGACGGGTATCGGCTGACTCCCGAACTCGAGGGCGGTGGTCTTGATACCCAGGCTGGTGGCCACCCGTTTCAGCTCACGACGACGCTCGACTTGAACGAGACCACCGAAACGGTCCGCGAAATCGGCCCGGTCGCGGCGGCGCCCGCGCTGCCCAAGCAGCTCCAGTTCAACCTTCCGCCGGGTCTCGTCGGCGACCCGCTGGCGGTGCCGCGCTGCCCGGGCGCGGAATTCCAGGCGGTCTCCCCGCGCGACACCAACGGCTGCGCGCCCGATACCGCGATCGGGGTCGCGGTCGTGACGCTGAACGAACCCGCGCAGTTCCACAACATCACCCGCGCGGTGCCGTTGTGGAACCTCGAAGCGGCGAAGGGCGAGCCCGCGAGGTTCGGGTTCGAGGTCCTGAAAGTCCCCGTCGTGCTCGACACGACCGTCCGCTCCTCGGGCGACTACGGCGTGACCGTCACCGTCGATAACGCCCCGCAGGCGACGCAGCTGCTCTCGAGCGAAGTCACGATCTGGGGCGCCCCCGGCGATTCCGCGCACGATGCCTCCCGCGGCTGGGACTGCCTGAACGGCGGCGAGTGGGTCGAAGGAAAAATCCCCTGCCACCCGGAACCCGAAACCGAACCGAAGGCGTTCCTCGATCTGCCGGGCAGCTGCGCCGGGCCGCTCACCTCGACCGTGACTGGATCCTCCTGGCCCGTGCAGGCCTTCGCGGGCGAACCGGGCGTGATCTTCACCCTGCAGGGCCCACAAACCCAGGCCGTGCTGCCCGCGATGGCGGGCTGCGAAGAGGTGCCGTTCACCCCGCAGATCACGATCTCAGGCGAACACCGCGCCGCGACCCCCACACCCCTTGAAGTGGACGTCCACATCCCCCAGGCCACGACCATCAGCGAGCAGGGCATTGCCGAGTCAGACCTGCGCTCGGCGACCGTCACGCTCCCCGAAGGCGTGCAGTTGAACCCCGCCTCCGCGAACGGGCTCACAGCATGCAGCGAGGCGCAGGCAGGCTACGAAGGCCCCGGCTCAGAAGACCCGCTCGCGCAGGGCACACCCACGCCCGACCGCTTCAACGCCGCCCCCGCCTCCTGCCCGGAAGCGTCGAAGGTCGCGAGCGTGACCGTGGACACCCCGCTCTTGGAACGCCCCCTCACCGGCTGGGTCTACCTCGCCACCCAGAATCAGAACCCGTTCGGCTCGCTGATCGCGCTGTACATCGTCATCGAAGACCCCTACTCCGGGATCCGCGTCAAGCTCGCAGGCGAAGTCCACCTCGACCCCGCCACCGGCAGGATCAGCTCGACCTTCCAAACCTCACCACAAGTCCCCTTCGAAGACTTCCACCTGAACTTCTTCGGAGGACCAAGGGCGTCCGTCGCTACCCCGATCTCCTGCGGGGCACCCCAAACAGAAGCGCTCTTCACACCATGGGCCAGCCCCACACCCACGGTCTCCACCAGCCCCCTGCAGGTCACCGAAGGCACCGCAGGCATCCCCTGCGCCGAACAGGGCGGGCTCTCCCCGACCCTGATCGCAGGCTCTGAAGACCCCCACGCCGGCGCGTTCAGCCCCTTCACCCTCGCCCTCACACACCGAGACCAAGACCAGCCGCTGACCGGGCTCTCGCTGACCCTCCCCGAGGGCGCAGCCGCAGTGCTCGCCTCCACCACACCCTGCCCCGAACCGCAGGCATCCCTCGGCCAATGCGGCCCCGAATCAGAAATCGCCAGCGCCACCGCATCCGCCGGCGATGGCCCGGACCCCTACACCGAGACCGGCCACGCCTACATCACCGGCCCCTACCAAGGCGCCCCCTTCGGCCTATCGATCGCCACCCCAGCCGTCGCAGGCCCATTCAACCTCGGCCTGATCATCGTGCGCTCAACCATCCAGATCAACCCCACCACAGCCCAAGTCACGATCGGAACCCCGATCCCGACCTACGTGAAAGGAATCGGCCAACCCCCCACCGGCATCCCGCTCGCGCTGAAAGAAATCCGCGTCAACGTCAACCGCCCCGGCTTCGAGTTCAACCCCACAAGCTGCAAAACCCAGCACATTCAAGGCATCGCCACCGGCCAAAACGGCCAAAGCACCCCCCTCGCCGCCCCCTACCAGACAACCGGCTGCCAAACCCTCCCATTCCACCCCAAACTCACCGCCACCGCCCAGGGCCACGCCACCAAACAAAACGGCACCAGCCTCACCATCAAGGTCCAAAGCCAAGGCCTCGGCGTCTCAAACATCGCCAAAGTCGACCTCGCGCTCCCCGGCCAACTCCCCTCCCGCCAAAGCACCCTCAGCAAAGCCTGCACCACCAAAACCTTCGAAGCCAACCCCGCCCTCTGCCCCCCCGAATCCATCATCGGCACCGCAACCATCCACACCCCCATCCTCAAAAACCCACTAACCGGACCCGCCTACCTCGTCTCCCACGGCAACGCAGCCTTCCCCGACGTCGAGTTCCTCCTCCAAGGCGAAAACATCACCATCCTCCTCGACGGCCAAACCGACATCAAGAAAGGCGTCACCTACAGCCGCTTCGAAACCACCCCCGACGCCCCCTTCACCACCTTCGAAACCCACCTACCCGCCGGCCCCCACTCCATCCTCACAGCCTACGCCAACCCCAAAAACCCCTACAACCTCTGCCCCACAAAACTAACCATCCCCACCCAAATCACAGCCCAGGACGGTGCAGTCATCAAACAGAACACCCGGGTCGCGGTCAACGGCTGCAAAGCGGTCGCCTCCTACAAAGCGATCCGCGCGCGCAAGCTCGCAAAAGCGCTCAAGGCCTGCCGCAGTCGCTACAAGCACGACCACGCAAACCGCGAGAAGTGCGAACACAAGGCCCGCAGAGCTTACGGCGCCAAGCCCAGCAGCAAAGCCCATGGCGCGCGTCCCGTTCACCAGGGCGCATGACCAACCGAGCACAAGGCTCGCGCAAGCCCGAGATCCGGCGAGCCGGGCGCAAGGCTTGAGCGCCCCCTCGCGCTCAAGAGAAGTCCCGATTAGCTGCCCTCACGGCGTCGGGGCGATTACGAACAACCGGGGGTGCGGCCTGGTCTCTTTTCCCCCCCGGGCCGCACCCCTGACAAGTCCGGCAAGCCAGCTCCTCGCCCGCCTCGAATCTAGCGACGCAACTCTCGTAAGCGATCTTGAAGTGTGAGGCCCGATGGAACTTGCGGTCACATCGACAGCGCTGCCGGACATGAACGTGGTCTATCCCGAGACACGCCGGAGAATCCTCGTTGCGATGGCGGAGGTTTGCCGCGAGAGGGCACTCGAGGCCGCATCCGTCCGAGAGATCGCTGCACGCGCGGGAGCTTCCGAACCCGTCCTCGACAAGCTGTTCAACAACCCACGCGACTGTCTGCTCAGCGCATGCGAGGACGTAGTCGTACGCGCTGCGGCTAAGGCAGCGCCGGCGTACGAGACGCCGCCCACCAACCCCTGGGCGCAACCGCCTCCCGGGGAAATCATCCGTGACGCTCGAGCAGTGGCCCGTGCGACCAACCTGCGGGAGCGCAAGAGTGCTGAAGCGATCGCCGCCGAACCCGGCCTGTCAAACCGCGGCGTCGCCGAGGCCGCCGGTATCACAGACGAGGGACAAATCTCAAAGCTCCTCGCCCGCCTACACAAGCACGGCCTAATCGACAAGCGCCACGAAGCAAAACACGCCGGCGAGACAAACGCCTCGTTGGCGGCCCCTCGACCGGCGCCACTGGGCTGCTGCTTACCTCCCAAGCTCGGGTGGTCCGCACAGTGACCCCCGTCTTCCTAGTTCGGCGCACATGCGCACTCTGGCGGTGCTTGCCGCCGCGCCGGGGGTGCGCGACGTTGCGCGCCCCAAGCAGCTCCCGCAGCAAGCGATTAACGGTTACGGAGAAGGTGGCTGGGCGAGGGTGCGAGCTGCGTCCCGTACCTGCGGCGTGGCGCGGCGCGCGCCGAGCGCGGGCTGCTCCACCACGAACGGCCGCGCTGGCGTGGAGTCGGCGCGGCTGGAAGGTGCCGTCCTCCTTGCGGGGCACGTATTTGAGGCTGTGGCGGATCAGGTGCACGATGCAGGTCTGGACCGTCGTGGCCGGGAACGTCGCCTCGATCGCCTCGGCGAACCCCTTGAGCCCGTCAACGCAGCAGATCAGGATGTCCTGACCGGCAGCTGCAACGCCTCGATGACCTCGACACACGCGCGACCACGATCACCGCCCAGAACGAACGGCTCGCCGCAAGCCTCGCCGACCTGCCCGAGCCGCGACGACGGCTCGGACGCGAACACGACCCGCACGCCGTCGAACGCACGCACCTCACGAGCGCCCTCCACGCCGGAAAGCACGAGCTCGACACCGCGGTCGCACACCGCGACCGGCTCGCAAGCGAGCTCGGCGACCCAGCGGAGGTCCGCGGCGAACGGGACGGGCTCGAGCACGCGCTCGCCCAGTCGACGCGAGAACACAATGAGACGTGCGACGAGCTCGCCGACCGGGAGGTCCGCGCCCCGAGTGCTTGGGCACGCGACGCTCTAGGGGAACGCCCCGAGAGCGGGGAGAAGCGCGACGCTTGGGAGCGGGCGGTTCGCCGCCTCGCGCGCTACCGCGTGGAGTACGGCATCACCGACCCGATCGACGCCATCGGACCTCGCCCCGAGCAGCCGGGGCAGCGACGCGACTGGGAGCGAGCTCGCGAGACGACCGAGCAAGTTCAACGGCGCCTCGGCCGGAGCGTCGACATGGGGCGAGATGCCGGTCGCGGGATCGGGTCGTAGTCCTGCCCATAGCGGGCGTGACCGAGGTGGCGGTGAACGAAGGGCAGTCATGTGGGCTCCTGCGAAGCGAACGCAGACGCTGTGAACATGCTTAGCAGCAGGGCGGCCCCAAGCAACCCGACGGATCCCCTAAGCGCCCCCGGAGCACGTGGGCGAACGTATCTGTTCGCCTCACAAGCAACGAGCCGGCTTCCGGCTGTGTTGCCAACCGTCGTTTTGTGAGCTTCGAGCGACGAAATCTAGGAGGGTCTGGCGAAACCGGACTGGCGCAAGTCGCTGGGCTGTGGTAGACCTGGGCCATGGCCGACCGACGCGGCGACCCAAAGACAGCGCCCAAGATCAAAAGCGGCAAGGAATACGGCAAGCCGCGAGCGCGGCGCGAAAAGGCGCCGCCGCCAGGTGGTTCCAAGCGCTGGCGCGCTGGCCGCTCGGACAAAGGCAAACCGCGCGAGCGGTAGCGAGTTTCGCTACACCCTCCTAGTAGCCGAGGAAGACGTGGCGGCGTCTACCCTGGCACGAAAAGCTGGTCACCGACGTCGACGTCGGGCCAGTAACGGTACAAGGACTTGGCTTGGTCGAGTACGAGCTGTGCGGCATAGTCGAACCCTGCGAGCCCACCGCCGCCGCCGTTCGTCGGCTTCGGTGACTGGTATTTGTGCTTGCGCAGCAGCCGCTTGATCTTCGTTCGGACCTTGGCCTCGGTTGCTTCGCGGTCGGCCCATTCCACGGTCAGGTCGGTGCGGATCCTTCGACCAGCTCGTGCGCGATCTTGGCCAGCTCAGGATTGGCCTTCACGTCTTCGACACCGCCCGCGAGGGCGTCGTAGAAGGCCGCCTCCTCTTCGCTAAGTCCGAGTTGCTCGTGTCGACGTCGGGCGTCGCGTAGCTGCTTCGCGATCTCGACGAGGCGTTCGACGACCTCGGCGCTCGTGAGCTGTTTCTGCTCGTAGCGCTGCAGCACCGCGGCGACCTCCTCGCTGAACAGCTTCGCCTGCATCTGTTCGCACGCATACGTCCGTTAATCTCGTCGTTGAGCAGCTTCTCAGGCAGGCGGATCTGGATGTTCGGGTGCTCAGTGCGCTGGGTGATCGAGTCGAGGAACTCGTCCGAGAGCACCGAGATCTCCGGGCGGTCCTTGTCTGCGAGTCCGAATACGTCGAGCACGTCCCCGGCGGCTAGTCCCTCGGAGAAGAACTGGCGCACGGCTTGCTCGGCGGCCTGGCTCGCCTGTGCGTCGCGGACGGTGATCTTGCGCACCTCGGCCGCGAGCTTGTTGAAGAAGCCGACG
>CAWEZQ010000006.1:0-122603 GCA_963813685.1 uncultured Solirubrobacteraceae bacterium
GCTTGCGCTCTACCAACTGAGCTACCGCCGCGCAGGGCCAGATACTACGCGTGATCGCGCGGGCTGCGACTACGCTTCGGGGCTGTGAAGACCCGGGCTTCGAAGCTCCGCCCGCTGCCGATCCTGATCTGCGTGGTGGGCGCGGCGCTGATCGGGCTGCTCGTGTATGGGCTGGGCGCGCATTCGGCGAGCCGCTCGATCGACGAGATGCTCGCGCGCGGCCAGCATCCGTTCGCGCCCGATGCCACACGCGCTCTGCCGCGGCTCGGCGCCTCCGGCGAGCGCACGCTCGCGTCGCTGCGCGGGAAGGTGGTGGTGCTCAACTTCTGGGCCTCCTGGTGCGTGCCCTGCAAGGCCGAGGCACCGCTGCTGCAGGGCGCGCAGGGCACGCTCGAACGCAGCAACGCGACGGTGCTCGGGGTGACCTACCTCGACGTGTCCCCCGACTCCGAAGAATTCGTGCGCGAACACCACGTCACCTATCCGAGCCTGCGCGACACCACCGGCGACTTCGCGCACGCGTACGGCACCGACGAGGTGCCCGAGAGCTTCATCGTCAACCGCCAAGGACGGATCGTGGCGGCCGAACGCGGCGAGATCACGAGCCGCTTCGTCAACCGCGCGATCGCGCTCGCGCAGGGGACGTGAGCGGCGTGCGCGCGCGGCGCCCCACGCGCGCGCGGTGCCCCGTGCGCGCGCCGCTGCTCGCGCGCGGGCCGCTGCGAGTGTTCGCACTGTGCTTGGCGCTCGCCACCGGACTCGGCGTGCCGGCCGCGTCCGAGGCGTCCGCGCCGACCCGCGCGAGCCTGCCCGCGATCGAACGCCAGGTGATGTGCGTGACCTGCAAAATCCCGCTCAACGTCGCCGAGTCCACGCAGGCCAGCGACGAGCGCGCGTACATCCGCGAACTGATCGCGAAGGGATACGACGAGGCTCGGGTCAAGGACGCGCTCGTGGCCCAGTACGGACCCACCGTGCTGGGGCTGCCGCGCGCGCAGGGCTTCGACCTGACCGTGTACCTGGTGCCTGCGCTGGTGGTGCTCGCGCTGCTCGCCGCGGTGGCGGTGCTGCTGCCGCGCTGGCGCTCGCGGGCGCGCGAACAGCGCGCGGACGGCCCGCCTTCGCCGGAGCTCAGCGGCGAGGAGCGAGAGCACCTGGAACGCGACATGGCGCGCTTCGACTGAATGCGCGAGCGCGGCGCCGGGGCCCGAGCGTTTCGCTGCGGTCCGAAGACGGGGCCGGGCCAGCACAAACGGTACGGTTGCGCGCTCACACACCCACACCGCACGGCTCTTCGCCGTGGGAAAGATGAGGCGGGATGCCAACGCTGATTGCGTTCCACGAGGTCGACGACGTCGACCATTGGCTCAGTTCACCGAGGCGCGAGGAAGTCTTCGGGCCCCTGGGAATCACGGTGCGCACCTTCCGGGACCCGGAGGGTTCGAATCGGGTCGGACTGATCGCGGAGATCCCCGACATGTCTGCGTGGGAGGAGCTCATGGGGTCTGAGACGGCAGCCGACGCGATGAAATTCGACGGTGTTCGCCCCGAGACGCTGCTGATACTCACCGAGGGGTAGGCCCTGCCCCCCAGCGGTTCGGCTTCATGATCGGGATCCGCTACATCTCGCGCGGCGCGCTCACGCCGAGCAGCTCGAGGCAGCGCGCGATCGTGCCGCGCGACGCCACGCACAGCGCGATCCGCGAGGACTCGGTGGGCGCGGGCTCCGCGCCCACCACGCGGCAGTCGCGGTAGAACGCGGTGAAGCGCTGCGCGAGCTCGAGCGCGTACGCCGCGAGCCGGTGCACGCCGCGGCGCTCGGCGGCCTCGGCGAGCTCCGCCGGGAAGCCCAGCAGCTGCTCGACGAGCGCGCGCTCGGTCGGATCGAGCGGCTCCGTGCGCGTGTCAGGCGGCTCCTCGAGAGCCGCCCTCATCCTCTCCTCGCCCGCCTTCTCGAGGATCGAGCAGATGCGGGCGTGCGCGTACTGCACGTAGTACACGGGGTTCTCGCTCGACTGCTCGCGCGCGAGGTCGAGGTCGAGGTCCACGGTGGTGTCGTGCGAGCGCGCGAGCAGGTACCAGCGCGCCGCGTCCACGCCGACCTCCTCGAGCAGGTCCTCGAGGCTAACGAACTCGCCCGCGCGCTTTGACATCTGCGCGCGCTCGCCCGAGCGCACCAGGTGCACGAGCTGCATGATCAGCAGCTCGAGCTGCGCCGGGTCGCCGCCGAGCGCCTCGTAGGCGGCCTTCATGCGCGCGACGTAGCCGTGGTGGTCCGCGCCCCACACGTCGATCTGGCGCTCGAACCCGCGCTCGCGCTTGTCCTGGTGGTAGGCGATGTCGGAGGCGAAGTACGTGTGCTCGCCGCTCGAGCGCACCAGCACGCGGTCCTTGTCGTCGCCGAAGTCGGTGGTGCGCAGCCACAGCGCGCCCTCGCTGCGGTAGGTGTGGCCGTGCTGCTCGAGCAGCTCCAGCGTGTGCGCCACCGGGCTCGGCTCGCCGCGGTGCAGCTCGCTCTCGTACGCCCAGCCGTCGAAATCGCGCACGCCGAACGCGCCGAGCGCCGACTTGATCTCGCCGACCATCAGCGCCACCGCCGCGTGGCCCAGCGCCTGCGCGTCGGGCTGCGCGCCCGAGCCACCCTGCCCGTGCGCGAGCTGCTCGGCGAGGCGCTCCACGTACTCGCCCTTGTAGCCGTCGTCGGGCACCTGCTCGCCGCGCGCGACGGCCGCGATCGACTCGCCCAGCTTGCGCACCTGCGAGCCCGCGTCGTTTACGTAGAACTCGCGCTCCACGTCGTGGCCGTGGAACTCGAGCACCCGCGCGAGCGAGTCGCCGTAGGCGGCGTTGCGGGCGTGGCCCACGTGCATCGGCCCCGTGGGGTTGGCGGACACGAACTCCACAAGGATCCGCTCGGGCGCGCGCGCGCCCGCCGCCCCGAAGCGCTCGCCCGCGGCGAGCACGCGCGCGAGCGCCTGCGCGAGCCATGCGTCGGAGACAAACAGGTTCAGGAAGCCCGGGCCCGCCACCTCGTAGCGCGCGAGCCCCGCGCCCAGGCGCCGCGCGAGCGCCTCGCCGAGCAGCTCCGCGACCTCCCGCGGGGGCGCCTTCATGCGCGGCGCGAGCAGCAGCGCGGCGTTCGTCGAGTAGTCGCCGAACTCGGGCCGCGGCGGGCGCTCGAGGCTGATGGCGCGCCTGGCGGCGCGCTCGGTGCCCTGCGGCGGGACACTCGCCCCGTCGCCGGCGGGTGCTGCGGGCCCGCCCGAGGCGGCCCCCGCGACCTCCTCCGCGGCCTGCAGCACGGCGTCGCGCAGCTGCCACAGGGGCCCGTGCTGCGCGCTCACGAGCGCCTGCGAAGCGGAGTCCTTGTGGTGCCCGGAGAGGTCGTTCATGGATCGGTTCTCGGCGCTTGCGATACTAGCTGCGTGACCGATCAGGACCCAGGCGCCGAGCGCCACATCAACATCCATCTCTCGCCCGAGATCATGGGCGGGGTCTATGCGAACTTCGCCAACGTCAGCCACTCCGACTACGAGTTCACCGTCACGTTCGCGCGCGTGGACCACGAGGTGGAGTCGGAGGAGGTCCCCGGCGTGGTCGTCTCGCGGGTGAACCTCTCGCCGCGCTTCATGCGCGAGCTGATCGACGCGATGGAGGACAACTACTCGAAGTGGCTCACGCGCGAGGGGATCAAGAACCTGCCCGAGTACGGAGGCTCCGAGCAGGGCCCGGAGAGCGAGTAGACGTCCAGCCGCCACGCGGACGGCAGCCGCGCCCCCGGCCGCCGCGTGGAACGCCGCCGCGCGAGAGGTGTTCCTACCCTCCAGTGATGAAGGTCGCCGTCATCTCAGACGTCCACGCCAACCGCCAT
The DNA here is from genome assembly GCA_963813685.1 of uncultured Solirubrobacteraceae bacterium. Taxonomy (GTDB): domain Bacteria; phylum Actinomycetota; class Thermoleophilia; order Solirubrobacterales; family Solirubrobacteraceae; genus Palsa-744. The sequence continues at coordinate 3,872 of CAWEZQ010000006.1, forward strand.
GCATTCGAGGCCACGCTCGAGGCCGTCGCCGCCAGCGACGCCGCCGAGCTGTGGTGCCTCGGCGACCTCGTGGGGTACGGCGCCGAGCCAGACGCGTGCGTGGAGCTCGCGCGCGAGCACGCCGCGGTGTGCCTCGCGGGCAACCACGACATGGCGGTCACCGGCGAGCTGTCGCTCGAGGAGTTCTCCCGAGGCGCGGGGCTCGCGGTGCAATGGACGCGCGAGGTGATGCGGCCCGAGAACGTGTCGTTCCTGAGCGAGCTGCGCCCACAGGGCGTCGAGGGGCCGGTGGCCCTCTACCACGCGAGCCCGCGCGACCCGGTGTGGGAGTACGTGCTCTCCACGCTGCTCGCCGAGCTGTGCCTCGACGCGCAGGAGCGCCGCGTGTGCCTCGTGGGCCACTCGCACGTCGCGCTCTCGTTCGTGCGCCGCGACGGCGAGAGCGCCACGGGCGAGCCGCAGCGCGCGGGCACGCGCCTTGACATGGCCGACGGCGAATGGCTCGTGAACCCCGGAAGCGTCGGCCAGCCCCGCGACGGCGACCCGCGCGCGGCGTGGCTGATGCTCGACCTCGACGCGATGGACGCCACCTTCCACCGCGCCGAGTACGACGTCGCGGGCGCCGCCGCCGCGATCCGCGCGGCCCGCCTGCCGGATTCGCTGGCGGAGCGCCTGGAGTACGGCCAGTGAGCGCGCCGCCCCGCTCCCCGATCGCGCCCCGCGCGCGCCGGCGGATCGCAGGCGCGCTCGCCGCGCTCGCGCTCGGCGCCGCGGCGGCGGTGCTCGTGTCGTGCGGCAGCTCGAGCTCGCTGATCCCCTCGGCGGACTCCGCCCCGCTGCAGCGCGACTTCGAAGAAGTGGCGCGCGCGGCGTCGAGCGGCGAAGGCAGCTGCGCCGCCACCGAAGCCGCGGTCCTGAAGACCGAACAGGACTACGCGGCGCTCCCCGCCTCGCTCGACTCGGGCCTGCGAAAGACGCTGCGCGAAGGCATCACCAACCTGCGCAACCGCGCGCTCGCCGAATGCGCGCAGTCCGCCGGCACCACCTTGACCACCACCACGCCGAAAACCACGACCACCAACACGGCCACCACGACGACCACCACGGAAACCGCCACGACGCCCACCAACACGGAAACCGCCATCACCGAAACCACGCCGCCCACCACGACCTCGAGCGGCCCCGGAGGCGGCGTGCAGGCGCCCAAAGAAGGCGAAGTGCCCGCCGGCGGGACGGGAGGCGGCGCGGGCGCGGGCGGGACCGGCGCCGCGGGGGCGACGCCATGAGCGCGGTGGATATCGCGGGCCGCTACAGGCTCGAGAGCCGCCTGGGGTTCGGCGGGATGTCCACGGTGCACCTCGCGCTCGACCTGCGCCTCGAGCGCAGGGTGGCGGTGAAGCTGCTCGCCGAGCATCTCGCGGAGGATCCCGCGTTCGTTTCGCGCTTCCAGCGCGAGGCGCAGGCGGCGGCGCGCCTCGTGCACCCCAACATCGTGCAGGTGTTCGACTCCGGCCAGGACCCCAACACGGGTCAGTACTTCATCGTGATGGAGTACATCGAAGGGCGCTCGTGCGCGGAGATCCTGCGCGACGACCGCTGGGTGGAGGTGGACGAGGCGCTGTCGATCGTGGAACAGGCGTGCGAAGGGCTGCACTACGCGCACCGCCACGGCGTGGTTCACCGCGACGTGAAGCCCGGCAACCTGCTGCGCTCGCGCGAAGGGGAGGTGAAGCTCGCGGACTTCGGCATCGCCAAGGCCACCGAGCAGTCGAGCATCACGCAGGTCGGATCGGTGCTGGGAACCGCCGCGTACCTCGCGCCCGAGCAGGCGCGCGGCGAAGAGGCGGGGCCGAGCGCGGACCTGTATGCGCTGGGCGTGGTCACCTACCAGCTGATCTCGGGGCGCCTGCCCTACGAGGCGACCTCGCTGACCGAGCTCGCGCTCAAGCAGCAGCAGCAGGCGCCCCCCGCGCTCGACTCGCTCGTCGCGGCGGTCAGCCCGGAGCTCGGCGACGCGGTCGCGATCGCGCTCGCGCTGGAGCCGCGCGACCGCTACCAGACCGCGCGGGAGATGGGCCGCGCGCTGCGCGACGCCGCCCACGGCGTGGCGGCGCCCGAGCGCCGTGCGTCGCGCGCGGGGCCGCCCACCCAGGCGACCACCGTGCTCGCCGGCTCGGGCTCCGGCTCCGGCCGCCCCGCCGCGCCCACGCGCGCTGTCCAGCCCCGGCGCCCGCGCCCCGGCCCCGCCCGCGAGGCGCCCTCGCGGCCCGCTCCCGCTCCCGCTCCCGCGCGCTCGCGCGGCGGCAACCGCCTGGCGATGGCGCTGCTCGCGCTGCTCGCGGTGGCCGCTGCGGTGGTGGCGATCGTGCTGCTCACCACGCCCGCGCAGACGCACGTGGTGCTGCGCAACGTGGTGTACCACGACGTGCACAAGGCCGCCGAAGAACTCAGGCAGCTGGTCGCCGAAAACACCCACTGAGGGCGCGCGCGGGAGCGCGCAGATGCTCGCGTCGATACTCAACGTCAGCCACCTGGTCAGCGTCTTCGGCTACCCGCTGCTGTTCGTGCTGGTCACGAGCGAGTCGAGCGGGGTGCCGGTCCCGGGCGAGACGAGCCTGGTCGCGGGCGCGGTGCTCGCGAGCCAGGGCAAACTGCAGATCGCGCTCGTCATCGCGATCGCGGCGCTGGGCGCGATCGTGGGCGACAACATCGGCTACGCGATCGGGCGCAAGGGGGGGCGCTGGCTGCTCACCCGGCCGGGCGCGTTCCAGCGCCAGCGGCGCGAGGTGCTGCGCGTGGGCGAGCCGTTCTTCGAGGCGCACGGCCCCAAGGCGGTGTTCTTCGGGCGCTTCCTGCTGGGGCTGCGCGTGTGGGCGTCGTGGCTCGCCGGCGCCACGCGCATGCGCTGGACGTCGTTCCTCGTGTGGAACGCGCTCGGCGGCATCAGCTGGGCGTGCGCGATCGGCCTCGTCGCGTACTTCCTCGGCCACTCCGCCGGCGGCGCGATCGAAACGTTCGGGATCTACGGCCTGGTGGCGGTGTTCATCGCGCTGGTGGGCGCGTTCGTGATGCATCGCCGCGCCCGCGCCCGGCCTCGTTCGAGGCACGCGCGCGAGCGCGACGAGTGACGTTCCGGCTCAGTTGCCCTCGGGCGCGCTCTCGGACGCCTGGCCCTCGATCGCGGGGGCCTGCGCGCCGACGCTGATCGCGACCTTGTGCGGCTTGCGCTGCTCGGGCTTGGGGATGCGCACGGTGAGCACTCCGTTCTCGAAGTGCGCCTGCACGCTGTCGGCGGCCACGCCGTCGGGGACGGTGAGCGACCGCGTGAAGCTCCCGTACGCGCGCTCGATGCGCCGGTAGCCGTCCTTCTCCTGCTCGTGCTGCGAGGAGCGCTCGCCCGAGACCGTGAGCACGTTGTCCTCCAGCTCGACCTTCACGTCGTCCTCGCGCACGCCCGGCAGGTCTGCGTGCAGCACGTACTCGCCGTTCTCCTCGACGAGATCCATCGGCGGGGTGAAGCGACGCGCCTGGATGCCGTTGTCGGCGTGCGGCGCCTCGAAGACCGAGCCGAACAGCCTGCTGAGCTCGCTCTGCAGCGAATGCGCCGGCGCGGGCTCCCATCTGATCAATGCCATGTTTTCCTCCAAAGACTTGGGACCTGGGATAGGACAAGTATAAAATATGAGTCGCTTGACATCAAGTCTAGTGCGGCGTGTAGGCATAGATATTCGCCGGGTCCGCGCGCGGCTCGCGTGCACGCGCTGTGGCGTGCAGCGGAGGAGGATCTGTTTGAGGGGCGCCTTCGGCGCCGGCGTCAGCAGCTGCTGCTGTTACAGGGCGCGATGCGCTGCCACATGTCGGCCAGCGCGTCGAGCTCGCCCTCGGAGAAGTGCGAGAGGAACTGCGCGCGCACCACCCCGAGGTGCGTGACCTGCGCGTCGTGCATGCGCTCGCGTCCCGATGCGGTGAGGCACGCGTAGGAGCCGCGCGCGTCGTGTTCGCACGAGCAGCGCTCCAACAGGCCCTCGCGCTCGAGCCTGTCCACCAGCCGCGTGAGCCCGCTGCGCGAGAGCTGCGCGGTGTCGGCGAGGTCGCACATGCGCATGCGCCCGCCGCTCGCGGCCTGCAGCGCGCTCAGCACCTCGTAGGAGCTGAGCGGCAGCCCGTGCTCGCGCTCCAGCTCCGCGTCGAGCCGCTTGGCCAGGCACCCGTACGCGCGGAGCAGTCCGCGCCAGGCGCGCATCTCCCCCTCGGAAAGGCTGTCCTCGACGGACGGGACGGTCTTGACGGCGATCGACATGGTCGGAGACTAAGCGGCGTCTAAAGCGAACATAGCAGCGTCGCGCGCGCGATCGCGGGGGCCGCGGGTCAGCGGCGGCTGGCGCGCCACGCCCACCACATCATGAGCGGCTGCAGCGGCAGCCGCGCGTACAGCGCCCAGCGGGGGATGCGCGCGAAGCGCTCGGGCGTGCGCGCCATGTAGAGGTTCGCGGGGAACACCGCCGCGAGCACCGCGATCAGCCACACGCCCGCGAGCCTGCGCGTGGACGGCACGAGCACGCCCACGCCGCCCGCGATCTCGGCCACGCCGCTCAGCGTCACCACCTCCCTGGAGCGCGCCTGAAGGCGCGGCGGCACGATCCGTTCGTAGGGGCGCCGGGTCACGAAGTGGTTGACGCCCGCGCTCACGAAGAACGCCGCGAGCAGGCGCGTCGAGTGGCTCGTGCGCCGCTCGTCGCCGTCGCTCATCGCGCGCCCGCGCCGCCCGCTATCAGCGAGCGCCCGGTCATGGCCGCGGGCTGCTCGATGCCGAGCAGCTCGAGCACGGTCGGCGCGACGTCCGCGAGGACGCCCCCGTCGCGCAGCTCGAGACCGTGCCGCGTGACGATGCACGGCACCAGGTTGAGGGAGTGCGCGGTGTTGGGGCTGCCGTCGGGCTCGAGCATGTGCTCGGAGTTGCCGTGGTCGGCCGTCACCACGCACACGCCGCCCGCGTCGTGCACCGCCTCGACCACGTCGCGCAGGCATCCGTCCACGGTCTCGATCCCCGCGACCGCCGCCGCGATCACGCCGGTGTGCCCCACCATGTCGGGGTTCGCGAAGTTGATGATCCCGAAGCGCGGCCGGTCCTCGCGCCACGCCGCCGTGAACGCGTCGGCGGCCGCGCGCGCGCTCATCTGCGGCGCATGGTCGTAGGTGGGCACGTCGCGCACCGACGGCACCAGCTCGCGGCGCTCGCCGGCCTGCGGCGTCTCCTCGCCGCCGCCGAAGAAGTACGTGACGTGCGCATACTTCTCGGTCTCCGCCACGTGCAGCTGGGTCGCGCCCGCCTGCGCGAGCACCGCCGGCAGGGTCGTGGCGGGCAGCTCCGGCGAGAACACCACCGGGTAGCTCCAGTCCTCCTCGTAGCGCGTGAGCGTCGTGACGCGCGCGAGCGCGCCCGCGCCGCGCCCCTCCCAGCCGGGCAGCTCCTCGCCGCGCTCGCCGAACCCGGGCTCCGCCAGCGCGCGCACGATCTGGCGCATGCGGTCGGGCCTGAAGTTGAAGCAGATCACGCTGTCGCCGGGGCGCACGCACGCCTCCTCTCCGACCAGCGTGGGCTCGATGAACTCGTCTGTCTCGCCGCGCCTGTACGCGTCGTTCACGGCCTGCTCGCCACAGGCGGCCTGGTACGGCGCGCGGCCGTGCACCAGCATGTCGTACGCGCGCTGCGTGCGGTCCCAGCGCCGGTCGCGGTCCATCGCCCAGTAGCGGCCCACCACGGACCCCACGCGCGCCGTCTCGAGACGGTCGAGGCTCGCGAGGTAGCCCGCGCCCGCGTGCGGCAGCGTGTCGCGACCGTCGGTGAACGCGTGCACCACCAGGTCCTTCACCGCGAGCGAGTGCCCGAGCGCGATCAGCGCGCGCAGATGCTCGAGCGAGGAGTGAACGCCGCCGTCGGAGACGAGCCCCATCAGGTGCACTCGCTCCGCGCCCGCGAAGGCCGCCCGCAGCGCCTCGTTCTCGGCGAGCGAGCCATCGGCGATCGCATCGTCGATGCGCACCAGGTCCTGGCGCACCACCGCGCCGGCGCCGAGATTCAGGTGACCCACCTCGCTGTTGCCCATCTGGCCGTCGGGCAGCCCCACCGCGCGGCCGCTCGCGGCGAGCGCGGTGTGCGGGTAGCCCGCCCACAGCTGATCGAAGAAGGGCGTGGCGGCGAGCGACACCGCGTTGCCGGGCCCGGGCTCCGCGATGCCCCAGCCGTCGAGCACCACCAGGCACGCGCACGGCGCCGCGGCGCTCATGGGGTGGCGCTCGCGGCGATCCGCGCGAACGACTCCGCCTCGAGCGAGGCGCCGCCCACGAGCGCGCCGTCCACGTCGGGGAGCGCGAGCAGCTCCGCCGCGTTCTCGGGCTTGACCGAGCCGCCGTAGAGGATGCGCGCGTCCTGCGCCGCGCCGGCGTCGCGGTCCGCGACCAGCGCCCTGATGAACGCGATCGCCTCCTGCACCTGCTCGGGCGAGGCCACGCGCCCGGTCCCGATCGCCCAGATCGGCTCGTACGCGACCACCACCTCGGCGAGGCGCTCGCCGGGCACGCCGTGCAGGTCCTCCTGGATCTGGTGGCGCAGCTTGCGCTCGGTCTCGCCCGCCTCGCGCTCGCCCTCGGTCTCACCCACGCACAGGATCGGCACGAGCCCCCCCTCGAGCGCCGCGGGCACCTTCAGCGCCAGCTCCCGGTCGCTCTCGGCGAACAGCTCGCGCCGCTCGGAGTGGCCCAACACCACGCCGCGCACGTCCAGCTCGCCCAGCATCGGCGCGGAGATCTCGCCGGTGAACGGCCCCTCGGGCTCGTGGTGCATGTTCTGCGCGTACACCTCCACGCGCGAGCCGCGCGCGCTGTCCACCATCGCGCGAAGATCCGTGAAGGGCACGCAGATCGCCACGTCCACGCCGTCGAGCGCCGAGACCTTCGGCAGCAGCGCCTGGATGAAGTCCTCCGCCTGGCGCTCCGTCTTGTGCATCTTCCAGTTGCCCGCGACCAGAGGGGTGCGGGCCATCAGGAGGCCACCCCCGCGCCTTCGAGCGCGTGCACGCCCGGCAGCTCCCTGCCCTCGACCAGCTCGAGCGTGGCGCCGCCGCCGGTGGAGAGGTGGTCCACCGCGTGCTCGAGGCCGAAGTGCGCGAGCGCCGCCGCCGAGTCGCCGCCGCCCACCACCGTGAGGCCCTTGGCGGCGGCCACCGCCTGCGCGACCGCGAGCGTGCCCGCCGCGAACGGCTCGAGCTCGAACGCGCCCATCGGGCCGTTCCAGAAGACGGTGCCGGCCGCCGCTATCTCATCCGCGTAGCGAGCCGCGGTGGCAGGGCCGATATCGAGCCCCATCCAGCCGTCGGGCACCTCCACGCCGTGGAGCACGCGATGCTCGGCGTCCGCCGCGAGCCGGTCGCCGATCACGAGGTCGCCGGGCAGCTCGATGCGCGCCATGCCGGGGGCGCGCGCGTGCTCGAGCACGCGCGTGGCGTGCTCGGTGTCCTGCTCGTCGCACAGCGAAGCGCCCACCGAGTGCCCCTGCGCGTGCAGGAACGGGAAGCACATGGCGCCGCCGATCACGAGCACGTCCGCGATCTCGATGAAGCGGTCGATCACGCCGATCTTGTCGGCGACCTTCGCGCCGCCCACGACCGCGACGAGCGGATGCGCGGGGTCCTCGAGCACGCGGCGCAACGTGCTGACCTCGCGCTCGAGCAGGCGCCCCGCGGCGCTCGGCAGCAGATGCGCCACGCCCTCGGTGCTCGCGTGCGCGCGGTGGGCCGAGCCGAACGCGTCGTCCACGTACAGCTCCGCGAGGTCCGCGAGCGCGCGCGCGAAGTCGGGGTCGTTGCGCTTCTCGCCCGGCTCGAAGCGCACGTTCTCGAGCACCAGGATCTCGCCGTCGGCGAGCTGCAGCGCGAGCCGCTTGACCTGCTCGCCGACGACCGCGGGCGCGAGCGTCACGTTCGCGCCGGTGAGCTCGCGCAGGCGCTCGGCCACGGGCGCCATCGAGAAGCGCTCGTCGCGGCCCTCGGGCCGCCCCAGGTGCGAGACCAGCACGAGGCGCGCGCCGCGCGAGCGCAGCTCTTCGATCGTCGGCAGCGCGGCGCGGATGCGCGTGTCGTCGGCCACCGCGGGCTCGCCGCTCTCGCCCTGTGCGAGCGGCACGTTGAAGTCCACGCGCACGAGCACGCGGCGCCCCGCCACATCGAGGTCGTCGATGCTGCGCATCGCGCTCACAGAACCCTCTGCACCACGTCGATCAGACGGTTCGAGTAGCCCCACTCGTTGTCGTACCACGCGACCACCTTGAGCATCGTGCCGTCGATCATCGCGGTGAGCTGCGAGTCCACGATCGAGGAGTACGGCGACATCACGATGTCGGTCGAGACGATCGGGTCTTCGGTGTACTGCATGAGGCCCTTCAGCGGGCCGCTCTCGGCCGCGTCTTTGAGCGCGCCGTTGATCTCCTCGACGGTCGTCTCGCGCGCGCACTCCACCGTGAGGTCCACGACCGAGCCCGTCGGCACCGGCGCGCGCACGGCGAAGCCGTGCAGCTTGCCCTGCAGCTCCGGTATCACCAGGCCGATCGCTTTCGCGGCGCCCGTCGAGGCGGGGATCAGGTTGATCGCCGCCGCGCGCGCGCGGCGCGGGTCTTTGTGCGGCATGTCCTGCAGGCGCTGGTCGGCCGTGTACGCGTGGATCGTGGTCATCAGGCCGTGCTTGATGCCCACCGTGTCGTTGATCACCTTGGCCGGCGGCGCCAGGCAGTTGGTGGTGCACGAGGCCATCGAGATCACGTCGTGCGCGGCACGGTCGTACACCTCGTCGAAGTTCACACCGAGCACCACCGTCGCGTCGGGGTTTTTTGCGGGCGCCGAGATCACGACCTTCTTCGCGCCCTGCGCGAGGTGCTTGGCGGCGGCGTCGCGGTCGGTGAAGTGGCCGGTGGACTCGATCACCACCTCCACGCCGAGATCGCCCCAGGGGAGCTTCGCCGGATCGGTCTCGGCGAACACTTTCAGCTCGCTGCCGTCGATCTCGATGGCGTGCTCGGTGGCGCTCACGGTGCCGCTGTAGGGGCCGAGGATCGAGTCGTACTTGAGCAGGTTCGCGAGCGTGGCGGTGTCGGTGATGTCGTTGACCGCGACCCACTCGATCTCGCCCTCGCCGCGTGCCTTGGCGGCGCGGAACACGTTCCGGCCGATGCGCCCGAAACCGTTGATACCCACGCGTACTGGCATTCACAGCCTCCTGGTTGCTTGGTTCCAGGCCGACCTTCCGCAGAAGACCTCGAAGGCTCCGGCCGGCGGCCCTCGGCCTACGAAGCCACGTTAGGCATCCCGGCCGCGCAGCAGGCTATCAGCGGCCCTCGGGCGCGCGCATGCGGCGCCTCAACGGACGGACCATCCTGGTTTTCCACGGATTCGACCTGTTTCCCGCGCGCCGGGGCTAGGCGCTGCGCGGCACCTTGTCGATGTCGCGGTGCGCCGCCGCCACCTCGAGGTCCTGCTGGCCGCGGTAGCGCTCGGCGAGATGCTCCGCGATCGCCACCGAGCGGTGGCGTCCCCCGGTGCAGCCCACCGCGACCACCAGGTGCGCCTTGCCCTCGGCCACGTACTGCGGCAGCAGGAAGTCGAGCAGCGCGTGCAGCCGCTCGTAGAACTGCTCGAGGCGCCCGTCGCGCGCGATGTAGTCCACCACCTCCTGGTCGAGGCCCGTGAGCTCGCGCAGGCCCGGCACGTAGTGCGGGTTCTCGAGGAAGCGCACGTCGAACGCCAGGTCCTCGTCGCGCGGCGGGCCGTGCTTGAAGCCGAAGCTCGTGAACGTGAGCGCGAGCGGACCCGCGCTGTTGCGCGGCAGGAACTCCTCGGCGATCTTGGCGCGCAGCGCCGCCGCCGACATGCCGGTGGTGTCGATCACGAGGTCCGCGCGGCTGCGCAGCGGCTCGAGCATCGCGCGCTCCGAGGTCACGCCCGCCGCCACGCTCCCGTCGGGCGCGAGCGGATGGCGCCTGCGCGTCTCCTTGTAGCGCGTCACGAGCGTCTGCTCGGAGGCGTCCAGGAACAGCAGGTGGTGTTTGAGGCCGAGCGCGTCGAGGTCGTCGACCACCGCGCGCAGCGCCTCGAAGTACACGCCGCCGCGCACGTCGGAGACGACCGCCGCGCACTCGACCTTCGAGCCCTCGTGCACGAACAGCTCGATCAGCGAGCGGATCATCTCCGGCGGCAGGTTGTCGACGCAGAAGTAGCCCGCGTCCTCGAACACGTTCATCGCGGTGGACTTGCCCGCCCCCGAGAAGCCCGTGATCACGACGAGGTCGCGCAGGCGCGACTCGACCACCGGCCGCTGCCTGCGGCCGGCGCCAGCGCGCCGGGGTCGTGTGGGCCTGGTCAGCGCCATCGTCCTAAGTTTGCCGCGAATAGCAGGCGGAACGTGAACTTTTCGTGCATGCGGCCATCCGGCCCCGGGGCATTGGGGCTATCCGGCCCTGTGCAGGTATGCGTGCAGCTCCCTGCCCACCTTCGCGGGCAGACCCGGCACGGCCTGCAGCTCCTCGCTGGAGGCCGCCAGCACCGCGTCGGGGGAGCCGAAGTGGGTGAGCAGCGCGCGCTTGCGCGATGGCCCCACGCCCGGCAGCCCGTCGAGCAGCGAGCTCGTCATCGCGCGGTCGCGCCGCGCGCGGTGGTGGGTGATCGCGAAGCGGTGCGCCTCGTCGCGCACGCGCTGCAGCAGCTGCAGCTCGGGCGTCGAGTGGTCGAGCACCAGCGGCGCGCGGCGCCCCGGCACGAACAGCTCCTCGATGCGCTTAGCCAGCGACACCACCGTCACGCCGCGCTCGCGGAACGCGCGCAGCGGGCCGAGCCCCGCCGCGAGCTGGCCCTTGCCGCCGTCGATCACCACCAGGTTCGGCAGCGCGGCGAAGCTCGCGTCGTAGGCGGCGTCGTGCGGCGAGATGTCCGCCTGGCGCTCCCACTGCGCCTGGCGGCGGGTGAGCACCTCCGCCATCGCCGCGTAGTCGTCCGAGCCCTCCACGGTGCGGATCGTGAAGCGCCGGTAGTCGCTCTTCTTCGGCGCGCCGCCCTCGAACACCACCATCGAGGCCACCGTGTGGCTGCCGCCGAGGTTGGAGATGTCGAAGCACTCGATTCGCACCGGCGGCGCATCGAGCCCCAGCGCGGCCTGCAGGCCGTCGAGCGCCTCCACGCGGCTCTGGCGGCGGCGCTCCGCGCGCAGCCGCTCCTGGTCGAGCGCGAGCTGCGCGTTGCGCTCCGCCAGCTGCAGGATGCGCCGCTTCTCCCCGCGCTCGGCCGCGCGCAGCTCCACCGGCCCGCTGCGGCGGCTTTCGAGCGCCTCCACGAGCGCGGGCCGCCCCCCGAGCTCGCGCTGCACCACCAGCAGCGCGGGCATCGAGACCTGCCCGCCGTAGTACTGCAGCATGAACTCCTCCCCCACCTCCGCGAGCCCGCGCTCGGTCTCGTTCGCGAGGTAGAAGGACTGGCGGTCCGAGAGCACGCCGTCGCGCACCTGGAAGACCTGCGCGTTGGCCTCGCGGCCGTCGAGCGCCACCGCGACCGCGTCGAAGGTGCCCGCGGACTCGTTGGCCACGCGCCTTCGCTCGAGCAGCGAGCGCACCGCGCGCAGCCGGTTGCGCTCGAGCGTGGCCTGCTCGAACTCCTCCTCGGCGGCCGCCGCGCGCATGCGCTGCTCGAGCTCGCGCTCGATCGCGGAGAAGCGCCCCGAGAGGAAGTCGATCACGCCGTCGATGCTCCTGCGGTAGTCCTCGCGCGAGATGTAGCCCACGCACGGCGCCTCGCAGCGCTTTATGTAGTAGTCGAGGCACGGGCTGCCGCTGCGGCGGCCCGGCTCGGCGCCGGTGCACGAGCGGAACATGAACACCTTCGCCAGCACCTCGAGCGTGGAGCGCACGCGCTTGGCGTTGGAGTAGGGGCCGAAGTACACGCGCCCCGGCCTGTGGCGCTCGCGCGTGAAGTACACGCGCGGGAAGTCCTCGTCGAGCGATATCCCGATGAACGGGTAGGACTTGTCGTCGCGCAGCCGGATGTTGAAGCGCGGGCGGTACTGCTTGATGAAGCCCTGCTCCGCCAGCAGCGCCTCCGCCTCGGACGCCACCACCACGCATTCGACGCTCTCCACCGCCTCGACCATCTCGGCATGGCCGGGGCTGCTCGGAACCTGCGCCTTGGAGAAGTGCGAGGCCACCCGCTTGCGGATCGACTTGGCCTTGCCCACGTACACGACCCGCCCGCGCGAGTCGCGGAACAGGTACACGCCGGGCTGGTCGGGCAGCCGCCTGCGCTGCTCCGCGAGATCCCCCGCCGAGCCGCCCTCCGCCGGTGCCTGTGTGGCCGCCATCCGTTCAAGCGTAGGCGACCGCCCCACGGCGCCCGCCGGGAGCCGCTCAGTAGCTGCGCGCGTGCCTGAACACCTCGAGCAGCGCGTACACCACCACCGCCACCAGCACGAACCACAGCAGCTCGCCCGTGCCCGTTTCCCACATGTGCGAGCGGCCCGCGAGCGCGAACACCGCGAGCGCGATCGCGCCGTACAGGAGCGCACGGTGGCGGTCGCCGAGGCTCAACAGCCACATGCGGTGTTCGCGGTACAGGCGCAGCCCCATGTAGGCGATGCCCACGCCGAACAGCGTCCACAGCACCGATTCGAACGTGCTCGCCGCGCGCCCGCCTTCCGGGAGCACATACACGGCCGCGGCGAGCGCGACCACGATCGCGATGTTGCGCAGCGTCTTCAGCGAGTCCACGTGCTGTGAGTCTACGTCAGTCCGCGAGCGCCTCGAGCGCCGCGTAGGCCTCCTCGACCGCGCGCCGCGCCGCGGTATGGCGCGCCTCCGACTTGGCGGCCTCGTAGCGCGTGGCCCACGCCGCCGGATCGGTCAGCTCGGCTTCGAGCGTGCGCATCGCCTCCTCCGCCGCTTCGACCGCCGCCTCGGCGCGCTGCTGCGCGCTGACGCGGTTCTTCGAGGGGCCCTTGGCGCGGCGCCGGGCGTTCTTGCCGGTCGCGGGCGCGCCCTGCTCCTGCGATGGCCGCGCGCCGCCGTCCGCGCGCGTCGCCGCGCCGCCGTTCGCGCGAGCCGGCGGTTTCACCGCGGCATGCGGCACCGCGCCGTTCGCGCCGGCGGCCCGGCGCTCGTCGCGGATGCGCACGTACTCGGGCCAGCCGCCCAGGTACGTGTACAGGGTGCGCTCCTCGACCGCGATCGTGCGCGTGCCCACCGCGTCGAGCAGCGCGCGGTCGTGCGAGACGAGGATCACGGCGCCCGCGAACGCGCGCAGCGCGTCCTCGAGCGCCTCGCGGCTCTCGATGTCGAGGTGGTTGGTGGGCTCGTCGAGGATCAGCACGTTCGGCGGGCGCGCGCCGCCCACCAGCACCGCCAGCGACAGGCGCCGGCGCTCTCCGCCGGACAGCCCGTTCAACGGCTTCTCGGCGTCCTCTCCGGAGAACAGGAAGCGCCCGAGCAGCGAGCGCGCCTTGCCCGGGGTGAGCCCCGTGGCGCGCTGCGCCGCGTCGAGCACGCTCTGCTCGGGAGGGCCGCCCGCGCCCAGCTCCCCGGTGTGCTGGGAGAGGAAGCCGATCTTCACGTTGTGCCCCACGCTGAGCTTTCCCTCGGCTAGCTCGCGGCGACCCGCGAGCGTCTCTATCAGCGTGGTCTTGCCGCTGCCGTTGGGCCCCACGAGCGTCACGTGCTCGCCCCGTTCGAGCCACATCTCGGCGTGCTCGAGCAGGGTCGTCGGCTCGCTCCCGACCGCCACGCGCCCGTCGCTCAGCTCGAAGATCACGCGGCCCGAGCGCTCGGGCGTGGAGAACGAGAACTCGAGCGCCCTGCCGTCCTTCGGGTCGCGCTCGATCGGCGCCATCTTCTCGAGCTTCTTCACGCGCGACTGCGCCTGGCGCGCCTTCGAGGCCTTGTAGCGGAAGCGCTCGATGAAGCGTTCCATGCGCGCCATCTCGGCCTTCTGGGCGTCGATCGCCCTGCCCAGCGCGAGCTCGCGCGCCGCCTGCTCGCGGCGCCACTGGTGCCAAGGGCCCGAGAAGTAGCGCGAGCGGCCGGCCTCCAGCTCGAGCACCGCGGTGCCCACCGCCTCGAGGAACCAGCGGTCGTGCGCCACCAGCACCACCGCCGCGTCGAGGTCCACGAGCGTCTGCTCGAGCCACTCGAGCGACTCGATGTCGAGGTGGTTGGTGGGCTCGTCGAGCAGCAGCACGTCCGCTCCGGTCGCGAGCGCGCGCGCGAGCGACGCGCGTGTGAGCTCGCCACCGGAGAACGTGTCGAGCGAGCGCTCGAGCTCGTCCTCGGCGAACCCGAGCCCGCGCGCCATCACCCACGCACGGTCGCGCCACAGGTAGCCGCCGCGCGCCTCCAGCTGGGCCTGCGCGCGCGAGTAGCGAGAGAGCGTGGCCTCGTCGGCGTCGCCGCCCGCCATGCTCGCCTCGAGCTCGCGCAGCCGCGCCTCGATCTCGAGCTCCTCCACGCAGCCCGACAGCAGGTAGTCGCGCAGCGCCATCCCGCGCTCGCGCGGGGGGCGCTGGTCGTGCAGCGCCACGCGCACGCCGCGCGCCACGCTCAGCTCGCCGCGGTCGATCGAGCTCTGTCCCGCGAGCATGCGCAAGAGCGTGGTCTTGCCCGCGCCGTTGCGCCCCGCGATCGTCATGCGTTCGCGGCGCTCGAGCTTGAACGACACGCCGCGCAGCAGCGGGCGCCCCGCCATGTCCTTGTGCAGATCGGCTGCGGTGAGAAGAGCCATCGGCTGCTGATGGTAGGGCGCTGCCGGGCCCGTGAGGTAGGATCAGCGCGATGCTTCCGAGCCTCCTGAGAAGGGCATTCGCCCTCGCGGTGCTCGCGTCGCTGGTGCTCGCGCCGGCCGCCGTCGCGTACAACGACGGCCGCGGCTTCTACGGCGCCACGAACGACAAAGTGGTCACCGACACCGGCTTCATCCTGATCATCTTCTTCCCGGTGTTCGTGTTCGTGATGAGCATGCTCCAGCGCGCGCTCGAGAAGCGCAAGGCGGCGCGCAAAGCCGCGCACGGCGCGTTCGCCGGGAACGGTCGCTGGCGCAGCGGCGGCTGGTAGCGCGAAGGCCGCGCGTGACCGCGCAGCCCCGCGAGCCCACCGACGGCGCGTCGGAGCCCGGCGCGACCGCGAACGGCGCTTCGGAGCCCGGCGCGGGCCCCGACGGCGCCTCCGAGCACGCGCCGTGGGGCGCCCAAGCGGTGCGCTACGAGCGCCGCGGCGCGGCCGCGGTGATCACGATCGACCGGGCGCACCGGCGCAACGCGGTGGACGGCCACACCGCCGCGGCGCTGCACGACGCGTACCTGCGCTTCGAGGCCGACGACGACGCGCGCGTGATGATCCTCACGGGCGCCGGCGGCGTCTCGTTCTGCGCGGGCGCCGACCTGAAGGCGACCGGCACGATGGCCGGCAGGCTGATGAGCGCGGAGGGGCCGATGGGCTTCACGCGCCTCACCGCCACCAAGCCCACGATCGCAGCGATCTCCGGTTTCGCGCTCGCGGGCGGGCTCGAGCTGGCGCTGTGGTGCGACCTGCGCATCGCCGCGGAGGGCTCGCGGCTCGGCTACCCGGAGCGCCGCTGGGGCGTGCCGCTGATCGACGGCGGCACGCAGCGGCTGCCGCGCATCGTCGGGCTCGGCCGCGCGCTCGACCTGATCCTCACCGGGCGCATCGTGGACGCGCAGGAGGCGCTCGCGATGGGCATGCTCACCGAGATCGTGCCCGCCGGCGCGCACCTCGAGCGCTCGCTCGAACTCGCCGAGGGCCTCGCGAGCTTCCCGCAGAGCACGATGCTCGCCGATCGCCGCGCGGCGATCGAGGGCTTCGGCATGCCGCTGCCGGACGCGCTCGCGATGGAGGCGCAGGCGGGGCCCGAGGTGTTCGCCGACGGCCAGCGCGGCGCCGCGCGCTTCGCCGCCGGCGAGGGCCGCGGCGGCGCGGGATCGGGTGCCTAGGAGCGGTCGCCCGGGAGTCCTTTCCAGGTAGGCTCAGGCACGTGGCCTACTTCGTAACCGGAGCCACCGGCTTCATCGGCAGGCGGCTGGTCGAGCGGATCCTCGCCAACCGCCAGGGCAAGGTGTACGTGCTCGTGCGCGAGAACTCCACCGCGAAGCTCGACGATCTGATCCAGCGCTGGAGCATGACCGCGGGCCCCTCCACCGCGAGCCGCGTGCAGCCCGTGGTCGGCGACCTGCGCCGCCCGCTGCTCGGTGTCGAGCAGGAGCAGATCTCCGAGCTGCGCGGCAAGATCACCCACTTCTTCCACCTCGCCGCGGTGTACGACATGACGGCGCCCGCCGAGCGCAACACGTCGGTCAACGTCGGCGGCACCACCCACGCGGTCGAACTCGCGCGCGCGCTCGAGGCCAAGCGCCTGCACCACGTCTCCTCGATCGCGGTCGCCGGCCTGTACGACGGGCTGTTCGAAGAGGACATGTTCGACGAGGGCCAGCGGCTGCCCTCTCCCTACCACCTCACGAAGTTCGAGTCCGAGCGGATCGTGCGCGAGCAGCCCTACGTGCCGTGGCGCGTGTACCGCCCCGGGGTCGTGGTGGGCGACTCGAAGACGGGCGAGATGGACAAGATCGACGGGCCGTACTACTTCTTCAAGACGATCCAGCGCGCACGCGGCCTTTTGCCGGAGTGGGTGCCGCTCGTGGGGCTCGACCTCGGCTACACGAACGTCGTGCCCGTGGACTGGGTGGCGGCCGCGCTCGAGCACATCGCCCACGAGCAGGGGCTCGACGGGCGCGCGTTCCACCTCACCGACCCGCGCCCGCAGCGCGTGGATGACCTGATCAACCAGCTCGCCGCCGCCGCCCACGCGCCGCGCTTCGCGGTGAGCATCGACAAACGCATCACCGATCCGGTGCCGAAGTGGCCGCTCAAGCTCGCCGCGGCGCTGCCCCCGTGGCGCCAGCTCGCGCGCCTCACGCTGCGCGAGCTCGGCATCCCGCCGGAGGTGATCGGCCACATGGAGCTCGTGCCACGCTTCGACACGCGCGAGACCGCCAAGGCTCTCGCGGGCTCGCCGCTCGAGCAGCCGCCGGCCCTGCAGGAATACGTGCCGCGGCTGTGGGACTACTGGGAGCGCGAGATGGACCCCGACCTGCGGCGGGGGCGCACGCTGAGGGAGGCGCTCGAGGGTCGCACCGTGATGATCACCGGCGCCTCCTCCGGGATCGGCCGCGCGACCGCGCTCAAGGTCGCCGCCGCCGGCGGCATCCCGCTGCTGATCGCGCGCAACGTCGAGAACCTCGAGGAGGCGCGCGCGGAAATCGTGGCCGCGGGCGGCACCGCGTACGTGTACGCCGCCGACATCTCCGACATGGAGTCGATCGAACGCCTGCTCGAGCGCGTGCTCGCCGACCACCGGCACGTGGACATGCTCGTCAACAACGCCGGCCGCTCGATCCGCCGCTCGATCTCGCTCAGCTACGACCGCTTCCACGACTTCGAACGCACCATGCAGCTCAACTACTTCGGCGCCGTCAAGCTGATCATCGGGCTGCTTCCGCGTATGCGCGAACGCGGCTTCGGGCACATCGCGAACGTGTCCTCGATCGGGGTCCAGACAAACCCCCCGCGCTTCTCCGCGTACGTCGCCTCGAAGGCCGCGCTCGACGCGTTCACGCGGGTGGTCGCCTCGGAGGTGATCGGCGACGGCGTCACCTTCACGACGATCCACATGCCGCTCGTGCGCACGCCGATGATCGCGCCCACGAAAATGTACGACGCGTTCCCCACGCTCAGCCCGGAGGAGGCCGCCGACATGATCTGCGAGGCGCTGCGCAGCCGCCCGAAGCAGATCGGCACGCGCCTCGGGCGCTTCGGGGAAGTCGCGTACACGCTCAACCCGAGCGCGGTGGACAGGCTGCTGCACCTCGCCTACAGGGTGTTCCCCGACTCGGCCGCGTCCAAGGGCCAGCGCGACGTGGAGGAGCACGTGTCCTTCGAGCAGATCGCGATGGCAACGCTCACCAGGGGCGTGCACTGGTAGAGGCGCCCGCCGCCGCTTGGCATGATCGGGCCGTGAGCAGCACGGTCCCCGCGATCGAGGTCAGCGCCCTGTACAAGCGCTACGGGGAGCACGAGGCCATTCGCGGCATCGACATCACGGTGATGCGCGGCGAGATCTTCGGCCTGCTGGGCCCCAACGGCGCCGGCAAGACCACCACCGTGGAGATCCTCGAGGGCTACCGCGCGCGCACCAGCGGCGAGGTCTCGGTGCTCGGCTTCGACCCCGCGCGCCGCTCGCTCGAGCTGCGCCGCAGGATCGGGATCGTGCTGCAGTCGGGCGGCATCTACAGCCACATCACGCCGCGCGAGGCGCTGCGCCACTGGGCGAGCTTCTACCCGCACCCGCGCGAGGTCGAGGAGGTGCTGCTGCTCGCCGGCCTCGCACACCGCGCCGACGTGCGGGCGCGGCGGCTGTCCGGCGGCGAGCTGCGGCGCCTGGACTTCGCGCTCGCGCTGGTGGGCGACCCCGAGCTGATGTTCCTCGACGAGCCCACCACCGGCTTCGATCCGGAGGCGCGCAGGGCCGCTTGGGACACGGTGCGCTCGCTGCGCGACCTCGGCAAGACGATCCTGCTCACGACCCACTACCTCGAGGAGGCGCAGCAGCTCGCCGACCGCGTCGCGATCGTCAAGGACGGGCGCGTGCTCGCGATCGGCGCGCCGCGCGAGCTCGGCGTCGGCGCCGCTCGCTACCGGATCGCCTACCGCGACGCCCACGGCGAGCTCGTGGAGCTCCACACCGAGGACCCCACGCGACTGCTGAACGAGCTCACCGAGGAGGCGCTCGCGCGCGGCGAGGAGCTCGCCGAGCTGTCGGTGGGCAGGCCCACGCTCGAGGACGTCTACCTGGAGCTGACCGCCGATGCCTGACGCGCTCGCGCTCTCCTGGCGCCAGTACCGGCTCGAGCGGCGCATGTTCTGGCGCAACCCCAGCGCCGCGTTCTTCAACTTCGTGCTGCCGCTGCTGTTCCTCGCGGGCGGCGGCGCGATCCTGTCGGGCAGCCAGAGCGACCTCGACAAGCTCGTCCCCTCGATCGCGGGGATGAGCGTGATGTCAACCACCTTCACGGCGCTTGCCTACAACATCGTGTTCCTGCGCGAGCGCGGCGTGCTCAAGCGGATCCGCGGCGCGCCGCTGCCGAGCGGCTCCTACTTCGGCGGGGTGGCCGCCAACGCGGTCACCAACACGGCGCTGCAGATCGCGATCGTGGTGCTCGCCGGCCGGCTGCTGTTCGGGATCGGCTGGCCCCGGGACTGGGGGTCGCTGATCGTGTTCGTGCTCGCCGGCGTGGTGTGCTTCGCCGCGCTCGGCGTGGCCTTCGCGCACGCGATCCCCAACTTCGAGTCGACCGCCGCGTACGTGAACGCCGTGTTCCTGCCCGTGGTGGGCGTGTCCTTCTACGTGTTCGACTCCTCGAGCGCGCCCGGCTTCCTGCGCACGATCGCCGACGCGATGCCGCTCAAGCCGCTGATCGACGCGCTGTCGGGAGCGCTCGTCACCGGCTCGGGCCTGTCGGGCCACCTCGACGACCTCGCCGTGATCGCGCTGTGGGGCGCGTTTGGGGTGTACTTCGCGGTGCGCGGGTTCTCCTGGGAGCAGTCGCGCACGTGAGCAACCGAACGGAGGCGCCGTGAAGGAACTCGCCGAGGGGCTGTGCCAGCTGCGCGGATGGCCGCCCAACGCCATCAACGTGTATCTCGCGGGAGACGTGCTGATCGACGCCGCCACGCGCCGCGCCGAGCGGCGCATCCTCGGCCAGATCTCGGGGCGCGCGGTGAGCGCGCACGCGCTCACGCACGCGCACCCCGACCACCAGGGCTCGAGCCACGCGGTGTGCACGCGGCTGAGCGTCCCGCTGTGGTGCGGGCAGGGCGACGTGCCCGCGATGGAGACGCCAGGCGCCGTCACCGGCGCGAGCGGCTGGCAGACGTGGGTGCAGCGCACCTTCTGGGCGGGCCCCGAGCACCCGGTCGCGCGCGCGCTCGTGGAGGGCGACGAGGTGGGCGGCTTCGCCGTGCTCGAGACGCCCGGGCACTCGCCCGGCCACGTGTCCTACTGGCGCGAGTCGGATCGCGCGCTGATCGTGGGCGACGTGCTGTTCAACCTCAACATGCTCACCGGCCGGCCAGGCCTGCGCGAGCCGCCCGACGCGTTCACCCCAGACCCGCGGCGCAATCGCGAGTCCGCGCGGCGCCTCGCCGAGCTGCGCCCGGCCCTCGCGTGCTTCGGCCACGGGCCGCCGCTGCGCGACCCCGGCGCCTTCGCGGACTTCGTCGGCGCGCTGCCCAGATAGGCCACGTGCCCGAGAGCGTCTTCCTCGCCGACGGCGAGCGCTTCGTGCCGACCGGGCTCGCGCGCGGGCCGTGGGACCCGCGCGCGCTGCACGGCGGCGCCCCCGCGGCGCTGATCGCCGCCGCCTTCGAGCGCGTGCAGCCCGGCGCAGAGCTCGGCGTCGCGCGGCTCGGGTTCGAGTTCCTGCGCCCGATCCCGTTCGCGCCGCTCACGATCTCCACGCGCATCGTGCGGTCCGGGCGGCGCGTGCAGGAGCTGGCCGCCGAGCTGCACAGCGGCGAGGATCTCGATCTGCCGCGCGAGCGCGCTGCGCGTGCAGGCGGTCCCGGACGGGCTGCCCACGCCCGCCGTCTCGGCGGAGGAGCGCGAGCGCGCGATGCCCGCGCCCGCCGAGGGCCGCCCGCTCGTGTTCGCGCTCGACGAGTCCTCGCGGGAGGACAGCTTCGCGGGCACCGCGATGGAGATGCGCTGGATCGATGAGCCGTGGCAGCTCGCGCCGGCGCGCGTATGGCAGCGGCTGCGCGCCCCGCTCCTGCCCGGCGAGGAGCCCACCCCGGTCGCGCGCCTCGCGGCGAGCGCGGACTTCGGCAACGGGGTGAGCGCCGCGCTGCCGTTCGACCGCTACCTGTTCATCAACGCCGACCTCACCGTGCACCTCTCGCGCGCGCCACGCGGCGAGTGGATCGGCCTCGACGCGCGCACCGTGCTGAGCCCCGGCGGCACCGGGCTCGCCGAAAGCGTGCTGCACGACGAGCACGGCGTCGTCGGCCGCGCGTTCCAGTCGCTCGTGGTGGGGCCGCGCTGAGGGCGCGGACAACGAGCCCGCGCACCGCGCGCCGCCCCTGCCCCGCGGGCGCGAAGCGCCCGTCTGGACCGGTCCGCGGCCGGGTCAGGCGAGGATCGCGCCCTCGAGCGCCGCGTCGACCGCCGCGAGCGTGTCCTCGCTCAGCTCGACGCCCGAGGCCGAAGCGTTCGCGGCGACCTGCTCGGGGCGGCTCGCGCCCACGATCGCCGACGCCACGTTCGGCTGGCGCAGCACCCACGCGAGCGCCAGCTGCACCATCGTCAGGCCCGCGCCCTCGGCCACCGGCACGAGCCGCTGCACCGCCTCGAGCACGCGCGGCTGCATGAGCTGCTCGATGAACACGCCCATGCTGTCGCTCGCCGCGCGCGAGTCCGACGGCGCCGGCGCGCCCGGCAGGTACTTGCCGGTCAGCACCCCCTGCGCGAGCGGCGACCACACGATCTGCGAGATGCCCTCGGCTTCGCACAGCGGGATCACCTCGGCCTCGGGCGAGCGCACGATCATCGAGTACTGCGGCTGGCTCGAGACGAACCGCTCCACGCCCGGCAGCGCGAGCGCCTCGCGGATGCGCTCCGCCGGCCACTCGCTGAAGCCGATGTAGCGGGCCTTGCCCGAACGCACCACCTCGGTGAGCGCGCCCATCGTCTCCTCGAGCGGCGTGTGGCTGTCGTAGCGGTGGCACTGGTACAGGTCCACGTGGTCGGTGCGCAGGCGCTCGAGCGACGCGTCGATCTGCTTGTGGATCTGCCCGGCCGAGAGCCCGCGGTCGGTGTCGGACATGGGGAAGTACACCTTTGTCGCGAGCACGTAGGAGGAGCGCTCGCGGCCCGCCAGCACCTCGCCGAGCAGCGACTCCGCGGCGCCGCGCCCGTACACGTTGGCGGTGTCGATGAAGTTGATGCCCGCGTCGAACGCCGCGTTCACGCACGCCTTCGCCTGCTCGAAGGCCACGCCGCCGGAGTACGTGAGCCACGATCCGAGGCTGATCTCCGACACCTCGAGGTCGCTCGAGCCTAATTTTCGGTGGCGCACGGGCGGAAGCCTACTTGCCGGCCGAACGGCTCGCACGCGTTTGCGGCGGCCCAGGCCCCGGCAGAGCGGCGCGGCGGGAGACGCGAGCATCCCCCGCCGCGCCGGCCGATCATTTCGCGACGAGTTCCGCTTCGAAGAACTTCGATTCGTCTTCGAGGTTCCCGATCTGGACTTCTCCGTCCAGCGGCGCCGTTGAGGGGCACTGCGGCGAGCTCGACAGGTTGAACGCGCCGCTGTATTTCGCGAGTTTGCCCGTACCCGCGGTTTCCACGTCTGTGATGGTCGGATAGGTGAGTTTGCCTTCGACTTTCGACACGTGGTAGAAGCAGCGGCCCTGACCCGAGCCCGGAGACGCCACGGAAAGCGGCACTTCGATGGTCGTTCCCGACGTCGACAGCGTGAACTTCCCAGCACTGTTGACCCGCGGTCACGTTGCCGGTAGAACGTTCGTTGACGGGCGGTTGGCATGGACGCGGGGCTGCTCTCCGCTGCGACGGAAGGCTCACGCAGCTTTCCTGCAGATCGATCGATGTCACGACAATTAAACCCTCTCCTTCACTCGGGTTTAATGAGCCGCCCGCGTGGTGGTTAACTGTTCGCGGGCACGAAATGGACTCGATCGACCCCCAGCTGCGCATCGACTCGGTGGCGCTCGCCGTGAGCGACCTCGAGCGCAGCGCGCGCTTCTACGAGGACGCGCTGGGGCTGCCGCTGCTCTCGCGGGAAGCGGGCGCGGCGTGGCTCGGGCCCGACCACGAGCGCCCCGCGCTGGAGCTGCGCGAGCTTTCCTCCCCCACGCAGCTCTCGCCGCGCAGCACCGGCCTCTTCCACGTCGCCTGGCTTCACCCCTCGCGCGCCGCGCTAGCCGACACCGTGCACCGGCTCGCCGCGAGCGGCTGGCCGCTCGAGGGCGCCTCCGACCACGGCGTCTCCGAGGCGCTCTACCTGAGCGACCCGGACGGCCTCGGCATAGAGATCTACGCCGACCGGCCCCGCGCGAGCTGGGAGCGCCCCGCGGGCGGCAACGGCGTGCGCATGTTCACCGCGCCGCTCGACCTGCGCGACCTGCTCGCGCAGGTGTCCGACGACCCGGCGCCCTCGATCGCGCCGGGCAGCGGCGTGGGCCACGTGCACCTGAAGGTCTCCGACGTCCCCCGCGCGCTGCGCTTCTACACGGACGAGCTCGGCTTCGAGGAGCAGGCCGAGATGCCCTCGGCCGCGTTCGTGTCGGCCGGCGGCTACCACCACCACGTGGGGCTCAACTCGTGGCAGAGCGCCGGCGCCGAGCCGCCGCCCGACAGCGCGCCGGGGCTGCGCGAGGTGCGCTTCGCGTTGAGCGGCCCCGAGCGGGTGCACGAGCTCGCCGGGCGCGTCGGCGGAGACGCACGGGCGGGCGGCGGGGGCAACGGAAGCGTGTCGGTGCGCGACCCCGACGGACAGGTGCTCACGTTCAGCGCGCGCTGAGGCGCGCCCGCCTCAGCCCCGCACCGCGGGCACGCCGCGCGCGGTGCGAAACGCAGCGGCGATGTCGGGCGTGTGCGCCTCGCCGCCGAGCGGAAACAGGTGCAGCGCGGACACGTCCTCGATGCCCGCCAGCTCGAGCGCGAGCTCGCGCGCGAACGTGAGCCCGTCGCCGCTCGCGATCCGCTCGAACACCGCGTCGGGAATCGCGCAGCCCGGCAGGCTGCGCGCGCGCTCGGCCATGTGCCGGTTGCGCAGCAGCGCCACGCCTGCGTAGAACCGCACGCCGTCGAGCATCGCACCGGCACGCTCGAAGAAGCGCCGCAGCGCACCGGCGTCGAAGACCATCTGGGACTGAAGGAACTGCGCGCCCGCCGCGAGCTTGCGCTCGAGCAGAGCCAGCTCCCGGTCGAGGTCGCTCGCGAACGGGTTCACCACCGCGCCCACCGCGATCTCGCGCGGCGCCGCCCACTGCCGCGCGTGCGCGATCAGCGCGGTCGCGACCATGTCGCCGACGCGCGGCACGCCCTGCACGGGGTCGCCCTGCAGGCACAGCACGCCCTCCGATTCGAGCGCCGCCGCCCCCACCACCTGCGATTGCAGCGCGAGCCGGTTGCGGTCGCGGCAGGAGACGTGCACGATCGTCGCCACGCCCTGCTCGCGGGCGAGCGCCACGGCCGCGAGCGGCGACATGCGCGACTGGCCCGCGTGGTTGTCGGTGAGCCCCACCACGTCCACCGTCGCCGCGAGCGTCGCGATGCGCTCGCGCACCGCCGCCGCGTCGGGCCCGCTGGGCAGCGAGATCTCCGCGGACACGAGAGCCGAGTCGAGCACGCGTGTGCGGCTCAGGCCTGCGCCGCCGCGCGCGCGGCGTCCGGCGCGCTGGCCGCGTCGAGGTCACGCAGCTGCTCGGCGGTCAGCCGCAGGCTGCTCATCGGGAGCACACTCGCGAGCTGCGCGGGCGAGGTGGCGCTCGCGATCGGCGCCGCCACGGTGGGCTGCGCGAGCAGCCATGCGAGCGCCACCGCGGCCACGCTCGCGCCCTGCTGCGCGGCCACGCGGTCGAGCGCGTCGAGCACCGCATAGCCGCGGTCGTTGGCGTAGCTCTGCTTCACCCCCGACGCGCGCTCGCTGCGCACCTCCGCGCCGCCGCGCCGGTACTTGCCCGTGAGGAACCCCCGCGCCAGCGCGAAGTAGGGCAGGCTCGGCAGCCCGTACTCCTCGCACAGCGGAGCGAGCTCGCGCTCGTACTGCGCGCGCTCCACGAGGTTGTAGTGCGGCTGCAACGCCGCGTATGCCGCCAGGCCGTCGCGCCTGCCGAGCTGGAGCGCCTCGCGCAGCCGCGCGGCGCTGTAGTTGGACGCCGCCGCGTAGCGGATGCGCCCCTCGCCGATCAGCTCTCCGAAGGCGCCGAGCGTCTCCTCGACCGGCGTATCGGGGTCGTCCGCGTGCGCGTAGTAGAGGTCTATCCGCTCGATGCCCAGCCGCTCGAGCGAGTCCTGCGCTCCCGCGCGGATGGTCGCCGCCGAAAGCCCTTTGCGGCTCGGCGACATGCCCACCTTGGTCGCGATCACGAGGCTCTCGCGGTTGCCGCGCGCGGCGATCCAGCGGCCGAGGATCTTCTCCGAGGCGCCTTCGCCGAGCGGCCCACGGCGGCCGTACACGTCGGCGGTGTCGATGAAGTTGCCGCCCGCCTGCGCGTAGGCGTCGAGCACCTCGAAGGAGCGCTGCTCGTCGAGCGTCCAGCCGAACACGTTGCCGCCGAGGCACAGGGGAAACACGTCCAGGTCTGTCGAGCCGAGGCGCGCGATGCGCCCCAGCCTAGCGTCCTACCTGCGCCTTCCCGCCGCGAAGCTCTGCACCGCCGGCGCCGCCGCGCGCATGCTCGCCGCGACCTCCTCGCCCGCGGGCTCCCCCTCGCGCAGGCGGCGCACGCCGCCCTCGCGCTCGCCCTCGACCCCGCCCGGCAGGAAGCGCTCGAGCGAGTGCAGCTCGCGCACCAGCACGTTGATCACCGGGCGGATCTCCTCGCGCTCCGAGCCCGTCGCCGCCGCGCCGATCCGCACCGGCTCCTGCGAGCGCTCGAGGCGGCCCCTCGCGAGCAGCAGCGGCTCTGCCCGCGCGAGGTGGCGGTGGCGCTCGTAGACCTCGCGCGAGACGATCAGGTTGATCGTGCCGAACTCGTCCTCGAAGAGCAGGAACATGGTCCCCTTGGCGGTCCCGGGGCGCTGCCTCGCGATCACCAGCCCCGCCACCGCCACCTCGCCCCCGTTGGGCAGGCGCGAGAGCTGCGCGGAGGTCGCGAGCATCGGCACCTGCAGGCGCCCGCGCAGGATCGCGAGCGCGTGCGCGCCCACGGTGACCCCGGTCGTGGAGTAGTCAGCGATCAGCCGCTGCCAGCGCCCCAGGCGGCGCAGCGCGGGCGCGTCGGGCAGCCCCAGCGGCAGCGCCAGCTGCGCAGCGCCGTCGTCCCCCGCCGGCTCGGCGGGGGACGCGAGGCCGAGCTGCCACAGAGCCGTGCGCCTGTCCTGGCCCGGCGCGAGCAGGCCGTCGCAGGCCCCCGACCACGCGAGCTGCGCGAGCGTTCCGCGGCGCAGGCCCGTGCGCGCCGCGAGATCCGCGAGGCTCTCGAACGCGCCCGCGCGCCCGCGCTCGCCGACCAGCTCCTCGACCTCGGTCGCGTGCACCCCCTTCACGTAGCCGAGGCCCAGGCGCACCTTGCCGTCCTGCACCTCGCACTGCGCCGCCGACGCGTTCACGTCCGCCGCCAGCACCTCGATCCCCCTGTTTTCAGCCTCGTGCACGAGGCTGTCGGGCGCGTAGAAGCCCATCGGCTGCTCGTTGAGCAGCGCGCACAGGAACTCCTCGCCGTAGTGCACCCGCAGCCACGTCGACTGGTATGCGAGCAGCCCGAACGCCGCGCTGTGCGCCTTGGGGAAGCCGAAGCCCGCGAAGCCCTCCACCATCTGCCACACGCGCTCCGCCGTCTGCGCCGAGGCGCCCGAGTGGCTCATCGCTCCCGCCACGAAGCGCTCTCGGTGGCGGGCCAGCATCTCCTGCGAGCGCTTGCGGCTCATCGCCCTGCGCAGCCCGTCCGCCTCGCCCGGGCTGAAGCCCGCGAACGCTTCCGCGACCTGCATCACCTGGTCCTGGAAGATGATCGTGCCGAGCGTCTCTCTGAGCACCGGCTCGAGCGCGGGGTGCTCGTAGGGCACCTCGTAGGAGGGGTCTTCGCGCAGCCGCCTGCGGCGCTCGATGTAGGGATTGATCGCGCCGCCCTGGATCGGGCCGGGGCGCACGATCGCGACCTGGATCGTGAGGTCCTCGAGGTTCCTCGGCCGGGTGCGCAGCAGCGACTGCATCTGCGCGCGGCTCTCGATCTGGAACACCCCCACCGTGTCGGCCGCGCGGATCGCCCTGAAGGTGTCCTGCTCGTCGAACGGGATGCGCGACAGGTCGATGCGCTCGCCGCGCACGCGCGCTATCTCCTCAACACAGCGCTCCACCGCCGAGAGCATCCCCAGCCCGAGCAGGTCTATCTTCAGAAAGCCCGCGTCCGCGCACGAGTCCTTGTCCCACTGCACCATCTGGCGCCCCTCCATCGCCGCGGGCACCACCGGGCAGCAGTCGATCAGCGGCCGCGTCGAGATGATCATGCCGCCGGGGTGCTGCGAGAGGTGGCGCGGCAGCCCGTACGCCTCCTCCACCAGCCTCGAGAGCCAGCGCCAGCGCTCCGACGCGAGCTTCGGGCTCCCCTCCCGCGCGGCCGCGTCGCGCGCGTCGGGCCGCTCGCCCGAGATCGCCACCGCGAGGTCGCGCTCGCTCGCGGACGTGTAGGAGTCCGCGCCGCGCGCCGCGCGCTCGATGTCGCCCGGCGGCAGGCCCAGCGCCTTGCCCAGCTCGCGGATCGCGCCGCGCGCGCGGAACGTGGGGAAGGCCGCCACCAGCGCCGCGCGCTCGCGGCCGTAGCGGTCGTGCACGCGCGGGATCAGCCGCTCGCGGATGTCGCGCGGGAAGTCGAGGTCGATGTCCGGCAGCCCGCTCAGCTCCTCGTGCAGGAAGCGCCCCAGCTCGAGCCCGCTCGCGATCGGGTCTATATGCGAGAGCCCCGTCAGGTAGCACACCAGCGAGGACACCGACGAGCCGCGCCCGCGCCCCGGCGCGAGCAGCGCCCGCACCGACTCGGGGCCGCGCACCTCGCGAGCCACCTCGCGCGCGAGCTCCAGCATGTCGTGGTGGAGCAGGAAGAAGCCCGCCAGCCCCAGCCCGCCGATCACGCGCAGCTCCGACTCGAGCCGGGCGCGCGCGTGCGCGTGCGCTGCGCGCGCAGAGCGCGGCGCCGAGGGGCCGTAGCGCTCCTCGAGCCTGTGCGCGCACAGCTCCGCAAGGCGCCGCAGGGCGCTCCCGTCCTCCGCGCCCGGATAGCGGTAGCCGAGGTCCCTGCGCAGGTCGAACGTCAGCCGCTCGGCCAGCGCGAGCGTCTCGCGGACCGCCTCGGGGTGGTCGGAGAAGCGGCTCGCCATCGCCCGCGGCGCCGCCATCACGTGGCTGTGGTTGCCGCGGCGCAGCGGCTCGGAGGCGTCGAGCGTGGAGTGGTGGCGCAGCGCCACGAACGCGTCCTGCAGCTCCGCTCTGCTGCGCGCATGCGCGTGCACGTCGCCGCTCGCCACGCACCTCACCCCCAGGCGCCTCGCGCACGCCGCCAGCGCGCGGTTGCGCGCGCGGTCATCGCGCGCGTAGGGGCGCTGCAGCTCCACGTACAGCCCCTCGGGGCCGAACGCGTCGAGCAGCCGCCGCGCCGCCGGCTCATCGCGCGCGCCGCGCGCCAGCAGCGAGCGCCCCGCGCAGCCCGTCAGGCAGACGAGCCCCTCGGCGTGGTCGGCCACCGCCTGCAGGTCCACCACCGGCTCCGACGGCTCCCTGCGGCCCGGCCCCTCGCGCGTGTGCGCGTGCGCCAGCGTGATGATCCTGCAGAGGTTGCTCCAGCCCCGCTCGTCGCGCACCAGCAGCGTGAGGTGATGACTGGGACCCCGCCCACCCTGCCCGCCCGCCGGCGGCGCCACGTCGACCTCCGCGCCGTGGATCGCGCGGATCCCGTGGCCCGCCGCCACCTGCGCGAGCTCCATCGAGCCCGACACCGAGTTGTGGTCGGTCAGCGCCAGCGCCTCGTAGCCGAGCTCCCCCGCGCGCCGCGCCAGCTCCTCCGGCAGCGAGGCGCCATCCAGGAACGAGTAGGCCGAGTGGCAGTGGAGCTCGGCGTATGGCGCCCTCGACCGCTGCATCTGCCCGCCTACGCGCCCTGAACGAACCAGCCGCCCCGCGCGCTCTCGCGCGGCCCCGCGGAGAGGTCGTGGAACACCACCACGTTGCGCCCGCGCTCGCCCACGAGCTCCCAGTAGCGGCGGCGCAGCGGCCGCGCCGTCCACCAGCGGTCCTCCACCAGCCACGACTCGCGCAGCGACTCCACCGCTTCGCCGTTGACCTCCACCGGGCGCTCGCCGCTGAAGCGCACGCGAGCGGGCAGCGGCCTGTTGAGCGTGCGGGCCATCACTCGGGGATCGGAGCGAACGCCATGCGCCGCTCCGGCACGCGCGAGTCCGGATCCACGCACACCGCCCGCAGCGCCCCGTCCCGGCCGGCGACCGCGCGCACCTGCGCCACCGCCTCGCGCAGGCGCGCGGCGCGCAGTGCCCTGTCGCGGTCGAGCAGCGTGCCCTGGTCGCTCGCGGCGGGGCCGAAGCGCTCGACCGACAGCCGCAGCGAGGCCGCCGGCGCCGGCAGCGCCGACAGACGCAGCGACAGCGCCAGCCGGATGCGCTCGGCGTCGCTCATCGCCTGGCGGAAGACGACGTGCTCGCGCCAGCCGCCGCCGGTGGCCAGGCGCGCCGACAGCACCACCGCGCGAAGCGACCGCCCGCGCCGCTCGGGCCTGGCCAGCAGACGGTCCACCAGCACTCCCAGCACGCGCTTCAGCGCCGCGCCGGAGCTCGCGTCGGCCACCTCCATCGACTCCGCCACGAGATCCTCGATGCGGCGCGGGCGCAGCGGGCCGTCCTCGCCGCTCGCCAGCCCGTGGGCCAGCGCGCCCGGCTCCCCGAACCGGTCGGCGAGCGCCGCGCGACCGAGCCTCGCGAGCTCGCCCAGCGTGCGCACCCCGAGGCGCGTGAGCGGCTCCACCAGCGCCGCCGTCTGCTCGCGGTGGGCGAGCAGGCCAACCGGCCGTCCCGCGAGCCAGCGCCGCGCCCGCGCGTCCTCCAGCAAGAACGGCCTGCGCGAGCGCACCGCCAGGGCCGCGGCCAGCGCGCAGAAGCGCGTGGGCGCGCCACCGATGCGCGGCGGCCTGCCGGTGCCCTCCAGGGTGCCTGTGCCCTGCAGGGTGCCTGTGCCCTCCAGGGTGCCTGTGCCCTGCAGGGTGCCTGTGCCCTCCAGGGTGCCTGTGCCCTGCAGGGCGCCTGTGCCGCCGGCGGCGCCGCGGCACGCGCGGCGGGTCGCGTCGATCGTGGCGGCGTCAGAGCCATGCAGGGCGCGCAGCGGGCCCGCATCGAAGTACGCGAGCCCCGCGCGCGCCGGCTCGACCTCGGCGCCGACCGCCTCGAGCGCCCGCAGCGTGCCCTCCCAGCGTTCGGCCACCGCCGGCGGGTCGGGCGGCACCAGCACGAGGCCGGGGCAGCGCGCGAGCGCCTCGCCGAGCATCATGCCCGCGAACACGCCGCGCGCTTCAGCTGCCCCGGTGACCTCCCCCACCCTCCCGCTGCCCGCGCCCGCGCGACGCGAGCCCCTCTCCGTGGCTCGCGCGCCGAACGTGGGCGCCAGCGCGAGCGCCGTGCCCGTGAGCGCTTGCTCGAGCAGCGCCTCCCGTCCCGCCGCCGCGACCAGCAGCTCGAACCGGGGCAGGTGCACGCACAGGATCATACGAACATATGTTCGCATACGGCTGCGCTGCGTGCAAGCCGCCGAAGAACCGCCCGGCGGCCTCGCGGCGGCGCCTGCGCGCGGCGCCCGGCCCCGGCGTCCCGCCGCCTCGGGGCGTCCCCTCCTCCGCGCCCTCCTGGCGCCGCGTCGCCGCTCAGTCCATCGTCAGCGGCCCCTCCGCGGAGCCGCTGAGGAACTGGTGCACGAACGCGTTGTCGGAGGAGAACATGCGCTCGGCGTCGCCCGCCTCCACGATGCGTCCGCGCCACAGGAGCGCGATGTACTCCCCGATCTGCCGCGCAGAGGCGATGTTGTGCGTGACCACGATGTAGGTGCCGCGGTAGATCCCGTGCATCTCCTGGATGAGATCGCACAGCAGCGCGGTGCGCACCGGGTCGAGGCCCGAGTCGGGCTCGTCGAAGATCACCACGTCGGGCTCCATCACGAGCGCGCGCGCGAACCCAGCGCGCTTGCGCATCCCGCCCGAGAGCTGCGAGGGCATGTCGTCCATCGCGTCTGCGAGCCCCACGTCGGTGAGCCGCTGGATCACGCGCTGGGCGATCTCCGCCTCGGACATGCCGGTGTGCTGGCGCAGCGGGAACGCGACGTTGTCGAACACGTTCATCGAGCCGAACAGAGCGCCGTCCTGGAACAGCACGCCGATTTTGCGCCTCAGCGCGAGCAGCTTCGGCATCGTCAGGCTGGGCACCGACTGGCCGTGCACGACGATGTCGCCCGAGTCGGGGAACATCAGCCCGATGATGTGCTTGATCAGCACGCTCTTGCCGGTTCCGGACGGCCCCAGCACAACGGTGATCGTGTCGTCGGGGAACGCCACGTTGAGGCCGTTCAGCACGGGCACGCCGGCGAGCCGCTTGTGAACGTCCACGCAGCGGATCGACCAGCGCTTGTCGTCGGGATCTGCTGTGAGGTCGAGTTCGCTCGAGTGGTACTGGAAGTCGTCGTGGGTCATTTTCCGGAGTAGGTCACTTCTGGGAACTGGCTGGTCTTGCCGTTGAACGTGAACGGCCCCTGCTGAGCGCAGCCCGGCGCCGCCACTTCGTTGGTGGTCGATTCCGGTTTGTTGGCGACTTTGAACTGGACGATCTGTTCGAGGATGCTTTCGGAGACCGTTTCGTTCGGAGGGCCCGACACCGACGGCGCGGAGTTCGCGCACGTGCTCGCGTTGAACACCGGCAGGCCGCTCGCGAGCGAGCTGAACGCGCCCGGATGGAAGTAGGGGTTGGCGCGGTCCGTGCCGGGCCTGGCGGGGTACAGCGCGAGGCTCTCCGGGCCGAGCGTGTTCATCGCCGTCAGGAGGTGCTCGGCCGGGCCTTTGCCCGCGCTCGTGTTGTTGCCGTGGAACTCGGTTGCGGCCGTGAGGTTCGCGAAGAAGGCCTGCACCTCCGGCACGTATTCGCCCGTGTACTGCAGGAACGGGTCGAGGTTGTGCAGCACCGGGCGCAGGTTTTCGAGCACCGGCACCGTCAGGTCGAGCGACCTCTTGACGTCGGGCAGGCCCGTGCGCGCGGCCTTCGTGAGCGGGCCCACGGAGGTCAGGAACCTGTTGAATTCGGGCGCGAACGGCTTGGCGGCCGCGAGCAGCCCGCTCAGCTGCACCTCGGTGTTGCGGAATTCCTTCAGGTAGGGGTTCGCGACCGTCGAGAAGCTGTCGATTTCTTTGAGCGCGATCCGCGAACTGTGCTCGAACGTGGGCAGCGCCTTGAACGCCTGCGCGACCGCCTGACTCGCTTCCGCGGCGGCGTGGAAGGTGCGTCCGCCGCTGCGGATCAGCCCTTCGAGCTGGTGGTCTCGGCTCGCGAGCGCGTTGAACACCACGCCGGTGTAGTGGACGAGCTTGCGCACCGCGCCTTCCTGCGAGTCGAGCAGCGCCACGAGCGTCGCGCCCTTTTCGGAGAACGGCTCGAGTTCGCCGATCCCCGCGTTGATCGATTCGCCCTGTTCGTTGATGCCCGCGGCGAGCGCCTGCTGCCAGATTTGGAAGTCGCGGCGCGTCTTCGGGTCAAACGTCGTGAGGATGTCGTCGAGCGTCACCGACGGTTCCACGTTGGCCACCGGCAGCTCCGCCTCGTCGCCGAGCGGCGGAGCGTCGTTGCCCTTGGGGATCAGCTGCACGTAGGTCTCGCCCAGCAGCGTCTTCTGGCGCAGGATCGCGTGCATGTTGGTGCGGATCGGCGCGTATTTGCCGTTGAGTTCGATCGTCGCGTGGGTGCGCCCGTCGTTGCCGAGCTTGAGCGCGACCACGTGCCCCACGTTGACGCCGCTGATGCGCACGTCCGACTGTTCGGAGAGTGCGAGCGTGCGCGGGAACGCGACGCTGAAGCGGTAGCCCTTCGGCTTGAGCGGCAGCGGCCCGCCGAACGACGACCACAGGAACAGCAGCAGGCCGAAGCAGCTGAGCACGAACAGCAGGATCACGATCAGGTTGCCGAGTGTGGGCGCACGCTTCTGCATGGCTAGCGCCTCGCCTCCTTGGCGTGCCCGCTCGAGGCGTGCGCCGCGCGCGGTTTCGGCATCTGCCCCACGGGCAGCCCCGCGAGGCCGTTGCCCGACAGGCTCGAGGACAGGGGGCCGCTCGCGCGCGCGGCGCGCGCCGCGGTCGCTGCCGTGCCGGTCGCGCTGCCGAGCAGCGCTTTGCATTCGGCCGCGGTCGGCGGTTTCAGCAGCGCCACGAGCAGCTTCACCGTTTCGTTCACTTCGGATGCGCCGTTGAACAGCGGCAGCACGTCGCAGTTGAAGTACACGAGCGTGCGGCCCACCGGGCCCGTCGCGTCGGAGCTCGAGATCACGCTGTTGAGGTCGTGGTTGCCCCAGTCGAGGAAGAACAGGAAGCCGGCCTTGCCCGCGCCCGGGTTGTAGGCGAGCTCGTTGAAGAATTCGTTGAGCACCGAGAAGCTCGTGGCGAGCTTCGGGAACGCTTCGCCCGCGCCTTTGGTGGACGGCGCGAGTTCGTTCACGACCGGAAGGATCTGTCGCGCGAACGGGCGGATTTCGTTCTTGATGATCGGGGTGGTCTTGGCGGCCAGCGAGCGCGTCGCTTCCTGCGTGGGCCTGAGCGAGCGCGCGAACGGTTCGAGCTCCTTGAGCGTGGGGCCGAGCACGCGGGTGGCGGTTCCGAGCTTGCCGAGGCCGTTTTCGGCCTTGTGCAGGGTGCTCGGGAGCAGGTGGATCGTCTTCTGCACGTTCGCGTCCTCCTGGGCGAACGTCCGGAACACCGCGTTGGCCGAGTCCACGAGTTCGGCGAGCTGTTTGTCCTTGCCGCCGAGCGCTTCCACCAGCAGGCTGAAGCTGTGGATCGCGCGCGCGGTGTTCGCGTGGCGCGCTTCCACCTGTTCTGCGATCTCCTCGGTCAGCTTGGCGGTGGGGTCGAAGCGCTTGAACGTCGCCGAGAGCTGCTTGGAGTTGTTCTTGAGGCCGATGCCCGCGCCGGCCAGGAGCTCCTGCAGGTACGCGCGCGTTTCCGCGTCGAGCCCTGCGAGGAATTCGTCGAAGTTCACGTTCGCAGCCGTCTGGGACTGTGGCAGCACTTCGCCGCTCTTGAGCTTGCCCGCCGACGGCGTGCCGGGGTTCACCTCCACGGTGATGTCCTGCAGCTGTGTCTTCGGGCGCAGAAGCAGCGTGGCGTTGTGGTAGAAGCGAGCGTACTTCGGCGTGATCTTCATCGTCACCGTGGCCACGCCGTTGGCGAGGTCCACGGTCGCCACTTCGCCGACCTTCGCACCCGCGATCGTCACCGCCTGCCCCTGACCCGGCGTCACCGCCTGGGCACTCGAGAATTCGGCCTTGAGCTTGTAGTAGTTGCGGCCCACCACCGGCACCCAGCCCGGGAGCTTGAGGTTCTCGTGCGCGAGGATGTAGCCGCCCACGGCGGCCGCGATCAAGATCATCGAGACCACGGAGATGAACGGCGTGCGGTAGCGCTCGATCTGTTCGCGGACGCTGAGGCCGCCCTCGTGGCCGGTGCGCGGACTCGTCGGCGCCATCAGCCCGTCCCGTCCGCGGGGCCCTGCGACAGCGGGCCGTTGAATTCGGGCAGCGCCTGCTTGTAGCACTGCGCCGACGGTTCGTAGGACGGCTCTTCGGACGGGAACGCGGGCCGCGTGCCGAGCGGCGGCAGCGGCGAGCGCCCGAGCAGCCGCAGCGCTTCTTTGTCCACGGCGTGCCCGACTATGCCGACCGGCTGGGAGACGAGCGTGGCGCCGCTGTTGCCCACCACGAACTTCGCCATCTCGCCGTTGCCGTCGAAGTGCTGGCCGATGCCGTTCAGGCCCACGAGGCTGTACCAGAACTCCTTGTAGGCCTCCACGCCCGAGCTGCTCGCGCCGTCCTGGATCTTCGCGTTGCCCGCCGGGAACAGCACGTTCGTCAGGCACTTGTTGAAGAGTTCGGTCTGCTGGAAGAGGGGCGTCTGTTCGCTCTCGAGCTTCGCGAGCGACGGCATCGCCGCGGCGAGCCCGCTCGCCACGCCGCCGAGCTCGCTCGGCGCGAGCGACGCCTTCACCTGTTCGATCCACGGGAGCGCCGCCGCGACCGTGATGTTGGTCTGCTTGATGCCCGGGATGATCTCGTGAGCGAACCTGCGGGTCGGCGGGAACGACGCGTCGAGCCCCGACAGCCCGCTGTCGATCGCGCGCAGCGAGCTCGGCAGCTCGGAGACGGTGGCGCGCAGGCTCTTCGACTGCGCCGCCAGGATTTCGAAGAACGTGTTGAAGTTCACTATCAGTTCGCCCAGCTGCTCCTCGTGGACGTTGAGCGCGCTGCTCACCTTCCCGATCCCGGCGACCAGTTTCGAGAGGTCGTGCGGTTCTGTGCCCGTGATCGCCTGGTTGAGCACAGCTGTGGCGCGCAGCGACTTGGGGCCGCGCTGGTAGGTCTTGTTGAGCGCCTGCGCCGCGTTCAGGCCGCGCACGTCGGGGTCCTGTTCGGCGTCTTCCGCCGCGTCGGGCTTCTGCGTGAGCGCTTTTCCGAATTCGATCAGGAACGTCTGCAGGTTCGCTCGCGTGTCCGTGTTGAGCGCGTTGAGCACCTGGTCGAGCTGCACCGGCTCGGACGTCTGCGTGATCGGGATCGTGCCACCCGCTTTGACCACCGGCGCCGACGGGCTGCCGGGCTGCAGTTCCACGAACCAGTTGCCTTCGAGGAAGATTCGCGGGCGGATCTTGAGCGTCGCGTCGCCGTGGATCGGAAGGCCCTTCGGTTCGATTTCCATCGTCACGAGGCCCGCGTTGTGGTCGCGCGCGATCGACATCACCTTGCCGACGTTCACTCCCGCGACGCGCACGGGCGACTTCGGGTGGATGTTCAGCACGCTCGCGAACTCCGCCTTGAAGCGGTAGCCGTGTTTGAACGGGATTCGCTTGGTGAACCCGAAGTACACGACCAGCGCGAGGATCACCAGCACCGCGATGCCGACGCGCACGGGGTTCGAGCGCGCCAGCTCGACGACCGGAATCTCATCGTGGCGGCGCCAGAAGCGTTTCATTTCTTCTTCTTCCCCTTGATGCCAAGGGCCTTCAGCGTGGCGGCCGGGTACGTTTCGCCGAACACGTTCTGTTCGCGCGATGTGAGTTCGCGGTTGTGACCGACCTGTGCGGCGGGCAGGTTGCCGATCGTCTCTTTGCCCACCTGGTATTCCTCGTTGCCCGCTTCGCACACCTGCGGCTGGCCCGGGCCGGCCACGTTGGGGTACGGGTTGGCGTGCACGTGGTTGTTGTCGATGATCGTGGTGCTGCCGAATGGGTGTTCGAGCGACGGGCCGTTGGCCGGCGCCGAGGACGGGTAGCCCTCGTTGTTCGGGCCCTTCGGCGCGAGCACGAAGCCCGCGCGCCCGAGCGTGCCCACGCCCACGTCCTCGGACTCGAGGCTCGCCAGGTTGCGGAACGTGAGCGTCAGGTAGTTGCAGTACGCCTGCTCGGGCGCGATGCCCGCGAACAGCGGGTTGCCCAGCTTGAGCGTCTGCGAGAGGTCTTCGATGCCCAGCGCGGGGATCGGGTTGTTCGCGAATTCCGCGAGCGCCTCCGCGGATTCCGCGAGCCGCGAGTTGAGCGTGGTCGCCGCCGTGAAGTTCACCGCGCCCACCGAGACCGCGTGGCCGAGCTGCGGCGCGACCGTGCGCAGGTCGGCCGCGCTGGGCCGCAGCAGGCGCATGAACTCGGTCGCGTTTTCGAGGAACGGCGCCTCGTAGGGGAGCGAGTGGATCGCCTGCTCGAGCGACGGCGGGCCGCCCTCGGCCGCCGCTTCGATCGACGGGGTCACGCTCGCGAACGCCCTGAAGAACGTGTCCTGGTCGGCCCAGCCCTGGGCGTTGATCTCCGCCACCGGCGCCGTCTGCGAGGCCGCGCGGTCGAGCGCGATCCACAGCTCGCGCAGCCCCGTCGCGGGCAGCGCGAGGTTGTGCAGCACCGGCACCGCCTTGTCCACCAGCGGGCGCAGTTCGTGGATCGTGTTGTTCAGGCCGAGCCCGCGGCCGGCCAGGCCGTCGCCGAAGTTGTTGGTCGCCCGCTTGAGCCCGGTGCGCGTCTTCTGGTCGAACATGTTGAAGAGTTCCTCGATGTTCACCGGTTCCTTGGTCTGGCCCATGGGGATCGTGGCCCCCGCCCTGAGCGTCTTCGAGGAGCTTCCCTTTTCGAGTTCGAGGTACTTCAAGCCGATCGCCGACACCGACTGCACGAGCGCCCTCGTGTCGCTCGGCAGCGGTTCGACTTTCTTTTCGAGCTTGAGGTGCGCGACCGCCGTGATGCGCCCCGTCTTCGGGTCTATGTTCGGGCTCATCGAGCTCACGATCCCCACCCGCGTGCCCGCGATGCGCACCTGGTTGAGCGGCTGCAGGCCGGAGGCCTCCGGGAGCGCCACGTTGATGTTGTAGGTGGGCACGAACGGCAGCCCGTTGTTGGCGTTGTAGGAGAGGAACACCGCGACCACCACGATCAGCGTCGTGACAGCCCCGATCAGCAGCGGGTTGGCGGCGAGCGAGTTGCGTCGGCGGCGGTCCATCAGGGCGTCTCCGAGGAATCGCAGGTGAGCGCGCCGTTGTCGGTGAACGGCGAGGACCCGTCGGCGGCGGCCTGCGTGGAGGAGCCCGGGCAGCGCCGCAGCTGCCCGGTCTTCAGCGGCGACAGCGCCTGTTCGGTGCCCGCCGGTTTGAGCGTGTTGTTTTCACCGAGCGCGAAGTCCGGCAGCACGGGGGTCAGCCGCGCGTAGTGGCCGTTCGCGTCGTAGTAGGAGCCGGCCTGGCCGAACGTGCGCAGCGTTCCGACGAGGTCGGGCGAGTAGGGCCCGAAGAAGGCCGTGATCGGCACCGATTCCTGGAGCGCCGTGACCGCGCTCGGCGAGCTCGTGGTGAGCGACTTGGCGAGCGCCGGCAGCGCCCGTGCGAGATCGGTGAGGTCGTTGTTGGCCCCCGGGCGCGAGAACGTTTCGGCGAAGTTGTGCACCGGGGTGTTCGCCGTCGACACCAGCCCGTGCAGCCGTTCGAGCAGGGTCGTCAGCGGCCCGACGGTCGGCTTCGACGCCTCGACCAGTTCGCGCAGCGCGTGGAACGTGCTGGGCAGTTCCGCGAACGTTTTGTTGCCCGCGCGAAGCGTCACCGGCAGCTGTTTGAGCCCCTGGGCGAGCTTCGTCTGTTCGGCGCCGACCGCCGTGAACGCGGTGTTCGCGTTTTCGACGAGGTCCGTGAGCTTTTCCTGGCGCGCGCCGATCGTGGTCACCGCCTTGGCGCTTTCCACGAGGAAGTTCGTGAGCACCGGCTGGTCGCGCACGAGCTCGGAGAAGAAGTGCGTCGTCGCCGTCAGCGCGGGCGGGAACAGTTCGGTGGATTTGCGCAGCGCCGGGCTCGCTCCCACGTACTGTTCGGCCGAGCCCTGGATGAACTGCGACAGCCCTTTGCGCGTCGCGGGGTTGAGCGTGTTGAACAGCTGGTCGAGGTCGGTGACCGTCTTCGTCGGGTTGGCCGGCAGTGTCGCGCCGCCCGGCAGCGACGGCCTGTTGTTGGGCCCGGGCGAGAGCGCGACGTAGCGGTTGGCGACGCTCGACAGCGACGGCGTCCTGATTTCCGCGATCGTGCCTTCGTGCAGCGGTGTGAGCGACGAGTCCACGTGGATCGTGATGTCGGCCTTGTAGTCCTTGGTGAGTTCGATGTTGGTCACGCTGCCCACCGGCACGCCGCCGACCTGTACCTGATCGCCGCGAACCAGTTGGTAGCCTTCCGCGAAGATCAGGTGGTAGCTCGCGCCGCCCGACCCCGCGAACAGCAGGTAGGCGACGATCAGCACGACGAGCGCGAGCCCGCCGACCGCGAAGCCGCGCACCAGCCCGGAGCGCGCGGGACCCCGCGAGGGCGGCGGCCCGGGCGCTTTCGGCGCCGGAGGCTGCGGCGAGGCGGGCGGTTTCGGGGGGGTGGCGGTGGCCATCAGCCGTGCCCTCCAGCGGAGGCCGCGCCGGCCGGGTCGGGGATCGCCGCCGCGGAATGCGTGCGCGACACGATGGGATCCGGGATCTCGCCGAGGCGCGCGACCAGCTTGGTCCACGATGCCGGCGGGAGCGCGCCGGGGGCGAGCGCGGCCGTGTGCCCGCGGGCCGAGCCGAGCGGCCCGTACGCCACGCCGATCCAGCCTGCGGCGGACGCGCTCGCCGACGCGACGCGGCTGCCCGGGTAGCCCAGGAGGCTCACCACGCGGCGCGGGCGCGCGAGGCCCTGCAGGCCGAGCAGCCTGCGCACCGTCTCATCCGCGAGCGAGCCGGCGCCCTGGTGCGCGGCGACGGGCACGCCGTTGACAGCCGTGATGCGCACCTGCTCGTCGCTGCGGGCGGGCGGCGCGTTCAGCGCGGCGGCCGCCGACGCGGGGCTCGTGGGCCCTTCGCAGCGCAGGCCCGCGACTGTCGGGTTCTCGCCCGACACCGACAGGTACTCGAGCATCCCGAGCACGCGCTTGTCCACCCGTCCCGAGCGCACGTTCGCGCGGCCGCACGCGCTCAGGCGGATGCCCGCGTCGCGCAGCACCTGCGGCTCCAGCTGCTGCTTTGACTCGAGCAGCACCTGCCCCGCGCTCGGCGAGGTCGCGAGGAACGGGTTCTCGCCCTTCGCCCTGAACACCGAGGAGTTTTCGAGCGCGACCCAGCCGTCGAGGATCGGCTTGGGGTCGATCAGCGGCGCGCCCGTGCCGGCCGGGCGGATCTGGAAGAAGATATGAGGTTCGCCGCCCGCGGGAGCGCCCGCTGCTGCGCCCACGTGCCCGAGCACCGTGCCCGCGATCACCTGCGCGCCCACGCGCAGGGCGTGCAGGTACACGTCCTCGGAGCCTTCGCGGAAGAAGCGCGCGCGCGGCGGCTTCGGCAGCGCCGGCGGCGCCGCGGGAGCGGCCGGCGCGGGCTGGCTCGAGCCCGGCGTTTCGAGCCCCGCCGCCGCGCCGAGCGCCATGCCCGAGACGATCGCGCCCTCCGACAGCGGCGAGCGCGGCTGCGCGCCCGCGGTGGCGGGCCCGCTCGGCGCGGGTTCGGCATGCCGCGGCTGAACACGCGAGCTGACCGTGCTGTGGACGTGCGGCTCGAGCACCGGGTACAGCTGCGCGACGTGGCCGAGCTGCGCGTAGGTGTAGGTGTTGCCGAACGCGTCGCGCAGCACGATGAACCGCCCGAGCTGCGGGGAGCTGCCGATCCGGGCGACTTCGCCGTCCTGCACCGCGATCACGGGCGCGCCCGCCTGCGAGTAGATCGTGGTGCCAACGATCGTCTGCTCCTGTGCCGAGCCGCCCGCGCTCACGCTCGCGAACCCGTCGCCGAAGTGCGACGGCGCGTACACGGGGAAACGGCCCTCCGTCAGCCCCGTGACCGCGCCGAGCAGTTCCGGCGGCGTCGCGCCGAGCAGCTGCGCGCGCAGCATCACCGATTCGACGTAGGCCTGCGAGTGGTTGTACGCGTACACGGCGGCCTTGATGTTGTGCGCGCCGCCCGCCGCGTGCAGGTAGCGCGCCGCCGCGAAGATCGCGTCCGCGGGGTTGTAGGGATCCCTGTAGCCGTCACCGTTCGCGTCAACCCCGTACTGCGCCCACTCGGCCGGCAGGAACTGCATCCAGCCCTCGGCGCCCGCGCTCGAGACGCTCAGGTCGCGACCGTAGTCGGTCTCGACCTCGTTGATCGCCGCGAGCACCTGCCACGGGACTTCGTACGCGGTGCCCGCCGCCTGGTAGACCGGCAGCAGGAACGGCGGGAAGCGGAAGCTTTCGGCGAAGAACGACGGCAGCGATCCCAAGCCCGCTTCGAGCCCGAACGGCAGCGGCGGCGTGAGCGCCGAAGGCGAGGCCGCGCGCTTCTTCGAGCGCGCGCCTTCTTCTTCGGCCTTCGTGCGGGCGCTCTTCTGCCTGGGCTGCTTGTGCTTCGCCGGGCTGCGCGCGGGCGCGGGTTCGGCGGGGCCCTGCGAGGGCACCGGCACCGGCACCGTTTCGGTGCCCGTCGTCGTCCCCGTGGTGCTCGCCGGCGCCGGCGTCGTGCCCGTCTGCGCGGGAGCGGTCGTCGTGGCGGGCGCTTCCGCGGGTGGCGGCGCTTCGGTGGGCGCCGAGGCGGTGGTTTCCACGGGCGGCGCAGGCGCGCCGGCCCACGCGATGGCCGGCCCCGACGGCGCGAGCGCGGCGAGGCCGCACGCGGCGGCGAGCGCGGTGGTGAGTTCTATCGCCCGCATGCGCACCGCGTCAGTTCCCGAGCAGGTAGTTGAGGAGCATGCCGCCCGCCGCGTCCGCTTCGCTGGGCGCGTAGTAGGTGGTCCCGGCGCTCGAGCCTCCAACCGGCTGGACGGGGCCCCCTGCGGCGCCGCCGGCCGGGCTCGAGGCGAGTTCGCGCGGCACCGACCCCGGGTATTTCGCGAGCGCCTGCGCGGGCGAGGCGCCTTTGAGCACCGCGAGCGTGCGCGCCATCACGAGGCTCGTGCTGTCGTTGATGACCGACGACGCCGTGCCTTTCGCCGTCCCC
The DNA here is from genome assembly GCA_963813685.1 of uncultured Solirubrobacteraceae bacterium. Lineage (GTDB taxonomy): Bacteria > Actinomycetota > Thermoleophilia > Solirubrobacterales > Solirubrobacteraceae > Palsa-744. The sequence goes on from CAWEZQ010000006.1 coordinate 45,443, forward strand.
GAGGATCCGGTTTCGCTGCCTTTGGAGTTGAACAGCCTGCGGTTGCACTGCGTCGCGGGCCTCACCGCGTAGGACAGGCACGCGGTGCCGACGCCCTCGGCGCGCAGGAAGTGCCCGAGCGCGTCGTAGCCGTTGGCCGAGCCTGTGCCCATGAAGATGAAGTCCATGATCCGCTCGAGGCCGCCCGTGTCGCGCAGGCTCGAGAGCAGCTCCGCGGCGTTGCTCGCGAACGGCACGCCGGTTTCGCCGAGCGTTTTCACGCGGCTCAGCAGAGGTTTGGTGGCGACCAGCGCGGGGCCCGCCTGTTTGCTCGTCTTGCCGAGGCTCGTGAAGAAGGTCGTCGAGCCTTTCGAGAACGCCGGCAGCTTTTCGAACAGCTTGTCGATGCCCGGCGCCGCGGCTTTCAGGTCGGTGAACGTCGGGGTGGTCTGTTCGGCGAAGCGCGCGATGCGTTCCATCGCGGGGCCGAACTGTTCGAGGAACGGCGGGAAGTCCTGGAAGCTCTTCGCGACCGCGCCGCGGTGCGCCGCGGTCGCCTGGGCGACCTTGTTGCTCTGCACGATGAAGTCCGCGACCTGGTTGCGCACGCGCGCGAACGGCGCGAGCGCCCTGTCGGAGTCGCTCGCGAGTTTCGCCAGGACCTTGTTCTCGCTCGCGAGGATCGCGAGCACCTTGTCGAGTTCTGCGAGCGCGGGGTTGGCCCGCTTGATCACTTCCGAGAGGTCGCTGCCGCGCCCCGCGAGCCCCGCGCCGAGTTCGTTGAGGATCAGCGTGAAGCGCTCGCGTTCGGGCAGGCGGTTGATGTCGCCGAGCAGGTCGATGTCGACCGGGCTGTGCGTGTTCTGCACGGGCATCAGGTAATCGCCCGCGCCTTCCCGGCCGCTCGGGATCTTCTTCAGGGGCCCCGGCAGCGGCGTGCCTTCCACGCGCGGCTGCGTCGGCAGGCAGTCCACGTACTTCTCGCCGATCAGCGCCTGCGGGCGGATTTCGCAGCTGGCGTCCGCGCGGAAGCTCTCGTAGCCGTTCTTGGTGATGTGCAGGATCACCGCGGCCTTGGCCTGCGGGGTGGGCGTGACAGAGCCGACCGTGCCCACCTTCACGCCGCCGATCTTCACGTCCTCGCCGGGGATGATGTTGCCGGCGTCGTCGAAGATCGCGCGCACCGTGTAGCCGCCGCTCGAGCCGCCCGCGGAGGTGGCCAGCGCCACGATCACCGCGAGCGCGGCTATGCAGGCGGCACCGGCTATGCCGGCCGCGAGCTTCCGCCGCCAGACCGTCTCCTTCCTCACCCGATCCTCTCTCGCTGTCTACAACGAGTCGGGCGACCCCACCATGCCCGGTGGGGCCGCCCGCCTCGATTTCCTGCTCGGGAGCTTACGCCTTCACGTGCGCAAGCCCGCCCGTACTAGTGCTTCGGGCACGGCGTCTGGTAGGGCACCGTGACCTTTTCGCCTTCTTCGCGGTTGGGGAGGGCCGAGATCTTCGCGAAGACCATTTCGACCTTGCCCTTGAATTTGCCGTGGCATTCGCCCTTCTTGGGCACCGTGCCGTAGGACACGACCTTTTTGCCTTTCTTGATCGCCGTGCCGGACTTGACCTTGATCACTTCGGTCGAGGCGTCGGCCGCGCCGGTGATCGGTTCGACCAGAGGCACTTCGGTGATGAGCTCCGGACCGAAGCCGCCGCCGCCGCCGAGCTGGGCCCAGTGGCCCGCGGAGACGAATTCGAGCGACACCGGCGAGTGGCCTTCCACGTAGAACAGCAGGCCGTTGCTGGCGAAGAACGATTCGATCTTCACCGTCTCCGGCACGCGTTCTTTACCGAGTTCGACCACGCCCAGCGCGGAGCCGACGGGGCCCGCTTTGGACGCGCCCGGACACGCTTTCGGGCCTTCCTTTTCGAGGCCTTCCTTGCTGCAGCTCTTGAACGCGCTGCTGTTGATCTTCGAGCCTTTCGGCAGGAAGAAGTTGACGCCGATGAGCGGCGCGGGGTGCCCGCCGTATTCGGTGCCTTTGATCGTCAGTTCGGCCGATACCGCGGCTCCCTTGCCGTAGAAGTTGCCGGTGCCGGGAAAGCCCGGAATCGGCACGGCCGCTGCTTTCACGGTCACTTCCGGCGCCGCCGCGGCGACACCCGTGAGCGCGAACGCGGCAAAGCCGAGCACGGCAAGAAAGATGGATGCTTTGCGCATCAGATTCTTCTCTCCTCTGTTGATGGACAGCTCCGCCTCGATCCGGGTAGCTCCGGAGCCTTGCCGGTCCGGCGACATCGAGATCCCCGGCACTCTAGCGGGGGAACGTTGGCGATTCGGGCGCAACCATATAGCGCGCAAGCAGCGGCTTCAAGTTCGAACCGCGGGGCCTGAACGGCTTCGTGCACGGCTTCGTGCAGGCCCCGTGTGCGCGCGCGTCGCGACCGGCCCTGCGGCCGCTCCGCCGGCACTAAAGCTTAAGTCGAGCTTCAGGGTTCGGCGCCAGCGCCGCTGCCCTGGCCGCCGCCCGCGCCGGGGTCCGCGGGCGACCCGGCCGACGGCGGGCCGTCCGGCGTGAGCGCGAGATCCTCGCCCGCGAGGCGCAGGCCGAGCGGCTCGATCACGACCTCGCGAGCGCCCTCCTCGACGCGTCCCGCGAGGAGCGCGTCGTAGCCCGCGCCGCGCGCGATCGCCGCGACCTCTTCGCCGGCGCCACGCGCGCAGTAGACCGCGAAGCCGCAGCCCATGTTGAGCGTGCAGTACGCGCTGCGCGCGTCCATGCCGGCCTCCCGCGCGAGGAAGGACAGCACGGGCGGGACGGGCGGCAGGCGCTCCAGGCGGTAGCGCAGCTCGCGCTGCGCGCGCATCAGCTTGAGCAGCCCGTGCCCGGTGATGTGGCTCAGGTAGGTGACCGGCGCGTGGGCGCGCAGCAGCGCATCCACGAGCGCCACGTACACCACGCTCGGCGCGAGCAGCGCCTCGCCGAACGCGCTGCCGTCGGCGAGGGCCGTCGCGTAGCCGTGCTCGAGCCGGCCCGCGAGGGCGCGAGCGAGCGACGCGCCGTTGGCGTGCAGCCCGCTCGAGGGCACGATCACGATCTCGTCGCCCGCCGCCAGCTGCTCGCCGAGCAGCGGCGCGCGCCCCTCGGGGACCGCGCCGACCGCCGCCCCCGCGAGCTCGATGTCGTCCTCGGAGACGAGGCCCGGCAGCGACGGAGACTCGCCTCCGCCCCACGTGCAGCCGGCGTCCGCGCACGCCCGCCGCCAGCCCTCGATGAGCTCCTCGCCGCGGCCGCCGTGCGCGTACCACTCGGAGGAGCCGGTGGCGAAGTACGCGTTCACCACGAGCGGGAGCGCGCCCACACAGCACAGGTCGTTGACGATCGCCGCCACCGCGTCATACGCGACGTCGGCGAAGCGGTTGGGGCCGCCCTGCTCGAGCACCTGGCGGGCGATCACCGACTTCGTCCCGAGCCCCTCGACCACGAACGCGAACGCGCGCCCGCCGAGCTCGAAGACGAACGCGGGCTCGCCGCGCGAGCGGTCGAGCGCGCGCCCGCCGCGACCCTCGAGCAGCGCGGACGTCGACAGCGCGATCGCCATCGCGTCGCGCTTGGCGGCGTCGAGCGCGTCGTAGTCCACGCCCGCGTCGCGGTAGCTGACGCCTCGCTCGCTCATCGGGGATGATCCTAGGACCATTCAGTGAGCGAGGGAGAGAGCGATGGACTTCGAGCCGAGCGAGCGCTGCGTCGAATTCAAGGAGCGCCTCGAGTCGTTCATGGACGAGCACGTCTATCCCGCCGAGGAGACGTACGAGCGCCAGCTGCGCGAGGCCGGCAACCCGCACCACCAGCCGGCGGTCATGGAGGAGCTGAAGGCGAAGGCGCGCGACGCGGGCCTGTGGAACATGTTCCTCCCCGACCCGGAGCAGGGCGCGGGGCTGTCGAACAGCGACTACGCGCCGCTCGCCGAGATCCTCGGCCGCGCGCGCATCGCCTCCGAGGCGTGCAACTGCTCGGCGCCCGACACCGGCAACATGGAGGTGCTGCACCAGTTCGCCACGCCCGCGCAGAAGGACGAGTGGCTGCGGCCGCTGCTCGACGGCGAGATCCGCTCGGCGTTCGCGATGACCGAGCCCGACGTGGCCAGCTCGGACGCCACCAACATCGCGCTTCGGATCGCGCGCGACGGCGACGAGTATGTGCTCAACGGGCGCAAGTGGTGGATCTCCGGAGCGCTTCACCCCAACTGCAGGATCATGATCGTGATGGGCAAGACCCAGCCCGACGGGGCCGGGAGTCCATACAAGCAGCAGAGCATGATCCTCGTGCCGCTCGCCACCGACGGCGTGACCGTGATGCGCAACCTGTCCGTGTTCGGCTACGACGACCAGGAGGGCCATGCGGAAATCGACTTCTCCGGCGTGCGCGTCCCCGCCTCGAACCTGATCGCGGGAGAGGGAGACGGCTTCATGATCGCCCAGGCGCGGCTCGGCCCCGGGCGCATCCACCACTGCATGCGCGCGATCGGCGCCGCCGAGCGCGCGCTCGAGGCGCTCTGCAGGCGCGCGATCTCGCGCACCACGTTCGGCCAGCCGGTCGCGGCGCGCGCCAACATCCAGGACTGGATCGCGGAGTCGCGGATCGAAATCGAGATGGCGCGGCTGCTCACGCTGAAGGCCGCGTGGATGATGGACACGGTCGGCAACCGCCACGCGCGCACGGAGATCGCGGCGATCAAGGTGGCGGCGCCCAACGTCGCGCTGAAGGTGCTCGACCGCGCGATCCAGGTGCACGGCGGCGGCGGCGTCAGCGGCGACTTCTCGCTCGCGAGCGCGTACGCGCACCTGCGCACGCTGCGCCTCGCCGACGGCCCCGACGAGGTGCACAAGCTCTCGATCGCGCGCCGCGAGCTCGCGCCGTACATGCCCCGCGAGGGCTGAGCGACTCCACGCGCCGCGAGGGTTGAGCAGCTTCGAGCGGCTCTGAGCGGCCCCGCGCGCGAACGGGAGTAAGCCGCGCAGAAGCTGGGTAATCGCATTGCGATGGTCCTACGGAGTGGGTGCGCTGCGGCGCCCGTGCAAGGAAGCCGAGAGGGGAAGCGCAGGGCGGCGGCGATCGCGGCGGCCACCGCGGCGACGCTCCTCGGGCTGCTCGCGCCCGGCGGAGCGCAGGCGTCATTCGGCGTGGGCGGCGGCGGCAACGGCTCCTTCGAAGCCGGCACCTGCACCAACACCTCGTGCACGTACGCGAGCGCCGAAGCGCACCCCGAAGAAGCCTTCAAGCAGGCCGCCGGACACCCGCCCTGGGGCATCACCAAGTTCGTGCTCAACCACGAAGCCGGCCCGCTCAAAGACCCCGAAGGCGCGCCGCTGAAGCGGATTCGCGTCGACGTTCCGCCCGGGCTCGCCGCCAACCCGCAGGCGCCCCAGCCGAAGTGCGCAGTCGCCCAGTTCGACGCCTCGCCGAGCGGCTGCCCGGCACAGAGCGTGGTCGGCTCCGTCGAAATGGAAGCAGTTGCCGAACCGCTCGGGCTGCTCCCCGTTGCGCTGCCCGCGCTCACCGGCACCGTCTACAACCTCGAAGGAGCGCCCGAGCACCTGCCGCTCGACTTCGGCATCGCGGTCGAACCCGCGGGCGAACTGCTGACGCCGATCCGCCTCTTCCTCGAAGGGCACGTCGCGTGGTGGAGCGACTACCACGAGTACTTCGAAATCAACAACGTCCCCAGGGAAGCCGAAGTCAAAGCGCTGATCGGCGTCAAATCCCCGATCAAGGCGCTGATGTCGAAACTCAACTTCAACGGCCGCGCGGGCGGCAACTTCCTCACGATCCCCAGCAGCTGCGCGCCGAGCACCACCTCCGAGCTCGAACTGGAATCGTGGAGCGGCGAAATCTCGCGCGCCCAGACCACCGCGCCGTTCGGGGTCACCGGCTGCGAGAAGGTGCCGTTCGCGCCGTCGGTGACGGTGGCTGGCGAAACGAGCCAGTCCGACAGCCCCGACGGCGCGACGACGGTCGTCCAGGTGCCGCAGTACACGGCGCCCGACCAGATCAACACCGCCGACATCCAGAACGCGCGGGTCACGCTGCCGCCGGGGCTCACACTGAACCCCTCGGCCGCGCACGGCCTCGAAGCGTGCTCGGCCGCCCAGATCGGCATCGGCACGACCAACCCGGTCAGCTGCCCCGCGGGCTCGCGCGTCGGCAGCGTCGCGATCGAAACCGACCTCCCCCCCGGGACGCTCGCCGGGCCCGTCTACCTCGGCAGCCCCGGCGGCGGCCCGATCACGGGCCCGCCGTACACGATCTACCTCGACGCCGAGAGCGCCCTCGGCATCTCGGTGCGGCTCGCGGGCTCGGTCACGCCCGACCCGCAGACCGGCACGCTGCAGGCGACGTTCACCGACAACCCGCCGCTGCCGTTCAGCGAACTGCGCCTCGCGCTCGACGGCGGGCCGCGCGCGCCGCTCGCCAACCCGCTGCCCTGCGGCACCGCGCGGACGACCGGCGAATTCACCCCCTACACGGGACTCGCGCCGGCGTTCAGCTCGACCCCGTTCGCGACCGGCGGCTGCGCATCGCCGCTGCCGTTCTCGCTCGAACAGCGCACCTCGTCCTCGTCGCCTGACGCGGGCGCCTTCACGAGCTACACCTTCAACCTCGCGCGCGAAGACGGCCAGCAATACCTCTCGCACGTGCAGAGCACGCTGCCGCCGGGCCTCGTGGGGCTGATCCCGTCGATCACGCTGTGCCCCGAACCGCAGGCGCACAGCGGCGCGTGCCCCGGCACCAGCCAGATCGGCACCGCCACCGTGGCCGCCGGCGCAGGGCCCGAACCGTATGCGTTCTCGGGCCCCGTGTACCTGACGGGCCCCTACGGCGGCGCCCCCTACGGCCTCTCGATCCCCGTGCAGGCGCAGGCCGGCCCGTTCGACCTCGGTACGGTCGTCACGCAGATCGCGATCGGCGTGAACCCGGAAACCGGGCAGGTCGTCGCGAGCGGCAGCGTGCCCACGATCGTCGGCGGCGTGCCGCTGCGCCTGCGCAACATCAGCGTCGCGGTCGGCCGCTCGGGCTTCCTGCTGAACCCGACGAGCTGCGCTCCGCTCGCCACCAGCTCGCTGCTCGGCTCGACCGAAGGCGCGAGCGACCCCGTGTCGAGCCCGTTCCAGGTGAACGACTGCGGCGCGCTCCACTTCACGCCCGCGATGCACGCCTCGACCGACTCGAAAACCTCGAAAGCCGACGGCGCGAGCCTGCGCGTGACGGTCACCCAGCCCTCGCGCCAGGCAAACATCCGCTCGGTCGTCGCGCAGCTTCCCACCCAGCTCCCCTCGCGCCTGACCACGCTGCAGAAGGCGTGCGCCGCCGCCACGTTCGACGCGAACCCGCGCAGCTGCCCGGCCGAATCCCTCGTCGGCAGCGTGGTCGCGAAGACGCCCGTCCTGCCGGGCGAGCTGACGGGCCCCGCGTACCTCGTCTCGCACGGCGGCGCGGCGTTCCCCGACCTCGACGTGATCCTCGAAGACGCCGGCGTGCGGGTGGTGCTGGTCGGCAACACCAACATCAGCAAAGGCGTGACCACCTCGACGTTCGCGCACGTCCCCGACGTGCCCGTCTCGAGCTTCCAGCTGACGCTGCCGATGGGGCCCTACTCCGCGCTCGCCGGCTACGGCAACCTGTGCACGCAGGAACTCGCGATGCCCACCACGATCACCGCGCAGAACGGCGCCGTCTTCAAACAGCGCACCGTGCTCGAAGTGAGCGGCTGCAGCGCCGCGCAGCTCGCCCACCGCAAAGTCAGGATCGTGCGCCGGCGGATCTCCCACCACGCGCTGCTGCTCACCGTGCAGGCCTTCGCGCCCGGACGGATCGTGGTCACCGGCCACGACCTGCGCAGGGTCTCGCGCAAGGTGCGCCACGCCGCGACCGTGACGCTTCGCATTCCCCTCTCGACGCGAGGGGCGAGCGCGCTTCGCAGGCACCGCACGCTGAAGCTCATGGTGCATGTGAGCTTCCACCCGTCCAGCCGCAAGCTCCCGCCGTCGGCGACATCCGCGCGGGTCGCGTTCAAGCGCTAACCGCCTCGAGCGCACACGGCGCCCGCGCGGCGCGCGCGAGCTGCACGCGCCGCGCGATCCTCTACGGTTCGGCGCTGACCGGATGCGCCCACGCCCGCTCTCAGCCCGCCTCGCAGCGCCGCTGATGGCCGCCGCGCTCGCGCTGTGCGCCGACGCCGCCTACGGGGCGCAGCCCACGGCCGAACGCCCCGCAGGCGCGGGACCAGCGGTCGCCGCCCCCGAGCTCGCCGCCGCCGCCGCCGCCGAACTGCAGATCGGCTCCTCCGCGACCGTCACCGGGCGGGTCGCGGTGCAGGGCGCGCCGCTGCCGGGCGCGCGACTCGTGCTCGAGAGCGACCCGTACCCGTATCGCGGCTTCGCGCCGGTGGCGCGCGCGCAGAGCGCCTCCGACGGAAGCTTCGCGATCACGGCCACGAGCCTCGAAAGCGACACGCGCCTGCGCGTCGCAGACGAAGACGTCCCCGGCGCGCAGAGCGCGGACCTGCTCGTCCGCGTGGCGCCGGCGGTTTCCGCCGGCGCGCAGGCGCTCGGCGCCGGCGCGACGCGCCTCGCCGTGCGCGTGCGCCATTCGCGGGCGGCCCCCGCACGGCCGTTCGCGGTGCTGTGGTACGTGGCGCCCGCGGGCGCGAGCACGCTGCGCCTCGCCGCGGTCACCACTTCGCGCGAGCTCTCCGGCGGCGTCAGCTACGCGAGCGCCACCGTCAACCCGCCGGCGCGCCGCTTCGAGTACCGCGTGTGCATGGATCCGCCGTGGACGGCCGCGATGGAGCCGCCCGCCGAGCGCGCGCCGTGCCCGCGCGCCGGCGCTCCCGCCGCGCCACCGGTGCCCGCGGGCGTCGAAGGCTCCGGCGAAGCGCAGGGCACGCCGCTCGCTCCGTTCCCCTCGCCCCGCGCGATCGCCGCCGCCGCGCGCTACCTCGACACGCGCGCCGGACGCACCTCGCTCGCCGTCGTGGACAGCGCCGGCCGGCTCGGCGGCGTGCGCACGCACGAGCGCTTCGAGACCGCGAGCGTGGTCAAGGTGATGATGCTCACCGCCTACCTGCAGATGCGCTCGGCGCAGCGCCGCGGGCTGAGCGCCGGCGACGAGGCGCTGCTCTACCCGATGATCCACGAATCCAGCAACGAAGCCGCCTCCGCGGTGCTCGGGGCCGTGGGCGCGGACGCGCTCGCACGCGTCGCGCGCGAAGCGGGCATGCGCGACTACGCTCCGGGTGTCGGCTGGTGGGCGTACACGCAAACCTCCGCGGGCGACCAGGCGCGCTACATGTACATGCTCGAACAGCTCATCCCCGCACGCTTCCGCGCCTATGCCCGGTACCTGCTGTCGCATATCGAGCCCGAACACAGCTGGGGCTTCCCGCCGGTGGCGCGCCCGCGCTGGCAGGTCTACTACAAGACGGGATCGCTCCCCGAAGAGGGCATCTTCAACGAGGTCTGCCTGCTGCGGCGCGGCGGCGTGAGCTTCACCGTCGCGGTCTTCACCGCCGGCGAGCCCTCCGAAGCCTACGGGCACGAAACCGTCGAGGGCGTGGCCGCGCGGCTGCTCGCGCACTCGCCATGAGCGCGCTCGTGCTACGCGAGCGCGAGGCCGCCGGCGAGCCCCGGGGGCTGCTCGTGCTGCACCACGGCCGCGGCACCACCGAGAGCGACCTGCTTCCGCTCGCCGACGTGCTCGACCCGAAGCGAGCGCTCCACGTCGTCAGCCCGCGCGCGCCGCTGTCGCTGCCCTCCTCGCCGGGCTACCACTGGTACCTGGTGCCTCGCGTCGGCTACCCCGACCCCGCCACCTTCCGCACGTCGTTCGAGGCGCTCGCGGAGCTGCACGACGAGCTGTGGGCGCGCACCGGCATCGGCGCCGAGCGCACGCTGCTCGGCGGCTTCTCGATGGGCTGCGTGATGAGCTACGCGCTCGGGCTCGGCGCGGGCAGGCCGCGGCCCGCCGGGATCCTCGCGTTCTCCGGCTTCATCCCCGAGGTCGAGGGCTTCAGCGCCGACCTCGCCTCGCGCGCGGGCATGCCGGTGTTCATCGCGCACGGCACGCGCGATCAGGTGATCGACGTCGGCTTCGCCCGGAGCGCGCGCGAGCGGCTCGAGCAGGCGGGCCTCGACGTGAGCTACGAGGAGTCCGAGACCGCGCACCACATCGACCCGCGCGCCGCCGCCGCGGCCGGCGGCTGGGTGCAGCGCACGCTCGCCCTCTGAGCGGGCCGGCCCGCGTGCGGCACGTCGCTCCCGAGCGCCGGCCGGCGTGCGCGCGCGGCCCGGAGCGCCTAAGGTTCCCGTCGAGAGGGAACCCGAGGAGCGTCTGCAATGTCAGCCACAGCAGCACCCGAGCACGCGACCGCGCAGGACGTGCTGGACGTGCTCATCGTCGGCGCGGGCTTCGGCGGAGTGGCCGCCGCGATCGAGCTGCGCAAGCACGGCATAACCTCGGTGAAGATCCTCGAGAAGGCGCCCGACCTGGGCGGCACCTGGTTCTACAACAGCTACCCGGGCGCGGCGTGTGACGTGCCGAGCCACCTGTACTCGTTCTCCTTCGCGCAGCGGCTCGACTGGTCGCGCCTGTGCTCGCCTCAGCAGGAGATCCTCGACTACCTCCACGAGATCGCCCGCGCCCACGAAGTCGACACGCTGATCGAGACCGGCACGGCCGTCAGCTCGTGCTCGTGGGACGCCGAGAGCGCCACCTGGACCGTCGCCACCGAGGACGGGCGCACGCATGCGGCGCGCGCGCTGATCCTCGCGACCGGGCAGCTGAGCAAACCCGCGATGCCGCGCATCGAGGGCATCGACGAGTTCGCCGGCCACAGCTTCCACTCGGCGCGCTGGGACCACGGCTACGAAATGTCCGGTAAGCGGGTGGCGGTCGTGGGAACGGGCGCGAGCGCCGTGCAGTTCGTTCCGCCCGTCGCCGCCGAGGCCGCCGAGCTGACCGTCTTCCAGCGCACCGGGAACTGGTTCCTGCCGCGCAAGAACCGCCCCTACCCCGCGATCTTCAAGGCGCTCGTGCAGCGCTTCCCCGCGATCCAGGCGATGCGCCGCGCGTACGTCTTCTACTACGCCGAGTCGCTCACGCTCACGATCCGCCACCCGCGCACGATCGGCCGCCTCGGCCGGCTGCGCTCCGAGCTGTTCATGCGCTCGCAGCTCAAGGACGAGTCGGTACGCCGCCTGGCGTGGCCCGACTACACGTTCGGCTGCAAGCGCATCCTGTTCAGCTCCGACTACCTGCCCGCGCTGCAGCGGGACAACGTCGAGCTCGTCACCGAGCCGATCGCGCGCGCCACGCGCGAGGGGCTGCTCACCGCCGACGGCCGGCTGCGCGAGTTCGACTGCATCATCTGGGCCACCGGCTTCCAGACGACGCGGTTCATGTTCCCGATGAGCATCCACGGCGCCGACGGGCGCGCCCTCGAGGAGCTGTGGGCGGACGGGGCCCACGCGCACCTCGGCATCACCGTGCCCGGCTTCCCCAACATGTTCGTGCTGTACGGCCCCAACACCAACACGTCGGGCGGCTCGATCGTCTTCTACCTCGAGAAGCAGTGCGCGTACATACGCCAGGCGCTGCAGGCGATGCGCGCGAGGGACGCGGGCTCGATCGAGGTGCGTGAGGAGGTCGAGCGCTCGAGCGACCGCGAGCTGCAGGCGCGCTTCGCCGGGACCGCGTGGACCGAGTGCGACTCGTGGTACCGCGACGAGCACGGGCGGATCGTCACCAACTGGCCCGGCTACATGCGCGAGTACCGCGCGCGCGTTGAGCATCTCGACGCGAGCGAGTTCCGCTTCGCGCCGGCCACCGAGCGCGCGCCCGCGAAGGCGTAGGCGGAGAGCGCGAGCGTGTACGACTACGTGATCGTGGGAGCCGGCTCGGCCGGCTGCGTGCTCGCGAACCGGCTCTCGGAGGATCCGTCGGTGCGCGTGCTGCTGCTCGAGGCCGGCGGCGCGGACCGCTCGCCCAACGTGAAGATCCCCGCGGCGTTCGCCAACCAGTTCCACACCAAACTCGACTGGGACTTCGAGACCGACCCGGAGCCGCACGTGGACGAGCGCCGGCTGTACGTGCCGCGCGGCAAGATGCTCGGCGGCTCAAGCTCGATGAACGCGATGCTGTACGTGCGAGGCAGGCCGTTCGACTACGACAGCTGGGAGGCTCAGGGAGCGTCCGGCTGGGGCTACCGCGACGTGCTCCCGTACTTCATCCGCGCCGAGGACAACGTGCGGGGCGCCTCCGAGTACCACGGCGCCGGCGGCCCGCTGCGAGTCTCCGAGCAGCGCTCGCCGCGGCCGATAAACGGGCAGCTGCTCGCCGCCACCGAGGCCGCGGGCATACCCCGCATCGCCGACTACAACGGCCCCGAGCAGGACGGCGTGTCGATGTTCCAGGTCACCCAGTCGGGCGGCAGGCGCTTCAGCGCCGCCGACGGCTACCTGCGCCCCGCGATGAGGCGGCCCAACCTCGACGTGCGCACGAAGGCCGACGTGCTGGGCGTGGCGTTCGAGGGGGAGCGCGCGATCGGCGTGCGCGTACGCCGCGGGCGGGGCGAGGAGCTTGTGCGCGCCGCGCGCGAGGTGCTGCTCAGCGCGGGCGCGATCGGCTCGCCGCAGCTGCTGCTGCTGTCGGGCGTGGGCGCCGGATCCGAGCTGCGCGAAGCCGGCGTCGAGGCCCGCCACGAGCTGCCCGGCGTGGGGCGCAACCTGCAGGACCACCCGTTCGTCACCTGCATGTGGGAAACCTCCGACCAGAACACGCTGTACGGGGCCGACCGGCCGTGGTCGCTCGCCGAGTGGGTGCTGCGCCGCTCGGGCAAGCTCACCTCGACCGTCGCCGAGGTCGTAGCCTTCACGCGCACGCGCGGCGGGCTGCCGGCGGCCGACGTCCAGTTCCACATGGGCGCCGCCTACTACGAAGACCACGGAGCCGAGACCTACGACGGCCACTGCGTGGTGATAGCGCCGGTGCTCGTCTCCCCGAAGGCGCGCGGGCAGGTGTGGCTGCGCTCGGCCGACCCCTCCGCGAAGCCGCGCATCATCACCAACACGCTGTCGGAGCCCGAGGACGTCGAGTCTCTCGTCGCCGGCATGCTGCTCGCCCGCGAGATCGCCGCGAAGCAGCCGCTCGCGCCGCTCATGATCAAGGAGCTGAAGCCCGGCGGCGCCGTCGCCGACCGCGAGGAGCTCGAGGCCGACCTGCGCAGGCGGCTGATGCTCATCTACCACCCCGTCGGCACCGCGCGCATGAGCGACACGCACGAGCAGGCGGTGGTCGACTCCCGCCTGCGCGTCCACGGCCTGCGCGGGCTGCGCGTGATCGACGCGTCCGTCATGCCGGTGATCCCGGGCGGGAACACCAACGCGCCCACGATCATGGTCGCCGAGCGCGGCGCCGATCTCGTGCGCGAGGACGCGTGAGCGCGGAGGGCGCCACCGGCTCCCCGCGTGCGGGCGCCACCGGCGCGCTCAGCTTCCATCGCGAGGGGCACGGCCCCGCGCTGCTGCTGCTGCACGGCGTGGGCCACCACTGGCAGGCGTGGACGCCGGTGATCGACCTGCTCGCGGGCGAGTTCGAGATCGTCGCCTGCGACTCGCCGGGGTTCGGGCGCTCCGCGCCGCTGCCCGGCGGCGTGCGCCCCACCATCCCCGTGTACGCCGAGGCGTTCGAACGGATCATCGGCGAGCTCGGCCTCGAGCGGCCGCACGTGGCCGGCAACTCGATGGGCGGTGCGATCGCGCTCGAGCTCGCGCGCCGGGGCGCGGTCCGCGCGGTCAGCGCCTTCTCTCCCGCCGGCTTCTGGACGCCCGCGGAACGGCGCTTCTGCCAGCTCTCGCTGGGGCTGCTCGGGCGCATGCCGCGCGCCTCGCAGCCGCTGCTCGAAGCGCTCGCGCGCACCCGCGCCGGGCGTGCCGCGCTGTTCTGGCAGCTCTTCGGCGACCCCGCGCGCCTGCCCGCCGAGGAGGCCGCCGGCACGCTCACGGACGCGTGGGCCGCCCCCGCGTTCGCCGGCGCCCTCGCCGCGTTCGACGACTACACGTTCGAGCGCCCGGAGGAGCTCGGCGGCACACCCGTGACCGTCGCGTGGGGCAACCGCGACCGGCTGCTCATCTACGGGCGCCAGGCGCCGCGCGCGAGAGCGACGCTGCCGCGCGCCGCGCACGTGACGCTCGGCGCCGGACACGTGCCGTTCTTCGACGACCCCGCCGCGTGCGCCGCCGTGATCCGCTCGACCGAGCGCGCCGCACGCCGCGCCGGCCGTCCGGCGCCGGCGCCCGCGCTGCTGAGCGTGTAGCCGCGCCCGGCGTCGGGCGGGCGAAGGAGCCGCGCCCGGGGTGCGCCGCGAGGGAGCCGCGCGCGGCGCTCAGCCGGGGGGCGGAAGCGTGGCGGCGCGCTCCATGCGCACGATCGTCTTGACGCCGTCGGCGTCCTCCACGTCGAGCACGGTCGCGTGCTCGTCGCTGCCGACGTACACGCGCTGCGGCGCCGACACGAGGCGCTCGACGTCGCCGCCGTCGTCGGTGCGCAGCGCCAGCGCGAGCACGTCGTCGCGGTCGTCGTAGCTCACGCCCATGAGCATCGCCCGCTGCGCCTCGATCTGCGCGCCCAGCTCGGGGCCGTCCACCTCCACGGTCGCGATCGTCGCCTGCAACCCGCGGCTGAAGTCGTCGAACCAGCGCCGCCAGTCGGCACGCGCGATCTCTTCGGTGCGAAGCGTCACACGCACATCTTATGCATCCGTCGTGCGTCCGCGCAACGCCAGTCCAATCGAATTCTTATGCACCGGTCCTGTGAAGTTACGCTACCCTCGCCTTCCGGATCGGTTGGGAGGAACTGGTCTTGTTCGTGGTGGAAAAGCAAGAGGGGGGCGATCGCGTGCGACCGCCCGTGGAGCTGCGGCCGATGCTGCTCGGAGACGTGCCCGCCGTCGTCGAGGACACGGTCGAGGCGATCCGCACACAGGGCGGCGTGATCAACGGGGAGGCGCACGTGCTGGAGCGGAACCTCGCGCTCGGCATCTCCGACGCGATCGAGCGCTGGTTCGACGGCGCGCAGCAGGGCCCGCACTCCGAGCTGCATTTCGCGCTGGGCCGCGCGCATGCGCGCGCCGGGCGCAGCCTCGAGGAGCTGATGGGCTTCTACCGCTCCACCGCCCAGATGATGTGGCGCACCGTGTGCGGCGCGGGCGCCGCATGCGGCATCGCGCCCGCCGACCTGTACCGCCTCGCGGAAACCGGCTTCGGCTGCGTGGAGGAGCTCTCCTCGCAGGCCGCCAACGGATTCTCCGAGGAGAGCTCGCTGCGCTCGGGCGCCTCGCAGTCGCGCCGCAGCGAGCTCGTGCGGCTGCTGCTCGCCGAGCCGCAGCCGCCGCTCGCCGCGCTGCGCGAGCTCGCCTCGAGCGTCGGCGTCGAGCTGGGGGGAGAGCTCGCGCTGTTCGTGGGCGCGGCGGACCGGTGCGACGCGTTCACGACCGCCGCGCGGGAGCACGTGGTGCTCGGCCCGCGGGGCGAGGAGTTCATCGGCGTGCTGCCCGACCCCGCCGACCCCGCGGCGCGCGAGCGGCTCGCCGCCGCGGCCGCGAGCGCGAACGCCGCGCTCGCGCTCGGCCCGGCCGTGGAGCCGGCGGCCGCGCGCACCAGCCTCAAGCGCGCGCGGCAGCTGCGCACGCTGGCGCGCGCGGGCCTGGTCGAGAGCGGGCCGCTCGTGGAGGCCGAGCGCCACGACGTGGCGCTGCTGCTCAGCGCCGAGCCCAGCCTCGCGCTGGAGCTCGCGCAGCGGGCGCTCGCGCCGCTGAACGCCGTGCGCGGCGAGAGCACCCGCCGGAACCTCGCGCTCACGCTGCACGCGTGGCTGCGCAGCCCCGGGCAGCGCAAGGCGATCGCGCACAGCCTCGGCGTGCACCCGCAGACCGTCCGCTACCGCATGTCGCGCCTGCGCGAGCTGTTCGGCGCCGCGCTCGACGACCCCGACCGGCGCTTCGAGCTGCAGCTCGCCCTGCGCGTGCAGCCCTACGCAGAGCTGCCCGCCGCAGAGCCCGCGCCGGACGCCGCGTAGAGGCCTGCGCACTATCGTGTGAGCCTCAGGTAAGCAACGCAGGAGGGGAAACCCTGCCGCCGACCGCCGCAACAGATGCCGCCACGCCACCGGCGATGGTGCGCTGGACGAGAGCCGTGGTGGCGCACCGGCGCGCGATCCTCGCGGTGTGGATCGTGCTTCTCGTGCTCGGCGGAGCCGCCACGGCGAACCTCGGCAAGCTGCTCACCAACCGCTTCAGCGTGCCCGGGTCGGACGCCGAACGGGGCCTCGACGCTGGTGCGCTCGCACTTCCACGCGCGCGCCGACGGCGCGTTCACGCTCGTGCTGCAGTCAACCGGCGGACACGCCGACGCGGCGACCGCCGAGGCCGCCGCGCGGCGAGCGGCCGCGCTGATCCCCGGTGGCAAGGCCGGCCCGCCGAGCGTCGCCTCGCGGAGCGTCGCGTACGTGCAGATCGACGACCCGGCTCGAAGCCGCGGACGCGAAAAACTACACCGCCCGCATGCGCCGCGCGATCGGCCGATCCCCGGCGCGCGGACCTACCTCACGGGCTTCCCCGCGCTCAGCCACGACCTGCAGCCGCTGTACAGCACGACCTCGGCCACGGCGAGCGCGATCGCGGTGCCGATCGCGATCGTCGTGCTGCTGTTCATGTTCGGCACGCTCGGCGCGGTCGCTCGTGCCGTTCGCGTTCGCGTTCGTCACGCTGCCCACCACGCTCGGCCTCGTGTGGGTGATCGCGCATCTCGGCAACATGGCCGAGTACGTGACCAACATCGTCACGCTGATCGGGCTCGCGATCGCGATCGACTACTCGATGCTCGTCGTGTTCCGCTACCGCGAGCAGCTGGACGCGGGCGAAGAGCCCGCCGACGCGCTCGAGACCACGATGGCCACGGCCGGGCGCGCGACCCTCTTCTCGGGTCTCACCGTCGCGATCGGGCTCGCGCTGCTGCTGCTCATGCCGCTGCCGTTCATGCGCTCGATGGGCGCCGGCGCGGTGCTGATCCCGCTCGTGTCGATCGCCGCCTCCGCGACGCTTCCTGCCGGCGCTGCTGTCGCTGCTCGGGCCGCGCGTCAACCGCCTGCGGGTCGTGCCCCGCAGCGCTGCTCGAGCGCCGCGCCAGCGGCGCGCCCGGGCGTGGTCGCGGCTCGCGCACTCGATCATGCGCCACCCCGTCGCCTACCTCGTGTGCGCCGCCGGCGTGCTGATCGCGCTCGCGATCCCCGCCGCCGAACTGCACCTCACCGGCGGCGACAACCGGCGGCCCGCCGCGCGGCACGCAGGCCACCGACGGTCTGTACGTGCTCAAGTCGACCGTCGGCCCCGGCGCGCTCGCGCCCCACCAGGTCGTCGTCGACACCGGCGCGCCCGGGCGGCGCGAACGCGCCCGCCACGCGTCGCCGCCGAGCGCCGGCTGGTGGGCGAGCTGCGCGCGGACCCGCACATCGAGGCCGTCCACGATCGCGGCGCCCGGCGCTCACGAGCCCCGCCGTCGCGCGCCAGGCGGACCTGATCGACGCGAACGCGTCCACGATCCAGGTCCGCGCCGCCGGCCACACCGACGCGGGCACGCTTCCAGGCGCGAAGAACTCGTGCACTCGATCCGCAACCGCTACATCCCCGCCGCGCGCTTCCCGCGCTCGGACCGCGTGCTGCTGACGGGCGCTCCCGCGTTCGGCGTCGACTTCACGCACAGCGCGTACGGCGCGTTCCCGTGGCTCGTGGTCGCGGTGCTGGTGATCACCTACTTCGTGCTGCTGCGCGCCTTCCGCTCGGTCGTGCTCCCGCTGAAGGCGGTGCTGCTGAACCTGCTGTCGGTGAGCGCCGCCTACGGCGTGCTGGTGCTCGTCTTCCAGCACGGAGCCGGCAACCCCTTCGGCTTCAACGCCTCGCCGCAGGTCGAAGGGTGGATCCCGATCTTCCTGTTCGCCACGATCTTCGGGATATCGATGGACTACGAGGTGTTCCTGCTCTCGCGCATGCGCGAGGAGTGGGACCGACACCACGACAACGAGCGCGCCGTGGCGTTCGGGCTCGAGCACACCGGCAGGATCATCACCGCCGCCGCGGTGATCATGATCGCGGCGTTCTCCGGCTTCATGACCGGCCGCTTCGCGGGCCTGCAGGAGTTCGGGCTGGGGCTCGCCGCGGCGATCTTCCTCGATGCCACCGTCGTGCGCGCGCTGCTCGTGCCCGCGGTGATGAAGCTGCTCGGCAGCTGGAACTGGTATCTGCCCGAACGCGTGCGCCGCGCGCTGCGCCTGAAGCAGCCGCGCGGCGTGCCTGGGCGCGCGGAGCCGCAGCCCGCTCGATGACGGCGTCCGCGGCGCCCGGCGAGCTCGAGGTCGAGCGGCTCGGCAGCGGGCCGCCGGTCGTGATGGTGCACGGCAGCGTCGTCGGCGCCGCGCGAACCTGGCGCCGCCAGCGCGCGCTCGCCGCGCGCTTCACGCTCGTGCTACCCAACCGCCCCGGCTTCGGCGCGAGCCCGCCGCTCGAGCGCGGCGACTTCGAGGCGGAGGCGCCCGCGATCGCCGAGCTGCTCGGCGACGGCGCGCACCTCGTGGGCCACTCCTACGGAGCCGTGATCGCGCTCTACGCCGCGGCGCTGCGACCAGCCGCCGTGCGCTCGCTCACCGTCTCCGAGCCCGGCTGCCTGCGCGTCGCCGCGGGGCTGCCCGAGGTGGACCGCCACATCGCGAACGGCGAGCTGCTGTACGCGCGCGCCGCCTCGCTCGAGCCGCTCGACTTCCTGCGCGCGTTCCGCGGCGGCGTCGGCTCCACCCACGAGACGCCCGGGCAGCTCGCCGGCGAGCTGCTCGGCGGCGTGCGCCTGCTGATGCGCGAACGCCCGCCGTGGGAGGCCGACCCGCCGTTCGCGCAGCTGCGCGCCGCCGCGTTCCCGAAGCTGGTGATCTCGGGCGCGCACTCGCGTGTGTTCGACGCCGTGTGCGACCGCGTCGCCGGGCTGATCGGCGGCGAGCGCGCGGTGGTGGCGGGGCGCAGCCACACGATCCCCGCGACCGGCGAGCCCTACAACGAGCTGCTCCAGGCGTTCCTCACAGCATCAGCTGCATGAACACGAGGTCGAGCCAGCGGTCGAACTTGCGCGCCACCTCCGGCAGGTAGCCCACCCGCTCGAAGCCGAGCGCCGCGTGCATCTGAAGCGACGCCGCGTTGTCCGCGTCGATCCCCGCCACCATCGCGTGCATGCCCGCGCCGCGCGCGCGCTCGATCAGCTCCCGGAGCAGTCGCCCGCCGACGCCCTCGCGGCGGCGCGCCGCCGCGACGTACACCGAATGCTCGACCGTGAGGTGGTAGCCCGGCCACGTGCGAAAGCCGCCGTACGTCGCGAACGCGAGCACCTCGCCGCGCCCTCGCGCCACCAGCACCGGGAAGTCCTGCGCGCGCCGCGCCGCGAGCCACTCGCGGCGCTCGTCGAGCGTCGCCGGCCGGTCGCTGAAGACCGCCGTCGAGTTCGCGATCGCGTCGTTGTAGATCGCGAGGATCCCCGGCAGGTCCTCTTCGCCCGCGTCCGCTGTCTCGATCTCGCCCATGTCTCGCGCGCCCCCGAGGGGCGATCGTAGAGCAGCGCGACCCGCTACAACTGGGCGGATGAGCGGCGAGAACCTGAGCGTGGCCGCACTCGCCTTCACGCCCGTCAAGAGCCTGCGCCTCGCCTCGGCCGGCGAGCTCTGGCTCGGGCGCACCGGCGCGCGCGGCGACCGCACGTTCTTCCTGATCGACGAGCGCGGACGCATGATCAACGGCAAGAAGCTCGGGATGATGCACGAGGTGAGCGCGCGCCACGACCGCGACGCGGGACGCCTCGAGCTGCGCTTCCCCGGCGAGGTGGTCGAGGGGCCGGTCGAGCTGGGCGCGCAGCTCGAGACCGATTTCTACTCGCGGCCGCGCGCCGCGCGCGCCGTGCTCGGCCCGTTCTCCGCCGCGCTCTCCGCGCACGCGCGGCGGCCCGTGCGGCTGGTCGCACCCGCGGACGGGTCGACCGCCGTCGACCGCGGCCCCGAGGGCGCCGTCACGATGATCTCGAGCGCCTCCGTCGAGCTGCTCGCGCGCGTCGCCGAGCTCGCGCGCGTGGACCCGCGCCGCTTTCGCATGAACATCGAGCTGTCGGGGCCCGGCGCCAACGAGGAGGACTCGTGGATCGGGCGCGAGCTCGACATCGGAGAGGCACGCATCCGCGTGGAGGGTCACGTGGGACGCTGCATCGTGACCACCATGGACCCCGAAACAGGCCGGGTCGATCTGCCCACGCTCGACCTGCTGCGCTCCTACCGCAAGGGCGCTCCCACCACCGAGCCGCTCGCGCTGGGCGTCCACTGCGCGGTCGTGCGCGAGGGAGCCGTGCGCGCCGGCGACCGCGCGTCGCTGGTCGAGCAGCGCGCGCCCGCCGCGTAGGCGAGCCCGCCCTACACCGCCACCGGGGGCTCCGCGGCCCCCCCGCGCGACGCGCCCACCGACGCCGCCACCACGAGCGCGATGCCGAGCAGCGCGCGCGCCTCCAGGCGCTGGCCCAGCACCACGAGGCCCGCGAACGCCGCCATCGCCGGCTCGAGGCTCATGAGCACGCCGAACACCCGCGTCGAGATGCGCCGCAGCGCCTCGAGCTCGAGCGAGTACGGCAGCGCCGAGGAGAGCACCCCCACCGCCGCGCCGAGCAGCAGCGAATGCGCCTGCAGCAGGTGCGAGCCGGCGCTCGCGATGCCCGCGGGCGCGAGCGCCAGCGAGGCCACGAACAGCGCCAGCGCGAGCCCCGTCGCGCCCTCGCACACCCGGCCCACGCGCGCGTTGAGGAGGATGTAGGTGCCCCACAGGCAGCCCGCCACGAGCGCCAGCACGACCCCGAGCCCGTCGAGCCCGTGCGTGCCCGTGCGCGTCAGCGCCACGATGCCCGCCACCGCGAGGAGCACCCACACGAGATCCACGCGGCGGCGCGAGCCCGCGACGGCCACCCCCAGCGGCCCCACGAACTCGATCGCCACCGCGATGCCCAGCGGGATCCGGTGCAGCGCCTCGTAGAAGCTGAGGTTCATCCCGCCGAGCGCCAGGCCGAAGACCGCGATCAGGCCCAGCTCGCGCGCATCGCGCCCGCGCAGGCGCGGGCGCGAGAGCGCCAGCAGCACCAGCGCGCCGAACGCCGCGCGCTCGAACACCGTGCCCGCCGGGCCGATGCGCGAGAACAGCGTCGCCGCCAGCGCCGAGCCGAACTGCACCGAGGCGATCGCGCCGAGCACGAGCACGCTCGAGGGCGCGCGGTCGAGACGCCCGCCGCGCGGCGCTGTCCTGGGGATGGCCACGCTGCCCGATCGTAGCCCGCCCGCGCCCGCGCGGCGAGCGCCGGGGGCGCGCGCGCTAGGCGGCGCCGCCCGAGTTGATCGAGACGACCTCGTCGAGCCCCGAGAGCTCGAACAGGCGCCGCACCATGCGGCTGCCGTACACGACCGAGAAGCCCACGTGCTCGTGCTCGCAGCGGCGCTTGCAGAACAGCGTCGCCGACAGCCCGCGCGCGTCGATGAACGAGAGGCCGCGCAGGTCGAGCACGATCTCGCGAGCCCCCTGCTGGCACAGCTGGACCACGCGGCGCTCCAGCAGCGCCGCGTTCGCGATGTCGATTTCGCCGCGCAGCGACAGCACGTAGCAGCCGGACGCGAAGTCCTCGACGAGCCGCAGCTCGCCAGGTCGCATGTCGGTGTCGGGTCCCCTCCCGGCCGCTCTGATCGTGTGTCTCGGCATCTCCATACCTCGCAGAGATCACGAGCCTAGCCGAGCCGGGGCGCCCGCGCCAGCGCCAACCGCACACCCGCGCGCAGCCCCGCACGCGGAGCGCGACAGCGCGGAGCGCCCCCCCCACCGCCGCGCGAGACCGCGCGCGCCGCGGAGCTCAGCCCATGCGCTCGAGGTACTCCGCGGCGAGCCGCTTCGGCGCGCGCACCAGCCACGCCTCGACGACCAGCTCCTCGAGGTCAGCCGCCGCGATGCGGTCCAGGCGCGCGAGGATCGCGGGGTAGCCGTCGAAGTGCGAAGTCGTGAAGTACACGCGCGGATCGTCCGCCAGCAGCGCCTCCTTCGCGCCCGTGTGCTCCACGCGCGCGCCCACCACCGGGCCGTCCGGCGCCGCGTCGCCGAGCTCCGCCGCTTCCCTCGGGCGCAGCGGGCGCTCCCACACGAACAGCTTCTCCCTCACCCGCCAGCGGCGCTGCCCGCGCGAGATATCCTCGGAGGTCTCCGGCAGCGCCAGCGCGATGCGGCGCACATCCTCCCAATCCGCCATCGGTTGCACCGTAGCGCAGCATGCGCCGATGAGATCCGCGCGTCCGCCACGTCATATGTGCAAAACCCGATCCTGAGGAGCACAGCATGAGCGAGACCAGCACCACCACCCACGTCAGCCGGCTCACCACCGTGATCGTGCCCGTGAGCGACCAGGACCGCGCGCTCGACTTCTACGTCGAGAAGCTCGGCTTCGAGAAGCGCGCCGACATCCCCATGGGCACCCAGATGCGCTGGCTCGAAGTCGCGCCCCCCGGCGCCGTCACCACGATCGCGATCGTGCCGCCGCGCGAAGGCGAAGCGATCGGCGTGGAGACGCGCATCGCGCTCGCGTGCGACGACATCGACGCGACCCACGCCGACCTGCTCGCGTCCGGCGTCGCCGTCGAGGAGGTCTCGCGCATGGGCGACCCCGTGCCGCCGATGTTCACGCTGCGCGACGCCGACGGCAACAGCATGCTGATCGTGCAGACCGCCTGAAGGCGCGCGGCGGCGCTCAGCTGCGCGACAGCGACACCACCGGGATCTCGCGCTCGGTGCGGCCCTGGTAGTCGTCGTACGCCGGCCACACCTCGGTCATCAGCGACCACAGCCGCGCGCGCTCCTCGCCCTGCGCGGTGGACGCGGTCACGGGGATCTTCTCGGCGCCCACCTGTATCTCTGCGTGCGGCTCCGCCAGCAGGTTCTCGTACCAGCCCGGGTTCTCCGGCGCGCCGCCCTTCGAGGCGACGAGCACGAAACGCCCGTCGTCCGAGCGGTAGATCAGCGGCGTGGTGCGCGGCTCGCCCGACACGCGCCCGCGCGTGGTCAGCAGCAGTATGTCCGCGCCGCGCCAGCGCTGCCCGCGCGCGCCGCCCGTCTCGCGGTACACGCGAACGTGCTCGTCCCCGAAGAGGTCGTCGTCGCCCGCCACCGCGCCAGTGTAGCCTCGGGGACGATCGCGCTCAGGATCAGTCGGCGAGCCGCCCGTAGCGGCCGCGGAAGTACGTGAGCGGCGCGCCGGCGTGCGCGCGCGCGACGTGCACCTCGGCGAGGAACACCGTGTGCGTGCCCCCCACCGCGGTGTCCACCACGCGGCACTCGAGGTGCGCGAGCGCGCCGCTCAGCTGCGCGAGGCCGCCCTCGGTGCGCAGGAGCTCGGCGCCCTCGAACTTGGACGGCGACTTCTCGGCGAAGCGGCGCGCGAGATCCTCCTGCCCCTCGCTCAGCACGTTGACCACGAAGTGCCCGGTCTCCTCGACGGCGCCGCGCGTCTGGCTTTCGCGGCTGAGGCACACGAGCAGCATCGGAGGCGCAAGCGACAGCGAGGCGAGCGCGCTCGCGGTGGTGCCGAAGTCGCGCTCGCTGCGACGCGCGGTGATCACCGCGACGCCGCTCGCGAAGTGGCCCATCACGTGGCGGAACGCCGACTCCTCGATGCCGCTCATCTGCGCCGCGAGACGTCTTCGAGGTAGTTCTGCACCCAGCTGTCGGAGATCTCGTCGGCCTGGCGGCTCATCGCGCGCTGCGCGGGCGCGGGCACCGGCTCGCCCGGCAGTCGCAGCTCCTCGAGCACGCGTGCCGCCGCCGCGTCGGGATCCGTGGCGATCTCCTCGTAGAACAGCTGCAGCGGCTGGCGGCCGATGCGGAAGAAGAACCCGCGCCACGCGTCCTCGTGGCGGCGCAGCTGGTCGAGCAGGTGGTCGATCGCGTCGAACGAGTACACCACGTCGCGCTCCGGCGGCGGCTCCTCCCCGGAGGCGCCCGACGATTTGCGCCACACCCATGTCTGCAGCGCGCGCCACATGGATACGGCCTGGCGCACCTTGTCGCTGCGCGACACGAACACGTAGTCGAGGTTGGGGAACGCGGTGCCGAGCAGCGAGCCGTCGCCCATCCCGCCGAAGCGCGGTATGCCGCGCATCAGCTCGAGGAAGTCGGGGAAGTAGCTCCACATCATCTTCGCCGCGAACACGCCGTTGGCGGTGGTGCCGTCGCGGAGCGCCGCGCCGAGGTGCGCGGCGTAGTCTTCGCGGCTCCACGTGGGCCGCCGTTCCGCGTCCCGGTTGATCTGCGATTCGGCCGGGAGCAGGCGGATCACCTCGGGGCTGCGCAGACCCCAGAAGTACTCGCGCGGGCGGCGCGGGACGCCGGTCTCCTTGAGCTCCTCGAAGTACTCGCGCGGGCGGCCGGCGACGCCGGTGGCCTCGAGCGTCTCGCACAGGAGCGTGCTGCCGCTTCGCTGCGTGGCGCACACGAGGTAGCAGCGCGTGGGCGCCGGCGCGTCTCCCTGAAACGCCTCGCCCGGCCCGCTCACGCGCCCTCGATCCTCGTCAGAGGCTCGCTCGCCGAGATCTGGTCGGGATCGTTGATCTCGGCTCCCGGCGGGGGCTGCGGGTCGCCGTGCAACAGCGGATCCTCGGTGTCGCGCATCCAGCGCTCCAGCCGGTCGCGCATGTCGAAGAGCGTCGCGGAGTGCTCGTCGAGGCCCGCGAGGTTGGTGGCCTCGTTGGGGTCGAACACGAGGTCATACAGCTGCTCGTGCGCGACCGGGCGATCCGCCCAGCCGTTCGCGAGCAGCACGTCCTTGCTCGGCGAGTCGTCGCAGTTGGCGAGCACCGGGAGGCTGCGCTTGGCGAAGCGGCGTATGTACTTGAAGCGTCTGCTGCGCACCGCGCGCTGCGGCTCGTACGCCGCGTGCCACGTCATCTCCGCGAAGATCACGTCCCTGATCTCCCGCGTGTCGCCGCGCACCAGCGCCAGCAGCGACTCGCCCTGCAGGAAGCCCGGCCGCTCTATCCCCGCGAGCTCGCACAGCGTGGGGTACACGTCGAGATGCGACACGAGCGCGTCGATCACGCGCCCGCCGCCGAACCCCCCCGGGCCGCGCATGATCAGCATCACGCCGAGGCCGCGGTCGTACAGCGTGGCCTTCGCGCCCGGGAACGCGAGGCCGTGGTCGGTGGTGAAGACGATCAGCGTGTTGTCCGCCATGCCCGCCGAGTCGAGCGCCTCGAGCACCGTGCCCACGCCCTGGTCGAGCGAGCGCGCGCTCGCCCTGTAGGCCGCCATGTCGCGTCGGGTCTCGGGCGTGTCGGGAAGGTTCGCGGGCGGCAGCGAGTAGAGCGCGTCGCGCAGCGACGGCGGCTCGAGCCAGTCGCGGTGGGTCTCGAAGAAGCCGACCGACAGGAAGAACGGCTGCGGCAGCGGCCGGTGCAGCACCTCGCTGGCCCTCGGCGCCACGCTCGAGACGTGCGTGGTCTCGATCTTGATCACCTCGTCGAAGCCGATGATGTCGGGCCGCTTGGCGATGTGCTGCTCGCCGATCAGCACCGAGTGATAGCCCGCCTCGTGCAGCGGATGCACGATGTGCTGCCTGTAGTCGTTGAGCGACCAGCCGCGGTGCGCGAGGCCGAGCATCCCGTTGCTGTGGCCGTACTGGCCGGTGAGCAGGCACGCGCGGGACGCCGAGCAGGTGGGCGCGGCGCAGAACGCCTCGCGGAACAGGATGCCCTGGTCTGCGAGTCGCTGGATGTTGGGGGTGGGCACCGGGTGCCCGTACGGCTGCACGTAGCGCCCGGTGTCGTGCGAGTGCAGGTAGAGGATGTTGGGAGGGGTCTCGCTCACGGCCACCCGCTGCAGCCTAGAGAAATGCTCAGTGGTTCGGTGGGAAATACGCGGCGAGCCCGGCGCCCATCCCATCCGGCGGGCCCGCCTCGGGGCCGCCGCGCGCGAATCGCAGTCTCGCACGCCCGGCCCAAACATAGGTGGCCGCGGCGCCAAACATGGGTGGTCCCGCCGATGGCGCGGGCGCGCGCGGCGCTTAGCTTGAAGACCACGGTCAAGCGGTCAGAAAGGAGCAACGGATGCCCAGATACATGGTGGAGCGCACCTTCCCGGACGGTCTCGAGATCCCGATCGCCAACGGCGGCGCGGCGGTGGTCGAGGCGGTCGTGGAGCGCAACGCGGACGAGGGCGTGACGTGGGTGCATTCCTACGTGAGCGACGACAAGCACAGGACCTTCTGCGTGTACGACGGGCCCACGCCGGAGGCGATCCGCTCGGCCGCCTCGCGCAGCGGGCTGCCGGTGGACAGCATCACCGAGGTGCGCGTGCTGGACCCGTACTTCTACGTGTAGGGGCTCCCGCTTCACAGCACGCCGGACGCGAGATCGAACGAGCGAACAACGCCGAACAAACGAGAGCACTGGAGGAAGCAGAGATGATCAGCATCAAGCCGACAATCGCAGTATCCGCGGCGCTCGCGGCGGCCGCCCTCACCCCCGCGGCGGCGTCCGCGCGCGTCGCGGGAAACCCGCCGGTGGGCGCATCGGACCCGGTGGCGGTGGAAGTGGTGCACGCCTCCGCGCCCGCCACGGGCTCGGGCTTCGAATGGGGCGACGCGGCGATCGGCGCGGCGGGCGCGCTGCTGCTGGTGGGCGCGGGCGCGGCCGCCACCGGCGGGCGGCGCCGCGCGCAGCGCACGCCCACCCGCGCGTAGGGCCCGCGCAGAGAACCCGCGACGCATGGTGCGGCCCGGCCACGACGGCCGGGCCGTGCGCGCGCCCTACGCGGCGCCCGCGCGACCGCGCGGCTCGCGCCACATGGTGCTGGCGGTGACGGCGCCGTCGGGCGTGCAGAACGCGCCCACGCGCTCGAACCCGAGCGCTTCGTAGCGGCGATCGTTGACGGGGTTGCTCGACTCGAGGTACGCGGGCATGCCCTGCTCGTCGATCAGCTCGAGGTTCGCCGCGAGCAGGCTCATCCCGAGGCCGCGCCCGCGCTGCTCGGGATGCGTGCCGAGCAGGCTCAGGTAGTAGTGGGGGCGCTCGCGCGGGTGCGCCTCCTCGAAGCGCTCGAGCAGCTCCATCACCGCGCCCGCGCGCTCTCCGAGCAGCTCGGCGAGCAGCCCCTCGACGCGCTCCTCCTCCTCGGGCGAGAGCTCGCTCTCGCCGGGCGGGATCCACACGGAGACGGCGGCGTGGCCGCCGGCGCTCCACACCCACCCGTGGCGCAGCGCGCTCGCGACCAAGAAGCGCCAGAACGGCTCGAGCTGCTCGGCGCGCGGGAACGCCCAGCGCCACAGCGGGTCATCGCGGAACGCGAGCCACAGCGTGCGCGTGACGCCGTCGAGGTCCGCTCGGGTGGCCGCGCGCGCGGGGCGGTCGCTCGCCATGCGCGGGAGCGTACCCGGCTATCCGTCGGCGTTGATGCGCGCGAGCAGCTCGCCGAGCACGCGCTCGGCGTCCTCGTTGGGCACCTGGCAGGTGCCGGCGGCCTCGTGCCCGCCGCCGCCGTAGGCGAGCATCAGGGCGCCCACGTCGGTGTTGCTGGAGCGGTTCACGATCGACTTGCCCATGGCGAGCACGGTGTTCTGCTGCTGAAGCCCCCACAGCACGTGGATCGAGATGTTGCAGGCGGGGTGCAGCGCGTAGATCATGAAGCGGTTGGTGGGATGGATCACCTCGTCCTCGCGCAGGTCGAGCACGACCGCGTTGCGGTGCACGCTCGAGCGGGCGAGCAGCTGCTCGCGGGCGCGGGACGCGTGCTCCCGGTAGAGCTCCACGCGTTCGCGCACGTCCGCCAGCTGCAGCACTTCGTCGATGGACAGCTCGAGGCACGCGTCGATCAGCTCCATCATCAGCTGGTAGTTGGAGATGCGGAAGTCGCGGAAGCGCCCGAGGCCGGTGCGCGGGTCCATCAGGAAGCTCAGCAGGATCCAGCCCGACGGCGAGCGGATCTCATCGAGCGAGAAGCTTGCGCTGTCGGCCTTGTCGACCGCGTCCATCAGCTCCTCGCTCACGCGCGGGAAGCGCTGCGCGCCGCCGAAGTAGCCGTACACCACGCGCGCGGCCGAAAGCGCGTGCGGGTCGATGATGTGGTTCTCCGCCGCGTCGGGCAGCCGCAGCGTCTCACTCTCGTGGTGGTCGAACGCGAGCCGCACGCCGGGCGCGTAGGGCAGGTTGGTGGTGACGTCGCGGTCGCTCAATTCCACGAGCCCGTCCTGCACGTCCTTGGGGTGCACGAACTTGATCCCGTCGAGGATCCCGAGCTCTTTCAAGAGCGCCGCGCACACGAGCCCGTCGAAGTCGCTGCGCGTGACGAGTCTGCACTTCTCCATCGTGGGTGCTGCCATGGCCGTTCGGCTCCTTCCGCGTGAGTTCCAGGAAGGCTTCGGCAGCGCGCGCCCGTTACCTGAACCGCGACGCGCTTCGTGCGGACGGGTGGCGCGCGGGCGGATTATGTGAAGTGGGCGCCTTGCGGCGCCCCGCGACCCGCACGCGCGGCGCCATTCGGCGCGGCCGGGCGGCACCGTCGTGGGCGCCGGCCCCCGCTCGGGCCCGCGCGGCGGGCGCGCTCAGAGCGCGACGGGGCCGGGGCGGAGCACGTCGGGGTCGTGGCCCGGGAGCACGCGCGCGCCCTGGTCGCGCAGCCCGCACAGGCGCTCGGCGGAGCGCGCCTGCGCGCCGAAGTCGTCCGCGAAGCTCGGGAAGCGGCGGTCCTCGAGCGTGCTCTGGAAGTGCGCCACGTCCGCGCCGATCACGAGCGTGCCGCCGAGGCGCACCGACTGGTGCCCGGGGGTGTGGCCCGGAGTGAGCAGCAGCTCCACCGACCCGTCGCCGAGCAGGTCGTGGTCGCCGTCCACGAGCACCACCTCGCGCTCGCCGCCCGCGTAGTCGCGTGGCTGGAAGAAGTTCCTGCGCACCGCCGCCTCTTGGTGTCCCGCCTCCCACTCGCGCCGCTGCACCGTCACGGGGATCGACGCGGGCAGCGTGCCGAGGCCACCCGCGTGGTCGAAGTGCAGGTGCGTGAGCACGATCCGCGTGATCGTGCCCGGATCGACCTGCTCGGCGAGCGCCAGCTCCTGCTCGAGCTCGAACAGCGGCCTCCCGTAGTGGGCCTCGGTGTCGCGCACCGCCTCCGGGTGCAGCCCCGTGTCGATCAGGATGCGCTCCTCGCCGGTGTCGATCACGTACGCCGGCACCGGGAAGCGGATCGCGAGCTCGGGATCCTCGCCCTGGCGCCACACCGCCGCGGGCGAGCTGATCCATCCGGCGTTGAGCATCGTCACCTTCACAGGAGCACCTCCCTCGGCAGCGGCGTCGCCGCGCGTTGCGGCGACATTGTTCCGGCCTCCAACGGCCGGGCGCCAAGGTATCAGACCGTCAGTCGGTTTACAATCTGGTGACGATGGCTGACGCGGACGGCCGCAGAGCGAGGGGCGAGGCTACGCGCGAGCGCCTGCTGGCGAGCGCGCGCAGGCTGTTCGGCGAGCGCGGCTACGACGGCACGCCGATCGAGGCGGTGCTCAGGGACGCGGGCGTGGCGCGCGGGGCGCTGTACCACCACTTCGCGAGCAAGGCGGAGCTGTTCGACGCGGTGGCGGAGGAGGTGTTCGCGGAGATCGACGAGGTCACCGCCGCGGCGGCGCAGGGCGCGACGCCCGTGGAGCGCCTGCGGGCGGGGTCGCGGGAGTGGCTGCACATGGCGCTCGACCCGGCGATCCAGCGCATCGCCCTGCTGGACCCGCCGACGGTGCTCGGCTGGACGCGCTGGCGCGCGCTCGACGAGACGCACACCCTGGGCGGCCTGCGCGCGAGCTTCCGCCGCCTCGCGCGCGAAGGCCTCATCCCGGCGGGCCAGGAGGAGCTGTTCGCATACATGCTTCTGGCTGCGATGAACGAGGCGGCGCTGTTCATCGCGTCGGCGGACGATCAGCAGGCGGCGCTCGACACGGCGCTCGCGGCGCTCGACACGCTGCTTGGCCGGCTCGTGGCGGCCCCGGCCTGACCGGCGCGCGAGACTCGACGCGCCGGCCGGCCGGGAGAGGTCCCTATGCGCCTGACACCAGCGTTTCGATGTCGGGCGTGCCGCGACCCGTGACGTAGTCCCAGCCGGGAGTGCACGGGTACAGGCTGTTGTCGCCGAGGATGATGTCGTTGAACGCGCCTTCTGGCTCGGTTTCGTAGATCACCGGGCCCGCGAACGCGAGTTTGCCTTTCTGCGCGCCCTCGACGCGCGCCCAGATGCCCTGCCAGGAGGGAGCGCCGAGGCTGGTACCGCCGATCACCTCTTCGCTGCCCCCGATGACCACGTCCGCCCCGCTGTTGGGGTCGGCGTCGATCGACACGTCGGGCACGCCGCGCTCTACGCCGAGGAAGCTCCCGCCGGCTTTCGCCTGCCACGCGGGCGCGCTCTCGATCAGGCTCGTGCCGCCGCCGCCCGCGTACCAGCCGATTTCCGTTTCGGGCGACAGCACGGTGGTGCCGCCGACGCCGATCGCGAACGGGCTCGATGCGGGGTAGTTGACGCCGGGCGCGCCGAGCGGCACGCCGTTCTCGCCGACGAGCACGGGGCACTGCGACCCGGTGTCGCCGGAGGAGGCGAACAGCGTGCGCCCCTCGGCGGCGGCCTCGGAGAGCACGGTGTCGAGCGATTCGGTGAAGCCCGCGGCGTCGGCGAGCAGCTCGCACTCACCCGCGGAGAAGCTCGCCTGCGCGCTCCTGCCTTCGGTCACCCAGCGGTCGACGGTTTCGATGATCGAGCTGTCTTCCATCGAGCTGCCCACGTACACGTTGAGCGTGCCCGCGCCGGGCGCGAATCCGGTCGAGTACTGCGTGTCGAGGTCCCACTCGTCGTCGCCTTCGGTTTCGGTGCCCGGCGAACCGACCTGCACCTGGTTCCACGCGACTTCGGGGAGAGAGAATTTGCGCTCGAAGGTGCGCAGGTCCTGTTCGACGCCCGCGATGTCGCCGGCGGTGATCACCGACACCTCCTGGCCCGCGCCCGTGGCGCTCGCGGGCGCGTGATACAGAGACCACAGCTCCTGCGGGTCATAGCTCGTGGGGTAGTCGACCCCGGAGGGCGCTTCGGTGGCGGACGGCCGCGCGAGTTCGGCGCGCACGCGCTCGAGGCTCGACAGCCCGGTGATCGCGCTCACGTCGGATGAGATCGACGCGGGCAGCGTGGCGGTCCCGGACGTGGAGGTGTATTCGCTGCCGTCCGCCGCGCGCAGCCGCTCGAAGCCCACGTGGAGAGCGGAGCCGAGCGCGGAGGCCGAGCCCGTGACCGTCACGAGCAGGCGGTCGGCGGAGACCGAGACGACGCTCAGGCGGCTCGCGGCGGCCCACCGCTTGACGGCCGCGACGGCGCTCGACGCGGGCGCGTAGGTGCGCTTGAACTGAGCGGCGCTGAGCGGCTTGGAGCCGGGATGCTCGTCGAGTGCGCGAAGCGCCGCGGCGTTGCGCGGGGTCAGCGTGAGCACGGCCGAGACGTCTCCCGACGCCGAGCCGAGGACGGTTGAGCCGCTCGTGAGGAGCGGCGCGGCGCCGCCGAGCGCGAGCGCGCTGCTGCACTGCGCGAGCGCGCCCGCGGCGATCACCGCGAGCGCTGTGGGGCCTGCGACCTTCAGACGTGTGAACAAAGTCCCTCCTGGGCGATATCGGTTCTTGTGAGCGCCCCGGTGGCACGGACCCCTCGGCGCGCAGTGCTCGATCCCCCGGAGAACCAGCAATCGGCGTCTGCTACCCGAACGGCAGTTCCCTCAAACGCGGGCTCGCGGCCGCGCGGGCGCGAGCCGCCGGCAGGCGGTGGACAGCGCGGCTGGGCTCTGTTGTTGGCAGCTGCTGGCCTCCCGCGGGAGCGGCACAGGAGAGCCGCAGGGGCGCATGGACGAGCTGGGCGGTTCACCTACACCGCGCCCTGAGCGCGGCGCGTACGCTGATGCCATATGGCAGCCCTGAGGACAGCGATCTTCCTCGCCTGGCTCGCCTTCTGGCTGTACTGGCTGGTTGCCGCGACGGGTGCGAAGCAGGGCACCCGCAGGAAAAGGCTGTTCCCGCCGGGCGTGCGGATCCTGATCCTCGCGTTCATCGCGATCCGCGTGGCCAGCACGGACAGCTCCACGGTGCACGACGTGGCGCTCGAGGCAGTGGGCACGGCGGTGTTCGCGTGCGGGCTCGGCGTGGCGATCTGGGCCAGGGTGAACCTGGGGCGCAACTGGGGAATGCCCATGACCGAGAAGGCGGAGCCGGAGCTCGTGACCTCGGGCCCGTACCGCTTCGTGCGCCACCCGATCTACACCGGCATCCTGCTCGCCCTGCTGGGCACGGCGCTCGCGACCGACCTCTACTGGCTGGTGGCGTTCGCGGTATGTGCGGCGTACTTCACCTACAGCGCGAGGGTCGAGGAAAGGCTCCTCACGAGCTCGTTCCCGAAGACCTACCCGAGCTACAGGATGAGGACCAAGATGCTGATCCCGTTCGTGCTGTAATCCGCGAGCGCCTACCGGCCATAACGAGACATGGACGGCGATGAGCTGCAGGCGTTCACTGTTCTCTACGAACGCCACGCGGGCGCGGTGCACGGCTACGCGGCTCGGCGCTGTGACCGCGAGACGGCCGAGGAGGTCGTGGCGCAGGTGTTCGCGATCGCGTGGCGCAGGCGGGCGTCGCTGCCCGACGAGCCGCTCCCGTGGCTGTACGGCGCGGCGCGGCGCGTGCTCTCCGAGCAGCGCCGCGGCGCGCTGAGGCGCCACAGGCTGCACGAGAGGCTGCGTGCACACTCCACGCCCGAGGAGTCCGGCGAGCCCGCGCTCGAGCTCTCGGATGCGGCGCTGTCGCAGGCGCTCCGGCGCTTGCCGGCGGCCGACCGCGAAGCGCTGCTGCTGACCTACTGGGAGGAGCTCTCGCCCGCACAGGCCGCGCACGTGCTCGGCTGCTCGCGGGCCGCGCTCGCGGTGCGCCTTCACCGGGCGCGGCGCCGCGTGCGCGCGCAGCTGGAAGCCGCGGGCGGCGAGCCCACGCGCGGAGCACAGCACGAGCGCTCGTGCGTTACGGAAACGGAGTCGATATGACCACGCGCGTTGAGATGGAGCGGCGCCTGCGCGCTGCGCGCCCCCGCGTCGACGGAGCCCCCCCACCGCTCTCGCAGCTGATCGCGCGCATCGAGCGCGACGCGCGGCCCGCGACCGAGCCGGCGATGCGCCGTGTGCGCCGAGCCCGCCTGGCGCTCCCGGCGCTGCTCGCCGCGCTGCTGCTCGCCGCGAGCGGCGCGGCGGCGGCGCTGCTGCTCTCGAGCGGCGAACCGGTGGTGCCCGCCCTCGTGCTGCCGGCCACGCCCGAAACGGGTCTCGGCGAACCGGTCCCCTCGAGCCTCGCGCTGCTGCCGATGCGCGTCGCGGATCCCGAAGGCGGACCGCCGTGGGGAATGCGCGTGATCCGCACCACGCGCGGCCTGCTGTGCGTGCAGGCGGGGCGGGTGGTGCAGGGCCGGCTCGGCGGCCTCGGCTCGGGCTACGCGTTCAACGCCGACCAGCGCTTCCATCCGTTCCTGGCGGCGGATGCGGTGGCCACCGACGCGTGCCCCGCGGTGGGCGCGAGCGGCACCGCGTTCCTGCCGGGGCCGCCGGTGATCGTGCCCGCGAACGCGCTGCCCTTGGCCGGCGAAAACGTGGCGCGCGAAGACCAGGTGCACTGCGACCTGCCGGGGCAGGAGAACTGGGGCGTGCGCTGCCCGCAGAAGGAACTGCGCCAGGTCGCGGTGGGGCTGCTGGGCCCGGGCGCGAAGAGCCTGGCGGTGGGCACGCCGCAGGGCAGCTTCACCGTCGAGCCGTACGGCCCGATGGGCGCGTACCTGATCGTGCTGCAGGCACAGCCGGGCGCCGACGCGAGCATGTCCTCGGGCGCATACGAGAACCCGTTCGGCTACGTAAGCAGCGCGCCCGGCGGCGCGGTCCTGACCGCGACCTACGACGACGGCTCGACCTGCGAGATCCCCTTCACGGGCAAGGGCGCGCAGTGCCGCGCGCATGGCGCAAGCGCCGAAGCGGCGCCGTCGGCCTCGCAGCTCGCGGCGCCGGTGGCGGCGTCGTACGTGGCGCTCGCGCAGCCGGCGGTGCCGCTGCTCGTGCAGGGGGCATCGGGATCGACGTTCACGGCGGGCGCGCCGCCGGCCAACCCGGGTCCGGGCCCCGCGATCGAGGCGAGCTTCAGCGCGCCCGTGGCGGCGGCGAGCGCGGCGAGCGCGTACGCGGTGGAACTGCGCCCGCAACCCGTCGAGGGCTGCACGACGCCGGCGGTGATCGTGAGCCAGCCGACCGACCAGACGATCGCGAAGGGATCGGCGGTGCGCATCACGGTGGCGCTCGAGAACGGCTGCGCCACCCGCTACGAAGGCCGCGTGTTCTTCGCGGCGTCCTCGAGCGTCGGCGGCGAAAGCGGCGGCGCCGGGCCTCTGTACGAGGCGATCGCGTCGAACTTCGGCCCGCCGGGAGCGCGCGGCGAAGCGCTCCCCACCGTGGGCCGCTTCGAGGTGAGTGTCCCCTGAGCTGGTTCGAGGCGGGCGGGCCGACCGCTAGGCGGCGGGCGTCTCTTCGAGCTTCGCCTTCATCGCCTCGGCGAGCGCGAGCGCGCCCGACAGCGGACGCACCATCACCACGAGCTCGTCGATCGCGCCGTCCTCGGCGGTGTGCAGGAAGTCGCAGCCCTCGACCTGCCTGTCGCCGACGCGCGCCTGGAAGACGAGCGCGTGATCGGAGCCTCCGGGCGCGCCGATCTCGCGCGTGTAGGTGAAGTCCTCGAAGACCTGGGAGACCGCGCCGAGCAGCGCCGCGACGGCGGCGCGCCCGTGGTAGGGCTTGAACACCACGGGGCTCCTGAACACCACGTCGTCCGAGAACAGGGCGACGGCGGCGTCGAGATCCTCAGCCTCGACGGCAGCTCTGAACGGATGCACCGCCTGACCCTACCTCACGCCGGCGGGCGGGCGCCTGCGAGCCCTTGCTCGTCAGGGAGGGCGGCCTTGGACATTTCGGCGAAGCCGGCGCGATCGAATCCTCCGTGGTGCCGACCCCGCACGGGGAAGGTCTCGGGTTCGCGGGCGTCGAGCAGTAGGAGATGTCCGAAAACCTCAAACTGGTGCGCTCGATCCTCGCGGACTGGGAACACGGCGACTTCAGGTCGGTCGATTGGGCCCATCCGCTGATCGAGTACGCGATCGCCGACGAACCCGGCTCGCACGTGGCTCGCGGCGTGGCCGCGATGAGCCGCACGTGGCGCGAGTTCCTTGCCGCGTGGGAGGACTATCGCGTTGAGGCCCGTGAGTATCGCGAGCTGGACGAGGAGCGCGTGCTGGTGGCGCTCAGGGCGCGGGGTCGCGGTAAGACGAGCGGGCTCGACATCGGCGAGATCGGAGGCACGCGAGGGAGCGCGAACGTGTTCCACGTGCGTGGCGGCATGGTTACGCGGCTCGTGTCCTACTTCGACCACGACTGCGCGCTCGCCGACGTCGGCCTCGCGACCGAGGGCGGCATCCCCGGTTGACCTGCATCGCGGGCGGCGCCTCCCGGCGCCGTTCGCGGTTCTCGCGGGCGCGATCGCGCGTCAGCGGCGTGGCTTGCCGGTCCGCCGCGCTTTCGAGGGCAGTCCCGTAGCCGCCTTCGCGAGCTCAGCCGGCTGGCGCAGGGTGCCGATCGTGCGCTCGAAGAGTTCGGCCTGGCGCCTCACGAGGCCAGCGGTTTCCTCGAGCGCGCGTCCCGCGGCCTCCAACGCCTCCGACTGCCGGCGCAGCGTCGCCCCGGCTTCCTCGAGCAGGTCGAAGACGGCATCCGCGGGTGCGACGAGGCGACCGGTCAACTCCTTCTGAAGCCGGCGCTCTCGCTCGACGACCTCTTGCACCAGATCGAGCTGGCGCTTCATGGCCCCGAGCAGGTCACGTGGGAGGTCTTGACCTCCCGCTGCGGACTGCGCCGACGCGATCACCGAGTCCATGAGCTGCCGCCACTCGCGGAGCAACTCGCGGCCGCTGAGCTCAGGCATTGCCGTGCCGGACCGATGCCGCGCCGAACCAGCGAGCGCGGCGGCTGGAGCCAAAGCGCTCCTTGCGGGCCATCTGCTCCGCCGAAGGCGCGTTGAACGTGCCGGTTCTGGTCGGGCCTGACAGGAAGTCGATGTCGACGCTGCCGACCCGTCCCTGACCGAACTCGATGTAGCAGGTGCCTCGTCCGAGATGACGTTCGGGCGGCTCGCCGCCTCCCAGCCGGTAGGTGATCGCCTGCGCGACGACGCGAGCGGCGCCCTCCGCGAAGACGCCCGCCTTGGGGACTCCCGCGGTGGCGACGTCGCCGACGGCGTACACGCCGGGATAGCGTGTCGCGAGCGTGGCGGAGTCGACCGGGATGTAGCCGTCCTCGGTCATGCCGCTGGAGATCACCACGTCCGGAGCGCGATGCCTCGGGACGCCGAGGAAGAGATCGAAGGGCAGCTCGCTGTCGTCGTCGAGCACCGCCAGGCTGCGCGAGCGGTCGAGCGCGGCCACCCGCCGCCCGCCGAGCAGTTTGATGTCGCGCGCGGCGAACTCCGCTTCCAACGCCGCCGACGTCTCGGGCGAGGGCGGTACGGGAGTGCCGAGCGGATTCACGATCGAGATCTCGCACGCGTCCCGCACCCCTCGCACCCTGAGCTCGTCGTCGAGCATGAGCGCGCACTCGCTGGGAGCCGGCGGGCACTTGAAGGGAGCACCGCAGATCCCGATCACGGCGTGGCCGCGAGAGAACGACGGGACGATCTGAGCGAGCCGTTCGGCGCCGGGAACCGAGTAGAACTCGTTGCCGGCCTCCGCGAGGCCGGGAGTCGAGTCCATGTCGAGGTCGGCGCCGAGCGCGATCACGAGCACGTCCGCCTCGTGCGTCCCCGCATCGGTGACCACCGTGCGCGCCTCGGGATCGATCGCCGTGATCGTCTCGCGCAGCACGCGCACCTGCGGCTTGGCGATATCGCGGTAGGGCAAGCGCACCGAATCCGGAGCGGCGCCTCGGAACATGATGTCGAGCTTGGAGAAGCCGAATACGAACGCATCGGACCTGTCGATCAGGGTGACGCGCGCGTCCTCGCCGAGTGTTTCCGAGAGCGTCGTGGCGAGTTCGAGGCCGCCGAAGCCCGCGCCGAGCACAACGATGCTCTCGCTCATGTCCGTGCCCCCTTCCTAGAGCGTGGCCCGGACCTCGCGCCCGGCCTCCGCACCGCAAGCCTATCTGCGGGCCGCGCGTAATCCCCGTCCCGGCGGGTGAAGCGAACGATCAGGCGGGCGTGCAGGCGCGAAAGCGAAACGAGCGACCGCCGACTTACACGTGCGCGCGATTCATGGCTCGCCCAATCTAGCCCTCCCCATCGAGACGAGCTCGGCTACAGCATGCGCTGCTCGGGCGCTCCCGGCTGGCTTGCAAGAGCGGATCAGCCTTGGGTCCATGACTCCGTAGTCCGCCGCCGGCGCATGCGGGCTGCAGACGGATGGCGCACAGGGACTGGATACCTAACCTCGAGCGATGTCTCTGGGCAGGCGGCATATCAAGCCTTCGCGGCTCCTCATCGTCGCGATCGTCCTCGCGTCGCTGCTCGCCACGGCGCCTGTTGCCGCGGCTCCCCGCGCAAAGGGCGTCTACGGCGGAGTGATCGTCGTCGGCCGGGGTGTCGCCGGGGCCAGGCTGGGCATGACGCGGGCCCAGGTGATCGCGCACGTCGGACCGCCCGTGAGCGAGATGCCAAATCTGGGCATGAGCTACGAGGCCCTCCCGCCGAAGAACCCGCACGGCCAGTTCGACATCGTCCTACAGGGGGGGCATGTGCGGATGTTCATCATCTCGCCGCGCAGCACGTGGCGCCTGGCAGACGGGATTCACATCTTCGCGAGCGGCGCGATCGTCCGTCTCATGCACCGTTACGGCCGCCGCCTGAAGCCGACCCGGATCGAAGACGGCGAGCGTGTCTATCGCATCACCGAACGCTACCTCGGCCGCACCGTCTGGACCGAGTTCTACGTCGAGCATTTCGGGCCCCGGGCGAGCGTGTACGGTTTCGACCTGCTCTTTCCGTTCACGCGCTGACGCGGCGCCGGAGCGAGGGCTCCCTGCAGCGTCTTGTCTGCTCAAGGTCCGGCAGCATGAGCGTGGCGAGTGTGGCCCATGCCGGTGCACTGGCCACCTCCCCGGCTCTCTATCCGTGGTCTATTCGAAGCTGACCGCCGATCCGCTGAACGTGCCTTGCTTGACCGCTTTGATGACCCCTCTTCTGCCTTGCGGTACACCGCACATGGCTGCGTTGGTGTAGCTCTCAGAGGCCGTCCCCGAGAGCGTCAGCGGCGAGTAGGGTCCGCTTTCCAATTCACTTGAGAGCGCGACGCCCGCCGTTTCGCTCAGCGGCATGCTCAACGTGCCGGTCGTGGCTTTCGCTTTCGGTGTCCACACGTATTTCACCGAGCCGAACGTCGCAGCGCCCGGCCCGCTGAGCGCGGAGCAGGTCGCCTTGCCGGTGGTTGTCAACGTTGCGGTGTATTTCGCTTCGGTGAACGGCTCGCCGGTGCAGCCCTTCAGCGTGCCTTTGATCTTCATGCTCTGATAGACCGCCGTGCTTGTCAGCCCCGGCGAGAGCGTGATCGTGCCGCTGTTGGTGGTGCACGTGGCCTTCGCGACGGGCGTGCAGTCCGACTCGGAGGTCGCGCCGATGCTCGCCGTCGTCGTACCCGCCGGGCACTGCGTCTCCGAGGGCGATCCTTCGCTGGCCACGAAGTAGCCGACCCCGGCATCGAGGCAGCCCGTGGCGCCTTCGCCGGGCTGGTAGGAGCCCAGAGGACACGGTGCCTGGGCTGCCTGGCCGGGCAGATCGACGTAGTGCCCGGGGCTCGCCTGTTCGCACGCAGCCTGCCCTGAGAGCGGCTGGTAGGTGCCGAGCTGGCACGGTTCGGCCGCTTCGGCGGCGGGTCCGGCGACATACTTTCCGGGAGGCGCGGCGGTGCATGGTTCGCGCCCGGTCGCGGAGAAGTAGCCCGGTTGGCACTCGCTGAGGACCGTGTAGGTCATCACGACCTCCTGCGGTTCCGTCGTGTTGACGGCGACGCTGCCGACGCCTCTTTCGGGGTCGATGTAGCTCGACCCGGCACCACCGCCACCGCCACCAATGAGCAGGCTGCCGCAGCATCTGGCATAGCCGCCGCCGGCACCACCACCGGCGCCGGCATAGCCGCCGCCGCCACCACCGCCACCACTGCATTCTCCCCCGTGTCCGCCCATTCCGCCGGCGCCGGGCGAGCCTTCGTGCGCGAAGACGCCGGGGGACCCTGGCGTACATCCTCCCGTGCCTGCGCTCCCCGGTGACGAGTCGCCGCCTCCGCCACCAGCTCCGCCCAGTTCACGGAGGTGGGATTCACAGGTCACTCCTGTTTCTATGTCGAATTCACAGACCTCTTCGCTGGCGGGGGCGCCGTTGGCGCCGTCGAGGCCAGCCAGTACTCCAGCCCCAGACGGTGTTCCAGCCTGGGCGCTCCCACCCGCGCCACCCGCGGCTCCCAGGCCGGGTTCGCAGGGGCCTTCTTTGCAGACCACGACATTGGCCGGTGTTCCGCTGCTGCCGCCGCCCCCGCCGCCTGCCACGAGCAGCGGCGTCTCCCCGTTCAGCAGCTCGGATGCGCTGCCACCGTGCCCGCCGTGGCATTCGTATTCGCCTTCGCCGCCACCCTTTCCGCCTCCGCCGAAGCGGACGTGCAGTGTTTCGCCGCCGGCTACATCGAGCGTCGCGGTCAATGCCGCGCCCTGGCCTCCAACGGCTCCAAAGCACGCGCTAGCGCCTGCGCCCCCGTTGCCGCCGACGGAAACGACCTGGATCGTGCTGACGCCTGCCGGCACTTCAAACGAGCGTTCAGCGCCTTCGCTGGCGAGGAATTTCTCGGTTTCCGCATAGGCGCTCGCGCTGACCCCAAGAGCCCCCACAGCCACCAGCACCAACAGAACGCCCAGCCGCATGAGACAGGCTTGAAGCCTCACGATATGCCCCCCACCCTCTTGTGGCCCGGGTCTCCGGACCGGTTAGCCCCCAATAGTCGCTGCGAGCGTACCACGGCGCACGAGCGGCCGAAACACGGCGTGCATTTCAATCCCGCTTCCTAAGCCCCGATCCGCTCACCAGGACCTGGGAATGCGTCATCTTCAGCGACACCTCATGAAGCGCGATCGATGGCCTCCACGGTGAAACCCTCACGTTGCGCGGCGGTCGCGAGCCGCTGATCGAGAGTGACGACGTCCAGTGACGCCGGCTGACCCTCGGAGGCGACGACGGCCGCGGCCAGCTGAAGTGCATCAGCCGCACGTAGGGTATGCACGCGGAGAAGGCGGCGAGCGGCGACTCGCACCGCCACGACCGGCTGAACCTCATTCCAGCTATCGGCCAGCGCGTCCAAACGCTCAATCGCAACCGTGGTCGCCATGTCCGTCAACGCTCCGTCACGTTCCAGCCTGCAAAGTGCGGACACGCACTCAAGCTCCGTCGCCCACCAGACACACATCACCGGGTCCTCCCCGGCGATCGCCCGCATCGTGTCTGTGCTCGCCTCGGTGACGGTTAGCGGGATGATCGCCGAGCTGTCCCAGTACCTCAACGGCCTTCGCGCCTCTCCTCGAGGATCGCCGCCACGGCGCTCGCGCCCGGCCGCAGGCTCGGAGCCTCCTCCGACAGCAGGTCGATTGCCGGTGGCTTGCGCGCGGCCCGGACGCTACCGGTCCGTTCGAGGCGCGCGATCTTTCCCTCGGCGTCGGGGGCGCCACTGACGGCGGACTCCAGCCGTGCGACGGGAGTTCCTCGGTCAACGATCAGCACCGACTCGCCGCTGCGCACCCGATCGATCAGTGCGCTGAGCCGGTTCTTCGCTTCCGTGATCGTTGCAACCACCATGCAAGCTAGAATAGCCAGTAAATATCAGCTATTCAAGCTCTTTATCGGGACGGTGGGTTAGACAGGTGCGAAATCAGGCGCGCAAACGGCATCGTAGAGCCGATCGGGCCGGATTGTCCGCACACCGCTGCGAGCGTCCTGCGTACGTGAAGGAGGAGCCGACGAGCGGCCGGATGGCGCTGCCGGATCTCGTCCAACTCAGGCGCCTCGCTGGCTACGCGGGGCGCGCCTCCTTTCCGCGCGAGGGAGATGCCACCGCGATGCACGCCGCAGCACCAAAGCAGGGAGCTACAACGGCTGGGAGGGGTCATTATCTGAACGGCACGGCCCACCCGCACGGGCGTCGGCAGCGCTGTTAGCGGGATCCGAGCATCCCCCGACGCCTCATCACGCCGAGGATCTCCGCTGCTACCTCCTCGGCGACCCGCTGCTCGGTGTCGATGACGAGATCGATACCCGCTAGGCGGGGAGTCGAGACCGCGAAACGTCGGGCGCGTGCGATGAGAGGTGCCTTGCCGGGCCAGCGGTCCGGCTCGCGGGCGTCGATACGAGCGGCGACCGTCTCGGGGGACGCCCGCAGACACACGACGAGAAGCAACTCGGCCGCGGTCGCGTCTCTGACGGCGGCGAGTTCCTCTGCGGTCGCGCACGTGGCCGAGATCAAGAACCTTCGCCGACCCGCCTCACGCTGAAGCGTGAGGACCGCGTCAAGCTGGGCAACCCAGCTGCTTGCGGGCAGCAGGGGCCGCCCGAGGGACAGAGACTCGGCCTCTATCGCCCCGTGCTCGACGTCTTCGATGTCATGCAGCGTCGCCAGCTCCTCAAGTACGGACGACTTGCCGGCACCGGGAGCGCCCGCGAGGATCAGTGCCGAGATCACGACTGCAGTATCCCCCGAGCGTCAGGATGCGCGATGCTGATGTGGCGCAAATGACGGACTCGGTACCCGCTCCTCGCCGGTGCGGGATTTCGAGCGTGCCGCGACATCGTCGCCAGCAGGGGCTCGCAGGCCTCGTCGCTGGTGTCCGCGCGTTGCGCGACTCTCGGGCTCGGCGCGGACGCGCCGGTGGTGGTGGAAAGGAGGTCTGTAGCTGGAGCTGCCGGGCCAGAACCACAACGCGTCAACGCGCGATCCGCACAGGCCGCCCACATGCGCCGACCGCCTGAACAAGCCCCGCATCGGTTGCCCCTTCCGCGCGTTGCGGGTCTGCGGGCGCGCTCTGGGCGTTGACCGGCGGGTCAAAGGGCCGGCGCCGGGATCGCCAGGGGGGCAGCAGGAAATGAGCGACGGATCGCAGCGCGGCAATCCTGCGGGCCCGGAGGCGGTCGCGGACATCTGTGAGGACGGAGTCTGGTCGTATGGGAACCAGGCGTTCCAGGAAAAAATGAAGTGGGGTGCGCCTCTTGGCACTGCGCCTAACGGTGCTCTGTACAACCAGGTGATCGACGGCCGCGACTACTACCTCCAGCAGCTGTACAGCAACGAAACGGAAGGCTGCGTGCAGCGCAGGGCGCTCCCGCCGGTGGTGAGCAAGCTCTCGACCGTGACGGGGCCGGAAACGGGCGGCACGTCGGTGACGATCACGGGTCTGAACTTCAAGGCGCCGGAAGTGACGGCCGTGAAGTTCGGGGCAACGCCGGCGAGGTCCGTCACGGTCACCTCCGCCACGTCGCTGAAAGCGGTGTCGCCCGCGTCATCCCCGGGGGTCGTGGACATCACGCTCACCAACGCGGTCGGCCAGAGCGTCGCCGTGAGCGCGGACAGGTTCACGTTCACGCCGCCGCCGACGGTCAGCAGCGTCACCCCGATCACCGGCACGGTGGCAGGCGGAGCCAGCGTGACGGTCAGAGGCCTGAACTTCCTGGTCGGCAAAGCCACGTTCAAGTTCGGGACCGCGA
Source organism: uncultured Solirubrobacteraceae bacterium (assembly GCA_963813685.1). Classification (GTDB taxonomy): domain Bacteria; phylum Actinomycetota; class Thermoleophilia; order Solirubrobacterales; family Solirubrobacteraceae; genus Palsa-744. The sequence goes on from CAWEZQ010000006.1 coordinate 88,414, forward strand.
AAGCCACCTCGGTCAACTGCACATCGACCACCGAATGCACGATGCTCTCCCCGGCCCACACGGCCGGCACCGTTGACGTGATAGCGACCGTCAACAAACTCAACAGCCCAGTCGTAACCGGCGACAAGTACACCTACAGCTGACAGCCACCAGGTCGCGTGGCGGCTCGCGTCCAACGGCGCGGGCCGCCGACCCGGCGCTAGCGCTTCGCCACGCATGGAGTGCCTCTGGGAACCTCGGTGCGCCTGGCGCTCAGGACTCACGCGTGCCAAGTGGCAAAGCGAGGATCAGGGCACAGACCGCTCACTAGTGCAATGGACGGATGTCCGAGCGTCCCGCGCGACGGCCAGCCGAGGCCGCTTCGCCCGGGGTTACGAGACGAGACGAATCTCGGCTGAGGTGGACCGTCGCATGGCTCTCGCATCACGATTGCCGCCGCGCGTGAATCGATGAGACGGAAGGAGAATCAGGTCAAAAGCATGCTCCTGCGCCCACGCTGTGAGCGGTGGGCTGGGACAACCGACGAGCACCGTGAAGCTGGCGCGCCCAGCGGTGACTCCGAGGATGTCCCGCGCTTGACACAACTCGGTCTCAGCCTCGTCGCGCACCGCGATGTTGTATGGACCGGTTCCGCCCTTCCCGCAGCAACGGGAAGGACGTGCCTGCGGTGCCAGCGTCACGACCGACAGCTCGTAGCCTGCTTCGGCCAGTTCAGCGGCCTCGCGGAGCGTCGCTTCGCCCGAGCGGCCAGGCTCGAACACCGCGAGAACACGTCGGGTCGCCCCCGGTAGCCGCGCGTCAATCGGACCCTCGCCGGATTCCTTGTGAGCGACCTTCGATGCGCGCTCTCCCACGTCGAGCAACGTTACGCCGAACTTTGGAATGGCGGGCTGATCCAGAGCAGCTCCCGCGCACCGGGACAATGCGGCAATGAACGACCGTCATCTACTGGCACCGCGACCTCGCGTTCGCCGACCTCGGCCTCCTACCAGAGGCCGACGCGGCCGACGTGCCTGACTGAGCGGCCTCAGCGCGGTATCCGCAGCTCCGGGAATTGGAACAAAGAGGGCACCAACGCCCAGGGCTGGTAAGGCCTGGCGGCGGGATCGCCCGGCCCACCTCCACAAGTTGACGGGGTCTTGGCAGCCAGACTGACGCGCGCGAGCCCGACTTGTTGGGTTGGGCAGGCGCGCGCGTAGTCGAGTGTTGCTGAGTCCTGCTCCCGAGCTTCAGGCGTGCTACTTGGCGAACACGCGGTCGGCCACACGCGCGTCTCCGAGCGTGTCGAAAGCAACCAGCCTTCCATCTCTGTAGGTGAGGACATCGGCGCCCTCGGTTGTATCGCCGTCGAGATGGACCGTCGTGAGGACCACGACCTTGTCGCCGTCTGCGACGAAGTCGTGCGGCTCGGTGCGGAAGTCCACGCTCATGAACTTGCCCCACAGCTCGCCGACCGCCTGCTTGCCGGTGTAGGTCCCGGTGAGCGCATTCTCACCGCGCACCGTCCACTTGATCGAGTCATCGATGTTGCGCATCGCGCCCTCTGCATCGCCCTTGCTGAATGCGGCGTAGGCGTCCTGCGCCGTCTGCTTGTTCTCCTGTGCCCCCATAGCTGAGGCCCCCCATCTAGTTGTCTGGAACAGCGAGCAAGCCACCATAGGCGAGTTCCGGCGAGCATGCGTTGAGCCTAGGTGTGGTCTGGCGACTTCGCTGTTGCGCGCCGCGGTCGCCGACGCCAACGGCCCCTAAGAGAGAGGAATCCACAGGTCGGGGAATTGGAGCAAAAAGGGCACCAACGCCCAGGGCTGGCAGGGCTCCAGACGGCCGGCATTTGGGCGGGAGTGGCTCCCGACGCTTTCGTCTATCCCACTTCGGTGACTAGCTCGTGCGTGGTCGGCTGGAAGTCCTCGCAGTGCGCGCGCACGCGCCCAATCCGTTCGCGGAACTCGGGGAGCTGCTTCCACGCCTGCTGCGTCTCAAAGCTCTCCCAGGGGGCGAAGCTCATGTAGTGATTCGGCTCGTCGAGGTCGCGAATGAGCCGGAACGTCCCGGAGCCGGGCATCTCGCTCGCCCAGCGCACGTGGATGGAGCACTCTCGCTCGCCTGTCGCTATCGCACACGGGAGGGCTCGTCCTAGCGAGGTGGCCGGGCTGCCTACGGGCGAGGCGGCCTACAGCGAGTGGGGGCCGAACCGCTCGATTGCAACGAACACGGCCAGGGCGAAGATGACGACGTTGAGGGGAACATGTGACCATTCGCCGCGACGTATGAGCGTGGCCGCCGCGAAGACCATGATCAGGGCGAGACCGCAGGCGGCGATCGGGGTGAGGATCGGGGCGACCTTCAGCGCGGCGGGCAGGACGACCCCGATCGCCCCGAGCACCTCGACAGTGCCGATGGCCTTGACCTGCCCGTCCGTGAAGTCTTCCACGTACGGGGTTTTCTCCTGCAGCGCCTCCCGTGGCTGGGTGAGCTTCATGAGGCCCGCGGCGAGGAATACGGCCGCCAGGATGGCCTGCGCGATCCAGATGACCGTGTTCACGTGTGCTGCTCCCGGATTGTCGGTGGCGGTGCTTGAGCGGGGATTCCGCGTGAGCGCCTATTCGGCGCGGACCGGGTTGGTGAGGACTCCGAGCCCGTCGACCTCGACTTCGACGGTGTCGCCGTCGCGGAGGAAGATGCCCTGCGGGCCCCCGACGCCGGCCGGGGTGCCGGTGGCGATGATGTCGCCCGGAGCCAGGGTGATCGTCCGCGAGAGCCAGGCCACCGCGCTGGCGACGGAGAAGATGAGGTTCGACGTGTTGCCCTTCTGCACGACCTTGCCGTTGATCCTCGTGCGCAGGCCGAGCGAGCCGAGGTCGCCCGCCTCGTCGAGTGTCACGAGCGCGGGACCACACGGCGCGAACGTGTCGACTGCCTTGCCGCTCGTCCACAGCGTGTTCTGCAGCTGCAGGTCGCGTGCGCTCACGTCGTTGAACGGCATCGCGCCTGCGACGTAGGAGAGCGCATCGGACTCCTCGACGCGGTGGGCGGCGCGTCCGATGACGATGGCGAGCTCGGCCTCGTAGTCCACGTAGTCGGGGTGAGCAGCCGGCAGCACGATGTCCTGGCCGCTCCCGATCAGGGAGTTCGAGAACTTGCCGAACCATAGCGGCGCCGTCGGTATCTCCTGCCCGGACTCCTCGGCGTGGTCTGAGTAGTTCAGGCCGAGGCAGATGATCTTCTCGGGGTCCGGCACCGGTGCGAGGAGGCGGACGCTCGAGAGCGCGATCCGCTGCTGTGCGCTCTTTGCGCGCTCGCCGAGGTCGGCGAGCGCGTTTGCGTCCAGCGCCCCGAGCAGACCCTTTACAGAGCTTGCCGGTGCGTCGAGCGCCGAGACGGGTACGGCGTCCTCACCGACGAGGACGCCGGCCTGCGGGCCCTTGCCGTCGTCGAATGTGAGCAGGCGCATCGGGTTACTCCGCGTAGGGGATCTCGACGGGGGCCTCCACGGGCGAGAACTCTTTCGCCTTCGCCCGCTCATGGATCTCGGCAAGCGTCGTGCCCTCGGTGGCGGCCTCTGCCACGAGCGCGGGGTCGACGAAGGTGCCCATCGGGTTTGAGTGGAACTCCTCGCTCTCGCGCATCCACTCGCTCGACTTCGCCCAATCGCCGAAGATGTCGCACTGCAGCTCGACGTAGTTGCCGTCGGGGTCCTTGTAGTAGTAGGAGAACGTCATCCCGTGGTCGAGGCAGATGTCGGGTGTGATCCCGGCCTCGCGCAGACGCAGGTAGCTCGCGTTCAGATCCTCGAAGCTGTCGTACTCGAAGGCGCTGTGATGCATCCCGGTGCGCGTGTCCTTCTCCGGGTCATCCACGAAGCCGGGGAATGCCAGCAGCGCGATCCGATGGTTGGCGGCGTCGTTGGTCAGCCACGCACCGTCATCGGCCTGGAACTGTACATCCACGCCGAGCAGCGTCCGGTACCAGTCGATCATCTCGTGCAGGCGTGTCGTCTTCAGGTTGACGTGGTGGAACTTCGGTTGGATCACTGCGGTGTCGGTCATCCGTTCGCCTCCGATAGCTGGCTGGGTCAGTTCGCTGCAGCCGCGTCATGGACCGTGAGGGGACGCGCCAGGATCTGCGTTAGCGCTCCGGCGAGCTGCTCCGCCGGGTCCTCGGACGCTCCGACGTTGCGCCACGCCACGAAGCGGTCCGGGCGCACGAGGATCGCGCCCTCGGGGCCGATCTCTCGACGCCGCAGCCACGTGCAGCGCGGGTCGAACAGCTCGCCGTCAATGTGGCCGATGCGGACGGTGTCAATCGGGAGCCCGTGGGCGTCGGCGAGCTCGCGGGCGGCCTCGCACCACGCGTGGCCCTCCTCGCCGGCGATCAGCAGGAATCGACCCGGCGCAACGAGATCCTTGATCGGCCGGCGCTCGCCGTCCTCGTCGTCGATCCACGCGTGTGGCAGCGGCGAGCCCGGCCGGGTGCCCGGCTCGTAGACGCGCACGTCGTCGAGCGGCTCTGGTACGGCCCTACCGTCGTCGACGACCGCGGCAGAGTCGTAGGCGTAGCCGTACTCGACGTTGAGCTCATCGAACTCCATCGAGGAGGAGCGCATCAGGCGTAGCACGTCCCGTCGCAGCTGCTCGTCCTCGGGGCGCCCGCTCCACAGCCGCTGCAGTCGTGCCCAGTTCTCCTGCTCGCTGCTGTCAGGGCTGAGCTCGAGCGCCATCGTGATCTGCAGGTGGTTGACCGCGTTTTCCAGAGAGCGCTGGACGTTGCGAGCGTCTACGGGACGGCGCTCGGCCTCGTACGTGTCCAATAGGTCATCGTCAGCGTGGCCGGCGATGACGGCGGCGAGCTTCCAGCAGAGGTTGTGGACGTCGTGGATCGCGCTGGTCAGGCCGAGCCCTCCGGTCGGCGGGTGACGGTGCGCGGCGTCGCCCGTGAGCAGGACGCGGCCAGCACGGAACCTGGACGCCAGGACGCCTTCGAGGGTCCAGCGCGTGATCATGTGTATCTGCATCGGATGATCGCCGATGCCCATTGCGGCCCGAATGTCGCTCTCGACCGCCTCGTCGGACTCCGCGCGGGGATCGTCGGGCTGGTAGTTGAGGTGGATCACCCACTCCTCCGACTGCGTGCCCCAGCGCTCGGGTCCCATCGGCACCATTACCACTCCGGTGCCCGCTTGCGGCGAGAGGCACCAGCGCAGAAGCACGTCCTCATCGCCGAGCAGCTGAGAGAAATCCGCCGTGGCGTGGATCGTCGCGGCGCGGCCTAGGACGCCGAGGCCTTCGTAGTCGATGCCGACCAGGCCCGGGATGGTGCGGCCCCCGTCAGCGCCGATCACGTACTGCGCGCGGACGCTGTACTCCCGTCCCGTCTCGCGTTCACGGATCACGGCCGTCGCCCCCCCCTCGTCCTGGCTCAGCTCGATCAGCTCATTCCCGAAGCGGATCCGACCCGGCGAGAGCTCCTCGGCGCGGTCGCGAAGCACCGGCTCCAGGCGGATCTGAGGGAGATTCATCTGCCGCGTCGGACTTGCCGACGCCCAGTTCTCGTCGGCGCCGCCTGCGCCCCAGCACTCGACGCGCCGGATCCGCCGTCCGTAGCCGTGGCCTCCCGCGATGCCCGCGTAGAAGGCGGTGGCGGCCATCGCCTCCGCAGGCGTACTACCTCGCTCGATCTCCTGCGCGACCCCTACGTCCTGAAGGATCTCCATCGCCCGCAGGTTCAGCACGTGTGCCTTCGGCAGCCTGGAGGTCGTTGGCAGTGCGCTGACGAGCAGCGTCTTCACGCCCAGGCCGGCTAGCAGCATCGAGGCCGTGAGACCCGCACCGCCGCCGCCGACGATCAGGACCGGCACCTCCTCATCGAAGGCGCCCTGCTCGTGTGAGGTGGAGCTCGAAGTGGTCATGGCGGCGAACATACAAATGAATGAACAAAAAGTCAAGACTGAGTATATACTCAGTATATGGCTCACGTGCATACTGCCCCGATGGCTGCCGGGAAAGTCGAGCGCAAGTCACGCCAGGGGCGCAACGAGCGGCGCAAGGCGCGCACCCGCAGCGCGCTGCTGGCCGCAGGGCAGCGCCTCTTCGGCGAGCAAGGGTTTGACGCAACGACGGTCGCCGAGATCGCGGAGGACGCCGATGTCGCCATCGGCTCCTTCTACAACTACTTCGACACCAAGGATGAGCTCCTGGCGGCCCTGCTTTATGAGACGCTCACCGAGCATCTGCGCCGCATGCAGGCAAGGCGCGCCGGCATAGACGACCCAGCCGAGGCGATCAGCGTCGCGCACCGTCACTTCGTGCGCCTGGCGTGGGAGGACCCCGAGTGGGCACGGCTGCTCGTGCGCCTGGACGTCCCCTACCGCGTGACGGACGATGTCCTCGGCAGGCCGGCGATGCGTGACCTGCGGGCTGGCATCGCCGCAGGCCGCTTCCAGGTCGTCGATCCCAGGCTCGCGCTGCGCGCGAGCGGAGGCGCCCTGATCGCGGTGATGCACGCCGTCCTGCTCGGCGAACTGGGTAAGCGCGCCGACTGCGAGCACGCCGAAGGCGTGCTGCGAAGCTTCGGGCTCGATCCCGCCGAGGCCGGCGAGATCGCCTGTAGACCGATGCCCGACGCGATCGACCCCGACGTACACACGCCATGACAGACGGCGGACCCGGCTCTGAGCGCCGTCGCCGATGTTGCCGGCCCGGGCCACCTCCTGTTCGGCAGTGACTGGCCGTTCGCGGCCCGCATGTATGCGCCCGCGGGCGATCCCCAGCCCGCGCTGGGCGAGGTGTTTGGGGCGGAGGATCTTCGGGCCATCGAGCGCGCCGGCGCTCTCGCACAATTCGAGCATCTCGCCGGCCGCTCAGGGCTACCGCAGCGCTGAGCCAATGGTAACCCGCAGGATGATGGCTAGGCCGCGCTGGGAAGTCTCGCTCCAGGTCGACCGCGGGCTCGCACGGCTTCGGTCCCAGATGCGGCTTCTTTTCCAGACGGCAGTCGCCGCATCGGTCTCGTGGGAGCTCGCGAGCTTGGCCTTTCCTCACAGCTCGCCCCTGTTCGCACCGTTTGCTGCGATCGTCTGTCTTGCGAGCGGCTACGCGCAACGTACGCGCCGCACACTCGAGTTGATCCTCGGGGTCGCGCTCGGGATCGGAGTGGCCGACCTGGCCGCGAGGGCCACCGGCACAGGGTGGTGGCAGCTGTTTCTGGTCACTCTCGCCGCGATGTCCGTTGCCGTGCTGCTCGACGCCGGCCGTATGTTCCTACTGCAGGCGGGCCTGTCGGCGATGATTGTCGTGACCGTTCAACCGCCGGGCAGCGGATTGGCCGGCCAACGTTTTCTCGAGGTCCTGATCGGAGGCTTGGTCGCTCTCGCGGTCTCATCCCTGGCGCCAGCAGATCCCCGCAGAGCCCTGAGTGCGGCTGCGGCTTCTGTGCTCGATGAGTTCAACGAGACGCTCCGTGACCTTGCCCGCGCCCTGGGCGATCGTGACCCAACACGCGCCCGCGGCGCTCTGGAACGGGCGCGCGCCGTCGACACCCGGACAGCCAACTGGCAGGACGAGGTGCGCATCGCCCAGGAGACGATGCGGACATCTCCCACTGTTCGGCGCATGCAACGCGAAATCGAGGCGCAGGCGCGAGCGGCCGCCTACATGGACCTCGCGGTGCGCAATATGCGCGTGCTCTCACGAGCCGTCATTCGTAGCATCGAGCTCGGTGAGGCCGTGCCGGCGGACATAGGCGTCGCGCTGCAGCAGCTGGCATCTGCAGCGGTGGCCCTAGGAGCCGAGCTCGCCGGCGACACGCAGCACGCCGACAGCCGACGGCCACTGCTCCTCGCCGTTGCCGCGGCCGCCAGTGCCCTACAGGACAACGGCAGCCTGTCGGTAGCGGCGATCGTTGGACAGATTCGCTCGATAGCCACGGACCTGCTCAGCGCACTGGGCGACCGCGAGGAGGACGCACGCTGGACGGTGCGAAGCGCCGCGGGAGACGAAAAGCAAAACGTCGCGGCTGGTGTCGCACGCCACTCAGAGGGGCCGCGCGAGCTGGTGTCGGCCTCCCGAGACCCCCTCGAAACGGAGCCGCCCCGCACGGGCGCCGGTCAATAGACAGCTGTCCGCACTGGCGCCGATAGACGACCTCAAACGACTGTGCGTGGCCCGCCCGCGCCGCGACGAGGAGCTCCTCGTCGGCTTCGCCATCGGGAGCCCGCGGTCCGCTGATAACACCCTCAACGAAACAGCGCGGCGATTTGTGACCGCCCACGGCAGGCTGTCTCGCGCGGATGGGTTGCCTGTCGCGCGAGCGGCGGAGACAGGATTACGTGCTCGCATCCGGCGGGCGTGAGTCACGTTTTCGCGGCTGATGGCACATTGGGGGTGATGGCCGATGCGGGAGAGTTCGATGAGTTCTACCGTCGTGAGAGCGAGGGCGTGCTGGTGTTCTTCGCGCGTCGGACACTCGACCCGGACGCGGCCTTGGACTTGACTGCCGAGACGTTCGCCCACGCGTACCTGGGCTGGCGACGGCTGCGTGGCAGCTCCCTGGCGGAGCGACAGGCGTGGCTTTACACGATCGCGCGGCGTCGCCTGTCGCGCTTCCTGCGCCGCGGGCGCGTCGAGCGGCGTGCGCTGCGGCGTTTGGGCGTCCAGACCCCGGTGGCGCACGAGGATGACCTGGCGCTGATCGAGGAGCGAGCAGGGCTCCCAGAGCTGCGCGCAGCGCTGAGCGGCGAGCTCACGCGGCTGAGTGTCGAGCAGCGACATGCGCTCGAGCTGCGGATCGTGCAGGAGCGACCCTATGCCGAGGTCGCGCGCGATCTAGGGATTACCGAGGTTGCCGCGCGGGCCCGGGTCTCGCGCGGCCTGCGGGCACTGAGCCGCGCGCTGGACGTTCAGCTCGCCACGGGGGAGCGCTCGTGAGCAAGCGGCCTCTCGCGGTGCTCGACGCGTTCGGCGAGGAGCTCCGGCGGCTGGGTGAGCCACCGGCCTCTCGCGCTGGCTTCACGCGGAGGACGCTGCTTATAGCGGTCGTGCTCGCGCTCGTGCTGGCGGGCGTCGCCACGGCAGCGGTCCTCATCACGCAAGGCGCTCCGCTCCCGGCCCCGAACGCGAGGGACCTGCAATCAAGTGGAGTCCCGCTGCCGTCGACGGCGCGGCTCGCGGGCCTCGACGCGCCCGACCCGGACCCTTCGCAGCCGCCGTGGGACGTACGCCTGTCGCGTACCCGCGCAGGCGAGACGTGCACCGCGGTGGGGCAGGTGGTGAATGCCCAGTTCGGCATCGTCGGGCTCGACCACGTGTTCCGGGAGCTGCCGCTGGGAGGCGTCGACGCGTGTGGCGTGGACGCTGCCAACGCGCCGGTGCTGGCGGGCGCGCGCGTGTTCGTGGGAGCCAGCTCACAGGACCCCCGCACGGTCGTCAACGGCGTCGCTGGATCTGACGCGCGATCGGTGACCGTATACGGCCCCGGTGGAGCGCGAGCGCTTCGGCTCGGACCGGACGGAAGCTTCATCACCGTCTACCGCGGCTACGTGGAGGAAGTGCGCCCGCGAGTGGTGGTTGTGACGCGTGACGGCCATAGCCACACGATCTCCTTTGCCCAGTCCTCCGCGTTCGAAGTCGCCGACCCGGCCGGCGAGTCGCCGTGGGAAGTCAGCGGTGGCGCGGACCTCGAACCGGGCGCCTATCCGGACGAGAACTGCGCGCAGGCCTCACAGCAGCTCGGCCCCACGAACCCGAGCCGGATCGACTCGTCGCTGACACCCGAGGTGTGCGGGCGGCTCGGCGGACAGCCGCTGTTCGTGCTGATGCGCCGCTTCGTCCCCGGCGCAGGCGAACACACGGGGTTCCCGTGGGGAAACAACCCGGCGCGAACGCTCGTATACGGGGCGGTCGCGCCGCACGTGGCGTCGCTGACGTTGAGCGGCGCGGGCGCCCCGCGCAACGTCGCTATCGATCCCCATGGGGGGGCGTTCATCGCCGTCCTGGATGGGCACGTCAACCCGCGCTCGTTGACGCTCACCGCGTATCTGCACGACGGCGCGGCGATCTCCTATACGCGCTCGTCGAACCTCTATGACTACCGCTCAAACCATCGGCTGCGCGAAGCGCCGGTTCCTGCCTACCGCAACCCGCTGCCAGCGAGGCAGGCCGAACCGGCGCCGCCTGACATCCCGGTCATGAGCAGCGTGCGTGAGATGCTGCGCAGCAAGGATCCCGCGGGTGGACCAGAATGGGTCCTGCGAAGCTGGCGGGGGCTGCCGAACCCCCACGCCAACTTCGGTGGCAACTACCGCCCCAAGAGCTTTCTGTGCTTGCAGGTCGGCGAGGTCGAGAACCATCAACTCGTCGAGCCTCGGGCAGGCGCCTCAGCGCAGCCACTGAGCCTCGAGCGGGACTATGGCCTCGCCGGCGGCTGCAACGCGCCGGGCGACCTCGCCCGCTTCGGACCGCTGGCCGAAACCGTCACCTACCTCGACAACCCCTACGCGTATGCGCCACGGCCGCTGCGCACCATCATCAGCGGCATTCTGCGCCTGGACGCGAGCCACCCTGTGCTGCTCGGCGCCGGCACACCACGCCGGCTCACGCTCGATGCCAATCGTGCGTTCCTCGCCGTGCTGCCCGGCCGCTACTGGGATGCGCCGCTGCGGATCTCGGCGAGGGTTCACGGACGAACCGTCGTTGGCAGCGCCATACAGTCCTTCCCAGGCCCGCCAGCGCCGACGATGCCTCAGGCGCGCGCCCCCGACCCCAACGGCACCGCCCCGTGGGGATTCTCGGCCGCCGCCGACGGCTCAACCGCCTACGGCCGGATCGTCGACGGACGACTAGCCTCGATCGATGAGCAGACCGACACGCTGCGAAACAGCCCCGACGGCTGGAGCGGCGGTGGCAACGCGCCGCTGCCACGCAAGCAGCCACCGGTGCGGTTCAACACCCAGGGCGGCCCCGAATACTCCCTGCCCGGCCAGGGGGAACCCGCGCTCTCGCGCCCAGAGATCGAGCGGCGCACACTCCCCGGCCGCACGATCATCACGGGCGTCGCCGACGCGCACGTCGTCTCGGTCACGCTAACGACGCCACGCGACGTGCGGACACTGCGTCCCAGCGGACCCCAGCACGCGCTCATCGTCGTCTACGACGGGCAGTTCTTCCGCGGCGCGATAACCGCCACGGTCATGCTGCGCGACGGACACAGCATCACCGAGCAGGTACCGGACGGACCAGGCGGCATCGCCGCCTCCGCGCCACCCACACCCTCGCTCACCGCCATGCTGCGCAGCACCCGCCGACAGCTCGCACAGGAACGCCAGCACAAACGGCGGCTCCCGCGCTTCGCCCCGCGGCCCCCGTCGCTGGCGGCGATCGTGGCCGTGATCGAACGCCGCATCGCCTACGAAAGCGCCCACCCCGGGCGGCTACCCACACCGTGAAACGTCGTGAACGGGCGCTCAGCGGCTACATTCTCGCGCGGGGACGCGCCAAGAACCGGCCGCCACTTCTATGGTTACGGCGTCGATGCTTGGAGCCCCGTCCAGCGGAAGCACGCGTCGAGGCGACGTTTAACCCTGGAGGCAGGTGGAACAGCTCTACAAGCCCCGCGGTGCCGGCAAGTGAGGAGAAGAGGCGGAGCTCGTGCGTTCGCCGCGTCGCCCGGCGCCATCAAGCACCGCTGCTGGTGCCCGATAGCCGCATTCGTCGAGGCATGGACACATATGCTGGCGCGCGGGATAATCGGCTGGTGGCTGCGCTCGGTCGTTCACGCGAACGTCTCGCTGGGGTCTTGAACTCGGCCTTCGCCGAGGGCCTGCTGAGCGAGCAGACGCACTCGTACCGTCTCGGCCTGCTTTTCGGTCCTCGCCTCATCGACCCGCAGCGGCTGGTTGGCGATCTCACGCATCGACGCGGGCGCTTGCAACCAACGGCCGTGGCACGGCATGCCTGGAGCGCGCTGGCTGCGAGAGTGCGCGCCGCCACCGGGTGCCGCGGACCCTCGATTGCACCACTGCTGCTTGTGCTGGACAGGGCCGACAGCGACCGGTTGCTGGTCGGCCGTGATCCCGCATGCGAGGTGGTGCTCCCCGATCCAAGCGTGTCACGTCGGCACGCTCAGCTCACGTTCCGCGACGGCGTATGGGTGCTCCGAGATCTCTCCTCGACCAACGGGACGATCGTGAACGGTCAGCGCGTCGGGCGCACGACACTTCACCCTGGAGACATCGTCGAACTTGGGAACCAGGTGGTCCAAGTCGACTGAGCCGTACTGGGCCACCGAGGGCCCGAACACGACCCCTTTCGCCGACCTCGACGACTGTGTCGGGTTGCCGCGAGAACATAATGAGAACAAACGCGCCGACAGGTGCATCCGATCGGTCCGCAAGCGCGCACGACACGCGCGGTAACGACGGGCTCGGAAGCATCTGACAGCCCCCAGGCCGAGGTTGGCTCCCTTGCGGGTCGACGTCGGGGGAACACGGCGGCGATCAACCGGCTGACGGCCCAGAGTCGTGTGCTCACTCATCGGCCCATCTGCGGGCCCACCCAGGTCGTTCCGGGACGCTCGGGAGCGTCCGGCCACGCTCTTGACGACCGTGGTACCTGCGCGGCCGTGGGCGCAGAGACCGTGATTGCTGACCTTCGGTTCCGTAGCGGGAGCGAATCAGTAGCCAGCGCAGTGCCGCCGGGCGCCGCTGCTAGTCGTCCAACGCAGCGGTCCGCGGTGCTGGGGCCGACACGCTCGCGTCCGCGACGAAGCGCTCGTCTGGTCCGCAGGCGGCGCTATCGGCATCGACTGCGGTGTCCTGGGTCATCCGTCGCAGCTCGTGGGCGGCGCCCCTGTTGGGTCCCTCTGCGAATTCGCTCAGCCCGATGTCGTGCCGGTGAGGGGTTGCGCGCGTAGGCTGGTGAGGATCCGTTGGGCTTCGGCGCGCCGCGCGTGCGTCGTGTGTGTCCCGAACGCGACCTGGGCCTGGAAGAGGCGTCCCGCCGTCCTGAAGCGGAGCAGGTAGCTAGGCACGGTTGAGCACTCGTAGTTGGCAAGATCGCTTCGGTGGAGCTCTATGCCGGCGCCTTGGGGTGGGAAGGACATGCCTTTGGGTTGGCCGAAGACGCCCCCCGGAGCCGTTGAGTATTCCAAGAGGAAGATCAGCGCTCCGTCGGCGGGCAACGCGTTCTCGGCGCGGGTGGGCCCGCAGTCACCGCCTCGGGTGGCCGGATAGGAGGTGAGGAGCAGGCGATCGTAGGGGTAGGCCAGCGAGGTGATCGGCGGTGCGATGAGGTGCCATCCGCGGGGGTAGCTGACTGTGATGCCGCTTCCGACTCTGTAGCTAGGAGTGGAGCCGCTCGATGGGTCGCGGGAGCCGTGTCGCCCGCCGCCGGTCCCGCCCCCCGTGGCCAGGGCCCAGGCGAGGGCGCCGATCACCCCGCTCGCAACGAGAGCACCGCCCAGTCGTCTCCTCTGGCGGTGGCGCTGATGTCGCCGAGCCTCTTCGATCACGCCCTGATCGGGTCCTGTCCCGCGCACTGGCGACGCTGCCGGCCGGGGATCCTGCGTAGCGATGGATGACATGCTCAGCGGATCCCCTGGATGATCGCGATTAGCTCTTCACGCCTGTAGCCCTGATCGCGTGCAAAGGCGACGAGCTCGCGTGCACGCGAGTTCACAACACTGCGCTCGGGCGTCCCGGCGACACGGATGCCGTGCCCGCGGCGAAACTCCAGCAGGCCTTCGTCGCGAAGGATGCGCAGCGCGCGCAGAACGGTGTTCGTGTTGACGTGAAGCACGGCGGCGATGTCTTTCGCGGGCGGCAGACGCTCGCCTCGGGTCGCCTCCCCGTCCGCTATGGAGCGCCTTATCTCCGCGGCAACCTGATCGTGCAGCAGCGTCGGGTCCGACCGGTCGATCTTGACATTCAGCATGGTGCTAGTCATAGTAGCGCTAATGGGTTCTGCGGGTGGAATCTCAGCGTTGCCTCGCATACCTCGACCCACAGTCCAGGCCCTAGCTGCAGGGGTAATCGAGACAGCGCGACGCCGTCAGCGCCGACGCCGTCTGCGTCTCGCTTTAGCGCTCGCGCTGGCCATCGCCATCGGAGCTGCACTCGCCAACTCGCTGCGCGGCGCTAAGCACAGCGCAAACGTGAACGGCCGACCAGCCCCCGAGCCGCGTCTCTTTGCTCCCGCGACCGTTCTATCGCAGAGCCCCTACATGGGCGTGGCGTGCCCACAACCCAACGCGATCGCCTGTGACCGTGTCGGCCTAGCTATCTGGCTCAAGCGTCCGGCGATTTCTGTGAACGCCACAATCGCTGGACAGCCACTCAAGCTCGACTGGTTCGGTGAAGAAACACGCATCGCAAGCCACAAACCCAGGACCGCCTTCGACGGGTACCTGCAGCCAGCCGGGCTCACCACGCGACTCCATGTCAAACCGACAGAAGGCCCGAGCATCGATCCGGTATGCGGCTGCCAAGTTGGGCCGATCTGGTATGGCGCAAACGCCCCCGACCCGATTGTGCAGCTGCAGATCGAATATCCCAACCACACTCGGGTCGTTACGCAGCTACACGTCGGGCTCGCCGCCGGTTGGGGATAGGCCACGGAACTCGCGGATTCGCGCTTTCAGATACGACACCCACCCGCGAGCCCCGGCCCTCGCGCGACCGCAATGCTCGGCCGAGCACGCCCATCAGCCGGACCCGCGCTTGCTCCTGGATCGGACGAACGGGAGCACTGACCCGAGCTGACCCCGAGACTGCCGCGGTGCGCCACGTAAGCAGGTGTCACTCTCAGCCGATGTGCTCGACGGTGTCGCGGGCGTTGGGGCTCCCGCCCGTCAGCCGGACATCGTGCGCTCGAGGGCGCGCTGGCGGGCGGGCCGCTGCGTGAGTCGCGCGAGGTAGTCCCGCAGGTTCGCCGGGAGCTCATCGGCGAAGCCGATGCGCTGTGTGAACGCCAGTGCGCTCCCGACCAATACGTCAGCCACAGTGAAGCGTCCGCCAACGAGATAGTCGCTGCCATCCAGGGCGGCGGAGACCGCATCCGCGGCCTCGTCGAAGCGCCGTCGTGCTGCGGCGGAGCGGTCGGGGTCGCGCTGAGCGTGAATGGCTGACTCGATCAGCGGCGGCTCGAGCTCGGCTGGGGCGAAGATCGTCCACTGGTAGAGCAGCGCCCGCTCGCGGGTCCCCGGTGCCGGCGCCAGACCGGCGTCGGGATACAGGTCGGCGAGATGCAAGCAGATCGCGGCCGATTCGAACACGAACCCTTCGTCGTGCTCGAGCACGGGCACGCGGCCCAGAGGATGACGGGCCCGGTGCTCCTCGCCCTTGCTCTCCTCGCGCGTCATCATCGTGATCTCATACGGCTCGCCGAGCTCCTCGAGCATCCACGCGACCCGGATCGGCCGGCCCGCGTGCTCTCGGTGATAGATGCGCATCATGCGCAGCACGATAGTGCCCGGCGCGAGTGCGCGCCGGTCTGGTCGCAGGGCCTCCGAAAGGCGTGCGCTTTTGGCCAGCTTGGTCGTGCTTGTGGTGTTCCTGCTCGCGTGCTCCAACGAGACCAACCTCGCTCTCGCCGAGTTGGCGGTCCTGGTAGGGCGGCGCCAACCATCCGCCGTGCTAATGGAAGGAGAACCCAGTGACCGTATCGTCAGCCCTCGACTCTGCCGGACGGCGCCGCTCGCCGGCGACGCTCCCCGGTTTCCACTCAGGGCGCGCTCCCCGCAACAAGGGGATGCTCTACCCAGCCGATCCGCCGACCGTCGAGGAGATCGTCGGCGTGATGCGTCATGCAAGCGAGGACCCTCACGGCTTCGGGCTGAGGGCGATGATCGTGATGCTCTGGCGTGGCGGACTCCGCGTCCAGGAGGCGCTCGCGCTGAGCGAGTATGACCTTGACCCGCAGCTTGGATCTGTGCCGGTGCGCTGCGGCAAGGGTGGACGGCGGCGCGAGGTCGGAATGGACAGATGGAGCTGGGAGAACCTCAGGCCCTGGCAGCAGCGACGCCATCAGCGCCGACGCTCGCTACCGCTCACCGAGGAAAAGCAAGCGCGGCGGCCCTGCAATTGGCGATTTCCGGGACTCGCGGTGGGCCGGCGTGCGGACTTGCTTTCAGCTGTTCGCGGAGCTCACGACACCGGCGAATCCCGCGTCGCCATCCCAGGTGCCGGCATCGCCGCCTGTGGCGACCAGCACGCGCTCTCAGCCAGCCGAGAAGCAGTAGTCAGCGGGCGACGGCGGCCTCTTCTGCTTCGTGGTGAGTGCGGTAGTCACTGTCGCCGCTGGACCATCACGAATCGACCGTCTCGTGCCGAGCCGCCGATGCCGGGGGTCTGCCGTGCGACGATGACCTGATGGTCACCCTCGATAAGACTCGCCTGCCGGCGAAGGCCGAGCACTGGGACACGTTGACGCTTGCCTCGGCCGCGGTGCTGTCGGGGGAGGATGTACTCGGAAGCCTGGGGAGCACCGCCGCAGGCCTGTCGCGAGAGGACGCCTTGGCGCGGCTGGTCAAGGTCGGGCCGAACGCGTTGCGCAGCCACGGCGCGCGCCCGTTCGCGGTGCTGGTGCGTCAACTACGCAATCCGCTGTTGATCCTGCTCGTGGCCGCGGCGCTGCTCTCGTTCGCCGTGGGTGAACATGTCAGCGCGCTGATCATCCTCTTCATCATCGGCATGAGCGTCGGGCTGGGGTTCTTCAACGAGTATCGCTCGGAGCTGGCGGTCGAGGCGTTGCACTCCAAGTTGCGCCACACCGCGCTGGCCGTGCGCGACGGCGAGCCGGTGGCGGTCGACGTCACCGAGCTCGTGCCGGGCGACGTCGTGCGACTCGCTGTCGGCGACGTCGTGCCGGCGGACGTGCGGCTGCTGAACGCCGATGGTCTGGAGTGCGACGAGGCGGTGCTCACCGGCGAGTCCCTGCCGGCGGAGAAGCGTAGCGATCCCGTTACGGCACACGAGTCCTCTCTGGACCTCGCGTCGTGCGCGTTCATGGGTACCGTCGTGCGTGAGGGGAGCGGGCTGGGCGTCGTCGTTTGCACCGGCGGCCGGACTGAGTTTGGCGCGATCGCCTTGCAGCTTGGAGAACGACAGCCGCAGACCGCCTTCCAGCTTGGTCTGCGCGACTTCTCGCTGCTGCTCGTCCGGGTGACCGCTGTGCTGGCGGGCTCGATCCTTGTCATCAACGTCGTGCTCGGCCGCTCGCTTCTGGGGTCGGTGCTCTTTGCTCTGGCGATCGCGGTCGGCCTGACTCCTCAGCTGCTGCCAGCGATCGTTACGATCAGCCTCTCGACCGGGGCCAAGCGCTTGGCCGAACACTCGGTCGTGGTCAAGCGACTGGTGAGCATCGAGGACCTCGGCAATATCGTGGTCCTGTTCACCGACAAGACCGGCACCCTGACCGAGGGCAGCATCACGTTTGCTGCCGCTCTGGACGCCGGCGGCCAGCCGTCGGACGCAGTCCTTCGCGCCGGGCTGCTCTGCAATGACGCGACGTTCTCCGACGGACGCGCGATCGGCGGTAACCAGCTCGACCAGGCGCTCTGGCAGGCGCCGGGCGCCCGCGATGCTGGCGCCGATGATAGTCGGCGCGTCGCCGAGCTCCCCTTCGACTACCAGCGCCGCCTGGCGTCGGTCCTCGTCCAAGGCGCCGGAGAGGAGCAGCAGATCGTCGTCAAGGGCGCACCAGAGACCGTGCTCGCCCGCTGCCCGAAGGTCCCGCCACAGGCGCAGGCGGTGCTCGACAGCCAATTCGCCGCCGGCAGCCGCGTGATCGCCGTTGCGACGCGCTCCGCCGAGGGTCGCACGACCCTAAACGCCGACGACGAGCGCGAACTGGATCTCGCGGGCTTCCTCACCTTCGTCGATCGCCCGAAGGCCGACGCACACGAGGCGCTCGACCAGCTCAAGCAGCTCGACGTGCAGGTGAAGATCATCACCGGCGACAACGACCGCGTCGCGCAGAAGGTCTGCACCGACATCGGCCTGGCTGTGGGCGGGACACTAACCGGCGCCCAGCTCGATCAACTCGACGACGCTCAGCTCGCAGCCGCGCTGCCAAAGACGACGATCTTCGCGCGGGTGACCCCGGAGCAGAAGTCAAGGATCATCAAGGCCCAGCGCGCCCTAGGCGCGACGGTCGGATTCCTAGGCGACGGCGTCAACGACGCGGTCGCCCTCCACGACGCCGACGTGGGCATCTCAGTGCAGACCGCTACGGATGTGGCCAAGGACGCCGCCGACATCGTGCTGCTCGACAAGGACCTCGGGGTCCTCGCGGGCGGGATAGTCGAGGGCCGGCGCATCTTCGCCAACACGATCAAGTACATCCTCATGGGCACCTCCTCGAACTTCGGGAACATGTTCAGCATGGCCGGCGCCTCGCTGATCCTGAGCTTCCTACCGATGCTCCCGACGCAGATCCTGCTCAACAACCTGCTCTACGACACCAGCGAGATGACGATCCCCACCGACAACGTCGACGCGGAGCAGCTCCAGCGTCCGGCGCACTGGGACACCAGCTTCATCCGCCGCTTCATGACCCTCTTCGGCCCGATCAGTTCGATCTTCGACCTCGCCACCTTCGGGATCATGATCTGGGTCTTCGACGCCCACGCACCGCTGTTCCGATCCGGCTGGTTCGTCGAGTCGCTCGCGACCCAGAGCCTTGTCATCTTCGCCATCCGCACCCGCCGCATCCCGTTCTTCCGCAGCAGACCAAGCACCCCCCTCATCGCCGCCACCCTCGTCTGCGTGACGATCGGCGTCCTGCTGCCCTACTCCCCACTCGCCCACGTCCTCGGCTTTACGGCGCTGCCCCCCGGCTTCCTGGCTGTCCTCGTGGTGATGATCCCCATATACCTGCTACTCGTCGAACTCGGCAAGCGGCACTTCTACCGCGCCCCCCCGGAAGGCGCCGCGCTCGCCCAGCCACGTCCGGAACCCGAGAAACGGATCCATCATCGCGCCTCGCGCTGGAGCATCCGCGGGCGCCCGCGCCGTCCTATTCCAGCTCACAACTCTTAACTCTCGACCAGGGATCGGGTCACCTACTGGCCGGGCTTGTCATAGCTGCTTGGCAATCTCCAGGCCGCCGCTGCGCGGCGTCCGCTGGCTCCACGGGACAAACAAGGAGGGCCACCGACGCGCGCTGGCGCTTACGCGTGAAGGCAGTCGTCTCTGCTCGGCTGCACGTGGCTCCTGCTGCGGACGATTTTCGAGCGCGTCGGCGAGGACGGCCAGACGCCTGCTTCACCACGGCCAAACAGCGTGACGTGTTTGCACAGGCACCATCAATGGGCCTCGGTGGCGTTGGGATTCGGCTGCTGGTAGAGCGCCGCTAACTATCCGCTGCGCTAACGGGAGGAGAACCCATGACCGTCTCCTCCATTCTCGATTCTGCTGGGCGCCGCCGCTCGCCGGCGACGCTCCCGGGCTTTCACGCAGGGCGTGCTCCCCGCAACAAGGGCATGCTCTACCCAGCCGACCCGCCGACCGTTGAGGAGATTGTCTCGGTGATGCGCCACGCCGGCCACGATTCTCACGGCCGGCGGCTCCGCGCGATGATCGCGATGCTGTGGCGCGGTGGGCTCCGCGTCGAGGAGGCACTCGCGCTGAGCAAACAGGACACCTTGACCCGCGGCGCGGATCGGTGCTCGTGCGTCGGGGAAAGGGCGGTCGCCGCCATGAGGTTGGCATGGACGCTTCGGGCTGGGAGACCTGCGGCCCTGGCTCTCGGAGCGCCTCGGGCTCCCGGCGGACCCGCTGTTCTGTGTGATTAACGGCCCGACCCGCGGTCGACCATGGTCAGCTGCCGCGGTCCGCAACGAGATTCGCCGGCACGCAGCCGAGGCAGGCGTCAGACGCCGCTTCGCGCCGCACAAGCTGCGCCACGCGCACGCAGTAGAGCTCGCGCGAGAGGGCGTGTCGGTGAACGTCATCAGCGCCAACTCGGTCACACGAACCTCGGCACGACCAGCATCTACCTGCAGGGGATCGACATCGAGGAGATCATCTCGACCGTTCGCGCACGCCGAGCGCCAATGATGTCGGCGACGGCCGGTCTTCAGCTCTGAAACACCCGGACGCTAGAGAGCGAGCGCGAGCGCGTTGGCGCTCGCGCTCCGCGGCATCGATCGTCGACTTCCGCTTCGCTCCGCGAGCAGGCGCCAGCCATACAAAACCCCTTGGGTTCTGTACGCGCGGCTCCGCTAGTCCGGCCCGTCCGACGCGCAGAGGATGCTGTCCCGCATCCCGCCGGCGTCCCGCATCCCGCTGCTCGCTGTGGCGATCTTCATGCTGAGCTGTGTCTGTGCACTGACGCCGGCCGCGCAAGGCGCCACGCGCGGCGGCCGCCGCGACACAGCTTGCGCGCGAGCCGGCCGCGCTGGCCGGACCCGCAGGCATGCGCGTGCGTGCACCCGGCCGCACACCCGTGCTCCGAGTACGAAGAGCGCTCTCGCCCGGCACGTGCAGGACACGCCCTTGCCCCCATCGGCCGGCGCCGAAGCGACCGCCCTCTCAAATGCCGCCACGGTTGCGCGGTTCGTCGCCACTTCCTGTGAAAATATCGGGCTTGTGCCCGAAGCGGGCAACCTCGCGTTGATCCGCGCTGCCGTCCTGTGTCTGATCAACAACGTCCGCGCAGACCACGGCGAGTTGCCGCTGCAGCCAAACGCCCAACTCGAAGCCGCGGCCCAAAGCCATGCAAACGAAATGATCGCCGACGACTACTTCGCCCACGTCTCCCCCAGCGGCGAGACGCCGCTCGAACGCGACCAGGACAGCGGCTACATCCCCAACTCCAGCGTCGGCTATGTGATCGGCGAGAACCTGGGATGTGGCACGCTCGGCCTGGCCACGCCGCAGGCGATCGTGTCTGCCTGGGTGGCCTCGCCTGAGCACCTGGCCAACATCCTCAACAGCGAATGGGTCGACACCGGCATCGCGGTCGTCGCCGAAGTGCCTTACTTGCTGGGCGAAGGCGAGCCCGGCGCCACCTACGCGCAGGAGTTCGGCGTCATCATGGGCTAGCGCACCCCCGCTTCTGGCCGGCCAGGATCTCCAGCTCAGGCTGCACGCGGAAGTCGTCGAAAGGGGGCTAGCCGTCAGCCGAATCAGAAACGTCTGGGCCTACGCCTACCCCCGTTCCTTTGCGAGGCGTTCTTCGGCAGCACGGTCCTCGTTGATGTCCTTGCCCAGCGTGACCCGCGTGATCATGCCCGCTGACCACGCGAACGTGAACGTCAATCGTTCCCGCACCCTGCCCGTGCTGCCAGCCGGACGCGCGTCGTGCTGGTTGACCACGAACACCACGCCGTTGCCGAGGTCCTGGACCTCGACCAGCTGGTTCTCGTACTCCTCATAGTTGCCGAACGACTCTTCATTGACGCTGCGGATTGCGGCTGCCCCCTCGGAGACGCCGATCCCCAGGGCAGAGCTGTCCCATACCGCGTCGCGCGACCACAAGGCCATATCCCGGTCGAATTCAAAGCGTTCCGCGCGCTCGAACATGCTTCCGCGTCAGCTCCACCAGATCGGGGTCGTGGACTCCTCAGCCACTACAGGCAGGTATCCCGCGTGCCCGTGACCGCCGTTTTGCGAAGCTAAGCGAGCGTACAAGCTGGACCCGAGCAGACGCCCGCCTGGGACGACGATGAGCAGTCTCGGGCAGCGCGGCCCTGACGCCTCCTTCGTCATGGCGAAGCGGTCGTCTGGCACCTCGGACGGTCGCGTCCCCCAACTGCTGTAAATCGCCGGAGAGCCGTCAAGGACACGGCGTAGGTTCCCCCAAGTCCTGCAAGACCAAGAAGGGAGACCTACGCCGTGAAGAGAACGCTACCGCCGTCGGCGGAGATAGAGGCACAGATCGACCAGCTGCTTGCTGTCGGGGTCGGCGAGAACCCCAGAGAGTCGCTGTCTGAGCTGGCGAAGCTCGGCGCCCGATTGATCATCCAGCGGGCTGTCGAGGACGAGTTCGACGCGTGGCTCGGCAGAGCGCGCTATGAGCGCCGGCCCGATTATCAGCGTGGGCTTCGCAACTACGAGTCGGGGCTCAGAAATGGCTATCGCCCTCGCCGGGTGCAGACCGCGGAAGGGGAGCTGGAGGTCGTGATCCCGCAGGTCCGCGAGGCTGCCGAGCCGTTCGTGTCTGCGCTGTTCCCGCACTCGACGAAGCTGCTTCGCACCCGGCCGCTGGAGGCGATGGTCGTTGGCGCCTTCGTCCGCGGCCTCTCGATGCGAGACGTCGAGTCGCTGTGCGAGGAGGCGGGGCTCGGCAAGCTCTCGAAGTCGACCGCGTCAAGGATCTGCCAGGAGCTGCGCGAGCGCTTCGAGCAGTTCAAGCGCCGCGACCTCTACGGGGTCGGACTGGTGGCGCTATTCCTCGACGCGATCTTCCTCAACGTCAGGCCGAAGGGCCCGAAGGAGGGCGTCCTTTGCGCCTGGGGCTTCACCGAGGAGGGCGAGCGGGTCCTCGTCGGCGTGTGCCTCGGGATGCGCGAGTCCCACGAGGACTGGCTGTCCCTCGCAAGGGACCTGATCGCCCGCGGGCTCGGCGGCGCCGATGCTCGTCGTCGCCGACGGCGCCCCCGGACTGATCAAGGCGGTCGAGCAGTGCTGGCCTTCCTCGGATCGCCAGCATTGCTCGGTTCACCGGGCGCGCAACCTGTTCGCGAAGCTGCCCGAGCAAGAGCGCGAGCGGGTGCGCCGGGCCTATTGGAAGGCGCTCGACGAGGCCAAGGACGAGTTGGCTCGGTTGGGTCCCCGGGTGCGCCGCGGCATGGGGCCGAGCGCCTCAGCCCGGCAGATCCTCAAGCCGCTTCTTCGCGAGCTTGCCTTCGAGCAGTCCCGTGGACTGGCCGACCTCGATCAAGTAGCCGTCGGGATCCCGCATGTAGCAGCGGATCTCGGCGCCGCGATCGATCGGCGGCGTGACGAATTCGGCCCCCTTCGAGCGCCACCTCTCATAGCACGCCTGAATGTCGGCGACGCGCAGGTTCATAAAGCTCGAGACCGTGTCCCCCGCCTCGTGGTTGACGACCGAGATGTCAGGCTTATCGGGGGTGGGGCCGCCGCCGGGATTCATGATCACCCACGAGTTGGAGAGCTTGATCATGCACGGGTTTTCTTCCAGCACGACCTGGCCGCCGAGGATCTCGGAATAGAACGCGCGGGACTTGGCAACGCTTCGCACGGTGATGAACTGCGTGACGAGGAAGCCCTCGCTCGGGGCGGGCAGGTGCTCGTAGTCGATGAACGGCGTGTGCTCGGTCACGGTTCTGTCCTCCTGGACACGTTTTGGCTCAAGAGTCGATCATCTTGCATCTGCGCGCATCATCCCTCGCCACCGCGTACCCACCCGAGCGGGCGTCTCGCGGTAGACACCGGACCCTGCTGCTTGGGACGACAGTGAGTTGCCGGCGCCAGCGAAGGCGCTCATCCGGCTTTCGATGCGGCGAGAGCCCTGACCGCTTCCTGGACGCGCTCGACCAGCAGGTGTGGCGGTATACCCTTGCGCTCGTAGGCCATCGCGCCGGCTAGCAGGAATTCCACGACGGAGTCACGCTGCTCGTCGATCGACAGAATCACAATCGCGGTCTCCGGCGAGACCTCGCGGATCGTGCGCGTGGCGCGCAGGCCTCCGCCGGGCATCTGCACGTCGATCAGCGCCGCGTCGGGATGCTCGCGGGCGGCGATCTCGATCGCGGTGTCCGCATCCACCGCGGTGCCGACGATCTGGAATTCGCCCTGCAGCTGCGCGGCCAGCGTCGAGCGCACGACCGCCTCGTCGTCGGCGATCAGGAGGCGCGGCCGTCCGAACTCGACGTCAATCGGGCCCAACTGGGGCTGGTGCTGTGTCGGGGTACCGGCGGCTACCCGCGATGCAACGGTGCTCATCAGGTTATTCCTCCTGTGTAGGTGGTGATCGATTCTTCGGCCTCCTGGAAAGCCTCTTTGAGACGGCAGTACTGCTCGGTCGTCTCGGCGGCGACCGCGTCCGTCTGCGTGTGGCAAAGGGCATCGCTCAGCTCCGCGACGAGGGGCGCGCCAACCGCCGCGGCTGCCCCCTTCAGTGCGTGCGCGAGCTCGTGCACAGCCTTCGAGTCGCCGGCTTTGATCGCGGCGTTGAGCTGCGCCAACCGCTTTTCGCCGTCCTCCACAAACAGCTGCCACAGCGCTGGCGCGGCGTCCCCGCCGACGCTGTCCACCAGGATCTCCGGACTGAACGCGTTCGTGCCCGGAGTGCCGGTGTCATCGCCGCGATTCGCCTGCTCGCTCGCGCCACTGCCGGCGGCGTGGGTGAAGCGGGCGAGCACACGCTCTAGCTCCGCCGCTTCGACGGGCTTGGCTATATAGCCGTCCATGCCCGCCTGCAAGCACTTCTCACGATCGCCGGGCATCGCATGCGCCGTCATCGCGACGATCGGGGTGTGCCGATCCGTGCCCTCCCGTTCGCGGATCGCGTGCGTTGCCGCGTATCCGTCCAGCACGGGCATCTGGCAGTCCATGAGCACCAGCTGGTAGTCGTGGTCCGTTGTCATCTCGACCGCCTCGCTGCCGTTCTCGGCGATCTCCACCCGACAGCCGGCCCGCGCGAGCAGCGCACGCGCCACCATCTGGTTGACGTGGTCGTCCTCGGCCAGCAGCACCGGCACGATCGACTGTGCGGACGAGCTCGCGGGCTGCTGCCATGCCCCGTGGTCGTCGCCTGTCCAGTCGAGCACCGCCTTACAGGGAACGTCGAACCAGAACGTGCTGCCGGCGCCGGGCGTGCTCCGCAGCCCGATCCTGCCGCCCATCCGCTCCACGATCTGCCGCGAGATCGTCAGTCCCAGGCCGGTGCCGCCGTAACGGCGTCGCAGCGACTGGTCGGCCTGCCAGAAGGGCTCGAACACGCGGTCGTGCTGGCTTGGCTCGATCCCGATGCCGGTGTCGGTCACCTCGAGACGTAAGGTGAGCGGCGCCTCGGGAACGAGGGCCACGTGCACGGAGACGTCGCCACCCGGTTCTGTGAACTTGACTGCGTTGCCGAGCAGGTTCACAAGCACCTCGCTTATGCGCAGGGCGTCGGCGCGCAGACGCTTGGGAACGTCGGCCTCGACATGTGTGCTGACGGAGAGCTGTTTGGGCTCCGCTGAGCCGGCGATCACGTCCATCGCTTGCCTGACGAGCGCCGCCGGTTCGAAATCCTCAGCGGCCGGATGGAACCCCCCGGCTTCGATGCGCGAGAAGTCGAGCACGTGCTCGATCACGGCTATCAGCGCCTGGCCCGACGTTCGAAGCGTGCTGACGTAGTTGCGCTGCTCGTCGTCGAGTGGGGTCTCGGCGAGCAGGTCAGTCAGGCCCACAATGCCGTTGAGCGGCGTCCTGATCTCGTGGCTCATGTTTGCTACGAACTCCGACTTGATGCGCGACGCCTCCAGCGCCTCCTCACGCGCGTGCTCGAGCATCTCCTCGGCCTGCTTGCGGGCGGTGACGTCGATGAACTGAGCGATCGCGGACTGGCGCGTTGGCACCTGCTCGCGCACTGGTGAGATGCTGAGGAGTATCCACCGCAGTTCGCCAGCGGCGGTGCGCAGGCGCAGTTCGACTCGATGCACGTCGGTCGCGCCGTTTGCGAAGCTCTCGATTTCTTGTTCGAGGGTGCGACGGTCGTCGGGATGAACGAGCACCGTCAGGTGCATGTGTTTGAGCTGCCTTGCGGTGAGCCCGGTGGCCTCGCACATGGCCCTGTTGACGCGCAGTAGCTGACCCCCACGCGGCCGCACCTTGATCAGCGCACTGGGTAACGGCGCGTCGTCGAAGGCGCTGTGGAACTGCGCCTCGGTTTGCGCCGCTCTGCGGCGGAGACGCGCCGCGCGCAGCGCCGCTGCGGCAACCGTCGGCAGGCGGCGCAGGTTGGACTTGTTGACGAAGTCCGCGGCGCCATCGCGGATCACAGCAGCGGCGGTCTCCTCCCCGATCGCGCCGGAGACGACGATCATCGGCGTGTCCGCGGCATCTGCCTCTTTCAGCGTGCGCAGCGCCGCAACCGAGCTGAAGCGCGGCAACGCGTGATCGCAAAGCACGAGGTCCCAGCGTCGCTCGTGCAGCGCGTCCGCCATCTCGATTGCGTCCTGGACTCGCTTCCAGTGCACCTTGTAGCCGGCGTCTTCGAGCACCATCACGTCGAGGAGCGCGTCGTCTTCGACGTCCTCTACGACCAGGACGGACAGCCGCCGGCGTGCTGGCGCGGACGTGCTCATGCGCCGACGGGCTCCCTTACAGGAGGAGTTTCGTTTATCACAAGCCAGAACAGCCCGAGCTGGCGCACGACTTCGTGGAAGCGTTCGAAGTCGACCGGCTTGCGCACGTATGCGTTGGCACCGTTTTCGTAGCTCGCCTGCAGGTCGGACTCCTCGGCGGAGCTCGTCAGCACGACGACCGGCAGGACCTGGGTCCGGGGGTTGGCGCGCACGCGCTCCAGCACCTCGTTCCCGGAGAGGCGCGGTAGCTTGAGGTCGAGCAGCACCACCAGCGGCAGCTCGTTCGCCTCATCCTCCAGGTAGGCGAGCGCCTCGACGCCGTCGCGTGCCACCACCACCGGGTTGGCGATCTTCTCGTCGCTGAGCGCAATCAGGGTCAGCTCGACGTCGTCGGGGTTGTCCTCGACTAGCAGGATCGGTCGCATCACGTGCTCTCCTTCGTGTCGGTGAGTGAGTTGGTTCCGAAGTCAAAGTGGAAGGCGGCCCCCTCGCCGATGTGCCCCTCGCCGCGCAGCGTGCCGCCGTGCCGGCGCACGATGCGCGCCACGGTGGCCAGGCCGATGCCCGTGCCCGGGAACTCGTCGTCTCGGTGCAGCCGCTCGAAGGGCGCAAACAGCTTCTCCGCGTAGGCCATGTCGAAGCCGGCCCCGTTGTCGCGAAGCACGAAGCCGCGTCCCTCGTCCCCAGCGCGCACGAGCTCGATGCGGGCGCGGTCGACGCCGACCGTGAACTTCCAGGCGTTACCGATCATGTTGAGCAACGCGGTGCGGGTGAGCTCCGCATCGGCGACGGCCTCGAGGCCGTCCTCGATCGTGAACTCGACGTCGCGCTCCGGCGCCTGGCCTTCCAGCTCCCGGACGATCTCACGTGCCATCGCCGTCAGATCCACGCGTTCGAGCTTCAACTCGCGGCGTGAGAGCCGCGAGAGCACGAGCATCGAGTCGATCAGCTCGCCCATCTTCGCCGTGCCCGCGCGCACGCGCTCGAGCATGCGCTGCGCGGGCTCGTCCAGCTGGTCGGCGTAGTGAGTGGAGAGCGCGTTGCTGAAGCCGTCGATCGCGCGCAGCGGCGCTCGCAGGTCATGTGAGACCGAGTAGCTGAACGCCTCCAGCTCCTTGTTGGCGACCTCCAGTTCGTGTGTGCGTTCCTCGACACGCAGCTCGAGCTGGTTGGAGAGGTCGCGCAGCTCGCTCTCGAGCGCCTTGAAGTCGGTGACGTCGCGCGCGGTCGCGAACACACCCAGTGCGACGCCGTCGCGATCGGCATAGGTGGTGGCGTTGTAGGAGACGACGGTCTGCGTTCCGTCGAGGGCGCGCGCAGTGAGCTCGAAGTTGGCGACGCGGCCCTCGCTCAGCGTCTGCTCGATCCCGCGATCGGCGCGCTCGGGCTCGGTGACGTAGTCGCGAAACGGCGAGCCGATCAGCTCCTGGCGCGTGTGGCCCGTGAGCAGCTCCATCTGGCGGTTGACGTCGGTGATGATGCCGCTCGCGTCGGTGGTCATCATCGGGTCGATGCTGGCCTCGATCAGCGAGCGCGTGTAGTACTGCGCCTCGAACAGCCGCTGCTGGAGGGCCTTCTGCGCCGACACGTCCCGCGCGGCGGCGAGGATCCCCTCCGCCTCTCCCGCTGCGGTCCGGTACACGCCGGCGTTGAACGACACCGGCAGCAGGCGCGAGTTGGCGCTCTGTAGGGTCAGCTCATAGTCGGTGACCCTGCCCTCCCTGAACGTCCGGCGCACGCCCGCCATCGCCTGCTCCGACTCCAGAAAATGATCGCTGAAGATGCTGCCGATGAGCTCCTCGCGCTCGCGGCCAACCATACGGCACATGGTCTCGTTGACGTCGGTGATGCGAAGATCCCTATCGATCGTCACGAGTCCGTCCACCGACGCCTCGATCAGCCCGCGGTTGTAGGCCTGCTGGTCGGCCAGCGATTGCCTGATCGCCACGTCTTCGGAGATGTCTCGCGCCAGCGAGGAGACGCCGGCGACCTCGCCGCCCGTGTCACGGATCGGCGCCAACGCGAGCGAGATGTCGACCAACGAGCCGTCCTTGTGTACACGTTGCGTCTCGAACGGCTGGATCCGCTCGCCGGCCAGCGCGCGGTCGATGACCGCCTGCCACTCGCCCCGCCGCTCCGGCGGCACGAGCAGGTCGACGGGGCGGCCGATGATCTCCGGCGCTGAGTAGCCGTACAGCCGCTCCGCGCCGACGTTCCAGCTTGTGATCCGTCGCTCGAGGTCGTTGGTGAGGATCGGGTCCGTCGCCGATTCCACCGCCGCCGCCAGCCGCTCGGCCTCCGCCACCTTCTGCTTGAGCTCACTGACGTCGCGGGCCACGCAGTAGAACACGCCGTCCACGGCCTTGATGTTCCATGACAGCCACCGGTAGTTACCGTCCTTGGCCCGGTAGCGGTTCTCGAAGTCGACGGCGTCGCTGCCCTCGGCCAGTTGAGCCGTCATCGCGATCGTCTTCTCGACGTCCTGGGGGTGGACGAAGTCCACGAACGGACGGCTGAGCAGCTCCTCTTGCGAGTAGCCGAGGATCCTCGGCCAGCTCGCGTTCACCCGCTCGAAGTAGCCCTCGGCGTTCGCGGTGCACTGCAGGTCGGGCGAGAGGTCGAAGAACTCGGCCGCGGAGGCCAGCTCGGAGCGCACTCCTCGCCCGCGTGGTTTCGAAGTCGCGGCTTTGGACGGCCGCCGGGTTCTGCTCGCAGGCATGGCTTTGCATCGTTCGCCGGGCGCCGCTGCATGTCCGTGCGAACTACTCGTCCAGGACCGGGGAAACTACGCCGACACCACGGCAGGCCACGGTCGTGCCGCTGCGCTCGAGAGTCGATTCTCACACGGAGTTGACAGCGACAGGAGGCCGAACAGTGACACGAGATAGGCAGCATGCCCGCGTCGGCCCCCCGGCGTCGCCGTTTCTCGAGCGCCCCTTGAAAGCCAACAACGACGCCGTCGTGGACGCGGCGCAGGCGCGGTGCTGGAGTGCCGAGGAGGCGCCGAGCGCGGACACCCTCCCAGTCTTGGTCGCAGACGACGATGAGATCAGCCGCGTCGTCGCCAAGGCGATGCTCGCCCGGCTGGGGTATATGGCCGCGATGGCACGCAACGGCAGCGAGGCGGTAGAGATGGCGCTGAGCGACCAATACGCCGCGATCCTGATGGACTGCGAGATGCCCGATCTCGACGGCTTTGAAGCGGCGGATCACATCCGCGCAGCGGAGAAAGGCGAGCGTGTACCGATCCTCGGAATGACGGCTTACTCCGAACCACGCAGGCGCCAGCAGTGCCTGGCGGCAGGAATGGATGATCTTCTCCTCAAGCCGATCCAAAGCAACCTGCTGGACGCCGCAATGAAGACGTGGCTGGGATACACGACACGACGATCACCAGTCGTCGAAGCGGTCGGCAAAGTCGACAGCCCCCTCGATCAGGTTGTCATCTCGCAGCTACGCGGCCTTCTACCCAAGTCGGCCCGCGCGAGCCTGGTAGAGACATTTACAAGGTCGTGCACCAGGTGTCTCGCGGATATGGACGGCGCGGTCGACCGTGCTGATCTCGGCGAGCTGCGACGCTTGGCGCACCTGCTCAAGGGATCCGCTGCGACGCTTGGGGCGGTGCGCCTGAGACGTGCCTGCCGGGCGTTGGAGCGCGCAGGCGAGGGTGACGTGTCTGTCGTCGACCGGAGCCAAGTCGACGATCTCAGAGCCATTGCCGTCGAATCGCTGGCCCTCCTGCGGGGTGGCCTGCTGTGACCAACGGCACGCGATTGCAGCCTTCGCCTCGGCTCGGGCAGCGGGGACGCGACGCCACGGCTCCCAGGCATGGCCTCCCGAACGGGCTGCCCGCGGGGAGCCCGACCGAAGTCTCGCCCGCCAAGGCGCGGAGCATCCTGGCTAAACACGTGGCCGACGGCAAGCAGATCGTGCTGTCCGCGACGATGGTGGGCGACCAAGACGACTTCGCCGTGTGGTCTAGGCGATGCGAGAACTGGACCATAGTCGTGCGCGACTCGCTGGCCCGCATCTACGGCGAGGAAGCGGCCACGACGTTCCATCGGGCCACCGCGGCGGCACCGACAGACAATCGCTGGCAGACGGTTTTGGCCGACGAACTCGAACGTATGCAGACGGTCGTGGCGATGCTGATCTCGCTGACCGAGGGCGCACGCTGAGACGACCTGCCGGCGGGTGAACCTCGCCGGGGCCACGTCGAGCGGACTCAGCTCGCTGCGACCGCGCGCCGCGAACTTCGCGGTGTTCGCAGCGCTTCGTCTGAAAGTGGAGACGGCGGGTTCGAGAGGTCCGAAACCCAGGCCGAGCACGGCTCTGGAATGGGGGATCGCCGGGTCAGGCCGGGTTGGCCTTGCGTACGCTCGGCTTACGCGACCTCCGCGAAAGACCCATCTTCTGCAAAGGTCTCATTCGGCGGGTCGATTGCTGGCACCGTGAAGGCCTCACGTCGCGCGGCGGCCGCGGGAGTAGCGGTATCGCGTGATGGGAGTCGTCTCGTCCGGCTCATCAGATGCTTCCTTGGTCGGTCGCAAACGCGAGCTCAAGCAGGAGGCCGCTGAGTAGTGGCCTCCACAGCCTCGATGCACCGCCGCAGCAACGCTCGCAGGACCTCGATCTCCCTCTTTGATAGCGCCTCGGCGATCCGCTGTTCGATTGGCTCGGCGCGTTTGTGTGCCGCGCTCAAGGCCTCGTGGCCGACGTTCGTGGGGTGGATCTCGAGCACCGTCTGGTGACGCGGGTGTTGCGATCGCTCGACGAGGCCGTGCTCCTCCATCGCCTTGAGGAGGACCATCATCGCCTGCGGGCTCACCAGACACGCACGCGCGAGCTCGGCGCTGGTGATCCCTGGCCGCTGCGCGAGTTCTGCCAAGGCGACGTACTGGGAGAGTGTTAGCCCGACCGTCTTCACGGCTGCGCTCTTGGCCCGGAGCAGCGTCTGCTCGGTCCGCTTAAGCAGCTTGCCGAGGCTCTCCCCGGCGGGCTGCGGATCATTCGAGGCCCTCACGGCTTCCACGGCAGGACCTGGCCGAAGCGTATGAGCTCTCCGTAGAGGCTTGGGTCGAGCGAGCTGCGAAGCGCGAGATCGATCAGCGGTCCGGCGGCCTGGGCGGGAGTTTGTGCGTGGCTCATGTCGAACCAGGGACGCGAGGCGCCGGTGTCGATCATCCCGGGACAGACCGAGGCCAGGAGGATCCCGCGCTCGAGGTCTGATTCACGCCGCTGCCGTGCGAGGGCTCGCACGGCACCCACCTGGGCGATCTTGGAAGGAATGTTGAGGAAGGCTGGCCACCCCTCGATCAGCGCACTTCCATCTTGCACGGCCTCCCGCCAGCTTTGCACCGCGGCGTCAACGTCCTCTAGCGTCTCGAGCTCGTCCAAACGCTCGTGAAGGACAGGTGCAAGGTAATGCAACGTACCGAGCGTGCTCGCGACCACGAGTAGAGTTCCCCCGTCGCCGAGGGTTGGTGTGAAGGCGCGCAAGACACGCGTGGTGCCGAGGTTATTCGTCTCGGTGTAGCCACCGATGACCTGCTCGGGTCGATCCTGGGGCAGGACGCGGCGGTAGGCGTTCGAGATCACGATGTCAAACGATCCATGGCGATCGACGAGCCTCGCCGCGGTCTCGGCGACGGCCTCCTCTCGCGAGACGTCAAGCAACTCAGCTCGGACTTGGGCGCGGCCCGGCGCGAGGCTGGCTTGCGCAGCGGCGATCCGAGCGGCGTCGCGACCGGTCAGATACACGATGTCCTCGCTCCCGAGCCGCGCTACCAGGGACTCGACCAGCGCAAAGCCAAGCCCCTGCGTCGCACCAGTCACCAACGCAACTCTGGCCACGACTTGAAGCGTATCAATGCGTTGATGCCAATACTAGCGCTGAGTGCTCTGAGGACACGCACCGACGAGTTGCGCGCGTTTCAGTCGTGGTCGGGAGCCCGAGCCTGGACGCCTCCTTGCATGCGAACGCCTCTGGGGTCAGTGGCGTCCCGGTCGAGCTAGGCGGGTGGGTCGAGAAGCACCTCGACGGTGACGCCGCCGCCATCGTCAACGCGTGCTCGTGCCTGTCCAGTGCGATCTGCGCCGCGAAGGCGAAGGCGGACGGTTGCGCCGTCGCGGAGGTTGCGCCACCAGAGCTTGCGATGGGGCCACATGACCGGGATCGTGAGAGCTTCGTTGGCTTCTTGGTAGCCGACGGGGAAGGTGTGCTGAGCCCCGGTTCGGCGGCCGGTGACGCTGATGAGGGCCAGGTGTCGGCTGACGAGCGAGTGCAGCGGGGACCGCAGCAAGACTGCAACGAGGCGATTGCCGCTGTGGTTCCACAACGCGAACGGGGCGTGGCCGGCAGGCGCGCCAGTCACGCGGTGCTCCGCGTGCATAGGGACAGGGCCTGTTGGAGTCGACCTCGAAGCAAGTTACCATTGAGTGTACCATATGGTAACTTCATCCGACGGGGACACAATCAGCCCTTACGGCGAGCCGCGAACCAGGCTCTCGGCGGAACGGCGGCGGGGGCTTATCGAGGACGCCGCGGCGCGCCTCTTCGCCCAACGCGGCTACGCCGCAACCACCGTCGATGACATCGTCGCCGAGGCAGGCGTCAGCAAGCCGATGCTCTACCGCCACTTCGAGTCCAAGAAGGAACTCCACATGAAGCTGCTCGAACACCGCCGCGACGAGCTGGCTGCGGCCGGGTTGGACAGTTTTCTGCAGGCCAAGGGAAGACCAGACGAGCGCCTCCCCGCGATGATCGACGCCTGGTTCGCCCACGTCGAACAGCACCGCAACACGTCACGACTGCTATTCCAGGACGCGATCGGGGACCCGGATATCCACGCACTTCAACGCGAGCTGCGACGCCGCCAACGCGCCGCGGACGTGGCGCTCCTGCGTGAGTTCGCTCCGCAGCTCCCAGAGGACGAGCTCGAGCCGCTTGGCGAGATCATCCGCAGCTCGCTCACCGGTCTAGCGCTCTGGTGGCTTGACAATCCCGACGTCCCCCGCGCCAATGTGGCAGCCGCGATGCTTCGCATGACAACCGGGGTGCTCTCCAGCGTGCGCTGATTCACGGCTCTCCCAGCACGGTGTCGCTTCGCGCGAGATCCGGGCGTCTCGGCTGCCATCGACTTGACGCCCGGCCGAAACGATCGCTTCGGTTGGATGAGCGCCAGTGACACCGCGTACCGACTCGGGTTCCACACCGCGCGGACTGGGATGGTCGACTCGG
Source organism: uncultured Solirubrobacteraceae bacterium (assembly GCA_963813685.1). Taxonomy (GTDB): domain Bacteria; phylum Actinomycetota; class Thermoleophilia; order Solirubrobacterales; family Solirubrobacteraceae; genus Palsa-744. Next base: position 121,901 of record CAWEZQ010000006.1, read on the forward strand.
CCGGGCTGAGTGACGAGCAGCCCTGGTCAAGGATGTTCTGGACGCTTCGTGGCATTTCGATCTCACGTGCGCTTGCGCCCGCGCTTCCTTGCCAGCGAGTTGAGGCGGTCATCGTAGGCGAGGAGATCGCCGTCAAGCTCATGGGCCGTGGCGAGCACGATCGCGTCGGGCAGCCGGAGCCGCTCGTGCTCGGCGCGGAGCGCCGCCGCGCACTCGGCGATGCTGGCGGTCAGAGGCGCTACGGCGATCCCCATCGCCGCGATCGCCTCGCGCGCGTCGCCGGTACGTGACGCCCGTGCGAACGCCACCAACGACTCGCTGTAGGCGCTTGCTGGCGTGATGAGCGCCCGTCCTGCGACATCCGCCGCCGCTACCTCGTCTACGGCGCGCTCGTGGTGGGGATCGGCGCCATCCAGCAGTCCGATCAGGACGCTGGCGTCGAGGATCAGCGCTCCCATTCGTCGCGCAGGCGGTCGAGCTCGCCGCGACGGTAGATGCCCCTGGCGATTCCGGCGTTGAGGCGCACGCGCGAGCCGCGCGCGGCAATCCTGATCTCTCCTTCGCCGAGCGCCTCGATCGCGACCTCGTCGCCTGGGTGGAGCCCGGCGCCGCGCATCACCTCAACCGGCAGCGTTACCTGGTTCTTGGTGGAGACCTTGGGCATGCCTTTACTATATCAGCTTATGAGTAAAGGAAAGTGGAG
>CAWEZQ010000007.1:0-94161 GCA_963813685.1 uncultured Solirubrobacteraceae bacterium
GGCCGACGACGATGTTCCTAGTCCGCCGCGCTATCCGGCGAGGGTGGCCGCTCGCGGCGGCGCTGATCGTGTTGCTCAGCCGCGCCGACCGGTAAAGCTGCGAGGTGAACGATCTTCTACGTGCCACGTGTCCTACGTGCGACCGCCGTCCGAAGCGCGCGCGGGCCGCTTGACGATCGAGACGCTCGCTTCTACGAGATGCAGGAGCGCGTCGAGCCAAACGCACCGCGCGTCGGGGTCACGCAAGTCCGTGCTCGTAGGCGTAGCGCACCGCCTGCGCGCGATCGCGCGCGCCGGTCTTGTAGAAGATCCGGTTGACGTGGGTCTTGACGGTGGCAGCAGAGACCACCAGTGCCTCGGCGATATCGGCGTTCGACAAACCGGCCGCGATCAGCTTGAGAACCTCCGTCTCGCGCTGGGTCAGGTCGTCCGGCAGGGTGAGCGAACCGCTGCTTGGGACCACCGCCTTAGAGTCGAGGACCGCGGCGACGAGCCGCTGCTGCACGGCCGGGTCGAGGTGGGTCTGGCCGGCGACTAGGGCTCTGATCGCCTGCTCGATCTCCTCGGCGCTGGCGTCCTTCGTCAGGTAGCCGTGTGCGCCGGCCTGGAGCGCGGGGAACAGAGACGCATCGTCGGCGTAGGTCGTGAGCACGAGCACCTGCGTGGCCGGGAGTGTGGCGCGGATCTCCCGCGTGGCCTCAGCACCCTCCAGTCGCGGCATGCGAAGGTCCATCAGGACGACGTCGGGACGGGCGCTGCGGGCACGCTCAACGGCCTCGATCCCGTCGCTGGCGGTGCCGACAACTTCGACTCCGTCGATCAGGCCGACGAGCATCGTCAGCCCCTCCCGCACGACGCGCTGGTCGTCGGCGATCAGCACGCGGATCGGCGCTCCGGTCACGCGGGCACCTCCAGCTCGACGCGCCAGCCCGCGTCAGTCGGGCCTGCTTGCATGCTGCCGCCGGCCCGTTCCAGGCGCTCGCGCATGCCCGCGAGTCCCCGTCCGCCCCCCACGTCGGCCAGCCCGGCCCCGGCCGGCGGCCCAGTGGCTGCAACCCGGTCCTCGACGCTCAGCGTCGTGCGATCGTGCCCGTAGCTCAGGACGACGGTGGTGCTGGCGCCGGGCGCGTAGCGAGCGACGTTGGTTAACGCCTCCTGCGCACCGCGGTAGAGGGCGAGGCCCGCGTCGGCCGGAAGCGTGCGGGAGCTGCCGTCGACGCGCAGCGTGACCTCGAGGGCCATGTCGGCGCTGAAGCTGTCGATCAGCGCCTCGAGCTCGTTGACGCCGGGCAACCGCTCGCCGCGCAGCGCGCCGACCGCCTGCCTGGCGTCGGCGAGCCCGTCCTTTACGAGCTCGCCGGCACGGTCGATCGCGTCGCGCATCTTCGCGGTTGCCTGCTCGCGCTCCGCGAGCAGCCGGGCGCCTTGCAGCTGGATCGCGGCTCCGGAGAGAGAATGCGCGAGGACGTCGTGCAGCTCGCTCGCGATCCGGCCGCGCTCTGCGATCGCAGCTGCTCGCGTCTGCTGCTCGCGTGCGTCCTCGAGCTGCGCGAGCAGCGCCTCGGTCCGGTCCTGGCCCTCGCGAGCTTGTTTGAGGAAATACGCGATCAGGCCGATCAGGGCGCACAGCAGCGTTGAGGCGAGGACCGCCGAGGAAGAGCTGCCCGCGAGCGCGGACGCCACATCGAGCGCGACCGTCGTAGCGCCGCCGAGCATGATCGCGAACGCCAAGGGCAGGCGAGCGACCGCCATCCACACCGCCGCACCGACGGCCAGGCCGGCGGGCCCATCCGGCTGCAGCGCCGCGAGCGCGACTCCGGCGGCGCCCATCGCCGCGATCACGGCCGCCTGCAAGCCGAGGCCTCGCTCGATGAACGAGCTCCGGATGACCGCCGCCAGCGGGGCGGCGAAGACGATCAGCGCGAGCGTGACCCCGAGCCCGCTGCCGTGCCACGACGGCTGAGGGTGCCCGTTGAGTGTCCCGACCACGACGACCGCGAGCACGGCTAGGCCGAGCGGCCGCAGTGTGTCCCGCTGGCCCCGCAGCCGCAGCGCCGCGCGCGTCTGTGCCCCTGCGACCCGCGCGCTCTCGCTGTCGGCGGCTACCGGCGTCCCCACGACGCTCGCGGGCTCTTCGGTCGCGGTCACTTGCCGCAGACGATAGAACGCCGTCCGGCCCGCGGGGAGCGGGCCGGATGAGCCGAGGAATCGTTCGGGGTGATCACGCCGCGGCGGGGATCGCGATCGTGCCGGGTGCCGGCGAAGCGGCCAGCCGGCGGGCGCGCAACTGGACCGTCACCAGCCGGGCGCTGACCTCGATCAGCGCCATCGAGACCAGGGCCACCGGCCACGCCGCTGCACCGATGTGATTAGCGATGCTGAAGGCGCTGACCGCGTGGTAGGCACCGTGATGTACGGCGTACACGAACACCAGCCGGGAAGTGATGCCGGCGATCAGCAGCGCGCCGGCGATCCAGCCGACGCGGGCGAGCGCGCCGCCGTCGGCGATGCGGACGTGAGTCGCGAACCCGCCCAGCACTCCTAGCGCCAGGCCGACGGACGCCAGCAGGCCAACCAGCACGAGGTCGTTGCCTGCCGTCGGGATCGAGTGCACGTATATGTGGCCGACATAGAGCACGACGGCCATCGGTGCCAGGAAGGAGCGGGCATCCACGGTGCGCTCACGCGCCTGGCGGAGGACGACGAGGACGAAGACTGCGTTGATGAGGTAATCGGTAGTAGTCATGGCGCCATGGTCGTCTGATCGAGGGGTGCTGTCGTCGGAGCACGGGTTGAACCCGCGGGTTGATCTCTCTCAACCCGTGGGTTGAGACCGAGGCCGCAGTTCGCGCAGACCGCATCCGGCTCTGGGGCGCTATCGGTCCGTTCTCGGCTTTCCGGGCCGGCCCCTCACGACCAGCAACGTGGGACTGCTGCTACGTCTGGGCAATTCAGAAGTCGCTCCGGGTACGGGCGAGACTGTCGGATCGGACAACCACCGATCGTTCGACGTCCGAGGTGTCAGACGACAGCTTCGCCATGGCGAAGCCCGGGAGGGTGCTCAGGTCATGCGCCAGCAGCGGCCGTAGGCGTCGCGGGCGTGATCTCCAGGTAGACGGTAGCTGTCCCAAGCGCTCCGCCGGCTCCCTCGTAGATCTTGCGCCCCAGCCCGTAGTTGGCCCGCAGCGCCCCCTCCGCCACCTCGCCGTCGCTCGGTTGGTCGAGGACTCGCGCCCGACCCTCAGCGGGGGGCCCGAGCGGCCTACCGCGCACGGTGCACGGCGCGACGCGCACCCGCGGATCGTTGCGGATGCGCGTTACCTTGGCGACGTCTGCCTCGCTGCTCACGTAAAGCTTCCCGTCGTCGAGCCCGAACCACACGGGGGTCGGCACCGCCTCCCCGCTGCGCTTGTAGGTCACGAGTAGGCAGTACTTGTGACCCCGCAAGTGCTCAAATCCCGGCACCGTTCGCTCCTGGCCTGCGAGCGAGCGAGCGGACGGGTGTCGGATCAGGTGGTAGAAGCGGTTGGATACTGAGGTCACCCGGGAGAGGCTACAGTCGTCGCGCCCGCTCCGCGCGACAGGGAGGCGCCTGCGACGGCGACGCCATCACGCCTCCTGGCCGGGTCGAAGACCCTCGCGGGGAGCCAGTTGCGGCATGAGCGAGCATTCAGCCCTTGAAGCCGAGGCGGCTGCCGCTCTGCGCGCAAAGCGCAAGCACCTTGTCGGCGCGCACGGCGCAAGCCGAGGCGTGCTGGTGAGGCTTGTGCACGTCTTCGAGTTCAGCGACGGGCTGATCGAGCGTGAGAGAGTTAGTCGTGTCGGAGGGTCTCCGCGGTGCCAGCGTCGAACACGACAGGGCTGTGCGGCCGAGGGAACCTACCTGACGATCGTGAAGGTGAGCCGTTGTGGGCTTGACCGGCCCGCTGAGTTGGTGGCGATGATGATGAGGGTGTAGCGACCTGGCTTGAGCTTCTTGTGGCCCGCGATGCGCCCCTCGAAGACGACATCGTTAACGCCGCTGTGGCCGCTGAAGGACAGCCTCGCAGTGCTCACCGTCCGTTTGCACGCGCGCTTCCGGACATTGGTCCTGGTTCGGGCGACGCAGCGACCGTTGACTCTTCGCCAGACAACCTGCCGGGTGAAGGTGAAGCTGATCCTCGCGCGTTCGCTCAGCGTGAAGGAAAAGGTCGTTCCTGTCGGTATCTTGCCGAGGCGCGCGAACCTGGGCAATCGGTTTCCCTCACGCCAGCGAGCGGCACATGTGCTCTTGTAACGAACGTAACAAACGAGGAGTAGTCTGGAGCCTGGCTTTGTTGACGGCGGCGACAAACTGATTGGAGACAGGAATGCCCAGCACGGACACCGCAGTGGCCAGCATGGACTCGATCAGCGACGGCGGGGCCCCGCGGGGCTCCGCGCCGAACGAGGTTCGGGCGCTGAGCGCCCTGGCATTTGACGAGCTGCGCCGTTTCCCCGGCACGATCCGCGACATGCACCTGGGCATCGCAGAGCGCGCCTTCCGCGGTGTGGGCCCGGCGGCCACGCCGGTGAAGCTCATCCACGACACGCTCTCGAGCCGCGCTTATGGCGCGCTCGGGGCCGGCTTCTTAGGGCTCGGAAAAGCCACCGACGCGGTGATGGAGCGGCACGGCGTCGGCGAGCACGTTTCGCTGTCCACCACCCAGAAGGGCAACTTCGGGATCGCTGTGCTCAGCGGTCTTATCGGAGACCGCCTGGAGCGCGATGGCAGCGCGCTTCACCAGCCCGCCTCAGCGCGGATGCACGGGGAGCGGATCGGGCTGGATGAGTCCTCGCTGCGCGAGGCGTTCCCGCAGGCCACCTCTCGTCTGGTGGTCTTCATCCACGGGCTGACCGGAGATGAGTTCTGCTGGTCCTGGGGTCGGAATTTCGCAACCAATCCGGATGCGGCAGACCCGTATGGCTCACGACTGACCGCGGACCTCGGTTATACGCCGGTCTACCTGCGCTACAACAGCGGCCTGCACATCTCCGAAAACGGCCGCACGGTGGCGGAGCTGTTACAGGAGCTTGTGGAGGCGTGGCCGGTCCAGGCGCAGCAGGTTGCGCTGGTCGGCCACTCGATGGGCGGTCTGGTGGCGCGCAGCGCTGCACATCAGGCACATGAGCAAGACCAGACCTGGGTCCGGCGCGTCCGGCAAGTCGTGTCGCTGGGAACCCCGCACATGGGCGCACCCCTTGAGCGGGCCGCACACCGGGCCGCACTAGCACTCGACAGGCTGCCCGAGACGCGAATGCTGGGCAGCTTCTTGAAAAAGCGCAGCGCCGGCATTCGCGACTTGCGGCATGGATCGCTGGTCGACGAGGACTGGCGGGGCCGCGATCCCGAGGCGCTACGGGCGGCCGCCTGCAAGGAGGTGCCGCTGCTGCCATGGGCGACGCACTTCTTCGTCTCAGCAACCGTCACCCGCGACCCCAACCACCCGCTCGGGCGCCTGGTCGGCGACATCCTCGTGTTGAAGCCCAGCGCCAGCGGCCGCAGCAAGACCCGGCGGATCCCCTTCCGCGACGAGCACGGACACCACATAGGCGGCACTCACCACCTCGCGCTGCTCAACCACCCCGAGGTCTACGAGCGCCTCACCGGATGGCTGGCATGACGGTCGCACTCCCGCATATCCCAATTGCGTCGGCCGCGGAGGCGCGACTCATTGCAGCAGGCGAGGCGTTGGGACACATCGCTCAGAACTTACGCAGGATCGCCGTCGCCTTGGAGAAGATCGAGAGAAAGCCCTAGCGCTACTCAACGACCCCCGAGGTGCTGGAGATGCGCACGAGCCCGTAATAGGGCGCGTTTCGTGCGCGTTCGCGGACGGATCGGACGTATCTGGTGGGGCGTTTGTTCTCAAAATGTTCTCACGACGAGCTCCGCGTCGGGGTGGGCTCGCTTGAGGGCGGGGCTTAGGTGCGCCATGATCGTCGAGGAACTTGGGGTCGAGTCGGCGTGAGGTCACAGATCGGGGACGATGCTCGTATACCTGTCAGAGTGTCTGCTGGCCCGAGTGATGAGGAACTGCTGAGCGGAGGTTCAGCCGAAGGGTTCGCGCTGCTGTATCGGCGCCGCTATCCGTTGGTGCGCGGCTATCTGCGTCGACGGATCGGGCTGCACTCGGAGCTTGTGTTCGATCTCGTCGCGGAGACTTTTGCACGCGCGTTGGAGCGTCGCGACCAGTTCGATCCGCAGCGTGGCAGCGCTGCTGGGTGGCTGCTCGGGATCGCGCGCAACCTCTTGCTCGATGCTCTGCGCGAGGGGCGTGTGGCGGAGACGTCGCGAAGGCGTCTCGGCATGGAGCGAATCGTGGTAGAGGTTGAGCAGCTGGAGCTCATCGAGCGCGGGAGCGCCTCGGAGTTGGAGGGCGCACTGAGCGCGCTCCCGGCCGGGCAGCGGGAAGCGATAGAGCGGCGCGTGCTGGATGAGGAGCCCTACGCGGCGATCGCGGCGAGGATCGGTTGCTCGGAGCAGGTTGTGCGTAAGCGTGTCTCGCGTGGTCTTGCAGCTCTACGACGTTCATCGAGGGAGGGCGCATGAGAGACCCCTACGATTTGCTCGGCGATGAGCTCGCCGCGGCAGCCCGCAGGCTTGCGGCCCAGCGCCACACGACGGCCCGGCTGCGGGCGTGGTTCGCGCGCAGGCTGAACGCGGGCGCGGTCGCGGTGGCATTGCTGCTCTCCGGCGGGGCCGTCGCGCTCGCGGCGAGCGGGGTGCTGAATGGTTCTCCGGTGAAGCCCGAAAGGCCAACCAGCCCGTTCTCGGGGAACGGGCTTCCCGCCTCCGGTACGGCAACGCATCTGGTGCTGCGGGCTGCTGACCCGGCGGGCGGCCTGAGCTGGGGGATGCGCGTCTTTCACACGACGCGCAGGCAAGTTTGCATGCAGGTAGGCCGCGTGCAGAGCGATCAGCTCGGCGTGTTGGGGCTCGACAGCGCCTTTAGCAGCGACGGGCGCTTTCACGCGCTCCCGACCGATGTTCTGCCGCCTGGCTACGGGGGCTCCTCGGCGAATGTCGAATGCGTCGCTGCCGGTCAGACGCTGGTCTTCGAAGACGCGAGCGCCGACCGAAGCGCCGAGCGCCTGCTGCCCGAGGAGTTCCGCGGGATGCCACAGGGTCGACATCGCGAGATACCCCCAGCGGGGGACCTGCGGACGCTCTCCTACGGGGTCCTAGGCCCGCATGCCGTGAGCGTCACTTATCGGACCCCGACTGGGCTGCGGACAGTCCCGGTCGCTGGCGCGGACGGCGCGTTCCTGATCGTCGAGCCGGCCGGCCTCGTCAAGAACCCCTCGCTCGTCGGGGGCTCCGCCACCGGGCAGGCCAGTGCAGCGTCTGTCGATGTCACATCACCGCTCGCCGCTGGGAATGAGCCTCGCACCATCGTCACGGCAACGACGTTCAAGTTTGGGGCGAAGCTCTGCTCACAGGGATACGGCGCGCCGGTGCGCAACCGCTGCCCGACTCGGCCGATCTTCGTGCCGCAGAGATGGTTCCAGCCGAAGCGCAGCCTTCACATGCCGATACGTCTGACTCTTCTCCTGCAGTCGCACTCTGCGTGCAGCGCTGCCTTCCTGATTGACCCGTGCTACAAGGGTCAGGTCGAGTTCACAGCCCCCTACGCGGTGACGAGCGCCGCAAGCGACTATGAGATCGAAACCGCCGCGAAATGCAAAAGCGGCGGGCGGCCGGAAACCGGATGGACGCTTGAAAGAGATGTTCGACGCGACGAATCGGTTAGAACGGTGTCGCTGGGACGGTTCGTGTTCACGCCGAAATGCGCAGCCAACGAGTCGTTCAAGGTCAGCTATCTCAACCCGCAGGGCCCGTCTAGCGCAGCGCCACACGAATCAGTCATCCTCGGCTCGGTCCGCCTGAGCCAAGCGACGTTCCCCAACGGTACACCGGTGGTGAACCACACGAGCAACCGCCCCTCCGGCTGACCCAGCCACGGCCGCCGTTCAGCGCACAAACGCGCGCGTCAGCCACTGACACCCGAGCAGCCAGAAGACCACGCAACTCGCGGAGTTCGCCATCGGAGCTACGTGCACGCGCATGTCGCCACCGCGTTGCCAGCACACGGGGCGGTGACGCCTTCCTCACCATGGAAGTGCAGGCAGTTTTCCGGTTGCCCATGTTCGGCCTGCCAGAGCCAGATTTCGGCTTGCTGATGCGAGGTTTTCCGATGAGCAGACGTGAGCACGGATGAGCACGCGTGAGCTGCGAGGTGTGCCCTCAACAGCCGCCAGCGGGCGCGCTCGCGCTCCTGGCGTAGCTCGAACGAGGGCAGCCAGATCGCCGGCACCAGCTGACGCCGCGAGAGCTCGGCGAGCACCCATGCGTCGATCCTGTCCGTTCCCGTGGCGCTCGTAGAAGCGGCGCGCGTCGGTGTCTTCGGCGTCCACGTTGATCTCCAGCGAGTCGCTGCTGCGCTGGCGGCACTCCTCCTCCGCGGCCTTCAATAGCGCGGTGCCGATGCCGTGCCTGCGCTCAGCAGGAACGACGTACAGCTCGTCGAGCAGAGCGACGGGCCCCTCGTACCAGACGTTGGGGCGCAGCAGCGCCACCCCTATGGCCGGATCGCCAGCAAGGAGCGCGACGACGTGGCCGCTGGACAGCAGACGCTCGAGACGCGCGACGAGCACGGCGGGCCCGGGCGTCGGTGTCTTGTACTCCCGGTTGAAGCCTGCGACAGGCTCTCGCGGAGTGCGCCCGCGATCACGCTGAGGTTCGCGACGGGCTCGCCGAGCGTGAGCTGCGAGCCCCTAGTGCGTGGGCTCGTGACATTTTCGGAGAGCGGCCCGTGGCGCCCGCGGCGGCTCGCGCTTGGGAGCGGGCGGTGCGCGAGGTAGCGCGCTACCGCGTGAGCTACGAGGTGAACGACCCGGCTGACGCGATCGGGCCGCGCCCTGCCGAGCGCGAGCAGCAGCGCGCCTGGGAGCGCGCGCACGAGGCGATCGGGCGGTCCGAGCGGCGGCACGGCCGCGGCATCGAGGCCGGGCGCGGCGCTGACGTCGGGATCGGCCGGCAGGCGCTGGCGGTCTCGTGCGCGAATGACCGTCTCGTCACCTAGACATCACGGTCACGTGAACGGGCGGGCGGCCACTGGGAGCGCGTCGCGTCTCTTGTTGCGTGCGTTCCCTCGGTGGTTGGCGTCTTGCATGGCAACGGCAGGCGGGGATCCGGGCTTATCCTCGCGGTGTGCGGGTTGGTGCGGGCGTGGTGATCGACACTTGGATTGAGCAACTCACGGTCGCGTGGCTGCGCCGGCGCTGGCCTGTGCTGCGGCTGGTTCCCGCTCGATGGGTGCGGCCGGTGATCAAACCGATCGTGCTACGTCTGCGACGCTCACTCGCCGTGGCCGCTCTCGTGGTGGCGATGGTTGTCGTTATCGCTGTCACGCTGCTCATCTGCGGCGTGTAGCTGCATCGCGCGATCCGACGGGGCCCGAGTCGGGGGCGGGTGCCGACTGGGTGCGGCGTAGGTGGCGGAACTCGGCGTTTAGCGTCTGCGCTAGCGGTCCTGGGGCTGAGCTCACGAAGACGTCCGCTTAACCGTAACTTCTAGTTCGACTTGTCGTCTGACTACTGGTACGCTTCGGTTGTGGCTGCGACGCGATCCCGGCGGCATTTGACGCGTTCTGAGCGTCGCCGTGGCCGTGAGCGGGCGATCGTGGCGGCAGCCCGCGGGTTGTTCGATGGGCGTGGCCGGCGCGAGGCGCAGGTGGATGAGATCGCGCATGTGGCAGGGGTGAACAAGGCGGTGATCTATCGCTCCTTTGACTCGAAGGAGGAGATCTTCGTGCTTGTGCTCGTCGACTATCTCTCAGAGCTTGAGTGCCGTCTGGGTGAGTTGCCGGCTCGCAAGGCTCCCGCGCGGGCTCTGCGTGAGATGTGCGAGTGCTACGTCGACTTCTGTCTGGAGTATCCCGCGTTCGCGGATTGCGTCCTGGCGCTGATGCAGCAGCCGGCGGGGGAGCTGCGGGAGCGCCTCGCCGACGTGGCGTGGTTTCGCCTTGGGCGCTCGCTGGCGGCGTGCCTTGGCCCGCTGGAGCTCGTGTTTGCCGCGGGCGCCGAGGGGGGGACGTTCGCGATTGAGGATCCCGCGTTCACGGCCAACCGGCTGTGTGTCCAGCTGCTTGGCTCGGTGCATCTCGCGCGTGTCGGCGTTGGCGTGCGTGAGGCCGCTGCTGGTGTGCTGGGGACGTTTGAGATCGACGGCGAGCTGGTGCGCGAGGCGTGTCTCAAGGATGCGCTTGCGCTTGCGCAGGCCACGGGGGTGTCTGGGTGAGCGCGATCGAGCGAGGCACGGTGACGCTGCATGGCCGGCCGGTCACGTTTGTGCAGGCGGGGACGGGTCCGGTGGTGCTGCTGATTCATGGGATGGGCGGCACGTTTGAGAATTGGCTGGCGGTGGTCGAGCCGCTCGCGCGGGCGCATACGGTGATCGCTCCGGACCTGCCGGGCCATGGCGCCTCCGCGCCGGGCGCGGGCGACTACTCGATTGGGGCGCTCGCTGCAGGGCTGCGCGACCTGCTGGTCGCGCTCGGCCACGAGCGTGTGACGCTCGTGGGGCACTCGCTCGGCGGCGGGATCGCTATGCAGTTCGCCTACCAGTTCCCCGAGATGACCGAGCGGCTGGTGCTGGTCTCAAGCGGCGGTCTCGGCCCCGAGGTCAGCCCTCTGCTGCGCGCAGCCGCGCTGCCCGGCGCGGACGTGTTCATCGCGGCGACGGCCGGGACGGGCGCTCGGGTGCTGTCGCTGGTTGCGCGCGGACTCGCGAGCGTTGGCCTGCGACCCAACGCGGATGTCGCCGAGGTCGCGCGTGGTTATGTGTCGCTCGTCGACCCCGACCGCCGGGCGGCGTTCCTCGCGACGCTGCGCTCGGTCATCGGCACCGGCGGGCAGCGCGTGCACGCCGGCGACAGGCTGTATCTGGCCGAGGGCGTGCCCGTGCTGATCGTGTGGGGCGCGCGCGACCCGATCATTCCGGTTCACCACGGCGAGAGCGCGCACCAGGCGATCCCCGGCAGCCGGCTCGAGATCTTCGAGGACGTTGGCCACCTGCCGCAGATCGAGGCGCCGGCGCGTTTCGTCGCGGTGCTCGAGCGGTTCATCGTGGAGAACGACCCGGCCGAGTTCGACCCCGAAGACTGGCGCGGGCGTCTGCGCATAGCCGGCGGCGCCGGGTAGGTGCACATGCCCGATCGAGCGGTGCGACCGGCGGAACACACCGATATGTCAAGCGTTTACTAGAGCAGTCCATCTGTCAAGCGCAGTTACGCGCATTCGTGATAGGCGTGGCGGCGAGACATTCCATGGCCGAGACGCCAAGACCCTGAAAGCGAGGATGAGATGCCCGAGAGGAAACCCAAACAGCGGCCTGCGTCGAAGGGACCAGCCGCCGGTAAACCGGCCGCGACCCGTTCCAAGAGCGACGCGAGCACCCCGGTGCAGCGCACGACCGAGCTCTCCGAGGATGTCGTGCAGGAGCTCGAGGACGGCGCGCGCAGCGCGATCGACGCGGTCCGTAAGTTCCTCCGCACTGTCGATGAGGCGCTGCCACCCGAGGGAAGCGGCCCGTCCCGCAGGCAGGAGATCACCGACTCGGCGTTGGAGATGGCCCAGCGGCTGGTGCACACGCAGGGCGACTTCCTGCGCAAGGTTGTGGACAGTGCCGGCAAGTCGCTCGGCGGGTCACGCGACTCGAAATAGCACGACCGGCGGGAGCGGCGACACGCCGCAAGCCGCTCCCGGTCCACCATGGGAGATTGTTCGAACCCAGCTGTCCAGAGCAGCCGCGGATATGGCGCACGCGCTCCGGGAGCTGCGCGAGGCCCTGATCGCCCTTGCGAGCCAGATAGGCGCGCTGGACGTCCGCTTGAAGCGGCCGGAGGCGGAGAGGCTCAGCGCGTGAAGCAGCGGCATGACACGCGATGAGCGAGAGGATTTGTCCCGGGTGCGGCTCGACGGACGTTCAGCAGTTTGGCACGAGCTGGCGATGTGAGTCCTGCCAGTCGACCAGGGGGATGACGCTCGCAGAGATCGCCGAGCGCGAGCCCCTCGAGGCAACGATCGGCACGCTGAGGCTCGCGGCGCAGTGTGGGCGCTGTGCGGTGTGCGGCGAGGTTACACGCACGCCCCACCGTGACGAAGGCCGCGACAGGGTGCTGTGCCACCTCTGCTACGTCGTTATCCAACACGCGCGCAGCCGCAACCAGACATCCGAGCTGGCGGCCGGATGGCTGAGAGCCGTCGCGCAATATCTCGCGACGACGGAGGGTGCGTGACGGCTCAACGGCACCGACGCCCGCCGCACCCCCTGCGCGCCCTACGCCGATCGCGGGCGCGGCTGCCGATGCTTGGCCCCGTCGATTCGTCACGGCCGGTTGACGTGGGGACGCTGTGATCTCGCCGGAGAAGCTGCCGGCCCTGCCGATCCCGCGGCTTCCGCTGGTCGCCGATCCGCTGCGGCGCATCCGCGTGCCACGCGACCTTCAGGCGGTCACCGTGCGCTCCAGCGAGGCGTCCGCTGTAGAGCCGCTGGGCATGACCTGCGCGGGCATCGAGCGCATATGGAGCCTGGTTGAGCGCCTCTACCGCAGCGGCTTCTACCCGGCGATCGCGCTGTGTGTGCGTCGCCAGGGTCAGGTCGTCCTCGACCGCGCGATCGGCCACGCTGCCGGCAACGGACCATCAGACCGCGAGGACACCCCGAAAATTCCAGCGACACCCGAGACGCCGTTCGTGATCTTTTCCGCGTCGAAGGTGATGACCACGATCGTGGCCCACCTGCTCGAGGAGCGCGGACTGCTGCACGTCGGCGACCGTGTGTGCGAGTACATCCCCGAGTACGCCGTCCACGGCAAGGAGGTCATAACGATCGAGCATCTGCTTTCCCACCGCGCTGGGGTGCCGAACCTGCCGGCCGAGGCGTTCGACCTCGACCGCATCAACGATCGTGACTTCCGGCTTCAGATCCTGTGCGCCGCCAAGCCACGCTCGCGTCCCGGGAAGCTGCTCTCCTACCACGCGCTCTCCGGCGGCTTCATCATCGCCGAGGTCGTGCAGCGCGTCACCGGCAAGGACATCCGCACGGTGCTCAAAGAGCAGATCCTGGGGCCGCTTCACTTTCGCTGGGGCAACTACGGCGTTAGCGCCCGCGACGTCAAGCGGGTCGCGCTGAGCTACCCGACAGGTCCCCCCGCACTCCCGCCTCTGTCCACGGTCCTCGAGCGGGCGCTGGGCCTCCCGCCGGATGAGATCACCGTGCGCTCCAACGACCAGCGGTTCCTGAGGGCCATCGTGCCATCCGGCAATGTCGTAACAACGGCGAACGAGTTCTCACGCTTCTTCGAGTTGCTGCTCGCCGGCGGCGAGCTCGACGGGGTGCGGATCCTGCAGCCGCGCACGATCCGCCGTGCCATCTCTGAGCGCGCATTCCGCGAGATCGACTTCGGTCTGGTGGCTCCCCTGCGCCACGCCAGCGGGTTCATGTTGGGCGCCAGAGCGTTCAGCCTGTTCGGCCCGGACACCGATCACGCGTTCGGGCACCTCGGCTTCACCAACGTGCTCGGCTGGGCGGACCCCGAGCGTGCGCTCACGGTGGCCCTGATGACGAGCGGCAAGCCGATGCTTCACCCCGCGCTCGGCGACCTGTGGCTGCTGACGCGCGCGATCGGCCAGGACGCGCCCAAGATCGCGCGGAAGGGCATCTGGTTCACGGAAGCGTAGGGCTCGCAGCCGGCGACGAACGGGCCCGTCTCGGCGGCGAACCCCACCAGCGCGCTCGCCAACGACCGGCGCAGCGTCAATGCCGACGGCGCCTTTGGGTCGTCCGGACTTCCGCGCCGCGCTGACTGTGACCGCGAGCCCGTGCTCGCCAGGCCTGAGGTTTCGTGCGGTGATGGCGCCGTTGAGCACGTAGAAAATTGAGGGCGTGCCGACGTCGCCGTGCTCGGCGAGCACGAGCCAGCTGAAAGCCACGTCCTCGTCGTTGAGACCGAGCACGTCGCGGGCCCCCTCCACGATCCGTCGTTCGCCCGGGTGCAGGGCCTTCCGCGGCCGCGTCATAGGCGCCCCTCACCACTCCTCGGGGCGGCACCCTCGAACCAACTCCCGTGTACGGGTCGTGCTACACGGCTGTGACAATCGCCACGGCAAGAAGCGCTACCCATGTGCTTGCGAGGAAGATCGGGATCCCCATGTGCAAGCCACCACGAGGGCGAGCGCCTCGGAAGAATCGAGAGCGGGAAGTGCAACCCTCGTTGCGCGCGGCGTTCGTGGTGGGCCGTTCTAATCGCCCCGATCTCTCTGTACCCAGGGACTCCGATCTCGCGGCTGCCTACAGCGACGATCTCCTTGAGAGTGTCAAGCCTGCGCAGGTTCTCGGTGAGCGCGTACCAGAACACGATTGTCAGCGCGAGGCCAGTCGCGTCGATCGTGAGTGCTACCGGGAGCCAGCGGACGTTGCGCCCGTAGAGAGCGTCGCCGTTACCGCTGCGACGACAAGAAACGATTGCGCGAGGATATAGAACGACAGGCGGTTGGCGAAGATCTCCTCCTCGTGCCACCGGTCCTCCCACACGATGCGGGTTTCGCCCTCCGCGACGAAGTCCTGACCTGGTTGATCTGCGCCGCGAATTGAATCCGGGAGGCTGCACGAACCCTCCCCGCCGCTGACGTGCATCTCGCCGCTCATGCTAGCTGCGGAGCTTCCCCGCCGCCCTCAGGCGCCGACGGCCGCGAACTCACGACCTATGGCCCGCTCCGAGGGCCCAGCTCGTGAACGATGCCCGTCGGCGCGCTCCAGCGAAACCACGGTGTGGCCGCCCCGAGCCGGTCAGACGCGATCGGCGCCCAGGCCGGCAGGCAGACCCGAGCCCGAGATCGGCCCGGCAGGGCCTACGGCTTGGCGGAAAGCTTGAGCGTCGATCCTCGCGCTCAAGAGCAACCCCGACTAGCTGCCCTCACGGCGTCGGGGCATCACGCAACACCGGGGGTGCGGCCTCCGCCTGGCCGCACCCGCGGGTTACCCAAGCCCGTCGTCGATCCAACGGGCTGGCGACGCGGAACGCGTGACGCACGGACGGCAAGTGGGACCTCGCAGTTAGTCGTCGATTGCGCCAAGCTGGGTGTATGAGCGAGCCAATCGAGGCGACCGGTGGCGGTCTGTGCGCTAGAGCAATCACGGGCCGCTACCGGTTGATGGCAAACACCACCAACTCGTTCGACATCAACGCGGCCCGCGCCGCCGCGGAACGCCTCGCCAAGGAACCTGGGTAGCCGATGTCGGAGAACCTGGACCTCGTGCGCTCGATCTACACGGACTGGGAACAAGGCGACTACGACTCCACTGAGTGGGCACACGCCGAGATCGAGTGGGTGCGAGTGGACGGCCCGGAACCCGGAAGCTGGAAAGGCGTAACCGAGATGATCACCGCTTGGCGCGGCTTCCTGGATGAGTGGGACGAGCTGCACAGCAGCGCTGAGCAGTACCGCGAGCTCTCCGGGGAGCGCATCCTCGTTTTCGACCGCTTCACCGGACGCGGCAAGACAAGCGGACTCGAGCTCGGAAACGTGCAGACGCCGGGGGCGCTTGTATTCCATCTCTACCAAGGCGAGGTGGTCAAGCTCGTCTCCTATTGGGATCGCGACCGTGCGCTCGCCGACCTCGGCCTGGCGGAGTAGTCGATGTCGTAGGAGAGCGTGGAGGTGGCGCTGCTCGGTGCTTACGCGCCGGCGAGCTCTTTGCGCGTGACGTCGGGTTCGCTCTCGCGGTCCTCGGGCAACCCGCCGAACGGACGCCGAGGAGGCGCTTGATCGGCACGGCCCAGTACATGTGCCGCATTGATCTCACCGGCATCCGTGTCCGGATATGCGGGCGTCACCTGGGCCGCGCGCAGGCTGGCGATCCTGGTCAAGATGGGTGAGCGATTCTGGTGCTGGCGCTCATAGGAGTCCACCTTGGCCAGGTCCGTCTGCGAGAGGCCGCCGAGCTTCGTGATGGTCTCATCCACCGTCAAAGCGTGATAGTTGGCGATCGGCAGGTCGGTAGCCGGCCAAGTCACGGACTCGCTGGGCGGAACGACGTGCTCGCGACGCGGAGCGATGAGCGCGCTGGGCGGAGTCACGCGGTCGCTGGGTGGCGCGATGGGCTCGCCACGCTCCGCTCGCTGTTGTGCGCGAGGAACCGCGCGCGATTGAGGTGCTTTGCGCTGTTGTGCGCGAGGAACCGCGCGCGATTGAGGCGCTTTGCGTTTTATCTCGCGTTTGGCTCGCGTGGCGCGTTTGGCTCGCGTGGCTCGTTTGGCTCGCGTGGTCGCCTTCCCCTTGGGCGTGACCTTCGATCCAGCCGCAGCGGCCGCGCCGTTCTCCTTGATCGCAGCCGGAGCTTTACCGTGTAGCTCTGCCTCGAGGAGCCAGCTCGTGAGGCTCGGGATCGCACCGAGCAGGTGATCGAGCAGCTTCTGCTCGTCACGGCGGACCGAGGCGGCCAGGCTCGCGGTTTCGCGATCGCCGCTCGACTCCGCGACCCGCTCGATGACTGTGTATCTGGCGATCTGCGCCGCCTCCGTCGCGCACGCTTCCCGCGCGTCGTCGAGCACCTGCTCGGGGCCGGCGGAGCTGCGAATCAGGCCAAGCGGCGCCTTGCCCACCGCGAGCAACGGACCCAGCGCGCTCTCCACCAGCCGTATGCCGAACAGCATCGGGTTGTCTCGCTGGCCCAGCTCGCCGAGTCGCTGCTCGGCGCGGCGTGCGTGATCATGGGTTTCTCGCAGGTGCGCCTGGAGTCCCTTGCGATAACTGCCGCGCGGCGCCGCATCAATTTGCGACTGCAGGGTCTGCGCGAGCGTCAACTCGCATGCGTGGGCTTCGCTGAGCGCACGAATGATCCGCTGCTTCGCCTCATTCACGTGTCTTCTCCATCCATTTGGCCGGTGTCGCGCACGATGCTCGCGTAGCGGGGGAGGGGTGCACAACCGCCGACAGCAATGGGACCCCGCTTTTTGCGGCGAAAACCAGTGGCGCGCTGCCCGTCGCGGGCGCCTCGGTCAGCCCTTACCGCGACGAGCGCAGTCCACTCACGCTTCAGCGCGCGCTCGAGCGCGCACGCCCGCGAGGGTCGCGCAGGAGGCTCCCGCGGCGCACGCGGGAACCGTTGTGCGCCGGCGCGGCGATGCTTCTCGCGGGCGCCTGCGGAACTCGCGGGGCGACTGCGTCGGCCCGTCGCCTCGGAGCGGGCCCGGACAACCGTGTGGCCACGCTCACAATCGCGCTCCACCCGACCGCCGCGAGCGCCAGCGCCTGCGCGGCCGGCGCTCCGAGCGCCGCCGCGGCCAGCAGGCCCGCCGCAGGCGCGGCGAGCGCGACGTGTGCGCGCAGAGTCATGCCTGCGCTTTACCCGCGCAAACGCGAGTTACGCACACGCGCGCAGCCGCGCAAGCCGCGCTGCACAGGCCTCGTTGATTGCACGGGCGAGGCCGGGGTAGCAGGCGGTTAGAGTTGCCGGGCCAACGACACGGAGGTAGCCCCATGCGCGGTGTGCAGAGCGTTCCGCAGGACGCGGTCGGCGAGGCCGCAACCGCGAGTTCGGGCAGGGAGCGCCGGCGGCGCTGCGCCCGGGCGTTGGGCGCGGCGGCCACGCTGGCGCTGCTCGGGGCCTTCGCCGGCACCGCGCTCGCGGCCGGCGCGCCCGCGGTACAGCGCGCGCCGAGCGGGCGCCTGCAGATGCACAAGCCCGCGCTGCGCGGCAGCGCCTCCCAGGCGCCGCGCTGGGCGTGCCCCGAAGGCGCGTGCGACGCGATCGTGGTGCCGAGGCCCGTGAAGGTGGCCAACGGCACGGGCCAGCGCCGCGGCCTCGACCCGCAGGACCTGCAGGCCGCCTACAACATCCCCACCACGCTCTCCACGCCGCAGACGATCGCTGTGGTGGACGCGTTCGGCTACCCCAAAGCCGAAGCCGACCTCAAGACCTACCGCTCGACCTATGGCCTGCCGCCGTGCACGAAGGCCAACGGCTGCTTCAAGAAGGTCAACGAGAGCGGCGAAGAACGCAACTACCCCGAAACCGAAGAAGGCTGGGACGTCGAGGCGGCGCTCGACGAGGACATGGCCTCGGCCGCGTGCCCGCAGTGCCACATCCTGCTCGTCGAGGGAACCACCGAACTGCCCGAAGACCTCGGCCAGGCGGTGAACACGGCGGCGAGCCTCGGCGCCACCGAGATCAGCAACAGCTACGGCTACCCCGAACAGCTCAAGGAATTCTGCGGCAAAAAAGGGTGCGCGCAGTACAACCCGGACTACGAACACCCCGGCGTGCTGATCCTCGCCTCGGCGGGAGACTCGGGCTACGGCGACACGTACTTCGAACTCGGCTTCTCCACCACCAACTTCCCGGGCTCCTCGCCCAACGTGGTCGCGGTCGGCGGCACTGCCCTCTTCAAAGACGAAAAAGACCCGCGCGGATGGTTCGAGGAAGTGTGGAACGAACCGTTCATCGGCGCGGGCACCGGCAGCGGCTGCAGCAAGTTCGAGGTCAAACCCGCGTGGCAGAGCGGCAAAGGGTGCACGCACCGGATCGACAACGATGTGGCGGCGGTCGCCGCGGTGGTCTCGCCGGTGTCGGTGCGGATCGACGGGTTCTGGGAACTCGTCGGCGGGACCAGCGTGTCATCGCCGCTGATGGCGGGGATCATGGCGCACGCGAGCGCCTCCGTGCGCGCGCTCGGCGCGCAGGCGTTCTACGACGACCCCGCGTCGCTCAACGACGTCACCGAAGGCTTCGACTGGAATGCGTTCGATGAAACCGGCACGAGCGAATGCGCGCCCAACGAATACCTGTGCAACGCGGAGGTCGGCTACGACGGGCCCACCGGGCTCGGCACGCCCAACGGGGTGCCCGGCGAAGGTGGCGCTCCCGCGCCGACCGTCACGAAGATCTCACCGAAAACGGGCCCCGAAGCGGGCGGCACGAAGGTGAAAGTCACGGGCAGCGAATTCACCTCCGCAAGCGAAGTCAAGTTCGGCGCGGCGCCCGCTACAAGCATCACCGTGGTCTCCTCCAAATCGATCACCGCGCAATCGCCCGCGGGCGCGGGCGCGGTTGACGTTACCGTGACCACCGCGGGCGGCACGAGCGCCACGGGCGCCACGGACCGCTTCACATACGAATAGGGGAGACGAATCGGGGAGCGGCCGGGCTTGCGCCCGCCGCTCGGCTGCTCACGCGTGGCGGGCCCGCGCGCGCTGCGGCTCGCCGGAGCGCTTCTCGCGCTTTGACTTCTTGCCCTTCGCGCCCGCGGCCGGCGATCCCGGCGCGAGCGCGAGCAGGTCGCGCATCGAGCGCTCCACGCCGCGCGTGAGGATGTCGATGTCGCTGGAGCTGTCGTAGTCGGAGGTCACGCCGAAGTACAGGCCGCCGTCGTAGGAGAAGATCGCGATCGAGATGCGCACGTGGCCGATCACGGGCACGTAGGGGTAGGACTCGAGCAGGCGGCGCCCGAGCGTGTGAAGCGGCGCCTGCGGGCCCGGAACGTTGGTCACGCCGGTCTGCAGCCCGAGCGACGGCGCGCGTGCGGCGAGGCGGGCGCCGAGGGCGAGCAGCATCGGCGGCGCGAAGCCCGACAGCGAGGTGAGCACGTCGCCCGCGACCGCCTGCTTGGCGTGCTTGAGGCCGTCCATCTGCGCGTGCAGCGACTCGAGCCGCGCAGCCGGGTCGGGGATGCCCACGGGCAGCTCCGCGAACATCGCGGAGACGCGGTTGTTGTAGACGCCGCGTTCGCCCGGCCTGCGCACCGATACGGGCACGAGCGCCCTGATCGTGCGCCCGGTCACCGGCTCGCCGCGCTCCTCGAGCAGGTCGCGAAGGCCGCCCGAGACGATCGCGAGCACCACGTCGTTGACGGTGCCGCCGAGCGACGCGCGCAGCGCCTTGACGTCGCTGAGGCGCACGTGCGCCCAGCTCCACGTGCGGTGCGGGCCGACCGATCCGGTCAGCGAGGAGCTGCCGGTGGGCCTCATCACGCGCGACGCGGAGGCCATGCCACGTACGACGTCGCGCCCCTGGGCGAGCGTCGCGAGCGGCGCGCGCAACGCCGCGCGCACGGTGCGGATCTGCTCGGATGGGATCAGCGTGCGCCGCGTGAGCGTGCGCACCACCAGCTCCACGTCGCTCGGCTCCGGCGCGGGGTCCCAGCGCGCATCCGCCGCCGGCAGGTTCTCGTCCTCGAACATGATCGTCATCAGATCGGTGGCGGACACCCCGTCGACCATGCAGTGGTGCACCTTCGAGAGCAGCGCCCAGCGGCTCTTCGAGAGGCCCTCGATCATCCAGATCTCCCACAGCGGCTTGTTGCGGTCGAGGTGCTGCGCGAAGATGCGCGCCGCGGTGCGGCGCAGCTGCTCGTCGCTGCCGGGGGAGGGCAGCGCGGTGTGGCGCAGGTGGTAAGGGAGGCTGAAGTGAGGGTCGTCCACCCATACCGGCCGGCCGAGGCCGAGCGGCACGAAGCGCACCTTCTGGCGGTAGCGCGGCACCAGGCCGAGCTTGCCCGCGACCATCTCCTCGAGGCGCTCGAACGGCGGCGCGGGCCCCTCGAGGATGCTCACTCCTCCTATGTGCATCGGGTTCATGGGCCCCTCGATGTGCAGGAACGAGGCGTCCATCGGGCTCATCCACTCCATCGATCGGCCTCCTCGTCGAGGACTCTGGCGAGCACGCGGAACACCTCCGGGTGCACCGACATGCCGGTGTGGCTCGACCCGACCTCCACGTGCTCCGCGCACGGGTCCAGACACGCGCGCCACGACACGATCGCGTCGCTGCGCGAGTAGACCGCGACCGCGCGCACCGAGGGCTCGAGCGGCGCGAGCAGGTGCTCGCGGAACGACTCGCAGCACGGGCCGTCGCCGCATTCGCTCGAGAACATCCGCGGCACGCCGAGATCTCCCAGGCGCGCTATCGAGCGCACCGCGCCGAGCACCATCGGCCCCACGCTGAGCGGTGAGAGCACCGGCGAGCCGAGCATCACGAGCGCGCTCACCAGCTGCGGGTTGCGCACCGCCGCGACGCGTCCGAGCTCGCCGCCGCGGCTCTGCCCGATCAGCACCACCGGCCCGCCCGCGCGCTCGGCGAGCCGCTCGAGCCGCGCTTCGATGCGCTCCAGCGCGCGCTCGGCGCAGTC
Source organism: uncultured Solirubrobacteraceae bacterium (assembly GCA_963813685.1). GTDB lineage: Bacteria > Actinomycetota > Thermoleophilia > Solirubrobacterales > Solirubrobacteraceae > Palsa-744. The sequence goes on from CAWEZQ010000007.1 coordinate 21,213, forward strand.
GGAGTTCACGAGCATGCCCGCCCCCGCGGTGCGAGACCCGCGCCTGCGAAGCCAGCCCGCGAGCACGCTCAGCGATCCGTCGCCGGCCATGAAGCCCGGCACGAGCAGCGCCGCGGGCTGCTCGTGCGTGCGCCGCGTGCGCCGGAAGTCGCGGTCGGACAGGAGCCGCGCGAGCTCGAAGCCGTAGCGCAGCTCGCCGAGCAGCGGAGCCTCCGGCGCCTCCCCTGGCGCGAGCATGGGCATCTGTCAAGCCTACCCGCACACGCCACTAGACGAAGGTGGAGTTGCGACAGGCGCGCGCCGCACGCATAGTTCGGGCTGCGACGGTGCGCGAAAGGCCCATGGGGGAGCCGGAGCGCACCGCCGTCCAAGCTGCGCGCGCCTCTAACACACGCTCGCGCTGTTCGCGTGGCTCGCCGCCGTCAGGGAAGTGGCCGCGTGAGAGGCGCGTAGGCGTCGGGCCTGCGCGTCTGGAGGAACGGGAACAGCTCGAGCCAGTCGCGGCGCTGGTCGAGATCGAGGTCGGCCACGATCACCGCGGGCTCCTCGCGCGGCGCCTGCACCAGCTTGCGGCCGTATGGGTCGCAGATGAACGAGGAGCCGTAGAAGCGCAGCGGCGGCTCCTCGCCGGTGCGGTTCACCGCCACCATGAACACGCCGTTGGCGATCGCGTTGCCGATGATCACCTGCTCCCACAGCGGCTCCGTGTCGAAGCCGGGGTGGTCGGGCTCCGAGCCGATCGCGGTGGGGTACACGAGGATGTCTGCGCCCGCGAGGCTGTACGCTCGCGCGAGCTCGGGGAACCACTGGTCCCAGCAGGTGGGGAGCCCCACGCGCGCCTGCCCGAGCGCGCTCGGCGCGAACGGGTCCTGCTCGGCGGGGCCGGGCCTGAAGTAGCGGTCCTCGTGGTAGCCCGCTGTCACGGGTATGTGCAGCTTGCGCGTGCGCGCGAGCAGCTCGCCCTCGGGCGAGACGAGGATCGCGGTGTTGTAGCCGAGCCCGTCGCCCTGCTCCGCGCGCTCGTACAGCGACGCGTGCACGTGCACGCCGGTCTCGCGCGCGATGCCCCGGGCGAACGCGAACGTGGGGCCGCCCGGTAGCGGCTCGGGCTCGACGCCCGCGTCGCCCGCGCCGCGGGGGTCCGCCGCGAAGTAGCGGCTCAGCGTGAGCTCCTGCAGGCACACCAGCCGCGCGCCCTCGCGCGCCGCCATGCGGATGCCCTGCGCGAGCGCCGCCTCGTGCTCACGCGGGTCGGGATGCCAGCGCTGCTGCACCGCCGCCACGCGCAGCGGCTCGCGCTCGGGCGCGCGCGTGCGCGCCGGCGAGGGCAGCGGCCCGCTAGCCACGATCAGCTGGATCTCCTCGCCCACGAGCACAAGCGTAGGGCGCGCCGCGACGCCGCTGTACTGTCAGGCCGTGAGCGCCACGCTGCCAGGCACGCCAGCCGGCGACGGGTACCGGATGCCCGCCGAGTTCGAGCAGCACTCGGGCTGCTGGATGCTGTGGCCAGAGCGCCGCGACAACTGGCGCGAGCGCGCGGCGCCCGCGCAGGAGACCTTCGCGGCGGTGGCGGAGGCGATCAACGCCTCAGAGCCCGTCACGATGGCCGCCTCCGACGCGCAGTTCGAGCGCTGCCGCTCGATGCTCTCGCCCTCGATACGCGTGGTCGAGATCGCAAGCGACGACGCGTGGATGCGCGATGTCGGCCCCACGTTCGTCGTCGGCGCCGACGGGCCGCGCGGCGTGGACTGGCGCTTCAACGCGTGGGGCGGGCTCGACGGCGGCCTGTACGCGCCGTGGGAGCGCGACGAGCGGGTCGCGCAGAAGGTGCTCGAGGTCGAGCGCGCAGCGCGCTACCGCGCTCCGCTCGTGCTCGAGGGCGGCTCGATCCACGTGGACGGGGAGGGCACCGTGCTCACCACCGAGGAGTGCCTGCTCAACGCCAATCGCAACCCGGGCCTCTCGCGCGAGCAGATCGAGCGCGCGCTGTGCGAGTACCTGGGCGCCGAGAAGGTGCTGTGGCTCGGGCGCGGCGTGTACAACGACGAGACCGACGGGCACGTGGACAACCTGGCCTGCTTCGTGCGGCCGGGCGTTGTGCTGCTCACGTGGAGCGACGACGCGTCCGACCCGCAACACGACATCTCCCGCGACGCGCTCGAGCGGCTGCGGGCCGCGCGCGACGCGCGCGGGCGCGAGCTCGAGGTGATCACGATCCCCGCTCCGGGCCCGCTCGCGATCACACCCGAGGAGGCGGCGGGGGTGGAGCCCGCCGAGGGTAGCAAGCCGCGCCGGGCGGGCGAACGGCTGGCGGCCTCCTACGTGAACTTCTACGCCGCCGGCACGCGCATCATCGCCCCGTTGCTCGACCCGCGCACCGACGAGGAGGCGCTCTCGGTCCTGCGCGGCTGCTTCCCCGAACGCGAGGTGGTGGGGCTGCCCGCGCGCGAGATCCTGCTCGGCGGCGGCAACATCCACTGCATCACCCAGCAGGTGCCCGCGTGAGCGCTCGCGCAGCGCCTTCGTGACAACGCCAACTCGCGGGTCTATCGTTCTCGGCAGGGTGGAGCAGGATCCGTTCGCACTCGAGGTCACACCGCTGTGGAGGCGCGCGCTCGCGCGCGGCGCCCTCCCGTGACCCCCGAGCTCCCCTCGGGCTTCGACCCGCTCGCCGCCGAGCTGCTGACGCCGCGTGGCCGCCGCGAGGTTCCGCACCTGGCGCTCAAGCGCGTGCTGATGGTGGCCGCCACCGCGTTCATCTCGATCAACATCTGGACCGGCGCGCCGCTCATCGCGCTGTGGGTGGGCTCGCAGTTCGTGGGCAAGACCGTGCTCAGCATGACGGCGGTGATCGTCGTGGTCGTGGTGCTCGCGGTGCTCGTGTTCCCGATGGCGCTCGCGCTCACGTGGCTCAACGCCACCTACGACCGGCTCACCGGGCGAAAAACCCGCGAAAGCCGGGTCGCGTGGCTGCGCGGGGTGGGCGTGGACGACGACGACGAAACGATCGACATCGGGATGGCCAGCAACGCGCTCGAGCGGATCGTGATGCTCAGCGTGTACGTCGCGGTCGTCGCGTTCCTCACCTGGTTCTTCTTTCTCGCGCATTCGCCGCTGCCGCACTGAGCGCCCTACACTCCCGCGCGTGCTCGACCTCGACGCGTACCTCGAGCGGATCGGACTGAGCGGGCGCCCGGCGCTCGCCGAGGTGCATCGCGCGCACGCCACCGCTATCCCGTTCGAGAATCTCGACCCCCAGCGCGGCGTGCCCGTGTCGCTCGCGGTGGCGGACCTCGAGCGAAAGCTCGTGCGCGAGCGCCGCGGCGGCTACTGCTTCGAGCAGAACCTGCTGCTGCGAGCCGCGCTCGAGGCGCTCGGAGCGCGCGTGGAGCTGCTGCTCGCGCGCGTGCGCTACGGGGCCGAGCCGGGCGTGGTGCGCCCGCGCACCCACCTGGTGCTGCGCGTGCACGCCGATGGCGGGGAGTGGCTCGCCGACGTGGGCTTCGCGAGGGCCACGCCGCTCGAGCCGCTGCCCTTCGCGGTCGGCGCAGAGCACGAGCAGGCGGGCTGGCGCTACCGGCTGCGCGAGGGGCGGGAGGGCGAGCTCGTGCTGCAGATGCTCGAGGACGGCGGCTTCGCCGACCTGTACGCGTTCTCGCTCGCGCCCGTGCCGCTCATCGACGTGGAGCTGAGCAACTGGTGGACCTCCACGCATCCCGCCTCGGCGTTCGTGACGGGCCTGATCGTCGCCGCCAACGAGTCCTCGGGCACGCGCGTGACGCTCAGCGACTGGGGCGAGCTCGCCCTCGCGGAGCGCACCCCCGAGCGACGCAGCGCAATGCCCGTCGAGCGCTCGCAGGTGCCCGCGCTGCTCGCCTCGCGCTTCGGCCTCGCGGGCTTCGAGCTCGACGAGCGCTGCCGGCTCGTGCGCGCGGCCTAGTCAAGCGGCGTGGTGTACGCGCCGCTGAGGCCGCCGTCGATGAGGAACGTGGAAGCGGTCACGTAGCTCGACTCGTCGCTCGCGAGGAACAGCGCGCCGTGCGCGATCTCGCGCGCGTGCGCGAAGCGGCCCATCGGCACGTGCACGAGCCTGCGCGCCGCCTGCTCGGGGTCCTTCGCGTACAGCTCGCGCAGCAGCGGCGTGTCCACCGGGCCGGGGCACAGCGCGTTCACGCGCACACCGCGCCTGGCGAGCTCCACGCCGAGCTCGCGCGAGAGCGCCAGCACGCCGCCCTTCGACGCGGTGTAGGAGATCTGCGAGGTGGCCGCGCCCATCAGCGCCACGAACGACGCCGTGTTGATCACCGAGCCGCGCAGCGGCCCCTCGTTCTCCAGCAGGTGCGGGATGCCGTGCTTGCAGCACAGGAACACGCTGCGCAGGTTCGCCGCCTGCACGCGCTCCCACGCCTCGAGCGTGGTGTCGAGCACCGAAGCGTCGTCGTTCGGGGAGATTCCCGCGTTGTTGAAGATCACGTCGATCCGCCCGTAGCGCTCGCGCACGTGTGCGAACGCGTCGCGCACCGCCCGCTCGCTGGTCACGTCCACCTGCAGCGCGAGGTCGCCGGGCGCGTCCGCGCGCAGGTCGAGCCCCGCCACGCTCGCGCCCTCGCTCGAGAACAGCTCGACCGTCGCCGCGCCGATGCCGCCGCTCGCGCCGCTCACCACGCACACCTTGCCCTGAAGCCTGCCGCCCGCGCCGCTCATGTGCCGGTCGCGTAGTAGATGGTCTTCAGCTCCGTGTAGGCCTCGAGCGCGTACGGGCCCAGCTCGCGGCCGTAGCCCGACTGCTTGAAGCCGCCGAACGGCGTCGTGACGCGCACCGAAGTGTTCGCGTTGATCGACAGAACGCCCGTCTGCACCGCGCGCGCCACGCGCAGCGCGCGCGCCCCGTCGCGCGTCCAGATCGACCCCGACAGGCCGTAGATGGTGTCGTTCGCGATCGCCACCGCCTCCGCCTCGTCGGCGAACGGGATCACCGCTGCGATCGGCCCGAACACCTCATCCTGCGCCACCCGGTCGCTCGGCTTCACCGGCGCGAGCACCGTCGGCGCGAACCAGTAGCCCGCGCCCTCGGGGGCGCTGCCGCGGAACGCGAGCGGTGCGCCGTCGTCGAGGAACGACGCCACCGCGTCGCGCTGTGCCGCGGAGATCAGCGGTCCCATCTGCGTGCGCTCGTCGAGCGGGTCGCCCACGCGCAGCGCCTTCACCTGCACCTCCAGCAGCTCGAGGAAGCGCTCGAGCGCCTCGCGCTGCACCAGGATGCGCGAGCGCGCGCAGCAGTCCTGGCCCGCGTTGCCGAACACCGCGAGCGGCGCGGCCGCGGCGGCCGCCTCGAGGTCGGCGTCGGCGAACACGATGTTGGCCGACTTGCCGCCCAGCTCGAGCGTCACGCGCTTGATCGTCTGCGCGGCGCCCGCCGCGATCGAGCGTCCCACCTCGGTCGAGCCGGTGAACGCGATCTTGGCCACGTCGGGGTGTTCCACGAGGCGACTCCCGCACACGCTGCCGGGGCCCACCACCACGTTGACCACGCCCTCCGGCACGCCGCTGTCGAGCGCCAGCTCGGCGAAGCGCTGCGCCGTCAGCGGCGTGAGCTCCGCCGGCTTGAGCACCACCGTGTTGCCCGCCGCGAGCGCCGGCGCGAGCTTCCACGAGGCGATCGTGAGCGGGAAGTTCCACGGCGTGATCAGCCCCACCACGCCGAGCGGCTCGCGCACCGTGAACGCCTCGCCGCCCGCCACCGGGATCGTCGCGCCGAGCAGCCGCTCGACCGCGCCCGCGTAGTAGTGGAACGTCTCGGCGACCATCGCCATCTCGCCGCGCGCGTCCGCGATCGCCTTGCCCGCGTTGCGCGCCTCAAGCAGCGAGAGCTGCTCGTGCTCGGCCTCGAGCGTCTGCGCGAGCGCGCGCAGGATGCGCGTGCGCTCGCCCGGGTCGAGCGCGCTCCAGGCTGGCAGCGCGCGCTTCGCGCGCGCCACCGACTCGTCCAGCTCGGCGGCTCCCGCGCGCTGCACCTCGGCGAGCACCTGCTCGGTGGCAGGTTCGATGATTGCCAGCGATTCGCTCAGGGCTCGGCCGTCCGCGATCGGCGGGTCACCGCGAACTCGGTTCTCGTGCGCGCCGCAGCCGGCCTACGGCGACTCCGCGACCGCGGGCAGCGACTGTTCCAGGTCGAGCTCGTCGATCGTGCGGATCGGCCCCTTGAACGTGTTTTTCGCGGACACCATGTACCAGATCGTCACGCCGAGTATCACCCCGATCGTCACGAGTGGAGCGTAGTTGACCGCGTTCCAGCTGAACGCGCCTTCCCAGGGGACGCCTTCGGGGGAGAACGGCAGCGAGAAGATGATCACGCACAGGGCGACCCACACGACCGCGATCGGGTTGATCCACTTGTACTTCTTCCCCAGCGTCCATTTGCCGGGGACGAATTTCGAGCCCTGGCGCCAGCGCAGGTACACCGGGATCGTGTACGCGATGTAGAGGCCGATCACCGAGATCGAGGTCACCGCGAGGAACGCCACCGGGGTGCCGAGGTGGTTGGGGAAGTACGCCGGGATGGTGATGATCGCCGCGAAGACGATCACGAACAGAACAGACCATGTCGGCGTGCGGTTCCGCCCCAGCCGCCGCCACAGGTTGTGGCCGGGGACCGCGCCGTCGCGGGAGAAGGCGAACGTCATCCGCGACGCGCTCGTGACACACGCCATCCCGCAGAACAGCTGACCGATCGTCGATATCAACAGCACCGCCTTCGCCGCCGAGGACGTGAGCGCGGTCTCGATGATCGCGACCGCCGGGTAGGCCGCTTTGTAGATTTCTGATTCGTGCGCGTGCTGGATGGCGAAGGTGAGGGCGAGGAGCACGATCCAGCCGAACACGGCGGAATAGAACACCGAGCGCCACACACCCCTGGGCGCGGAGTCTTCCGCGCCGTGCGTCTCCTCGGAGACGTGCGCGGAGGCGTCGTAGCCGGTGATCGTGTACATCGTCAGCAGGAAGCCGAGCGGCAGCACGTAGAACCAGAATTTCGCGCCGCCGATAGCGCCTCCTGCGAAGCCTGATTCGTTGGCCCGGTGCCCGAAGACATAGGAGAAGCTCGCGTGGTGGGAGGGCACCGCGAACAGCAGCACGATGATCGCGAGCACGCCGACGATGTTCCACCACACCGACACGTTGTAGAGCGTCGTCACCAGCTGGCTGCGGAAGACGTTGACCACGAGGTCGAGCAGCAGGATCACGCCGAACAGGGCGAAGTTGACGTGCGCGGTGTAGTGCAGGTCGGTGGCGGCGGCGGCCTTGGCGAAGTCGAAGATGAAGTGCACTTCGTAGAGCCCGAGCGTGTACATCAGGAACGTCCCCGACACGTAGATCACGGATGCAGACACGGCCACGAGGCCGATCAGGTTGAACCAGCCCGTGAACCAGCCCCAGCCGGGGCCGCCGAGTCGCGACGCCCAGTAGTAGATGCCGCCCGCGGTCGGGAAGGCGGAGGCCAGCTCGGACATCGACCAGGCCACGAACAGGACCAGCACGCTGATGATCGGCCACGCGATCGAGATCGCGATCGGGCCGCCGTTCTTGAGCGCCTGCCCGTAGGTCGTGAAGCAGCCGGCGAGGATGCAGATGATCGCGAAAGAGATCGCGAAGTTCGAGAACCCGCTCCAGCGGCGGTTCAGCTCCTGCTTGTAGCCCAGCTCCGCGAGGCGTTGCTCGTCGCTGGTCAGGCTCCCGGCTGTGCTGCTCATCGGCCGCCCCCCTAAAGAGAGATAAAGAAATGGTGTGGCTGTCCGTCCTTCGCTCGTGACAATACGCTCGAATCCGGACAGAAGTCAAGCGCCGCAACGGCCAAAACCCCCGCACGCTGCGGGCGACATTCGGCCGGCGCGTCCAGCCGATGGGCGCGAGCAGCGCCGGTGCGCTCGTCGCAGCGGGGCCGCGGCAGGGCGTGCACGCTCAGCGCCCGCCCGGCAGCAGCCCCGCGAGCACGTGCTCGGTGCCGTGCAGGTGCTCGCTCATCACCTGCGCAGCGCGCATCGCGTCGCCCTCGCGCACGGCCGCCAGCAGCCTGCGGTGCTGCGCGTTGGAGGACGCGAGGATCTCGGGCGGGTGCGCGATGTAGGCGATCAGGCCGGTCATCGCGCCCTGCACCTCCGTGCTCGCCGCCACCAGCCGCCGCGAGCCGGTGGCCGCCGCGAGCCCCACGTGCAGGCGGATGTCGGCCTGGCGGTAGGCGGAGAAGTCCTCGAGCGAGCGGTCGAGCAGCGCCGCGAGGTCGTCGAGCGCGTCGAGCTCCGCGCTGTGCGCGCGCTCGGCGGCCAGCACCGCTACGCCCAGCTCCACCGCGAGGCGCTGGTCGCACAGCTCGCGCCACTGCAGCAGCACCTGCGGAGACGGCGGGTCGGCGGGCGGCTGCGGGTCCGCCACGAAGGTGCCGCCGCTGCGCCCGCGCGTGGCATACACGTGCCCGCTCTGCGCGAGCGCGGTGAGCGCCTGGCGCAGCGTGGAGCGCGCGATCCCGAGGCGCGCGCACAGCTCGCGCTCGGCGGGCAGGCGCGAGCCCGGCGCGAGCAGCCCCAGCTTGATCGCGGTGCCGAGCCGCTCGACGGTCTCCTCGAACGCCGTCTGCGAGCGCACCGGCGCGAAGATCGCGTCGGGCGTCGCGAGTGTTCCAGGCGGGGCGACGCTGCCTACGCGAACCCCACTCATCGCTAGGACCTGCCGCTCACAGCCGCTCGAACCCCCGCATCAGCTCCCAGTCTGTCACCGCTGCGCCGAACGCGTCCAGCTCCACGTCCGCGGCGTTCACGTAATGCGCGAGCACCTCCTCGCCGAACGCCTCGCGCGCCACCTCGCTGGCGGCGAACGCGTCGCGCGCGTCGCGCAGCGTCGCCGGCACGCGCGCGCGGTCGTGTGCCGCGTACGCGCTGCCCTCGAACGCGGGCTCGAGCTCGAGGCCCGCGTCCACGCCGTGCAGCCCCGAGGCGATCATCGCGCTGAGCGCGAGGTAGGGGTTGAGGTCCGCGCCGCCGACGCGGTTCTCGAAGCGCAGCGAGGGCCCGTGGCCGACCACCCGCAGCGCGCACGTGCGGTTGTCGTGGCCCCACGCGATCGACGTCGGCGCGAAGCTGCCGGCCGCGTAGCGCTTGTAGGAGTTCACGTTCGGCGCCAGCAGCAGCGTCATCTCCTCGAGGCACGCGAGCTGGCCCGCGAGGAACGAGTGGAACAGCTTCTCCTCGCGCGCGAACAGGGGGCCCTCGCCGTCGGCGAGCGAGAAGTGGATGTGGCACGAGCTCCCCTCGCGCTGGTCGAACTTCGCGATGAAGCTCAGCGCCATGCCCTCCTCCGCAGCGATCTCCTTGGCGCCGTTCTTGTAGATCGCGTGGTGGTCCGCCGTGCGCAGCGCGTCGGAGTAGCGGAAGTTGATCTCGTGCTGGCCGAAGTTGCACTCGCCCTTAGAGTCCTCCACCGCCATGCCCGCATCCGTCATGCAGTTGCGGATGCGGCGGATCAGCGGCTCCACGCGCGCGGTGCCGAGCAGCGAGTAGTCCACGTTGTAGAGGTTCGCGGGGCTGAGGCTGCGGTAGCCCTTGTGCCACGCGTCCTCGTAGCTGTCGGTGAACACGAGGAACTCGAGCTCCGTGCCCGCGTTCGCCTGCCAGCCGCGCTCGGACAGGCGCGCGAGCTGGCGGCGCAGTATCTGGCGCGGCGAGGCCACCACTTCGGAGCCGTCGAGCCACTCCACGTCGGCGAGGCACAGCGCGGTTCCCTCCTGCCACGGCACGCGCCGCAGCGTGTCGAGGTCGGGCCGCAGCAGCATGTCGCCGTACCCGCGCTCCCACGAGGACATCGCGTAGCCGTCCACGGTGCGCATCTCCACGTCCACCGCGAGCAGGTAGTTGCAGCTCTCCGCTCCGTGCTCGTGCACCTCCTCGAGGAAGTGCGTGGCGGTCAGGCGCTTGCCCTGCAGGCGGCCCTGCATGTCGGTCATGGCCAGCACCACCGTGTCGATCGTGCCGTGCGCCACCGCCTCCCTGAGCTCCTCGACCCGCATCGTGCTGGACGGTACCCGACGGCGAGCGCAGCCGGCGCTCCGGGAGCGCAAGCGCGAAGATGCTCGGTATGAGCGACGGCGCAGAGAGCCCCGCCGAGCGACGCCGCCGGCGCCTGGACGTGTCGCTCGGCGTCGGCGGGACGGCGGCGCTGGTGGCGGGCACCGCGCTCGCGCTCGCGGTGCACGGCGTCGGCGCGCTGGTCGCCGGCAGCATGATCGCGGGGCTCGGCGGGATCGCGCTCGTGTCGCTCGCGTTCCTGCTCGTGGGGCAGAGCGAGGACCGCGACCGCGAGCGCACCCCGCGCGAGTGAGGCTGCGGCGCAGCGGCGCCGGGCGCCGCGACGGGCGCGGCCGCGCGCCGGCGCTCCTTGCAAGCTTTCGCCCAGCGCCCTTGAAAAGAAACTTTGGGCATGCCAAAATCTAGATCGTGGCTGCGGCTGAATATATTTCTGCGCACGTTCAGGACTACGCGAAGGCGGTGTACGCGCTGGAGCAGCGCCACGGCGGCGCGGTGTCCACCAACGAGCTCGCGGAGCGGCTCGGCGTTACGCCGGGCTCGGTGTCGGCGATGGTGCGCAAGCTGTCCGAGCTGGGCCTCGTGGAACACGAGCGCTACCGCGGCGTGCGGCTCACGGCGAGCGGCCGCAGGGTGGCGCTCGAGGTGCTGCGCCACCACCGGCTGATCGAGCTGTTCCTGGCGGAGGAGCTGGGCATGCCGTGGGACCGCGTGCACGACGAGGCGGAGGTTCTGGAGCACGTGCTCTCCGACGAGCTCGAGCAGCTGATCGCGGCGCGCCTCGGCGACCCCACGTTCGACCCCCACGGCGACCCGATCCCGAGCGCGGCGTTCGAGGTGGACGAGCGCGACACCCGCAGCCTCGAGGATCTCGCGCCGGGGAGCTCGGGGCGCTTCGTGCGGGTGTCGGACTCGGACCCCGCGATGCTGCGCTACCTCGCCGAGCAGGGCATCACGCTCGGGGACCGCCTCGAGGTGACGGCGCGCCAGCCGTTCGGCGGACCGGTGTTCGTGCGCCACGGCAAGCGCGAGCAGCCGCTCGGCGGAGAGCTCGCGCGCGCGATGCGCATCGAGCCCGAGCAGGAGCGCGCGTGACGCCGCCCCCGCGCGGAGTGCGCACCCCCGCCCTGGAAGGGGCCGCCGAGGGCGCGTCGATCGCGCTCGGCGAGCACGGCCCCATCGCGCCCAGCACGCTCGAGCAGCTGCTGGCGCGCGGGCGCGTGCGGGCCACGCTCGCGATGCTCGGCCCGGCGTTCGTCGCGTCGGTCGCATACGTGGATCCGGGCAACTTCGCGACCAACGTGCAGGGCGGCGCGCGCTACGGCTACCTGCTGCTGTGGGTGGTGCTGGCGGCGAACCTGATCGCGATGCTGATCCAGTACCTGTCGGCGAAGCTCGGCGTGGTCACCGACCGCAACCTGCCGGAGCTCGTGCGCGAGCGCTTCCCGCGCGCGCTCACGTGGGGCATGTGGGCGCAGGCGGAGGTGATGGCGATGTCCACCGACATCGCCGAGTTCCTCGGCGCCGCGATCGGGCTCAACCTGCTGTTCGGCGTGCCGCTGCTGCCCGCCGGCCTGATCACGGGCGTGATCGCGTTCGCGATCCTGGAGCTCCAGACGCACGGCTTCCGCCGCTTCGAGCTCGCGATCACCGCGCTGCTCGGCATCATCTTCCTCGGCTTCCTGTACGAGACGCTGCGCATCGGCCCCTCCGCGCACAGCTCGCTCGAGGGTCTCATCCCGGGCTTGCACGGCGCCGCGTCGCTGTACCTCGCGGTGGGCATCATCGGCGCCACGGTGATGCCGCACGTGGTGTACCTGCACTCGGCGCTCACCAACGGGCGCATGCCGGTTCGCGACGACGCGGAGCGCTCGCGCGTGCTGCGCTTCGAGCGGCTCGACGTGGTGATCGCGCTGGGGCTCGCGGGCATCGTCAACATGGCGATGCTCGCTGCTGCAGCGGCGCTGTTCCACGGCAACGGCCTGAGCGGCGTGTCGACCATCGAGCAGGCGCACGCGCAGCTTGGCCACCTGCTGGGCGGCACCGCGGCGCTCGCGTTCGCGGTCGCGCTGCTCGCCTCCGGCGCTTCGTCCTCGAGCGTGGGCACGTACGCGGGCCAGGTGGTGATGTCGGGCTTCATCGCGGTGCGCGTGCCGCTGTTCGCGCGACGCGCGGTCACGATGATTCCCGCGCTCGCGATCCTCGCGGTCGGCGTGAACCCCACGAGCGCGCTCGTGCTCAGCCAGGTGGTGCTCTCGTTCGGCATCCCGCTCGCGCTGATACCGCTCGTGATGCTCACCGGCCGGCGCGACGTGATGGGCGTGCACGTCAACAGCCGGCTGACGACGCTGGCCGCGTGGGCGTGCGCGATCGTGATCAGCGCGCTCAACGTCTTCCTGATCGTGCAGCAGTTAGGCTGACGGGCCGTAGCCAACGGAGGGAGCCGCCCAGATGAGCAACCGCGCGTTCGTGATCGGCGTCGGGATGACCAAGTTCGACAAGCCCGGCACCAAGGAGGGCGACTACCCCGACTGGGTGCTCGAGGCGGGCACCAGGGCGCTGGCGGACGCGGGCGTGACCTACGAGGAGATCGGCCAGGCGTTCGCTGGCTACTGCTACGGCGACTCCACCTACGGCCAGCGCTCGATCTACGGCCTGGGGCTCACGGGCATCCCGGTGGTGAACGTCAACAACAACTGCTCCACCGGCTCGAGCGCGCTGTTCCTCGCGCGCCAGGCGGTGCGCGGCGGGATCGTGGACTGCGCGCTCGCGGTGGGCTTCGAGAAGATGGAGCGCGGCTCGCTGGGGATGAAGTACACCGACCGCACGCCGGCGATGGACAAGCACATGATGCGCATGTTCGAGCTGCGCCCCGCGGAGGAGTCGCCGTTCGCGCCGCAGATGTTCGGCAACGCGGGGCGCGACCACATGGAGAAATACGGCTCCACCCCCGACCACTACGCGTGGATCGGCTGGAAGAACCACAAGCACTCCACCAACAACCCCTACGCGCAGTTCCAGGACGAGTACTCGATCGAGGAGATCAGGGCCGCGCGCATGATCCACGAGCCGCTCACCAAGCTGCAGTGCTCGCCCACCTCCGACGGCGCCGCCGCGGCGGTGATCGCGAGCGAGCGCTTCGTGGACGAGCACGACCTGTGGGAGCACGCGATCGAAATCGCGGGCCAGGCGATGGTCACCGATCTGCGCTCGACCTTCGACGAGAACGCCGACTGCATCAGGATCGTGGGCTACGACATGAGCGCACAGGCCGCGCACAAGGCCTACGAGGAGGCGCAGGTTGGCGCCGCAGCGACGTCCACGTGATCGAGCTGCACGACTGCTTCAGCGCGAACGAGCTGATCACCTACGAGGCGCTCGGCTTGGCCGAGGAGGGGCACGGCCACGAGCTCGTGGACGCGCACGACACCACCTACGGCGGGCGCTGGGTGGTGAACCCTTCCGGCGGTCTCATCTCCAAGGGCCACCCGCTTGGAGCCACCGGGCTCGCGCAGTGCAGCGAGCTCAACTGGCAGCTGCGCGGGCAGGCGGGGCCGCGCCAGGTGGACGGCGCGAGCGTGGCGCTGCAGCACAACATCGGCCTCGGCGGCGCCGCGGTCGTGACGATCTACCGCCCGCCGGCGAGCTAGCCGGACCGCGGGGAGCGGAGAGGATGAGAGGGGCGCTTCCGCGCCCCCGGTGACGGCGCACGGCCGCCGCGTGGCCGCCTCGCGGCCGCGGCGGCGCGCCGGGCCCTCAGCGGGCACCCGGCGCGCGCGGCAGATACGCCTATTTGGTGATCTTGATGATCCGCTCCATGCCAAGGCGCGTGTGGTCCACGCCGTCCTGGGTCTGCATGAAGCAGACCTGCACGTAGATCCCCGGCTTGGCGGTGATCGTCTCCTGCTGCATCGCTTCGTGGGAGATCGGGCCCGCGAACGCGACGGGCGGGCCGGCGATCAGCTTTTCGACCGGCTTTTCCTTGCCTTCCTTGAGCAGCTTCAGCGCCTTCTTGGCGCCCTTCATGCTCTTCACGGGGAACGCGAGGTCCATGTGCACCACGAAGCCTTCGTTTTCGAACGCCACGAGCTCGCCGTCGTGCAGCGTGGTGGGCCCGCGGAAGCCGAAGTCGATCGTGCGCTCCTTCGCTTCGGCGGTCGGCAGCGCCACCGGCGCTTTCGAGGCGGTCACGGTGAAGTGCGTGCGGATCTGCGCTTCGCCTTCGCCCCCGCCCACCAGCAGCAGGTAGGTGCCCGGCTGCAGGTTGACCTGCGCTTCGTTGGTCTTGCCCGCTTCGACTCCGAGGTCGGCCACGATCGCGCCGAGGTTGACCGTGTTGTTGGGGTCGCCTTTGACGCGTTTTTCTTTTACGAAGGTTTCGGCCTGCGCGACCGTCACGCTCGGCTTCAGCAGGAAGAAGATCGCCGAGCCTTCTTTCAGGTTGCTGTCGGCGACCACGAGGTTGGCCGCGCCCGATTCGAGCGCGCCCGTGACCGTCGCGGAGTTGGAGGTGACTGCGGCCGACACGGCCGGCAGCGGCGTCGCCTGGGCGCCCGCGGCTGCCGCCAGGCAGGTCGCGGCCACGGCGCATGCGAGCAGGGCTCCGCGGTGCGGCATGCGCAAACGGCTGAATGACATCAGATGATCCTTTCGCGGTTATAACGCGGGCAGCCGGCCTCCGGTGTCCGGCGGCGGCGTCCCCCACAAGGTGCGCGCAACCCTATCCGCGATCGCCGTCGATGGGAGCGTGCGAATACGTCAAATCCACGACCTTCCCCGCTGCGCGATGAGATCGCGCGCTTCGCGCGGTCTAGAAGTCGATGCTCGAGTTGCGCATCCGCGGCCCCATCGAGCCCGAGCAGCTGCCGGGGCTCCTCGCGCGGGTATGCGCCGCGCTCGACGCCGCCGACGCCGCCGACGCCGCCGATGCCGCCGATGCCGCCGACGCCGCCGATGCCGCCGACGCTGCCGGCCCCCTCGCGCGGAGCGGCGCGCCGCCCGGCGCGCGGGTGGTGCGCTGCGACGTGAGCGCCGTGGCGGCGGACGCGGCCGTGGTGGACGCGCTCGCGCGCCTCGTGCTCGCCGTGCGGCGGCGCGGCTTCGAGCTTCGCCTGTGCGGAGCCGGCGAGGAGCTGCGCGACCTGGTCGAGCTGATGGGGCTCAGCGACGCTCTTCGGGCCGACCCTCCGCGTCCAGCCGCGCGGGCAGGCCGAACAGCGGGAACAGGGTCTCGGTGGCGAGGAAGAACGTGAACTCGGCGATCCTCCGGTCGCGCACGCGCAGCACCTGCAGCGCCCACGGGTCGAAGCCGCTGCCGGTCTCACTCGGCTTGTACTGCCCGAACGCGGGCAGCCCGTTCGCGTCCACCGTGGGGATCACGCGCGAGCCGCGGCAGGCGGCGCCGGGGCCCACCCACCAGCCGAAGATGTTCTCGCGCCCGCTCAGCCACAGCTCGTAGGGGGGCATCGACTGCGTGGCGTCCTCGTGGATCAGCTCCGTGAGCGCGTCCATGTCGTAGCGCTCGAACGCATCCACGTAGCGGTCGAGCAGCTCGCGGTCGTGCTCGCCCAGCGCCGCGTCCAGGCCGTGCACGTCGGCGGCGTCGAGCGTCGCTCGCGCGCGCTGCAGCGAGCTGTTGACAGACGCCACGCTCGTGTCGAGCAGCTCCGCCGCCTCCGAGGCCTTCCAGCGCAGCACCTCGCACAGGATCAGCGCCGCGCGCTGTCGCGCCGGCAGGTGCTGCAGCGCCGCGATGAACGCCAGCCGGATGCTCTCGCGCGACTCCGCCACCACGGCGGGGTCCGCGCTCTCGGAGAGCACGAGCCCGTCCGGGACCGGCTCGACCCACGTGGCCTCCGGGAGGATCTCGCCGATCGGCCCGTCGGGCGCGCGCGCGGGGCCGAGGTCCATGGGGCGCGTGCGGCGCTCGCGCCCGCCGAGCTGGTCGAGGCACACGTTGGTGGCGATCCGGTACAGCCACGAGCGCAGCGTGGAGCGCCCCTCGAAGCGGTCGAGGCTGCGCCACGCGCGAAGCATCGTCTCCTGCACCGCGTCCTCCGCCTCGAACGGCGAGCCGAGCATCCGGTAGCAGTGCGCGGTCAGCTCGCGCCGGTGGCGCTCGACGTCTCCGAACGCCGTCTTCGAGGCGAGCGCCGATCCCTCCATGCGCACCATCCTAGAGCTACGGCGCGCGCGCCAGATACACGAGCCTGTGCGCGGCGCCCTCGCCGCTGCGCACGCTCACGTCGGCGAAGCCCGCGCGCTCGAGCCACTCCGTGAGCTCCTTGGGCGAGTAGTTGCGGGTGCCGCTCGAGGCGAAGTACACGAGCCCGCTCATCGCGCCGTCAACGCTCTGCGGCTCCTCCGGATCCGCGCGCCTGGTCTCGCCGATCACGATCCAGCCGCCCGCGCGAAGCGCACGCCGGGCCGCCGAGAGAAGATCGCGCACGCCCTGTGCGGGCAGGTGGTGGAGCAGGTTGAACATCGAGATCACGTCGAGCTCCTCGCCGAGCGGATCCACGAGCGCGTCGCCCTCGCGGAAGGCCACCCGCTCGGAGAAGCCCTGCTCGGCCACGACGCGCCGCCCCACCGCCGCGCTCGCCGGCAGGTCGAGCACGGTGGCGCTCAGCCCCGGAAAGCGCCTGCACATCGCCATCGCGAAGCCGCCGTGACCGCCCGCCACGTCGAGCAGAGTCCGCGGATCCTGCGCCGGCACCATCGCGGCGTTGAGGTCGTGCTCGGCGCGGCCCAGCTCGAACAGGCCGCGGATGTAGGAGTCCCAGAAGTCGTCTCCCGCGGGCCTGTGGTGCGAGCGCGCGCCGCTCGGGTCCGCGAGCACCCGCTCGAGCTCTCCGAGCATCTCCCACGCGTGCGCGCTGTACGCGCCCACGAAGTGCGCCATCGTGTCCTCGCTGCCGGGCACCAGGCGCAGCCCCGCCGCGCTCGGCGCGTAGCTGCCGCCGGGGCCGCGGCGCACATACCCGAGCGCGTCGAGCGCCGCCAGCAGCGCCTCGCAGCCCGCGAGGTCCAGCGACAGCCGCGCGGAGAGCACCCGCGCCGTCGCGGGCTCCTCGGCGAGCGCCGCCACCACACCCAGGCGCGTGGCCGCGATGATCGCGCGCGCCGCGGTCATCGCGACGAACGTGTCGCGGAAGGGGTCCGGCGCGTCGTGCGGCACGCGCGCAGCGTAATCGGCTGCGGGCCGACTTGCGCTTGTAGAGTCATGGGCCCCGCCGCCCTGCGCGGCGATCACATCACTGGGAGGTGCCGCTCGTGAAACTGCTCTCGGAATTCAAGAAGTTCCTGCTGCGCGGGAACGTCGTGGACCTCGCCGTGGCGGTGGTGCTCGGCACCGCGTTCGCCGCGGTGGTGAAATCGCTCGTCGCGGACCTGCTCACGCCGATCATCGCGCTCATCTTCGGCAAGCCGGACTTCGGCGCGCTGTCGTTCACCATCAACTCGAGCCATTTCCTGTACGGCAACTTCCTCAACAACCTGATCACGTTCGTGTCGGTGGCCGCCGCGATCTTCTTCTTCGTGGTCACGCCCGTCAACGCGCTCCTCGCGCGCCGCGCCGAGGAGGACCCCGACGAGCGCGAATGCCCCGAGTGCACGCGTGCGATCCCCGTGCACGCGAGGCGCTGCCCCGAATGCACCGCGCAGCTGGCCGCCGCCGCGTGAGGGCAGCGTGCCCGTTCGCCGCCGCGTGAGAGCCGCGCTGCCGCGGCCCGCGGCGGCGGCCGGTCGGCGCCGGCGCGCGTCAGCGAGCCGGCGCCGCTGCGAGCCGGCGGCAGCGCGCGACCCCGACGATCGGCACATTCTTATGCAGTTATGACGAGTCGCTCACGTGCGGCTTCGAGATTTGCGCTTGGCTTGAGCGGATGACCCTCGATCTGAGATCGCTGAGCCGCCGCGACCTGCTGCGCGCGGCGGGCGCCGGCGCGGTCGGCGCGGTGGCCGCGGGACGCATCCTGGGCGCCGTCGGCGTATCGCAGCCCGCGCCCGCCGCCGCGGCCGCCGCGATGCCGCAGTGGCGCTCGCGGCCCGACCTGCGGATCCCCTCGATCGACGTGGTGCGCAACCAGGAGGGCGTCTCGCCCGAGCCGATCTTCATCGCCCCGTACAACTCCCCGGTGGGCCAGGCCGGCGCGGTGATCACCGGCAACGACGGCGAAGCGATCTGGGAGCACCCGCTCGACGGGCTGCAGATGACCGACTTCCGCGTGCAGGTCCACGAAGACCGCCCCGTGCTCACCTGGTGGGAGGGCAAGGTCGAACTCGGGCATGGCGTGGGCCACTACGTGGTGCTCGACACCTCCTACCGCACCGTGCGCACGCTCAACGCCGCCAACGGCCTGCGCGGAGACCTGCACGAGTTCCTCATCACCCCCGACGACACCGCCCTTCTGACCAGCTACGTGGTCCGCTCGATGGACCTCTCCCCGGTGGGCGGCCCGCGCAACGGCACGATCCAGGACGCGATCTTCCAGGAGGTGGACCTCGCCACCGGCCGCGCGCTGAGCGAATGGCGCAGCCTCGAGCACGTGGACATGCAGGACTCCTACGCGGGGGTCACCGAAGACTGGGACTACTTCCACGTCAACTCGATCGACCTCGACAGCGACGGCCACCTGCTCGTGTCCGCGCGCAGCATGCACGCGATCTACAAGATCGATCGCTCGAGCGGCGAGATCCTGTGGCGGCTCGGCGGCAAGCGCAGCGACTTCGCGATGGGCGCCGGCACGCGCTTCGCGTGGCAGCACGACGCGCGCAGGCGCCCCGACGGGATCCTCAGCGTGTTCGACAACGGCGCCAGCCCCGCCGTGCGCAAGCTCTCGCGCGCGCTGCTGCTCGAAGTGGACGAGCCCGGCCGCACGGTGTCGCTCGCCCGCGAATACACCCACCCGGGGATCCTCTCCCAGAGCCAGGGAAACATGCAGGTGCTTCCCAACGGCAACGTGTTCGTGGGCTGGGGCCAGGAACCGTACATATCCGAGTTCGACGCGAGCGGGACCCTGCTGTTCGACGCGCGGCTCGGCGCGAGCTACCAGTCCTACAGGGCGTTCCGCCTGCCGTGGGCCGGCGAGCCCGCGGAGGATCCCGCGCTCGCGGTCACGCGCGCGCGCAACCACGTGCAGGCGTTCGCGAGCTGGAACGGCGCGAGCGACGTCGCCGCGTGGCGGCTGCTCGGCGCCGACTCGCGCGGCGCTCTGCAGCAGGTCGCGACCGTGCCGTACGAGGGCTTCGAGACGAGCATCAGCGCGCTCAGCCGCGCACACCGCTTCAGGGTCGAGGCGCTCGACGCCTCCGGCGCGGTGCTCGGCCGCAGCGCGCGCGTGGACTCCACGCGGCTCTGAGGCTCCGCGCGGCCGCGCCTGCGGCCGCGCGTGGACTCCACGGCTCTGAGGCTCCGCGCGGCCGCGCCTGCGGCGCACGCCTCTCCGGCGCGCGTGCCGCGCGATCGGCGCCTTGCAGGTACCGTTGGCCGCAGTGTCAGC
Organism: uncultured Solirubrobacteraceae bacterium; assembly: GCA_963813685.1. Lineage (GTDB taxonomy): Bacteria > Actinomycetota > Thermoleophilia > Solirubrobacterales > Solirubrobacteraceae > Palsa-744. The sequence continues at coordinate 40,780 of CAWEZQ010000007.1, forward strand.
TCCCGTCGAGGGCTATCAGCTGAAGGGCATCTCGCCCAAGGCCTACGAGCATCCCGCGGACCGCGCGGCCACCGCCGCGCTGAAGTCCGTGCCGCACCTCGACACGGTGGTGCGCAAGCTGATCGAGTTCGGCTACGAGCGCGCGCTGCGGCGCGGCGTGCTCGGATCCGCCGTGCGCCTCGGCGAGAACCAGCTCGCGCACGTGTGGGGCGCGCACGAGCGCGCGTACGTGACGCTCGACCTCGAGCCCGTGCCCGGCCTGTACCTCATGCAGCATCCCGTCGCCAACGCGCTCACGATCGGCGCCGGCAGGCCGATCGTGGTGGTCAACTCCGAGCTCGTGCAGCTGCTCGACGCCGAGCAGCTACGCGGAGTGTTCGCGCACGAGGCCGGCCACGTGCTCTCCGACCACGTGCTCTACCAGACCGCGCTCGTGATCGTGCTGCGCCTCACCGCGCTGCCCGGCGTGCCCGTGCCGCTGTTCCCGCTGCGCGCCGCGCTGATGGAGTGGTTTCGCGCCGCCGAGCTGAGCTGCGACCGCGCCGCCGCGCTCGTGATCCGCGACCCCGTCGCGGTGTGCCGCACGCTGATGATCATCAGCGCCGGAGCCGAGGCGGCCAACCTCGACCTCGACGTGTTCATGCGCCAGGGCCAGGAGTACCGCGAGAAGGCCTCGCCGTTCGACCGCCTCTCGCGCCTGCTCGTGGACCTCAACCTCACCCACCCGATGTCGGTGCAGCGCGTGCACGAGCTGATGAGCTGGGTCGCCTCCGGCGACTACGACCGCATCGTCGGCGGCGAGTACACCACGCGCGAGGAGCCCGTGCGCCCGCGCGCGGAGGCGGGCGACGCGGTCGCGCACTACGCCGAGCGCTTCCGCGACACGTTCAAGGACCTCGGCGAGCAGATCGGCGACGCCGGCAAGCAGGTCAGCGACTGGCTTCGCTCCACGCGCGACGGCGACGAGGATTGAGCGCGGCCCCCGCGGCTCAGGGGGTGACGATCGCGAACGACGGGTCGCCGTCGTCGAGCAGCCCGAACAGCTCCGCGAGCTTCGCCGCGTCGCCCTCCACCGCGATCGCACCCGACGCGAACAGCTGCGCGGCGTCGCCCTCGCCGAGCACCAGCGAGTCGAACGCCGTGCGCGTCAGCGTCACCTTCGCGTGCGCCGCCTGGTCGAGCCTGCCGCGCACCGCCGACAGCGCGCCGTTCTGCACGCGCACCGTCCACTGCTCGCGCACGTCCGTGAAGTCCCACGCCACCGCGATCTCGAGCCCCCACGCGCGCGGCCCGTCGATGCGCACGCCCATGCCGTCCCACACCTGTGAGAGCGACAGCGCGCGAGCCACGTCCGCGCCGGTGCGCCGCCGGTCGCGTCGCTCGCGCGGCGGCCCCTCGCGCAGCTCGCCCGCGCCCACCAGGTAGAAGTTGCGCCAGATCGGGTTCTCCGCTGCGTAGCCGAGCTGCTCGAACGCGCCCGCCAACAGCTCGCGCGCGGGGCGCGATCCCGGGTTCGCGAACACCGCGTGCGAGGCCAGCTCCGCGCCCCAGCGGTACTCGCCGCGCTCGCACGCCTCCCGCGCGCTCTGAAGCAGCCGCTGCTCCCCGCCCGCGAGCTCCACGTAGCGGCTTGCCGCCTCGACCGGCTCCAGGGGATCGAGCTGCACGGGGTGACCGTCGAAGAATCCAAAGTAGCGCTGGTAGACCGCGCGCACGTTGAAGCTCGTCTCGCCGTAGCCGCCGCGGCACTCCCATGTGTTCGCGAGCGACGGCGGGAGCCTCACCTGCGCGGCGATCTCGAGCGGGGTCAGCCCGCGGTTGGCCAGGCGCAGCGTCTGGTCGTGCAGGTAGCGGTACATGTCGCGGTGGCGCGCCAGGAAGCCCGCGATCCGCTCGCCGCCCCAGCGCGGCCAGTGGTGCTGCGCGAACAGCGTGTCCGTGCCCGCCGCGAACAGCTCCAGCGTCTCGCCCAGGTACTTCGACCACGCCAGCGCATCGCGCACCTGTGCTCCGCGCGGCGTGAGCACGTTGTGCATGCTGTGCGTCGCCATCTCCGGCACGCACAGCGCGCGCATGCCCGGCAGGTGGAAGTTCATCTCCACCGGCGCCTCCGTGTCCGGCACCAGCTGGAAGCAGAAGCGCACCCCGTCGATCACCGCCTCCTCGCCCGTCTGCGCCGCTTCGTGCGTCGGCGCGATCAGCGTCACCTGGCCGCGCGACGTCGTCTGCCCGATGCCCGCGCCCAGCTGGCCCTGCGGGCCGCGCTCGAGCGCCGGCGCGAACATGTACTCCGCGCGGCGCGCCATCGCGATGCCCGCCAGCACGTTCTCGCTCACCGCGAAGTCCATGAAGCCCTCCGGCGCCCACACCGGCACGCGCCCCGCCGCAACCGCCTCGTGCGCCACCACGCCCTTCACCCCGCCCCAGTGGTCCACGTGCGTGTGGCTGTAGATCACGCCGCTCACCTCGCGCTCGCCGCGATGGCGGCGGTACAGCGCGAGCGCCGCCGCAGCGCACTCGCGCGAGACCAGCGGGTCCACCACGATCACGCCCGCCTCGCCCTCGATGAACGTCACGTTCGAGATGTCATAGCCGCGCACCTGGTAGATGCCCTCCACCACCTCGAACAGGCCGTGCACCGCGCCCAGGCGCGCCGCCCGCCACAGCGCCGGATGCACCGTGTCGGGCGCCCGCGCGCCGTCCCTGAGGAACGCGTAGGAGTCCATGTCCCACACCACCCGCCCGCGCTCGTCGCGCAGCACCAGCGAGTCCTCGCTCGCGATCAGCCCCCGCCGTGCGTCCTCGAAGTCCTCCCGGTCCTCCGCCGGCAGGTCCCCGAGCGCCGCAGCGTGCAGCGCGCGCGTGTGCGCGCTCGCCTCCACCTCGCGCAGTCTCGCACTCCTCGCGCCTATTTGATCACGAGGATCTGCGGGTGCGTCGCCAGCAGCGTCTGCGTGAACACGTAGTTGAACGCGAACACCGCCGTCAGCGCCGCGACCACCGCCTCGTTCACCGCGCGCCCCACGCCCTCCGCGCCACCGGAGGCGCTCATGCCCTTGTAGCAGCACACGATCGCGATGATCGCGCCGTACATCGTCGTCTTCAGCACGGAGCCCCACAGGTCCGTGGTCGTGGCGTTCGCGAACAACGTGACCCAGAACGGCCCCAGCGGCTGGCCGTTCACCATCGCCGCCACCAGTCCGCCGAAGATCCCGAACAGCAGCGCGTAGATGTCGAACAGGCCCGTCGCGATCATCAACGCCAGGAACCGCGGCACCACGAGGTTCTTGACGGGGTCCACGCCGAGCACCTGCAGCGCGTCCAGCTCCTCGCGAACCTTGCGCGCCCCGAGGTCCGCGGTGATCGCCGTTCCCGCCACGCCCACCATCACCACGCCGGTGACCGCCGGCCCGATTTCGCGGATCGCCGCGAGCACGAAGAAGCCGCCCAGGCGGTCGAGCGCGCCGAAGATCGTGAGGAAGTTCGCGGCCTGAAGTCCCGGTGCGCCGTAGTTGATCGCGACCGTGGAGATCAGCAGCGGCAGCCACACGAGCCGCAGCGCAAACAGGAACTGCGAGACGAACTCGCCGCCGTACGGGTAGGGGGGGCGCAGCGCGGAGGAGATCGTCCTGCCCGCGAGGATCATCATGTCGCCCACCTCCTCCAGCACGCCCATCGCCGGAGCCGCCACGCGCTCCGCGCCGCCGCGCAACATGCCTCGCCTCCCTGTCCCGCGTCCTTCCGCGCTCGCCCGCCCCTGCCGCCGAAACCCGGGCCGGCGAGCTCGCGAGCGAGCGCGGCGTAGAGTTACAGTGAGCTAGTAGTCTATATCAATAGCCGACGGGTGGCGCGAGCGCTACGGTTATGGCCATGGACGACCAGACCGGCGCAACCGCCGGCATCACCACCGACGAGCTCGCGATCGTGCTCGACCGCCACGCCGACATCCCGCTCGGCGTGCAGCTCGCATGGGCGCTGCGCGCGGCCATCGGCGCCGCGTCCGTCGGACGCCAGCTGCCGGGCCTGCGCGAGCTCGCAGACGCCACCGCCGTCAACGTCAACACGATCCGAGCCGTCTACCAGCGGCTCGCGCGCGAAGGCCTGATCGAGACCAAACAGGGCTCCGGCACGTTCGTCGCATCCACGCGCGCCGCCTCCGCGAGCGTCGCGCGCATCGCGCTCGCCGCCGCCCAGGAGGCCGGCGACAGCGGCGTGGACCCGCGCGAGGTGGCCGCCGTGCTGTACGTCGGGCGCTCCGCGCCCGCAGGCCGCCAGCAGAAGGCCGGCGCCGCGCGCAGGCGTGAGTTGCGCGTGCAGATCGCCGCGCTCGAGCGCGCGCTCGCCGAACTCGAGGCAGAGCATCCCGAGGCGCTGCACGCCGCCGGCGCCGCGCGGCGCGCCGAGGAAGGCCCGCGGCTGCTCGGCGCGCGCGACCTCGAAGGCGTGAGGGCCGATCTGCTGCGCCAGCTCGCCGCGCTTCAGATCGCGATCGACGGCGGCGGCGGGGACGACCCCGGCGCGCCGCGGCAGGCCGAGGCCTCGCGCGAGAAGCGCGCCCCCGCCTCGCGCGCGAAGCGCAGCGCGCCGCGCACCTCGCCCTCGCCCGCGTGAGCATGTAGCGGCGCGCACCACGCGCGGGCCGCCCGCGTGCGAGCGGCGCCGCGTCAGCCGGTGAGCGCCGCCGCCATCTCCGCGAACGCGTCCACGTACGCGTCCACGGCCTCGTCGGTGTGCACCACCGACAGCGTCCACTCCTCCTCGCGGCCCGGTGTCATGTAGATGCCGCGGTTCATGTTCCACAGCCACGCGAGCTCCGTCACCGGCACGTCCTGGTTGGCCTTGAAGCTTTCGTAGTCCACGACCGGAGTGGGGGAGAAGGTGACGCAGCCCTTCGATCCGATCCCCACCGCGTAGCCCGGCAGCTGGTGGCGCTCGATCACCGCTTCGCAGCCCGCGAGGATGCGCTCGTTCAGGGCGTCGAGGTGCACGTACGCGTCGGGCGTCAGCACCTGCTCGAGGCTCGCCCGCGCCGCCGCCATCGTGAGCGGGTTGCCGTTGTAGGTGCCCACCTGGTACACACTGCCGTCCTCCACCACCTCCATCGCGTGCTCGCTTCCGCCGATCGCGCCCGACGGCAGCCCGCCGCCGAGCGTCTTCGCGAGCGTCACCATGTCGGGCTGCACGCCGAAGCGCTCCGTGGCGCCGCCCGCCGCGATCGCGAGGCCCGTCTTGACCTCGTCGAAGATCAGCATCACGCCGTGGCGGCTGGTGATCTCGCGCACCTGCTCGAGGTAGCCCGGCTGCGGCAGCACCACGCCGAGGTTCATCATCGCCGCCTCCATGATCACGCACGCCGGAGCGCGGCCTTCGGACTCGAGGCGCTCGATGCGCCGCTCCATCGCGCCCGCGTCGTTGAAAGGCACCGCGATCGTGAGCTCGCTGACCGCCTCGGGTATGCCCGCGCCGTACGGCAGCGACGCGAGGTCCTCGCGGTCGCCGATCTCCTCGTAGGGCACGCCGATCGACACCATCACCGCGTCGTGGTGGCCGTGGTAGGAGCCGAAGATCTTCATGATCGTCTCGCGCCCCGTGCGCGCCCGCGCGATCCTGATCGCGTCCATCGTCGCCTCCGAGCCCGAGTTCACGAAGCGCCAGCGCGGCAGCGAGAAGCGCTTCGCGAGCGCCTCCGCGACCACCACCGTGTCCTCGGTGACCGCCGCGAAGTGCGTGCCGAGCTCCGCGCGCTCGTGCAGGGCGCGCACGATCGCGGGGTGCGCGTGCCCCTGCACCATCGATCCAAAGCCGTTGTGGAAGTCCCAGTAGCGGTTGCCGTCCACGTCCGTCACCGTCGCGCCCCCGCCCGACTCGAGGTAGATCGGCCACGGGTCGCGCAGCTGGTAGGAGGACGCCACGCCGCCCGACAGCGACGCGCGCGCGCGCTCGTACATCGCCGCGGAGCGCGGCGTGCGCTCGTTGAGGCGCGCGAGCTCCTCCTGCGTGAGCGCCTCCACGCGCTCGCGGTCGATCTGCGCTGAGGTCCTCACTGCCATCGCTGCTCTCCTTCCCGGGGCGGACCGGCGGGAGTGCCGTCGCCAGAGGCCCCAGGTTAGAGCAGCGCACCACCGCCCCCGGCGGGCGCGCCGCTCAGCCGGCCCGGGGCGCACGCGCTCCCCGGCGCGTGCAATCGTTCGCGTGGCGCCGCACCGGCGGCGGACTGCGGGGCAAGAGAGAGGGACGCATGGCGGCGACGCGCACGCTCAACTGGTGGGGCTGGGGCTACGAGGACGCGAGGCCGAGCGCGCACGAGCTGGCCCCGTCGGTCACAGCCGCCCTCGGGTTCGGCTCGCAGGAGGTCGAGCCGCCGGTCGCGTTCGAGGAGATCGAGCTGCCCGAGCCGCGCGTCGCCTCCCCCTACGCCACCGGCACGCTCGAGCGAGCGCGCCACTCCTACGGCCGCTCGTTCATCGACACCGTGCGCGCGTTCCGCGGGCGCTTCGAGCACGTCCCCGACGCGGTCGCATACCCCGCCTCCGAGCCCGACATCGAGCGGGCGCTCGAATGGGCCGCTGCCGCCAACGTCGCGGTGATCCCCTACGGCGGCGGCACCAGCGTGGTCGGCGGCGTGGAGCCCGCCGTGCCCGCCCGCTTCGACGGCGTGCTGTCCCTGGATCTGTCGCGCATGGACCGCGTGCTCGAGGTCGACGAGGTCTCGCGCGCAGCGCTCATCCAGGCCGGCGCGAACGGGCCCACGCTCGAGTCCCAGCTCGCAGAGCGCGGCATGACGATGCGCTTCTTTCCGCAGTCGTTCGAGCTCGCCACGCTCGGCGGCATGATCGCCACCCGCTCCGGGGGCCACTTCGCGACGCTGTGGACCCACATCGACGACCTCGTCGAGTCGATCAGGGCGATCACCCCGGTGGGGGAGTGGGAGTCGCGGCGCCTGCCCGGCAGCGGCGCGGGGCCCTCGCCCGACCGCATGCTGCTCGGCAGCGAGGGAACCCTCGGCGTGATCACGCAGGCGTGGATGCGCGTGCAGCCGCGGCCCGCGCACCGCGCGTCGCGCGGCGTGCGCTTCGAGCGCTTCGCCGACGGCGCCGATGCCGTGCGCGAGCTCTCCCAGTCCGGGCTGCACCCCGCCAACTGCCGCCTCGTGGACGCGCTCGAGGCGCAACAGACCGGCGCCGGCGACGGCGAGCGCTCGCTGCTCGTGCTCGGCTTCGAGTCCACCGACCATCCCGTGGACGCGCACCTGCGCCGCGCGCTCGAGATATGCGAGGCCCACGGCGGCGCCGCGGACCCGCCGCGCGAGGGAGGCGGGGGAGTGTCTGCGTGGCGCGAGGCGTTTCTCGCGATGCCCTACCTGCGCGACGTGCTGCTGCAGTGCGGCGTGCTCAGCGACACGTTCGAGACCGCGATCACGTGGGAGCGCTTCCCCGCGTTCCACGACGCCGTGACCGCCGCCACGCGCGAGGCGCTCGGCGAGCCGTGCCGCGTGAGCTGCCGTTTCACGCACGTGTACCGCGACGGGCCCGCGCCGTACTACACCGTGATAGCCCCCGCGCGCCGCGGCGAGGAGGTCGAGCAGTGGCGCGAGATGAAGCGCGCGGCGAGCGACGCGGTGATCGCCGCGGGGGGAACCATCACCCACCATCACGCGGTCGGCCGCGACCATCTGCCGTGGTACGAGCGCCAGCGCCCCCGCCCGTTCGCAGACGCGCTGCGCGGCGCCAAGGCCGCGGTGGACCCGCGCGGCCTGCTCAACCCCGGCGCGCTGATCTGACGCGAGCGGGATGGCGCCCCGGCGGCGCCATCCCTTCTCGACGAACTCACATCCCGCGCACGCTCGCGAGCGCGAGTCGTGCCGCGCCGGGCGCGCGTTACGGCAGTTCGCCGCCCGGCAGGTCGGTGCCGGCACCCGCGCAGTAGCCCGCGCCCGCCCCGGCTTCGTTGCTCCACAGCGACTGCACCGCGAACGTCGAGCCCTGGTTGCCCTGGATGTCGCCCATCGCTCCGGGGATCGGCGCGACGTTGGGCTCGCCCGGCAGGCCGCCGATGAGCGGCTCGCCCACCCACGCGCACTTGTCGCCGTTCTCGTTGGCGTCCACCGTGTCATACCAGCCGCCGAGGTTCGTGGTTTCGGTGCCGCTGCCCAGGACGTCCTCGGCGCCCGGGTCGGTGATCGTCTCCTCGATCTCGTGGCCGAGCACGATCGAGATGCCGTCGAGCTTGCCCGCGGGGCCGCTGTTCACCGCGTTTTCACCGCAGTCGTTCACCTCGCCGCCGTTCGCCGCTTCCGAGTCGATGGCGAGCACGTAGGGCATGTTGGTGTAGGCGATGCCCGACTTCAGCCCGTCGTAGATGCCGCCCTCCTCGCCGGGCTCGGTGTAGTCGTGGAACGCGCAGTAGCCGCTTTCGTACGCGTTCGGGTCGCTGAACTGCTGCGGCTGCGCGATCACGAAGTTGGCGTCTTGCAGATCCGTGACGTGGAAGTGCTTGGCCGCGCGCGCAGCCTCCGCCGCGAGGTCGGTGTAGGTGTTGCCTGCGCCGCCGGGGTTGCTCGCGGAGGTCTTCGACAGGTCCGCTTCGTCCTTGTTGTCGACCCAGATGCCCGCCAGCACATCGGTGGGGTTGGTGATGTGTTCGGTCTGGCCGCCCACCGACTGGTAGAACTGCGTGCTCACGTTCGCCCACTGGGTCCCGCCCATCTGGTGCACCCAGTCGGCGATGCGCGCGCCCGCGCCGTCCGGGTCGCAGGGGAGCCTCGCTTTGAGCGTTCCCTCTTTCAGGCTCTCCGCCTTGCAGCGGTCGCTCGCGGGGAACGCGCCCGGCTCACCCCAGCCGAAGTACACCACGTACACGTGCGGGGTCACCTGCACGTGCCCGCCCCAGTAGGCCATGTTGCCGGGGTAGGGGAGCGTGGTCGCCGGCGCCTCGGGCAGCCCGCAGTTGGAGAACGGTTCGGGCAGCATCCCGTTCTCCGGGCACGGCGGCGCGGGCGGGTTGATCGCGCGGTGCGCCGCCACGATCGCGTTCTCCTGGGCGATCTCCCTGGTGAGCGTGGGCATCGCGATCGGGTTCGCTGACGCCGACGCGGCGCCGAGCAGCGAGGAGGCGAGCGCGACGCACGCGCACACGCCGAGCAGACGACGGTGTGACATTGAGCTTTTCCCCCAGACGGAAGTGGTGAGCGGTGAATTTGCCTGTCCGCAGCGCCGGGCAGCGACGAGCGGCCGCACCTGCGACCGTTCGAGCGCCCCGTCCCCCGCGGCCTGGATCGCTCGTTACCCCGGTGCGCGGGCGCTAAACGTGAGCGGATTCTCAGCGGGCGCGCCGCAGCAGGCGCCGCGCCTGGTGTTCGCCCGTTTCCAGCGCGCCGTCGAGGAAGCCGATGTTTTCGATCGAGGTGTGCTCGCCCGCGAACAGGTAGGGCCATTCGGGCGCCCCCGCGAGTTCGCCGTACGTCGCTGCCTGGCCCACGCGGTAGTAGGAGTAAGCGCCCTTCACCCACGGGTCGAGAGCCCAGTGGTCCTCGTATGAGCGCCCCGCGTACACCGCCGAGGTGCCCGGGAACACGTTGTCGATTTCCGTGAGCGCCCACGCCGCGTCCGCGGCCGGCGTGGGGCCGTGCGCCGCTCCCGTGAGGCCCGTGCGCCCCACGCGCCCGCCGGGGAACGCCACGTACAGCGCGGGTGAGGCGCCGGGGCCGAGCGGCACGCTGTCGTCCCACCCGCACGCGAGCCGGTCCCATTCACCGTACGCCGCGCCCGCGTAGCCGAGCGCGGGCCACGTCTTGTGTGTGAGTTCGAGGTGCACCTTCGCGTTCGTGCCCATGCCCATCGTGCGTATCACGTTCAGCTTCGCCGCCGACACGCCCGACCGCGCGAGGTCCGCGTCGCGCAACGTGGTGAACGGCAGCGCGAACACCACGTAGTCGGCCACCACGTCCGACATGCACCCGTCCGCTTCGAAGGTGAGCGTCACCGCCTTGCCCGGTCCCGCACGCACCGCCGCGAGCACGTGGCCGTGCTTCACCGTTTCGGGCGGCAGCTGCCCGATCATCCCCGACACGAGCTGGTCGTTGCCGCCGACGATGTGGTACAGCTCGTCGTCGCCGCCGAGCGGCACCACCGAGCTGCGCGGGTTCGAGGTGAGCAGCCCGATCAGGTCGAGCGCCGACTGGTCGGAGGGGTCGCCGCCGTATTCGGTCACGGTGTTCGACAGCATCAGCTTGCCGAAGCGGCTGTGCGCGCCGATCACCGTGCTGTCGAGCCACTCCGGGACCGACATCGCGTCGAGCCTCGCTTCGCCCGCTTCGGTGCGCGCTTCGCGCCCCGCTTCGCGGAACACCTTGAAGCCGAATTCCCGCCAGTCCGCATCGGCTTCCTGCAGCGTGTACAGCGCGCCGTCGATGAAGAACACTTCATCGCCTTCGGGCAGGTTGCCGCCGTTCACCACCTCTTCCTGCAGGCCCAGCAGCGCCGCGAGATCGCGCACCGCCGTCTGTTCGGTGTTGATCAGCTGGCCGCCGTGCTCGGTGATGAGCCCGTTGCGGAAATAGTTGCGAAGCGTCCAGCAGCGCCCCCCCGCGCGCTGCGGGTTCGCCTCGTACACCGTCGAGACGAGCGGCCGCTGCGGGTTCGCCGTGAACAGCAGATGCGCGCAGCGCAGCCCCGCGAGGCCCGCGCCCACGATCGCGATGCGCGGCCGCGGCCGCGCGCGCAGCGAGCGCGCGAGCGCCGCGGCCGGGTGCCTCGCGAGCAGGCCCGCCGCGGCCGCCGCGCCCGCTCCCGCGGTGACGAACTCGCGCCGCGTGCGCCACGTGCCCTCTCGCCGGCGCGTGTCCCCATCCCGGCGCGCGTCCTCATGCCGGCGCGCGTCCTCGTCCTCATGCCGGGCCTCGGCGAGGCGGCCCGAGATCTCCTCGGCGGGCACGCCCGTGCGCTCGGACTCCCAGTGCAGCGCGAACATGCGCCGCGCCTCCCTCATTGCCCCGCTGCGCGGTCGGCGAACCTTGCCGAGCCCATCCTCCACACCACGAGGCTAATGTCGGCGAGCGGGCGTTGCAAGGCACGCCGCGGCCGACGCGCGGCGGCGGGTTGCGCCCATTCGGCCCGAGGCCCGCGCGCGCGGCGCCGCCCCGGGCTCCGGGCGGAGGTAGTCTGGTGCTCACATGCGAGGAGCGAAGTGACCGAGCACCTGAGCGGGCGCCACCGCAACACGCTGCAGAAGATCATCGAGCACCGCGGCGCGGGCAACGTGGAGTGGCGCGAGGTGCTCTCGCTGCTCGAATCCGTGGGCGAGGTCCAGGAGACCCCCCACGGCAAGTTCAAGGTCACCGTCGGCCCCGAGACGGAGGTGCTCGAGCGCCCGCGCGGCAAGGACGTGGACAGGCAGATGCTGGTGGACCTGCGGCGCATGCTCACCGAGGCGGGCTACGCCGACGGCATGGATGGGCCCCAGCCCGACGAGCGCTCGCGCGACTACGGCGACTCGCGCCGGGGGCTGCCCGAGTAGCGGAGCGCGCGCCTCACCTGCGCGGGTGGCGCTTCAGGTAGGCGACGACGTCGCGCGCGAGGTTCCACACGTCGGGCGAGCCCAGCCCCGTCGCGAAGTCCCAACCCGTAGCCGCCTGGTAGTAGCGGTTGCCGCCGAACGTCACGTCGTGCAGCGGGGGGTAGGGCTGCGGCGCGGAGGAGAGCGCATACAGGATCGGGTCGACGAAGCCGGTGGAGCCGACGCGCTGCTGCGCCGCGTACTGCTCAACGAGCAGCATCGAGGCCGCCCAGAAAGGCGTCGCGGCGCTGGTGCCGCCGGCCTCGCCCACGCCGCCCTGCCCTTCGCCCGCGTACACGAGCCAGCCCGTGCCGGGATCCGCGTCCGCGGACACGTCGGGCACGCCGCGCTTGCCCGCCGAGAGCGCCTTCTGCGCGCCCGGCGCCGACTGCCACGCCGGGCGCGCGACGCCGGCGGCGAGGCCGCCGCCGCCGCCGGAGGAGGACAGCGCGCCCTCCCACGCGGCCTCCTTGAGGTAGCCGCCTTCGGGGCTCACGTACAGTCGTGTGCCGCCCACGCTGATCACGCCGGCGCTCGCGCCGGGCCACTCGACCGACAGCCGGTGGTCGCCGAGGTCTTCGCGCTGGCAGTCGTACGCGCCCGAGTCGCCGCTCGCGACGAACACGGAGATGCCCGCCGCGTCGGCCGAGCTGATCGCTCCTTCTTCCTGCTTGCGTTCGGCGGGATCGACGTCCTGCAGGCATCCCCGGCCCCAGCTGTCGGAGATCACCGACGCGGCGTGTTCGGAGACGATCGCTTCGATCGCGGGCGCCTGCGAGACCTCCCGCGAGAGCTCGTACACGAGCACACGGGCCTCCGGCGCGATCGCGCGGATCGCCTCGATGTCGAGGTCCGGCTCGCCTTCTTCGATCGTGTCGGTGGTTCCGCCGTCGATCTTGACCACTCGCGGTTCGGGCCCGCGCAGGCCGAAATGCGATGCGAACGCGGCGGGGTCGCCGCTGTTGTAGGCCGAGTAGGAGATCACCGCGATCGTCTCGCCCTGGCCCAGGATGCCGGCGGCGTGCAGCGGCGTCACGTCGTAGGCGCGTTCGAGCGCGGGCGGCGTGAGCCCGCCCGCGGGCACGTCGAGCGAACGAACCCGAGGCCGCGTGTCGAGCCCTGCCACCGCGCTCACCGAGGAGGCGAGCGTGGCCGGTATCAGCGCGCGCCCGAGCGGCGCGCGCCAGCGCTCGCCCGCCGCGTCGCGGTACTCGCCGAGCCTCACCCCCAGCAGCCGCTCGACCGCGCCCGCGCTGGCGCTGACGCGCAGCTCGGTTCGCTGCGGAGAGGCTTCGACGATCCGCAGGCCCGCGCGCTCGAGCGTCCGCTCGAGCGCGCGCAGCCGGCGAGAGCCCATGCCGAACCGCTCGCCGAAGGACCGTGCGCCGATGAAGCGGCGAAAGCGCGGCGAGGCGGGGTCCTCGATCGCGGCGAGCGTGCGCTGCAGACGGCCACGGTGGGGAAGCCGCAGGAGGAGGTCGAAGGCGACCGGCTCCTCGCGCGGCGCGAGCCCCGTGAGCCGGGCGGCGTCTCCCCGCCCGCCGCCGGCGGCGCCGCACCCGGCGAGCAGCGGGGCCGGCGCGAGCAGCGCGCAGGCGAGCAGTGCGAGCCTCGCCCTCACGGCGCCTGGGCCCATTCGATCGAGGAGATCATGTCGTCCATGCTGGCGAACACGTCCTGCCTCAGCTGTGGTTCATCGTCCGCGGGCACCACCGCCGTCACGGCGATGCTCACGCCCGCGGCCGCGGCGGTCTCGATCGCGACCGAGTACACCTTTTCGACGCCCAGCGCGGTGTTCGCGCCGCCGTCGAAAACGCCCGCGAGCGCCGGGCGAAGGCCGACGTTCGGGCCGAGCACCTGATCTTCGGCCTGCGTGTCGGGCGCAACCGCGAACGAGTGTTCTTCGAGCCAGCGCCGCCGCGCGCCGAGGAGCGCCAGGGGCGTGTCGCGGCCCGTGGGGACGCCTTCGATGCGCAGCGACACATGCGCGACCCTGCCGGTTTCAAGTTCCACTGCCGACGGCGTCGAGCTCGTCACGTTCCAGACGGCTTCGTCGTAGCGCAGCGAGAAGCCGAGTTCGGGGCTTTCCCACACCTTCGATCCCGGGAACGCGAAGCGCGCGAGCGCGAGGCGCGGCGGTCTGCCGCACGGCCGGTGGGGCGTGCAGGCGGGCCGGCGCCGCGCCGGGGCCGCGGCGGCGGCCGCCGCGATCGCCGCGCCGAGAACCGCGGCGCTGACCGCCGCGTACGCGATCAGCAGCCGCGCGGTGCCGTGAGGCGCACCCGCGAGGCGCCCGCGAAAGCTGCCGCGCGCCGCGCCGCGCGTCTTCGGCAGCGCGCTCAGCGCGATCCCGCAGTTGTCGCAGAACGTGTGCGCGGCTGTCCGCTCGCCGCAGTTGGCGCACACCAGCGGCGCGCCCAGCTCGATCTCCGCGGCCTGCGCGAGCAGCCCGAGATGCAGCGTGCGGCGCAGGAGCGCGAGCGCCGCCACGGCCGCGACGGCCACCCACGCGAGGCACGCGCCCGCCGGGAGGAACGTCTCGCCCAGCGCGCCGCCCACGGCCAGCGCGAGCGCGATCGTCACGGCCAGCGGCGGCGAGCCGAGCGCGCCGAGTGCGTGCCCGCCGGCGAGCGGCGGGCGGTAGCGCAGCCACAGCACCGCCGCCGCGAAGCCCGCCGCCGCCATCCAAAGCGCGGGCGTCGCGACCGCGGCGGTGAGCAGGCGCAGGACCCACGGGGTCACCGCGCCGGGCGGCCGAAGACCCGAGCCGAGCACACCGGTGCCCACCACGATCGCGGCCGCCGCCGCGCACGTGGCGGCGCTCACCGAGCCGAACGCCGCGCCGTCGAGCATCTCGCGGTAGCGGCCCAGGCGAAGCAGCGCGAGCGGCCCGCACAGCGCCAGCGCCATGCCGAGCGCCGGCAGCGCCACCGCGCCCGCGAGCACGTGAGGCGCGCTGGCCCTGTCGATCAGCGCCACGCCCGAGGGCGCGAGGGCCTTGGCGAGCAGCCCGACCGCCACGCCGCTCGCCGCGCCCCACCCCACGGTCAACGACAGCGCCCCGAGCGGCCTCGACTCGTACACGTCCGCGTCGAAGAAATACAGCAGCGTGAGCAACGGCATGAGCAGGGCCGCGCCGACCAGCGCCACGCCGAACAGGCGCGCCGCGGCGAGCCCCGCCACGAGCGCCGTGCCGATCGCGAGCGCCACGCGAAAGCGGCGCAGCGACGCGCGCGGGAGGTACGCGAACACCGTCGAGAGCAGCCACGGAGCAAGCCGGTGCTCATGTGGCGCCGCCGCAAAGCCCGTGCGCAGCCCTCCGGAGCTCACACGCTCGCAGCCTCGCCGCCGGGGCGCCCCCGCTCCGCCGGCTCGAGCGGCGCCACGCCGTACCCGAAGCGGCTGAGCGCGGGCGCGATCGCGAGCACCGCGTTGCGGTCCCAGCTCTTCGCCTGCTCGTCGAGGTCCTCCCACGGCTGCAGGTAGGGCGAGGACCGGCGGCTCGCTTCGCGGTCGCCCGACTGCCACCCGGCGCCGAGCCGCTCCACCACGTAGCGGCCGTGCTCCATCATCGCGAGCAGCAGCACCTGCTCGTCCGCCAGCTCGAGCGGCGCGCCGTGCTCCGCCAGCCGCAGCCCGACGATCGCCAGCTTGTTGGGGATGTCGTCCACCTGCGAGAGGTTCGACTCGCGGAACGCCGGCAGCAGGCGCTCCCACGGGGCCAGGGCGGCATCGCCGGGCGGCTTGTTCTTCAGCTGCGAGGCGCGGTAGCTGTCGTGGGCGAACTTCGCGAGCGCCTCGCGCAGGCCCGCTATAGCGAGGGTGCTCCGGGCGATCATCGCCCTGAGGCACATCGCGTCGGCAGGCAGCTTCACGATCTGCTCGTCGCCGCCCGGCAGGTCGTCCTCGAGCGGCAGCGGCGCCTCCGCGCACGGATCGATCCAGCCCACCCGAGCGCCGAGCGCGCGGGCGAGGAGGATCTCCGCGCAGCTGATGTCGCCCCCCGGGCACGCGATCAGGCACACCCGATCCGGGGAGATCCCCGCCGCGAGCATGTCGGTCCACATCGCGAGCGGCTCGCGCACGCTGAAGTCGCCCGCGTCGGTCTCGCGAAGCTGCGGATACAGGAGCGCGTCGCCGCTGCCGCGCGGCGCATAGCCGACCGCGGAGACGCCGTTCCGGCGAGCCGCCTCGGCCACGGCCCGGCACACGCCGCTCGAGCTGCCGCCGCTGAGGACCACTCCGTCGTATCGGTAGAGCGCGCCCTTGGCCGCCTCGGGGCCGCAGTCGCCGCCGAGCAGCCGCGAGAGCTGCTCGACCGTGGCCTGCGACATCGAGTCAGCCCCGCCGGCGAAAATCGCCACGCGAGCGGCCCCGCGCAGCGGGTCCGCCTGCGATCCGGCGAGCGGATCGCCCCTGCCGGCAAGGACCCGCGCGCGCTCCTCGCCGGGGAGGTGCGCCACCGCGACGAGCTCGAGCACGCGCGCGAGCGAGCCGGCGCCCGGCGAGCCGCCCGCCGCGCCCTCGCCCGCCTCTCGCGCGCCCGACAGGCGCTCGAGCGCGGCGCTCAACCCGTGCGCTAGGCCCTCGCCGTCCGAGCGCAGCAGGCGCGCGTACTCGCAGCACGCCGCGAAGGGCGCGAACCAGCCGCCGTCGGCGCGGCGCGGATCCTCGGCATACGCGGCCGCGAGCAGCGCCGCCGCGTCGAGCAGGTTCTCCTCGGTGTACAGGTCGATCGCCAGCCCCGCCGCGACCAGCGCATCGAGCGGGACGCCGTCGCGCTCCACGAGCGCGCGCAGCATCGGGGCCTCGCGCGCCGAGAAGTGCCACGCGGGCGCGCTGTGCAGGTCGAGCCGCCGGCGCCTCGCCATGAGCTTCGCGACGCTCTCCCGGGCTCCACGCTGATCCTCGAACAGCGCGCTCAGGCGCTCGGCGGGCGCCGAGCGGCGAACCGAGCCGCACACCAGAATCCGCGACCGGCACCACCAGCGTGGTCGAGCGGTGCGGGCTCTCCCTGGTGCGATGCTCGATCCGCTCGTCGAGCGTGCTCTTGCGCTGCGGGGCGATGCGGATCATCGGCACGTCGCTGCCGAGCGTGCGGCCGACGCCCAGAGCCAGCTCCGTCGCGGCGAGCTCGTCGCTGCACGCCACGATCGCGAACAGGTTGCCGGTGTGCGCGCCCGTGGCGAGCCGGCGCAGCCACTCTTCCGACCTTTCGGCTCCCTCGCCCGAGCCCGTCCAGTCGCGCCCGTCGATCTCCAGCAGCTGCGGCTCGGGCGTCCATCGCCGGCGCATCTCCTCCGCCCGCCCCACGGCGTTCTCTCCGTACAGGCTGATGCGCACGGGAGGCGCCGGAACGCCGCCCGGAGCGCCGGCCGCCGTGCGCGACCCTCGCAACGCGAAGGCGCGCCAGCGCCGGAGCGCCTCCAGCACGATCGCCTCGAGCAGCGGATGGTCGCCGGCGAGTATCAGGTGCGTGCCCTCGCCGCCGAACACGCCGAGCGTCGGATAGCCCGCCTGGCGCCCGCGCCCGCCGGCCTGATCGCCTGCGAGCGCGTCGTCCGTGCCGTCGCGCAGCAGCGCCCTCGCCGCGACCGCGTTCGTGCTGAACGCGGCGACCGAGGGAGCTCCCTCGTCGAGGTCCGGTCCCGGCTCCTCGAAGAAGCGCACGAGCCCCGGCTCCTCGACCTGGACGAGCACGCGAACGCCCGGGCGCAGCTCGCCCTTGTCGTGCAGTTCGTGCACCGCCGTCACGATGCGCGAGTTCACATAGCCGTCGTTGCAGACCGCGATCAGCTCGGCCGCGCGCGCGATGCCCGCGCGGCGCAGCGTGTGGGGGAGGGTGGCGTCCCCCTCGATCGTCCACACGTAGCTCGTGCTCGGGTCCGGGAACAGCCCCGCGGCGCCCGGCGCGATGTCGATCAGCACCACGTCCCGGTCCTCGTCGAGGCTCGCCGCCAGCGCCGAGCCGAGCGCGCCCGCGCCGCACACGATCACGTGCCCGCGCAGGCGGTGGCGGATGAACCACTCGCGGATGCGGTGGCCGAGCAGGCCGAAGATCGCTCGCACGGTGAGCGCTCCCGCGAGCACCGCCGCAAGCCCGATCTGCCAGTTGGGGCGCGCCGTCGCGTTCGCCGCGGGCCCGAGGTCCAGCAGGAACAGGTGCACCGACGCATACAGCGTCTGGAAGAAGTCGAGATGCCCGTGGTCGGCGCTGAAGCGCAGCCTCGCGAGGCCCCATATGCCCAGGCCCAGCGCGAGCAGCGCCGCCGGCACCCACGGCGAGACCCGCAGCGCCGCGCGCACCCTTCGCGTCGCGCGCTTCGCTCCGCGCACGAGCCCCCTCCGCCGGGCGGGACGACGGTGCCCGCCGGTTGCCGTTGAATCGATCCCCACCGCTTCGCTCCCCAGCCTGCGCGGACAGTAGCGGATCGCCGGGCTCGGGCCGGTGGCCGCGAGGTGCGGCCCCTGCGACGGTCGGCGTGATATCTCAAGACGGCATGCTGCCGGCCGACGAAGCGCTGCTCGACAATCCGGCGTGGGGAGCGTTGTGCGGGCCTCATGCGCCCATTGCCCAAGTGCGCGGGCGCGCGCGCCGCTATCCCGCCGATGTGGCGCCGTTCTTCGGCCTGCCCTCGCCTCCGTCGGCAAAGGACTGGCGGGACGCCGCCGGTCTCGTCCCACCGGGAACCTACGTGGCCGGCCGGTACGTCGGCGCCGATCTGCCCGACGGCTGGCGGGAGGTGCGGGCTTTCGACCTGGTGCAGATGGTCGAGGAGCGGGTCACCGGGGCGGAGTGCGCGGAGGCGGTCTCGCTCGGCGCCGACGACGTGCCCGAGATGCTCGAGCTCGTCGCCAAGACAGAGCCGGGGCCGTTTCTCGCGAGGACCATCGAGCTTGGCGAATACCTCGGCATCCGGCGCGACGGGGCGCTCGTCGCGATGGCGGGCGAGCGGTTTCATCTGGACGGCTGGACCGAGATCAGCGCCGTCTGCACAACGCCCGACCATCGCGGCCAGGGACTGGCCTCTCAACTCATGGGCGCATTGATCGCGGGTATCCAGCGGCGCTCCGAGCGCGCGTTCCTGCACGTCATGAGCGGCAACACAGGGGCGATCAGGCTCTACGAGGAGCTGGGCTTCCGGGTGCGGCAAGCCGCGACGCTCGCCGTCGTGACGCGAGACCCGCTCGCAGACGCTCAGACATAGGCATCCAAGCGACCACGCGGTCGCGGTCGGCGGCTCACAGATCGAGCACCACGTCGTCGTGCGGGCGTGAGCAGCAGATCAGCGCGCTTCCCTGCGGAGGCTGCTCCACGGGATCCGGGTTGTAGTCGAGGCCGCCCGCGATCAGGGTCGTCTCGCAGGTTTGGCAGACGCCCGTTCGGCACGACCAGCGGACCGGCACATCGCACGCCTCGGCGAGCTCGAGGAGGCTGCCGAAGTCGCTGCTCCACGCGACCGAGAGGTTGCTGCGGGCGAACTCGATCGTCGGCCCGTCCCCGCGCGGGCCGGACGGCGCGTGCGGGGCTCGGGCCGGTGCCGCCGCGATGCCGGGCGTCGACGCCGCTTCGGGCCCGAACGGCTCGGTGTGGATGCGCGACGCGTCGAGGCCGATCGACGCCAGGGCGGCGCTGGCTTCGTTCATGAACCTCGCCGGGCCGCATATGTACGCCTGCGCAGCTCGCGGCGGCTCGAGTTCGAGCAGCAGCGAGGGGGTGAGGTGCCCCGCCGCGTCGAAGTCGCGGCCTTGGCGGTCCTCCGCGCCCGGCCGGCTGTAGTAGACCCGGATACGCGTGTTGGGGCACTGCTCGAGGAGCGCCCGGGTCTCTGCCGCGAACGAGTGCTCGTGTCCGCTGCGTGCGCCGTGCAGCCACCATATCTCTCGACTCGAGTGTCGCTCGGCCAGCGCGTTGAGCATGGCCAGGACCGGGGTCGCGCCGATGCCCGCGCTGATCAGCAGCACCGGGTCCTGTGACTCGTCGAGAATGAACGTGCCGCGCGGCGCCGCGACGTCGAGCTGGTCTCCGACCGCAAGCCTGCTGTGCAGGTACCCGCTCGCCGCGCCGTCGTGCTCGCGCTTGACCGCGATGCGGTAGTAGCCGGCCTCGGGCGGGCCACACAGCGAGTAGTTGCGCAGCAGCGGCCTCGCCGCGTCGCCGGGCTGGATCCGCAGCGTGAGGTACTGCCCGGGGCGCGCAGCCGGCAGCGGCCTGCCGTCGGGATCCTCGAAGCGCACGGATATGACCGAGTCGCTCTCGCGCTCGACCGCCGTCGCCGTGAGGGAACGGAACCCGGCCCACGCCGGAGGTGGGCTGGCCGTCGCCAGTCCCGCGTTGCCACGCCCCGCGTCCGCGTCGAGCATCGCGCGGAACGACCCCTGCCAGCCGGAGCTGAGCGCGGGGATTCGCAGCGCGCGAAGCAGCTGCTGTCGCGGATGGCCGGGGAGGTAGAGGAGCGCGCTCACCTCCGCGACCGTCATCTCCTCGGGGCCCGTCGCGAGCTTGAGGATCTCATCGCCGGCCTGCACCTCCCCCTCCTCCAGGACGCGGAAATAGAAGCCCGGCCGGTGGTGGGAGACGAGCAGCGCGGGGATGCGCGGATCTTCCATCCGGATCCCGACGCGGTAACACGTCACGCGCGGCTGGGTGACCTCGAAGGTCGCGCTGCCGATCCGGTAGCGGTCGCCGATGCACACCTCCTCGTCGCCGAGCCCTTCGATCGTGAAGTTCTCGCCGAACTGCCCATGGACGAGGTCGTCGCGTTCGAGCTCGCGTTCCCAGTGGCGGTAGGAGTCGAGCTGGTAGACGAACACCGCACGCTGCTCGCCGCCGTGCCCCGCGAGATCGCCCTGCCCGTCGCCCTCGATGTTGAGCCTCGCCACCCGGCGAGGGCCGCTCACCGGGTCCTTGAAGACGCCCGTGAAGATCGTCCTTCCGTGCCACCGGACGTCCTTGGGGAGGCCGACGTTCAGCGACACCAGCCTGCCTACGGGGTCGGCGGTGCGGCCGAGGTGTGCCTGCTGCGACTTCGAGGTCATGTGCCAGGGGCTGCGGCTCAGGCGCGATCGTAGACGCTGGGGTTCTCGGCCGGCTTTCCCGCGAGTGGCGAAAGTCCTCGGGCGCGGATACGAACGTCATCATCCGGCATCTGACGGGTGACGGGCTGCGATGGCGCTGCCGGCCATCGCGGTTGTCGATGCGGATCTGCTCCTGCGCTCGCTCGAGTTGTATGAGCTCGAGCGTCTGGACTTCGCCGAGGCCTACCTCGTCGCCAATGCCGAGGTCAGCGGAGTTGGTGCCGTCGCCTCCTTCGACCGTTCCATCGACCGCGTCACGTCGATCGAACGGATTGAGCCGTAGGCGGTGGGATCGGCGAGGGCACGTCCCACGTCGCCGCGGCGTCGAAGATGCTCTCGACCGCGTCCGCCGGCATCGGCCTGCCGAGAAAGAATCCCTGAGCCATTGCGAAGCCGATCCCCTCGAGCGCGACCATCTGCTCGTACGTCTCGACTCCCTTGACAACCACGCCGAGCGAGAGGTCACGCCCCAGAGCCAGGATCGCATCGAGCAGCCAGTTGCAATACTCCTCGTCCTCCGACGATGCGAGCGTGAGACGGTTCACCTTCAGGACGTCAAGCGGCAGCTTGTGCAGCTCGGAGCGCTGGCCGTACCCCTTGCCGAAGTCATCGAGCGCGATGCGGACACCGAGCCGCTTGATCTCCTCCAGGCGCTCGGCGGCAGCTGTGAAATCCACTGTTACGGTCGGCTCGGGGATGTCGAGGGTGAGAAGGAAAGGGGGGAGCCCGGACTGCTGAAGCGCCCGCTGGACGTCGGTTGTGAATCCGGGCCTGATCAGCTGTCTGCCGGACACGTTGACCGAGATCCCCATCGGATGGCCTGCCACGCTCCAGCTCGCGGCTTGAGTGCATGCTTGTTCGAGCACCCAGCGGCCGAGCGGCATGATCAGGTCGGTCTCCTCGGCGAGGGGGAGGAAATCGCTGAGCGGCAGGTCGCCCTGCGTGGGGTGGTGCCAGCGGACAAGCGCCTCCACCCCCGCCACCCTGCGGGTCATGAGGTCGAAGACGGGCTGGTAGAGAAGCGAGAGCTGCCCCTCCTGGATCGCAGTGTTGAGGTCCGCCTCGAGCAGCCCGCGGCCCTCGACGACCGCTCGCATGTTCGCGTTGAAGACCGTGTAGCGGTCCCGACCGGCGGCCTTGGCTGAATCCAGCGCAAGCCGTGCATCGCGCAGGAGATCGTCGACGGCCGTATAGCGGCCGAAGGCGACGCCGATGCTGGCCGTGGCGAGGAAGCTGGGCCCGAACCCGTCGATCATGATGGGCTTGTGCAGGGCCTCGATCACGCGTCGGGCCAGGCCTTCGAGTCGCACGCCGCTTCCGTGCGACTCGACGAGCAGCACGAACTCGTCGCCGTCGAGGCGGCCGAGCGTGTCCTGCGCTCGAATGACGCCCTCCAGCCGCTCCGCCACGATCTTGAGGAGATGGTCGCCGGCCGACCGGCCGAGCTTCTCGTTGATGTCGTTGAGCCAGTCGATGTCTATGAAGAGCGCTCCCACGAGCAGGCCATGCTGGCGTCTCGAGCGCGCAAGCATGCGCTCGGCCCGGTCGAGTGTGAGCACCCGGTTGGGCAGGCGCGTCAGGGAGTCGTAGAGGTCAGCGTTGCGCAGACGTAGCGCCTTCGAGCCGCGTCGGCGCCCGACGCGCGCGCCGAGAACGAAAACGAGCAGGCCGAGCAGCAGGCTCAAGATGCATCCGCCGATCAGCAGCGCCAGCGCCTGGCGGTCGTCGCGCACGCTCACGCCGGCGGACGGTCCGTAGCTCGTCAGGCTCCATCCGTTTTGCAGCTTGACCTGTTTGATCTGTGCGTCAGCCCGGTGGGCCCCGCTGGTGAATACGATGTTCGAGGAGCCACTTCGATGGCGGAAGCTCACCGCGTCGCCCGCGCGGCCGAGCCGTGCCTGCGCCAACAACACGCCGGGCACCAACACCTCGCGAAGCCATCCGAGAAATGCGGATCTGCGCCCGGCTACGGTGGAGGGCATCGCGTCGCCGCGATAGATGGGCGTATTCACTTCCACCGCGTGAGCGCCCCGAACACTCAGCTGCGTGTACGTGCTGCGCCCGGAGTCTCGCGAGCGCAACAGCCTGGTCGAGTGTGCGCAGTAGTCGATACCGGCCGGCGGGTAGCTGCGATCGCCGCGCGCAACGCCCCCGACCGCGAGGCAGTAGTACTGGCGCTTCCCGGGGGGAACCACCCGGAACCCGGGGATTTCGGTTGGCGCGGAGGACTGCGGCTTCGAGGGTCTCGGCGCCTTGCCGGTGAACCGCTCCGCGAAGGCGGATAGTTCGGTGTCCGCCACCAGCGCCACGAGTGTGAGACGCGCAAGCTCGGGATACCGGTGCAGCGGCTTTGCCAATCTGGTCCAGGCGCGGAATTCCGCAGGCGACGTCTTCGGGTCGCCGGCGAACAGACTGCTCGCGTTGATGAGGAGGTCCTGCTCGTGCTGGATGCCGAGATTCACCCTCGACGCGATTTCGGCCGTGTTCGATTCGAAGCTGCGTCGTGTCCCTTCGGACTTCGTGCGCGCCAAGGCCTGTGCGCCGACGCGTGAACCGACGATCCCCGCCGCCGTAATCAGGATCGCGACCGCAGCGATTACGCCAGTCCGTCGCGAGATGAGCTCCTTCTTCACCCTGCGCACCTGGCGCTGCTCGCGCATCCGAAGCATGTGACACGAGAAGCGCCGCACACGAGCAGGGGCGCGGCGGCCGCCCGAATTGGTCTCCCCTGGGAAAGTTCGCTCGCCGACACCGCAGGCACCCCGCCCGTCATCGGACGGTCGCCCCGGAGACTGGTTGTCTGTGCATGCGGGTGGACGAACAGCGGATGCCCGACTCGGCGCGACGGGCGGCCACTCGACGTAGAGCTGGCCGAAGCACCGCAACCAACGCCGTGCGTTGCGTGTCTTAGAAGCCAACCACCCGGCGGCGCTGCGGCCGCGTAGGCCGGGCCGTCCCTGAGTAGGCCGTCTCCCGATTGGAAGCGAGGAAGGATGCCGCGCGTGCGAAAGCTGCTCTGGGCAATGCTCGTCTCGTCCTTGATGTGGGGGAGCTGTGCCTCGTCTGCGCTCGCCTCGCGGACGGAGGTGAGCTACTTCGAGGCGCCGGCGCTGCTGCTGAGCGCCTCCACGCGTCCGGCCACGCTCGCCACGCTCAAGCGCCTGGGCGTCACGGCGCTGCGCGTCGAGCTCTCCTGGCACGAAGTCGCCCCGCGCCCCAACGACAGGCGCAAACCCTCCTTCGACCCGACCGACCCAGCTGCCTATCGCTGGGGCCAGTACGACGCGCTGATCGAAGCGGCGCACGGGCTCGGCTGGAAGATCCTCCTGACCGTCACCTCGCCCGTGCCGCGATGGGCGACCGCCGAACCGCGCCACGACAGCCTCGTGACCCGCCCGAGCAGCGCGCAGTTCGGCAAGTTCATGACCGCCGTGGGGCGCCACTACGGCGCTGAGGTCGAACTCTTCTCGATCTGGAACGAGCCGAACCACCACGAATTCCTTGCGCCGCAGTTCAACCGCGATGGCTCGCCCGCCTCGCCGCGGATCTACCGCGGCCTCTACCAGGCGGGCTACGCAGGGCTGCGTGCCGCGGGCATCGCTCACCCGGCCGTGCTGATCGGGGAAACCGCCCCCGAAGGCGCCAGCTCCGTGCGCGGCCCGGTCTCGAGCAATGCCCGCTACAACATGTCGCCGCTGCTGTTCCTGAGGGAGACCCTCTGCCTGAACGCGCGCTGGCACAGGGCTGGCTCATGCGGCACGCTGTCCACCGCCGGCTGGGGCATGCATCCATACCCGAACGCCGCCGGCCCGCTGCGGGCGCCGCGCGACCGGGAATCGATCAGCATCGCCGACCTGTCGAAACTGACGGGGGCGCTCGATCGCGCCGCTCGTGCCGGCACGCTCCCCGCGCACCTGCCGGTGTACATCACGGAGTTCGGGATCATGAGCAAGCCGAACAGATACCAGGGGGTCTCGGCGGCCAAGCAGGCCGAATGGGACGCGGTCTCCGAGTGGATCGCCTACAGGAACCCACGGGTGGCCTCCTTCTCGCAGTACCTGCTCAAGGATGACCCCGTGCGCCGGCGCTCGGTCGGCTTCCAGACCGGGCTGATCTACGCGACCGGCAAGGCGAAGCCGCTGCTGAAAGGGTTCGCCGTGCCGCTGGTGGTGCGCCACCACGGCGGCGGCTACGCGCTGTGGGGGCTGGTGAGGCCGGCCGGTGAAGCGACCACGCTGACGGTCGAAGCGCAGCGCAGGGGATCGCACCGGTTCACAGAGCTCGCG
Source organism: uncultured Solirubrobacteraceae bacterium (assembly GCA_963813685.1). Classification (GTDB taxonomy): domain Bacteria; phylum Actinomycetota; class Thermoleophilia; order Solirubrobacterales; family Solirubrobacteraceae; genus Palsa-744. Next base: position 65,697 of record CAWEZQ010000007.1, read on the forward strand.
CAGGTGCACACCGACTCCCGCGGCTACTGGACGCTCGACTCGCATGTCGCCGCGGTCCGCTGGCGGGTGCGGTGGATCGGCCCCGGCGGGACCGCCTACACCGGACCCTCGATCGGCTCGAGCTGACCCGCCGGGCGGGAGCCGGCGCGGCTGCGCTCTCGACCGCGCCCGGTTTACGGCGAACCGGAATGGGTACGTAGTCGTACTGAATTCATCCAGCGACCGGCAGGGTCCCCGACGGCGCGATCGAGCAGCGCATTGAGGGGTGCGGCCGGTCCGACTACCGGGGGAGCTGTGAAGAACATCGTGCGCAGGACCGTGATCAGCGGATCTCTGGCGCTCGCGATCGCGCTGGCTGGGGCCGCGTCGTCGCAGGCGCTGAACTACTACAGGGCGCCGTTCGAAGAGAGCACGCACACGCCTGCGTTCGGCCAGGCGCCGGTGTTCGTCCCCAACACCGACCCGCAGCTGGTCGTGTTCGGCAAGGACTTCAAAGAAGGGCAGAAGAACCAGGTCTACATCGAGCGCTACGACGGCCAGGGCCCCGTCACGTGCCTGACCTGTACGGGTCCGGGCGCGGAAACGGACAACGTGAACGGCGTCCCCGCGGTCTCGCCGGACGGCAAGTGGATCATCTTCCACTCGTGGCGAGGTCACTACCTCACGATCGGCTCGCCCGGCTACGGCGGCATGGGCTCTGCGCTGTGGGCGATGCACATCGACGGCTCGGACCAGACGCAGCTGACCGACGTGCAGCCCGAAGGCGCGCTGCCGGGCGGCGGCGAGGGCATCGACGACTATCACGCCTACTGGTCGCCCGACGGCACGCACATCGAGTACGCGCACCTGAACTGGAACTTCATCACCGGGGGCGGCGAAGGCAAGTGGGACGTGCGCGTGGCGGAGTTCCACGAAACCGCGGACGGGGTGCCGTACCTGTCGAACACGAACGTCGTGCGGCCCGACAACGGCCACTGGTACGAGACGCAGTGGTGGAACCCCAATCCGAAGCACCCCGGCTTCCTGTACACGGAGACCTACCCGGCGGGCGACGGCAGCGGCGCGGCGACGACGCCGCAGCTGTTCTACTGCCAGCTCGTCAAGCACTACAGCGAATGCAAGGGCGGCGGCACCCGCCTCTCCGACAGCCCATCCTGGGACGAGCAGGCGATCTTCACGCCCAACGGCAAGGACGTCATCTTCATGTCCAGCCGCGCCCAGCCGGGCATCTTCAACACGTGGGCGAGCACGGTCCGCACGCTCGGCGTGCCCAACGACTACGACTACCTGCTGATCCTGCCGCTGTTCGAGGCAGGCTTCCTGCAGCCCGCCGGGCAGGAGTCGACCGACCTGTACGAGATCGCGTTGACGGACCCGTCGGACGTGCGGCGGCTGACGCACGACGGCGACGAAGGGTGGATCACGCCGGAGTTCACATGGGATCCGACGAACAGCTTCCTCATGTGGACCGAGAACCGCTTCCCCGACGGCTACCGCTACCAGTTCTCAAGCGAAGTCGGGTCGTATCTGACGCAGGTGGAGGGACTGCTCTCGGACCCGCCCGGGCCGGGCATCGTCGACGTCACGCAGAACGGCGTCGCCGTCGCCCCGCTGCCGCTCGAACAGCGCACGCAGGTGGGCCGGTTCCTCCAGGGCCGAGCGCGGTGAGGCGAGCGAGCAGCAGGCGATGAGCGCCCAGCCCGCGCAGCAGGGCCGGCGCTACGCCGGCAAGTCGCTCGCGGACCGTCGCTCCGAGCAACGCGAGCGCATCCTGCTGGCGGCACGCGACGTGTTCGCCTCACGCGGTTACGGGAGCGCGTCGCTCGACGAAGTCGTCGCGCGCGCGCGCGTGTCTCGCTCCACGTTCTATGCGTTCTACGAGAACAAGGAGGAGTGCCTGCTCGCGCTGTATGAAAGCGGCGTCGAGCGCTTCGGCGCCCGGATCGCGGCTGCCGCGGCAGCGTCCTCCGAGCGCGCGCTCGACCCGCAGGCGCTGCTGCGCGAGGAGGTGCGCGCGACGCTCGCCGCCTATGCCGCGGACCCGGCGCTGGCGCGTGTCGTCCTGATCGAGATCGTCGGCGCCACCCCCAACGCCAAGGCGCTGCACGTGCGCGCTCGGCACGTTGCCGCAAGGATCATCCAGGCTCGCCTGGAGGAGTACGAGTACTGGCGCACGCGCCCCGAGCGCAGCCGGCGCGTGGCCTCGCTGGCGGCGATGGCTGCGATCAGCGAGTCCGCCAGCGACCTCGTCGCGAGCGAGCGCCTCGACGAATGGGAGGCGCTCGTGGAACCGCTCAGCGAGTTCCTGATCCGCGCGCTCGTCGACCCGGCCGAAATCACCTGAGCGCGCTGCCGGCCGGCTGGCGGCTCCTCGGAGGCGCGGCGGCGATGGTCAGTCCTCCGACCAGCCCGCGCCGGTCGCCTCGTACTCGGCGACCCGTGCTCGCATCAGCTTCTTACAGAGCTCGGCCGGGATCTCGCGGTCGTAGGGGAGCTTGATGAATCCCTCGCCGGCGTCGTACCCGGCTGTCTCGACTTCGGCCTTGTGGGAGGCGAAGAAGCGCGGCGGGAAGCGCAGAGAGCAGTGGGCCTTGAAGTTCTGAAGCATCCACAGTCGCGTGTTCTCGCCGCGCGTGTAGACCGGCAGGTTCCAGGCCAGCTTCTCTTCGGCCTTGGGGTCCGCCGCGATGCTCAAGCGACGGAGCTCGTCGAGGTGCGGGCGTTGATAATCGGCGAGCTGTTCGAAGTAGTCCGCGACGCTTGATCGCTTGGGCATCGGCACAGCCCAAGCGTAGCCACAAGAGGCGCGCCGAGATAGAGGCCGTCCGCGTCCTCCACCCCGGCGTCCTGCGCCCGGCCAGCGAGACAGCGGCCAGCCGCAGGCCAAGCGCTCTCCAAACTCGTGCTGGGCGCTATCGCAAGGGCCGGAATGCCTCGCGGAGCTCTGCCGAGAACAGCTCGGCCTCCTCCCGCGCCGCGAAGTGACCGCCCCTGTCGACCTCGTTGAAATAGGTGACGTTGGGGTGGGACTTCCCTGGTCGTCTGCCAGCGCAGCGGTTAACCGAGCGTGAGCTCGCTATAAGATGCTTGGTCCGACGGCCGGCGATTGCAAGTGGAGGCTTGAAGATGAACGAGCACCAGCAGAATGCCGAGTGGAATGTCGCCGAGTGGCACGGCAAGATGTTGATCGATCGCGACGGCGAGAGGATCGGCAAGCTGCAGGATGTCTACGTCGACGTCGAGAATGACGAGCCACAGTTCGCGACCGTCAAGGAGGGCTTTATCGGCCGCCATCTGACCTTTGTGCCGCTGGGCGGGATCAAGGTCGGTCCCGATGAGCTACAGGTCGGGGTGACCAAGGAGCAGATCAAGGCGGCCCCCAACATCGAGCAGCACGGCGAGGAGCTCTCCCAGGCAGACGAGTCGGCGCTCTACCACCATTACGAGCTCAACTACACCCCACCAAGCACCGAAAGCGGCCGCCGACTCGCCCGCCGCTGACACGGCACGGCGATCTCCTCGACAGGCCCAACGGTCACCTGAACGATCTGCGCTCGCAGGCAATTGTGTGGATCATCCACGCGCCTCACGCGCGCATGGACCGTCGCTAACGCGACCGTTCGTCCTGCCTCCGGTTCACGGCCTCGTTCTCCGCAGCCTGGCGGCGGGCTTGGCTGTCTGATTCCGCGCGACGCGTCTCGTTCTCCGCCGTTCGGCGGCGGGCTTGGCTGTCTGATTCCGCGCGACGCGTCTCGTTCTCGGCCGTTCGGCGGCGGGCCTCGCTGTCGGATGTGGCGCGACGTGTCTCGTTCTCGGCCGTTCGGCGGCGGGCTTCGCTGTCGGATGTGGCGCGACGTGTCTCGTTCTTCGCCGCTTGACCTAATTGGTCAGCCGCCCGAGCGCTCGCCTCTGGCGTCTCGACGGGCTGGGGTGACTTCCGCCTCAGCAGCCTGAAGATGCCCATGCGCGCGGAGTCTACTTCGACTGTTCGCTTCGTTGGGTGCTCTCGGCGTCGTTGATCGCCCAGCCGAGTCTCTCGATGAGCTGTGCTGCGGTGTGGTCGTTGTCGAGATGTATCGAATAGACACTCTCGTCCAGCAGAACTGGAGCGACGCGATCGGTCGTTGGATCGGTCGTCACGATGATCCGGGCCATGGAGTCTCCCTGAGTTGATTGGGGGCGATGTTCGATCCTTCCGAGCCTCCCTGAGGGCGGGGTAAAGTGCGGCGGCGTGACACGGCCCCCGAGGATGGGGCGGCGCGCTTCCGCCGCGCCCGCGTGCTGCCCCTTCGTCGCCTTGCTCACTGCCGGTTCTTGCCAGGCAACCCAAGCCCGCACTGCGGGCAGGCACCGTCCATCACCGGAGTGTCGAATCGCGGGTCGTCACACTCGAAGTACAGGCGATGGCGTCCGCCACCAAACACCCGGAGAGCCCGTCCGCATTCGCAGTGGTAGACCGATCGCTTGTCTGGCACCTGCGAGAGCATGGACGCCTCGCGGGTGGCGCTCACTGCGCGGTCGGCCACGTCGCCACTCCGTAGCTGTTCATAGCGCCGACCGGGCCGCCGTCGTCAGACCAGCGGCCGGCATCAAAGTCAACGCTCGCCGACGCAGTCGAACGGCGAGCAGCGAGGTCAACCCGGTTCGCGCGAGCGCCTCGCTGATCATCCGACTCCGAGAGCGCATCCAGGTCAAACGAACGCAACCCAACCACGCTTGCGGCAGAAGAAGCCGGAGCCAGGACCGCTCCACAGATCGGGCAACGACCCTCCAGAACGGCGATCTCCGGAGCGTTCGCGCGGATACGGACGCGGCACGCCACGCAGCTGAGATGGCGCGACATCACACGCCAACGAGTTTGCGCTCGCCGGCCCCGTGTCGCTCGAAGCGCGCCGAGCCGGCGCCCTCGAATACGTAACGTGCGGCGCGCTCGGCGTCGTTCGGAGAGTCAAAGCTCCCCGAACACGCGAGGCTTTCGCCGCCGCTGTCGACGATCTCCCAGCGGTACTTGCCGCCGTTGTCTCGATAGGTCAAGAACTCCAGCGATGCTCGCTCGCGTAAGTGCGCTGCGGAACGCGCCGCGCTCGCGGCGGGTGTCTTCTTTGTTGCGGTGGCCATGGCCGACCGCCTCTCTGCCCCTCTGAATGACTATTTCGCCCGGTAAAGCGAGAAGAGCCAGGCTCGCGGGCGCATCAGTGACTATAACGCGTTCCTACTCGCGGACTCGGATCTTGGGGCGGCCGGTCATCGTCGTCACCACGGGATAGCTGTTTCGGTCCGGAGCCGGGCCACGCGGCCACGGCAGCCAGCTCTTCAAGCCGGCAGTACGCGATGTGCGAGTTATTGCCCGGTGGCGCTCCCAGTGAGCTGGCCATTGGCTGTGCGGTCCGCACCCGTCTCCGAGGGGGACTCCTGAGGCGTGCCTGCGGTGGGGCCATGACCATTGGCCGCCCGCATGAGTGGTCCGATCAGATCGATGGGGAGGGGAAACACGATCGTGGAGTTCTGCTCGCTGCCGATCTCCAGCAGCGTCTGCAGGTAGCGGAGCTGGATCGTGACGGGGTTGCGGCTGATCACGTCGGCGGCTTCGGCGAGCTTGGCGGATGCTTGGAACTCGCCTTCGGCGTTGATGATCTTTGCGCGGCGCTCGCGCTCGGCCTCGGCCTGGCGGGCGATTGCGTGCTGCATGTCCTCCGGGATCTCCACGTCCTTGATCTCGACGGCGGTGACCTTGATGCCCCACGGCTCGGTCTGGTCGTCGATGATCTTTTGCAGGTCTTCGTTGAGGCGCTCGCGCTCGGCCAGGAGCGTGTCGAGCTCGGCCTTCCCGAGGACCGAGCGCAGCGTGGTTTGCGCGATCTGGGAGGTGGCGGCGAGCACGTCCTGGACCTCGACGACCGAGCGATTCGGGTCGACGACGTGGAAATAGGTGACAGCGGTGACGCGCGCCGGCACGTTGTCACGCGTTATGACCTCCTGCGGCGGGATCTGCTGGGTGACGGTTCGCAGGCTGACACGTACCAGCCGGTCGATGAAGGGAATCAGTAGCACGACGCCTGGCCCCTTTTGATCGAGCAGCCGCCCGAGCCGGAAGACCACGCCGCGCTCGTACTCGCGCAGGATCCGCACCGAAGCTGCCGCGAGGATCAAGCCCAGCAGCAGCACGACAACAACGACGACGACGAGGACAGTGACGATCATGGATTCAGCTCCCATTGCTCGGCCTTGCGCACGCGCAAGGTCAGGCCGTTGACGCCTTCGACGACCACTCGGTCGCCGTCGTGCAGCTCGCTCTCGTGATGAATCGGGCTCGCTTCTGCGCGCCACAGCGACCCCTCGAGGAAGACCTCCGGCTCGGGACCGCCGTTCGCGCGCACCACGCCCACGTGTCCCACGAGCGCCTCTCTCCCGGTGCGAGGCCGCGCCCGTAAGGGCAGCAGGATCCGCCGCCGTGCAAGCGCCAGCAGCGCCACCGCCCCGGCAGCAGCGCACAGCCCGACGACCAGCACCAGCACGGCGCCGGCGCCGGCCGCAACCAACAGCAGCACCACGCCGGCCACGGCAGCCACACTGGCGCCGGCTGCCATGAGCCCACCGGTCGACAGGTGCGCCTCGGCCAACAGCAATGCCACAGCCACAACGATCAGAACAACGCCGAGCGTGGTCATGAGCAGGCTGGGAGCGTGCGAGCAGACATGCTCGGAAGCGTATGACCGCCGTTGCCGAGGGCCATCGGGCGATTCCCGGCCAGTCGCTACGGAGAACTACGCGCCCCCACGCAGGTGTCACCAATCCAAGCAGGGCTTCAGCTACGACGTTCCGGTCACGGCCCATCCGGCCGGCAAACGAACCGGGAAAGCGCGGCGTTTGCCGCGAGCGTTGGGATGCGCTGTCGCAGCGCATGCGCGCCGGTCCGGCAAGACGCTATTGGTCGCGCATGCGTGCGAGGCCCCCGAGCGCTTACACGAGCAGCGTGGATTTCTACGGAGAATCCTCGCGGGGACCACCGATGCTCGGGGTGCTAACGGCTCATAGGGTGAAGTAGATGTCAGGCCGAAGCCTCCGCATAGGGCGCATCGCCGGGATCCCGGTAGGGGTGAGCCCGTGGTGGCTTGTGGTCGTGGTGCTGATCACGTGGTCGCTGGGCGCGGACTACTTCCCTGAAGTGGTTCACGGCATCAGCCCGGGTGCGTCCTACGCGCTGGGTCTGGCCAGCGCGCTGCTGCTATTCGCGAGCATCCTCGCGCACGAGTTCGGCCACGCGCTGGTGGCGCGCAGGCACGGCATCGAGGTGGAGGAGATCGATCTGTGGCTGCTCGGCGGCGTCTCGCGCATGCGCGGGGAGGCGCACGACCCCGGCGACGAGTTGCGCTACGCGTTGGCCGGGCCAGCCGTGACGGCGGTGATCGCCGGGGTGTTTGGCGTGGCGTTGGCGCTGCTGCCGCCCTCCACGCCGGGGGTGGTCCATGCGCTGATCGAATACCAGGTGCTCGTCAATACGCTGATCTTCGTCTTTAACCTGCTGCCCGCGTTCCCCCTTGACGGCGGGCGGGTGTTGCGCTCGCTGCTGTGGCGCCGCAGTGGCGAGATCGGGCGATCCACCGAGACGGCGGCCGGCATCGGTCGGGGCTTTGGCTACGTGTTGATCGCCTTGGGTGCTCTGGAGCTCGTCGCCGGCGCCGTCGAGGGGCTGTGGCTGGCGTTGATCGGCTTCTTCCTGGTGATGGCCTCCGGTGAGCAGGCGCGTGGCGCGCAGGTGCAGACGGCCTTGTCGGGCGTGCACGCGTCCGACCTGATGTCCACGCCCGTGGTGAGCATTCCCGAGCGAATCTCCGCCGCGCAGGCCGGCACGGACTATTTTCTGCGATACCGCTATACGGCCTTCCCCGTCGTGGACGCGCTCGGCCGCGCGGTGGGGATCGTGAGCGTGACTCGGCTGGAGGCGCTTGCGCCCGACCAGCGCGCTGTGCAGCAGGTAGTCGACCTCGCCGATCGCGACCCCGGGCTGCTACTCACTGTGGACGAGGACGTCGCGGGGCTGCTTGAGCGTCCGGCGTTCGCGAGAGTAGGACGAGCTGTGGTCGTCGATGAGCGCGGCAGACCCGTGGGCTTGGTCTCGATCACGGACGTGCAGCGAGCCGTGCGGGCGTCCCGGCTGACCCGCGGGGCGCCCAGCGTTGCGGCACCGGTCTAGCGTGTCGATCATGAGAGGAGAGCGGTGATGTTCGACAACGTGCTCGTGGGAGTCGATGGGAGCCCGTACGGCCGGGACGCGATGGCGCTCGCCTCTCGACTGAAGGACCCGGCGGCGAGGCTGACGCTCGCGTTCGTGCACGCCGGCAGCCTGACTGAGGATCTCGAGGATTCCTCCAAGATGCTGGAGGACGAGCGCCACGCCGCCGATCTCCAGGCGGATCTGGCCAGCGTCCTGGCCGCGAGTCCCGGTCGCGGCCTTCATGAACAGGCGGAGAAGCAGGATGCCGATCTGCTCGTCGTCGGCTCTTGCAGCCACAGCTCCTTCGGGCGCGCGATGCTGGGCGACGACACGCGTGCGGCGCTGAACGGTGCGCCCTGCGCCGTCGCGATCGCGTCCCGCGGCCTTTCCCAGCACAGCGAGCCGCTCACGAGGGTCGGCGTCGCGTACAACGGCTCGCCGGAGAGCGAGACGGCGCTCGCGCTCGCGCGGCAGTTGGCCTTGCGGACCGGGGCGACAATCCACGCGCTCGAGGTCGTCTCGCTTCCCTCCGTCGCCTACGTCGGGATCGTTGCGCCCGCGATCGGCGCCACGATCGAGGCGCAGCTCCAGGAGGCGACCGACCGTATGGAGCAACTCTCGGGCGTAGAGGGTCGCGCCGCCTACGGCCTCACCGGCGAGGAGCTTGCCGCGTTCAGCGACGAGGTGGACCTCCTGCTGCTCGGCTCGCGCGGCTACGGTCCGGCGAAGCGGCTCGTGCTCGGCAGCACCTCCAACTACCTGGAGCGCCACGCACGCTGCTCGTTGCTCGTACTGCCGAGGCTCGCAAGCACGGTTGCGGACCCCCGCCAGCCGAGGTTCCGCCCAGCGTGAATGGCGGTCGACTCGGTTCACCGACCGGCGTCCATCCTCGCCGTCCTGGTGCTCGACTGCGACGAGGCGGCGTCGCCGGCAGCCAGGCTGCGGGTCGAACGTGAGATCCCGGTGATGGTCCGGGACGAGCACGCGTACGCACGATTCGCCCGCGAGATGGTGAGCGAGCGCTTCGCAAAGCCAGAGCAGGTCAAGCGCTTCGCGATCCTCGACCGCGATCTCACCCAAGACGCCGGTGAGCTCACCCCCACGCAGAAGGCCAAGCGAGCCGTCGTCCACGAGAGGTTCAGGGATGTCATCGACTCCCTCTACGGGTGAGCTCGTGCTCCTTGGCGCGCCTGTCGCCTTGCGCGACGGCTCGCGCGTGCGGATCCGCCAGGGCCATAGCTCTGACGGTGGGTTGCTGCTGCGCGGTTTTGCGCGCCTGAGCCCCGAGTCCCGCTATCGGCGGTTCCTGGCGCCGATGCCGGAGCTGACCGAGGAGATGGTCCGCTATCTGACCGAGATCGACCATCGCGATCACGAGGCGATGCTCGCCCTTGACGAGCAGACCGGCGAGGGCGTCGGGGTTGCGCGATATGTCCGGGACCCGCTCCGGCCGGAGGTCGCGGAGGTAGCCGTGACCGTGATAGACGACTGGCAGGGTCGCGGCCTCGGCGCGTTGCTGCTCGATGTGATCAGCGCCCGCGCGCGGGAAGGTGGCATCACCACGTTCACCGCGCTCATGCTCGCCACCAACGACGAGATGATGGACCTGCTCAAGCACCTGGACTCGGTGCAGGTCTTCGATCGCGAGGCCGGCAGAGTAGAGATAGAGGTTCAGATCCCTGAGTTCGGGGTCGCGCCCGCGCTCAGGAAGCTGCTGCGCATAGCGGCCCGCGACGACGTGGCGGTGCCGCCCGCCGAGGCGCGCAAGGAGCGGCCCCGGTCCGCCGAGGATCGGTGAGGAGCGGACGCAGCTATCGGCCTCGTGCGTCGAGAGCTGGGCCAATCAAGACAGTCCCGCCATGCAGAACATCTCCGATGCGCCCGAGTGGACTCGAACCACCACGGGCCGTAAGCCCACAAGGCCCTCAACCGCGTACGCACCCGCCAGTCCGCCGGCGCCCGAATCGTCCAAACAGCGCGCGCTCGCGGACACATCGGACGCATCAGGAGCAGCGACTGTTGCCACGGTGTTGCCACGGGCTCGGCGCTGGGCTGCTCTCGTGCTCGTCAGCGCGGGTCGCTGTCGTATGCGACCGAGCGGTGGCGGACGGCGACGACTCGTACGGTCCTTTCATCCTCGGTGAGCTGGTAGATGATGCGATAGGAGCCGACTCGCAGAGAGCGCAGACCACGGAGCCGGCCGCGGAGCGGATAACCGGCGTTCGGGTCTCGCTGCAGGAACGCGAGGGCTTCCTCGACCGCGTCGATCAGCGGCCAGTCGAGCGCGAGTATGTGTGAGCGCACGCGGCGCGCGAGGAGGACCCGCGCCACCGTCTAGCTCGTGCGCTGGCGCTTTGCCGCAAGCTCGCGGCGGAGGTCCCCGAGCTCGATCGTGTCGCCTCGCGCGAGGTCGTCGAGCCCGGCTTGGATTGCCTGGAGGGTGCGAGCGTCCGAGAGGATCTCGGCGGTCTCCTCGAGCGCTTGGTACTCGTCGACGGGCACCAAGGCTGCTGCCGGCCGTCCGTTGCGTGTGAGAATCACGTGGTCGCGCCGGTCGGCAACGTCGCTGAGCACCTGGGCGAGGTTGCTCCGGAACTCGCGAACGGGGATCGTCTTCGCCATGGACCGGAGTGTACCAGATTGCGTACACATAGATGAAGATCGTCGTCTTCGGAGCCACGGGGATGACCGGCACTCGCAAGCGGCTACTGGACACCCCTACTTTCCCGAGGAGTGGAAGCCTGAGGCGATCCCCCAATCCGACGCGCTCGACTACTACCTCGGGCTCGAGGACGTGGACTGGACCTTCGTCAGCCCGGCGGCCTTCATCCATCCCGGCAGTCGAGCGCCGGAGAAGCCCGTTGGTCGTGCAATGGCGCACCTAGCCGCCGATTGGGGCTCTTGGGTTGGCGCCCCAGAAGATTTGGGTGCCGAGCATGCCGATGACGTGCACGAGGATGAGGTTGAGGACCATTGACTTGGCGGTGGCTCGACCCACCCCTACTGGCCCTCCGCTGGCGTTGTAGCCGTAGTAGCACGCGACGAGCACGATTGCCGTGGCCATGAACATGGCCTTGATCACGCTGAAGAGGAAATCTGGTGGGGTTTGGAACTGCCAGAAGATGAGTAGGTAGCCGCCGGAGGAGACATAGCCGATCTGTTGAACGACGGCGACGTACGACGCGATGAAGGCGGCGCCGATGCCGGCGAGATACATGAAGGGGAGCACGAGCCAGGCGGCGAGCAGTCGGGTGGCGCAGAGGAAGGTCATCGAATTGATGCCCATGACCTCGAGCGCGTCGATCTCCTCGGAGATACGCATAGCTCCGAGCTCGGCGACGATGCCGGTGCCGACCTTGGCGGACATCATGTAGCCGAACGCGTACGGGGTGACCTCGCGCAGGTCGCACCACGCGCTGAACACGCCCGCGTAGGCTGGCGCGCCTGCGGCCTCGTCGAAGTACGCGCCCTCGATCCCGCACTGCAGGCCGAGGATGAACATCAGCGTCCAGATGATCAGCGTCGAGCCGACGATCAGGACGCCCGCCTGACGCAGTGTCTCTCCGAAGAAGCGAAGTACCCGCAGGCCCCAGACGTCCTGGACGACCTGTCCCGTGAACCTCCCGATCTCGCCGGTCGCGGCGAGCCATTCGCGGCCGGCTGCCCGGATCGCTGCCCCGCGCATGCTGGGCATCATACATACCGGATGTATGGTATGTATCCCCAGGTTCCGGAGGTGGTTGCTGGCCGGCACGCGATACTGCACCAACGTGGCCTCCGCGAAGGGTTCGATCACGCCGCCGTCTGAGCGCCGCACCCAGGCGGAGCGCCGCTCAACCACCCGCGCTGCGCTGCTGGACGCGGCGGTCAGCTGCCTCGTCGCAAATGGGTACGCCAACACGACCACGCGGCGCATCGCTGAGCGCGCGGGCGTGACGCCAGGAGCCCTGCAACACCATTTTGGATCGAAGGCCGAGCTGCTCGCGGCGACGGTCCCTCACATCAGAGCGAAATGGGTCGCCGAGCTGTTCGGCGCCGGGCCACCCAAGACGCGCTCGCCGCTAAAACGCCAGGAAGAGCTGCTCGACCGCATGTGGGCGATCTACCGCGGTTCTCTGTTCCAGGCCTTCCTCGAGCTGGGAACAGGTGCGCGCACCGATCCCGACCTGCGTCGTCACCTCGTTGGCGCGCACGACGAAATGACGCGCGTGAACGAAATGGCCGGCCCGATCATCTTCCCCGAGTACGCCGACCGGCCGGAGCTGGCGCAGCTCATCGCGACCGGCCAGGCAACCATGCGTGGACTCGTACTCGTAGGGGGAGCAGACGCCGACCGTCAATGGCCCATCACCCGCGACCACATCCTCGCGATGAACGCAGCCGTCCTCGAGGACCCAGCGTTAGCGCCTACGCGCAGGCTTCAGAGAAATCCCACACGTAGCCACTGACCGGTCAAGGAGCGATCACAAAGAAGCGCCCACCAGGTCCCGAAGTGGGGTTAGTAGTGGGCGCTGCTGCCTCTGCTGAGCGCGGCTAGGGAGTGTCGCTGTTCGTCCGTGGCCGGGCTTCCGCTCTTCTCGAGAATACGGACGGACGATCGGTACTCGGGGCCGATGGCGGGGTCACCCGACTGGGGGACGATTCGTGACGACCTGCACCAGGCAGTGAAGAAGGTCGTGATGGAAACCCCGAATGGTGACCAGACGAAGCGCGTGATCGTGGACCACTTCGGTGGCCCGGAGGTTCTGAGGGTGATCGAGGAGGATGCTCCACAGCCGGAGCCAGGCGAAGTGCGTGTCAGGGTCCTGGCGGCCGGCGTGTCCTTTACTGACGCGCTCATACGCGCCGGTACCTATCTTGGCGGCCCGAAGCCGCCGTTCACGCCTGGCTACGAGCTCGTCGGCGTCGTGGAGGAGCTCGGGCCCGGCTGCTCGAGGCTGCGAAAGGGAGATCGTGTCGGCGCGCTGACGGTGTGGGGCGCCGATGCGGAGCGCGTCTGCGTGCCGGAGAAGTACGTGGTCGAGGTGCCTGAGGACCTGGACCCGGCTGAGGTCGTAAGCCTGATCTTCCCCTATATGACCGCGTACCAGATGCTGCACCGAACTGCGCGGGTGCAGCCAGGCGAGACGGTGCTCGTGCACGGCGCTGCGGGCAGGGTGGGCACCGCGGCCCTCGAGCTGGGAGCGGTGGCCCGGCTTCGCCTGATCGGGACGTGTTCAGCGCGCGACCGGAATGCAGTCGAGAGGCTCGGTGCAGTGGCGATCGACTATCGCAACAAGGACTTCTTGGCGCGGGTGCGGGAGCTGACCGGCGGCGAAGGTGTGGACGTCGTGCTCGACGGCATCGGTGGCGCGGTGTCGCTGCGCTCCTTCCGAGCGCTGCGGCGGGGCGATCCGATCACGGGAGATCCTGGCGGGCGGCTCATCATGATCGGCACCTACAACACGATGGTGCAAGGGCGCAAGAGCTGGCGAGGATGGCTGGAGTGGTGGCCGGCGACCGCGCTCGTTTCGGTCTGGGGGATGCTTTCGTCCCGCCGGCGGGTGATGGGCTACCGGGTTCAGAAGCTGCGTATCCCGCACCAAGATTGGTTCCGGGAGGACTTCCAGGTCCTGCTTGAGCTGCTTCGCGCGGACAAGATCCACCCAGTGGTGGCGGAGCGCCTGCCGTTCACCGAAGCTCGTCGTGCTCACGAGATGCTCGACAGCTCGGCGGCGAGGGGAAAGCTCGTCCTCGTCCCATGTGCCAAGGGGCGTTGAAAAGCACGCCGATATCGGGCGCCGAAAAGTGCGCCACTAGCCTGGTTCTCTGCCGCTCAGGCGGAGTCGCGTAGCGACGGAGGCTGGGCGGCGGGCGCGACGCCGGCGCCCCTCTCTTTCGGTCGGTAGCTCTTGCCTCTGAGGGCGACAATGGTGGCGTGGTGCACGAGCCGGTCCATGAGGGCGGCGGCAACTATCGCGTCGCCGCTGCGATGTGCTGCGCCTCCCCTTCGGCGTTGAACGTGACCAGGTGGACGGCCCTGAGCGGCCTGCCATCAACCTCCGCGGTGTAGTCCTCGATAAAGCTCGTGTCGGCCCAGGGGCGGGCGAAATTGAAGTCCTGGCGACTCACGGCCATTCGTGCCAAAGATGTGCCGGAGGTGGTCGAACCGACCGGACGGACTCCGGCGGCGCCGCACGCTCCCCCCACATTCACCTTGGGTAATAGAACACAAGGTCTAGGCCTAGCGTCCCCACGCATCGCATGATGTCATCGTGCGCGTCGGGGTGACCGCGGTGGATGTTCTCATGGAGCATCTTTGCATCAAAGTGCTTTGATGCTGTAGAATAGCGCCCATGACGAAGGTCCGCACGACACTGACGATCGACGAGTCGGTGATGCGGGCAGTCAGGCTGCGTGCGGCGCGCAGCGGCCGCGGCGAGAGCAACGTGATCGAGGAAGCGCTGCGTCGCGACTTGGGCTTGGACCTGCTCGAGCGACTGTGGCAGCGTAACGAGCTACCTGAGGAGGAGGCCGTGGCGCTCGCTGTGGAGGCTCAGCACAAGACGCGCCGCGGCCGTCGCTGACGCTTGCGTGCGGTTCTCGACCCGAACGTCCTGATCTCCGGCGTCCTGTCGCCGGGCGGGGCGACCGGGGAGGTCTTGCGTGCGTGCAGCCGCGGAGAGTTTGAGCTGCTGCTCTCACCGGCGCTGCTCGCTGAGCTCGAGCGTGCTCTCGCGTATCCAAAGCTCCGGCGCCGTATTCCCGGCGAGGATGCAGAGGCATTCGTGCGCTGGGTGCAGGGCTCGGCCACAACGATTCCCGACCCCGCCGCTGCTCCGCCGGTGCGCTCGGCGGACCCCGGCGATGACTACCTCATCACGCTCGCATCAGCGACCCGTGCGGCGCTCGTGTCCGGCGACAAGCATCTCCTGGTCCTGGCGAGTGAGATACCCGTCTTCACTGCCCGGGAGTTCCTCGAGCTGTTGACGAGCCATCCGTAACTCTTCACCCGATGGGCGTGCCGTAGACCTGTCCGTTGGCGTCCGCATCGACCAGTTGGGGGCGCGGCGTAGAATCGGACGTATCGGACGCATCGGGCGGGGTGGATGTTCAACTCACCCGCGGGGCCCGGCACAAGCGATCGACCCAGGCGCCGTCATGCGCTCACGGGGCTCGCGGCCCGCCGCGGTGATCGTGCGACGAGCGGAAGTGCCTCGGCAGGTAGCCCGAACGCAATCCACGACAGCATCGATTGGGCCCAAGGCCGTGCTCGCCGAACTCACGCTCGGCGCCAAGGCCCTCGGCGTGGGCCTGGAAGTCGCGCTATAGGTGCGACCAGCACACCTGGCGGCGCCCCAGCGGGAGGTGGTCATAGGCCCACCAGCGATCGGAGGTGACGATCCCCGATGCTCGCCAAGCAGCTCGCGCAGCCGCTGCTCGTGACGATCGCCCGCGACGCTGAAGACAGCGACTCGCTGCGTGAAGGCGCCCCACAGTGTCCGCTGGGCACCGCGAAGACGGCACCCCGTCTCATCGACGTTGAGCGCCGGCGCGCCGCGCACGTGATCAAGCAGCTCCTCGTAAGGGACCTCGAGCGCCTGCCCGGTCCGCGGGAGGATCGCGTCGACGCTGCCGGCGCAGCTCATGGTGCTCTCGGGCCTCCCGTTCGCGGGTCGAGGCGTTCCCGGGCGGGTGACTCAGTACGCAGCCACGAGGAGCGCCCCAGCGAACAGCAGGTAGGCCGCGACAATTACGATGCCCGCGCTGCGACGCAGACCGCGGTACACGGATGCGCAGGTGAGGGCGAGCACGGTCATCGCCATGTAGGACGCGGCGACGAATGTCGTCTCCCCTGACGGTGCGCTCAACCCGAGGATGGTCGTGGGGATCAAGAGCCCGGCGAGGATGTTGAAAAGGTTGCTGTTCAGCCCGGTGCTGAGCACCGCCGCTCCCCTCCCGCGAGCGGCCAGGTACACAGCGGCAACGGCGTTCGGAAGGCTCGTGACGGCGGCGAGCACGAGAGCGCCGACGACGATCCCGGGGACCGCGTGACGGCTTCCCAAGTCCGAGGCAGTGCGCTCCATTGCGATGCTTGCGCCGACCACCACGACCACGGCACCCGCGGCGATCAGGGAGTCGCGAGTGCGCCCGCGGTGGGGGTGGATGGCGACCTCGAGCTCCATCTCCTCCTCGCTGACTGCCGCCACCAACCAGCTCGTCCATGTCGCGGGAAGCCGGAGGCGAGCCAATCGACTGTGGTGCACGCCCAGGATCACCGTGTAGGGCGCCAGTACCGCCAGCATCAGAATGAGCCCGACCAACGGCGAGAAGACTCCGTTCACAAGAGCGAGCGTTACGGCGCATGTCCACAACGCGACCGCGCCGCCTAGCTCGATTACGCGCCGGTGGAGCGCAACATGGCCCGCGACGATGCCCGCGAGTCCCAGCAGGGCCGCGAGATTGAAGACGTTTGAGCCGATCACGACGCCCGCGCCGATGTGCTGGTCATGGCGGACGAGCGCTGTGACCGCCGTCGTGATCTCAGGCGCGTCGGCCGCCAGCGCCGCGAGCATTCCCAGCAACGCCTCGGACAGTCCGAGGCGTGCTCCCACGCGCTCGAGCCTCGCCACGAGCACCCAACTCGTAACGAGACTGATAGTGGCGGCGAGCACAAAGACAGCGCTCAGCGCGAAGTCAGACACCCGTACCGCCTAGCTCCCGGAGCGGAACCTCGCGGAGCGCTCTGACAACAGACGATTCGTTCGACGTGTCGGGTTGGTCCGAGGTCACCTGATCTTCCCTCTGAGAGGGATCGCCGACCAGGCTTCCCGGCTCACCGCCGTGCAATCTAACGCCAAAACTCGCTCCTCGCCGCGAACCTTGTCCAGGAAACATTGGCGCACGACTTGGGCGCGCTCAGGGAATCACGGAAGAGTAGATGCATAGTGCAATAATCGCACTATGCATGGAATAGCTGATACCGGCAAGGTCGTTGGTCGGCCTGCGGATCGCGACGATCTTGTCGACGCGGTGCTGGGTGCCAGTCGTGCGCTGGTGGCGGTCGCGGCGCGTTCGCTGGCGGATCTGGCGGAGGACGTGACGCTTGCCCAATACCGCGCGCTTGTGGAACTGGCGGCGCGCGGTCCGCAACGTCCGGCCGATCTGGCGAGCGGCCTGGGGGTGGATCGTTCGACGGCCACGCGGATGTGCGATCGCCTCGTGCGCAAGCAGCTCGTGCAGCGGAGGCGGATCAGCGCGGATCGCCGCGGGGTGCGGATCTCATTGACCCCTGCGGGGCGCGCATTGGTCGAGGAGGTGACCCGCCGTCGCCGCGTCGAGATCGCGCAGATCGTGCGGCGCATGCCGCGCGCTGACCGGGGCGTCGCTCTTAGGGCGTTGCGCGTCTTCGCCGATGCGGCCGGCGAGGTGCCGGAGCAGGATTGGTCGCTGGGCTGGGGCCCGGAGGAGTGACGAGAGGGCGCGCAATATCGACGTGGCTTGGCGGCTCGCGGCTGGGCCTGGTCGTGATGGCGCTGGCGGTCGGTGCCGGGGCGGGGTTGGGCGCGGTCGCCTTTCGAGAGCTGATCTATGCGGTCACGTGGATCGCGACCGGGCACGAGCAGTTTGGGCAGCAGGGCCGTGTGGGGAGCCTGCACGTGGCGTGGCTGGGTATCGGCTTCTTTCTGGTGACTCCGGTGCTTGGGGGCCTGCTCTACGGGCCGCTGATCCAGCGTTTCGCCCGCGAGGCTCGCGGCCACGGGGTTCCTGAGGTGATGCTCGCGGTCGCCGAGAACGGTGGGCGGATTCGCCCGCAGGTGACGGCCGTCAAGGCGCTGGCCTCGGCGCTCTGCATCGGCACGGGAGGGTCGGTGGGCCGCGAGGGACCGATCGTGCAGATCGGCTCGGCGTTCGCCTCGACGGTCGGCCAGCGGGTGCGCATGTCCGAGCGCAGTCTGCGAATCATCGTCGCGTGCGGCGCCGCGGGTGGGATCGCGGGCACGTTCAACGCGCCGCTTACGGGCCTGCTTTTCGGGTTTGAGATCGTGCTGCGCGAATTCTCCCTGGACGCGATGTTCGCCACCGCCCTCTCGGCGGTCACCGCCGATCTGATCAGCCGTGCGTTCTTCGGCTCCGCGCCGTTCTTCTCGAGGTTCCCCCACAACCTGCTCGCGCCCCCGGACGCGACCTACCTGCTGATCGCCGTCCTCGGGCTCGCCGCCGGGCTACTCGGCGTGGGCTTCAAGACGGTGCTGTATGGCATGGAGGACTATCTGGATCGCATATGGCGTGGTCGCCCGGAGTGGGCGCGCCCGGCGGTCGGCGGAATCGCGCTCGGCGCACTGCTACTCGCTCTCCCGCAGATGTACGGGGTCGGCTACCCGGTGATGGACAACATCGTGGCTGGCCACGAAGCGCTCTGGCTGATCGTGATCCTGATGGTCGGCAAGGTGGCCGCCTCGAGCCTCACTCTGTCGATCGGCGGGTCGGGTGGCGTGTTCGCGCCGTCGCTGTTCACCGGCGCGGCGGGCGGCATGGCGTTCGGCCTGATCGCCCGCCACGTCTTCGGAGCCGACATCGGCCCGGCGGCGATGTACGCGGTGATCGCGATGGGCGGTGTGTTCGCGGGCGCCAGCCAGGCGCCGCTGACGGCGATCGCGAGCGTCCTCGAGATGACCGGAAACTTCACTCTGACGCTCCCCGTGATGCTCGCGTGCGGGATCGCCGCGGCCACCAGCAAGCAGCTGACCTACGGGTCCATCTACACGACCAAGCTGCTGCGCCGCGGTATCGACATCGAACAGCCAAAGCCTACGAGCGCGCTGGCGACACTCACCATCGCTGAGGTGATGCAGCCGGTCGCAGACGGCGACGGGCGGACTCGCCTGCTCGCGCGACCGCACACCGAGGCAGAGCCTGCTGCTGTCTCGCACGAGCTGTGGGCCGAGCTGGTCGGCCCCGTGAGCGAGGTGCGCGACCCGCAGGTGCTCTTCGGCGACGAGGACCTCGAGCAGGCGCTGCGGCAGCTCACGCTGTACGGCCGCGACGGGCTGCCGGTCCTTTCCCACGACGAGCACACCCTCGAGGGCTGGGTCACGCGCGAAGATGTCATGCGCGCGCTGGTGGGGCGGATTCACGCATCGGCACGCGAGATCGAGCGAGGCGCCGAAGCCGCCGAGTTCGCCGTCAAGGAACCAAGCAAGCAAGTTCACGTCCCCAGCACACCGCTGGAGGGCTATGAGATCCTTGAGGTCACAATCAGCGAGCACACACCGGCTAGCGGCCGGCTGCTGGGAAATGTCGCCTGGCCGCTGGCATCGCGCGTGGTGGCGGTGACCGAGGGAGACAGGCTCGTTGCCCCTCGCGCGGACATCGAGCTGCGCCCCGGCGGGCGGGTGGTTCTGCTCGCGCCCGTCACACACTCACCGGACCTCACGCCGCAGAGAACCTCCGTGTCGCAGCATTGAGCTGGCTGTGCGCACACGCTTCCTTTGCGCAAGCTCAAGGTCCGCGGCGCGGCTGGCGCGGCGAACCCGAAGCCTGGATGGACATCGATCCCAATCCGCTGCTCGTGTCGGAGACGGTCCCCGTCGTCGCGGCGATTAGGCATCGCCCTCTCTGCCGGTTGATTGCTGCTTGTCGTGTGCTCGTCCACCCCACCGAGCGTCTGCCACACCCCTACGGAGCCATCAGGATGAAGCCCAGCGCACCCGCCCCTGGAAGCAGAAACGCGAGAGCGCCACGCCGCACCCCGAGGAGTTCGGTGGTCTGCGCAACTTCGGATACGCAGCGACCGAGCCGGTGCGAGCTGCGCGGTAAGGGCTGCCCGGCGTGTCTGGCGATTAGTAGCCGTTCGGGTGACGCACGACATAGCTCAAGCCGTCGCTGAGGTTGGCGATCGGCCGGAGGCGTCCGCCAGCGGACGCTCCATCCAGCCCCTCCGCGTGGCCGCAACGGCGTCTTGCCCGCGGCGAGCTCGAACACGCGCGCCGCTGCCGCTGGGTCGGCGAGCGAGTCGGCGAGCCTCGTCAGGCACACCCGCGTGTCCAGGTAGGTCCGGAACAGGTCCGCGTCGGTCATCGCCGCGGTGATCAGGGCGTTGCGCAGCAATGTGGCGTCGCTGGGCGGGCGCGGCTCGCGCCCCTCGCGAATCGCTTCCATCTCGTCGAGCCGGGCGCGATCCTCATCCAGCGTGTCGCGGTACCAGGGCGTGTGTTTGGTCTCCGTTGCGAGGTCCCACGCCTCGGCGAACGCGAGCGGATCGCCGTCCGTCGACGCGATCGTGTCGCGCAGGGAGCGCGCGTGCATCAGCCCCAGCGAGATGCCGCGTCCCAGTGACGGGTTGGTGCACGAGAACGCGTCGGCCAGTAGCGCGACTCCGGTGAGGCGCGGCTGCCCGTCAGGCGACAGCCTGCGATACCGGTCGACGAGGCCACCCATGGCCAGCATCTCGCTGATCGGCTCGCCGTCCAGCAGGTGGGCGTGAGCCGGGCACGCGCGCAGCACGGCCTCCCAGCGGGAGGTGTGACGCAGCTCCTTTAGCGGTTGGTCGCCCGTGGCGGTCACGAACCCCACCGCCCACGTCCCGTTGTCGGCGGGGAGACTCAGGATCGAGAAGCTCCCGAGTGGGCAGAGCGGCGGTGTGTACAGCGGTGGTGTGGAGCCGTCGGCGCTGCGGAAGTAGCGTCCGTAGTAGATGAAGCCCGAATCCTCGGCATTCTCCTCAATGGGTGCGACGCCGGCATCCTCCAGCCAGCGCGGGAGCCGCGAGCGCCTGCCCATCGCGTCGACTACGAGATCGGCGGTGATCGTTTCGCCCGTGTCCAGACGTACGCCCGAGGCACGAGGCAACCCCGGCTCCGGCTCGACGATCAGGCTCGCCACGGTGGCCCCACGGCGGACCTCCAGCGCCGGCTCTCGCTCCGCGACGCCGCCCAGCACCTGCTCCATTACGGGGCGGCGCGCCGTGACGGTCGCGAACCGCTCATCGCTCGGCCGGCGCACCTGGTCCGCCAGCGTCGGCGGAAGGTTGGCGATCGGATCGTACTGGCACCCGCCCGCCTCGACCAGACCCTGTAAAACGTCCGGCAACTCCTCCTGGAGCACCGCTCGCCCTCCGGCCGCCAAGAAGTGTGCAAGGCGGAACTGGGTCACGCCCTCTCGCGGCCACCGCTCCCACGCGTCATCGGCAGATGCGGGGACAGGCTCGGGATCGCGCTCCAGAACCGTGACCTCGTGATCGTCCCGCGCGAGCATCAGCCCGGCTGCGAGTCCGCAGAAACCGCCGCCCAGCACCAAGATCCGCGCCACGCAACCCACCCCCTAGCTCTGGAGCATCCCCGCGAGATGCCGCTCGCCCTGAAGCTACCAGAGGGCCGGCAGGGCGACCACGCGTAGCCGTTCGGACGTTTGGGGGTCATCACGGTCCATGCCACGGGGCCTGAGGCGACATCCGAGCCGTGTGCTGCCACGGCGTTGCCACGACCCTCCGCGTGGGTCCCGCTGGACGCGTGCCTGTCCGTCGGCGCGCGCAGGACTGGGCACTTCCAACGGGTATCGCCTGGCTGCTACCAGCTCGGGTCCGAGGCGAAGCGCGTACAGGTGCTCTAGAGCGAGCTGAGCGGCACGCCGATGATCTCGAGACGGCGGGTGAGGCCGCCGAGCGCGAACTCGCGGATCCCCTCGCTGGTGGCGCCGATCGACGCGAAGTCGAGGTCTGAGCCGGTGTCGGGCGGGGCGAGCGACTCCGCGACGGAGGGGAGCAGGTCGCGGAGCGTCTGGCGGACGGTGTCGGACTGCTCGGGCTGCTCGCGGACGGTCTCCCGCAGGAACCAGACGCCGTAGCCGATGTGGCGGGTCTCGTCGTGGTGGATCTTCGAGTAGCCGTCGACGAAGCCGGGGAGCAGGCCTTCGGCCGAGAGGTAATCGGTCGTGAACTTGAATGTCGTCAGGCCGAGCGTGGACTCGAGGATCAGGTGGTAGATCGTCACGAAGCGGACCTTCGCGGAGAGGTTGTCCGGTTCGGCGAGGAGGCGTTGGTGGGCGGCTACGAGTTCTTCGTCGAAGATGCGCCGGAAGGCGTCCGACACGTTCGGGCGCGCGCGGTTCACGTGGGCGGCGATCTTCTCGGGCGCGGCAACGACCTCGTCCTGGAAGCGGGCGTAGAACTGCATGTGGCGAGCCTCGTCGACCTGCTGCGTCGACAGGAAGGTCGCCTCCTCCTCGGAGCCGTACGAGCCCACGAGGCCTGAGAACTTCGTGGTGATGCGCTCCTCGGCGACCATCAGCGAGGAGAGCACGAAGAAGATCAGCTCGCGATCCTCGCCCGACATCCCGGCCCACTGCTCCTTGTCGCGGTCGAGGTCGATCGCGAACGGGGACCACTGCGAGTCCTCCCAGCGCCGGTAGAGCGTCTGGGGGTCGTTGAGCTGGATCTCCTCGTCGTTCAAGCGGCTGCGCGCGGCTTGGTCGCGCGGATGATCGCGGAGCCGGCGTGCTCGTGCACCCGGTGGGTCTCGCGGATCTCGATCTCGGCGAGCCCGGCGGCGGTGAGCGCCTGCTCGAACTCCGCGCGGGTGAGCGCGCCCGCGATGCAGCCGGTCCACTGCTGCATGTCCGCACGGGTCGCCTCGTCCATGTCGGGGTCGGCGACGACGTCGGAGACGGCGAGGCGTCCGCCGGGCTTCAGCACCCGGGCCGCCTCGGCCAGCACCCTGGGCTTGTCGCCGGAGAGATTGATCACGCAGTTCGAGATCACGACATCGACTGTCTCGGCGGGCAGCGGGATCGCCTCGATCTGGCCGCGGAGCCACTCGACGTTCTCGACTCCGGCCTTGCGCTGGTTCTCCCTTGCCAGCGTGAGCATCTCGTCGGTCATGTCGAGGCCGTAGGCCTTGCCGGCCGGCCCGACGCGACGGGCTGAGAGCAGAACGTCCAGCCCGCCGCCGGAGCCCAGGTCGAGCACCGTTTCGCCCTCGCTCAGTTCCGCTACCGCGGTCGGGTTGCCGCAGCCGAGCGATGCCATCGTCGCCGTGTCGGGGAGCTCGTCACCGTCCTTGCCGTAGAGCCCGGCGCCGAAGACCGCCGCTTCCTCCTCGCTCAGGACGGCGTCCCCTCCGCAGCAGGAGCTGCGCTCGGTCACCGTGGTGGCTGCGGCGGCGTAGCGTGCGCGGACCGCCTCGCGGATGTCCTCGGCGTCGCCGGTGGACGCGCCCGCCGAGCAGCCGCAGCTGCCGCCCGCGGCCGCCTCACCGCAGCAGGCGGCCTTGTCGGTCGGCTCACAGCAAGTCTCTTGGGCCTCGGCCGAACAGCATGAGGCTGGTTCATCGGCGGCGGTCGGGCTGTCGGTCAGCTCAGCCATGCGGACAGCTCCTCCAGTGCGTCGGGGATCACGTAGTAGTAGGCCCACAGCCCAGGCCGCTCGGAGCCGACGATGCCGGCTTCTCTGAGCTTCTTGAGGTGGTGGGAGACGGTCGGCTGCGACAGGTCGAAGAGCGGCACGAGCTCGCACACGCAGACCTTGCCGGCGTGCTTTCGCAGCACGTCGACGAGCTGGATGCGTACCGGGTCGCCGAGCGCCTTGGCGATCGTCGCCATGCGCTGCGCCTGCTCGCGCTCGACGTCGGGGTAGACGACCGGCTCGCAGCAGGGTTCGCCCGGTGGCCTCTTGGTCTTTGGCTCCAGCTCCAGATTCACGTTCATCTATCTACATATATCTATTGAAGCTGGCCTTGTCAATGGTTAGCATCGACGTCGTCCAATGGCGGTCAAGATCAGCGACGAGCGTGAGACGGCGGCACTCGGCGTCCCGTCGGGCACCGTCCCGGCGAGTGTCGCCAGGCAGCTCTCGACCCTGGATCGATTCCTGCCGCTGTGGATCGCGGTTGCGATGGCAGCCGGGCTGGGGCTCGGCGCTCTGATTCCGGGGCTCGAGCACGCCCTCTCATCGGTCGCGATCGGGGGCACCTCCGTGCCGATCGCGATCGGCCTGCTGTTGATGATGTATCCGGTGCTCGCGCGGGTGCGTTACGAGGAGCTGGGGCGGCTGCGCGCCGAGCGCGGCCTGTTCGTCTCCTCGCTGGTCCTCAACTGGCTGATCGGTCCTCTCCTGATGTTCACCCTCGCCTGGCTGATGCTTCCCCACGAGCCGGCATACCGGACGGGCCTGATCATCGTCGGGCTCGCCCGCTGCATCGCGATGGTCTTGATCTGGAGCGAGCTGGCCTGCGCCGACCGCGAGGCGACCGCCGTCCTCGTCGCGATCAACTCGCTGTTCCAGATCGTCGCCTACTCGGTACTGGGTTGGTTCTACCTGTCGGTCCTGCCGGGCTGGCTCGGCCTCGACAGCGAAGGCTTCTCCGTCGGAATCTGGGAGGTCGCGAGGACGGTGCTGATCTTCCTTGGCATCCCTCTCGCCGCCGGCTATCTGACCCGGGTCGTCGGCATACACCGCCGCGGGCGCGAGTGGTACGAGGGGACGTTCCTGCCGCGGATCGGGCCGATCACGCTCTACGGGCTGCTCTTCACGATCGTCCTGCTGTTCGCGCTCCAGGGCCATCAGATCACCGACCGGCCGCTCGACGTGGTGCGCATCGCGCTGCCGCTGCTCGCCTACTTCGCGGCGATGTTCGCGATCGCCTTCGGCTGGGGGATCACCGCCCGCTACGGCTATCCACGCACAGCCACGCTCGCCCTGACCGCGGCCTCGAACAACTTCGAGCTGGCGATCGCTGTGGCGATCGGCGTCTTCGGAGCCACCTCGGGAGAGGCGCTGGCCGGCGTGGTCGGTCCGCTGATCGAGGTGCCGGTCCTCGTCGGGCTCGTCTACTTCTCGCTGTGGGCGCGGGGACGCTGGTTCGGCGCATCATCTTCGGCGCCCGGCCCGCTGGGGGCTGCAGGCTGATGTCGCACGTGCTGTTCGTCTGCCTCCACAACGCCGGTCGCTCGCAGATGAGCCGCGCCCTGTTCGAGGGCGCCAGCGAGGGACGGCATGGCTCCGAGGCAGCTGGCACCCAGCCGGCCGACCGCCTGCATCCCGCAGTCCTCGAGGCGATGGCGGAGATCGGCATCGACCTCTCCGAGCGCCGGCCTCAGTTGCTCACCCGGGAGATGGCCGAGCGCGCCGACGTCGTGGTGACGATGGGCTGCGGCGACGCATGCCCCTACATTCCCGGCAAGCGCTACCTCGACTGGGACCTGCAGGATCCGAAGGACATGCCGATCGAGCAGGTGCGCGAGATGCGCGACGACATCGCCGTACGGGTCCAGGCGCTCGTCCGCGAACTCGACGACCGGCAAGCGGGCGCACGACCGTGACCCGCGTCGGCATCAACGGGTTCGGCCGGATGGGCCGGCTGGCACTGCGAGCGGCAGTGGGAGTGGCCCGAGTTCGAGTTCGCCCTGGTCAACGAGACCGCAGGCGACGCCGCCGCCGGCGCGCACCTGCTCGAGTTCGACTCCGTCCACGGCCGGTGGTCACCCGGCATCGAAGCGCGCGACGACGCGCTGGTGGTCGAAGGGCGGGAGATCGGCTGGTCCTCGGTGGTCGAGCCCGGGCGAGGTCGCCTGGGAGGCCGCGGGCGTCGAGCTCGTCCTCGAGTGCTCGGGGCGCTTTCGCACGATCGACTCGCTCGCTCCTTATTTCGAGCGGGGTGTGCGCAAGGTCGTCGTGGCCGCGCCGGTGAAGGAGCAGGGCGCGCTGAACGTGGTGGTCGGCGTCAACGACGACCCGGCCGAGCTCGCCCGGCACGACATCGTCACGGCGGCGTCCTGCACGACGAACTGCCTGGCGCCGGTCGTCAAGGTGCTGCACGAGGGGATCGGCATCGAGCACGGCTTGATCACGACGCTGCACGACATGACCAACACCCAGGTCGTCGTCGACGCACCGCACAAGGACCTCCGCCGGGCGCGGGCGTCGAGCCTTTCGCTGATTCCCGACGACCACGGGCTCGGCGACGGCGATCGGGCTGATCTTCCCCGAGCTGCAGGGCAAGCTCAACGGGTTGGCCGTGCGGGTGCCGATGCTGAACGCCTCGCTGACCGACTGCGTCTTCGAGGTCGCACGCTCGACGACGATCGAGGAGGTCAACCGCCTGCTCGAGCAGGCAGCCGACGGTCCGCTCGCGGGGATCCTCGGCTACGAGACCCGACCGCTCGTCTCCGTCGACTACCGTGACGACCCGCGTTCCAGCATCGTCGACGCCCTCTCCACGATGGTCGTCGACGAGACCCAGGTGAAGGTGCTCGCCTGGTACGACAACGAGTGGGGCTACGCCAACCGCCTCGTCGAGCTCGCGCGCGCCGTCGCCGGCGACCCTGGGAGCGGCGAGCGATGAGCGCCGCCGCCGTCGACCGTCGACCGTCGCGGCGACCTGCGCAACTACATCCTGGTCACGGCCGCCTACTGGGTGGAGACCCTGGCGGACGGGGCGACGCGGATGCTCGTCCTCTTCTACTTCTACGACCTGGGCTACTCGGCGTTCACGGTCGCCTCGCTGTTCATCTTCTATGAGATCTTCGGGATCGTCACCAACCTCGTGGGCGGCTTGGCTGGCGGCACGGTTCGGGCTGCGCACGACGCTCTTCATGGGCCTCGCGACGCAGGTCTTCGCGACGGCGATGCTCGGCCTCGTCCCCGCCTCCTGGCTCGTCATCCCCTACGTGATGACCTCGCAGGCGTTCTCGGGCATCGCCAAGGACCTGACCAAGATGAGCTCCAAGAGCGCCGTCAAGCTGGTCGTGCCCGAGGGCGACCAGGGCTCGCTGTACCGCTGGGTCGCGGTCCTGACCGGCTCGAAGAACGCGCTGAAGGGCGTCGGGTTCTTCCTCGGCGCGGCGATGCTGACGATCACGGGGTTCCAGACGTCGATGCTGATCCTCGCCGGTTCGGTGCTGATCACCCTGATCGTCGTGGCGACGCTGATGCACGGGCACCTCGGCAAACCCGACGCCAAGGCGAAGTTCAAGCAGATGTTCTCCAACAACCGGGCCGTCAACGTCCTGGCGGCCGCGCGGATCTTCCTGTTCGCCTCGCGCGACGTCTGGTTCGTCGTCGGCCTGCCGGTCTACCTCGAGACCGTGCTGGGCTGGAGCTTCGTCGCGACCGGCGGCTTCCTCGCGATCTGGGTGATCGGCTACGGGATCGTCCAGGCCGCCGCCCCCCGCTTCATCCACGGCCGAGACGGCAACTCCGAGCCCGAGGGCCGCACCGCGACGTGGCTCGCCTTCGTTCTCGCCGTCTTCCCGGCGGCGTATCGCGATCGCGCTCACCGCGGGAGTCGATCCGACGATCGTGATCGTCGTCGGCCTGATCGCCTTCGGCATCGTCTTCGCCGCCAACTCGGCGGTCCACTCCTATCTGATCCTCGCCTACTCCGAGCACAACAAGGCGGCGATGAACGTCGGCTTCTACTACATGGCCAACGCAGGCGGGAGACTCATCGGGACCGTCCTCTCAGGGCTGCTCTACGAGCTCGGCAGCCTCGAAGCCTGCCTCTGGGCCTCGACCGCGTTCGTCCTCGCCGCCGCCTTTATCTCGCTGATGCTTCCCACTCACACACCCGACCACTCGAGACCCGTGGACACGCTGGCACTGGCCGGCTGAGAAAGGAGTCCCATGAGATACGTGCTGTTCATCTGCACGCAGAACGCAGGCCGCTCTCAGATGGCGGAGGCGTTCTTCACCAGCCTGGCGCCGCCGGACCTGCGCGCCGAGTCGGCGGGGCAGCTGCCCGCCGGCGAGATACACCCCGCGGTCGTCGAGGCGATGGCCGAGGTCGGCCTCGACCTCTCAGGGCGCGTCCCGAAGAGGCTGACGGTCGAGATGCAGCTGCACGCCGACTGGGCCGTCACGCTCGCCTGCGGCGGCCCGTGCCCGTACGTCCCCTCAGCGGTCGAAGAATGGGACGTACCCGATCCGGCCGGCAAGCCGCTCGAGGAGGTTCGCGTCATCCGCGACGACATCCGCTCTCGCGTCGAGCAGCTCCTGGTCCACCACGCCGACGACATCCGCGCCGATCGCACAGCACACGAAGCGCGGCTCGTGAGCCTGCTGCCACGCCTGGACCGCGAGTTCAGCGGTATCCGCACACAAGAGGAGATCCGCGCCTGCGCGGAGGCGGTCCTCGCCAGCTTCGCCGACGTGCCGATCCGGACCTTCATCCTCACCCTCGCCGAGCGCCGTGCGACGGAGTGCCTGCGCGCCGATAAGTGCTACGAGCTGACCGAGGCGTAGCGTGCTCCGTCGGAGCAGGAAGCCAAACCGGAGCT
>CAWEZQ010000008.1:0-54963 GCA_963813685.1 uncultured Solirubrobacteraceae bacterium
GCGCGCCGCGAGCGTCCACGACGGAACCTCGCGCGTCCATCAACCCCCGGCCTCCACCGAACGATCGTACCCGCCTTGGAGACCCCGCGCCGTCAGCTCATAGAGGTCGCGCGCCGACGCGCTCAGGGAATCGGGGTGAGCGGGTTGCCCGCCGGGATCTGCGAGCAGTCCTGCGGCGCCGGCTTGCCTTCGAAGCGTTCGGACAACCACGGCAGCGTGGCCGCTGCCCACGGCGCCGCCGTTTCGATGTGCGCGAGCAGTTCGTATTCGTCGTACTGGACCGCCACGTGGCGTTCGCAGTACTCGCGTGCGAGCGTGCGCACGTCGCCGGCGATCATCACGCCGTCGCCGCGGCCGATGCCGGGCTGCGAGCCGCTCGTGCCCTCGAGTTCGCCGCCGGCGCCCTGGGCGATCAGCAGCGGGACGGTCGGCGTGCCGCCGGTCCCCATGATCATCTTGTTGACCGTTTCGACATACGGGGCGACGCTCTCGGGCGTCGCGTATTCGGGCTTCGCGAGCTGCGCCCAGGTGAGGCCGGGGTAGCGTCCGAGCACTTCGGAGATCGACGCCTTCTGAAGTTCGCCGTACAGCTTGAGTCCGTATTCGCTCAGGTACGGCGTGAGGTCGATGTGGAATGCGCGCGAGACGCCGATCACCGCCATCGGGATCACGCCCGCCCACACGAGGCTTCCGTTCGACGTAGTGCAGGTTGTGAGCGGGGTCCGCGAGCACGCCTCCGAAGGACGCGCCTACGAGCCGTTTGGTGAGCGCGCGCGCGTAGGTGTGCGCGAGCTCGGACGCCCACTCGGTCGCGATCGCGCCGCCGGAGTAGCCGATCATCGCGACCTTTGCGCCCGGCGGGATGCCGGCGGCGGGGGACGCGAGCGCGGCGCGCAACGAGTAGAGCGTGTTCAGGCCGTACTCCGGCGCGGCGGCGAAGTCGGCCGTCTCTCCCTCGGTGTCGGCGATCACGATCGCGTTGCCCGAGAGCAGCTCGGGCGCGAACAGCGCCGACTCGACGTCGGGGATCGCGCCGCCGAACGTGGTGCCGCCGGAGATCGTGTAGGACGGCTCGTCGTCGGGGTTCAGCGAGTCGTAGAACGATTGATAGGCGACGACGTTCGCCACGCCCCCGCCTCCCGGCGGGAGCAGCACCGACGTCACGTTGACGGTGGGCTGGCCGACCGCGCCGGTCGAGCGGTAGAGCAGCTGCACCACGGTCACGGGCAGGGCGAGCCCGGCGACGTGCCATGTGAGCGTGCGCGTCTTCAGCACCTTGCCCGGCGCGATTTTGGCGAGCGGCCTTTTACCCGTGTATGTATAGAACGGGTCTTCTTCGGGCGTCGGCACCGCCGCGTGCGCGCCCGGCGCGAAGGCGGCGAGGAGCAGCAGCGCAGCGAGCAGCAGCGCCGCCCGGATGCGAGGCTCGTGTTTTGCTCGCCACACCGGAGTGCGCGGTACCCGCGATCGGCGAACTTCAATCTTCGCGAGCGCGCCCTGGCTCAACGCTTGGCGGCTGTCCTTTTCGTCCTGGCTTTGGCCGCACCAGCCGATTTGGCGCGGACGCCGGCGCCTGTCTTGCGGGTGCCGCGTCGCTGTGCCGGCGGGACCTCAGCTTGTACGACGGCCTTGGTGAGCACGGGAATCTGACGCTCGAGGAAGCTGGCCATGCTCTGCTCCTCGCGGCGGATCGCGCGGGCGAGTTTGGCGGTGTAGGTGTCGCCGAGCGCTTCGGCGAGCGTCTCGATCGCGGTGTAGGTGGCGATCTCCTCGTGCTCGTCGGCGTACTCCGTCTTGGCGTTCTTGAGCATCTTCTCCTGCTCGCCGGTGCCGCGGAGAGCGTGCAGTGGACCCTTCGCGGCGGCGGCTGCGCGCCCGGCGATCTCCACCGCGGCGCCAGCGCCTCTGGCGAGCGGGCCGAGCCCCTCGATCGGCACGGCCTGCGGCGCGCCGCCGAGCTGCTTGACGCGCCGCTCCAGCTCGCGGGCGTGGCGCTTGGTCTCGGTGAGGTGCTCGCGCAGACGCTTCCTATAGGGGGCGCGGGTGGTCATCCCGATGTGCGCTTGAAGGGCGGTCTCCAGTTCCTTCTCCTTGCCGTATGCCTCGTTGAGGTATTGCACGAGCTTGCCGTCTCGCGCGCTGAGCTCAGCCATTCTGCCCTCCTTCTGATGTTCCGTTGGTGTGTGAGCGTGGGGGTCGTTGGCGGCTTCGATGGTTCTGTCGAGTGGTTCTTGCCCGGCCCACGCCCCTGGAAACCATGCGGCAGCGCCGGACCGGCTCGACGCGAGCCACACGCCAAAGAGTGGAGGGGGAGGGAAACCAGATAGGCCAGCGAACAGGCCGGTATGGCGGAGATTCCAGATGGGATCACTTTCGAGTCGCATCGCGATCTGCGTGGCCGTGGGCGCTATGTGTGGCTGCGCCGCGGGATGCTCTGCGCTATAGCGGTGCTGCCCGTCCTGGCTCTCCTGAACGTGTTCGGCCAGCATCCTGCGACGAGCTCCGCCAGCGGGCCGGCGGCGGCCCTGAGCGTCACCGCCCCCAGTCGTCTGCGCAGCGGCCTGATCTTCCAGGTCAAGGTGAAAGTCGACGCCCGCCGTGACATCAAGCAGCTGCAGCTCGACTTCGACGAAGGCTGGTGGGAATCGATGAGCGTGAACTCGATTGCGCCAGAACCTGAACAGGAGACCTCCAAGGACGGGCGCGTCCAGCTCACCTACGGCGACCTGCCGGCGGGCGAATCGCTCGTTTGTCGCGTCTACTTCCAGGTCAACCCGACGAATGTCGGCGAGCGCCGGGAGGACGTGACCCTCGCCGACGGCGAAACGCCGCTGCTGACCGTGCATCGCTCCCTGACGATCTTCCCCTGATCAGATGGACCTGGTAATCCGCGCGGTCGTCGTCTTCTTCTTCATCTTCGCGGTGACGCGCGTCGTCGGCCGCCGCCAACTCGGCCAGATGGAGCCGTTCGACCTGATCCTGCTCGTTGTGCTCGGCGACCTCGTTCAGCAGGGCATCACCCAGAGCGACGAGTCGGTAACCGGCACGCTGATCGTGATCTCCACGATCGCGCTCCTGTCCGTCGGGGTCAGCTGGGCAGCCTTTCGCTTCAAGGCGCTGCGGCTGCTCACCGAGGGCGAGCCGATCGTGCTGGTCCACGATGGCCGGCCGATCGAGCGGAACATGCGCCGCGAGCGGATCACCATCGCCGACATCCAGGAGCAGGCGCGCCAATCCCAGATCGCCTCGGTTGCGGACCTGCAGTGGGCGATCCTCGAGAACGACGGCCAGATCAGCTGCATACCCCGCAAGGCGTAGATCCGCGCTAGCTGCTGCTCTTTTCGCCTCCCTTACGACCGGCGGCGGCCTTCTGCGCTTTGGTGCCTCCCTGGGAGGTGGCTTTGCGTTTCGTGCCCGAGCCGGAGCTTTCGCCGCCTCGTTTGGACGAGCCGGGGCTGTTGGCGATCCTCGCCGCGCGTTCCTTGCTCATGCCCTTTTCGCGCAGCCCTTCGTACTGCCTGTCGTTCTTGACGCTGGACCCGTGATTCTTGGCCATCGTCGAGCCTCCTGGTGTTAGTGGGACAGGCTGCACCTACCCACTCCTGTCGCCCGCCAAAAGCGTGGGCGCCATGCACGAGCTTCAGTCGAGGTATGGTCGATGTCCGACAGCGAAGCGGAGGAGGGTTGAAGTGGCCTACGACGATGTGAGTGACGCGGAGATGGCCGTTATCCGCAGAGAGACACCGTCCAGCTCGACGACGGTGCTCGTGAGTCGGCGCGAGTCGTTCAATGCGGCACACCAGCTGCGCGATCCAGACCTATCCGATGAGGAGAATCAGCGCTTGTTTGGGAAGTGCGCGAATCTGCACGGGCACAACTACGTCCTCGAGATCGTGGTGGCCGGAGAGATCGGCCAGGCCACGGGATATGTGCTGGACCTGAAGCAGCTGTCCGATGTGATCTGCCGGCTGATCATCCAAGACGTGGACCATCGCAACCTGAACACCGACGTTGCGTGGCTGGACGGGCTCATCCCGACCGCCGAGAACCTGGCAATGGCGTTCTGGGAGAGGGTCCGCCCGGAGCTCCCGGAGGGATCGCTTCACTCTCTCCGGTTGTGGGAGACCGACAAGAACTGGGCAGAAGTCCGTGGCCACGACTGAGATCCGCCCGCGGCGCGGGTGCGACGTGCAATCGCGCTACACAACGGCGGATGTCGGCGTGCTCACCCACGACGAGGCGAAACGGTTCCTCGCCGGCGGGACGGGCGACCCGCGAACCAATGTGACGCTCGCCTGGGAGCTCCTTTACCGGCTCGAGCCAGAGCTGTTCGAGCGGCTCGTCAATGCCGAGCGCCTTCACCCCGGCGTGATCGGCTGGCTGCCGGACAACCTCGAGCGGATCGTCGAGGTGGCTGCGGGCACGGGTCGGTTGACGCTGGAGCTTGTTGACCGTGCACGGGAGGTCGTCGCGGTCGAGCCGGCGGCGCCGTTGCGTGAGATCTTGAACCGCAAGCTTGCGACAGCCGACCCCACGCGCCGCGTCCGTGTGACCCATGGCTTCTTCGACGATCTGCCGCTCGCCGATGACCATGCCGACGTGGTGGTCGCGTGCTCGGCCCTTACGCCGACGCGGGGACACGGCGGCGAAGCAGGCCTGGCCGAGATGGAGCGCGTCTGCAGGCCGGGCGGGCTCGTCGTCGTCGTCTGGCCCAACGAGGTCCGCTGGCTCGCCGAGCACGGCTACCGGTACGTGCGCTTCGACGGCGAGTGCTTTGTCGAGTTCGCCAGCCCCGAGGAAGCCGCGGAGCTGATCGCGATCTTCTATCCGAATGCAATCGCGGAGATCTGTCGCCGCGGGTTGCAACGGGTTCCCTACGACGTGCTTGGAACCAATCCGCCGCGCGACCTCGCCTACAAGGTCATCGAGCGATGAAGGTCGCGATCATCGCCCCGATGGTCAGCGCCATCCGTGAGCCGCAGCGCGGCGGCTCGCAGGTCTTCGTGGCCGATCTCGCGCGCGGGCTGGCGCGCAGAGGCCACCACGTTCACCTGTACGCCGCTTCCGGTTCGGCGGTGGAAGGCGTGGAGGTGATCGACACGGGAGTCGATCACAAGGCTCTCGAGGCAACTCTCTACCGAGCGTCCGGGGCCGCGTCCGGATCGGGCGCGGCTGAGGGGGCTTTCGCCCGCGTCTATGACGCGGTGGGCCGGGGAGGGTACGACGTGGTCCACAATCACGCCTTCGATGCGCCTGCGGTCGCGCTCGCAACCGCGGCAGGCGCACCGGTGGTGCATACGCTTCACCTTCCTCCCGACGAGGCGGTCGCCAACGCCCTTCGGGACGCGTCCCGGCACGACCCCCCACCGACGGTTGCGGGCGTCTCCGCGTTTCAGGCGAACGCTTGGCGGCGGGTCGTCGCTGTCGACGCGATCCTGCCGCCGCACATCCCCACGAGCTCGATCCGCTGGTCGCCGCAAGGCGGCGAGCGCGCCGTGTTCGCCGGCAGGCTCAGTCCGGAGAAGGGCGCCGCGGAGGCCATCGAGATCGCGCTTGCCGCCGGCATCGGCATCGACGTCTACGGCGATCGCTACGACCCGCGCTACGCGCGTGAGCGGATCGACCCGCGCCGAGCCGATCCGGGCGTCACCGTTCATCCGGGTGTTGCGCGAACGACGCTCTGGGATGCGATGGCCGGCGCGGCCGTCGTCCTCTGCCCCGCCGGATGGGACGAGCCGTTCGGGATGGTCGCCGCCGAGGCGCAGGCGTGCGGCACGCCGGTCGTGGCCTTCCGCCGCGGCGCACTCGACGAAGTCCTCGTCGATGGTGTGACGGGGCTGATCGTTGAACCCGAGGACATCGACGCGGCGGCCGACGCCACCGAGAGAGCGACCGAGCTCTCGCGCTCCGCATGCCGCCGGCATGCGGAAAGCCACCTCGACCTGGAGCTCAGCCTCGACGCGCATGAACAGCTCTACAGGCGAGTCTCCGTCGCCGGCGTCGAGATCGCGGTCGATGCCTGAGCCCGGGCATTGGCTCGAGGGACGGGTCGCGGTGGTCACCGGGGCGAGCCGTGGGATCGGAGCCGCCACCGCGGAAGCGATCGCGGCCGCAGGCGCCCACGTCGTCGTCGCGGCCCGCGACGAGGCGGCTCTCGACGCGGTCGCCCGACGCATCCGGGACGCGGGCCACGAGGCGAGCACTGCGGCGACCGACGTCAGCAGCGTCGAGGATGTCGAACGGCTCTTTGCCACCGCCGAGGTCGTTGGTCGGCCCGCGGCGCTGGTCTGTGCGGCCGGCGCTCTGACGCGTGCCTCCTTTCCCGAGACGACGCCGGAGATCTGGCAGAAGACGCTCGCGGTGAACCTCACGGGCACGTTCCTCTGTTGTCGCGCCGCATTCGCCGCGATGCGTGACAACGGCGGAGGGCGCATCGTCACCATCGCGTCGCTCTCCGGCATGTACGCGACCGAGAAGTTTCCCGGCCTGGCCGCGTACAACGTGTCCAAGTACGGGGTCATCGGTCTCACCGAGGCGATCGCGGTCGAGGGCAAGGCGCACGGCATCAGCGCGATCTGCATCAGCCCCGGCGCGGTCGACACCCAGATGCTCCGTGAGGCCAATCCAGACCTTCGTGCGGGCCTCACGCCGGCTGAGGTTGCGGAGCTGATCGTGGCGCTGCTCGACGGCCGCCTGGTTCCGGCGAGCGGGGCGAACATCCCCCTCTTTTCAAATGCCTAGCCGTATGCACACCCATCTGGGTTGCGAGCGATGCCCGTAGAGGACGCCGCCAAGGCGATCGTGATCATCGGCGGCGGCCTCGCCGGAGGAAACGCCGCGGTCACCCTCCGCGAAGAGGGCTTCACGGGCAGGGTGGTGCTCATCAGCCGCGAGCCGGGAGTTCCCTTCGGCCGTCCTCCGTTGTCGAAGACGTACCTGCGCTCTGAGGAGGATCTCTCGGGGTGGTACGTCAGGCCCGCGCCGTGGTATCAGGAGCACGCGGTTGAGCTGCTCAGCGAGCGCAGCGTCCTCGCTGTGGATTCCGCTCGGAATACGGTGATGCTCGACGGGGGAGACGAGCTCGAGTATCAGAAGCTGCTGATCGCGACCGGAGCGCGGAACCGGCGGCTACAGGCTCCTGGGGCTGAGCTGCCCGGGATCCACCATCTGCGCACACTCGCAGAGTGCGACGCGATCAAGCGGGAGGCCATTGCAGATCGGCGCGCGGTGATCATCGGCATGGGCTTCGTGGGCTGCGAGGTTGCGGCCTCATTGACCCAGCTGGGGGTTCGCGTGACCGCGATCTTTCCCGGGCCGGCGCCGCTCGAAAGGGTCCTGGGCGCGGAGCTCGCGGCGGTGGTCGCAGCCATCCATCGCGGGCACGGCGTCGAGCTGTGCGCGGAGGAGCAGCTCGTTGCGTTTGAAGGGAGCGACCGGCTGCAGGCGGTCGTGACCGCGAGCGGAAAGCGCATCCCCTGCGACTTCGTGCTCGCCGGGGTCGGGGTCGAGCCCGAGCTCCCGAGCTTCGTGGGATCGCCTGTCACGCTCACCAACGGGGTGCTCGTCGACGAGCTGTGTCGCGCCGCGCGCGACATCTACGCCGCGGGCGATGTGGCGAACCACCTCCATCCGGTTTTCGGCCGGGTTCGTGTCGAGCACTACAACAACGCGGAGAAGCAGGGGCGCGCGGCGGCGAGGTCGATGCTCGGCTCGAGTGCCCCATATGACTACATCCACAGCTTCTGGTCCGATCAATACGACGACAAGCTCGAGTACGTCGGTCACGCCAGGACATGGGACGAGTTCGTCGTGCGCGGGAGCCTGCGCGAACGCAGGCTGCTCGGCTTCTACCTACGAGATGGGGTGTTGCAGGCCACCGCCGGGCTCAACCGTGGTGGCGACCCCGAGGCTGACCGCGACGGAGAGATGGCGGCATGCGCACGGCTCGTGGCGCAGCGAATCAGACCCGCGCCCGGACGGCTCGCCGACGAACACGTGGACCTGTGGTCGCTGGCGAGTTGATCGCTCGCGCGCTCGCCGTCAGCCAAAGGCGGTTTCGTAGTAGCGGACCTTTTCGTCGATCGGCTTGTCCGACGTCCGGCGCACCGGTTCGGTGTGGGCTCCAAGATGAACGCCCGGTGTTCTCGCGGCGAAATGGGCGGGCTTCGCGGGCAGACCGTAGTCGGCGCTCCGCGCTATCAGGAGCTGGCATGCCCGCTCGGCGATCGCGGAGATCGTCAGAGACGGGTTGACTCCCAGTGAGGTGGGGATCGACGACGAGTCCATGCAGAAGAGACCCGGATAGCCGAACACCTCGTTCTGGTGATCCACCACGCCCAGGTCCTGGGAGTCCGCCATGCGGCAGCCGCCAACCGGGTGCGCCGCGTCTGCGGTGCGGAAGGTGAACTTCATGAAGCGACCAAGCCCCGCCTTTGCGAGCACTTCCGCGATCGCCGAGTTCGCGGCTTCGCGCGCGCGAACGGTCTGTTCGGAGAGGTTGTAGTTGAACAGCCCCACCCACAGGGGACCGGCGCCCGGGCGGATGGCGCCTCCGCTGGGCGGGGCGGCGAAGAATTCGCCGTCGTTGGTGTCCTGGAGCATCGCCAGGAGCTCGATGTGGTTGTTGAAGGTCGAAAGCGCCTGTTTCTTCTGCAGACCCCACCACGACGGTTCACCGCTCGGGTCACGGCCGTCGTCGTAGAGGATGTGCGGGAGCGTCGAGAGGAAGATCTCCTGCAGCGTGAAGCGCTTTCCGTCCCACTGGTTACCGGACCGGCCGGCCCAGAAGTCATACGTCATCGTCGTTATGTGGTTGCCCTTGTAGGTCTGGCCGAATCCGGGTAGCCGGAGCACTTCTTTGACCTTCTGCTCGTCGTATTCGATCGCCGCGATGTGGTCGCCGTTGATTCCGACGTTTTTCCCAACCTGGCTCGAGAGGCTCGGGAGGCCCGGCTGCGAGCGCATCAAGAGCGGCGAGTTCCCCATCGCCCCCGCAGCGAGGATCAGCACCTTGCATTCGATCTCGAAGCTGCCTCCGGTGGGCTGACGCGTCGGGCTGGGGCCTTCGTTGTCGAGTTCCCAGGCGGTCACGACGTAGCGGTAGGGCCGCGCCTGGCTCTGGACGATCAGCTCCGCCTCGGAGTTCGGGCGGACTTCGACGCCCATTTCCTCGGCGGACGCCAGGTAGTTGGTTATGACCGAGTTCTTGGCCCCGTAGATGCAGCCGGTGTGACACCACTTCGACTGGATGCAGCGACTGAGATCGATCGCGAGCGGCACGCGGTCGCACGTATGACCGGCCGCATTGAGCGTCGCCGCCCACAGTCCGCCCGACTTGGCGACCTGCTTCCAGGTGGGACGCTGCACGCGGAGCGCGCGCTCCGCGCGAGCGTAGAAGGGTTCGAGCGTCGCGCGGCTGATCTCCTGGGGCCACATGCGCCGGTCGGGGCCGTCTTCGGGCCGGTGATCGCGGCGCTCGAACGTCTCGCTCGGAGAGCGCAGCGATGCGGCGAGGTAGAAGTTGGAGCCGCCTCCGACGCCGTTGCCCACCACGATCTGGGCGCCCTGCCCCTGGATCAATCCGTAGATCCGCGACAGGTTCTCGACATCCATCGACTGGCGGAAGTCAGTGTGCTGATGGCGCGGGCCGTGGTCGAGCACGAGGATGCTCGGGGTCTCGCCGGCCGCCCGGTAGAGCTCGGCCAGCCGGAACGCGGCGATCGACCCGCCGAACCCGGAGCCCACGATGCAGACGTCGAAACGTTCGGCCATCGCGCCTAGGGCAGCGAGCCGCGGCTCGTGAGCTCGGTCGAGAGCTTGCGCTTGTACGAGAATTCCGCGTAGCCGTTGGCCGCGGTACCGGGGTACCCCATCACCTGATACGCGGAGGAGGTGTCGATCGTGGCTTCACTCTGCTCGGCGGCGGCAAGGAAGGCGGTGAAGGGCACGGCCGCCGCCGCTTCCCAAACCTCGACGGTGGGATTGCTCGGAGCGAGTCCTTCGAGGCAGACCGCCACGCGCTGTTCGAACGCGAGGTCCAGGAACGGGGCGCCGTGCGCGAGCGACCGCGTCGACAGCTCGGCCAGGAACGGAGCTTCGAGCGCGTCGAAGCCGATCAGGGCATCGTGGTACAGGAGCAGGGCATCGGACTCCACGGCCCCCGGCTCGCCGTCCACGCCCGCGATCGCCAGCGGATGGATTTCATTGCCGAGATCCGTGGTGAGCGCCTTGCGGCCCGGCAGCATCGTGTCGGCGAAGGCCTGGAGGGTCGCGTCGGTCAACAGGACCGCGGCGGCCGCCTCTCCGACGAAGATGCGCTCGGCGGCCGGGATTGCGGAGATCACCAGAGCACCGAGTCCGAGCACGCCGGCGCGCTGGAGTACCTCGCGGCGCGAAAGCATCTCGGCGAATACGCCGAGGTTCTCCTCTTGGCGAAGCTGGCGCAAACCGCCCCCCGATGCCGGCTAAGGGCCGGTGCGCCGGTAGACCTTGCGCGCCTTTGCGGGCGTGTTCACCTTTTCGGCGCAACTCGGTTCTCCCGCTCCGAGGGTGACGTACGCGCCACCCTGGCCGGGCCCGAACCAAGGCGAGAATTCGGTCGGGAAGCCTGGCAGCAGGCTCGGATCGACCGGCACCCCGCCGACCGTGAAGTTCTCGACGTGCACGCCGCCCATGCCCTTCGCCTTGTCGAAGAAATACATGCCGTCCCAATGCCACAGGGTCGGCTGGCCGCCCTGCACGATCGAGCCCGTCCAGTGGTCGACCTGGTAGTAGAAGCACTTGGGAACCGCGGGTGCCACTCTCGCCGGCTCGTTGAGCAGAAAGTCGACGATGCCGAATTCCGTCACGTTCTGATTCGTCTTGTCGAAGTCCACGCACAGCGGGTCGGCGTTCGGGTTCTTGTATTCGGTGCCGGTCCCGAGCTTCTGGAGCTTGCACTTGAACGGATTGGCCCCGTCGTAGGGCGCGATGGGCGCAGCCGTCGCGGGAGCCGCCGTCACAAGCACACAACCGGTCGCGAGGACCGCGAACAGGCCCGGCACCCTGAATGAACCACGCATCGCAAATAGACCCCGCATCCCGACTCGACCCCCGATCCCGGATTTCAGACCCCGCTTCCCGATGCGGTGTACCCGAGAACCCGCCGCCGCAAACCTGCCGTCGCGAACTCGCGTGCTGACTGGGAGTGCCATTGGCTGCGATAGGATCCCGTCAGGGGTCTGTCGTAGAACCAGGTTCGGGAACCAAGGATGGCGTGAGAGTCCCTGATCGTGGGCGGACGCGACTTCGTGCGCCCACGGCCGAGTTGTGGCGCAGTCCGCTCCGCGGGCCGTGGCTGACCTCCTTCCTGGGCACGCTGCTCGTCCCCACGGTCATCGTGATGGCGTTGACGGGCTTCATCTCGCACTGGGCCTACCACCCCGAACTCCCGGGCAACGCGACGATCAACCCCGCCGAGGACATCCCGGTGTTCCTCAAGTTCCCGGCGTCCTGGCCGTCGTGGGATTTCGCGGTCAACCAGGGCATCCACGTGACGCTCGGCTTCATGATGGTGCCGGTCGTCCTGGCGAAGCTCTGGTCGGTGATCCCGAAGCTCTTTCAGCGGCCGATCGTCCGCAGCGCAGCCGGCGCTCTGGAGCGCGTCACGATGCTGCTGCTGGTCACCAGCGTGCTGGTCGAGATGGCCAGCGGCATCCTGGCGGTCGATTATGACGGCCCACCGTTCAACCTCTTCCTGGTCCACTACTACGGCGCGTGGATCTTCGGGACGGTCTTCCTGCTCCATGCGTGTGTGAAGCTTCCGACGGTTCGGAAGGCGTACCGGACCCGCGGAGCCCTGAAGCCGCTACGCGACGGGCTTGCCGACACGATCCCCGAGCCGCCGGATGCATCGGGGCTCGTTGCCCTCCATCCGGCCGAACCGACAGTCAGCCGGCGCGGCCTGCTTGCGATGATCGGCGGCGCATCCGCGGCGATCTTCGCCCTGCAGTTCGGCGACTCGATCGGCGGGCCATTCCGGCACTTCGCGCTGTTTGCCGCCGGCGGTCGCGTCTACGGGAGCGGGCCCAACGACTTCAGCGTCACCACGACCGCCGCGACGGCCGGGGTCACCCGTGCGGTCACCGGCGCCGCGTGGCGTCTCACGGTCGTCGGGGCGCGGACGGTATCGCTCAGCCGCGATCAACTGCTGGCGATGGCCCAGTCGACGCACGTGATCACACTCACCTGCACCGAGGGATGGTCCACCACACAGCGCTGGACCGGGGTGCCGCTGGCCGACCTGGCCTCACTGGTGCACGCGCCACCCGGCGCGGTCCTCACCGCGGAGTCGCTCCAGGAAGAG
Source organism: uncultured Solirubrobacteraceae bacterium (assembly GCA_963813685.1). Classification (GTDB taxonomy): domain Bacteria; phylum Actinomycetota; class Thermoleophilia; order Solirubrobacterales; family Solirubrobacteraceae; genus Palsa-744. Next base: position 12,344 of record CAWEZQ010000008.1, read on the forward strand.
GCCGGATCACCCCACAGGTCAAGTGTCACGGACGCGCAGTTCCGCGACCACCGCTCGCTCCTCGCCTTGAAGGTCAATGGCGTCGACATCTCCCTGGATCACGGCTATCCGGCCCGCGTGATCCTGCCGGGCGTTCCCGGCAAGCACAACACCAAGTGGGTGCACGAGCTGAGGTTTGAGAGCGTATGAGCCGCACGCGCCCGTTCACCCGCTGGCGCCGGCGCTACGGCGCGGGTCCCCTGCATCTGCTCGCGCATCTGGCCGTGCTCGCGCTGGCGGCGTTCGCGCTTGACCAGATCTTCAGCGGAGGTGATGTGAAGCACCTGCTTGCGTGGTACGTGGGCTTGGCGATCGCGCACGACCTCGTGTTCGTGCCGATGTACACCGAGCTGGACCGGCTCGGTCGTAGATTGCTGGCGCGGCTGCCGAGCCGCCCATTCGGCGACGTCCGGCCGATCAACCATCTCCGGGCGCCGGCCCTGATCTCCGGCGTGCTGCTCCTCGTCTACGCGCCCCTGATCACGGGCCGTTCGGATGCAGAGCTGATCGAAGTCACCGGACACGCGTTTCACGGCTATCTGCTGAACTGGCTGCTGGTCACGGCGGTGCTCTTCATCGGCTCCGGGTTCATCTACGCGGTACGCGTCGCACGGGTGAGAGCGAGCCGGCGGCGGGGACCGTAGCGCGAGCGATGCTGAGCGAGCCTCCGGTACCTCCAGGCACGTTTGGGCAGGAGGATCGGCTTGTGGCTATAGCGTTGGAGCCGAGTCTCGCCGTAGCGCCTCAGGCCTCGGGACCGAGGGGCTTGGCCATCTGCATCGCGGTGAGGTGAAAGCCGGCCCGCTCGTAGAGGCGCCGGGCGACATCGTTGCCGGCGAAGACGTTCAACCCGATCGAGCTGCAGCCATGCTCATGGGCAGCTTGTTCCAAGCCGTTCAACAGCGCCCGGCCATAACCCTTGCCGCGCTGCTCCTCGTCGATCGAGATGTCGTAGATCCAGGCTCTTGCCACGTCCGGTCCGGCCAGTGCCAGCCACGCGTATCCAACCGGCCCGTCCTGTTCGGTCTCGGCCATCAGGAGCAGCATCCCGGGTGTGCGCGTGCCCTCGGGCAGCAACTGGTCGGTCTGCGCTTCGGCCAACTCCTCAGAACGCTCGGGAGGCCATTCGCCAGCCCTGACCTTGTCGGTGGCGTAGTCGCGAACGGCACGGGCGCGGAAGAGGGCGAACTCCGCATCGGTCATTGGGCGCAGGCGCACAGTTTCAGCCATGTCATGACTGTATCCGCCGCGGCTTCCCATGCCCCCACCAGGAGTCGAACCTGGATTTACCGCTTAGGAGGCGGGTCTGGCGCGGTCCTAGGAATCCGCTTTAGCTCGGGGGATTTGCAGCGCTTTTCGGCGCTGCGCGGCTCGGCCGGGGCTGCTGGCGGGCGTTTCGGCAGTGACGGCCTCCGCGCGACGCTCGCCGGCTGATTCCAAGCCGCCAGGCGCCGTGGGATTCTGCTTTCCTGCGCGACTCCGGTCCCGCGGGAAGTTTCATTCGCGCATGGTTACCGACGTGGCTCCTCACCCCGCCCGCCGGTAGCGGATGTGGGTGGCGAGCGGAGAGTGGAGCACCTCGACCGGCTCGAACCCGAAGGACTCGACTCCGTCGAACAGCCGCTCGCCGGACCCGAACAGGACGGGGACCACGTCGAGCGTGAGTTCGTCGATCACCCCGGCGGCGAGCGCCTGACGGACCGTCGAGGCGCCGCCCGCGATGTCGATGCCATCCTCGCCGGCCGTCTCACGCGCCCGCTCGTAGGCGGCCTCGAAGCCCTCGGTGACGAAGTGAAAGCTCGTGCCGCCCTCCATCTCGATCGGCTCGCGGGCGTGGTGGGTGAGCACGAAGACCGGCGCGTGGTAGGGCGGCTCGGAGCCCCACCATCCATCCCAGTCCTCATCCCACTCGCCGCGGATCGGCCCGAACATGTTGCGGCCCATGACGTAGGCCCCGCGCGGTCGCATGAGCCAGCCCTCTGCCGTCGCGTCGGCGTCGTTCGCACGCTCGTCGCCGAGGTGCCAGCTATGGACCTCCCTGCCGCGCTTCCCCAGCGGATTCTCCCGGCCCTGGTCCGGCCCGGCGACGAAGCCGTCGAGCGAGATCGACATGTGGCAGGTGGTGTTCGGCATCGGCGTCCCCAAGCGATCGCGATTTGCAAGCGTCGGCACCGTACCGCACGAGAACGACTGCGCCCCGCACTTCAGGACCCGCCTCCGAGATACAACCCGCGGCAGAAAACCTCAATTCCAGGTACTTCTGTGCGATGTCTCCGCCAGGCGTCGGACCCCGGTTTACCGCTTAGTCCCACGCGATGCGCCCTAACTCCAGCGCTTATCGGATTGGTTGGACAGCGGCAGCTCGGGTCACTTAGCTCCGGGGCTGGCGACCAGGCAGACGCCGAAGCGAGGACGCGCTCGTAAGCGCCGGTTACCCACGCACGCAGACGGCTCGCCGTCAGCGCCGGAACGACCAGAGCTTGTTGCCGAGGAAGTTGAGCGGGGTGACGAGGATGATCGCGATCGCCTGCGCGACGATCTTCCCGAGCCCGGACGAAACGAGGGCTGCGAGCACGCCAACGTTCGCAGCGTACACGGCCGCAGAGACTATGAAGAAGCGCATCCCCTGGATCCCGAAGTTGCCGCGCTGGGCGCGAAACGTCCAGGTGCGGTTCCACCAGTAGTTCCAGCTCGCCGCGACCAGGAACGAACCCGTCGCTGCGGCCACATAGTGCAGGCTCGCGTCCGCCAGCAGCAACGTGTATACGGCCAGGTTGACGACGTAGCCCGATGCGCCAACCACTCCGAACTTGACGAGCTGAACCCAGTTCTCCGGGCGGCGAAGCCCCTCCGGGACATGTGCGGCGGGAACGCTCATCCCTTCATGGCTAGCCCCCAAGGTGCTTCGCTTGCTCATGAGGACGTCGCTTCAAGGATCCGCGGCCACTCGGCGGCGAGGTTCGAGTCGAGTGTGCAGCGTGCGATGGGTAGGCCGCGCTCTTGGTTCGCCGTCGGCATTTCGATCCGGCCGAGGAGCGTGTAGCCGCCACAGAACCCGGAGGCCTTAGCTTCAGGGAAGCCGACGAGGAGTGCGAGTCGTCGTCCGGCAACCGCCGGTCGCCAGTAGCGGAAGGTCACGTCGGCCGAGGCGATCGGTGGTAGGCCGCGCCCGAACAGCTCGAGCGCGCCCGCCTCTCCGTAGTTGCTCGTCACAACGACGTTTGCGCCGCCGGCGAGCCGTCCCACCTGGGCGGCGAGGGCCGGCCAGCCGAGCTCGTCCTGGTAATCGCTGCGAGCTTTCACGACGCCTTGCTGGATCGCCGTGTGCAGTGGCAGGACGGGCAGGGTCAAGGGAAGCCCGATGCCGAACCCCACCGCATACCCGACGCCGAAAAACGCGAGCCGCCAGCGCGTCGCCCAGCGCTCGAACAGCACGGCGCCCGCCGCCACTGCGAACAGGACCGCTGGAAACGCGTAGTAGGACTTACCGCCCAGCAGGAAATAGGCGAGCGGCACGCCAATTACCGTGACGCCGAGCGGGCGCAGTTTCCGGTCGCGCAAGAGCATCACGGCACCCGCGAGCGCGATCGGCACCGCGAAGAAGTTCGTCTGCGCGAGCAGGTTCACGATGTACTGGGGCCGGGACTCGTCGGTCGCGCTCGCCGGCGGGTGGAGGAACCAGTGCACGCTGATCCAGCCGTGTCCCGCCTCCCACAGGAGGTTGGGCACCATCAGCGCCCCGGCGACGAATACGGCCAAGGCGAAGCCACGCGACGCGAGCACGTCCCGGCGCCACGCGGCGAAGCCTGCGACGAGTAGGACGAGCGCAACCGCGAGGGTGTACTTGGTCTCCAAGCCCACCCCAACTGCGACGCCGAGCGCGAGCCAGGAGCCGCGGCCGAGCGCGAGCCGCAAAGCCAGCCAGAGGACGAGCATCGTCGCGGTCTGGTCGAAGGAGACCGGCTGGAACAGTCCATTGAACCCCAGGAGGTACGAGAACGCGACGGCCGCGGCCGCGATCACCTGGGCGCGGCGGCCGCCTCCCAGCTCCCGCGCGACGAGCGCCGCGAGCACGATCGTGGCTGCGCCGGCGAGGATCGCGAAGCTGCGGAAGCCGACGAGCGACCAACCGAACAGCACACGCGCCACCGCCGAAAGCAGCACCGTCACCGGCGGGAACTCCACGTATCCACCCTGCAGGTGGTGACCAGCGACCGCGTAGTACAGCTCGTCCCGCTGCCAGCCATATGCGCCGGCGTACGCGAAGTTCAGGGCGCACTTCGCCACCAGCACGACGAGCAACGGCCAGACCGCGAACACGGCCACTGCACGAGGTCCGGCGAGCGCCGCGCCCGGCCGCCTGGCAGCAGCGATGGCGTTCATGCGACCAGAGTCCCGCGGAGCCGTGCGGTGCGTCAACCGCAGGAAGCCGTAGCTCGCCTGAGTAGTAGCCCCAGACGACTCCGCCCTCCGTCCTTCGGCCGCCATCGGGCGATCGGGGCAGCAACCGCCCGATCCCTACGGTCCAAGGCCAAAGTTGACGCACGGTCGACGAGCGGGCGCGGTCGTGGCGTTGTCCGATGCCTGCTCCCCCTACCGACCCGATATTCGACGCCCTGATGGTGCTTTGCGCGAAACGCGTGACGGGCGCGCGGGTGCCCAACTCCGCCTGAGCTCAGATGTCGACCTTGAATCCCACGTCAACCTCACTTGCGGGAGCCCCTCCATCGATGCCCCAGTTGTGCATTGCGGGCTCGTGCAGCACGATCAGGATGTCGTGCTCGGGAACATCCAAGGCGCCGAGTCCGTCGACTATCGCGCGATACAGGCGACGCTTGGTGTCCATCGATCGTCCGGCGAACATCGTTACCTCCACGAGCGTGTAGCGATCAGAGTGGCGGTTGGGGTATGGAACTGAGAACTGCGATGGCGGGTACTCGAGTAGCCGAACCGAAGGGTCTGCCGCCGGCGCCTGTAACGCTTCGCTAAGAGCAGCGGTGACCGCGTCGACCAGCCTCCTCTTTTCGTCGGGCGTGCGCCCCTCCAAGATATCGATACGGGCCAGTGCCACCCCGGGCACAGTACTGACCCTTCGCCAGTCAACAGCGCTGGCAGGCCAGAGCGCCGGCCTGCTGTGTTCTCGACGCAGGCATATCGGCGTCGCCGGACTTGGACCTCCCTTGCGCGGCGAGCGAGTGTCGCGAATCACCGCGCAACCGGCTGGGCGGCCAGCGCGGGCGCGAGGACCCGCCCACATCCCGTTCGAGCTCCCAAGGCGGGGTACGGTTATCGGGTGCGGAGCAAGAGCGCTGCGGGGTCGAGGACCCCAATCACGCCAGTGGTGGTCATCTGGCGATCGGCGCACGCTCTGATCGCGATCGGCTTCTTGTCATCGATCGGATATGTGTGGTGGTGCGCGTTGACCGGTCGGCGTGGGCGGTGGTTGCGGCTCGCGATCGCGGCCTTGGCCGGCGAGGGTATGCTCGTTGTCGGCAACGGCGGGGATTGCCCGCTGGGTCCGCTGGGTGACCGCATTGGTGATCAGGTGCCACTGTTCGAGCTGGTGCTCTCTCCCCGCGCGGCGCGCCTCGCGGTTCCCGCGCTCGGGGGAGTCACCGCATTGGGGGTTGGCCTCCTGGCAGCGCGCTCGAGGCGCGTGCCGGCCACTGCCGCGAGCGCCGTTGTCCAGGCGATCGACGAGGTCTGAGTCTCGAATCCTGCGGGCTCAACCCGCAACCAGCCTCTACGGCGTGACTGGCAGCAGCACGCTCGAGGTGTACGAACCTCCGTGCAGCAGCGTGATCGTGCCGCCCAGCTCCTGACCGAGGGTCGGCGCGCTCGGCACATCGGTGAGCGTGTTCGCAGTCCCGATCGTCAGCCGCAGGCGGTTGCCGGGCTTGATCATCACCGAAGTCGGGTAGATCTCGATCTTGTACTCGGTTGGCTTTTCGACTTCCACCGCCTGCTGCGCTTCTTTCGTGAACGGGTGCCAGGGGCGGATCATCAGCGTTTCCCTGTGGTAGGTCGTGTACGTCGAGAGCGTCGGGTCGATCGCGCGCTGGCTCGCCATCAAGAAGCCGGCGGTGATCTGGTTTGAGGCTCCGGACGGTTCGACTTCGCTGAGCACCGCGACAAGCGTCGCGTCGGTCGTGCTCAGCTTCGCCCAAAGGTCGGCCGTGATCAGGCCGCTGAACTTCATGCCCGACGCGAGCGGCGCCGTCGTGTAGGTCAGCGCGCTCGCGTCGTATGTCGCGTTGTCGGTTTCGCATGGCGGCGCGGCACCCAAGCCGGCTGTCCACTGCGCGGTCTCGCGGCTGCAGGGACTCGAGGCCGGCAGCAGCGGCGCGAGATCGCCTCCTTCGGCGCTCGGGGCGGTGCTCGTCAGCGAGCCGTCGTGCAAGGAGACGCCGCCCGAGCCGGACGCTTCGCCGCTGAGGTAGACGCGCTGGTATCTCGTTCCGGGCAGCGGGAAGCGTTTGAACGGTTCGTAGTGCGTGCCGTTGATCGGGTAGAGGTTCACGTGCGGCGTGTTCTGGACGCCGTTTTCGACACCCTTGAGCCAGTGGTCGAACCATTCGAGCTTGAGGCCCGGGGGCGGGCCGCTCGAGGTGTGGTAGTGCGGCGCCATGAACAGGACGCGGTCGGGCGAGCGCTTTACGAGTTCCCAGAGCAGCGGCTCGCCGCGCTGGAAGAGGTCCCACCAGCCGCCGTTTATGACGACGGGCACCCTGATTTCACCGGCGTGGACCGCGGGCGAGCGCACGCGGTAAAACGGGCCGTCGTAGGACGCTTCTTCCCCGAGCGCCGCGCCGACGACGTGCGTGCCCGAAAATTCGGCGTTGTTGAGCAGGTGTTCGACGTAGTGTTCGGCGGCCGCCTGCGGGTCTTCGCTGAGTGATGACGGCGGGAGCGCCGACAGCGCGCTCGTGAGACCGAGCCACAGCGGAATGAAGGTTGCGTCCAGCGAGCCGCCCTGGAATGTGACGTCGCGGTACGCGTCGGCCATCGGGACGTCCGCCCACACCACCTTCACCGCGCGCGGCTTGCCTTCGCGAACACGCGCCGCGTCCGCCTCGGCGACGAGCATCGAGGTGATTCCCATATAGGAGGCGCCGGTCGCGCCGACGCTGCCGTTCGACCAGCTCTGCGCCTGGATCCAGCCGAGGACCTCCTTGTAGTCCTCCTGCGTGCGCGGGCCCCAGGTGTCCCACTTGCCGCCGCTCGCGCCCGTCCCACGGTCGTCCAGCACCATCACCGCGTAGCCCTTTTCCGCGAACGCCGGTTCATCCTCCACGATCCCCTGCTGGCCGTCGCATTCGGTGCCCGTCGGGTTCTCCGCGTCCTTGTTGTAGCCCGTGACGGTCAAGAGGGTCGGATATGCGCCAGGCGTCGTCGGCAGGAAGACGTTCGCGCGCAGCACCGTGCCGTCGCTCATCGTGATCGGCACGTTGCACATGCTGATCACCGACGCCTGCGCGCCGGCGGCGGCGAAGCAGAGCGCCGCCGCGGCCAGCGCAATCGACATCGAGAGCAGGTGCGGAGGCCGCATGGAGCCGGTGGCCCGCCTCATCGCGTCGGCAACGCCGCCGTGAGGTTGCTCACTTCCACCGTGAACGGCGCGTTGCTCGCACGCCACTGGGGCGCGTCGCGGCCGAGCAGTTCGAGCTTGACCGTGTCGCCTTTCGCGAATTCGTAGCCGTTGCCGTTGAGCTGGAACTTGATCGTGCCGGTCTGGTTTGCGGTAAGGGCATAGACGCCCTCGGTGATGAGGATCTCTTCGCCGCTCGGCAGCACATCCCACAGGCGCGTGTCGATCTGGCCGTAGGGGCCGACCGCGCTGACGTGCGCGGTGATCGTCGGCAGCCCCAGCATCAAGAATCCGGGGCTCGTCGTCGTGTAGGTCGCGGTGTTCGGTTCCAGTTCGGATTTGGTTTCCTTGCAGACGTTGGCGCCTCCTTTCTCGATCTCGCCGATCGTGTCGAATTCGGCCGCGATCGTGGGGCTGGCACCCGCGGAGGTGAACGTCTGAGTCGCGCTCGAGCCGAACGTGACCGCGTGCGTGGCCAGTCTTGAGTACGGCGTGGCGACGAAAGGACCGGCCGCCGGCGCACTGAGCGGGCAGGTCTGCGTAAAGGCTGTGACGCTTCCGTTCTTCGGCGGCAGTCCTTCGCGCTTGAGCTTGGCCGCAAGGAACTGCGTCGCCTCTCCGGTGAAGGCTGCGGACGCGTTCGGCTTGTTCGAGGCGCGCTGGTGCCCGACGTCGCCGAACATCAGCGCGGCGTAGCCTTTCAGCGCGCGCACCTGGTTGTAGACGCGCAGGCATTGCTCGGGCGGGAAGATGTCGTCCGTCCAGCCACACTCCAAAAGCAGCGCCGCCGGCTTGCTCGACAGCGGCATGCCGTAGGCCTGGTGGTAGTCGTACACCTGATGAGCAACGGCTTCGTCTTCCGGGGTCCACGGTTCGCCTGCGTTCGCCAGCGCGTACCACTTGGTTATGTCGGCTTCCGGGTCCCTGCCCTCCGGCGGGTAATACGCTTCGAGCAGCGGACCCTCCGCATACAGCGCGGCGTCGATGCTCTGTTTGAGTACGCCGATTGGTTCGTAGCTCTGCCCGGGCGGTGCGATTTCGGTGTCGAGGAAGCGCCCGTTCGGCTCGAGCGCATCGACCAGGTCCGACCACGGCGCGATCGGCCATGCCGCCTTGATTTCCATCGCTTTGCCCTTCGGGCTCGTCCACGGGACGAACGAGCCGTCCGGTAGCCGGACACGGTTCTTCAGGTACGCGAGCTCGATGCTCTGGCCGGCGCCGTATGACGCGCCCATCACGCCGATCTTCCGCGGTATCGCGATGTGCTCGTCGGCGAGCAGCCCGAGCAGGTACTCGGTGTCACGGTTCTCGTAGCGCGTGTCGGCCAGGCGGACCCAACCTTCTTCGCAGCTGCCGCCGGGGGGCATCGTCGTGGCTTCGCGTGATTCTTCGGTGCCGCAGGAGCGGCCCCAGCCGCGGTGGCTGTCGGTCATCACCGCGTAGCCGTGTTCGGCCAAGTAGTGGGCGAAGGGCTCGAATTCGGTCTTTTTCGTTCCCCAGCCATGCAGCGCCGCGATCGTCGGCCACGGTCCGCTGCCCGTCGGCGGCAACGTCACATCGACGTCGATCGGGACGCCATCCCACGTCGGCACACGTTCGGTGAGCGCGACGGTGGGGCAGAAGCGCACGCCGTTTTCCGCTTTGCACGCGTGTCCGAACGGTGTCGGTTCGCTAGCCGAGGCGCTCGCCGGCAGCGCCAGGGCGAGCAGTAGTCCGAAAATCGCCAGCAGTTGACGGCGAAACGCTCGCTTGCACGTGTGCGCCCTCATGGTGGCCCCTTTTCCCTCGCTGATTGATCCGCCGACGTCGCCCCGTTATTGGTGGACGAGTAAGTCCTCCACTGGCGGGGTAATGTACCCTCATGTCCACCACTTCAAACGCCACCGCCGAGCGACTGCCCCGTGGGCCTCACAGCCTCTCCCGCGCGCAGGTCGAGAACCACCAGCGCGAGCGCATCCTGGCCGCAATGGTCGCCTCGGCCGGTGCGAAGGGCTACGCCTCGACGACGATCGCCGACATCGCTCGTCACGCCCGCGTCTCGCGCGACACGTTCTATGAGCAGTTCGCCAATAAGGAGGCGTGCTTTCTCGCCGCCTATGACGAGCTGGCGCGCGAGCTGCTGGACGTCATGGTGACCGTCGGAACCAGCCAGCAGAACTATGTCGAGGGCCTGCGGGGCGGCGTGCGCGCCTACCTGGAGTTCTTGAGCACGCGCCCTGAGGTGGCGCGCGTCGTGACGGTCGAGGTCCTGTCGGCGGGCGGACGGGCACTCGAGCACCACGAACACACGCTCCGGCTTTGCGCGCGGCTCTTTCAGACGGTTGCCGAGCAGGCGCGCGTCGAGCAGCGCGAGCTGCCGATCGTCCCGGACATCGTCTCGCGCGCGATACCCGTCGCCTTCGTCGAGCTCGTCACCTGGTATGTCCGCGAAGACCGTGTCGCCTCGCTGCCCGAGCTCGAGAACGACATCCTCTACCTGTTGCTGATGGGCCTCGCCGGTCACGACGTCGCCGCAACCGCAATCGCCAGCTGACCGTTACCAACGCGGCGATCGAAGGGCTGGCCGAGGATTGTGACCGTCGTCGCGCCCGACCGGACTCGCTGCGGGACATGCGCGCCACGTACAGGTCCGTTGGGCAGCACCGGACAGCAACCACTTCCGAGGCGGTGAATCAACGCTGCCCCAAAGGTGCTTCCGAGCAGGGCTTTCTCAACCATGCCCCCGCCAGGAGTCGAACCTGGATTTACCGCTTAGGAGGCCGCGGACGACTGTCGCTCAAGAACCGCGTTCTGGGCACATTTGCAGGGGCTTCTTGCACTTTGTGCGTCGCGCATCTGGCTGGATTGGGCGGGATATGGCCCGATTTGGGCAGCAGAATCGCCTTGCTGCCCAAACGATTGGGCTCCCCCCGACGCCGGGTGCGGGGGGTCTCAGGCATAGGCCGGCGGCCGTCGCGGCCTCTAGGTACGCGGCCACGTTCCCCGGCACCTCGTCTAAGCCGCACACGCGTGGGCCGCTGCGTGGGAGCACTACCCGAGCAGTCCTCTGAGGTCAGCCGGGTCGCGCCCGCTGCGCTGCGGCTGGTTCGCGCTCCCGCTCGGTCTCGCGCTCCGGGCGGTATCCGTAGGCGGCTTCTCGCACGGCGGCGTCGCTCTCGAGGCCGGCCCCGAGGGCTCCCGCGACGGTGGCGAGCGAGCTCGTCATCCAGGCGATCTTCAGGTAGGTGGCGAAGCTCACATGGTCCCCGATCGACCCCGACACGACGCGATGGTCGAGCATCAGCTCTCCGGCCCCCAGGGCGATGACGAACAGCGCGCAGCACAGCGACGCGACACCGATGATCAGCGTCAGGGTGGTGGCGACGTTGAAGAGGATCGCCTGCTCACGGACGCCGCCCGCCGGCCGCCGCTTCCACAGACCGTGGACGAGGATTAGGAAGACGACGACGGCCGCCATCGAGATGACGCTCAGCGCGCCCAGCCTCCACGGGCTGAGCGCCGCGGCCAGGTCCCACACTTCGGCCGTCACGAGCGCGAAGACGAGCGCGGCTCCCGCCGCGGCAAGCGCGCGGGAAAGTCTTGCGATCAGCCGCCATGGCCGGTTGGCGCGGAGCATCCCGGCAAGCAGCCGGGCGTTGCCGCGCACGACGGCGGCGACGAGCCGAACGTCGACGTCGTCATCATCATCCGGGCGCAGGGTCCGCTCCGCTCGTGCGATCTCGTGCAGGCGTCGACGGACGCGCCGGCGCCGATCCCCGCCTTCGCGTCCGCCGAGCTCGAGGCTCTCTCCAACCAGCCCGTCGACCAGCCGCACCACGGCATCGCGTGCGCGCCTTCGCATCTGCACTGCTCCGAGCGCCGGGAGCGAGACGACGGCGACTCCGTGAGTGGCGCTGGCGTCGGCCACGACCGGCCGGCGCCCCATGCGCAGGGGCAGGTCCGTCAACACGACCCCCAGGTGCCAGTTCTCGCGCAGCATTCGCTCGTGCGCGGCGTCGATGACCTCCGTGCCGGCACCACCCCGGGCGGCCAACTCGTCGGTCACAACCGGGATCTCCCACCGCACCTCGGAGGAAACCCGGGCTGCGAGGCCGGCCGGGAGTTCCTCGGCGAGTTCCCTGCCGAGTTCCTCGGCGACCCCCGTGGCGGTCATCAGGCCGAGCCTGATCGTCGGGTCGTCGCGAGGCGTCGAAGCGCGGTCGATGAGCGTCTTTCCGATCGTGGCACTGTGTCTCGTGCCGGACTCTCTATCCAGCAGGTCAGGCTACCCCACGAGCCGACGATCTGGACCCGCTCCGCGCTGGCGTGGGTGTACCGCCGTTCCAGGCGCTCTGTTCGAATGCCCCCGCCAGGAGTCGAACCTGGATTTACCGCTTAGGAGGCGGTCGTCTTATCCATTGGACTACGAGGGCGCGCCGGGGCCACACGCGAGCGGCGGCTGGCGGAAAGGCTAGCGGCGGCCGTCCGCGAGCACCCGCGCGCCCTCCGCGGCGAGCTCGTCGAGGCGCTCGCCGATCAGGCGGTGGGTGATCCACGTGTCCATCTTCTGCGCGCCCAGGTTGCGGTAGAAGCCGAGCGCAAGCTCGTTCCAGTCGAGCGCCGTCCACTCGAGGCGCACGCCGCCGCGCTCGCGTAGCCGCGCCGCCACAGCCGCGAGCAGCGCGCGACCCACGCCCGCGCCGCGGTGCTCGGGCAGCACGAACAGGTCCTCCAGCCAGATCCCCTCCGCCGCGAGAAAGCTCGAGAAGGTCGGGAAGAACACCGCGTAGCCCACCGGCGTCGAGCCGATCTGCGCGATCAGCGCCTCCGCCGCCGGGCGCTCGCCGAACATCGCGCCGGTGATCTGCGCCTCCGTCGCGCGCAGCTCCGACTCGAGCTCCTCGTACACCGCGAGCTCTTTGAAGAGCTCGAGCAGCACGCCCGCGTCCTCGGGTCTGGCCGCGCGCACCACCGCGCGCCCGGCCCCGCCCTGCGCCTGCACGCTCATGCCTCCCGGTCGGGCCGCTCGGGATAGACGTCGTCGATCGTGGTCAGCGGCACGTACGGCGCGCCCGCCCGCTCTTCGATCGCCTCCGCGCCGCCCGCGAGGCGGTCGAGCACGCTCACGACGCCGCAGATGCGAAGCCCCGCGTCGCGCAGAGCGTCGATCGCCGCGATCGTGGAGCCGCCCGTGGTGACCACGTCCTCGACCACCATGCACAGATCCTCCGCGTCCAGGTCGGGGCCCTCGATGCGGCGCTGCAGGCCGTGGGTCTTGACCTCCTTGCGCACGTAGAACGCCTTCGCGTGCGCGCCGCCCGCGAGCGCCGCGCACGCCACCGCGTCCGCGCCCATCGTCATGCCGCCCACCGCGGTGGCGCCCCATTCGGAGACACGCTCCGCCAGCAGCCGCGCCAGCGCCTGAAAGCCTTCGGGGCGCAGGATCGCGCGCTTCGCATCCACGTAGTAGTGCGCGCGCAGGCCGCTCGTGAGCGTCACATCGCCGATCACCAGGGCGTGCTCGCGAAGCTCCGCCACGAGCTTCGCGCGGGCCGGCGCCACTCCGTTCGTATGTCCGTCTATCGCGTCCACGAGCATGCCTAATCTACCGGTGTGCTCGGCCTCGCCAGCCTGCTGAGGCTTGCCTCCATATCTATCTGCCTGATCGTGATCGTGTCGTTCGCCGTGTTCGCGGTGGACCAGACGAGCAACGCCTCGCACCACCAGCAGCAGGTGCTCGACGAAAACAGCCCCGTCGCGCCGGGGTCCTCGCCCTCGGGCGCAGCCGCCGCGCCCGCCCAGAGCTCCGCGCCAGGCTCCGCGCCCGCCTCGCCCTCCGCGTCCGCGTCCAGCGCCACCGCGACGCACAGCACGAGCAGCGGCGAGAACGGGCTGCACAAGGCGCTCGACGACGTCTCCAACAAGCTCACCTCGCCCTTCTCCAGCGTCGTCTCCGGCGACAGCAGCGAATGGGCCGTGCGCGGCGTGAAGCTGCTCCTCACGCTCGTCGTGTACGGCTTCGGCCTCGGCTACATCGCGCGCGTCATCCGCGTGCGCGTGTAGCGCCCACGCTGCTCAGGGCCCCGCGTTGCCGCGCGCGTGCGTCGAGCCGCCGCCGCCCTCGTTGTACACGTCCACTGGCGTGCCTTCGTGCACCCACCCGTACACCGCCGGCGCGTCCGGGATCGGGATGCGCAGGCAGCCGTGGCTCGCCGCGTACGTCGGCACTTCCGCGTAGCCGTGGATCGCGTAGCCGCGGATGAAGTAGTTCGAGTCCACCATGCCCTCGCTGTTCGTGCCGGGCGTCTTCGTGTACACGCGGAAGCGCCCGATCACCGTGGGCGTCGAGGGCTTGCCCGAGCTCATCGTGTACAGCCTCACCACGCGCCCGCCCGGCGCGATCTCCGCGAGCACCTGGCGTGTGAGGTCGCCCTCCACGTGGCGGCCGTCGCCGCGGTAGCGCACGTGGAAGCGGCCCGCGCCGCGCTGCAGCCTTTCGAACACGCCCCGGCCCGCGTAGGGGATGCGCGCGAGCCCCGTCATCTTGCGGAACGCAACCACCGCGTTGGCGGTGCCTTCGTCGAAGGAGCCCGACAGCGGCACCGCGAAGTGCAGCGCGTTCAACTCCGACTGCAGCAGCCGCACCGATTCACCGGACATGCCCGCGCTCAGGTTCGTGTGCACGTAGCTGAGCGCCGGCGCCGTGCCCGCGAACTGCGCCTGCTGCGGCGTCGCGTAGTGCACCACGTTGACCTTGATCACGCCCGCGTGGCCGCTCGAGACGCTGAAGCGGAATTTGCCGGCGCCGCCGGTCGATGGCAGCACCGTGAGATGCTCCACCGCGATCTTCGTGCCGTTGCGGTAGATGCTCACCTTCACCGTCTGATCCGCCACGAACGGCGTGACCACGCCCTGGTAGGCGACGCGCTGGTCCACCATCGCGAACGGAGGCTTGCCGCGCGCGTGAAGCAGCGACACGGTCACCGCGCCCGCGGCCGCGGGCGCCGCAGGAGCCGGGGTCGGCGCGGGCGTGCTGGTGGTGGGAGTGGTGGGCGCCGGCGGCGGGACGGGTTCGGCGCCCGCCGCGAGCGCGGGCGCGCCGAGCGCAGCCAGGCACGCGGCCGCGCCGGCGAGGGCGAACGTTGCGCGGGGAGCCCTCATCGGTGCGTGAATCCTAAGTGCCGGACGCGACGAACGGCGAAGGAGCCGAGATCAGGCCCACGCGCCGCGCGAGCAGGATGAGCGCCGCGATGCATCCCCACGAGCACACGAGCAACAGCACCCCGCCGCCCACGCTGAAGTTTTCGAGGTTCGCGAACGCGTACGAGTTGTTGAGCGCGTGCAACGCGAAGCATGGATACAGCGAGCCCGTGTACCTGTAGATCAGACACAGCGCGAAGCCGAGCGCCGCGAGCGGCACCAGATCGAGCGCCGGCGCGGAGCCCACGTGGACCCCGCCGAACAGAACACCCGTGATCAGCGCCGCGGGCAGCGTGCCGCGCCAGTTTCGCAGCGCCGTGAAGATGTAGCCGCGGAACAGGATCTCCTCCGCGATCGGCGCGACCACGCACGTGATAGCGGCGCTCAGCGGCACGATCCCGCCGAGCTGTTCGAGGATCTTGTCTTCGGGAGGGTGCACCAGCGTGACCCACACGAAGTCGGCCACGAGGAACAGCAGGAACACGCCGGCCACGATCCCCAGCACGCGCAAGAAGCCCATGCGCGGCGCGCGCAGCCCCAGCTGCCACGAGTGGACCGTGCGCGCGCCCAGGCGCCCGCAGAACACCGCCGCCGCGATGAAGCCCACGTCCTGCACGAACGTGTCCGCGATCGTCAGCCCCGCCGGCACGCGCGAGCCGGTGATCTTCACTCCGAGCGCCAGCGCGGGGATGTCCACGATGATTCCGCCCAGAGTCGCCAGCACGAGCGCCACCACAAGCGCCACCGGCGCGGTCCACGCCGGCCACGAAGGCAGGCCTTCGCCGGTGCCGTCCGCCGCCGCCGCCGCCATCTAGGCGACCCAGTGCCAGGTGGCGAACTGGCCCACGAACAGCGCCATCAGCAGCGCCGAGCCCACGATCAGCGCCACGCCCACGCGGGGGCGGCGGGCGAGCCAGCGCCCCAGGCACATGCTCAGCGGGAACAGCACCACCATGTAGCGCGGCACCGACATCAGCGGCTGCGCCGCCACCGGGTAGGACATCGGCAGCGCCAGCGCAGCCAGCACGTACACCCCGTACGCGAAAGGGAGCCTGCGGAACACCGCGATCACCAGCAGCACCGCCGCGAGCACGAACGCCGCCGCCATCAGGTTGTGGCCCGCGGCGATCGACGGGCTGCCGAGCGCCGCCGGGTAGTACACGTGACTGTTCTGGAACGACAGCAGCTGGCGCGCGCCCTCGAACGCCGCGCGCAGCCCGTCCCACGCGCCCACGTACGGGCCCGAGAAGTGCCGCCCCCATGCCGCCTCCGTGTGGAAGGGCGTGAAGAAGTGCCCGCCCGACAGCGACAGCCACGCGCCGTAGGCCGCGAATCCCGCCGGCAGCAGCGCGAGCCACAGCATGTTCGCGCGCGGGCGGTAGCGCGGCAGCAGCGCGCGCGCGAACGCGCGCGCCGATGAGCGAAGCCGCGCGGCGGGCGTGGCGCCCGCGGCCCTGCGCGCCGGCGGGAAGTCCGGCGCGCGGTCCGCGCGCGGTCCGTACAGGTAGAGGATCAGCGCCGGCGCAGCCAGCACGAGCCCGGTGCTGCGCGTCGCGCCCGCAAGCGCGCCCAGCAACCCTACGAGCGCCCAGCGGCCCTGGCGCGCGCACCAGAAGAACGCCACCGTGAGCGCCAGGAACAGCGACTCCGAGTACACCGCCGAGAAGTAGAACGCCATCGGCGAGAACGCCAGCGCGAGCACCGCGAAGCGCGCCGTGCGCGCCGCCATGCCCTGATCCGCGCCGCCGAAGCCGAAGCGCGAGCCCGCGGAGCCCGCGCCCGCGTCCCCCAGCTCGAGCGTGGTCAGGCGGTGCAGGCCGTACAGTCCGAGCAGGAACGCCACCAGCGACACCAGCACGCCCGCCACGATCAGGGGCGCCTGCGTGAGCGCCACCGCGCGCAGCACCAGCGGGTACAGCGGGAAGTACGCCGTGCGCGTGGCCGCGAGCGCGCCGCCCACGTGGTAGCCGCCGCGCGCGATCACCAGGTACCAGTCCGAGTCCCAGCGCGCCACCGGCGAGACGAGCACGTCCGCGACCCGTCCGAAGCCGTGCGTCACGCCCGGCGGGTTGAAAGCGTTGCGCACCGGTCCGGAGCCCAACGCCGCGACCGTTCCAGCGCCCGCCGCGAACACCAGCAGGCGCGAGCTCCACAGCGCCCGCCAGCTCTCGCGCCAGGCCGTCAGCCGGCCCTCGTCGAGCGAGCGCAACCACGCCGAGCGCGCGAGCAGCGCGCGCTCGAGCGCGCCTGCGCGCGACGCGGGCGCGGCCGGCAGCGCGCCGGCCGCGGGCGCGCCGCCCGCGGGCCCGAGCGGAAGCGCGGGGTCGCCCGCGCGCTGCGCGGCTTCCATCTCGGCCGTGTCGGGGTTCATGGGTGCTGCACCGAGCCTAGACGCGCGCTGCGATGCATGTGGCAGGAAATCACAAGAAGGCGCGGTAATCTCGGATTTCCGGATGTCCCGACAGACACGACAACGCCGCCGCAGGCACGGCGGCAGCGCGACGACGCGGACGTTGCTGATCACAGGGGTCGTGTGCGTGGGGGCGCTCGCGATCGGCACGATCGCCGCGGTCGCGTACGTGATGAACGTGTTGCACACCGCGCCGAAGCTCTCCTCGCTGCACCCGCTGCTCAGCTACGGCTCCTCGCAGGTGTTCGCCGCCGACGGAACGCGCCTCGGCTACATCCAGGCCGACCAGCTGCGCAGCCCCGTGGGCCTCGGCCAGATCCCCGCCGACCTGCGCAACGCCACCGTCGCCATCGAGGACCAGCGCTTCTACAAGCACAAGGGCATCGACCTCACGGCGCTGTTCCGCTCCGCGGTCAAGGATGTCACCAGCGGCCAGGCGCTGCAGGGAGGCTCCACGCTCGAGATGCAGCTCGTGCGCAACCTGTACCTCGGCAACGACAACCACACCGTGCACCAGAAGATCGTCGAGGCAAAGCTCGCCGAAGAATATGCCGAACACCACACGCGTAACGAAATCCTCACCAACTACCTCAACAGCGTTCCCTACGGCACGCTGGGCGGGCAGACCGCGATCGGCGTGCAGGCCGCGGCGCGCATCTTCTTCGACAAACCCGCCTCGCAGCTCAACCTCGCGCAGGCCGCGCTGCTCGCAGGCCTGCCGCAGGCGCCCTCCCAGTACAACCCCTTCCTCGACTCCGGCGCCGCCAGGGAGCGGCGCAACGAGGTGCTCTCGAAGATGGCCGAACGTCACTACATCTCCTCCGCGCAGGCGAGCGCAGCGGAGGCCTCGCCGCTACAGGTGAAGCGCGGCGACTACTACTCGCAGCGACGCGAGAGCTTCTTCTTCGAATACGTGCGCCAGCAGCTGACCAAACGCTACGGGAAGCGCACCGTCGAACAGGGCGGGCTGAAGGTGTACACCACGATCGACCTGCGCATGCAGGGCCTCGCCCGCAAAGCGATCGCGGAAGTGCTCAACGAGAGAGAAGACCCGGCCGCCGCGATCGTCACGCTCGATCCCCACAACGGCGACATCGAGGCGATGGCGGAGTCGCAGAGCTACAACCAGTCGCAGTTCAACCTCGCCGCCGACGGACGCCGCCAGCCCGGATCCACGTTCAAGGCGATCGACCTCGCCGACGCGCTCTCGCGCGGCATCGACCCGTACGACACCTACTACGTGTCAAAGGAACTCGCCGAAGGCTGGCTCCCCGGCTACCCCACCTACCCCGTGAAAACGTTCGAGGGCACCTACAACGGACGCATCAACCTGGTGCAGGCGACGCTCAAATCCGACAACACCGTGTACGCGCAGCTCGCCGCCGACCTGGGCGAGGAAACGATCACCAAGATGGCCTACCAGATGGGCGTCACGACCCACCTCTCCAGCTACCCCGCCGAAGCGATCGGCGGACTCACCTACGGGGTCACGCCGCTCGAAATGTCGGTCGTGTACGCCACCCTCGCGGACGGCGGCTGGCGCAACGCGCCGATCGCCATCACCAAGGTGGTCTTCCCCGACGGGAAGACCGACTCCAACTGGGGTACCCCCCACCGCGTGAAGGTGCTCAGCGAAGCGATCACCGGCGAGGAGACCGACATCCTTCACCAGAACGTGCTCGGCGGCACCGCCGTGAAATCGCAGATCAACTGCCCCACCGCCGCCAAGACCGGCACCACGAGCGAACTCGTGGACGCCTGGCTCGACGGCTACAACTCCGAATTTGCCACCGTCGTGTGGATGGGCTACCCCAACAAACGCGTGCCCATGACCGACGTGCACGGTGAACCGCAGCAGGGCGGCGCGCTGCCCGCGGTGATCTGGCACGACTACATGGCGGCGGCCACCGAAGGCAAGCCGTGCGCGGCGCTCAACATGAACAGCGAAGGCATTTCCTTCAAACCTTTCTACGGCAAGTTCGCCACCACCGGCCAGGAAGCCGAACCGGTCGCGCCCGCCGCATCCAAGCCAGGCAGACACCGCGGCGCGCGAGGCCGCGGAGCCCCGCGCGAACGCGCCAAGATCGAAATCCATGAAGCCGCGCCGCCCGCGAGGGCGCCGAGCGGCCCCTCGCAGCCCGCCACGCCGCCCACCCCGGCGGCTCCACCGGTGAACCAGACCGGCGGCGCCGGACCCGGCTGAGCGCCGCGCCGGCGCACGCGCTGGTAGTTTGATCCACATACGCAAATCGACGGGCACCCGCGCATCGCGCCGCGGGCGACCAGATTGGACGGGGCGTGGCGAAGGAGGACAAGGTCGAATTCGAGGGCGAGGTGATCGAGGCGCTCCCGAATGCGATGTTCAGAGTGAAGCTCGACAACGACCACGTGGTGCTCGGGCACGTGGCCGGCAAGATGCGGCGCTTCCGCATCCGCATCCTCCCCGGGGACCGCGTGCGCGTGGAGCTCTCACCCTACGACCTGGACCGCGCCCGGATCGTGTACCGGCACCGCTGAGCGCCAGCATCGCCGAGCGCTCCCTGATCGAATCCATCGAGGCCCAGCTCGCCGAGAGCGTGGCCGAGCGCTCGTCCGGCCGGCGCGGCACGCGCCCCTCAGCCCTCCTGCGCGGGATCGGCGACGACGCCTCCGTCGTGGCCGCGCGCCCCGTGTGCGTGACCTCGGTGGACGCGATGGTCGAAGGCGTGCACTTCCGCCTCGGCGAGCACGCCTCGAGCGCCGCCGACGTCGGCTGGCGCGCGCTCGCGGGCGCGCTGTCGGACATCGCCGCGATGGGCGCCGACCCCGGCGAGGCGTACATCTCGCTCGGCCTGCCGCCCGGCTTCGAGGAGCGCCGCGCGCTCGAGCTCGTGCGCTGCGCGGACGAGCTCGCCGCGCTCAGCGGCGCGGTCATCGCGGGAGGCGACGTGGTCGCCTCGCCGGTCCTGTTCGTGTCCGTCGCAGCCGTCGGCTGGGCCGAGGACGAGCGCTCGCTCGCCGGGCGCGACGGTGCGCTCCCCGGCGACCTCGTGGGCGTGACCGGGACGCTCGGCGCCGCCGGCGCGGCGCTCGCGCTGCAGGAGGGAAGGGTCGCTCCCGTCGCCGGCGCCGAGGCCGCGCTCGAGCGCGCCCGCCGTCCGCTGCCGCGCCTGCGCGAGGGGCGCGCGCTCGCCGCGCGCGTGCACGCGATGATCGACCTCTCCGACGGGCTCGTCGCCGACGCCGCCCACATCGCGCGCCGCAGCGGCGTCACGCTCCGCATCGACCCCCGCCGGCTGCCGCTCGCGGCGGGCGTGCGCGAGGTGTGCGCCGCGCTCGGCGAGGACCCCGCGCGCATGGCCGCGGGCGCGGGCGAAGACTACGAGCTGTGCTTCTGCGCGCCGCCCGCCGAGCGCGAGCGGATCGAGCGCGCCGTGCGCGAGTGCGGCGGGGCGGGCGGGGCTGGCGCGGCTTCGATCACGTGGGTCGGCGAGGTGCTCGCGGGAGAGCCCCGCGCGCTCCTACGAGGAGAGCGGGGGGAGGACCTTCGGATCGAGGGGTTTGAGCACCGCTGGTAGCGGCCGCCGCGCCGCCCGCGCCGCGCGGTGAACCGGCCTCGTCTCGATCGGCCTCGGCCGCGCCCCGCCCGGCAGCCTCGCCGCGGCGCCGATCGGCACGATGCGCTTCAGCCGCGCGTACACCAGCAGCCGTTTTTCCGCACTGAACAGCGGCGTGCACGCCGACAGCACGAGCCGCGGGTAGCCCGCTTCCGCGGTCGCCGCGTTCACGTTCGTGGGCCACACCACCCGCTTCCTGGTGACCGTGTAGAAGAAGTGCGCGTACGGCATGTACAGGTTGATCCGGAAGCCCGGGCGCAGCGCGTCCACGTGGCGGAACGGCGCGAGGAACGTCGTGCGGTGGCCAGCGATCGCCGTCGTGCCGCCCAGCCCCGGGAAGCGCGTCTGCGGGTACACGCCCGGCCCGCTCTCGAGCGCGCTCGTGCTGGTGCCGTACACCACCACGTAGCTCGCGTGGATGCTCGGGATCACGATGCGCCCCACCGGCCTGCCCACGCGCGTGTGGCGTTCGAGCGTGCGCGCCAGGAGCGCTATGCGCGAGCGCTCGTCCGAGAGCGACGCGAGCGAGCGCCTCACCGCCGGCGCCGGCGCCGCGTACGCGCGTTCCTCGCTGCGCAGCGTCCCGCGCAGATCCGACTGCTTCCATTTCGCGTACAGCGCCGAGATCGGCTCCTGCCACACCATCGTCACGCCCGCGTCCGCCAGCACCAGCACGCCGAGCGCCAGCAGCGCGTAACCGAACACGCGCGACGCGCGCGCCCTGCGCGAGCGGCGCGCCCTGCGCAGCCTGCGCCGAGAGCGGCGCACGTCGTTGCGGCTGCGGGCCTCCATGCGCCGCCCATCCGCGCCCGGAGGGCTGTCGAGCTTGAGCACGACCACGCGGTCGCCATGTTCGTCCACGAGCCGGACGTCTGCGCTCGGCGGCGCCGGGTCTTCGCGCGGACGCCGGGTCGTCCAGGCGAGCTGTTCCACACCTCGATTATGGCTACTTGAACGCCGCGCGGGGCAATCTGGCTCCCGCCGCTCGTGCGGGCAGGCGCCGCAGCCCGCCGATTCGCCTCGGCGAGTCGCTCAGCGCCGCAGCGCCGAGCCGGTGCCGCCGAGCGAGCCGGGGCCCGCGTAGGAGAGCGGCCCGCGGATCGTGATCTCGAGCGGCTCCTCGTCGGGGCTCTCGCCGGGCGGCGGCGGCGTGGAGAGCGCGAGCATGCCCGCCACCACCGTGCAGCCGAGCGCGAGGCTCCACAGGATCGCGCCCGCTACGCCGATCTGGCCGCCCGAGACGAGCAGCACGCCGGTCCACGCGCCCGAGCCCACGCCCAGCCCCAGCTGGCGCGCGTAGAACGCCACCAGCAGCACCGCGGGCGCCGCGCCGAGCAGCACCAGCGCGAGGCCGAGCGCGCGCGCGCGAAGCTCGCCGGACGCCAGCAGCAGCCACAGGTGCAGAGCCGGCACCAGCAGCAGCGCCGCGTAGGGGTCGCGCAGCCACGCCACGAACGCCACCGCCAGCAGCACCAGCAGCATCGGCACGCCCGCCACTTCAGGATCCGCCAGCACTCCGCAGCGCAGGCGCCGCGCGAGCCCGCGCCACGCGAGCCAGCCGAGCCCGAAGCACAGCGCCAGCGCCACCAGCGCCTTCACCGCCACGCCGCCGGTGTGGAGCGCCGCGCCCGCCACCGGCGCCGGCGGCGCGGGTATCGCGCCGCTCAGCCCCAGCACGCGCGCCAGCAGCGCAACGCCGAGGAACGGCAGCGCGCAGCTGAGCGTCCACGCCGTCCAGCTGCCGACGCGCGCCCGCCTGCGGCGCAGCCGCGCGAGCCCGTCCACGGCCACGATGCCCGGCCCCAGCAGCAGCGCCAGCGCCAGCAGCCGCACCGCCCACGCCGGCAGCGTCTTCTGCTGCAGCACCACGCTCGTCTGCGTCGCCGGCGACACGTTGGGGGCCGTGTCGAGCGCGTCCACCGCGCTGAGCACCGCGTGGCCGAACCCTTCGAGCTCCTCGCCGCTCACCGCTTCCGAGGCCCGCGGCCCGCGTTCGCCGGTGGTCTGCACCAGCACCGCCGGTATGCCCGCCGCGTCCAGCGGCCCCTGCTCGCCGGCCGTCAGCGGCACCGCCAGGTGCGCGAGCTGGCCGAGCGTGCTCGGCGCCCCGGCGCGCACGCGCGCCTGCGCCGCGATCGCGTCGCCCACCGTGCGCTGCAGCGCGAGCGACGCCGTGCCGTAGCCGTCGGAGTACGGCAGCACCAGCGGCGCGCTCGAGCGCGCCCCCGCCACGTCGCCCAGCACGATCGCCGCGTCCACCGGCGACGGCAGGCCCGAGGCGAGCGCCGCCGCGCCCGCCGCGCCGCTGTCTCCCGCGTCGGTGGATGCCACGATGATCGTGCGCCTGGTCGCGCGCGTGGCGAACACGCGCGCGAGCTCCATCAGCGCAGCCGTGCCCGACAGCTGCGCTTCCGAGCCCGCCGCGTACGCGTCGCGGTGCGCCACGATCACGATCGGGCTCTCCGCGGTCGAGCCCGGGCGCTCCGCCACCACGTTGAGCAGCTGGCGCGGCCCTTCCGCGGTCTGCGCTTCATAGCTCTCCGCGCGCACCGAGAGCCCGCCGTGTGCCGGCCCGCCGAGACCCCTCAGCTCCGCCTCGATGTGCGCCGCGAGCGCCTCGTCGCCAGCGCTGCCCGCGCGCCGGTCCGGGTAGGAGCGCGCGAGGCTCCGCAGCTCCGACAGCGCCGCCTGGCCTTCGAACGCGTCCGGCGCGAGCGTCGAGGCCTCGCCATGCGGGCGCGACCCCAACGAGAACGCCGCGATCACCAGCGCGAGGATCAGCGGCACGAAAGCGAGGCGGTACAGGCGGCCGTTGAGCACGGCCTAGACCATAGTCACGCCGCGCCCGTCGGCGGCGCTCCCCTCGCGCCCGCCCGCCCCGGCGCAGCGCCCGCGGGCGCCCGCGGGCGCCCCGTCCCGCGCCCCGTCCCGCGCCCCGCCCCGCGGTGCGCGCGGCGATCGGTCCAGATCGCCCGGATTCCGGCGCGCGTTACAGGTATCGTGCCGCCGCGTGCTCCAGCCCGTCGCTGTAGGCCACAAGTCGCTTGCCGACTACACGCACATCTGCGGGCGCGCCCTGATCGCCGAAGTCCGCGAGCTCGCCGAGCCGCTGCAGGGCAGGAAGGTCGTGCACATCTCCGCGACCGCGTTCGGCGGCGGCGTCTCGGAGATCCTGTACGCGCTCGTGCCGCTCATGCGCGACGTGGGCCTCGACTGCGAGTGGCAGGTGATCTACGGGCGCGAAGAGTTCTTCAACGCCACCAAGCTCATGCACAACGCGCTGCAGGGAGCGCCGCAGGACCTCGACGAGGAACAGTGGGCCACGTGGCTGCGCTTCGGCGAGATCAACGCGCGCGAGCTCAGCGACGGGTGGGACGTGGCGCTCGTCCACGACCCGCAGCCCGCAGCGCTCTGCCAGCTCGTGCCCGAGAAGGCGCGCGGATGGGTGTGGCGCTGCCACATCGACCTGTCCACGCCCAACCCCCGCACGATCGAGCGGCTGCTGCCCTTCATCCAGCTGTATCCCGACTCGCTCTTCCACATGCGCGACTACGTGCCCAAGGGCATGAAGGGCAGGGTTCACGTGGTGCCGCCCGCGATCGACCCGCTCACGCCCAAGAACATGGCGCTCTCGCCCGAAGACGCCGCCTTCGTATGCGGCCAGTTCGGGATCGACGTGGACCGGCCGCTGATGTGCCAGGTCTCGCGCTTCGACCCGTGGAAGGACCCGCTCGGCGTGATCGACGCCTACCGCCTGGTGAAGAAAGCGATGCCCCACGTGCAGCTCGCGCTGGTGGGGTCGATGGCCAGCGACGACCCCGAGGGATGGGACTTCTTCAACGCCACCATCGCGCACGCCGACGGCGACCCCGACATCCACATCCTCAACAACTTCAACAACGTCGGCGCGATCGAGGTCAACGCGTTCCAGTCGCACTCCGACGTGCTGATCCAGAAGTCCACGCGCGAGGGCTTCGGGCTCACGGTCTCCGAGGCGATCTGGAAGGCCCGCCCGTTCGTGGGCGGCAACGTCGGCGGCATCCCGCTGCAGATCCAGGACGGCGTCACCGGCTTCCTCGTGTCGAGCGTGGAGGAGTGCGCGGATCGCTCGCTGCAGATCATCGGCGACCCGCAGCTCGGCCGCGACCTCGGGCGGCGCGGCAAGGAGCACGTGCGAGAGCACTTCCTGATGCCGCGCTACCTGCGCGACTACCTGCGCATCTTCAACGGGCTCGCGGCGGCGTGACCGGGCCCGCCCGCCCGGCACAGCGGGCCCCGCTTGTGCTGGTGAGCAACCGCGGGCCGGTCACCTTCCTCGAGGGGCGCGAGATCCAGCGCGGCTCCGGCGGCCTCGTGACCGCGCTGATCGGCATCGCCTCCCACCGCGACGGCACGTGGATCGCCTCCGCGATGACCGATCAGGACGCCGAAGTCTCGCTCGAGCACGGCGGCCGGGCGTTCCCGGTGCGCTCGCCCGACGGCGGCGAGTACGAGGTGCGCCTGGTGGTGTCCGACCCCGACGCCTACGACCGCTTCTACAACGTGTTCGCCAACCCCATGCTGTGGTTCATACAGCACTACCTGTGGGACCTCTCCAACGCGCCCGACATCCGCCGCAACGAGATCGAGGCGTTCGAGTTCGGCTACAACGTCGTCAACGAGGACCTCGCGCGGGCGGTGGTGGAGGAGATCGACGGCCAGCAGAGCCCAGTGGTGATGGTCCACGACTACCACCTGTACACGCTCCCGGACCTCGTGCGGCGCGTGCGCCCCGACGCGTTCCTGCACCACTTCATCCACATCCCGTGGACGCAGCCCGACGCGTGGCGCGTGCTGCCCTCGCGCATCCGCCACGAGATCTTCGCGGGGCTGCTCGCCAACGACATCATCGGCTTCCACACGCGCTCATACCGCCACAACTTCCTGCAGTGCTGCCGCGACTTGATGAGCCTCGACGTGGACTTCGAGCGCGGCATCGTGGCCTACGAGGGGCGCGAGGTGTGGGTCAGGGCCTACCCGCTGCCGATCGACCACCGCGCCACCAAGCTGCTCGCGCAGCGCGAGCGCGTGAGACGCTTCGAGGACGAGTTGCTCGCGCGCCGCCGCGACTTCCTGATCCTGCGCGTGGACCGCGCGGACCTCTCCAAGAACGTGCTGCGCGGCTTCTCCGCCTTCGACCTGTTCCTCGAGCAGCACCCCGAGTTCGTGGAGCGCGTCACGTTCATGGCCCAGCTGATGCCCTCGAGGACCGACGTGCCGCAGTACGCGGAGTACCTCGAGCGGATCGAGGCGCTCGTGGCGGTCGTCAACCACCGCCACGGCACGCCCGACTGGATGCCGATCCAGCTGAAGCTGCGCGACGACCTCGAGGAGGCGATCGCCTCCTACAAGCACTACGACGTGCTGCTCGTCAACGCGATGTTCGACGGGATGAACCTGGTCGCCAAGGAGGGCCCGCTCGTGAACGAGCGCGACGGCGTGTCGATCCTCTCCGAGAACACCGGCGCCCACGAGGAGCTCGGCGAGTTCGCGCTGTCGGTCAACCCGTTCGACATCCAGGAGACCGCCGATTCGATCTACGCGGCGCTCACCATGGGCGAGCGCGAGCGCCGCCGCCGCGCCGAGGGGCTCGTGCAGATCGTGACCTCGCGCGACCCCGGCGACTGGATCGACGAGCAGCTCGCCGACATCGGCGCGAAGGCACAGAGCCGCTAGTCTGTTGCGCTGCAAAGCGCATGACGCTGCCCGCACCCACATACGACCTCACGCTCGTGCTCGACCCGCGCGTGGAGGAGGGCGCCCGCGCCAAGATCGTCGCCGACGCCCTCGCCTCGGTGAAGGCGAAGGGCGAGCTCCTGCGCCACGACGATTGGGGCGAGCGCCCGCTCGCGTACCCGATCCGGCGCAGCGCGAGCGGCGAATACCACCTGCTGCAGTTCCACGTGGGCGACAAGACGCTGCTCGCGGAGCTCGCGCACACGCTTCACATCACCGACGGCATCCTGCGCTTCCGCATCATCAAGCTGCGCCCCGGCGTGCCCGAGGCGCCCGCCATGGCGCCCGCGCAGGCCGCTCCGCGGACCGCCCCCGCCGACGACGCGCCGGCCGCCGCACAAGCCCCCGCGCCCGCCGCCGCACAGGCCCCCGCGCCCGGCGCCGGCGAGGAGCAGGGCGCCCCGCCGGCCCCGCCGGAGCCGGTCGGCGACCCCGCCTAGGCCTCGCTTGCAAGTCCCACCTCATGCCCCCGCGCAGGGGCCTGGCCGCGGCGCCCGCCGTAATAAGATCAGGCCCACGATGAGATGGGCTGCGGAGGACATGGCAGACGCGACCACGGCCAAGCGCACCGACGTGCTGCGTGCGTCCCCGCCGATGTTCGACTCGCGCCTGCTCGACGCGCTCTCGCGCGTGCACCCCGCCGTGCCCGTCCTGATCTTCGGCCCCGGCATCGTCGCGATGGCCGTGTGGGGCCTCTCGAAGGACAGCCTCGGCCTCACCGCGGCGCTCGCGGTGGGCGGATACGCGCTGTGGACGCTGTTCGAGTACTGGCTGCACCGGATCGTCTTCCACTTCGAGCCCGAGGACGGGATCGGCGCGCGCTTCCACTGGATCATCCACGGCGTGCACCACGACCACCCCAACGACCCGCTGCGGCTCGTGATGCCCCCGGCGGTCAGCGTGCCGCTCGCGGCCGCGATCTTCGGCCTGCTGTACCTGCTGTTCGGCGAGCACTACGCGCCGGCGCTCGCCGCGGGGTTCTTCGCGGGCTACCTCGTTTACGACATGACGCATTACTACCTGCACCACTTCCGCCCGCGCGGCCCCGTCGGGCGGATGCTGCGCGAGCGCCACATGCGCCACCACTTCCAGGACGACACGCGCGGCTTCGGGATCAGCGCGCCGTACTGGGACGAGGTGTTCAGGACCTCTCCGCGCGCCAAGCGATCCTCGCAATGAGCGCCATCGCGCGCCGCACGCGCGCGCAGGGCGCCCGCACCCCGCTCTAGACTCGGAGCAGGAGCCTCTCGCGGGCTCACATCGCGCCGCGCCGCGATCCGGCGCGCGGAGAAAGACGAGCTTGAAAGGAACTGGGCCGTGGCAGCCACCAACATCAACCGAGTCGTGATGACAGGAAACCTCACCGCCGACCCCGAGCTGCGCTCGCTGCCGAGCGGCAACTCGGTGTGCCGGCTGCGCATCGCGTGCAACACGCGGCGCAAGAACGGCAGCACCGGCGAATGGGAGGACAAGCCCAACTACTTCGACGTGACCGTGTGGGGCGCGCAGGGCGAGAACGCGGCGCGCTACCTCTCCAAGGGGCGGCCCGTGGCGATCGACGGCCGGCTCGAGTGGCGCGAGTGGGAAGCGCAGGACGGCAGCAAACGGCAGGCAACCGATATCATTGCCGACTCGGTGCAGTTCCTGGGCTCGCGCGAAGAAGGCTCCGGAGCAGGCGGCCCGGTCGGCGATCGGCAGGCCTACAACGGATCTCCGGACGGCGGCGAGACGCCCGTGGACCAGGGCGACTACCAGCCCGCGCCCGTCAGCGGCGGCACCGGCGACGACGACATCCCCTTCTAGGCGACAGACAGAGAGGTACAAGTGGATCCGACGGCAGCCAGCTTCGATCGCGCGCGCGGCGGCGGTGAGCGCTGATGGCGAAGGCGCGCGGACGCAAGCCGGTTCGCCGGCGTGACAAGAAGGGCGGGCCCGGCAGCGGGCGGCGCAAGCCGTGCCAGCACTGTCGCGACAAGATCGACCAGGTCGACTACAAGGACGTCGCGTCGCTGCGCAAGTTCATCTCCGAGAAGGGCAAGATCCGCTCGCGGCGCATCACCGGCTCGTGCCGGCGCCACCAGGTGCAGATCGCGCGCGCGGTCAAGCGCGCGCGCGAGCTCGCGCTGCTGCCGTACGTGAACGAGGGCGGGCGCGACGACAACCCGCGCCGCGAACGCGGCGACCGGGACCGCTAGTGCCCGAAGCGATCCTGCTCGCGGACGTCGAGGAGCTCGGCGAGAAGGGCACGGTCGTCGACGTCTCCAAGGGCTACCTGCGCAACTACCTGATCCCGCGCAAGCTCGCCGAGCCTGCCACCCGCGGCGCGATCGAAACGGTGCGCCAGCGCCAGGCGGCGGCCGAGCGGGCGGCGCGCGAAGCGGTGGAACGCGCGCAGGAGAACATCGGCCTGCTCAACCGCACGGTGCTCACGATCCAGCAGCAGGCGGGCGCCGACGGGCGCCTGTTCGGCTCGGTCACCGCGCAGGACATCGCGAGCGCGATCCGCGAAGCGCGCGGGCTGCGCATCGACAAACGCAACGTGCACCTGCCGGAGCCGATCAAGAACGTCGGCACCTACATGGTCGTGGTCGAGGTGGCCGAGGGCGAGACCGCCACGATCAAGACCATGGTGGTCGCGAAGAGCTAGGGGCGCGCGCCGGCGCGCCGCGGCCGGGCGCGGCCGGGCGTGCGGCTGCCTGCGAACGCGTGTTCGATCCGAAGCGCGCGCGAGACTTCGATCGATGAGCACGCAAGCGATCGCGACGGGCCCGCTGGAATTCTGCCGAGGTAGCGGAGAGCGCCCCCTTGGGCGCGCGCGCGGCTTTCTAGACTCGGCGCGTCCATCGCCATGAGCGCCGTCACGACAGCAAACGGAGGAGCGTCGCGCGCCCCGGCAGGGGTGATCGCGCCGCCGCACAACCTCGACGCCGAGCAGTCGGTGCTGGGGGCGATCCTCCTGTCGGACCGCTCGCTCTACGCGCTGGTGATCGAGGAGGGGCTGCGCCCCGAGGACTTCTACCGCGAGCACCACGGCACGATCTACGAGGCGATGCTGTCGCTGTACGAGGAGAGCGAGCCGGTGGACGTGCTCACGGTCACCGACCGGCTCAGGCGCACGGGCAAGCTCGATCAGATCGGCGGCGCCTCGGCGGTGGACGAACTCTCGGGGCTCGTGCCGGCGGCGGGGCACGCGCGCCGCTACGCGCAGATCGTGCGCGAGACCGCGCTGCTGCGCAAGCTGCTGAAGGCCTCCTACGAGATACAGGAGAGCGTGCTGGGGCACGAGGCGCCGCCGCGCGAGCTCGTGGAGCAGGCCGAGAAGACGATGCTGGAGGTGGCGCGCGACGACCGCCAGCAGGACTTCCGCTCGATCGAGGACGTGCTCCACGACGAGCTCGACAAGCTGCACCGCCTGTCGCTCGAAGGCACCTCGCTGACGGGCACGCCGTCGGGCTACAGGGACCTCGACGAGATCACCGGCGGCTTCCAGCCTGGCAACCTGATCATCATCGCGGCGCGCCCCGCGATGGGCAAGAGCGCGCTCGTGTGCAACATCGCGGAGAACGCGGCGGTGGACCACGGCAAGCCCGTGGCGCTGTTCTCGCTGGAGATGGCGGAGGCCGAGCTGGCGCAGCGCTTCGTGGCCTCCCAGGCGCGCATCAAGGGCGAGGAGCTGCGCAAGGGGCGGGTGGCGGAGCAGCGCTGGCCGAAGATCCTCTCGGCGAGCCAGCGGCTCGCGGCGGCGCCGCTGTGGGTGGACGACTCGAGCGACGTGGGCATGCTCGAGATCCGCGCGAAGGCGCGCCGGCTGCACACCAAATTCGAGGGCGGGCTGGGGCTGATCATCGTCGACTACCTGCAGCTGATGCGCACCGACAGCCGCTACGACAGCCGCGTGACCGCGATCGGCGAGCTGAGCCGCGGCCTGAAGATCCTGGCGCGCGAGCTGGGAGTGCCGGTGATCGCGCTCTCGCAGCTGAGCCGCGCGGTGGAGCAGCGCTCGCCCAAGCGCCCGCAGCTCTCGGACCTGCGCGAGAGCGGGAACCTCGAGCAGGACGCGGACCTCGTGATGTTCATCTACCGCGACGACTACTACGAGAAAGAGAACTCCGAGCGCCCGGGCGAGGCCGACCTGATCATCGCGAAGCACCGCAACGGCGCGACGGGCGACGTGGTGCTGACCTTCCAGAAGGAATACCCGAGGTTCATGAACTACGCGGGCGAGCGCTACTCGCAGTGAGCGCGCTCGACCCCCGCGAGGAGCTCGACGGCCCGCTGGTGGTGCGCCGCGGCACGCCCGGCGGGGAGCGGTGCCCGCTGGGCCGCTGCGACGGGAGCGGCTTCGTGATCGACGAGGAGAGCAACACCGCGGTGGACTGCGGGTGCCGCGCTGCGCGCATCGCGGGCGCGCGCACGCGCAGCCTTGCGGGGCGCATCCCGCGCCGCTACCGCGGCGTGTCCTTCGACCGCCCGCCGGTGAGCGACATCGCGCGGGTGGCGCCGGAGCAGATCCGCCAGGTGCGCCGCTACGTGAACGACATCGAGCGCAACCTCGACGCGGGCCGCGGCCTGTGGATCCAGGGCGACGTGGGCACCGGCAAGACCACGCTCGCGATGATCGTCTCGCGCGCGGCACTCGACGCGGGCCGCTCGGTGGCGATCTACTCGCTGCCGCGGCTGCTCAACCTGCTACGCGGCTCGATCGAGTCGGAGGGGGGCCTGCTGGACCTGCTCGACCGGCTGAGCGCGGTGGACCTGCTGCACATCGACGACCTCGGCGCGGAGAACCGCACGGACTGGGTGCTGGAGCAGCTCTACTCGATCGTCAACGCCCGCTACGAGGCGGAGCGCGCGATCGTGGCCACCACCAACGTGATGCCCGACGAGCTCGACGAGCGGCTCGGCGCGCGCACGGTCTCGCGGCTGGTCGAGATCTGCGGCGACCCGGTCGCGCTGTACGGCGATGACCGCCGCCGCGAGTACCGCGCCGGCTGAGCGACTCTAAACTCACCTGTTGATGCCAGGCATGGTGATCGTGGGCGCCCAGTGGGGCGACGAGGGCAAGGGCAAGGTGACCGACCTGCTCGCCGAGCGCGCGGACGCGGTGGTGCGCTTCCAGGGCGGCAACAACGCCGGCCACACGATCGTGCGCGGCGATCGCGAGTGGAAGCTGCACCTGATCCCCTCGGGGATCCTGTATCCGGGCAAGTGCTGCGTGATCGGCAACGGCGTGGTGATCGACCCGCGCGTGCTGATCGAGGAGCTCGACGGGCTGCGCGCGCAGCGCGTGGACGTGGGCGGGCTTCGCATCTCGGCGAACGCGCACCTGATCATGCCCTACCACCTGCTGCTCGACTCGGCGGGCGAGGCGCGCCTGGGCAAGCTGCAGATCGGCACCACGCGGCGCGGCATCGGGCCGTGCTACGCCGACAAGGCGGCGCGCCTCGGGATCCGCGTGCAGGACCTGCTCGACGAGAAGATCCTGAAGAAGAAGATCGTCGCGGCGATGGAGCCCAAGCGCCTGTCGCTGCGCCCGTTCGAGAAGGACCCCGCGCTCGACCTGCACGCGATGACCGAGGAATACCTCACGTTCGGCCACCGCCTCGAGCAGCACATCGCGGACACCTCGAAGCTGATGTGGGAGCTGCTGGAGTCGGGCAAGAACGTGCTGCTCGAGGGCGCGCAGGGGGCGATGCTCGACATCGACCACGGCACGTATCCGTTCGTGACCTCATCGAACCCGCTCGCGGGCGCGGCGACGGTCGGCACGGGCATCGGCCCGAAGGCGATCGACGAGGTGTGGGGGATCGCGAAGGCGTACACCACGCGCGTGGGCGCGGGGCCGTTCCCGAGCGAGCTGCACGGCGAGATGGGCGAGACGATCCGCCGCCGCGGCGGCGAGTTCGGCACGACCACGGGGCGCCCGCGCCGCACTGGCTGGCTCGACCTGGTGGCGCTGCGCTACGCGGCGCGCCTGAACACGATGACGGCGCTCGCGGTGACGAAGCTCGACGTGCTCTCGGGCCTCGATCGCGTGTCCGTGTGCACTCGCTACCGCGGCGCGGAAGACGCGATGTTCGACGACTTCCCCTACCACCAGACGGTGCTGCACCACACCACCGCGGAGCTCACCGAGCTGCAGGGCTGGAAGGAGGACCTGGGCGAGTGCCGCAGCGAGTCCGACCTGCCGGAGGCGGCGCGCGAATACCTCGACTTCATCTCCGAGCATCTCGGCACGCCGGTGGGCCTGGTGGGCGTCGGGCCGGGGCGCGAGCAGGTGCTGTGGACGGATGAAGGACGCCGCACGCTGGTGGGCGAGACGCTCGGCACACCGGAGCGCTCGGCGCTCTAGCCCCCGCGCCGACGGGCTCCGGCGCCCCGGCGCGCCTCCACGGAGACACCCGGCCCGGCGCTTCACAGGCTCTGCTTATCTGGGCGATATCAACTCTTCAGCGTTGCCGCCGATGCTCTCAACGTGAGCCCTCCCCGCACCACCGTCCGCCGCGCGGGCGTGCGCGCGATCGCGTGCGCGGCGCTGTGCGCGGGCGTGCTGCCGGCGAGCGCGGGCGCGGCCACGATCTCGAGCAACTGGGCCGGCTACGTGGCGCTCCGCGCGCCCTCGAGCGGCGCTGACTTCAGCAGCGTGTCGGGCACGTGGGTGCAGCCGGGCGCGACCTGCGCGGCGGGGCACGAAAGCTACTCGGCGGTGTGGGTGGGCCTCGGCGGCTACAGCGAAAGCGCGAACGCGCTCGAGCAGATCGGCACCGACGCCGACTGCGCGCGCTCGGGAACGGCGATCTACGACGTGTGGTACGAGCTGCTGCCGGCGGGGCCGGTCGCGGTCCCGCTGCAGGCGCGGCCGGGGGACATGGTCGCGGCGTCGGTGACGGTGCGCGGCCGCGACGCCACGCTGCGCATCCGCGACCTCACGACGGGCGCTCGCTTCTCGCACACGCAGCGCGTGGCGAGCATCGACGCCTCCTCGGCCGACTGGATCGTGGAGGCGCCGTCGCTGTGCTTCACGCACGGCTGCCGCACGCTGCCGCTGGCGAACTTCGGCACCGCCGCGTTCACCAGCGCGACGGCCACCGCGCAGGGGCACACCGGCGCGGTCGCCGATGCGCTGTGGTCCTCGGGCCCGCTGGAACTGCGCCAGAGCACGTTCAGCTCGAAGCTCGTGCGAGGAGGCGAGAGCGCGGGCCAGCAGCAGGCGCACGCGACGAACGGCGTGATCGCGGCGAGCCCCACGGCGCCGTCTCCCGCGGGGGCGTTCTCGGTGAGCTGGCGCGAGCAGCAGATCGCGGCCACCGAACCGCAGCGCCCGGTGCTGCCGGGCTTCGGCGGCGGCCCGCCGTGAGCGCGAGCCTCGCGCGCGGCGCTCAGGGGATGATTTCGTTGCGCGGGTCGGGCCTGCGCTCGGGCGGCGCCTGGCTGTAGTCGCCGAACGGGCCGTCGCGCTCCTGCACGGCCGCTCGCACCCCCTCGCTGTCCGCGCGCCTGATGAACTCGAGCGCGTCGGGCGTGTTGCGCATGAGCCCGTCGAGGATCGGCCCGAGCACCTGCGTGGAGGCGATGCCCATGTTCTCGTACGCGTGGTTGACCACGAGCTTCATCGCGGCGAGCTGCGAGGAGGGGATCTGCGCGAGCTCGCGCGCGAGCGCCGCCACCGTGCTCTCGAGCTGCGCGAACGGAACCGCGCGGTTGATCAGCTCCACCCGCGCGGCCTCGGCGCCGCTCAGCGGCGTGCCGAGCAGCGCGTGTTCCTTGGCGCGCGCGAGACCCAGCCGGTAGATCCACATGCCCGACAGGTAGGCGCCCCACATGCGGCTGTAGGGGGTGCCGATGACGGCGTCCTCGCTCGCCACCACGAGGTCAGCGCACAGCGCGAAGTCGCTGCCGCCGCCCACGCACCAGCCGTGCACCTGCGCGATCACGGGCTTGGGGCAGCGCCAGATGCTCATCAGCTTCTGCGTGGGCGCGAGCTGCGGCGCGGTGGCGGCGACGAAGTCCTTGCCGGGGTCCCAGCGCCCGTCGGTTTCGAGCGCCTCGCCCCAGTGCTTGAAGCCGCCGCCGAAGTCATAGCCGGCGCAGAACGCGCGGCCGGCGCCGCGCAGCACGAGCACCTTCACGTGCTCGTCGCGCGTGGCCGCGTACACCGCGTGCTCGACCTCGTCGGGCATCGGAGGCACGATCGTGTTGAGCCGCTCGGGGCGGTTCAGCGTGATCGTCGCGACGGGGCCGTCGGTCGCGTAGAGCAGCGTCTCGTAACGCTCGGGCGGGCTCATGCGCGCGCCCTCGTTCGCGGCGAGGCCGACAGCCACTGCAGCAGCGCGGCGCGCGCGAAGCGCCACTCGCCCGCGATCTTGCGCCCCGGCAGCTCGCGCTGCTCCGCGAGCGCCACGATCGCGCGCTCGTCCACCGCGAGCAGCTCGGCTGCCTGCGCGGCGCTCAGCACCTCGGGCGCGGGAGCGGGCTGGAAGGAGTGCCGTCCCACGGTCACGCCGGGCTCCTGCAGGTCGATCGTGACGCGGCGCGGCGACGCGGGCGCGGCGAGCGCGCGCAGCCTCTCGAGGCCGTCAGGCGTGTCGGGGTCGACGTAGCGCTCGAGCAGCCCCGCCACGAGGTCCTTCTTGCGCGCCGGCAGAGCAGCGGCCGCCTGGTCCAGGCGCCGCGCGGGCTCGGCGGGCAGGCGCACGAACAGGGCGGTCTCTTTTGATTGCGGCGCTTGGCGCTGGCGCGCCGCGCCGCCGGGGGGCGCGTTGCGGGAAGCCGTCATCGGCGCGATATCCTAACAGATATCCGATATCCGCGAACGGCGCGCGCGCTGCGCCGCGCGGCGGCGCCGGGAAGCGCGGGCCCGGGATCGCCCCGGACATGTGATGGATCGGCGCGAGCGCCGTAGTTAAGGTGTGGCTGCGACATTGACCTCGACGCTTCGCGCACCGGGCGGCGTGGACTCGGCCCACACGAGGCTCGAGCGGCTGTACGCGGCGTGCCGCGACGACGTGTACGCGTACGCGGCGAGCGTGCTGCGCGACCGCGGCCTCGCCGAGGAAGTGACCGCGCTCTCCTTCGAACGCGCGTTTCGCAGGCGGCGCCTGTTCAACGTGCGGCGCGGCAGCGAACGCGCGTGGCTGTTCGGGATCGTGCGCAACGCGGCGCTCGATGAGCTTCGCCGCCGCGCGCGCAGCGCTCCGCTGGAGGAGGAGCGCGTCGCGCCCGCGCCGGGCGCGGACGAGGCGGAGGGGGCGGTGCGGCGCGCAACGGTGCAGGCGGCGCTCGCCACGCTCGAGCCGCGCGAGCGCGAGCTGGTGGCGCTCAAGTTCCACGCGGGCCTCAGCAACGCGGAGATAGCGCGCGTGCTGCGGGTGAGCGAGTCCAACGCGGGCACGCTGCTGCACCGGACCATCACGAAGCTGAGGAAGGCATGCGATGAGCAGGCATGAGAGCACCGGCATGACGGCCGCGGAGCTCGCGCAGGCGCTTCGCGAGCTGCGCGCCGAGCCGAGCGAGGAGTTCGCGCAGGCGCTCGACGCGCGCGCCGCGCAGGGCTTCCGCCGCGAGCGCCGGGGGCGCCGCACGCGACGCCGCATCCTGCGGAGCCCCGCGCTGGTGGCGGCGGCCCTCCTCGTGGTGCTGGCGGCGGTCGCCGTGCCGCTCGCGCTGAGCTCCCATGCGCATCGCGCGCCGGGTGCGACGGAAGCGGACGGGGGCGCCGCGGCTCTGAGCGGCTCTGCCGCGGGCACGGCGCGCAGGCATGCCTCCAAACCAACGTCCGGGAGCATCTCGGTGCCGGCGGTGACGGCGAGCGAAGCACCCGCTCAGAGCTCGGCGGCGGGTGGCTCGGCGGCCGCGTCCGGCGCCGGCGCGGCGGCGCGCCGGGTGGAACGCACGGCGACGCTCGAACTGGGAGTGGCGGGCAGCGCGATCCAGTCGGCCGCGCAGCGCGTGTTCTCGCTGGTGAGCGCGTTCGGCGGCTATGTGCGCGAGTCGAGCGTGAGCTCGGGACCCGGCTCCGCGCAGGGCTCGGGCTCCGCCCAGGGCGGCGCGACGTTCGACGTGCGCGTGCCCTCGGGCAACCTGTCGGGCGCGATCGCGGCGCTCTCGCACCTCGGCCACGTGCGCTCGGAGACCAACACGACCAACGACGTGACCGAACAGCTCGGCTCGCTGCAGCGCTCGCTGGGCGACGAGCGCGCGCAGCGCAGCAGCCTGCTCAAGCAGATCGCTTCGGCGAGCGAAGAAGCGCGCGCCGCCGAACTGCGCGGGCGCCTGCGCGCGGTGGAAGCCCGTATCGCGCATCTCGAGGGCTCGCTCCGCGCGCTGAGATCGCGCATCGACTACACGAGCCTCGCGCTGTCGATCGCACCCGAAAACGGCGCGGGCGCGAGCACGGGCTCGAGCGACCTCACGCCGACGGGCGCCGCGCGCGACGCCGCGCAGATCCTCGACGCGGCGATCGCGATCGTGGTGCTCGCGGCGGCGGCGCTGCTGCCGCTCGGGATCGTGCTGGCGGCGCTGTGGTGGATCGCGATGCTCGGCCGCAGGCGCATGCGCGAGCACGCGCTCGACGCGAGCTGAGGCGGAGGGGCCGGCGCTCAGCCCAGCGCGAGGTCGGTGCCGAAATACTCGACCACGCGCCGCCCGCGTGCGCCGCGGATGATCCGGTCCACCACGCCCACGCGCTCGCCGTCCCTGTAGAGCGCATGGCCGTCAACCACGGTCCAGCCGGCCTTCGCGATCTCCTCGCCTGTGTGCACGTGCGTGATCTCCTCCGAGGCGATCAGCGCGCGTTCTTCGAACACCATGGGCGCACGGTACGCCGCTGCTCGGACGGCGCGGGCACGCGCGTCGGACTCCCGGCGCATATGGTGATCTCGGTTGAGCAGCGCGACAGGAGGCTTGAGATGAGCATCTGGGGACGGGTATTCGCCGGCGCGTACGACCGGATGATGGCCAGAAGCGAACGCGCCGGGCTCGCGGCCCACCGCGCGGCCCTGCTTGCGAGCGCGCGCGGCGACGTGCTCGAGATCGGCGGCGGCACGGGCGCGAACCTGGCGCTGTACGGGCAGCAGGTGCGCAGCCTCACGGTCACGGAGCCCGAGGCTCCGATGGTGAGCCGCCTGCAGCGCAGGATCGCCGAACGGCGCCCGGATGCGAAGCTCCTGCAGGCTCCGGCGGAGGATCTGCCGTTCGAGGACGCGAGCTTCGACGTGGCGGTCTCGACGCTCGTTCTGTGCACGGTGGACGACCAGCCGCGGGCGCTTCGCGAGCTGCGCCGCGTGCTGCGACCCGGCGGCCGGCTGCTGTTCATGGAGCACGTGCGCGCGGAGGACGAGCGGCTCGCGCGCTGGCAGGACCGGCTGCTTCCGATCAACACGCGCCTGCTGTGCGGCTGCCACTGCAACCGTCGCACGCTCGACGGGATCCGCGAGGCGGGGTTCGAGGTCGCGGACGTGCAGCGCGACACGATCCCTCATGCTCCGCCGCTGGTCCGCCCGCTGGTCGTGGGGATGGCGCAGCTGGCCGGCGGTTGACGCGACGGGCGCGCTCGCCGGGGAGCTGGAAACACCGTAGAGACCCTCAAAGCGCGCGCGGACTTTCCGCAACGAGTCTGCGGAGACATCCGATGGGCGCCGCTTGCCGCATGGATAAATATTCGCGGGCATGCTGGCGGCGGTCTTCAACCTGAACCACCCGGCGCACACCGTCGACTGGCACTTCATCCACCTGTCGGTCGCCAACGTCGTGGCGATCGCCCTGATGCTGATCGTGTTCGCCGCGGCGATCCTCCTGCCGTTCCCGGGCGCGGGGCGCCGGGCCGCCGCGCGCCGGGACGCGCGCGAAGGGGCAGCGCAGCCGAGTGGCAGCGCGCCGTGAGCCGCCCCGCCTCCACGGGGCCCGCCGGCACGGGCCACAACGGCTCCTGGACGACGCGCACCCGTGAACGCGCGGTCGCGACGCTGCCGCCCGAGAAGCTCCTGCCCGACGGCCAGCCGACCTACGTGGCCTCGTGGATCTACGTGTTCGGGGTCGCGAGCATCGCGTCGC
This sequence comes from uncultured Solirubrobacteraceae bacterium, assembly GCA_963813685.1. Taxonomy (GTDB): domain Bacteria; phylum Actinomycetota; class Thermoleophilia; order Solirubrobacterales; family Solirubrobacteraceae; genus Palsa-744. The sequence goes on from CAWEZQ010000008.1 coordinate 50,982, forward strand.
TGATCGTGATCATCGGCTCGGGGGTGATCCTCTCGCTGAAGGGCCCCGCGTGGTGGCACTACACGGGCATCGGCCACTTCTTCAACTCGATTCACCTGTGGTCGGTCGAGCTGTTCTTCTTCGTGGTGGTCGTGCACCTGTGGGGCAAGTACTGGATGGCGGCGTGGCGCGGCGGGCGCAGCCGCGTGTGGATGTCGGGGGCGGTCACGTTCCTCGTGGCGGTCCCGTGCGCGCTCACCGGCTACGTGTCGCAGCAGAACTTCGATGCGCAGTGGATCTCCACCCAGGCGAAGGACGCGATGAACTCGGTGGGTATCGGCGCGTTCTTCAACCTCACCAACTTCGGCCAGATGTACAGCTTCCACATCCTGCTCCTGCCGATCGCGGTGGTCGCGCTCGTGGCCGCCCACGTGCTGCTCGTGCGCCGCCACGGGGTCGTTCCGCCCTTCGAGGTCGAGAAGCGGCTGTGAGACTCGCGGGAGCCGACGACACGCGGCCGTGGCGCGGCGCCTACGCGCCGTATGACCTGATCAAGGAGCTCGTGATCGCGGTCGGCGTGGTGACGCTGATCGCCGTGCTGCTCACGATCCTGTTCTCATCGCCCGACGAGAAGCCCTCGACGGTCGCCCAGTGGTCGCGCGCGCAGCCGATCAACTTCGTGGCCACCGCCACGGCGGAGCTGAACGGCACCAGCGACACGGCGGAATACGGCCCGCCCTACAACCACTCGAGCGGCGGCGTCCAGCACTTCTTCGTCCTGCACCCCCAGCGATGGCTGGGCGTGAGCCATCCGATCGACACGGCCGAGGACTACGTGATCGGGCCGCTTCGCACGGTCACCGCCGACCCGGCTCTGCAGGCCGCGGTGAGCGAATATGTGGCGGCCCCGGACGCGCGGAAAGCGGCCTGGGGCGAAGCCTACGCGAAGCCGCTCGAAGAATATGAAGCGGCCGCGGAAGAACACAAGGCGCCGCCTCCGACGGTGAGCGCGAATGAAGCGGATGGGACAGTCACGGTGCGCCCCACCGGCGACGCGGGGCCGGTCCCGGCGATGATGGCGGGCCTGTTGAGGACGGCCCAGGCCGGCGGGCTCGACGGCGCGCTGCTGACGAGCGACCAGTTCTTCCAGACCGACTACACCAAGCCGCTGCTGCTGATGGCAGACGGGGGCCTGCTGGGCGAACGCGCGGAACAGGAGCACCTGCTGGGCGAGCAGTGGGGGATGATGAACGAGACCGGCTCCTACCCGGGCCAGACCTGGCTGTGGCTGTACACGCTCTGGTACCAGGTCGAACCGATCAGCTCATCGCCCAACGCGGATCTCCAGGTGATGCTCATCATGGCCATCCTCAGCCTCGCGTTCATCTGCATCCCGTTCCTGCCGATCGTCAACAGGATCCCGCGGTGGATCCCCGTGTACCGCCTGATCTGGCGCGAGCACTACCGCGCCACGCCCGATCCTTCGTAGCCTTTCCCCCGGACACTGCATCCTGAGCGTCCCCGAGGACGGGCGAGAGGAGGGTGAACATGGAATCGCGTATCGACGTGATCACGTTGGCGGTGGCCGACCTCGATCGGGCGCACGCGTTCTACCGGGACGGCCTCGGGCTCGAGTCGCGCGGCGTGCTCGGGACGGAGCACACGGGCGACGACGAGACGCCTGCCGGGGCGATCGCACTGTTCGAGCTGCGTGGAGGGCAGCTGCTGTCTCTGTATCCGCGCAGCGAGCTCGCGAAGGACGCCAAGGTGGACTTCGCCGAAGCCAAGACGGGCGAGTTCAGCATCGGCCAGCTGGTGTCGAGCCGGGAGGAGGTCGATGCGGTGCTGGCACAGGCGGCCGCCGCCGGCGCGACGCTGACCGACCGGGCGCACGATCGCCCGTGGGGCATCTACTCCGGCTACTTCCGCGACCCCGACGGGCACCTGTGGGAGATCATCTGGCACCCGCGGAGCGCCGGCGCCCAGGCGTAGGACGGCCTCACCGGATCCGGTGGGTGCGGTTGCGGGCTTTGGTGGCGTAGGTGTGGCGGGCTTTGTGTTCGCAGGCTTGTCTTTTTGCGTGGTTGTGCTTGTAGGTGGTGCGGCAGTGTTTGAGGGCTTTGGCGAGTTTCTGTTTGCGGGTGGTTTTGTAGGGGGCGACGGCGTTGCAGCCGGTGATCGTGACGGGGGTGTTTTGTTTGATCAGGGCGCCGGGGGTGTGGCCTCCGCGAGCAGCGCCGTCGCCACCGCTCCCGCGTCCTCGCGCACGCGTGCGTGCGTGTTCAGCGCCGCGAGGAATGCGTCGCGCCCGACGCTCAGCACGGTCGTGGAGGTGACCGCGGTCACCGTGGCGGTGCGCTTGACCGGGTGCAGCAGCGCTATCTCGCCGAACCCGTCGCCGCGACCCATCTGGCGGATCGCCTCGGCGCCTTTGGTGACCACCACGGTGCCGTCGGTGATGGCGTAATAGCGGTCGCCCTCCTGCCCCTCCCGGACCACGGCGCTGCCCGCGGGGAACGTGCGGTAGGAGGCGTTGTTGGCGAGCGTTTCGAGCGGCGCGCCGGGCAGCGCGGTGAAGATCCCGAGGTTGCGCAGCACGCCCATCTCGACCACCGGGATGCTCGCGGCCCTGTCGATGTGGCGGATGCGCCGCACCGTCAGGAGCACGGCGAGCGGCGCGAGCGAGGCGACGCCGAGGAACGCCGCGTCGGTGCCGCCCGCGCCGACGAGCAGCGGCACGATCGAGCGAGCCGAACGCGAGCCCCGCGTCGCGCACCGACTCGATCAGCACGAACGCGCACACGATCACGTCGAGCGGCGTCGAGCGCTGCAGCAGCGTCTGCGACGCGACCGACTGCACCGAGCGCGCGCCACCGATGACGACGAGCAGCAGCACCGCGACCGCCACGGTGCCGGCGAGGGTCAGCAACGCGAGCGCGGCGGCTCCGATCAGCGCCGACGCCACGAGCGGCAGCGCCAGGCGCCTCCCCACGAGCAGCACCGCCGAGCCCGCGCCGATCAGCCCGCCGACGCCGAAGGCCCCGCTCAGATATCCGGCGGCAGCCGGGCCGATGAGCAGGATCCTTATCGCGATCAGCACCACGAGCAGGCTGATCGCGCCCTCGATCGCGGCCGCCCCCGCGCGATATGCCATCAGCGCGCGCGTGTTGGGGAGCGACGCGATCACGCGCGCCGCCCGCGCCACCTGCGCGATCCCCGAGTGCTCGTCGCCGTGGGCGGCCGCGCGCAACGGGCGAACGCGAGCGAGCCACGGCGTGAGCACGCACAGCCCGGCGAGCACCAGGCACGCGAGCCCGGGGCCCTGCGCGTCGATCATCAGCCCGGCCAGCAGCGGGCCGGCGAGGGCCCCCACGCCTTTGCACCACCCGCTCGCGACGTTGCCGGCGGTGAGCTCGTCGGGGTGGCGCACCACGAGCGGAACCAGGACGTTGTGAAGCGGCGCGCTCACGCCGAGCGGCACGGTGAAGCCGACGGCGGCCGCGTACACCAGGATCGGCGGCGCGTTCAGCAGGATCGCGGCGGCGCACGCGGCCAGCATCAAGGTGGCCACCAGGTAGCAGGCGGCCAGCAGGCGCGCCACGCCCAGGCGCGCGCCACGCGCGGCCATGATCGGCGCCAGCACGATCGACGGCAGCAGCTGCGCGATCGCCACCAGCCCCGCCTCGGAGGTGCCACCGTGCTTGTACGCGTAGATGAGCAGCGTGATCCACTCGCCGTACTCGGCGAGCGTGATCACCAGGAAGGCGCCCATCAGGCGCGAGAGCGCGCCGTTGTAGCCGACGAGGCGAAGCACGCCGCGCACCCGCGAGAGGGCGCCCGGGCGGCGGCGTCCATTCGCCTGCGCAGAGACGAACCGCGGCTCAGCTTCGCGGCCGTCCTCTCGCGTGGCTGCATCCACGCCGCGGCAGGCTACACGTGCGATCACGCCCGCGCGGGCGGCGTCCGGGCCCGATGTTACCCGGCTTCACATGTGCTACGCCAG
>CAWEZQ010000009.1:0-57763 GCA_963813685.1 uncultured Solirubrobacteraceae bacterium
TGCCACGTTCGGGTTGGCGCCGCGCTCGATCGCGTAGGCGACGTCTTCGGAGGTGACTTCGCGGTTGACCGGCGGGCTGAACTTGATGCCTTCCTTCAACTTGACCTTGATCGTCTTGTTGTCGGGAGAGATTTCCGGCGGCGCCGCGGCGATGTCGGGGGTCGCTTCGGTGGCCGTGTTGGGCTTGTTCGAGTACAGCGGGCGCTGTGTGGCGAACACGACCTCGTAGTCCAGCGAGTAGTAGGCGATCCCCGGATCGATGTGTTCGAAGTCCGTTTCGTCGAGCACCTGCAGGGTCCCACCACGTTTGCCGCCCGTGAGCGACTCGGTGGTCGGGCTCTGGAACCCGCCCGTGCTGACGGCGCTTTCGCCCGCGCCCGCGCCACTCGAGCCGCCCGAGCTGCTTGAGCTCGAGTTGTTCGAGCTGCTTGAGCCGCAGGCCGCGATGACCAGGCCCAGCAGAACTGCGATCGCGGCGGCCGCGACCGTCTTAGTCGACCTCATTGAGTCGCCTCCTGTGCTGTGTTGTGTTTCGATAGCCCGTCATCGGGCGGTCCTGGGGTTCAGGGCGTCTCTCAGCCCGTCACCCAGCAAGTTGAAGGCCAGCACCGTGAGCAGCAGCGCGGCGCCTGGGAAGACCATGTACCACCAGGCGGTGGCGAAGATCGGCGTGGCCGAGGAGATCATCTGTCCCCAGCTGGCGGTCGGTGGGCGAATCCCCACGCCCAGGAACGAGAGCGCCGCCTCGTAGAGGATGTTGAGCGGGATCTGCAGGCTCGCGTACACGAGGATCGGCGCGGCCAGGTTGGGCAGGATCTCGCGGAACATGATCCGACCGCCCGACGCGCCCATCGCACGCGAGGCCTCGACGAACTCGCGCTCGCGCAACGACAGCACCAGGCCGCGCACGATGCGCGCCATGTACGGCCAGGTGGCGAGCGAGATGAGGAAGATCACCACCGGCAGCCCGGGCTGGATCAGGCCGGCGATGCACGGGTGCACCGAGCATGCCGCGCCGATGCCGAGGCCGAGCAGCAGCGCGGGGATGGAGAGCACCACGTCGATCAGGCGCGAGAGCGCCGTGTCAACCCAGCCGCGGTAGAAGCCCGCGAGCATGCCCACGATCACGCCGATGACCGTGGAGATGCCGGTGCCGATGATCCCCACCTCGAGCGACACGCGCGCGCCGTAGATAACGCGCGAGAGCACGTCCTCGCCGAGCTGGTCCACCCCGAACGGGTGAGCGGCGGTCGGGCCGAGCGGCGAGCCGAACGAGTCGGTGAGGTTGAGGTTCTGCACGTTGGGGCCCGGCAGGCCGAGGATTTCCACGACCAGCGGCGCCGCGACCGCGATCACGATCAAGAAGACGATGAAGCCCAGCGAGACGATCGCCACGCGGTCCTGGCGCAGCCGCCGCCAGAACAGCTGGGCGGGAGAGCGCGCTGCGATGTCTCCGCCGACGTCGAGAAAGTCGAGGCCCGCGCCGGGCGCGGAGATGACCTCAGCGGCCCCTGTGCTCACAGCGTCTCCGGCTCCCGCGGGGGGACGGCCTGGACGGACAGGGGCACGATGCGAACAAGGCTAGGCACGCAAATGTACAAGTTCGACGCCTTCAACGGGGCACCCTCCACCGGGCGCCCGGAAATCTCCTACCCGGGGCCGAAGGTTTTCCCACATGTGGCGCGCGCGCCACTCGAGTTGCACCCATGCCTGCTCTCCCTCCCGAGGGATACTAAGCCCGATGAACACGCTTTTCGACCCCGAATCGACAAGCGGACAGTCCGGGGCGAGCTCGCGGCGCCAGCGCGCCGAGGACGCGTCGCTCGCGGCGGCCGATCGCCCGCTGGCGGCGCGGGTGCGCCCGCGCGGTCTCGAGGAGTTCGTGGGCCAGCGCCACCTGCTGGGAGAGGGCTCTGCGCTGCGCACCGCGATCGACCTGGGCCGGCCCCACTCGATGGTTCTGTACGGGCCGCCGGGCTCGGGGAAGACGACGCTCGCGCGCATGGTCGCCGAACGATCGAGCGCGGCGTTCGAGGAGCTGAGCGCGGTGGAGGCCGGCCGCCCGGAGGTGCGCGCGGTGATCGAGCGCGCGCAGCACCGGCGCGCGACGGGCACCGGCGCGACGGTTCTGTTCCTCGACGAGATCCACCGCTTCAACAAGGCTCAGCAGGACGCGCTTCTGCCGGCGGTCGAGGAGGGGGTGATCACGCTGATCGGCGCGACCACCGAGAACCCCGCGTTCGAGGTGATCGGCGCGCTGCTCTCGCGAATGCGCGTCTACGCGCTCGGCGCGCTCACCGGCGAGGAGGTCGGCGAGGTGCTGCGCCGCGCCGCGGCGCTGCTCTCCGAGGGCGCGGAGGCGACGGCGCCCTCGATCGACGCGGACGCGCTCGCGTTCCTCGCGGCGCGCAGCGAAGGCGACGCGCGCACCGCGCTGAACGCGCTCGAGCTGGCGCTCGCAACCGCGGGCGAGCTGGGCGAGCGCAGCGTCACGGTGGAGCGGGCCGAGGACGCGCTGCAGCGCAGGGCGGTGCTGTACGACAAGGGCGGCGACCGCCACTACGACTACATCTCCGCGTGGATCAAGGCCACGCGCGGCTCGGATCCGGACGCGTCGCTGTACTACCTGGCGGTGATGCTCGAGGGCGGCGAGGACCCGCGGTTCATCGTGCGGCGCATGGTGATCCTCGCCTCCGAGGACATCGGCAACGCGGACCCCGCGGCGCTCACGGTGGCGACCGCGGCGGCGGCCGCGGTCGAGCACGTGGGCATGCCGGAGTCGCGCTTCGCGCTCGCGCAGGCCGCGATCTACCTGGCGCTCGCGCCGAAGTCCGACGCGGCGGGCCGCGCGCTGTCGGCGGCGCAGGAGCACGTGCGCGAGCACGGCGCGGCGCCGGTGCCCGGGTGGCTGCGCTCGGGGCCGCGGCCGGGCCAGGAGCGCGGCGGCTACGACAACCCGCATTCGCATCCCGGCCACCTCTCGCCCCAGGAGCTGCTCCCGCAGGGCGTGGCCGGAACGCGCTTCTACGAGCCCGGCGAGGCCGAGGCGCGCCTGGCCGAGCGGCTCGAGCAGATCCGGCGCGCGAGGCGCCCGCGATAATCGGGCCGTGGGCACGCCTACGAGCACCGGCACGGACGCCCCCGCCGCGCGCGCGGGCGAGCTCCTGTCGCGCAACCCCGCGACCGGCGAGTCGCTCGGCAGCGTTCCGCTGACCGCGCCCGAACGCGTCGAGGAGGTGGTCGCGGCGAGCGCCAAGGTGCAGCCGCTGTGGGCGCTGCTTCGCGTGCAGGACCGCGCGCGCTACATGCGCGGCATGGCGCAGGCGGTGGTCGACGACTTCGACGAGCTGCAGGACTGTCTCGTGCGCGAGCAGGGCCGCCCGCGCGCGGAGGTGGCGGCGCTCGAGCTGCTGGCGGCGATCGACGCGCTCATCTGGATCGCGGAGGACGGCGCGAAGGTGCTCGGCGGGCGGCGCGTCGCGATGAGCCGCTCGCTGTCGCTCGCGAAGCGCGCGCGCATCGCGTACGAGCCCTACGGCGTGGTCGGCGTGATCGGCGCGGGCAGCGCTCCGTTCGCGCAGCCGCTCGGCCAGATCGCGGGCGCGCTGCTGGCGGGCAACGGCGTGGCGTTCAAGCCCGCCGCGCGCGCGAGCCTCGCGGGAGAGCGCATCGCGCGCGTGATCGCGCGCGCGGGCGTGCCGGAGGGGCTCGTGCGGATCGCCCACGGCGAAGCCGACGTGGGCGTGGCGCTGGCGCGCTCGCCGGTGCACAAGATCCTGTTCACGGGCTCGCCCGCGGTGGGGCGCGTGGTGGCGCGCGAATGCGTCTCGCGCGAGAAGGAGGTGACGGTGGAGCTGGGCGGCAAGGACGCGATGCTGGTGCTCGCGGACGCGCACCTGCAGCGCGCGGTGGCGGGCGCGCTGTGGGCGGGCTGCTGCGCGGGCGCGGGCCAGGCGCGCGGCTCGATCGAGCGCGTGTACGTGGCGCGCGAGGTGTACGACCGCTTCCTCACGAGGCTCGTGCAGGCGGCGGGCGCGCTGAAGGTCGGCGACCCCGCGGACCCGGCCACGCAGGTGGGGCCGCTCTCCTCGCCGCGGCGCGCCAGCCACGTGGAGAGCCTCGTGGCCGAGGCGGTGTCGCTCGGCGCGCGCCTGCACTGCGGCGGCCCCGTCAACCCGCCGGGCTGCCTGCCGGGCGTGTTCTATGCGCCCGCGGTCCTCACGGGCGTGCCGCGCGACGCGCGCCTGCTGCGCGACCCGGTGGACGGGCCGGTGCTCGCCGTCCAGCCGGTGGACTCGATCGACGAGGCGATCGCGCTCGCCAACGAGGGCGAGTACAGCCTCGGCGCGTCGGTGTGGACCGCGGACCGCTACCAGGGGCTGCGCATCGCGCGCGAGCTGTGGGCGGGCATGGTGTGGCTCAACGACCACCTGCCGGGTCCGCTCGTCTCGCGCGGCCCGTGGGGCGCGGCCGCGGGAGGCGGCCTCGGGCGCACGCTCGGCTCCGCGGGGCTGCGCGCGTGCGCGCAGGAAAAGCTGATCACGTGGGACCCGTCGGGCTCGCGCGGGCTGTGGTGGGCACCCTACGACGCCGCGGGCGCACGTGCGGCGCGCGCGGTCGCGCGGATGCGCTCGGCGCGCGAGTCCGATCGCGAGCGCGCGTGGCGCGAGGACGCTCTCACGCTCGTGCGGGTGGGCGCGCGGGCGCTGGGGCGCGGGCTCCTGCGCAGCTGAGCCGCTTGTAGCTACGCTTGGAGCATGCCCGCCCAGGCCTATGCAGGCAAGGAGTGCGTGTGCCAGCTGCGCAGGGGCATCTGCGACCAGAGCTGCGTGCAGGGGATGCTCGACACCCCTTTCTACATCGCGTGCCTGCGGCTCACCGGCCGGCGCTGCGTGGTGGTGGGCGGCGGCGAGATCGGCCTCGAGAAGGTCGAGGGGCTGCTCGCGTGCGACGGCGACGTGACGCTGATCGCACCCGACGCCCGGCCGGAGCTCGAGGAGCTCGCGCGCGAGGGCTCGATCGCGTGGGAGCGGCGCGAGTACGCGGGGCCGGCGGACCTCGATGCCACCTTCATCGTGATCGCCTCCACGAACGACACGGACGTGAACATCGCGGTGTACGAGGACGCGGAGCGGCGCGCGATGCTCGTCAACGTGGTGGACGTGCCGCCGCTGTGCAACTTCATCCTGCCGGCGATCGTGCGCACGGGGCCGCTCGCGATCGCGATCTCCACCGCGGGCGCCTCGCCGGCGCTGGCGAAGCGCATGAAGCGCGAGATCGAAGGCCAGTTCGGCGAGCCCTACGCGCGCCTCGCGGTGATGCTGGGCGAGGTGCGCGGCTGGGCCAAGGACACGCTCGCCACCTACCAGGACCGCAAGGAGTTCTTCGAGGGGATCGTGGGCGGCGAGCCCGACCCGGTGGCGCTGCTGCGCGAAGGCGACGAGCAGGCCGTGCGCGAGCTGATCTCGCGCGCGCAGAGCGAGCGCGCCCTGCAGGTCTCCACGAGCGCCTGACATGCCCGCGGTCGAGGTCGAGCTACTCGCTCGGCACTACGGGGAGCGCGAGGCGCTGAGCGGCGTGTCGCTCGAGCTGGCGGAGGGCTCGACGCTGGTGGTGTTCGGCCCCAACGGCGCCGGCAAGACGACGCTCTTGCGCGTGCTCGCCACGCTCCTGCGCCCGCACGCGGGCGACGTGCGGGTGCTCGGCCACAGCCTCCCACGCGACGCGTGGGCGGTGCGCGGCCAGGTGGGGCTGCTCGCGCACGAGCCGCTGCTCTACCGCGAGCTCACCGCGCAGGAGAACCTGCGCTTCCACGCGCGGCTGCACGGCGTGGGCGAGCAGCGCGTCGCGGAGCTGCTCGACGCGCTCGCCATGAGCGCGCGCTCGCGCGAGCCGCTGCGCATGCTCTCGCGCGGCATGGTGCAGCGCGTGGCGGTGGCGCGCGCGGTGTTGCACGACCCCGCCCTGCTGCTGCTCGACGAGCCGCATTCGAACCTCGATCCGGCCGCCGTCGAGCTGGTCGAGCCGCTGATCGGGGCGGCCTCGGGGCGCACGCGCGTGATCTGCAGCCACGACCCGGCGGGCGGCCTCGCGCAGGCCGACTGGGTGCTGGGGCTGCGGGCGGGCCGCCAGGTGCTGTTCGGCGAGGCGGGCGCGGTTGCGCCGGCGCAGATCGCGGAGCTGTACTCGTGAGCGCGTCGGGTGAGCGTGGCGTGGTGGGCGGCGTCGCGGGCGCGCTCGAGGGCCGCGCGCTGGAGCACCCCGACGGGCACAGGCCCGCGCTCGGCGTGCGCGAGCGCCGCGCGGCGCGGCTCGGAGGCACGGTGGCGGCGCTGCTGCGCAAGGAGCTGCTGGTGGAGCTGCGCACGCTCGAGTCGGTGCCCGGCATGTCGCTGTTCGCGGTGGCCACGTTCGTGGTGTTCCACTTCGCGCTGAACCGCTCGACCGTCGAAGGCGACCTCGGCTCGGGCGTCCTGTGGGTGACGCTGCTGTTCGCGGCGATGCTCGGCGTCAACCGCCTGTTCGTGGCGGACGCCGAGCAGGGCGGCTTCGACGCGTTCCTGCTCGCGCCGGTGGACCGCACCGCGATGCTGATCGCCAAGGAGATCACGCTGCTCGCGTACCTGATCGTGCTGGAGCTGATCGCGGTGCCCGCGTTCGCGCTGCTGATGAGCGGCACCGACGTGGGGCCCGCGCTGCCGGGCCTCGCGGGCGTGCTCGCGCTGGGCGACGTGGGCGTGGCGGTGGTCGGCACGCTGGTGGCCGCGCTCGCGGTGCGCACGCGCGCGCGCGACCTGCTCGGCCCACTGATCGGGCTGCCGCTGCTCGTGCCGATCGTGATCGCGGGCGCGCGCGCAACGTCCCCGCTGCTGAGCGCCGCGCATGCGGCGCCGGCCCTGCGCTGGCCGGTGACGCTCGGTCTCTATGATCTGTTGTTCGGGCTGATCGCCTACGCCCTGTTCGACTTCCTGCTCGAGGACTAGCCACATCCATGCAAGGCAAGAGCCTGCGCGCGCTCAGCATCTCCACTGTCTTCGCGATGACGCTCGCGCTGTCGCTCGTGTTCTTCTACGCGCCGCTCGAAGCCGAACAGGGCTTCCTGCAGAAGATCTTCTACCTGCACGTGCCGCTCGCGATCGTGGCGCTGTGCGGCTTCGTGATCGGCGGCCTGTTCGCGATCCAGCACCTGCGCACGCGCGAGTCGCGCTGGGACATACGCTCGTACGTGACGATCCACGTGAGCCTCATCTTCGCGGTGGGCACGCTGATCACGGGCTCGATCTGGGCGAAGGGCTCCTGGGGGCACTGGTGGGTGTGGAGCGAGCCCACGCTCGTGTCGTTCCTGATCGTGTTCCTGCTGTACGCGACCTACCAGCCGCTGCGCTTCGCGATCGAGGACCCCGAGCGCCAGGCGCGCTACGCGTCGGTGTTCGCGATCACCGCGGGCGCGTTCGTGCCGATGAACTTCATCGCGGTGCGCCTCTCGACCGCGTACCTGCACCCGCGGGTGCTGGGCAGCACCTCCAACCTGCCCGGTCCGATGGCGCTCACGTTCGTGGTGTCGCTGGCCGCGATCGCGCTGCTGTTCGCGACGCTGTGCAGCTATGAGCTGACGGCGAAGCGCGCTCGGGCGCAGCTGCGGGCGCTGCGCCGGAGGATGCTGGGCGACGAGGAGCAGGCGCGCCGCACGCGCAGCGCCGCGCCCGCCGCGCCCGTCGGCCCGCCCCCGCCGGCGGGCACGGCCGGCACGCGCCAGCCGGGCGCGGGCATCGGCGCGGCGAACGCCGGGAGGGCGGCACTGTGAGCGCGCCCTCCCTCGGGCACGGGCTGCTCGCGAGCACGCCCGCGCTGCCGCTGCACACGGCCGGCAAGTACGTGGCGGGAGCGTACATCGTGCTGTTCGCGCTGGTGCTGGTGTACGTGGCGATCATGGCGCTGCGCCTCAGCCGCATACAGCGCGAGCTCGGAGAGCTGCTGGCGGCCGGCGACGCGCCGGCTGACGCAGCGCCGCCGGCGCGCGGCGCCGGCGAGCGGGAGCGCGGGACATGAGCGAGCTGCTCGCGCTCGGCATCTCCCACAAGACCGCTCCGGTGGCGCTGCGCGAACGGCTTGCGTTCACCGAGGCGGAGGCCGCGGAGTTCGCGGCGGACGCCGTGAAGGGCGCGGAGGTGCGCGAGGCCGTGGTGATCTCGACGTGCAACCGCACGGAGGTGTACGCGGTGGTGGGCGACCCGGTGCGCGCGGAGTCCGAGCTGCTGGGGATGCTCGCGAACCGCGCCGGCATCCGCCCGACCGAGCTGACCGAGGCGATCTACTCGCCGCGCAATTGTGACGCGGCACGCCACCTGTACCGCGTGACCTCGGGGCTCGAGTCGATGGTGCTGGGCGAGGCGGAGATCCAGGGCCAGGTGCGCCGCGCGCACCAGGCGGCGATGCGGGCAGGGACCACGGGCCCGTTCTCCAACCGCCTGTTCGCGGCCGCGCTCAGCACCGGCAAGCGCGTGCGCGCGGAGACCGCCATCGGCTCGAGCCGTGTGAGCGCGCCGTCGGTCGCGGTGGAGCTCGCGCGGAGCGTTCTCGGCACGCTCGCGGACCGGCACGTGGTGGTGCTCGGCGCGGGCGAGACGAGCGAGCTGACGGCGCGCGCGCTGGCCGACCAGGGCGCGGGCACGATCTTCGTGGCCAACCGGCACGCGGACCGCGCGCTCAGCCTGGCGCAGCGTTTCGGCGGCACCGTGGTGGGCCTCGAGCAGCTGCCGGAACAGCTCGCGCAGGCCGACATCATGCTGTGCTCGACCGCGTCGCCGCACCCGATCGTGGGCCGCGATGAGCTCGAGCTCGTGATGGCCCAGCGCCGCGGCCGTCCGCTGCTGCTGATCGACATCGCGGTGCCGCGCGACATCGACCCCGCGTGCGGGGAGCTCGAGGGGGTCGCGCTGTACGACATCGACGACCTGCAGGCGGTGATGGCGCGCAACCTCGACACGCGCGCGCAGGAGACGCCGCGCGCGCTCGAGATCGTGGAGGAGGAGATCCACCGCTTCGCGCGCTGGCTCGGCCAGCTCGACACGCTGCCCACGGTGAGCGCGCTGCGCGCGCACGGCGACGCGCTGGTGGAACAGGTGCTGCAGGAGAACTCGGGCCGCTGGGAGTCGGCCTCGCCGCGCGACCTCGCGCGCGTGGAGGCGATCGCGCGCTCGGTGATGAGCCGCCTGCTGCACGAGCCGACGATCCGCCTGCGCAGCCTCGGAGAGGACCACGGCCACGCGAGCCTCGAGGTGGTGCGCGAGCTGTTCGGGCTGCGAGAGGCCGACCCCGAAGGGCCCAGGCGCGACGGCCAGGACGGCTCGAAAGCGGGCATGGCGGAGGTCCACGACCTGCCCGTGCAGCGCACCGTGGACAGCACGGGCACCCGACGCGGAAGCTGATGCGCATAGGCACCCGGCGCAGCGCGCTGGCGCTGGCGCAGGCGCAGGAGGTCGCGCGGCTGCTGGGCGGCCGGTGCGCTTCAGGGTACGCGGAGCTCGTCCCGATCGTGACCAGCGGCGACCGCGGCGCGCGCGGAGAGGACCGCTCGCGCTGGGTGCGCGAGCTCGAGCAGGCGCTGCTCGACGGCGAGATCGACCTCGCGGTGCACTCCGCCAAGGACCTCCCCGGAGACCTCGCGGACGGCCTCGAGCTGCTCGGCGTGCCCGCCCGCGCGCCGGCCGAGGACGTGATCTGCGGCGCGAGCGGGCTCGCACAGCTGCAGGCCGGGGCGCGCGTGGGCACGAGCAGCGTGCGCCGCGCCGCACAGCTGCGCGCTGCGCGCGCGGACGTGGAGGTGGTGGAGCTGCGCGGCAACGTGGACACGCGCCTGCGCAAGCTCGCGGGCGGCGAGGCGGGGGTGCGCGCGATCGTGCTCGCCCGCGCGGGGCTCGAGCGGCTCGGGCGCGCCGCAGAGGCCGGCGGCGTGCTCGACCCCGCCGCCCACGTGCCCGCGCCCGGGCAGGGAGCGCTCGCGCTGGAGGGGCGCGCGGACGACGAGACCGCGCGCGCGGCCGCGCGCGCCATCACAGACGAGGCTGCGCTCGCGTGCGTGACCGCGGAGCGTGCACTGGCGGCGGCGCTCGGCGCGAGCTGCCACACGCCCCTCGGCGCGTACGCGTCGCCGACGGGCGCGCACGCCTCGACGCCCGGCGGCGCGCTCGAGCTGCGCGCCTGGGTGGGCCTGCCGGACGGCTCCGAGTGGATCGCGGACCGCCTCGACGGGGAGTGCGCTTCGTGGCGGGACGAGCGCGAGCCCGCCGCGCTGGGGCGCGAGCTCGCGCGGCGGATGCGCCTGGTGGGCGCCGAGGCGCTGCTGCGCCACGCGGAGGAGATGGAGCTGGAGCGCGTTGGCGGTGCGTGAGCGCGACGCGGGGCGCGTGTATCTGGTGGGCGCGGGGCCGGGCGATCCGGGGCTGCTCACGGCGCGCGCGCTCGAGCTGATCGCGGCGGCGGACGTGATCCTGCACGACCGGCTGATCGGAGCGGGGGCGCTCGACGGCGCGAGGCCGGATGCGCAGCTCGTGTACGTGGGCAAGGAGGGCGGCGGGGAATCGGTGCCGCAAGAGCGCACCGAGGAGCTGCTGGTGGAGCATGCGCGCGAGGGGCGCATGGTGGTGCGGCTGAAGGGCGGCGACCCCTTCGTGTTCGGCCGCGGCGGCGAGGAGGCGCTCGCGCTGCGCCGCGCGGGCATCGCGTTCGAGGTGGTGCCGGGCATCACCGCGGGCGTGGCCGCGCCCGCCTACGCGGGCATCCCCGTGACGCAGCGCGGCGCGGCGAGCGCGGTGGCGCTCGTGACGGGCCACGAGGATCCGGCGAAGGACGAGAGCGCGATCGACTGGCGCGCGCTGGCGGCGTTCGAGGGGACGCTGGTCTTCTACATGGGCGTGCGCCGGCTCGAGCAGATAGCGGCGTCGCTGATCGAAGCGGGCCGGCCCGCGTCGCAGCCGGCGGCGGTGATCGAAAGCGGCACGCTGCCCGCGCAGCGCACGGTGACGGGCACGCTCGCGACGATCGCGCAGCGCGCGCGCGAGGCGGAGGTGCGCGCGCCGTCGGTGACGGTGGTGGGCGAGGTGTGCGCGCTCGAGCGCGAGCTCGCGTGGGCGCCGCCGCGGCCGCTGCGCGGGCGCACCGTCGCGGTGACGCGCGCGCGGGCCCAGGCGAGCGGCCTCGCGCGCGCCCTGGAAGAGCTCGGCGCGAGCGTCGTGCAGACCCCCGCGATCCGCGTGCGCGCGTTGCCGGTGGAGCCGATCGACCCGTCGCGCTACGACCTCGTGTGCCTCACGAGCGCCAACGGCGCGGACCTGCTGTTCGAGCGCCTGGCCGAGCAGGGCCTCGACGCGCGCGCGCTCGCGGGCGCGCGCGTGGCGGCGATCGGACCGGGCACCGAGCGCGCGCTGGCGCGCCACGGCATCGCCGCGGACGTGGTGCCCGAGCGCTTCGTCGCGGAGTCGCTCGTGCAGGCGCTCGCCGGCGCCCCGGTGCGGCGCGCGCTCGTCGCCCGCGCGCGCGAGGCGCGCGAGGTGCTGCCCGAGGCGCTGCGCGAGCGCGGCGCGGAAGTCGACGTGGTGAGCCTGTATGAGACGCTGCCCGAGCCCCTCTCGCCGGGCGAGCTCGAGCGCGCACGCGCGGCGGACTACGTCACGTTCACCTCCTCCTCCACGGTGCGCTTCTTCTTCGACGCGCTCGCGCAGGCGGGCGCGGGGGGTCTGCGGGAGCACACGCGCGTCGCATCGATCGGCCCCGTCACGAGCGAGGCGCTGCGCGAGCGCGGCGTGGAGCCGCACGTGGAGGCGAGCAGGCACGACGTCGACGGGCTGCTCGAGGCGCTGCTCGATGACGCGGCGCAGGCGCGCGCGGACGGCGCCGGGGCAGGCTGAGGGCGCGCATGGCGCCGGCAGCGCGCGAGCCGCGCGCGATCACCTTCCTCTCCGACTACGGGCTGCGCGACGAGTTCGTGGGCGTGTGCCACGCGGTGATCGCGCGGCGCGCGCCGGGCGCGCGCGTGATCGACCTGACGCACGGGATCCCGCGCCAGGACGTGCGCGCGGGGGCTGGCGTGCTCGCGGCGGCGGTCCCCTACCTGCCCGCGGGCGTGCACCTCGCGGTCGTGGACCCGGGGGTCGGGGCGAGCGGCGAGCGCGCGCGACGGGCGGTGGCGCTGCGCACCGAGCGCGAGGAACGCATCCTGGTGGGCCCCGACAACGGCCTGCTGGCGCCGGCCGCGGAGCTCCTCGGCGGCGTGGCCGAGGCCGTGGACATCGGCGCGTCGCGCGAGCGCCTCGAGCCGGTGTCGCGCACGTTCCACGGCCGCGACATCTTTGCGCCGGTGGCCGCCGCGGCGGCCGCGGGCGAGCCGCTCTCGGAGCTGGGCGCGCCGCTCGACGCGGGCGCGCTGAGTCGCCTCGAGCTGCCGGTGGCGAGCGTCGCGGACGGCGTCCTGCGCGCCCACGTGCTGCGCTGCGACGGCTTCGGCAACGTGATCCTCGACGCGCGCGCGGAGCAGCTCGCGCAGCTCGGCGCGAGGCGGTTGCGCGTGCGCCACCGCGGCGCCGAGCACGCCGCGGCGCTCGCGGGGGCGTTCGCGGACGTGCCGGCGGGCGCGCTGCTGCTGTACGAGGACGCCACGCGCATGCTCTCGCTCGCGGTGAACCTGGGCTCCGCGGCGGAGCTGCTCGGCGCGGCGGGCGGCGATGACGTCGAGGTGTCGGCGGCGTGAGCACCCCGCGGGTCACAGGCGCGGTGAATGGCACGGGCGCGGGCCGGCTCGGCAGCCCGCGCGTTCACCTGCGCAGCACAGACTCCACCAACGAGCGGCTGCGCGCGCTCGCGATCGCGGGCGCACCGCACGGCACGCTCGTGACCGCCTCGGAGCAGACCGCGGGCCGCGGGCGCCAGGGCAGGCGCTGGTCCGCGCCGGCGGGCAGCTCGGTGCTGATGTCGCTGCTGCTGCGCGACCCGCCCAAGCTCGCCCCGCTGATCGCGGCGCTCGCGACGAGCGACGCGGCCGACGAGGCGCTCGCGCAAGCGCGAGGCTCGACGGGCGGGAGCTCCGGGCGCGCGGGGGCCGGGCCCGCGCGGCGCACCCTCATCAAGTGGCCGAACGACGTGGTCGTGGAGCTGCCCGCGGACGAGGACGAGCAGGCGCCATTCGCGAAGCTCGCGGGGATCCTGCTGGAGGCGCGCCTGCAGGAGGGCTGGGCGATCGTCGGCATCGGCATGAACGTGGCGGTGCGCCTCGAGGAGCTGCCCGAGGAGCTGCGCCCGGGCGCCGCGACGCAGCGTCCGGCGGCGACGCTGGGGCTCGACGCCTCGCAGGTGGAGCCGACGCTCGAGCGCATCGTGCGCGCGCTGGAAGCGCGGCTCGCGCAGGAGCCGCGTGCGACGCTCGAGGCATGGCGCGAACGCGACGCGCTGTATGGGCGCGAGATCGCGTGGGGCGAGGAGCGGCGCGGACGGGCGCGGGGGATCGACGGCGAAGGGCGGCTGCTGGTGGAGCTCGCCGGCGGCAGGCGCACCGCGCTTGGCGCGGGCGAGGTGCACCTCGCGGCGAGCGTGAGCGGCTAGGGCAGATCCTCGGCGGGCTCGAGCTGCGCGGCGCGCCCGTTGCGCTCGTCGTGCGCCAGCGCGTCCGAGACCCCGCGCCGCAGCTGCTCGTCGGCCCTCTCGCCGATCGGGCCGCTCAGCTTGGCAACGCCGCCGTCGCCCACGGCGCCCTCCGGCGTGCCGCCCCGGGCAGCGCCGGTGGCCGCGGCGCCCGCTGCGATCGCGTCCTCGCCGCCGGAGGCGGCGCCCTTGCGCTTGCGCCTCGAGTTGCGGGCGCGCCGTTTGGGGAAGTTGCGCAGCAGCTCGCGGGCGAGCGCGGGCGGCTTTCGGCCGAGGCGTGTGCGCGCGCCGCGCAGCGCCTCCTCTGCCTCGGGCGTGTGCGCGAGCGCCGCGGCCAGCAGCGCCGCGGTGAGGCGGCGGTCCTGCTTGCGCGCGGCGTGGATCAGGCGGCGCGCGTTGCGTGCGTGCGCGCCGCCGGAGGAGTTGACGAGCAGCCCGAGCAGGCGCTTGGTCTCGGGCCAGCGCTGCACCGCGTACTCCTCGTGGACCTCGCGCGTGTACTCGGCGAGGCGCCAGATCCACGCGTTGGCCTGGTCGCGGCGGCCGATGCGCCGCTCGACGAGCGCGCGCAGCATGGTCTTGGTGGCCTCCTTGCGCTCCTCGCGCGGCCACGTGCCGATGATGTCGATGGCGGTGTCGAACGCGTCGGGGTCGCGCAGCGCGGCGATGTCGGCGAGCGCGCGCAGGCGCAGCTGCGGGTTCTTGTTGCGCTGCACCGCGGTGATCAGGAAGCGGCTCTTGAGCTCGCCGGTGCGGTCGAAGTGCAGCATCGCGCGGGCTCGGCGCCACCCGTTGGGCGCGACGCGCGCGCCGGCGAGCGCGGCCCACACGTGCTGCTCGCCGTAGTCGAGGTGCTCGACGGCGATGCGCCACAGCTCGCGCTCGAAGACCGCGAACCGGCGCTCCTCCTCGGCGCACACGGGCAGCACGCGCCGCTCGACGCGCATGCGCCGCCCGCGCCCGCGCCGCACGGGCCCCACGACGATGGCGCCGCCGCGGTACACGTCGCGGTCGAGCAGCGAGTGGAGCGTGACGACGGGGTCGTCGTGCTTGGTGGCGGGGTGCACGAAGTCCACGACGAGGCCCGCCTCCTTGCCGGGGTGCCGGCGGGTGACGCGCCCGACGCGCTGCTGGTAGATGCGCTTGGAGGCGGTGGGCGCGAGGTGCATGCATACGGTGGCGCGCGGGCTGTTCCAGCCCTCGGCGAGCAGCTGCGCGTTGATGAGCACGTCGATGTCACCGCGCTCGTAGCGCGCGAGCAGCTCGGCGAGCTCGCGCTTGGGCGTCTCGCCGGAGACCGCCTGCGCCTTGATGCCCTCGGCGCGGAACGCCTCCGCGAGGTTGTATGCGTGGCGCACGCCCGCGGCGTACACGACGCCGGGCACCCCGTTGAAGCGCGTTTTGTACAGGTTCGCGACGGCGACGTTGAACGGCTGCTGGTCGAGGAGTTTCGCCAGCTCCTCCTGGTCGAACTCGGTGTCGACCTCGCCGCGGCGCAGCGGCACCTTGGCGATCGTGCGCACGCCCACGCCGGGAGAGATGCGCACGCAGCGCAGCGGCGCGATCACACCGCGCCGCGCGGCCTGCGCGAGGTCGAAGCGCGAGGTCTGCGTGGGGAACAGGTCGGTGACGTGGCGCGCGATCAGCGCGCCCGTGGCGGTCATGCCGATGAAGATCGGGCCGGTCCAGTTGCGGATCGCGGCGCTCGTCTTCTCCCCGAGCGCGGTGTGCGCCTCGTCGCAGATCACGATCGTGTACGCGCTCGAGATCTTGCCGGCGTTGCGCACGAACCACTGGTAGGTCTCGACCGTGACGGGGCCCTTGTAGGAGTCCTCGCCGCGCAGCAGCGGGCGGCTGATGCGCTTCGCGTAGCCGCGCTCGCGCAGCTCGCCGTTGAACTGGTCCACGAGGTTGCGCCGGTGGGTGAGGATCAGGATCCCGCCGGTCTGCGAGGCCTCGACGAAGCCGAGGGCGGCCACGGTCTTGCCGGCGCCGGTGGCGTGCTCGAACCAGAAGCGCTTCGCCGCGTTGGGGTCCTCGGGCTGCTCGCCGAGCGCGTCCTCCTCGTCCTCCTCGGCCCAGTCGCGCGGCTCCTCGTCGGGGTCGGCTTCGTCCTCGGGCTCCTCGGAGTCGGCGTCCTCGTCGTCGCCGAGCACCTCCTCGTCGAGCTCGTCGTCGTCCTCGTCCTCCTCATCGGGCGCCGCCACCGCGACGGGGCCGAGCTCGTCGTCGTCCTCGTCCTCGTCCTCGTCGTCCTCGTCGTCGAGCTCGTCGTCGAGCTCCTGCTCGTCCTCGGGCTGCGGCGGCGCCTCGACTGCTGCCGCGGAGCCGTTGGCGGCGCCGTGGTCGTCGTCGTCGGGGCCGAGGATGTCGGCGGACGCGAGCAGCTCGGGCGACGCGGAGGCGGCGGCCCGCCCGTTTCCGTTGCCGTTGCTGCGCTGCGCCTCGGCGAGCAGCGCGGCGAGAGTTCCCGACAGCGCGTCCACCTGGTGGGCGGAGAGCACGGTGCCGTCGGCGAGCTTCGGCTCCTCCTCGGAGAGCAGCCTCTCGAGCCCGAGCAGCAGCGAGAAGTCGCGCCGCCACGCGGTGGAGGGCCCTTTGGCCTTGGGGTCGGCGTCGAGCTCGGCGAGCGCGGCGTCGAGCGCGCGGCGCCGCGGGCTGCCGGGCGCGAGCGCGACGGCGGCGTCCTCGCCCTCGTGCAGGAAGCGCTCGCGCACGAGCTTCTCCGCGCGCGAGATGTCGGCGGAACTGGGAACGGTCGCGGCCGCAGGGGCCACTGGGGTTGACTCGCCCATTGAGGTTCTGGACTTCGAGAATTGCCGGCGGAAGCTGGGCTTCGACGCGGCTTGGAACCATTCGGCGCAAGTGCGCGCCGCTGCCGGAGGCTCGTTCCGCTCCGGCCGTGCTGTGCCCTTGAGGATATAGCACGCGACGGCGCGATCCAATAGACCCTTCTGCGACGCTGTGGACGATGAGCGCGACGCGGATGTTGATGGGCGCCGGGGCGCTGGCGCTCGCGGCGCTGCTGGCGGTGGGCCTCGCGGAGCTGGGCGGCTCCTCGGGCGCGTCCTCGCCGGCTCCGCTGAAGCTGACGGTCGCGCAGATGCAGGCGAGGCTCCGGGGCTCGCCGCCACAGCTCGCGTCGCTGCACGCGCAGGCCGGCGAGATCCTCCCGGGCGGGGCGCGCGCGCTCCGTGCGCGCCTTGCGGCGCTGCGCGCGACGGGCACGCCGGTGGTGGTGAACAAGTGGGCCTCGTGGTGCGTGCCGTGCCGCGAAGAGCTCGGCGCGTTCCAGCGCGCGTCGCTCGAGCTGGGCACGCGGGTGGCGTTCATCGGCATCGACTCGGGCGAGAGCGGGGGCTCGGCGGGCGCGTCGTTCCTGCGCTCGCATCCGGAGAGCTACCCGAGCTATGCGGACCCGAGCGGCGGCGCGGGCACGGCGGTCACGGACTCGGCGTTCACGCCGGTGACCGCCTTCTTCGACTCGCGCGGCGCGCTCGCGTACGTGCGCCAGGGCCCGTACCCCAGCGTCGAGAAGCTCGAACGAGACGTGAAGCGCTACGCGCTGGGGGCATGAGAGGATGGCGCCCGTGAACGGTGAGCTCGAGCGCTAGCGGGGGGATGCCGGAGTTGCCGGAGCTGCGCATCGACCCGCTGAGCGGGCACAGGACGATCGTGGCGGGCGAGCGCTCGCGCAGGCCCGGCGGCGCGCCCGGCTGCGAGCCGCCGGAGGCGATCGACCCGGAGCGCGACCCGTTCGCGGAGGGCCACGAGGACCGCACGCCGCCGGAGCTCGACGCGTTCAGGGAGCCGGGCACCGCGCCCGACTCGCCGGGCTGGCGCGTGCGCGTGGTGCCGAACCTGTACCCGGCGCTGTCGGAGCATTCGCGCAACGGCCGGCCGCGCGCGGCGGGCGAGCAGGACGCGCGCACCCTGGAGGGCACGGGCGGGCGCGGGCTGCCGGAGCTGTTCCTCTCGCTGCCGGCGGAGGGCGCGCACGAGGTGATCATCAACGGCCCGCAGCCGGTGCTGTCGCTGGCGCAGCTCGACGCCGGGCAGGTGGCCGCGGCGGTGGAGATGTGGCGCGTTCGCATGCGCGCGCACGAAGACAGCGCGTGCGTGCAGCTGATCGTGAACGAGCGCCGCGAGGCGGGCGCTTCGCTGCCGCACACCCACTCGCAGCTGTATGCGCTCGACTTCGTGCCGGCGGCGCTGGCGCGCGAGCGCGAGCGCTTCGGCTCGTATGCGACGCGCACGATGGGCCAGAACCTGCTCGGCGACGTGGTCGCGGAGGAGGTGCGCCGCGGCGAGCGGATCGTGGCGATCGACGAGGAGGCGGTGCTGCTGGCGCCGTATGCGTCGCGGCTGCCGTTCCAGCTGATGCTGGCGCCGCGCGAGCCGCGCGCGCGCTTCGAGGACGACGGGCCCACGGGCGCGGCGCTGCTGCACGACGGGCTGGCGCGGCTGGCGCGCCACCTCGGCTCGAGCCCGCCGCTGAACATGTGGGTGCGCACCGCGCCGCTCGGCGCCGAGCACTTCTGCTGGCGGATCGACGTGATGCCGCGGCTCACGCACCTGGCGGGGCTCGAGCTGTCGACCGACGTGAACCTCAACATCGTCGCGCCGGAGGACGCCGCCGCGATGCTGCGCGAGGCATGAGCGGGCCGGTCCAGCGCGTGGTGCCGCGCTTCGCCGCGGAGCCTCCCCAGGAGGAGCTCCCGCACGGGCGCTGGCAGGAGCGGCTGCGCGAGGAGTTCCTGGCGGGCTCGCTGCGCATGGACTCGCCGCCGGAGGACCTCGGCGAGCCCAAGGAGATGGTGTGGTATCCGGACCGCACGTGGCACGGGCGCACGTACGTGCCGGGCACGGCGCGCACGACGGGCGGCTACGAGTTGTTCGGCTACGTGCGCTTCATCCCCGCGGGCGAGGACGGCGAGCCGGGCGAGCTCGAGGCGCACGTGGACTTCACCGCGGAGACCGCGGAGCGCAACCCCGACTGGCGCCTGGACCTGTGCGAGGAGGTGATCGGCTCGTGGCGGGGCCAGTTCGGCGGGGCCGCGGAGATGACGCTCGTGTGGGGCCGCCCGATCGTGTCTGGCGGGCGCATGGCGACGGCCGAGCTGGCGGACCTGGTGGTGGACCAGTGCGAGCTCGTCGACGAACGCTTCACGCTGATCGCGCCGGACGACTACGGGCAGGATCTGCTCGAGATCAAGCTGTGGGATCTGAAGGGCCGCGAGCTGGCCAGCGAGTCTCTTTATGAGGAGGACGGGGACGCGCCCGGCGAGCCGGAGGAGGAGTCCGCGGACGAGGGCGGGTACGGGATCTAGTGCGCGGGCGCCTTGCAGGCCTGCAGCGCGCGTTCGCGCACGGCCTGCGGAACGGCGGAGCTCTCGGTCGCTTCGATGCACACCCGTTCGGCGGCGCGGCGGATTTCGGCGACGTCGCCGGACGCCGCTTTGGCGCAGATCGCGTCGAGCCGGGTGCGGGTGCTCGCGGGCAGCGAGCTGAGCGCGCTCACGATCTGCCTGCACGCGGCCACGGCCTCGCGCCCCACGGCGCTGCCTGGCTTGGGCTTGGGCTTGGGTTTCGGCGGGGGCGCTGTCTGGGTGGTGGCGGTCACGGTGGGGGTTGTGGCCACGGGCGCGGTGGCGACGGGCGCGGCCGCGGTCGTGGCGGCGCTCCGAGCCGAGGTCGAGCCGCCGGAGCCGCAGCCGGCGAGCGCCGCCGCTGAGATCGCGAGCAGCACGGGCAGCGCGGGCAGCGCGGGCGGCAAGCGCAGC
Organism: uncultured Solirubrobacteraceae bacterium; assembly: GCA_963813685.1. GTDB lineage: Bacteria > Actinomycetota > Thermoleophilia > Solirubrobacterales > Solirubrobacteraceae > Palsa-744. The sequence continues at coordinate 19,416 of CAWEZQ010000009.1, forward strand.
GGGACCGGGATGCGGGCGGGGCGGCGCATCGCCCGGCGCATGATCGCAGCACGCTTGACCGCGGGCGGTGCGGGACGCTAGCGTCATTGAGCCCTGCGGATCGAGGAGGAGATGAGGGATGGAGCTCAGGAGATGCGGGCTCGCGCTCGCGGCGATCGCGGCGATCGCGCCGGCGGCGGTGGCGCCCGCGGCATCGGCGGCGGCGGGTGTGCGGGTGCACAAAAAGTGGATGACGGGCTACGCGGCGCCGGAAACGCCGGAAAAGCTCGACCGGGTGGGCGTGATCGAGGTGGGGTCGCGCACCGCCAAGAACGTTCTCGTGATGGAGCCCGGCACCTCGGCGGGCGCGGCCTATTTCGTGCCGTTCGCGAAGTGGCTGGCCGAAAAAGCGCCCGGCTGGCAGGTGTGGGCGGTTGAACGCCGCGAGAACCGGCTCGAGGACCAGAGCGAGCTGACGAAGCTGAAGTTCGGCGGCGCGACGCCGCTCGAGCTCTACCACTACTACCTCGGCTACCTCACCGAACCGAGCCTTGAACGGCACTTCAAACCGCTGAGCGAAGCGCAGGCCGACGCGACGGGCGCACGCGGCTGGGGCATGAACGTGGCGGTGCAGGATCTGCACGTGGTGATCGAAGCCGCGAAAGCGCTCGGCGGCAAGGTGGTGCTGGGCGGGCACTCGCTCGGCGGGACGGTCGTGACCGCTTACGCGACGTGGGACTTCGGCGGGCATCCGGGCGCGAACGGCCTGTCGGGCCTGGTGTTCGACGACGGCGGCTCGAACCCGACGTCGATCAGCCCCGAACAGGCCGAAGCGGAGCTGAACGCGGAGTCGGAAAAGTCTCCGTGGCTTGCGTTCGGCGGGATCCCCGCGCCGTACCTGGGGCTGTTCTCGGCGGTGAGCTCGTCGGTCGCGCACGCGGCGCCGGGCGAAGAAGCGGTGCTCGCGAAATTCGCGCTGCTGCCGGAAGAACTGAAGACGCGCAACTCCAAAGGCGAAGTGGTGCCGAGCACCAACGAAGCGGGCTTCGCGTACGGCGTCAACGTTGGCAGCTCGCCGCCGAGCCTTGCCGCGGCCCAGGTTCACGCGGGCACGGGCATCGAAGAAGCGGGCCCGGGCGAACCGTGGGTGTGGAACGGCACGGGCGCGATCACGCCGATCCAGCGCTACGCGGAAATGCTCTCGGGCTGGGGCATCCAGGGCATGGACGGCACCGAGTGGTACTTCCCCGAAAGGCTCACGATCGACACGGGCGCGGTGGCGGAGGGCAACGCCAACCCGGCGCAGGAAGTGCTGGGCGAGCACGCGATCTTCGGGCACGAACTGCCGCAGTCGCTGCACATCCTCGCGATCAACTCCGAACTCGACAAGCTCTTCGGCGGAGGCTTCTCGACGCTCGACTTCGCGGAAGTCCTCGCGGAACAGTCACACATCCCCGCCGAAAACGTGACGCTCATCGACGAGGAAAACAGCTACGCGCACAACGACCCGAACGGCGCTTATCCCGAAAACGAATTCATGAACCACCTGGTGCCGTTCCTGGAAGGGGTGTAGGGACGGGACGGGAGCGCCGCGGCGTGCTCGGCGCTGCGCCTGCACGCCGCGAAGCGTGCCCCCGGCGCCCGGCTGTCGCATTGCGGCCGCGGCGCCTACACGCTGCGAAGCGCGGCCGCGGGCGCGAGTCGCGCGGCGCGCGCCGCGGGGTAGAGGCCGGCGAGCGCTCCGAGCGCGACGGCGGCGGCAACCCCGCCGGCGACGGCGAGCACGGGCACGACCAGGATCCAGCCCTGGCTGGTCGCATAGATGGCCGTCGCGGCGGCGCCCAGGCCGATCCCGGCGATGCCGCCGAGTAGCGACAGCAGCATCGACTCGCCGAGAAACTGCACGCCGATGTGCACGGCGCGCGCGCCGAGCGCGCGCCGCAGGCCGACCTCGGGGCGGCGCTCGAGCACGGAGATGAACATCACGTTGGCGATGCCCACGCCGCCGACCAGCAGCGCGACGGCGCCGAGCCCGAGGAACACCGATGTGAGCGTGCTCTGGGCGTCGGCGCGCGCCTGCAGCGCGCTCGAGGGGCGGCTGACCTGCGTGTCTTCGGGATGTTCGGGATCGGCGGTGGCGCCCAGCAGCGACGCGGCTTCGGGCACGCGTTCGGGATCGGCGCGCACGTACAGCATGCTGGCGTGGCGCGTGGTCGCGAACAGGCGCCGGGCGACCGGGTAGCCGATCAGCGCCGCGCGTTCGATTTCCGGCGCGAGCGGCAGCGGGCCGAGAACGCCGGCGACCGTGAACCAACGGGCGCCCAGATACACCTGGACCGCGCGCCCGTTCACCGTCAGCCTGTCGACGCCCAGGCGCTTGGCGGCGACCGTGCCGAGCACGACCAGCGGGTAGCGTTCGCTTGCGCCTTCGAGGAAGCGTCCCCGCACCACCCTCCCGCCGAGCGTCGCGAGCAGGCGCGGTTCGGCGGCGTAGACGGTGACGCCACTCGTTTCCGCCGCTTCGATGAAGGGGTTGCGCCGCACGCTCGTGTTCGAGACGGCCGTGACCCCAGCCGCCGAGCGCACGCTCGGGAGGTTGCGCGCCGCCCGGTCGGCTGCTTCGGGCAGCTGCGCGTTGGCGCCCAGAAACGTCTGCCCGGGGCTCACCGTGAGCAGATTGGTGCCGAGTTCGCCCAGCTCCGCCACCAGTCCCGCCTTGCTGGAGTCAGATATGCCGAGCACCGCCACCATCGCGGCGATCCCGATCGCAACGCCCAGCGCGGACAGGGCGGCGCGCAGACGGCGCGTGCGCAGCCCCACGCTCGCGACCCGCACGATGTCGGCCGGCAGCAGGCGGCTGCGGGGAATCGCGGCGGCCGCGTGCGCGCTCACCTCGCGAGCTCCACCCGCGCGTCGCGCCGCTCGTCGTGCACGAGATGGCCGTCGCGGATCTCCACGCGCCGCGTCATCGTGGCGGCGATGTCGAGGTCGTGCGTGATCACCACGACGGTCGTCCCGCGCTCGCCCAGTGCGCGCAGCAGCTCGAGGATCTCCGCGCCGGTGGCCGTGTCGAGGTTGCCCGTGGGCTCGTCGGCCAGCATGATCGCGGGCGAGCTCACTAGCGCGCGCGCGATCGCGACGCGCTGGCGCTCTCCGCCGGACAGCAGCGCGGAGGTGTGCTGCGCGCGGTCGGCGAGCCCCACCCGCGCGAGCGCCGCGAGCGCCGCCTGACGCCTGCGGCGGGCAGGTACCCCCGCGTACAGCAGCCCGGCGGCCACGTTCTCGAGAGCGCTGTGGGCCTCGAGCAGGTGGAACTGCTGGAAGACGAAGCCGATGCAGCGCGCGCGCAGCGCGGCCAGCTCCGGGTCGGACGCCGCGGCGATGTCGACCCCGGCGATCCGCACCGTCCCGGCGCTCGGCCGTTCGAGCGTGCCCATGATGTGCAGCAGCGTGGACTTGCCCGAGCCCGACGGTCCCACGATCGCGCACTGCTCGCCGCCGCGCACCATCAGATTCACGCCGCGCAGCGCGTGCACCCCGCCCGGGTAGTGCTTGACGACGTCGATCAGCTCCAGCACCGGCTCGCCCTCGGGCGGCGATGCCTGCACGGCGAGGCTCATTCGGACTCGATCACCGTCTGCCCTTCGCGCAGTCCGCCGCCTTCCACCTGCACATATCCGTTGGCGAACATCCCGGGCGTCACCGGCACCTGCACGCGGCGAGAGCGTTCGAGCACCTCGATCGCGTAGCGGTTACCCGCGGTGGCGAACAGCGCGGTGGCCGGCACGGCGAGCACGTTCCTGCGCACGCTCTTGACGAGTTCCACGCTCACGGGCGCCTCGTCGAGGTGCGGCACGCGACGGGTCACCACCAGCGTCACCGGGATCGTCGCCGATTCGCCGTTGCTTTCGCCGGAGGAGCCGGCGCTTTTTTCGCCTTCGCCGCTGTTCGCTTCGTTGGCGACCGTGCCGACTTCGACGATCCGGCCCTGTACTACGCCGCCACCGGGCAGCGTCACGGGCGCGCGCTCGCCCACGTGCGCCAACTGCTGCTGTTCTGCTTTGAGCTTCAGCGCCACGAGCTGCTGCGTAGAGGTGGTCGTGAGCACGGGCTCGCCCGCGCCGGCGCCGCCTTCGTTGCCTTTCTGCGACGTTGGTTCCAGGCCGTCTGCTTCGCTGCCTTTGGAAGCGGGTTTCTGACCGGGCTGGCTCGACGGTTCATCCGCAGGGCTTGCGGCTTCTTTGGACGGTTTTTTGGATGGCTTCTTGGACGGCTCTTTGGATGGTCTCTTGGAATGCGGTTTGGAGGGTTCTTTCGACGATTCGTGTTCGGGCCCGTGGGGTTCGGAGGCGGGCGTCGTCGACGGGCTGGTCGTCGAGGGTGTCGTGGACGCCGGGGTCGTGGATGCCGGCGTGGTGGAGGCGGGAGCAGTCGAGGCAGGGGTGGTGGACGCTCCGGGGGGATCCTGGCCGAGCGCGACCTTCAGGGCTGTGACGCGGCGTGCGCTCGGCGCGAAGATCACGCGGCCGAGCTCGACCGAGCCGGTCTGCGACAGCCCCTCTGCCTTCTGCCAGCGGCGCACGGCCTCGGCGGTTGCGGCGCCGAAGTGGTTGCGTTCGCCGATCGCCCCGTAGGGGTCGTAGCCGAGCGCAACGAGGTTGTCGTTGAGCTGGATCACGTCTGAGCCGTCGCTGACGCCCTCCTTCAGATTGCGGTAAGCGGGCACCGATCCGTACATCAGCACCACGGGAAGGTCGTCGATGCGGAACAGCGTGCCGCCGCGGTCGATCGTCGACCCCACCGAGGGGAGCCACGTGAATGTGCCGGACAGGCGGTCGTACAGTTCGGTCGTGGTGCCGTAGCCGAGCGTGCCGTCGACGCTCGCGCTTTCGGTCAGCGTGCGGCGCGTGAGCGTCGCAGTCGCATAGCCGGGCGGCACGCCCTTGGCGGGTGCGCCGCGATTGGCGCCTCCGCTCGCGAGCACCACGATCGCCGCAACCGCGCAGGCGATGGCGAGCAACGCCGCCGCGGCTGCGCGCCGGCGCGTGAGGCGGCGCGCGCTCTGCGCCTCGCCGTCGCCATCGCTGCCGGGGACCTCATCCTGCGGCACCACCGGCGCGGCGGTCGAGGTCGGCTCGGGCCTGGAGGACGCCGGCGCCGCGCGCCTCCTCGGCGCGCCGTCCGCTTCCTGGCGCGGCGTGGCATCCACAGCTCAGCCGCCGGAGAGCGCGCTGCCAGAGCCGCCTTCGCCGCTCTTGCTCGAGTCGGTCGAGGGAGCACCCCCTGCCAGTGGACCGCCCTTCTGCCCGCCGCCCGGCGGCTTCGGCAGCAGCTTCTGACAGGCGGCCTGCGCTTGCTGGAAGGCTGGGCTTGCGGGGTTTGGTTCGCCGCTGCCGGCGTGACGGTGGATCCCGATCTGGATGCCGCCGCCCTGGGCCGTGGCTTCCACCTTGATGCCGTGTTCGCGCATGCACTTTGCGAACTTCTGCACGGCTTCTTCGCGTTCGACCTTTTGTTGCGGGGTGAGGTTCACCTTCTTTGGTTCGGGCCGGTAACGCGCGCAGGCCTTCTGCGCGGCTTCCATCTCTTCAGGCCCCTTTTGGCCGGGGCTGACCTTCATGCCGTGAGCACCGTTCGGGCCCGACACGACTTCGGCGTTGACGCCGTGTTCGCGCATGCACCTGGCGAAGTCCGCGAGCTTCTTTTCGGCCTGCTGTTCCTGGGCCTGTTCGTTCGACGCGGCGATCTGGCCGGGGGAGGACCCGCCGCAGGCGCTCAGCAGCGCGCACGCGAGCAGCAGGGCGGGCGCGAGCAGCAGGGCGGGCGCGAGCGCGAGCGGGGCGTGTGCGCGGGTGGATGCGGGGCTGGAGGGCGTGCCTGACATGTGGCTCCTTTGGCTCGTCGTCCAACTAAGCTCGAGGCAGCTGAGAATTGGCTTAGAGGTAGCGAGGAGCTTCGTGAAGCCCTCCGGCGAGCGCAGCGGCGGCAAGATCCTCGTCGTCGGGCGTGGCGGTGGCCTCGGGCGCGGCAAGCTCCTCGGCGCTCATCGCCAGGGCGGGCAGCACCAGCGTCAGCCGTGTTCCCCCGCCGGCGGCGTTGGCGGCGTGCACCGAGCCGCCATGCGCCTCTGCCGTCTGCCTTACGATCGCCAGCCCCAGTCCCGAGCCGGGCAGACCGCGCGCGGCGGGCGCGCGGTAGAAGCGGTCGAACACGCGTGCGAGGTCCTGCTCGTCGATCCCGGGTCCGTGGTCGCGCACCTCGAGCGTGCCGTCGCGCACACGTACCTCGATCGGCGCGTCGGCTTTGCCGCCGGGGGTCCACTTGACGGCGTTGTCGAGCAGGTTGACGATCGCGCGGTCGAGCCGGCGTGGCGCGGCGCGTACGAGACAGGGCTGCGCATCGAGGACGAAGCGGCACCCGGGGGCATGCAGCCGGGCGCGGCGTAAGGCGTCGGCGGCGGCGAGGTCGAGACGCACGTCCTCGATCTCTGCCACGTCTACGCCGGTCTTGGAGAGATCGACGAGATCTTCGACGAGCACCGTGAGCTCGCGCAGCTGCGCGCGCGCGGCGGCGACGATGCGCGCGCGCTCCTCGTCGGGCAGCTGTGAGCCTGCGGCGAGAGCGTCGAGGTTGGCGCGCACGCTGGTGAGCGGCGTGCGCAGCTCGTGCGAGGCGTCGGACACGAGCTGACGTTGGGAGAGGCGCGAGCGCTCGAGCGCGGCGAGCATGGTGTTGAAGGAGTCCGCGAGACGGCCGAGCTCTCCGTCGCCGGGCGTTTCGATGCGGTGGGCGAGGTCCTGCGTGCGGGCGACGTCTTCGGCGGCGCCGCTGAAGCGCCGCACAGGGGCGAGGGCCGCCCGCGACACGAACAGCCCGAGCAGCGCGGCCAGCGCGATTCCTCCGCCGCACACGAGCGCGAGCAGCAGCCTGAGCCTGGCGAGGGTGCTGTACACGTCGGTCAGCGGCAGGGCCACCTGCCACACCCCGGTGTCGCCGAGCGAGCGGGCGGTGAGCTCCCGCGCCGGTGTCCCCAACACCTTGGCGTCGGCGAAGAAGGCGCCCTGCTTGCCGCTGGCAACGGCGAGCGTGGCGGCGGTGACCTTCAGCCCCGTTCGTGCACTGGGTTCGCTCGACAGCAGCACGCTGCCGTTGCGCAGAACGAACTGCACGTATCCCTCGGGGCCGCCGAGCCCGGGCGCGGGCAGCACGAGCTTTGCGTTGCCGCCGCTGGCGCCCTTGGGCTTCACGCCGGTGGCGCGTGTGGTGACGGCGAACGTTTCGTCGACGCCGCCCGGCACGCGCACGCGAATGCCGCCGGAGCCGGCCACCTGGCCCTTCTTGGGTGCGACGCGGCCGACCAAGACGTGCGAGGTCGCCGCGCCGCCGGCAGGGCTCGAGGCTGTGGCGCTCGGGACCGCGCGTATGGCGCTCGGGACCACGCCGCCGTTGCCCGCGCTTCGGCCCGCGTTGCTGCTGAACGCGCCGGCGCCGTGCGCTTCTGCCCCGCGCAGCGGCATCAGCGCTTCCAGCGGACCGCCCTGCAGATGAACGACGGTTCGCTTGCCGTTCTTGACCCGTTCGATCTGCACGCGCACCGCCTGCGGGCCCGGCGCGAGCTTCTGCTTGAGGCTGGCGTCGACCTGACCGATCAGCTCATCGCGCGTGACCACGTACACGACGACGGAGGCGATCACCACCGCGACTGCGACCGCGCCGGCGGCGAGCAGCACGACGCGCCGCGAGAAGCTCATCGCGACTCCGGCCGCAGCACATACCCGATCCCGCGCACCGTGTGCAGCAGGCGGCTCTCACCGTCCGCCTCGGTCTTGCGCCGCAGGTAGCCGATATAGACCTCGAGCGAGTTCGAGGACGGGCCGAAGTCATAGCCCCATACCCGGTCGAAGATCGTGGAGCGGGTGAGCACCTGGCGGGGGTGGTTCATGAACAGCTCGAGGAGGAGGAACTCGGTCCGGGTGAGCTCGAGCACCCGGTCGCCGCGACGCGCCTCGTGCGCGGCGGGGTCGAGCTCGAGGTCTTCGAAGCGCAGCAGCTCGCGGTCGTCCTCCCACCCGGTGCGCCGCAGCAGCGCTCGCACGCGCGCGAGCAGCTCCTCGCGCGCGAAAGGCTTGACGAGGTAGTCGTCGGCCCCGGCCTCGAGCCCCGCGACGCGCTCGGCGACCTCGGCGCGCGCGGTGAGCATCAGCACCGGCGTGCGGTCGCCGGTGGAGCGGATGCGCTTGCACACCTCGAGCCCGTCGAGCCCGGGCATGAGCACGTCGAGCAGCACCGCGTCGGGGCGGCCCGAGTAGAGCGTGCGCATCCCTTCGCGCCCGTCGGCGGCGGTGCTTACACGGTACCCGTCGAGCGTGAGCACGGCCGCGAGCGCCTCGCGCACGGCCGCGTCGTCGTCGACGACCAGCAGGTGCATACGCGGATCGTGCTCCTCGAACGTGAAAGGAACCTGAAGGGCAGGCCGCGCTACGCGGGGGCCGCGGCCTCCCGCAGCCCCTGAACGATCACGTCGACGGCGAGCTTGTGCACGTCGCAGATGCGGCCGAGATGCAGCAGCGAGTCCGTCTCTGCGGCGACCTCGCCGTCGCCGAGACGCAACACGAGCTCGACGCCGGGGGCGAGATCGCTGGCGGCGAGACCGACGGCGACGTTCACCAGATCCGCGGAGGTGACCGCCGCCACGGCCGCACACGTGCGGATGCCGCAGCGTTCGAGCACCTCGCGGTCATCGCCGCGCCCGATCGCCACCGGGATGCGCGCTGCCCGCGCGAGCCGGATGCAGGGTGCGTCGGGATCGCGCTCCACCCCGAGCACGCCGATCCCCCGCTCTCGCAGCGCCCGGGCGAGGCGGAAGCCGACCTGGCCGAACCCAATCAGCAGCACGTGGCCGCGCGCGGGTGCCGCGCGGGGTCCGAGCAGTGTCGTCAGGCGGGGCCGGCTCAGCCGGCGCACGAGCGCGGCGGTGAACACCGCGACGAGCACGAGTGCGACGAGCGTGTCGAGCGCAGTGAGCACCTTGTACCAGGCACTCGCCGCGGGGGCCCCCGGTGTGCCCGCCACGGTGGCGATCGCGCGCGTGGAGAAGTAGAGCGCGTTCACGAAGCCCTCGTGCAGCGCGACCATGCCGAGCGCGCCCTCGACCACGAGGCTCGCGAGCAGGGCTGCGCCGGCAAGCGCGAGCAACCGCAGCGCGTCGTCGACGATGCGCACTCCGCGTGCGCGGGCCCGCGTTCCGGCAGCTGCGATGCACATCTCGGCGAGCTCGGTCGCAACGATCTCGGAGGGCGAGACGACGTGCACCGCCGGCACCACGTGCTGAAGCTCGTGGGTGATCGTGCGGTCGAACATCGTTACCCACAGGGGCAGGTCGGGACGCAGATGGGCGCTGAGCAGGGTGAGGCGCAGCGACAGCACATCCTCCCGAGCGACCACCGCGACGGCGCGCCAGTCTTGCCGGCGCAGCATCGATGCCACTTCGCTGTCGCTGCGGCCGGCCGCGCTCTCAGCCTCGATGCGAGCCTGCGCGAGGCCGCGTGTCAACGCCGCGCCGAGACCGCCCTGCTCGCCGAGGACCAGCACGGCTCCCGCTCCCTGCTGCCCAGAGCTGGCCATGCGGCGAACTATCCCAGGCTGCGAAGATCGCGACGTGAGCTGCTCCTCACCTTCCGTGCGCATCGCGGGCGGCGCCGATGCGCGCGCGATCGGCGCGATGCTGCACGACTTCAACACGGAGTTCGGCGACCTCACGCCGGGCGCGGCGGCGCTCGCGGAGCGCATCGCCGAGCTCATGGGCACGCCCGAGCTGGACGTGCTGCTGGCGGGCTCGCCGCCGGTGGGCCTGGCGGTGCTCCGCTTCAGGCCGTCGATCTGGACGCGGGCGCTCGAATGCTACGTGGCGGAGCTGTACGTCCGGCCGGCGCGGCGCAGGGAGGGGTTCGGCAGAGCGCTGATGCAGGCGGCCATGGAGCACGCGCGCTCGCGCGGCGCCGAGCACATCGATCTCGGCACGGGCGAGCAGGACGCGGGTGCGCGGGCTCTCTACGAGCGGCTCGGTTTCAGCAACCGCGAAGGCGGGCCCGACGGCCCGCTCAACTTCTTCTACGAGCGCGGGCTCTGAGGACGCGCGCGCTCAGCGCTCGCTGTCGAGGTGCGCCATCTGCGGCTGCGGATAGCGCTCTCCGGCGGCCGCGCCGGCGGGCACCGCGCCCTCGATGCGCGCGAGCTGCCCGGCGTCGAGGTCCAGCTCGAGCGCGCCGAGCGCTTCATGCAGGCTGTCGCGGCGGCGCGCTCCGACCAGGGGAACGATCTCCGCCCCGCGGCTCAGCACCCACGCGATCGCGACCTGCGCGACGGTCGCGTGCAGATCCTCGGCGACCCCGCGCAGCGCCTCGACGAGCTCGAGGTTGCGCGCGAGGTTCTCGCCCGAGAAGCGCGGCGCGCGGCTCCTGAAGTCGCGCGCACCGAGCGCGCGGCCGGGCTCCCAATGGCCGCTCAACAGGCCGCGCGAGAGCACGCCGTAGGCGGTCACGCCGATGCCGAGCTCGCGGCAGGTGGGCAGGACCTCCTGCTCGATCGATCGCGACATCAGCGAGTACTCGAGCTGCACGTCGCAGATCGGGTGCACCGCGTGCGCGCGGCGGATCGTCTCGGCTCCGGCCTCGGAGAGCCCGACGTGGCGGACATGGCCGGCCTCGATCAGCTCCGCGATCGCGCCGACCGTCTCCTCGATCGGCACGTCGCCGGGCACGCGGCCGGGGCGGTAGATGTCGACGTGGTCGGTGTCGAGGCGGGTGAGCGTGTAGCTGAGGAAGTTGCGCACCGCGGCGGGCCGCGCGTCGTAGCCGGTCCAGTTGCCCGAGGGGTCGCGCAGCGCGCCGAACTTCACGCTGATCGCGACCCGCTCGCGCGCGTCTGGCGCATAGGCGCGCAGCGCGTCGCGGATCAGCAGTTCGTTCGCGCCCATGCCGTAGTAGTCGCCCGTGTCGAGCAGCGAGACGCCCGCCTCGAGCGCCGCGTGGATCGTGGCGATGCTCTCGTCGCGCTCGGCGGGCCCGTACATGTCGGACATCCCCATGCAGCCGAGCCCGAGGATCGATACGAGCGGGCCTGCGGCGCCGAGCTGCCTGTGCTGCATGCCGCTCAACCTACCCCAGTCTCGAGCGCTGAGCGTGTGCGAGGCGGCAGAGGGCGGCCGAGCATGGCTCCCGCCTTCTGCGCGGTCAGCGGCCGCGCGTAGAGGAAGCCCTGCACCTGGGTGCAGCCGAGCTGCTCGAGCCGCGCGGCCTGCTCGGGCGTCTCGATCCCCTCGGCGATCACGCCGATCCGAAGGCTCCGGGCCATGCTGATGATCGCGGCGGTGATCGCGTCGGCGTCGGCGTCGCGCCCGAGGCCCGCGACGAAGCTGCGGTCGATCTTGAGGGTGTCGATCGGGAACTGCTGCAGGTGGCAGAGCGACGAGTAGCCGGTGCCGAAATCGTCGAGGTGAACCGCCACTCCCAGCGCCTTGAGCTCGGCAAGCGTCGCCATCGTGGCCTCGGCGCGGTCCATCATCACGCTCTCGGTGATCTCCAGGTGCAGCGCCCCTGGGCAGCGCGGCCCAGCTCAAGAGCAGACCGGCGAGCAACAGCGGAATCGCCGCGGTGCCCTGCGCGGCGACGAGCGCGCCGATGATGAAGAGGCTCTGGTTGGAGCCGCCGACGGCGAGCGCCGTGGCCCCGAACCAGCCGATCGTCCTAGGGTGCCGGGCGTGTGTGCGCGCGTCCTGCGCGCGGCCGGCGGTGAGTGCGCGCGCGCCGCGCTGCTGCAGCGCTGCGGTGGGAATGTCGATGCTCGACGCCATGGGACCCCGCGAGCAAGCCCCCCTCCGCGGGCTTTCGCTGGTCTGTAACTCGCCGCTGAGAGCGGCTGCGAACGCCTTGTGGACCAGTGTTCTAGCGCGGGGCGTGCTCGGGAAGCTCGAACCGGATCTGCCGCTCCACGATCCTGTGATGGCCGGCGCGGGCCCGAACGTTGGATGCGAGCATGATGAGATCCTGACCCCTATGAGGTCGAAGGTGAAGGACAGCGATCGAGAGGAGGCCGACGGGGTGGGAATTGTTGTGGGCGGCGCGACGATGTCGCTCGACGGGTTCATCGCGGGCCCCGGCGACGACATGGACTGGGTGTTCGAGGCGCCGGTCGCGCCGGACGCGCCGGACGAGCTGACGCAGGAGCTGATCGAGACGACGGGCTCGGTGCTCGCCGGCCGGCGCAGCTACGACGTGGGCGAGCGCGGCGAGCGGCCGGAGACCAGCGAGGTCTTCGGGGGCGGCTGGAGCGGCCCCGAGTTCGTGCTCACGCATCGGCCCCCCGCGAGCTCGCCGCGACCGGGGCTCACGTTCCTGTCGTGCCGAATCGAGGAGGCGGTGGCCACGGCCCGCACCGCCGCGGGCGCGAAGAACGTGCTCGTGATCGGCGCGGACGTGACGCGCCAGTGCATCGACGCGGGCCTGCTGGACGAGCTGCGCATCTACCTGGCGCCGCTGCTGCTCGGCGACGGGGTGCGTCTGTTCGGCTCTCCTGCAGGGCGCGTCGCGCTCGAGACGCTCGCGATCACGCGCTCGGGGCCGCTCGGGAGCCTGCGCTACCGCGTGGCGCGCTGACGAGCGCAGGCACGCTGCCGGCCGTGCCCACGGGAGGTGGAGCGCTGCAGCGCCTTCAGGGCGAGAGGCGCTCGATCGCCCATTCGCGGCCGTCGCGGCGGTAGCGCAGGCGATCGTGCAGGCGGTCGGACCGTCCCTGCCAGAACTCGACCGTGTGGGGCTCGACGCGCAGCCCGCCCCATCCCTCGGGGCGCGGAACCTCGCCCTCGGGCGGGTAGCGGCGTTCGGCCTGCGCGCGCGCCTCGTCGAGCACGGAGCGGCCGGCGATCACGCTCGACTGGCGGCTGGCGTGCGCGCCGATGCGCGACCCGTACGCGCGGCTCGCGAAGTACTCGTCGGAGCGAGCGTCGTCGATCTTCGAGACCGACCCGACGACCACCACCTGACGATGCATGGCAAACCACGGGAACACCAGCGACGCCCACGGGTTCGAGGCGATCTCGCGGCCCTTGCGCGAGCCGAAGTTCGTGAAGAACACGAGCCCGCGTTCGTCGAGCCCCTTGAGCAGGACGGTGCGCGCCGAGGGGCGCCCACGCGCGTCGGCCGTCGCGAGCACCATCGCGTTCGGTTCGGGCAGGGCCGCGCCGTTCGCGTCGGCCAGCCACAGCTCGAACTGCCCGAGCCACGTCGCGGCCAGGTCGCGCTCGTCGAGCTCCTGTTCGGGGGCATCGCCCATCTCGAGCCGGACTTCGCCCTCGGCGCCGCCACACCTGCCGCCGCCGCTGCTGCGCGGAGGCGATACTTGACGGCGCACCGGTCCCGGCTCTCGGCGACCGCGCGATTGCGAGATTGAGCGACTCAACCAGAGACCGGAGCGCGAGCCAGGCGTCGGCGGAGCCCGCCGCGCCCGCCACCGTGCACGGCAGGCAGCGCCGCGGGCGCCCACCGCTCGGCAAGCACGCCGAGGAGGGACACGAGCTCGGCGTGTTCGGGGGGCTCGCCGCGCTGAGTCTGGACGCGCTCTCGAGCGTCGCGTACGGGCCCGAAGCGATGGTGCTCGTGCTGATCGCCGCCGGCACCGGGGCGCTCGGCACGAACGTGCCGCTGACGCTCGTGATCGCGGCGATGCTCGTGCTGCTGGTCATCTCCTACACGCAGGTGATCTCGGCGCACCCCGAGGGAGGCGGCGCTTACGCGGTCGCGAAGGCCAATCTCGGGCGCTGGCCGAGCCTGCTGGCCGCCGCCGCGGTGGTGGTCGACTACGTGCTCACGGTGGCCGTCAGCCTCGCCGCGGGCGCGGCCAGCCTCGGCAGCGTGTTCCCAGGGCTCTCGCACCACCTGCTGCTGGTCTCGCTGATCGCGCTCGCGATCCTCACGGCGGTGAACATGTTCGGGATCGCGGAGTCGGCGCGCCTTCTGATGCTGCCGACCGCGATCTTCATCGTGAGCATCATCGCGGTGATCGTCGCGGGTGCGCTGCGCTCGCATCCGGCCGCGACGGTCGGCACCAGCCTCGGCCCGTTCAAGCCGACCGAGGCGCTCGGGCTGGTGCTCGTGCTGAAGGCGTTCGCGGCGGGCTGTTCGGCGGTCACGGGCATCGAGGCGATCTCGAACGGCGTGCCCGCGTTCCGCCGGCCGCGCGTGCAGACCGCGCAGCGCACCGAGGTCACGCTGGGGGTGCTGCTCGGCGTGATGCTGGTCGGGCTCGCGCTCCTGATCCGCGCCCACCACGTGGTCCCGCGCGGAGGTGTGACGATCCTCGCGCAGGTGAGCGCGGCGGCGCTCGGCAAGGGCTGGGCCTTCTACGTGTCGAACGTGGCGGTCGCGGCGGTGCTGGGCCTGGCGGCCAATACGAGCTTCGGGGGGCTTCCGGTGCTGATGAGCCTGCTGGCGCGCGACCACAGGCTGCCGCACCTCTTCTACCTGCGCGCGGAGCGGCCCGTGTACCGGTACGGGATCGCGGCTCTGGCGCTCGCCGCGACGCTGCTGCTGGTGGCGGTGGGCGCGGAGACGAACCGCCTGATCCCGATGTTCACTATCGGCGTGTTCGTGGGCTTCACGATCAGCCAGGTGGGGCTCGTGCGCCACTGGTATGTGGACCGGGGCCGGCGCTGGCGGCTGCGCGCGGCCGTCAACGGGGCGGGCGCCGCGATGACGGCTGTCGCGGTGGTGGTGTTCATCTCGACCAAGTTCCTCGAGGGCGCATGGGTGGTGACGATCGCGATCCCCCTCCTGATCGTCATGTTCGCGCGCATCGAGAGCTACTACGCGAGGGTGGCGCGCGAGCTGCGGCTCGGGAAGACGCCACCGCCGCCGCGGGGGCGCGAGAGCATCGTGCTGGTGCCCACCACCACTCCCAGCGGGCTCACGCAGCGCGCGATCAGCGCAGCGCTGTCGATCGGCGACACCGTGGTGGCGGTCGCGGTGGCGCGCGACGAGGAGGAGGCCGAGAGGATCCGCCGCGACTGGGAGAAATGGAGCTGCGGCGTGCCGATCGAGGTGCTGGTGGACCCGCGCCGGTCACTCGTGCGCACGGTGCTGCAGTACGTCGAATCGATGCAGGGGGAGAACGCGACGATCACGGTGCTGATCCCGAAAATCGTCCCCCGCAAGCGCCGCCACGAGATCCTCCACAACCAGCGTGGAGAGCTGCTCGAGGCTGCCCTGAAGCGGCGCACCGACGTGATCGTCGCGTCGCTGCCGCTGCATGTCCACGACTGAGGCGTCAGGCGCGGTGGCTGGCGAGGGTCAGTGCGGCCTCGCCGCCGGCGCTCAGCGCGGGAACCATCTCGCTCGTCACCAGGCCGTGCTCGCCCGTGAGCTCGTCGATGATCTGAAACGAGCGCTCGATCCGCTCGGGCGCGTCGATCACGGTTGTCATCACCGGCACGTGGCGGCGCAGCTGCAACAGGCGGTCGCCGTGCGGCGCATGGTCGCCGTGAAAGCCCCACACGCCGCGTACGCAGGTCGCGCCGGCTGCGCCCGATTCGCGCAGCCGTCGCACGATCTGCAGGTTGACGGGATGGCCGAGGTAGGTCGCGTCCTGCGAGCTGTACACGGTCAGCTTCTGCCACAGCGCGAGACCATGCTCGTCGGTGCCCGGCAGCGCGTGCGGGCGCGCGATCAGCTCGCCGTCTCGCTTGCACACGCGCACCCGCTCGAGCGTGAGGAGCGGGTCCGCGAGGAGTTGCCCTAGCTCGCCGAGCACATCGGCCGCGCGCGGCCCGAGGCCGACCGCGACCACCAGCACGGGCACCTCGGCGTTGCGCCCGAAGAACCTCGCCCTGTAGCGCTGCCCGCGCCTCGTGCCGTCCACGCCGAGCAGCACGATCGCGCCGGCGGCGCCTCGCGCGTGCAGGAGCTCGGTCACGGCGGCGAACGCGGGCGCGCCGCGAACGCGCTCCTGACGCCCCAGGTACACGGTCAGCTTGGTCGCCTCGTCGAGCTCCTCGCCGAGCCCCGCGGGCTCGATCGTCCCGCTCATCAGACGCGCGCGCTCGAGCGTGAGCAGCCCGCGGCGCGGGATGCCGGCGACGCTCTCGAGCAGCGACTCGATCCGCTCGCGAGCGTCCACCGCGACGGACACGACCGGCAGGTCTTCCGAGAGCGTGAGCAGGCGGTCGGTGTGCAGGTGGTGGTGGCGGCCGAACCCCTCGACGCCGCGCAGCAGCACGCTCGCGCGCACGGAGCGCTCTCCGAACGCGTCGAGCAGCTGCGCGGCCACAAGCCCGCGCTCGGTCCGGTCGCGCTCGCCGAAGTAGGCGCTCAGCTTCAGGCAGTCCTCGACCACGTCGCTGACGCTAGTGCACGTCGGGCACGGCGCGCAGCCGCGCTGGAGGACACGCGTTTCCAACGTGCGCGCACCGGGTACCGCGAAGGTCGCGATCCGCCTGACCGCTCTGACCGCCTCCTCCCAGGTGGACGACATCTACATGGATCCCCGCCTCACGCACTGACGGGCCGGCCGGCTTTGTTAGCGTGAGGGCATCTCGGCGACCGAGCAGAGCAACGGCGGCGCACCCGCGAGCACAGCCGTACAGGCTCGGTCGCTGACCCGCTGCTACGGCGAGGGGGCGACGGCGGTGCAGGCGCTGCGGGGCGTCGACCTCGACGTCCGCTCGGGGGAGCTCGTCGCCGTGATGGGCCCGTCGGGATCGGGCAAGTCGACGCTGATGCACCTGCTCGCGGGCCTCGACAAGCCGACCTCGGGCACCGTGAGGATCGGGGGAGTGGACATCACGGCGCTCGACGACGGACAGCTCACGAGGCTGCGACGCGAGCACATCGGCTTCGTCTTCCAGTTCTTCAACCTGCTGCCGATGCTGAGCGCCGAGGAGAACGTGGAGCTGCCGCTCGCGATCGCGGGTGAGCGCGCGGACGGGGAGTGGATGACGGAGCTGTTCGAGAAGATGGGTCTGTCGGGGCGCCGCGAGCACCGGCCCGCCGAGCTGTCCGGCGGCGAGCAGCAGCGCGTGGCGATCGCGCGAGCGCTCGTTTCGCGGCCGACGATCCTGCTCGCGGACGAGCCCACCGGGAACCTCGACTCCAAAACCGGCGGAGAAATCCTCGAGCTGCTGCGCGACTCGGTCGAGGGGTTCGGCCAGACCACGATCATGGTGACCCACGAGCCGCGCGCCGCCGCGATCGCCGACCGCGTGCTGTTCCTCGCGGACGGCTCGATCGTGAAGCAGCTCGAGCGGGCGAGCGCGGGGGACGTGCTCGACGTGATGAGCCAGCTGTCCGCGTGATCAGGGTCTCGCTCAAGGGCCTCGCGCGGCGCAAGGTGCGCGCCGCCCTGACCGCGATCGCGATCGTGATCGGCGTGGCGATGATCAGCGGCACCTACATCCTGACCGACACGATCAAAGCGGCGTTCGGCACCGTGTTCACCCAGGTCTACAAGAACACGGACGCGGTGATCACCGGCAAGAGCGCGACGGGAGGCGAAGAAGAAGAACACGAAAACCAGGCGCCCGCGTTCTCCGAATCGCTGCTCGCGAAGGTGCGAGCGCTGCCGGGCGTGGCCGAAGCCGACGGAGGCATCTCCGACAGGGCCTCGCTGGTGGGCCGCGACGGCAAGGTGATATCCGGCGGAGGCGCACCCTCGCTTGCGTTCAGCGTGCACCCGCGTGGCAGCCAGCGCTTCAACCCGCTGAAGCTCGTCTCGGGCGCGTGGCCGGCGGGGCCGGCGCAGGTCGCGATCGACGCGAACACCGCGGAACGCAAGCACTACAGGGTCGGCGAGACGATCGGCGTGATCGCGCGCGGCCCCGAGCAGCGCTTCACGATCACCGGCATCGCGAAGTTCGGCGGCGTCTCCTCGCTCGGCGGCGCGACGATGGCGATCTTCGACTTCCCCGAGGCCCAGCGCCTGTTCGAGAAGGTGGGCAAACTCGACTCGATCTCGGTTGCGGCCGCGACCGGCGTGCCGAGCGCGCGGATCGTCGGCGAGATCCGGCCACTACTTCCGCCCGGGACGCAGGTGCGAAGCGGCGAAGCCCAGGCGAAGCAGGCGACGAGCAACACGAACGGCTTCCTCAGCATCATCCAGGACTTCCTGCTCGCGTTCGGCGGGGTGGCGCTGTTCGTGGGCTGCTTCGTGATCGCCAACACCCTGTCGATCACGATCACCCAGCGCACGCGGGAACTCGCGACGCTGCGCACGCTGGGCGCCTCGCGCCGGCAGGTGCTGCGCTCGGTGATGCTCGAGGCGTTCGTGATCGGGCTGCTCGCGTCGGTCACCGGCCTGTTCCTGGGCTTGGCGCTCGCCAAGGGCCTGAACGCCGTGTTCGTGTCGTTCGGAATCGACCTGCCGAAAGGCTCGACCGTGTTCGCGACGCGCACGGTGCTCGTATCGCTGTTCGTGGGCGTGGGCATCACGCTGCTCGCTGCACTGCGCCCGGCGATTCGCGCGACGCGCGTTCCGCCGATCTCGGCGGTGCGCGAGGGCGCGGTGGTGGCGCCCTCGAGGCTCGCGCGCTTCAGCACGCACTCGGCGGGCGCGCTGCTCGCCGCGGCGGTCGCGCTGATGCTGGTGGGGCTGTTCGTGAGCTCGCTCTCGACCACCGCGCGCCTGCTCGCGATCGGCGTGGGAGCTGCGGGAGTGTTCGTGGCGGTGGCGATGCTCGCGAAGGTGCTGGTGCCGCCGCTCGCCTCGGTGCTCGGCTGGCCGGCTACCAGGATCGGCGGCGCGGCCGGGAAGCTCGCGCGGGGCAACTCGATGCGCAACCCGACGCGTACAGCTTCGACGGCATCCGCGCTGATGATCGGGCTCGCGCTGGTGACGCTCGTGTCGGTGCTCGCGGCCGGGCTGAAGTCGACGTTCGAGAACTCGGTGAACCAGCTGTTCAAGGCCGACTACGCGCTCACCGCCACCGACAACTTCTCGCCGATCTCGAGCGCGTCCGCGGAAGCCCTGAAGGGGGTGCCGGGCGCGCGCGTGGTCTCGGGCGTGCGTGCGGGAACGGGCCGCGCGTTCGGCTCGAAGATCAACGTGAGCGGCGTGGATCCGGACGTTGGCAAGGTGATCGACGTCAAGTGGCTGCACGGCTCGCCGTCGGTCCCGGCGGAACTCGGGTCCGACGGCGCGTTCGTGTCGAAGGACTACGCCAAAGAACTGCACCTGCACGTGGGCTCGGCGCTCGCGGTGGAGACGCCCGCGGGCGCGTTCATGCACCTGGTCCTGCGCGGCATCTACGAACCGCCGAAAGGAGGAGCGCCGTTCGGCGACGTGACGATCTCGACCGCGCGCTTCGACGCGGAATACCAGAACCCCACGAACGTGTTCACGTTCGTCGACATGGCGGGCGGCGCCAACGCCGCGAACACGAGCAGGCTGAAGGCCGCGCTGCAGCCGTTCCCCGACGCGAAGATCGCGACCGAGCAGGAATTCAAGAAGAACCAGGAGCAGGGGATCGACACGCTGCTCAACCTGCTCTACGTGCTGCTGTCGCTGTCGATCATCGTGAGCCTGTTCGGGATCGTCAACACGCTGGTGCTGACCGTGTTCGAGCGCACCCGCGAGCTCGGCATGCTGCGGGCGGTGGGGATGTCGCGCCGGCAGGTGCGCCGCATGATCCGCCACGAGAGCATCATCACCGCTCTGATCGGCGCGGCGCTCGGCATCCCGGTGGGGGTCGTGCTCGCGCTGATGGTGGGCCAGGCGATCGAATACCCCACGTTCACGGTGCCGGTGGGCACGCTGATCGTGTTCGTGTTCGCGGCGATCATCGCCGGCCTGCTGTCGGCGATCTTCCCCGCGAGGCGCGCGTCGAGGCTGAACGTGCTCGCTGCGCTTCAGTACGAGTAGGACGCGCTCGGCGCGAGCGCGGCGAGCCCCGCGGTCACCCGCTGCGGCGCGCTTCCTCCTCGACGGTGCGCTCCGCCGTGGGCTTCGCTTCGAGGCGCCCGTCGGGGATCGGCTCGCCGCTCTCGACCGACACGCCGTAGCTGCCCGCGGCGAGCCGCCCCTCGGCGCGCGCCACCGCCTCGAGCTCCTCGCGCAGCGCTTCGCGGCGGCCCTGCGCGACCTCGTCTTCGTAGAGGTTCTCCGAGTCGCGGTCGCCGGGCTCGATCCTGCTCGAGCCCTCGAGCGCGCCTTCTCCCTCGAGCGTCGCGAGCTCCCGCTCTATGCGTGCCCGCTCGGCCGCGAGCAGCTCACGCGCGCGCTCGGTGTCCATGACGGGAAGCCTAGCCGCTGCGCGGCGGAGGCCGGCGCCCGCGGCTCCGCGACCTGAGCGTGACCGTCTGCACGCTCGAGGCGGCGCTCGAGCCCACGTAGCTGGTGGCGGTGACCGTCACGCGCAGCGCCCCACGCCGCGCGAGCATCCTGCGGGCGAAGGACGCCATGCGGGCGCGCACGTGCACCGTCTGCCCCGCGCGCGCTTCGTAGCTCGCGCCGCCGAGCTTCCGGCAGCCGCGCGCGCAGCGGGCGGCGCGAGCGCGGGCGCCTTTCGCCGAGCCTTCGGCGAGCGCCAGCGTGATCGTTCCGCTGCACCCTGCGGTGGCGCTCGCGGGGCAGCGCACCACGATCGCGACTTCGCCGCTCGGCGTCGCGGTGAGCGCCCTCGCGGATATCACCACCGCGACGGGGTGGGTTGCGGAGGGGGCTGTCGGCGCGGACGGGGAATCTGGCCCCGGCGCGGCAGGGGTCGTGTCGCCGCCCGCCGGGACGGGGCCGATCGCGACGGTCGCGCTCGCGGTCGCGCTCGGACCACCGTTGCGGCTGACGGTTTTGCCGGTGAAGACCTGCGTGGTCGAGGTGCCCGCGGCGTCCGTCTCGGTGAGCGTCACCGTGTATTCGCCGGGTGCCGAATAGGCATGGGTGACGACGGGGGAGGAGGAGCTCAGCGCCGAGCCGTCGCCGAAGCTCCACGCGTAGCTCGTGATCGACCCGTAGGGCACGGTCGAGCGGGACGCGTCGAAGCGGCTGACGGACCCGGCGGGCGCGAGGGCCGCTTCGAACGAGGCGGCGGGCGCCTGGTCTGGGCCGATCGCGATCGCGGCCGGGCCGGTGCCGACGGCGATGGCGCTCCCGGCGGTGCCGGTGGAGAGGTTCAGCGGGGTCACGAGGCCCGACCCGTCGTTGTTGTAGTCGGCCACGTACGCACGCGTCTGGTCGGGCGTGATCGCGATGTCGTAGGGGTTGTTGTTGACGGCCACCGTGTTGCCGAGGGTGCGCGTCGAGAGGTTCAGCGCGACGACGTGGCCGGGCGTGCCGTCCTCTGCGACGTAGGCGCCGGCGCCGTCGGGTGTGATCGCGATCGCGTTGGGCGATGCGATGCCGGTTATCGGCGCGCCCGCCGTGTTGCTCGCAACGTTGATCGGGACGATTTCGCCGGTGCCGTAGTTGGCGGCGTACACGGTGCTCCCGTCGGGTGAGGCCGCCACCCAGTCGGTCCTCGCCACGTCGGCGCCGCTGCCCACGGTGATCGGGGTGCCGGCGGTGTCGGTGGCCACGGTGATCGGCGTGACGGTGCCGTCGTAGTGGTTGGCCACGTACGCTTTGGCGCCGTCGGGCGTGATCGCCACGCCGTAGGGCCCCTTGCCCACATTGATCGTCTCGGTGGCGCCGCTTCTCAGCGTGATCACTGTCACGGTGCCTTCGTTGTTGGCGTTGTAGTTGCTCACGAGCGCCTTCGAGCCGTCGGGCGTGATCGCGATCGAAGACGGGTTGGTGCCGACCGTGATCGGGCTCGCCACGGCGCCGCTCGCGAGCGCCACGGGGGTGACGGTGCCGGCGCTCCAGTTGCACACGTACGCGGTGGCGCCGTTCGGCGTGATCGCGATCGCCTGCGGCGAGGAGACCGTGATCGGCGGACCGGCCGTGTTCGTGCCGGTATCGATCGCGGTGACCGTGCCCGAGCCGTAGTTGCCCACGTACGCCGTATAGGGGATCGCGGCACGCGCGGGGGTCGCGCCCAGCAGCATTGCGGCTGCGAGCACGGCCGGCGGGGCGGCGGCGAGCAGCCTCGCGCGGGCGTTCAGGCGCGCGGTCAGCGAGCGCAAGGGCTAGACCCTCTCGCGGAAGCGCGGCTCGCGTGGCTGCGCGTGCGCACTGTCGCGGTTGCCACGGGACGCGCCGGCGTCTTGCGCGGCCCTGGACTGCGCCGCCGCTTCGCTCTCGATCGCGTCGCCGGGGCCTTCGGCGAGCAGCGCGCAGAAGATCTCGACGACCTCGGCGTCGAACTGGCGGCCCGCGCAGCGGCGCAGCTCCGCGACCGCGGCACTCGCATCGGTCCCGTGGCCGTATGGCCGCTCGCTGGTCATCGCGTGGAACGCGTCGCATACCGCGATGACGCGCGCGCCGAGGGGTATCTCGCGGCCGCGACGGCCGTCTGGGTAGCCTCGGCCGTCCCAGTGCTCGTGGCTCGAGCGGACCAGGCGCGCGACGGGGCTCATGGCGGGCGCTGCGGCGAGGATCCGCTCGCCCACCTCGCAGTGGCGCTCGACGATCTCGCGCTCGCCCGCATCGAGCGCGCCGGGCTTCTGCAGGATCGCGTCGGGCACCGCGACCTTGCCGATGTCGTGCAGCTCCGCACCGCGCGCGAGGATCTCGAGGTCCTCGCCGACGAGGCCCATGCGCCGCCCCACCGAGCGCGCGAGCAGGGCGACCCCGTCCACGTGGTCGGGTAGGTCCGGCCGGCTCTCCGCCATCACCTGCATGAGCACGTTGCGCAGTTCGTCGGGGGCGTGCGGCGAGTGCCGCGCACGCTTCTGCGTGTACAGGCGCTCGTCGGCGAGCGCCAGCGCCGCGCGGGTCTCGTGGGCGTCGTGGGGGAGCACGATCGCGCCGTATGCGGTGGTGATCTCAAAGCTCTTGCCGCGCTCTGTGAGCGCCGCGGAGGCCGATCGGGCGAACTCCTCCGCCGTAGTCTCGGTGAGCCTGCACAGCACGCAGAACTCGTCTCCGCCGAGGCGGAACGCGTGCCCGTGCGGCGCGACCGCGGCTGCGAGCTTCGAGCCGAGGCGCGCGAGGAGCGCGTCGCCGACCGGGTGGCCGAATGTGTCGTTGTCCCGGGCTCTCGCTCGCGGCGCGCGCTGAGGATCCCCGCAGCGGCCGGGTGCTCACTACCTACACCACGGAACCGGGTGTCCAGTTCTACTCCGGCAACTTCCTCGCCGGCGAGCTGGTCGGCACGAGCGGGCACACCTACCGCCAGACCGACGGCTTCACGCTGGAGACCCAGCACTACCCCGACTCGCCCAACGAGCCGAGCTTCCCCTCGACGGTGCTCAACCCGGGCGAAACGCTCGCGTCGAGCACGATCTACGCGTTCTCGACCGCGCACTGAGCGCACGGGCTGCGAAGCGGGTGCGGGCGGACGGACGCCGCCCGCACCTGCATCACAACACCCGAACAGCACTGCGCGGGGACCGGACGGCCCCCGCGCAGGCTTGCCAACTGTCTCTCGACAGGCTGGGCTGAACTACGCTTTGATCTCGAGTTCTTCGCCCGAGTTCAGCGTGGTTTCGAGGGTCTCGACCTGGCCCGCCTGCGACCAGCCAAGGGTGCCATAGCCGTCGCTCGCCTCGGATTCGAGTACGTCCCTTCTACCCGTTTCGAAGCTTTCGGGGTTCTGGTGGCCCTGCTGCTTTTCGATTTCGTGGGTTTCGGGATTTTCGACTTCCTGCTCGGAGTAGACCTGTTCGAGTTTGGTCCCCATCTGGTTGACCGGTTTGATCGGCGAGATTATCGAGTCACCGCCGCCTTTCCTTTCTTTCCCGCCCACGCGGATGACGAGAAGTCCGTAGCCGGACCCGTGCTGTCCGCACAGGAACTCCGCGAAGAGCCCGCCTTTTTCGCTCGGTTGAAGTTCCAATCCGACGTTGGGTTCGCCGGTTTCCTTGCCCGAGATGTACCCGAGCTTTCCCTTCAGTTCGCGCGTCGAGATTTCGCCTTCGTCGTAGACGTATTTTCCTTCTTCGTTTTCGGTGAAGTCGCTCTCACACGTGAAGTCGAGCAGGCCCAGTTCACAGCCTTTGAAGGTCACTTCAACGTCGTTGACTTCTTTGGTGCCTTTGATGTAGCCATGGGCTTCGGTCGCCTGGCACGTGATAGCGATGCCTTGCGCCGTTTCGAGTTCGGCTTTTTCACTCGTCTGCACCGCCGTGAACGCTGTGCCCCCCGGGGCGGCTTCTTCGCCTTTGACGAATTCGTATTCAGTGCCGGGTTCTGTGCAGTTGGCGTTCGCGTATTTGCCTTTGGTGCGCAGTTTGCCTTTGACAACGGTCGGCGTTTTCACGCATTTGCCCCATTCCGGCAGCGCCGCAGACGCGGACGCGACAGACATCGCGCCGAACGCAGCGGCCACGGCCAGTGACAGTCCTACTATCCAGATGCGCTTCATGTGCTTCGCCCTCCTGTCGATCTTGATTTGGTACCCCTCCGCCACGGGCGATAGACCGCCCTGGCGACCAAGGAGAAAGTGAGGAGAAGGCTCGGGCGTAAGCCGGTCCCGAACTCTCCGGTGGTCGACGCGCCGGCCGCGGATACCTCTTGCGGTCCGGCCGTGCCACCAGGGACCGGCATGCGTGCAGAGCCGAT
Source organism: uncultured Solirubrobacteraceae bacterium (assembly GCA_963813685.1). Classification (GTDB taxonomy): domain Bacteria; phylum Actinomycetota; class Thermoleophilia; order Solirubrobacterales; family Solirubrobacteraceae; genus Palsa-744. The sequence continues at coordinate 44,034 of CAWEZQ010000009.1, forward strand.
AGGGAAGCGACGACAGCGCTCTTGGCGAGCCGGAGTTCGGACGGGACCTGTCTCGCCGCGCCGGCTCAGAGCCGGCCGCGGCGCCCCGTGGCGACGTTCGCCACACCCGTGACCCCGGGATCTGTCCATGACCAATGCCTGCGCTCCTTCACTCTCGGCGTCCCGCTCGTCCGAGACCACGACGGCCCCGCTCGAGCAGGCCACCCCCTCATTCGAAAGCGCCTTCGCCCGTGGAGCTCACCCCCGCCCCGCGAGTCCGGCAACCCCTCCTTGATGGGCCTCTGCCCTGCCTACGATACTTCTGCCTGAACGACGGTGTTGTTTAAACCAAAGCGCCCGCCGCTTGTCAAGCCTTCGACAGGATCAAAGCGGTTTTTCAATCGTCGGCGGCCGACAAAACGGCGGAAATGCAGGGGAAATGACGAGCTGAAATACTTCGTGACCGGGAGGGGCGAGATGTGGACGCACGGCGTGTCGAGCGCATGAACGGATACGGTTTGAGTTGCCGAGTATCGAGTGGCATCTGAGGCGGACGGCGCACCCCGCCGCCGCCTGATAGCGCCCGCATACGCGCAGGATTCGGGCCAATGGTCACCCCACACGGTGTTGCGTGGGGCCTGCGAACGTTCGCTGCGAATATGCGCCGTGTCGACCGTCGCGCTCTCGCTGCGTTGGCAGTTGCGGCAATGCGCCAAGGCCGTAGCACCTTCTGTGAATTGGCGGATTAGCAGGGGTTTTCCGGCGTCGAGTGGGGGGCTGGACAGCGCCGCGAAGCGGCCTGGCGGACCGGCGGCGGAGGGCCGCACGGTGCATGCGGAGATGAAATCCGGCGTCCAGCAGACATAAGTGACGTCGGAGCGCGACGTACGGCGTCGCCAAGACTCCTCCAAGCGCGACCATAAGCCCCTCGCCGTGGCCCGGAACCGAGGGGGCGTTTGACCCCGTTGCGAGCGGCTCGCGCCCGGCAGCAGGGCGGCGCCCGAGCTCGCCGCCGCATTCCGCAGCCGCGCTGATCGCGCCGCTGGGACCATCGCAACGCGGCCGGGCGCCCTGCGCCGAGCCACTGTGTGGCGTAGCGAGCAATCGACGTCTTCGGTGTGGACGAGAGCGAGGCTCGGTCCAGGTATGTGCTGGACTTGAAGGAGCTCTCCGATCTGGTCGCTGGCGACTTGATCGCTCGCCGCGACGTCGCCGTGCGTCCGCACCGAAACGAGCCGGTCCGAACAGCACTGCGCGGGGACCGGATGGCCCCCGCGCAGGCTTGCCAGCTGTCTCTCGACAGGCTGGGCTGAACTACGCTTTGATCTCGAGTTCTTCGCCCGAGTTCAGTTTGGTTTCGAGGGTCTCGACCTGGGCCGCCGGCGACCAGCCGAACGTGCCGAAACCGTCACTCGCTTCTGATTCGAGGACGTCCATTTTCCCGTTTTCAGCGCTTTCGGGGTTCTGGTGACCTTTGACCCGTTCCATTTCGTGGGATTCGGGGTTTTCGACTTCCTGCTCGGAGTACGTCTGTGTGAGCGTGGGCCCCATCGTGTTGACCGGAGCGATCGGCGAGATGATCGAGTCACCGCCGCCGTGTTTTTCTTTCGCGCCGACGCGCACGATCAGAACGGGGTTCTGGCCTTTCTGCTGTTTGGCTCCGCACAGGAACTCGGCGAAGAGGCCGCCTTTTTCTTCAGGGAAGAGGTCCAGGCCGACCGTCGGTTCCGAGCCGCCTTTGCCGGTGAGATACTCCAGCTTGCCCTTCAGCTCCCGTGTCGCGATTTCGCCTTCGTGGTAGAGGAACCCAAATTCTTCTTCTGGGTTTTCTTTGCTTTCGAAGACGCTCTCGCATGTGAAGTTGAGCAGTTCCAGTTCACAGCCTTTGAAGACCACTTCAACAGCGCCGACTTCTTTGGTGCCGGTGATGTTCCCGTGGGCTTCGGTCGAGTGGCACGTCACGGAGATACCCTGCGCCGTTTCGAGTTCGGCGAGTTCGCTCGTCTGCACGGCCGTGAACGCCGTGCCGCCGGGAGCGGCTGCTTCGGCGGTTTTCACGAATTCGTATTCGGTGCCCGGTTCCGTGCAGTTGGCGTTCGCGAATTTGCCTTTGGTTTTCAGTTTGCCTTTGATTACGGCCGGCGTTTTCACGCATTTGCCCCATTCCGGCGGCGCCGCGGACGCGGACGCGACAGACATCGCGCCGAACGCAGCGGCGACTGCCAGGGACAACCCCAGGATCCAGATGCGCTTCATGTGCTCCGCCCTCCTGTCGATCTTGATTTGGAACCCCTCTGCCACGGGCGGTAGACCGCCTTGGCGGTTAAGGAGAAAGTGGCGAGAAGGCTCGGGCGCAAGCCGGGCCCCGGAATGTCCGGTGATGGACGCGCCGGCCGCGGATACCTCTTGCGATCCGGACGCCCGGCCTGGGCCGGCATGCGTGCAGAGCCGATAGGGAAGCGACGACAGTGCTCTTGGCGAGCCGGAGTTCGGACGGAACCTGTCGCGCTGCGACGGCTCAGAGCCTGCCGCGGCGCGTGGCGAAGTTCGCCACACCCGTGACCCCGGGATCTCTCCATGACCAATGCCTGCGCTCCTTCACCCTCTCGGCATCCCGCCCATCCGAGACCTCGACGGCCCCGCTCGAGCAGGCCACCCCCTCACTCGAAGGGCCCTTCCCCCATGGAACTGACCCCTGCCCCACCGAGTCCGGCAACCCCTCCCAGACGGGCCTCTGCCCTCGCAACCGTACTTCTGCCTGAACGACGGTGTTGTTTAAATCAAAGCGCCCGCCGCTTGTCAAGGCTTCGACAGGATCAAAGCGGTTTTTCAATCGTCGGCGGCCGACAGAACGGCGAAAATGCAGGGAAAATGACGAGTTGAATACTTCGTGACCGGGAGGGGCGAGATGTGGACGCACGGCGTCTCGAGCGCATGAACGGATTCGGTTTGAGTTACGAATATCGGGTGGCGTCTGAGACGGACGGCTCGCCCGGCCACCCCCCGAATAGGGCCCGTAGACGCAAGGAATTCGGGCCAGCGGACACCCTACACGGTGTCGCCGGGCCCAAACGAGCCTGCGCCTCGGAGATGCGCCTTGCTGGCCATCGCGCTCACTCTGGCTTGGTGGTTGCGGCAATACCCAGGCGCCGTCGTGCTTTCTGTGAGATCGGTGATCAACAGGGGTTTTCCTCGAATCACGCGGGGTCCTAGGCGCGCCCTCAACGGCTCGTGGCGTCGGCGGCCGACCGCCGAGCTCCGCACGCACGCCTGAAATGTGACGTCCACCTGACATAAGTGAGGCCGGACGCGGCGCGCGGACGCCGCGCATATCCTTCTCGCGTGGCCGCGAGACCATCACCAAGCCGTTCGGACGAGGACACGTTCGACCTCGTCGTGATCGGGTCGGGCCCGGCGGGGGAGAAGGGCGCGAACCAGGCCGCCTACTACGGGCACCGGGTGGCGGTGGTCGAGCGCCGGCCCGACCCCGGCGGGGCGGCGATCGCGGTGTCGGGCGTGCCCGTGAAGGCGTTGCGCGACACCGCGATCTACCTGACCGGCGGCCCGCGCCGCGACGTGTTCGGCATCGGCATCAGCCTCGCGCCGGACCTCGTGATGAACCGGCTGCGCGCCCACGTGGTGGAGGTGGTGAGCACGATGACCACGGCCGTCCGCGGCAACCTCATCAGGCACGGTGTGGAGCTCGTGAACGGCGACGCGCGCCTCGGGCCCGACAGAACCGTGATCGTGCGGGCGGAGGATGGGAGCGAGCGCACCCTGAGTGCCCGCGTGATCCTGCTCGCCACCGGGTCGCGGCCGTTTCACCCGCCGGACATGCCGTTCGACGACCCCGACGTGCACGACTCCGAGACTGTGCTCTCGATGGAGGTGCTGCCCAGTCGCATGATGGTGGTGGGCGGCGGCCCGGTGGGCTCCGAGTACGCGTCGATCTTCGCGGCGCTCGGCGTGGAGGTCACGGTGGTGGATCGCGGCGCGCGGCTGCTGCCGATCCTCGACTCGGAGATCTCAGAGGCGCTCGCGCGCAGCCTGAAGAGCTCCGGCGCGCGCCTGATGCTGGGAGCGCAGGTCGAATCGGTGGAGCGCGACGCGGACGGCTTGGTGGTGCGCGTGGATGGCGAGATCCTGCGCCCCGAGCTGGTGCTGCACGCGGTGGGCCGCACCGGGAACGTCGAGACCCTCGAGCTCGATCAGGCCGGGGTGGCGGTGGACGGCCGCGGACGCGTGCGCGTCGATGAGAACTTCATGACGACCGCGAATGGGATATACGCGGCCGGCGACATCACAGGCCCTCCGGGGCTCGCGTCGGTCGCGATGGAGCAGGCCCGCGTGGCGATGTGCCGCGCGTTCGACATCCACTACAAGGAGGCACTGGACGCGGTGATCCCGTCTGGCATCTACACGCTGCCCGAGGCGGCGGTGGTGGGGTTGACCGAGGAGGCGGCACGTGAGAGCGGCGAGGAGATCGGCACCGGCCGCACGTTCTTCGAGGCGAATGCGCGGGCACGCATATCGGGCTCGACCGAGGGTCTCGTGAAGCTCGTGTTCAGGGCGTCCGACAGGCGCCTGTTGGGAGCGCACATCCTTGGCGAGGAGGCCACCGAGATGATCCACGTGGCGCAGGCCGTGCTGCACCGCGGCGGCGCGATCGACGAGTTCATCGACACCACGTTCAACTTCCCAACGCGCACCGACGCCTACAAGTACGCCGCGTACGACGGCCTACCACCGCGCGCGAGCACGCTGCGCGCGAGCGAACCCGACAGCTGAGGCCGGCAGCCGAGCGCGGCGGCTCCTTAGCGGCCGAGCTCGATGGTCCGCGTGAGCGCGAGGGCATCGAGGAAGCGACGATCGTGCGTGACCAGAAGCAGCGTGCCCTCGAAGGTGCCGAGCGCGGCCTCGAGCTGTTCTATCGCCTCCAGGTCGAGGTTGTTCGTGGGCTCGTCGAGGATCAGCGTGTTCGCGCCCTGCGCGGCTAGCAGCGCGAGCGCGGCCCTGCTGCGCTCGCCCGGCGAGAGCGAGCTGCCTGCGCGCGTCACGTCCTCGGGCCCGAGGCTGAACTTCGCAAGCAGCGACCGCGCTTCCTGCTCGGGCACGCCGACGGCGTCTGTGAACACGTCGAGGATCCGAGCGGACTGCGAGAACCGGCCGAGACCCTGACGCAGCGTGCCGAGCACCGTGGAAGGGCCCGTCCAGCGAGACCCCGCGGCGAGCGGGATCTCGCCGAGCAGAGCGCCCAGCAGCGTGCTCTTGCCCGCGCCGTTGGGGCCCACCACGGCGACGCGCTCGCCGTTGCGCAGCTCGAGGTCGACCGGGCCGAGCCTGAAGGCGTCCCGCTCGATGACGGCGCGATCGAGGCCCGCGACGGCGTCGCCGCCGCGCTCGGCGCGCTCGAGCGTCAACTTGAGCTGCCACGCAGACCACGGCTTCTCGACCTGCTGCAGGCGCCTGCGCCGCATGTCGATCGACTTGCCGAGATCACGCCCCTTCTTCTTTTTGCGGCCCTGGCCATAGCCGCGCTCCTGCCAGCGGCGCATCTGCTGTGCGTGCGCCTCCACCCGCTCGCGCGCGGCCACGTAGTGCCCGTACTCCTGGCGCCCCCGCTCGCGGCGCAGCTCGCGCTCGGCCTCGAACGCGCTCCAGCCCCCGGTGTAGGTGCGCGCCCGCCTCGTGTCGGCCTCGAACTCCACGATCGCAGTCATGCGCTCGAGGAACGCGCGGTCGTGCGAGACCGCGACCAGGCCGCCCCGATGGGCGTCGACGACGCGCTCGAGGTACTCGAGCCCCGCAGCGTCGAGGTCGTTGGTTGGCTCGTCGAGCAGCAGCACGTCCGGGCGCTCGGCCACGAGCGCCGCGATGGCGCCACGTGCGGCCTCGCCCGGCGAGCGACCGTCGAGCGGGGCCTCCTGTGCGAGATATCCGACGCGCAGCCCCGCCGGCTCGCGGCTGACGATTCCCGCGTCCGGGTGCTCGACGCCTGCGAGCACGCGCAGGAGCGTGGACTTGCCGATGCCGTTGGGCCCCACGACCCCGATCCGGCTCCCCGGCGTGACCGTCATCGATAAGTCGTCGAGGACGGCGATCTCTGCATAGGACCTGCTGATGTTGCGCGCTGCGAGCACGCCGCGTGAGTGCGGCATCGGCTGACCTCCTGGGACAGGAATCCGGGCGGGACGGGATCTGGTCAGCGCACGCGCATAGAACGGAGCTGTGCTCCGCTCATCAGGCTACACGGTGCCCACGCGCGCGTCGCCGCCGCTGCCGTTTCGCAGCGGACCCGCGGGGTACCCTGCTCGCGTGTTCTTCGCCGTTCGCTTGCAGCGAGGCGCGCCATGGGACTGGTCGCGTGACATGCGCGAGCAGGACGGCTGGGAGCAGCACGCGCGGTTCATGGACTCGCTCGTCGATGAAGGCTTCATCGCGCTCGGCGGTCCCCTGGAGGGCGATCGCGAGGTCCTGCATGCGATCGAGGCTCCGTCGGAGCAAGCCGTGCGCGAGCGATTGGCCAACGACAACTGGCATCAGAACGGCATGCTCGTGATCAGCTCGATCGAGGCGTGGGACGTCTTGCTCGACGGAACGAACCGGACGACCTGACGACAGCGTTGCTTCGTGCGGTCAACGCGTCGGGCCGCTGATGGTTTGGGCGCACGCCACGACGGCGTCGCCCTGGCGCCGCTGCAATTCGTGCCGGCGCTCGGCGGCGCGAACGGCGTGCTTGCGTGCGGCCCGGCTCTCGCCGAGAATTTCCTGGGGTTCGCCGAGGGTCGTCACGAGCGAGGCGAGTTCGGTGCCGTGCTGTGCCATGCAGGAGCGCAGACGCTCTACCTCACTGATCTTCGAGCTGACGAGCCCGAACCATTTGCTCGGTACCCCGCCCGCGAGCACGGCGACGACGACACCGATCGCGATCCAGTGGGGCAGGCGAAGAGCTCGGAGCAGGGTCATTTGGTTCAGGTGGAGAGCGCTCGCGCCAAGCTAGTCGTGGGGGCGTGTGACGTCAAGTTCGGCGAGCACGGGCGCGCGGCCCTATCGCCAATCGGTCCAGCGACCGTTGACACCCGCCGCCGGCCGCCTATAGCGTCCACGTGTGGTGTGTGAGGCGCGCACACGGGCGGCGCTCGGGGCCGTGGTGCTGCTGATTGCGTTGGCGGCTGCGACGCCCGCATACGCGGCCGAATCCGTCGTCGGATTCGACGTCTTCCCGGGCGGCGGCGAAGTACCGGCGGGCACGCTGGTGGGCGGTCAGTGGGAAGCCGTCGGGCTGAAGCTCGGCACGGCCGAAGAATTCTCGCAACCGTCGGTGGCCGGCGACTGTGGCAAGCCGACGGTTGAACGGGAAGCCACCGTGCCCGCCGCATCGGCGCCGAACTTCGCGGTGCTACCCGTCTGCACGGGCGCGTTCAACACGCAGGGCACGTTCGGCGCCCTGGTCGGGCCGGCGCGCGGCGCGCTGTCTGTCGAGGTTCGCAACCTCACCTCGACACCCAACGTAGAGGTGAGCGTCACCGGCTACAGCGGCGGCGGGGAAGTTGTCGCCGAAGGGCACGGGGAAGCGACCAGCGGCGCCTGGCAGAGGATCGCAGCAACACTGAACGGCAAAGGTCAGATCAGCTACTTCGCGATCGCCACGGCGCTGGTCACATCACAGCAGGTCGCGATCGACGACCTGAGCTTCGAAGCTCCACCACCGCCCCCAACGGTCACTCCACCGGCGCCACCCGCACCCGGACCGACACCTCCGACGGCGTCGCTCGCGCTGGCCACGCCCGACCCAAGTGGCGGGCAGCCGATCACGCTGAGCGCCGCCGGCTCCACACCCGGCAACGGGCGCATCGTCTCCTACGGGTGGAACTTCCGTGGGGGAGAGCAGGAAGAAACGAGCACCGGCACCGATCCGGACGCGCACACGATGTTCGCGCCGGGAGAGCACACGGTGACGCTGATCGTGACCAACTCGAGCCACGAACACGCGACGACGCACCTCGACATACTGGTCCCGCAGACGCGTGAAAGCCCACATCCCCGACGGCGGCGAAGGTGAATGCCGCCAGACGCTCGAAATCGGGGACGCGCGCCTGCTCGCCGAATGTATCCAGACGCTCGGCAACGGATACGTGATCGAGGGTCCGCTGGCGATCAACGGCATGAAGCTCGTGCCGAAGAGCGGGTTCCTCACGATCAAGACCGTTTCGCTCGCCGTGCTCGGCGTGCTCGGCGGCGGCAGCGAGACGGAGCTGACGGGCGCCCAGGTATACGTCGAGCTCGACAACACGCCGGTCGGCACGATGGTGCTCGGCGAACGCAACCTCGAAGCGGAACCCATACCCCTGGAAGTGCAGGGCGGGACACCGCCGAAATTCGAAGGCGTCTTCCACGGCTCGAGGGACTCGCGCGCCCGCGCCGCCAACGGCGGCGGCAGCGGCGGCGGAAGCGGCGGGGGCGGAGGCTCGCCGACGACGGGCAGCGGCGCGAAACCGGCGAAGACGCTCCTCTTCGTCTTCGGCGTCGGCAAGAACTGCAAGGCCGGTGAAACCAGCAAGGCCGGGTGCTGCCCGCCGCCCTCCGGCCACAGCGCGTGCGCGGAAATCCCCGGCAACTTCCCCGTCACCGGCCTGGTCGATGTGTACCTGACCAACAAAGGCCAGACCCTGCTGTACGTGCAGGTCGGCTTGAACCTCAAGGAAGTCAACCTCGAAGCGACCGGGGCGCTCGAAATCCGCGTGAACAACGAAAGCGGGATCGAACTCCAGTCGCTCAAGTTCGAAATCGGCGAAGCGAGCCTGAAGCCGATCTTCAAGATCAAGGACGCGTCGTTCGAATACTACTTCCCCTCCTATGAAGAATCGAATCGAAGGCGGACACATGGCAGGCCAAGGGCACGATCACATTCGGCGAAGAAGTGGCCAAGCTCAAGGCCGAAATGGCGTTCAAGAAAGGCAACTTCCGCTCCGCCGCCATGAGCCTCACGATCACCCCCGGCGTGCCGATCTACGCCGGCATCTTCCTGAATGAGATCGGCGCCACGCTGGCCGTCGAACCGCTCGAATTCGGGGGCAGCCTGGGCGCGAGCATCGCCGAAGTGCTCGAGCTCGAATTGGAATTCAGGTACCGCGAACAGACCGAACACCCTCCGGAACTCGGCTACTTCGGCGGCGAAGGCAGACTCTCGTTCAAGGGAAACAAGATCGCCTCGCTCGCCGGCGACGTCTACACGGACGGCTACGTGGATGCCGCGCTCACGGTGCAGCTGTCGCTGCCGTTCGGGTCGAAAAGCCCGCTCGTCGAAGTCCGAGGCGGCGTGAGCTTCTGGGACGAAACCGAACCACCAGCCCGAAGCGCTCTGGCAGGTGCAGGGCGAAGCGTATGTGAAGATCTGGATCATCGAAGTAGAAGGCCAGGTTCTCGTCAACAACGAATACATCGCCGGCTGCGCGGCGGTCAACGGCTTCGGCGTCCAGGGCCACTACCACTTCAAGGACGGCGGCGTCGGCGGCGGCTTCTTCGTGCTCAGCAACTGCTCAGACCAGCTCAAAGAATTCAAGGAGAAGCCTGCGACGAAACACAGCGGCGGCTTCGTCAAAGAAGAATCGGCGCGGTTCCCGGCTACGTCCGGGCTTTCCGGGCTCACCGGCCGTTCACCCCGGCACCTCGCAGCCGCGGCGGCAGGCGGCGAAAGCGAGACGTTCGACCTTCCCGAAGGCACGCAGGGCCAGGAGCTGCGCGTCACTTCCGCGTCGGGCAGCCCCGTGGTCCGCGTCACCGTCACCCGGCGGCGAGAGCTACACGACCCCCTCCGCGCCTGGAGCAGGTCGCGAGCATTCCCGGCCAGTTCATCGCCGCACTCGCTCCGGAACACCAACCAGCTGCTGATCCTGCTGAAGCATCCGAAGGGCGGCACATGGACGATCCAGGCGCTTCCCGGCTCGGGCCCGCTGAGCAAGCTCGAAGCGGCCGAAGACGTGCCGCCTGCAAGCGTGCGCATCCACGTCCGCCACGCACGCGGCCGCAACTACGCGCTCACGTACAAGATCGCCCACTACGTGCGCGGCAGCGCGGTGAGCTTCGTCGAACGCGGCCGCGACAGCACGCACGTGCTCGGCACGGTCAAGCGGGCGCACGGCACGCTGCGTTTCGCCCCCGAGGAAGCCCTCTCGCGCAGCCGCCGGGTCTTTGCCTACCTGCTCAACGGGGAAGGCGTGGAGGTGCGCGAGCTGCCCGTCGGCCGCTACAGCGCTCCCGGGCCGTTCAGGCCAGGAAAGCCAAGGGTGAAGATCGCCCGGCGCAGAAGCACCGCGCTCGTCACGTGGAGCGCCGTCTCCGGTGCGCGACGCTATCGAGTGACCGTCCGAGGCAGCGATGGGCGCCTGGAAACGCATATCTTGGCCGGCTCCGCGCGTAGCGTGCCGATCCCGGGCGCGCTCGGCTTCGAGGGCTTCACCGCGACGGTCACCGCGGTCGGCGGCAAGGACATGTTGAGCGGGCGTCCCGCGACGGCGACGGCTGAAGCCGGTCAAGGTGCGTCGCGCTGCGCACAGGCGCAGGAAGCATTAGCGCGACCGCGCCCGGCGCCTCGAGCGAGTGTGGGCGGAGCGCCGTCGTGGGGGCCCGCTCTCGGGCCCCCACGACCTGTGCTCAGGCGCGCGCGAGCGAGGCTGCCGGGACGGCCTGCTCGTCGGGGTCGATCACGCCGAGCTGCTTGATCGTCCTGACCGCGCCGCCCTGGACCTGGCCGATGAACATGTTCATCCGCACGTGGTGCTGGCCCGGCACCATCTCCGCCGGGCCGCCCGGGCCCACGGCGATCTTCGCGTGGTCGAGCGCCTCGATCACCTCGCCCTGGTCGAGCGAGCCCGCCTCGCGGACAGCGGCCTCCCACAGCCTCATGCCGCGGTACATGCCCGAGCAGGCGCCGCCACCGGTGAACATCGCGCCACCGGGGTAGCGCGTGTTGTAGCGGTCGAGCAGCTCGCGGCTGAACGGGTCCTCGGCGTCGCGGTAGTAGTCGAGGCAGCTGTACAGGCCCTCGACCTGCTCGGCCGGCACGAGGTTCAGGCAGTTCTCGTCGAAATAGGTGCAGACGAGATGCCCGCCGCGCTCACCGAAGCCGGCGTCGTGCAGCTGCTGGAAGAACGGCACCACAGCGGGCGGGACGATCGTGTTGAAGACCACCTCCGCGCCACCCGACATGATCTTCTCGATCGCGTCGCCGTAGTCGGTGTGGTCGAGCGGGTAGTAGTCCTCCTCGACGATCTCACCGCCCGCCGCCGTGACGATCTCGCGGACCTTCTCGTTCATGATCCGTGGCCAGATGTAGTCGGCCGAAGGCAGCGCGAAGCGCTTGGCGCCGGTTCGCTCGATCAGCCAAGGGATCAGCGGGTCGACCTGCTGCGCCGGCACGGGGCCGGTGCAGAAGATCAGCGGGTCGCACTCCTGTCCCTCGTACTGCTCGGGGTAGATGTACAGGGTCCTGCCCTCGGTGACGGCGGCCGCCTTGATCGCCTGCCGCGTCGAGCTGAGGATGCCGCCGAAGACGACATCGACCTGCACCTCCTGGACGAGCTTGGCGGCGGCGGCCTCGGCGGCCTCGTCCGTCGTCTCGCTGTCCTCGATGTGCAGCTCGATGTGCCGGCCGAGCAGGCCGCCGGCCGCGTTGATCTCGTCGACGACCATCCGCGCGACGTTGGCGTCCGCGATGCCCATGAACGACATCGGGCCGGTCAGGTCTGCGACCACTCCCAACTTGATGGGTCGCCCGGGTGAAGCTGTAGGTGTTGCCATGACGTTTCCTCCGTTCTCGGTCGATTGCGCGCGCTAGGCGTCGAAGCTGCCGCCGCGCTCGGCGACCTGGGGACGGCTCTTGTGCCCGGCCTCCTGCATGATCGGCGGGACCTCGGGGTCGGATACGAAGCTCTGCCAGCCCTCGGCGTCCCAGTCGAAGAGGACCCACACGCGGCTCTCGTCGTTGGGGTCGCGGAATACCTGCGCGCCTTTGGAGCCGTGCTGGCGGCGCTTGTCGGCGCCCTTGGTGGAGAAGATCCGCTCGAAGCGCTCGAAGTCCTCGACGGTGGTGGTTGCCAGAAACATGCGTCTGCCTCCTGTCGGTGCTCGGCGCCGGCGGTCCGGTGCCGATGTCGAGGCGAGTATCCGGCGCGACGAGGGCCGGCACATCGGGCGAATGCCCTATGCGGCGTGCACGAGCTCCTGCTCGAAGGCCCACAGCGTGGCGGCGGCGCGGCTGCGCACCCCGGCCTTCTCGTAGATGTGCTCAACGTGATGCCCGACCGTCTTCACGGAGATGCCGAGGGCCTCGCCGATCGCCTGGTTGGAGTCGCCGTGGACGAGCGCGAGCAGCACCTCGAGCTCGCGTGGCGTGAGCCCGGCGGGCAGCTCGCGCGAGCGCTTGGAGACCTGATGGCCGGCCGCCGCGAGCACGGCTGCGACGGCGTCCGGGTCGAGCCTGCCCTCGCTCGCGTCGCGCAGCAGCTCGGCCTCGGCGGCCGCGGCATCGAGCGCCGGCCGGTGCGGACGGGCTTCGCGCATCGCGACGTAGCAGTCGGCCGCGGCGAGGATGCGGGCCGCCTCGTCGAGGTCGGGCGCCCGCGCGCCGCGGTGGTAGCCGGAGCCGTCGAGGCGCTCGTGGTGGGCGCCGGCGATCCGGCCGATCGGCGCGAGCGCCGGGGACTGCGCGAAGGCGCGCTCGGTGAAGTGTGCGTGCAGGCGCACGCGCTCCCAGTCGCCGAACGCGAGCGCGCGCGGGCTTCTCCCAGATCGAGTTCGGCACTCCGACGCGACCGAGGTCGTGGGCGAGCGCGGCGCGTCGGACGAGCGCGACGTCGTCCTCGTCGAGGTTCGCGCGCCAGGCGGCGGCCTCGGCGAGCTCGGCGACGGCCGTGCAGTGCTCGCGCAGCCAGGGCGTCTTCAGGCCGGTGATCGCGGCGATCGTCGCGAAGCCTGTGTCGATCGCGTCGCCGTGGAGCCAGACCGGCGGCGAGGGCTCTATCGCGAGCGCGTACTCCCACATCCGCGAGTCGTCGAGTTCCCCGAGCATCGCGTCGAGGTTCGCCACCGCGAGCTCTACGAGGCGCGGCTCATAGGCGGCGCCGGAGCGCTCCTCGAGCACCGCGCAAGCACGCTCGGGACCGGCCGCGGAAAGGAACAGCGAGGCGTCCTTGGCGACGTGCAGCAGGCGGATCGACAGCGGGATCTGCTCACCGGCGACCGGCGGAAGGCCGAGCCCGTCCCAGCGCGCGAAGACGTACTCGAGCGCCTCCTGGATGCTCGGGCGCAGGCCGAGCCAGGTGGCGAACCGCTGCGCTACCTCGCACATCGTTTCCAGCGATTCGCGCGCCCTGGGGCCCGCCTCGGCGATCGCCTGCTCGAGCATCTTCGCGCGAACCTCGGGCGGCCGTCCGAGCCCGACGAAGGCGCGATAGAACTCGAGCACCTCGTCCGGCTTGGTGGGGTCGATGAGGTAGAAGGCAGCGCGATGCGCGATGTCGTCGCCGAAGAGCTGCCCCGCCTCGTGCCCGTTGGAGGTGCAGCCGGACGCATGCAGCAGCGCGACGTAGTAGGTGTCGGCGAGCTCGTCCGCGGAGGCGCCGGCGAGCTCGCCGAGTCGCACCGCGAGCACGGCCGAGCGAACGGCGTGCTCCAGCGGCTGCCCGGTGCCGAGGTCGGTGGCGATCGACAGCGCGGCGACCAGCTCGGCGGCGCGGATCGGCTGCTCGACG
>CAWEZQ010000010.1:0-216304 GCA_963813685.1 uncultured Solirubrobacteraceae bacterium
CACGATCTCCACGTTCTCTTGTGACATCGCCTGCCGAGTATCCCGGAGATGCGCGATGCCTGAGCTGCGCCGTCAGCGCTCGAACCTCGGTGTTCCGATCAGACCGCAACCCTCAAGCCGCGCAGTGTTCCTCGGCTACGCGACGAAGCCGCTTCGCCGATCGTCGTATGAAGGATCTTCCTGTGAGCGCCGTGTGGCGCTCGAACGCGAGCAGCCTGCCGCAGAGATCCTCACACACAGGAAGGGTGCGGGTCGACACATTCTCGCTCCAGGGCCGTGTTGGGTCGTAGCACCCGCCGCCGAGCGCGCTGCGGTCGAGCGTCGAGAACACCGGCGCCTTATGTAGAAGATTCCTGCCATATGGCTCCACCTCCACCGGTACGCCGCGCGAAGCCGCGACGCACGCGATGTCGTCGGTCGTGGCGCTGCTCGGCTGCAGGTGCTCGACAACGAAACGGTAGTAGCCCCCTCGCTGCCCCTGCGGGAACGTCGTGATCGGTCGCAGGGGAGAATCCTGCAGAACGTCGCAGATCTCTGCCCACAGCGCCGCGCGTCGCGTGTTCGTCTCGTCGAGGCGCCCAAGGTCAGCGCGTGCCAGGTAGATTGCGAACGGGTGTGGCTGATACTTGACGCCGAGGTCTGCAAAGCCGACATCGAAGGTGCTGGCCGCCTGACCGTTGTGCGACCGCGCGACATGTCCCAACAGCAGCATCCGATCGTATATCGTCGCGTCGCTCGTTACCGCTATGCCCGCTTCGCCTCCGGCGACGGGCTTCGACGCGTGCAGGCTGAAGCAGCCGACGTCCCCCCACGAGCCCACTGGCCGGCCGGCGTATCGGGCGCCGTGAGCGTGCGAGCAGTCCTCCACGACAGAAACGCCGCGATCGCGCGCCAGCGCGACGATGCGGTCCATCTCGCACGGATTTCCCCAGACGTGCACCGCGCAAATCGCACGCGTTCGCTCGGTGATCAGCGAAGCGATCGCATCGACGTCGATCGTGAGCGTCGCCGGATCGATGTCGCAGAACACGGGGACCGCACCACACTGAAGCACCGGCGTCGCAGATGCGTGCCACGTATACGCCGGAACGATGACCTCTGTCCCGGGTCCCACGCCGACCGCGAAGTACGCGCTGTGGAGCGCAGCCGTCCCGCTGTTCATGGAAAGCGCGAATCGTGTGGTGGTCATCTCGGCGAACTCGTGCTCGAAGCGGCGGATCGGCCCGGAGCCATCGCGGATCGCGGTGCGACCGTGGGTGGCGAACCACGCGGCCATCCGGCTTACATCCCCGGCCAACTGCGCATGGCGCTTGAGCCGCGAGGTGACTGTCAGATAGCGGTTCACGCGGCGGGCGCCGGCGTAGCCAGGGGAAGCGTGACCACCTGCCCCGTCGCGGCCGAGTCGTAGAACGCGAGCGCCAGTTCCAGGCTTCCGCGGGCTTCCGCCGGTGATACCGGGCAGACCGATTTCTTCTCCACGCTCTCCAGGAATCGCCTTATCTGTGGTCCGTGTTTGAGTCGTCCCGGTACGCGAGGGCTTCCCGTCGCGCGCGCATGCGCAGAGAGCGCGATGTCCATCCCGCGCCACCCGTGCGAGGGGAAGTTGCGGCGTGCGCGCCATCGCGAGCGGCACACCGTCGGCGACCAGCGGGGAGCCACAGACATCTCCCACCGCCTTGCCAGGCCCGGACGGTAGCGTAGCTCCAGGCTCGTTCTCTCGCCGTACACCTCGAGCGCATACAGGTCGTGCCGTCCCCAGGTCGCGCAATCAAGCGTCGCCATCAGCCCTGACTTCAGCCTGACCCAGCCGACCACGGTGTCCTCGGTCTCGATGTCGTGGACGGCTGTCTGGGTCGTCGCGGATGCGGCCTCGACATCGCCGAGTAGCCACATCAGCACGTCGAGAAGGTGAATGCCCACGTCCATCAGGGCGCCGCCACCGGCCACCGCCCGGAGTCCGCGGCCCCTCTCGTAGTGAGCAAACGTGCGGTGGGCGTAGACGGTTACGTGAGCCGCATGCAGCGGGCCGAGCTCGCCCTGCTGCAGGATCCAGCGCGCCCTGGCGACGGCTGGGTCGTTGCGGTGCTGGAACACGCACGAGACGAGGACGTCTGGGTGGTCGAGACCGGCGTCGACGACCGCCGCGGCGTCGCACAACGTTGTCGTAATCGGCTTCTCGCAGAGGACGTGCTTCTTGGCCCGTATCGCGTCGAGCACGATCGCTGCATGTGTCGATGCGGGTGTGCACACGCTTACGAGGTCGATGTCTCTGCGGGCCAGCAGCTCGTGATAATCGCTGTACGCGTGGGCGATTCCAAACTTGCGTTGGACGTCGCGGGCGCGGCACACCTCGCTATCGGCGATGCCCACGAGGTCGATCCGGCGTCCCGCGCTCAGGTATGCCGCCGCATGGGTCTCTGAGATCGCGCCGGCCCCGATGATGCCAACCCCCACTGACATTCGACTATGTCCTTCCGCCAACCATTGGAATGCGAGGCGCCCCCGATGCACCTTTGAGCCGTCGGCCCGTCGGGCCGGCCGGACGGGTTTGAGTTGCTAACAGCCGGCCACTTCCGCGACTTCGACCGTCACCGTGCCTTTGTTGCCGAGTTGGTAGTCCACGTTGTATCCATACCCGGGCTGTCGCGGGATGCAGTGGCTACCAAGTGTGAATTCGCCGTTGAGTGACCCGGCGGTCTCTCCGGCGGCCAAGATGTGGAACTTTTGCCCAAGGACGAGGGGACGGGATCGCCAGCGGTCCGTTTCGATCGTCAGTTCGCCCGCGAGGGTCGCGCTGCCAGAGACTTTGACCGTCCCGGTGTTCGTTTCCGGGGAGCCGGCCGGGAACGTTTGTCTGATGCTGATCGTCAGTTTGGAGCTCGCCGTCGGGTCGTAGTCCCCGTGGATCTGCACGACGCCGGCAGTCGTGATGGATCCGGCTTCGCTCAGCGAGCTGCCGATTTCCAGCACGGGACGCTTCACTTTTTCCGTTTCAGCCAGGGAGCACGACATGACGATGACGCGCCCTGCGTTCAGCAGGGACCCCATGTCCACCTGGTTGTTGCACCCTCCACCGTCGCCCGCGGCGACACGGATTAGGCCGTGTGTGCCGTTGATCACCGGTCCGACTTCGCCGCAGTCGGAGCCGCTCCCGAAGCTTCCGGAGTTCTTCATCTTGACGGTGCCTTCGTTTTCGAGCGTGGCGGGCTGTTCGGCTTCGTTCCGGCAGAGCGAGATGCCGGCTCCCAACATCGTGCCCAGATTCCGCACGTGTAAGCCCGAGCGGCCCGGCGTAATCGTTCCTTCGACGCACTTGTTCTTTTTCGGCCCCGTCCACACGGCGCATTGCCCCGTGCGAAGGGTCGCGTCTTGGGGGATTTCGAGGGTCCCAGGGCCGTTCCACGTGGTGTCGCCCAATTCTCCTCTCGTGCCGTTCGCCTGCAGGACAACGCCTTTATCGAGCGTCACCGCCGCGCTGCCAGGTTTGACGTTGTTGATGCGAGACTTCTGTCCCGGGTTGGCCAGCGTGAGGCGACCGGCTTCAAGGGTGATGCCTTGTCCGTTTTCGGCCCACACGCCACCGATTTCTGCCGGCGCCTCGGAGCTCGCGCTGAAGATGACGCTGTTCGCGTATCCCGACGAGATACATCCGTAGGACCCGAACCCGCTGGGAAATCCTTCGGACCAGTTGCCGGCTGTGCTCCAGGCGTCGCTCTCGGCGCCGGTGAAGGTAGTGGTGCATGTCGGCGCTGGTTCGCCCGGCGGCAGCTGCCGAGGTCGTGGTTCGCGGGCGACGCTTCCTTCTTCGGGCGAAGCGCTGCTCGGGGCTGGCGTAGCGATGGGCGAGCCGCCGAGGTTCAGGGGTGTCGCGAAAAGTTGGGGCTGAGGTCTGGCGGCGCTTGGCACGCGGACGCAGACGGTGTGGCGCACCTTCTTGGCATGGCCATGGATCCGCCGCTTGACCGTCACCACTTTCCGCATGTAGTGACTTCTGCAGTGTTCGCGCTTGGGGTGCCGGAGCGTGTAACGGTTCGCCGTCGAGGCCAGTGACGAACTGGCCAGCACGGACAACGCGCACGCCAACACGCCCGCGATCGGTCCGACCGCGGTCGTCCATCTCCGGAACACCGGCCTCCGCCCTCCTCTCCACCAGGTGCTACTCGAGCATGTTCCGTCATTTGGACTGCGGAGTCAAGGCCTCGCCGAGGGGACCGGAGGGTGGTTTGCCGGCTCATCCGCACGCCGGACAATGTTGGTCGCGCGGGTGAAGCCCACGCCGGCGGGCCGGTGGGTGGCGAACTCCCATCGCTACCGCATTCCTCCCAACTTCAACAACGAGCGGATCGTGACCTTCGTCAGCGTCTGAGTGCCGACCGGGAATCCGTCGCACGTCGCCGGGGGCGGGGGCCCTTGGGCCGCGCGAGGGCGCTCGGAACGCCGGCGAGCGACCCGGGGTGGCGGCGGGGTACGAGGTCTCGTGTCGCTGGCCGTGTCGGGTGCTGAGGGCGTCATGCGCCGGCCCCGTCGTTCCGGGCACCATCCTGGGGTGGGAATCGGTCGCCCTTGGGGGTCCCACGCCAGTGTCGCCGGGGCCGTCGCGCCGCTATCGTCGAGCGCATGGCGATCCAGCGCATGGACCACGTGGGCATCGTGGTCGATGACCTCGCGGCCGCAACCGCGTTCTTCCTCGAGCTCGGACTCGAGCTGCAGGGCGAGGGGCAGGTCGAGGGCGCTTGGGTGGACCGCGTGGTGGGGCTCGAGGGCGTCCGGGCGGAGATCGCGATGATGCAGACCCCGGACGGCCACGCACGGCTCGAGCTCACGAAGTTCCGCGCGCCGTCTGGCCGGGATGGCGACCGGCACGAGGCGGCCAACACACCGGGCCTCCGTCATGTCGCATTCGCCGTCGAGGACATCGACGCGGTACTCGCTGGCCTGCGAGCTCGCGGCACGGAGCTCGTCGGCGAGATGCAGAGCTACGAAGACCGCTATCGACTCTGCTACGTCCGCGGCCCGGAGGGGATCATCGTCGAGCTGGCGGAGCGGATCGGCTGAGGGCTGTGCGTTCCGGCAGGTAGTTCCATCCGTTCTGGACGGTGCTGCTCGACCAGCTCTGTGTGCGGTAGACGCAGGCGCCACCCGGACCGACGCGGCGCTCAACCCAGGTAACTCTCCGGTCGTCTCACCCGACGCAGTCCACGGACACCTCGGGGCTCTCTACGGATGGCACGCTCGCTCGCCGCGCATACGGTGAGTGAGCAGATGTGGCCGTGCCTGTACGCGCGGCGCACATGAACCCAGAGGGCAGCGAGCCCCGCATCGTGATGGAGTCAGACACCTATGGCACAGACCAGCACACAGCGCCGCCCGGCGGCGAAAAAAACAGCCACCACCCGCAAGCGTCCCGTCGCGAAAGCTAGGCGGGACGCGCCGGTCGACCGAACGACACAGCTCTCCGACGAGGTGCTCAAGTCGCTCGAGTCAGGGCAACGTGCCGCGATCGACGCGGTCCGCAAGTTCGTAGACACCGTCGACGAGAAGCTCCCGGCGATCGGCGATCGGGCACCGAAGCGGCAGGAGATCGTCGACTCCGCCATGGAGATGGCGGACCGGTTGGTGCACACGCAGTACGAATTCCTTCGCAACGTGGTTCAGAGCGCCGGCAAGGCTCTGAGCAAGCCGGGCGACGGGAAGTAGACGATCCCTGGGCGCGGGCGGCCGCAGGCCGGCTGCCCGCGCCAGATCTTCTCGCTCGGGGCCTGACACACCGACTGGCCGCGGCTCGGCTGGTGGACGGTGTCAGCTCACCGGGACGGTGTCAGCTCAGCACCGGCGGTGCGAGTCTCGCCATCGCCGTGAGCTCACGCTGCAGACGCTCGACGATCGCGTCCGGGTCGGGCACGAGCTGCGCGTGCACGAGCAGGCCGATGGTGACCGCGCCGTCGTAGCTGAGGATGCTGACGCTCATGCCGACGCTGCCGGCGGTCGGCGCCCACACGAGCACGCCGCGCAGGGGGCTGCCCGCGAGGTAGACCGTCTCCCTCGGGCCGGGCACGTTCGTCATGACGGCGGTGGCCTTCGCGGAGAAGAGGTCGACCACACGGCTCTCGACCTCCGGGGGAGTCAGCCCGATCGCCCCAAGCAGGGCGTAGGAGACCGCGCCCTGGGGAGATCGCTTGATCTCGTCCATGCGCCGTTTGAGCTCGCGCAGGCGCTCGCGGCGACCGGAGAGCTCCACCGGCAGCGTCAGGAAGACGAGGCCGAAGCGGTTGCCCAACTCGCGGGGGACCGGCTGGCCGGGGTCGCGCAGGTTGACGGGGACCATCGTGCGGACGGCGTGCGGCTCTTCGCCGCGCGCCGTCACGTAGTCCCGCAACGCCCCGCTGACAGCTGCGAGCAGCACGTCGTTGACGGTCGCGCCCTGCGCGTGCGCGATCGTCTTGATCCGCTCGAGCGACAGCGGCCTGCTCCACGCGACGCTGCGCGTGGCCCCGGCTGCCTGCTTGAGCATGCTCGGCGTGTCGTTCGGGGTGAAGATGAACTTCGCGAGCGCCTGCGCGTCGGAGGCGAGCGCGCCGGCGAGCTCGCGCGCGTGTTGCGGGTGCGCCAGCGTGCGCAGCCCCTCGCCGGCTGCCGCCTGGCCCAGCTTGCCGCTCGCCGAGAGGATGCGCCCGGCGGGCGCGAGCACCGAGGCGAGCGAGTCGCCCGCGACGCCGATCGGAATGCTCGCGAGCGTCCGCGGCACCGAGCGCTTGCGCGGCTCGGCGCGCCCGCCCGACGGCGCTTCGGTCTCCCCGTCTGGCGCGGTGTCGGTGAGCGACAGCATCACCTGTGCGAGCGCGATCCCGTCGGCTATGCAGTGGTGCATGCGCACGATCACCGCGCTCCCGGTGCCGGGACCGTCGATCAGGTACATGTCCCACAGCGGCTTGCCGCGGTCCATCGACATCGAGGCGAGGTCGCCTGCCAGCTCCCTGAGTGCGTGCTCACCGCCCGGAGCCGGCAGCCCCCGGCGGTGCAGGTGGCGCGTGAGGTCGAAGTCGGGGTCCTCCTCCCAGTGCGGTCCGTCGAGCGCCACGCGGCGCTCGATCACGCGCTGGTGAAAGCGCGGGTAGCGTTCGACAAGGCGTCTGCGCACGACGTCCGTCAGCCGGTCCCAGTCGACCTGCTCGTCGAACAGCAGCACCGAGTTGATCACCATCAGGTTCGTCGGGCGGTCCATGTGCAGCCAAGCCGCGTCGGCGCTCGAGAGGCGGTACGTGGTGCTCACCGCGAGCGCCTCCTCACGGCTCTGCGTAGAGCTCGTCGAACAACGCCGCGTAGCGCTCGTAGACCACCGAGTGCTTCACCTTCAGCGTCGGCGTGAGCTCGCCCGCGGCCTGCGTGAGCTCATGGTCGAGCACGCGGAAGCGCTTGATCTGCTCGACGCGCGCGAAGCGCTCGTTGGTCGCGTCGATGTCGGCCTGCAGCGCCGCGTGCACCCGCTCGTCGCGCGGCATGTCGTTCAGGTCGGCCGGGATCCCCAGCTGCTCGGCGAGCTTCGGCGCCTCGTCCGGGTCGAGCACCACCAGGCACACGAGATATGGACGGCGGTCGCCGTAGACGACGGCCTCGGAGATCCAGCGTGTCTCGCGCAGCGCGCTCTCGATGTTCGACGCGCTGATGTTCTTGCCGCTCGAGGTGATGATCAGGTCCTTCTCGCGCCCGGTGAGCGTCAGGTAGCCGTCGCTCGAGAGGCGCCCGAGGTCGCCGGTCTTCAGCCAGCCTTCGCTGAGCGTCGCCGCGGTCGCCTTGGCGTCGCGGTGGTAGCCGGCGAACACGTGGGGGCCGCTCAGCATCACCTCGCCGTCGTCGGTCACCATCACCTCGCTGTCGGGCAGCGCGCGGCCGACCGTCCCGAACCGCGGCGCGCTCGCCGTGTTCAGCGTCGCGGCGGCGCAGCTCTCCGTCATCCCGTAGCCCTCGAGCACGAGCACGCCGCACGCGTCGAAGAAGTCGAGCAGCGTCTTGTCGATCGGCGCGGCGCCGACGAGCGCGAGCTTGATGTCGGGGCCGAACAGCCCACGAGCCTTCGCCAGGCCGACACGGTCGGCCACGCGCAGCCGCGCCGCCGACAGCGCGCCAAGGCTCTTTCCTGCGCGCTGGGCGATGCGCGCGCGGCGGCCGACCTCGAGCGCCCACGCGAACAGCAGGCGCGCGGGGCGCCCCCGGCTCTCGACGGCGCTCACGATCGCCGTATGCATCTTCTCGTAGATGCGCGGCACCGCCACGAAGTGCGTGAGCCCCGACCGCGCGATCTCATCGGCGATCCGCGCCGGGTCGCCGGCCCAGTAGACGAGCGTTCCGCCGACGTCGATGACCACCGTTTGGGCGACGCGCGCGAGCACGTGCGCGAGTGGCAGGAACATGTAGATCACCGGTTGCACGTCGTCCAGCTCGAGCTGGCCGCGGTACATCGCCGTGGCCGACAGGAAGTTGGCGTGGGTGAGCATGCATCCCTTCGGCGGCCCTGTCGTGCCGGAGGTGTAGACGAGAGTCGCGACCTCGTCGGGCTCGACCTCGCGCACCCTCCGCTCCACCTCGTCGGCGCCGACGCCGTCGCCGTGTCCACGCAGCTCCTGCAGCGTGATGGCGCCCGGCGCGTGCCCGTCGATCACGATCACGTGCTCGAGCGACGGACAGCGCGCCCTGATCTGCGCGACCTTCGCGACCTGGGCGGCGTCCTCGCAGAACACCAGCCGGGCTTCCGAGTGCGAGAGCACGTAGAGGCACTCCTCCGGCGAGTTCGTTTGGTAGATCGGCGCGACGACCGTGCCCGCGCACACGCAGCCGGCTTCGCACACCGTCCACTCGGCGCGTGTCGAGCACAGGATCGCAACGACGTCTTTCGCGTTGACCCCCAGCCCGATGATGCCGCGGGCTATGGCTCGACTCTGTTCGCCGAGCTCGCGGTAGGTGATCGAGCACAGCTCCTCGCCGCGCGGGTAGCGCAGCGCCACGTCCTCGCCACGCTCGGACGCCGACAGGATCATGCGCCCGAGCGTGGTCGCGCCGGTGATGCGCTCGGCGACCGTGGGTAGTGGGGTCGCGGCTGCCATAGCTTCAGGCCCGCGCCGGGAGCGCCTGCCTGGGCCGGGCGATCGAGCTTCGGGCGAGACGGATCACGTGCTGAAGCTATTTCTCGCGCGCGCCGGGCGCATCGGTGGCCCGTCCCGCTTCGTATCAGTAGTTACTCACAGCTGATAGGTCTGTGACAACGGCTTGGGATTGACCCTCGCGGCGGTTGCCGGGGAGGGTCTTTCTTTTCCTTTGTTTGGGGGTGTGTCTTGGAGTTGCTGCGCAGGGAGCTGCCGGCGTCCGCGCTTGTTGTTGCGATCGATCCGGGGAAGGCGTTCAACCGGGTATGGCTGACGAGCGGTGAGCGGGGTTTGATCGGGGAGCCGGTCTCGTTGCCGGTGCTGCGGGACGGGATCGAGGAGCTCGAGCGGCTGATCTCAGCGAGCGGCGTTGATGGACCGCCGGTGATCGGTATCGAGGCGACGGGTGCGTTGCATCGGGCGTGGGCGGCGGAGATCGAGCAGCGCTGGCCGGGGTCGTTGCGGTTGTTCGCGCCGTCGGAGACAACGGCTGCTCGGGGCCAGCTGGGCTCGCGTCGTTTCAAGACCGATGACCGTGACTGTGCGGCGCTGGTGTGGTTGATGCGCCAGGGCGCAGGGCGCCCGGCTGAGCCCGAAGTGGTCCAGGCGATGCTGGGCACAGTTCGCTACCGAGCGCAGCTCGTCGACGCTCGAAGGGTTCTCCAGCAGCGTCTGCATGACCAGCTGAACATGCTGTGTCCTGGCCTGTCGGCTCCTGCTAGACATGGCCGCGCGTTGAAGATCGAGTCTCCGACGGGCCAGGCGGTCCTCGAGTGCGCGGCGGTGTTCGCGGGACGCCCCGCGAACAAGCGGTCGCTGATCACGAGGGCCCCGGGCCGCATGACCAACGCGACCGCAGCGTTCTGGGCAGAGCGATGGAAGCACCTGCTCGCCCCGCCGGCAGACGCTGAGCTGCGCGCGGTCCGTCTGGGCCAGGATCTGCGGCGCTGGAAGCAGCTGAGCCTCGACATCCAACTGGCCGACGATCAGCTCACCGGACTGCTGGCCCAAAGTGATGGGCAGATCCTGACGACGCTTCCCGGGGTCGCCGTTGTCAGAGCTGCAGAGTTCAGCGCCTACACCTTGCCGATCGATCGTTGGCCCACGCCCGAACACCTCTACTCCGCGACCGGGCTGGCTCCCGCGAGCTATCAGTCCTCGACGATCAACCGCCGCGGACGCATCAGCCGCCAGGGCCTGGCCGAGCATCGCAACGCGCTGATGGGCATCGCCTGGGGGCTGAGCCAAAACAGCGAGGCGTTCCGGGCCCGCGACAGCGAACTACGCGCGCGTGGGCTGCGACCTATGCAGGCACGCGTCGCACTGGCACGCCACACCTGCCGGCTGTGCTGGCGACTCCTTCAATCTCAACACCCATACAACGATGAGCGCTACGCTCGCTCTCGGCGGCGCGGGCGGTGACGGCCTGACAGCTATGCCGCACGACGGCGCAACCTAGCTTGCCGCCCGCTCGCGCAGCCACTCCTCACGGCGCACACGAAAGCCTGCCGCGACGACGGCGCCTAATCAGCCAGCCGGCCTGAGTGGCCTACCGGGAGCCCAACGCGCTTCCCCGCAAATACCGCAGTCACCAACCGCGGCGAGTCACCCCGCGCCCTCAACGCCCTTGACTACCAGCGCGAAAGCTAGTGCATTCCCGCGGCCAGGACTGCTTCCTTGCTCTGGAAGTGGTGGAGGCCGCCGGCCCCCGGCGTGAGGCCGGCCGCGGATCTTGGCGATGCTCGTGCCAGCGTGGCCATGCTCGCTGAACAGGCGCATGGCCTCATCGACGATCCGCTCCCGGGTGCTCGGCGGCAGCTGCTCGGCCGCTCGAAGGGAGCGTCGATGACGGCCGGCCAGACGCTCTCGATGGTGCCGGCGGGCACGATCGTGCCGGCCGAGTGGCAAACGACGTGGCAGTCCGCGCTCGGCGCTCCGGCCGAGTCAGGGGAGATCGCGCTCCCAGCGGGAGATCTGGAACGCCGCTTCCGGCCGGCCTCCGATCGCGAGGATCGCCGTGCCGTCGGCGCTCGCGCGGGCGCTTCGGATCAGTTCCGGGTCGCGCACGAACACGAGCGTGCCCGCGGGGGCGTCGAGCGTCTGTCCGTCGACGGTGAAGACCGCGTGCCCGCTCATCACCGCGAACAGCTCCTCGTGGCCGTCGGTGCGATTGACCTCGTCGTCGCGCTCGTGGTGCGGCTCCACCATCTCATCACCGGCGTCGCCCGTGATCCCGTTCACCCCGAACGCTCGAATGTCGAAGTGACGCCGGACCATGTGGAAATCCCCATCCGTAGCGTCTGGATAGTCAGGATCGATGTCGCTCGCGCGAATGACGTCGGAGAGGGGCACCGCACCGAACGGCGCCGCGCTTGGATCGGTCACGCGCGCAACCTCTCAGGTCGCCATGTGAAAGTCAATCCGGCGGGCGCCGCTCGAGACGCGCGTGCCCCGCAGATGCGTGGCTCCCGCGCCGGGCCTTCCACGCTCCGCAATCGGTTAGACTTTCCGGGCAAGGGGATCATTCGAATCACAGGGGGTGTGCGCGATGTGGGCGCGGATGTTGGCTGGCTCTTGCTGCTTGCTCGGCGCGGCGGCGATCTTGGCGGGGACGAGCTCGAGCGCGCTCGCGGCGAGCAGCTCCATCGCGCTGAACGGCCCGCACACGAACGTGTACGGCAGCTCGTTCAAATACATCGCGTCCGGCGCGGCCAAGGGGCCCGCCAACCACGTGTGGGGCTGGGAGGTCGCATACACCGCAAGCTGCGCGTCCACGTACAAGACCGAGGCGAGCCGCGGCGGCACCTTCCTGTTCGTGAGCCAGGCGGTCACGAGGAACCACCACTTCTCCGTGACGATCAACTTCTCCGCGCGCAACACCGAAAAACACCGCTTCTGCGCGTACCTCACCAACAAGGGCAGCGGCAAGACCTACGCGCACGCATCGACCACCTGGACCAACGTCGCCGCGGGCACGGGCGGGAGCGTGCAGCCCGCGCCGGTGGGCTCCGGCCAGTGCCAGGCCAAGCGCTTCCCCGACGAATCCGCGTACGCGCAGATCGCCATCTCGGGCGTCACCTGCGAACTCGCCGAAGCCGTGGGCTACGGCGCGGACGCCGCCAAAGGCGCCAGCTACTCGAGCCGCGGCTACTCGTGCACCGGCACCGCCGAGGCGGCCGGCTCGATGTGGGCGGCCGCGTGGACGGGCACCTACTACGCGTACACGTGCTCCGGTCCGGGTGGCCAGTTCGCGTTCAACTGGGGCACCAGCTACGCGTACGTGCCGGCCTCCACGCTGCCCACGATCACGGCGCCCAGCTGAGCCGGCGAGCGCCGGGCGCGGCGCGCCGCCCCCGGCGCAATCCGCGTTTAGATCGTCCGCCGCGGGGGTATTCACAACGTGTTGCCGGGCCAACCTCCGGGCCCGGCGCGGGGTTTGCGCGGGCGGTCCGCGCAGGGAGACTGGGAGACGATGGAGGCAGAGAGAGCGCAGGCAATTGCGGCTTCCCCGGCGGCGCACCCGCCCGCAGCGGCGGCGGCGCGCCCCGTGCGCCCGCTCCGGCGCCAGCCCGTCGCCCAGCCGCCGCGCGCGCCGCGCGCGCAGAGGCCCGAGCAGGCCGCCGCGCCCGACGACCTCGCGAGGCCGTCCGGGGTCCTGCCGTTCGCCCGCTCGCAGCTCTCTCGCGTGCTCGCCTCCCAGCCTCGTCGCCCGTGGCAGTGGGCACGCCCACGCAGGGCTCGCGACCCGCGCGCGCTCGCGTCGGGTCTCGCGGCCTACCGGCCGGCGCTGCCCGGGCGGGAACGCGCCGCCGCGATATCCGAGCTCGTCTCGGGGCTCGTGAGCGAGTACATCGGTCACGGGCCCACGGCTCGCACGTACCTGAACGGCGACGTGCTCACGGTCGTCGTGGAGAACAGCCTCACCGCCGGCGAGCAGCGTCTTGTGAGGGACGGCATGAGCGAGCTCGTGCTGAGTACGCGCCGCGCCTTCCACCAGACCATGCGCGAGGACCTGATCGCGCGCGTGGAGCAGCTCACGGGGAGTAAGGTGCGCCTCAGCGCAAACCAGATGGAACCGGACATCACGGTCGAGGTCTTCGTTCTCGATGGCGCGTCCGGGGGTGCAACAGCCCCGGGCGGGCGCTAGGGGCAGCACGCAAGTGGCACCGGCCAAACGGCTAGGCCTCCGCCACGACGCTCGAGACGACTGCCACACACTGAGTCTCGTCGGTGAACTCGACATCGCCTCCGCGCCCGAGCTGCAGGCGGCGATCTCGAGGCTGTGCGAGGACGGAGCGCGCGAAATCGTGCTCGACCTGCACGAGCTCGAGTTCATCGACTCGACGGGCCTGCGGGTGATACTGACGAGCAGCCAGCACTGCGAGCGCTACGGGTGCGAGTTCTCGCTCACCCGCGCCCAGGCGCCCGCGCAGCGCCTGTTCGAGCTGAGCGGGGTCGTGGGGCGGCTGTCGGTGCGCGGCAGGGCGCTCGCGCACAGGCTCACGCGCCGCCACGCACCCGCGGAACGGAGCCCCGTCGACAGGCTGCGCCCCGACTTCGAGGTCTCGCTCGATCTCAACCTCGACGCCCCCCGCTCCGCGCGCAACTACGTCCGCGACCTGCTGCGCGACGGGTCGCACGAGCTGTGCGAGGCCGTGATGCTGCTGGCCTCCGAGCTCGTTACGCCGATCGTGCAGCGCGGGCCGGCCACGTTCCTCGAGTCCGGCGACCTGCGCGTGTGGCTGCGCCCGCACCTCGTGCGCGTGGAGCTGCGCGTGGCCGGCGAGCTGATCGCCGCCTCGAGCGAGCACGAGCGGATGCGCTACGAGGCGATGGTGCTCGACCAGGTCGCCGACCGCTGGGGGCTCGATGCGAGCGGCGCGACCGCGTGCGCGTGGTTCGAGATCGACCGCCAGCCCGCCGCCGGCGAGAGCGCCAGCGGGGCCGGGGCGCGCGGGGGCCATGGTCCTGCGGAAGCCCAGCCGGGCGACGCGCCGTCGTTCTGAGATGGGCGCCGCGGCGGGGCGCGCCGGCGCCTTAGCGCTAGGCGCTCGCGAGGGCCGCTTCGGCCGCCTGCTCGCGCCGCGCGATGCGCGCCAGGCGCGCCTGCAGCGCGAGGCGTTTGTGCGCGATCAGTTCTTCGCCATGGCGGATGTGCGCTTCGATTTCCTGCTCGCGCGCGGACTTCCGTTCGCAGGCGGCTTCCTGGCGGCATTCGTTTTGCTGCATGTGTTCGATGCGCCGGTGCAGCGCTTCCACGAGCCGCTGCATGCCCGCGATGCCGTGCGCGCTCGCGGCGGCCGACCTTTCCGCGTTGCGGTGCAGCGCCGAGAGGCGACGGCTCAGCGCGCTCGCCTCGCGGGCGTGCAGCTGCGTGGCGCGCGCTTCGCGCTGCGCTGCGGGTGCCGCCGACGCGGGCGCGCCAGCGGCCAGCGAGAATGCACAGAGAACGAGAGCGAGGGGGAGCTTTGCGCGGCTTCTCTGCATGCGAGCTGTCTCGGCGCGGCGCGCCGGACGTGAGAGCCGCGGACGCGAGCGCTCGGTCATACGTCCATTCGCGCCCGCCTCGTGGCGCGCGAGCGCGCGCGGGGGCGCCGGCTTCGCTCGTCTAAGATCGCTGCCAACAGGCGAGTGCCGGGAAGCCCCGCCGGAACGGGGCTTCCCGCTGCATTCGTCTCGCGTGCGCCCCCGCCGGGGCTCGTCTCAGCCGGAGGCTTGGCCGCTGAATTCGATGACCTGCTGGAACGTGGAGCGGTTCGTCCACTCCATTGTGTAATGCATCAGCGGGTCCGGCGGGAATTCGATCCTCACCTTCGCGGCGCGCCATTTTTTGAGGTTCGAGCCCTGCGTGGCTTCGAGTTCTTCGGCCGCCTGCTGCACGTCCGACCACAGCTCCGCGCGGCACGTCGCGAGGTTCCCTTCGCCGCAGAACTCGCGGCTGAACGGCGCCGAGACGGGTTCGCCGAGCTCTTCGCGCAGGTTCTTCTGCACGTAGCCGTACCAGCCGCCGCCGAACGCGGAGCCCTCGGAGTTCGGTGGGTTGTCCACGCCCGCGATCGATTCGAGTTCGTTCGTGAGTTCTTCGCCCAGAACCGAGCCGAGCACGGTGCGCGCGATCGGCCTCCACACGGCGTCCATCACCGCGGCGCCCGGGTCGGCCGGGTGCTGCGCGCCCTTGCGGTGCGCGCCTTTGGAGACCCACCTGTCGATCAGGCCCGCCGCTTCTTCGGCGAGCGGGCTCGGCGCGGGTCCGCCCTGCAGCACTTTTTCGATGTACGGCCACACCAGCAGCCCGCGCAGGTCCTGCGTGGCCGCCCTGTTCATGATCGTGGCGTCGTTCGCCTCGGTCATCCGTTTTTTGAACCCGGTGTACAGCTGCACGCGCTGGACCGTGCCCTGGGTCCAGTTGTCCGACGCCGCGCCCCATTCGGGGGCTGGCTTGTTGTTCCAGTTGGTGAAGAAGTTGCTCGCCGGGTCGATTTCGTGCGGGTGTTCTTCGAGCGACAGGAACCCCTGCCAGTCGTACTGGCCGGTGCCCAGCGTCGGCAGGCTCGGGTCGGTTCCCGGCGCGACCTTCGGCAGACGCCCCGCCGAGAAGTAGGCGGCGTGTTTGCTGTCGATGTAAGCCATGTTGAACGTCGTCTCGAGTTTGTTGGCCGCTTCGAAGAACTGTTCCGGCGAGTGCACCTGGTCGGAGTCGAGCGCGCTGAACGCGAGCTCTCCCGCCGGCTCGCGGCCGCGGGTGCTGCGGTCGTTGGCGATCGCGTACGGTTTGCCGCCGATCGTCACCGTCCCGCTGATCGGGCCGTGCACCGATTCTTTGAAGAACACCTCGTGTTCTTCTTCACCGTTGCCCGGGCCGATCGTGCCCGCGTCGAACGTCTTCATCTTTATGCATTCGCCTTTGTACTCGTAGTATTCGGATTCGCGGGTGACTTCCCCGGCTTCGGGGTTGCACAGTTCCTCGAGGAACTGCATCGTGTTCTCGCTGCCCGCGCTCGTGAGGCTCCACGCGAAGTCACGGCCGCGTCCGATGAACACGTACGGCGAGATCGGCGCGATGATCCCCTCGGCGTCGATGCCCGGGCCGTGCAGGTCGCCCTGCATCACGATCTCCGGGTAGAAGTAGCCGAGCTGCGGCCCCATCACCGCGATCGGGTGCCCGGATTTCGAGTCGCCGGGCCCCACCAGCAGGAAGTTCGACGCCTTGCGCCGCGACGCCTTGGTGGAGGCGAGCGACTGCACGGCCTCTGAGCTGAGCGAGTTGCGGTCGATCAGCGGAGAGCCCGGGGTGGCCCCGGTCGGGACCGTGTCGTACGGGAAGGCTTTGGCCGCCGTGGTGGCGGCTTCGGGGTCGTTCACCTCGCGCAGGTCGCGGAAGATCTTGAGCCCTTCGGTGGGGCCGAACTTCGCCTCGAGGCCCGCGAGGAAATTGTCGTTGGCGACTTCCTCGCCGCCGCCGTTTCCGAAGATCGAGCCGATGAACGCGAAGCCCGCGATCGCGTCGGCGAACGTGCAATGCGGCAGTTGCGGTTCCACGAGCGTTTCCCGGTAGGCGTTGACGCCTTCACACCAGTTTTCGAGGTCCTGGATCACCTGTTCGCCTTCGGCGCCCGCTTCGATCAGGACTTTCTTCTGTTCTTCCACGAATTTCACCGCTTCGGCGCTCGGGGTGAACGAGCGCTCCGTGAGCAGCAGTTCGAACGCGTTCACGCCGGGGATGCTGAGCGCCGCCGCGTAGGAGGGCCCGAGGCCGAGCTCCAGCAGAAGCGTGCGGTCCTTGCCCGCGACCCAGCCGGAGCCGAACATCACCGCCGCTCGCGTGGTCCCGTAGATGTGCGGGATGTCGTGTTTGTCGCGAACGATTTCGAGGCCAGGCTCAGGGGGGAGTTCGGTGCCAATGGGTGAGCCCTGCGCGCCGAACTTCTCCGAGACGTAGTCTTCTTCGAGCTTCGCCTGGCTGACGAGGTCGACTTTCGTGAGTTTGTCGTAGAGCTTGCCCTGGTCGGTGGAGAATTCACCCGGCACGATCGTGCCCTGCTCGCCGGGGGCGAGGATCTGGTAGGCGCCGCCCGACAGATCTTCGAACGTGGGTTCCGCCAGCGCAGGTGCGGCCGCGAGCAGCGCGAGCGCGAGCACCGCGGTTGCGGCGAGCACGAGCCGCCTCGGCGCCCCGCCTCCTTGGATGGAAACGTCCGCCGTCACCGACCTCACGCTCCGCAGCATGCTTGCCTCCCTCGGCTGGCCCCCGATTCCCAGCGCGCAAGGCCCTGGGCCTAAGCGATCACGATCCTAGCACCGCGTGTCAAGCTGGTGCCGGCGCGTCCCGGCGGGGCGTGAAGCGAGTTCACATCGATCGGAGGATCGCGATGAGGGCGGTGGTGATGCACGAGACGGGCGGGCCCGAGGTGCTGCGCATCGAGGACATTCCAGACCCCGTTGCAGGTGACGGCGAGGTGCTTGTGCGCGTGCACGCGGCATCGGTGAACCCGATCGAGTACAAGCAGCGCACGGGGATCGTCCCCAAGCCGCTGCCGGCGGTCCTCGGCAGCGACATCTCGGGCGTCGTCGAGGTCTCGAGGGCCGACGCGCTCTCGCCCGGCGACGAGGTTTTCGGCTTCGCCGCGAGCGGCGCCTACGCCGAGCTCGCCACCAGCAAGCCGGCGCTGCTCGCGCGCAAGCCCGGCGCGCTCGGCCACGAGCAGGCGGCGGCGCTGCCGGTGGCCGCGCTGACCGCGTGGCAGGCGCTGTTCGACCGCGGCGGCCTGCAGCGCGGCGGGCGCGTGCTGATCGCGGGCGGCGCCGGCGGCGTCGGCCACCTCGCGGTCCAGTTCGCCGCGGGCGCGGGCGCGAGCGTGGCCGCCTCAGGGTCCGAGCGCAACCGCGAGTTCATCCTCTCGCTCGGCGCCGAGCGCTTCATCGACTACGCCAGCGAAGACCCCGCCGCGGTGGCGGGCGGCGCGGACGTGGTGTTCGACACCGTCGGCAAGGACCCCGCGGGGCTCGCCGCGGCGCTCGGCGAGGGTGGCGTGCTCGTGACGATCGCGGCCGCGCCGCCGGTGGAGGAGGCGCAGCGCCGCGGCGCGCGCGCCGAGCTGCTGGTCATGAGCCCCGACGCCGGCGAGCTCGCGCGTGTGGGCGAGCTCGTGGCCTCCGGCGAGGTGCGCGTCGAGATCGCGCAGGTGCTGGCGCTCGATCAGATCCAGCTCGCCCACGAGCTCAGCGAGGGCGGGCACACGCGCGGCAAGCTCGTATTGGCCGTCGGCGGCTGAAACGGCGCGGGCGCGCGCAGGCCTGCGGGCGTGCCGTCGCCCGCTCAGCCGCGCGTGTAGCCGAGCAGCGCGTACCCGGCGAGCGCCGTGCCCACAGCGGTCTCTGCGGCGTACACCTGCGCGCGCGCGGTCTTCAAGCGCGCGGTGTCGTTCGCGGCGGACGCCGCCGCGAGCGCCCTGTAGGCGCCGCGCGCCTGGCGCAGGTCGGCCGCGAGCAGCGACTGGGCGCGCGCGGCGATCTGCGGTGGCTGCAGCGGCGCGAGCGCGTCGCCGGCGGCCGCGAACGCCGCCGAAAGCTTCGTCGCCTCGCGCGCGAGGCTCGTGGAGCTCGCGTGCGAGCCCATGTGCGCGCGCAGCGGGGCGCGCGTCTTTTCGAGCTCGCCGATCGCGCTGTGCAGCTGGCTCGCGTAGGGCGATTCGGGCGTGAGGTTGTAGCTCTGCGCCTCTTCCGCCACGGTGAGCGTGGCGGCGATGCGTTCGCACGCCCGCATCAGCGCGCTCTGCCCGCTCGGCGTGTAGCACGCGAGAGCCGCGGGCGCGCCCGACAGGTTCGGGATCGCATACAGCGTGAGGTCGCGTTCGAGGCCCCGCACGCCCACGTGCGCGTAGCGGAACGTCTGGGAGCCCAGCACGTTGATCACTTCCGCCGCCGGCAGCCGCGTGAGCAGCGCGATCAGCGAGTTGGGCAGCGGCGCCGCTTCGCCGCCCTGGAAGCGACCCGCGACGAGCCCCGAGAGGGCCGCGTTGCCGCCCGGCCCGAGCGTGATCGGCGCCTGCAGCGGAAGGCCCGGGATCGCGGCGGGCCGCGCGGGCGCCCAGCTCAGCGGGTAGTCGACGATGACGCCGTTCGAGGACGCCGTCAAGAGCTTTTCGGGCGCCGGTTTGCGCGCGTCTCCCTGCCCCGCCAGGTAGCCGATCACAGCGGCGAGCATCACGGCCAGGACCAGCGCCACGGCCAGCGGATGCCTCGGAGTCACCACCTGCGTCAGCCCGAGTTTTCGAAGGAGCCGCCGCCCGAAGAGGAGCTGTGCTTCGGGGCGGGCGCCGGCTGGGCGGGGGCTTCGCTCGCGGGCGCCGGTGAGCTTTCGTGAGATTCGACGGGCGTTTCCAGGCTCGATTCGCTCGTGCCGGACGCCGACGTCGAGCCGGAGGGGGTGCTCGAGAACACGCCGGACGCGGTCGAGCTGCTGCGCTTGGGCGCGGGCGCGGCGTGCACGACGGGTGGCGGCGCGGGCAGCGCGATCGCGGGCTCTGCAGCGAGCCCGGGCACCGTCGCCGTGCCCTGCGCGGCGGGTGCGGGGACGCTGGGGGCGCCCGCGCGTGCCGCCGAGGTGGCACCGTGCGCGCGGCCGAGCAGGAAGGCGCCCGCGAACACCGCGATCACGCCGAGCGCGCTGAGCGCGATGCGCAGCGCGCGCATCCGCAGCGCGCGGCGTTCCTCGATCGCCGCCGCCGCCGGGTCGATCCCGAAGGGGCTGGTTCCGAAGCCGAGACTGTTCATCAAGGGCAGTTTGTAGGGGTTGGACTGGACGACCACAGACAGTTGTCTGAACGGACCGGAACGTGGCCGCGGCGGATCAGGAAACGCGTCCACTTACCGACCTCGCCGGCTTTCGTCACGCGGATTTCGAGCACCACGCCCGCGCGCAGCGTGCGCGCGAAGCGGCGGAACGTGATCAGCGCTGTTCCGCTCACCTGCCGGTGCTTGGACGCGGAGGCGAGGTGGCTGACCGACTTCGCAGGGCAGCTGCGTCCGCGGCACGTGACGGTCACGCGGGCGCTGATGGGCGCCTGCACGCTGAGCAGGCTGATGCGTGCGCCGGAGTGGGTGAGGCTGCCCACGATGCGCACCACCGGGAAGGGCTGCATCAGCGGCAGCGGCGCGTTGGTGACCTCGATCGTGCGCGTCCCCACGTTCGAGTTCCCGTTGGCGTCGAGCGCGCGCAGGCTCACCGGGAAGGCGCCGGCGGACGGGAACGTGGCCGTCAGGACCTGAGTCCCGGGCGCGAACCTCTGCGGGGTGCCGACGCTCCATTCGAGCGCGGTGATCGGGGCCGAGAGGTCTGTGGAGGTCGAGACGATGGTGACGATTTCGTGCGGGTGCGGCGCGCTCGGGACCCAAACGAACGCGGCGCTCGGCAGGTTCGCGGCGGGCCCCGCGGCGGGCGCCTGCAGCGTGAAGGAGACGGGCACGCTCACGCCCACGTTGCCGGCCCGGTCCGACTCCGCCGCGCGCACGGTGTAGGTGCCGGGTGCGAGCCCGCCGAAGGTCGCCGACCAGGCGCCGCCCGTGACCGGCACCGCGAGCGTCTCGAGCGGCTGCTGCCCGCCCGCTTGGAGGCCCGCGAACAGCCGTACGGTGACCGTCGCTTCATCCCCCGCTTCGCCGCCCGCGGTTCCGCTCACGGTCTGCGAGCCGCCCACCTGCGAGCTGCCGCTCGCGGGCGCGAGGATCGTGGGGGTCGGCGCGGTGGTGTCGATCATGAACACCACCGGGCCGCTGGTCCCGACCTCGCCTTCTTCCCCTTCCTGTTCGGCCACCGCGGTGTAGGTGCCCTGCGGCAGAGGCGCGGTCGCGGGCGCGGCCCAGATCGGGCCGTAGGAGGCGGTCGGTTTCTCGACCAGTCCGCTTTTCAGGTGGTTTTCGGCGGGCGTCCCTTCGAACACCCTCACGACGACCGGGTTTTCGTCTTCGAAGCCCGCGCTGGAGGTGCCGCTGAAGATGGGTCGCTGGTCGTTGCTCACGCTTCCGCTCTCGGGGCTCGTGATCAGCAGGCTCGGAGCTTCGGCGTGCGCCGCGGCGGCGGGGACGATCACGGCGGCGAGCGCGATCAGCGCGCATGCCCACGCTCGCAGGCTGCAGCGCGCGGCGGCGACCGCGTGCGTGGCGAATGTCCCGGCGGCATGCGCGAGCGGGCTCATGTGGGGCACGCCACCGGCGTGGAGGAGACGCCGTCGAGGCAGCGGTCGGTGCGCAGCGGCAGTTTGCGGCGGCGCACGCGGAGCCTCACGTACTTTCCGACCGCGCCGGCCTTGGTGACGCTCACGCGCAGGGTGACCCCGGGCGCCAGCGTGCGCTCGAAGCGGCTGAACGTGACGAATGACGCTTTGGCTTTGCCGGCGGCGGCGACCGCGCGGCTCTGCGACTTCAGCGGGCATCCGTGCCCGTTGCAGCGCACCGTGATGCGCGCGCCTGCGGGCGCGCTCACGCTGAGCAGCCCGATCCGCGTGCCCGAGCGGGTCACGAGGCTCGTGATGCGCACCACCGGGAACGGCGCCATCGGCGGCAGCACCCGCTGGCCCACCGGGATCGTCTCGGTGGCGACGCTCGCGAGCCCGTCGGCCGCGGCCACACGCAGCTGCACCGTGTCGTTGCCCGCGGCGGCGAAGGAGGTCGTCATGTCGGGCCCTCCGGCCGCGAACGTGCCGCTGCCGAGGTTCCAGGCGAAGCCCACGATCGGGCTAAAGGCGTCGGTCGAGCTCGACACGAGCGACACGCTTTCGCCCGCGTGCGGTTTCGCGGGAAGCCACGAGAACGCGGCGGTGGGCGGCGCCGGGCGGCTCGCCGCCACCGGCGGTGCGATCGCGAAGGTGACGGCCCCGCTCACGCCGACGTTGCCCGCGCCGTCGCGCTGCTCCGCGCGCGTCGTGTAGGTGCCCACGCCGAGCCCGCCCACGGTCGCCGACCATGCGCCCGCGCTCGAGCCGACTTCGAGGCTCTGCACGGGCGCCTGCCCTGGTTCGATCGCGGAGCCCGCGAACACCTGCACGACGACCCCGGCGAGGTCGTGCTCTGCGGTGCCGGCTGTGCCGGCGATCAGCGCTGCTTCGGCCGACGACTGCCCGGCGCGCGTCACGCTCGCCTGCGGCGCCACCGTATCCACCGTGTACGGATAGCTCTGCGAGGCTCCGATGTGGCCCGCGAACGATTCCTGCTGCGCGTGCACGATGTAGTTCCCGTCCGGCAGCGCGGGGCTCGCGGGGCCGCTGCTCCAGGGCCCTCCCGTGCCGGTGGCGCTCGCGGTCGCGACCACCGGCCCGCTCGGCGCGGCTTCGATCTCGACGGTGACCGGCGTGTGGTCGTTGGCGCTGCCGCTGAACGAGGGCGCGGCGTCGTTGGAGAGTTCGCCCGGCGGGTTGAGCGTGACGGTGGGCGCCTCGGGGTCGACCACGAAGGTGACCGGTGCGCTGCTGCCTTCGGCGTTGCCGAGGGAGCTCGGCTCGCTCGCCACCGCGGTGTACGTGTGCTCTTCGTCGGGCAGCGTGATCGTGGGTTTCGTCGCCCACGTGCCGCCGCTCGGCGTCGCGCTGGCGCTCGACACTTCCTTGCTGGGTTCGGCCTTCTTGCCGACATACACGCGTACCGTCACATTGGTCGTGTCGCTGGCGGTGCCTTCGAAGACGGGCGTCCTGTTGTTCGTGGGCGATTGCGGCGCGAACAGCGTGACGGTGGGCGGCGCGGTGTCGACCACGAACGTGACCGGCGCGCTCTTGCCGGGCGGGTTGCCGAGCGCGCTCGGCTCTTCGGCGATCGCCACGTAGGTGGTGGCCGGGGAGCCTTTGAGGGCCGCGGTCGCGCCCGATGTCCACGTCTGTTCGCCTCCGGCCGCGGTGGCGCTCACCCTGGCGACTTCGGGGCCGGTTTCCGAGCCTTCGTGGACGTGCACGGTGACCTGCCCGGGTTCGCTCGCCGTTCCGGAGAACGCGGGCGTGACGGTTTTCGACGGCGAGGTGGGCTGTTTCAGGGTCACGTGGGGCGGAGCGGTGATCACCGTGAAGTGCACTTCGCCGCTCCTGCCGGTCTTGTTGTCGACCGCGTTCGTCTGTTCGGCCATCGCGGTGTATTCACCTTCCGCGAGCGCAGGCTGCGCCTTGCCCGTCGAGTAGGCGCCGCCGGTGCCCCCGGCGGTGGCGTTCGCGGTGGGGGTGCCGGTGGCGTGCGCGCCGCTCCAAACGTGGACGGTCACCGTGCTGGTGTCGCTGGCGGTGCCTGTGAAGTTCGGTTCGGTGTCGCCCGACGGTGAGGCGGGCTGTTTGAGCGTGACGGCCGGCGTCTTCGTCACCACGCTGAAGTGCACTTCGCCGCTCTTGCCGGTCTCCTTGTCGACCGGGTTGGTCTGTTCGGCCACGGCGGTGTATTCGCCTTCGGCGAGCGTGGGGTGCGTCTTGGCGGTGGTGAACGTGCTGCCGGTGCCGGTCGCGGTGGCTGTTGCGGTGGGCGTTCCGGTGGCGTGGGTGCCCGACCAGACGTTCACCGTCACGGTGGTGGTTTCGCTGGCGCTGCCGCCGAACGCCGGTTCGGTTTCGCTGGACGGCGAGGCGGGCTGTTTGAGCGTGACGGCCGGTGTCTTCGTCACCACGCTGAAGTGCACTTCTTCGCTCTTGCCGGTCTTGTTGTCGACCGGGTTGGTCTGTTCGGCCACGGCGGTGTATTCGCCTTCGGCGAGCGTGGGGTGCGTCTTGGCGGTGGTGAACGTGCTGCCGGTGCCGGTCGCGGTGGCTGTTGCGGTGGGCGTTCCGCTGGCGTGGGTGCCCGGCCAGACGTTCACCGTCACGGTGGTGGTTTCGCTGGCGGTGCCGCCGAACGCCGGTTCGGTTTCGCTGGACGGCGAGGCGGGCTGTTTGAGCGTGACGGCCGGCGTCTTCGTCACCACGCTGAAGTGCACTTCTTCGCTCTTGCCGGCCTTGTTGCCGAGCGAGCTGGGCTGTTCGGCGATGGCGGTGTATTCGCCTTGGCCGAGCGCGGGCTGCGCGGGCGTGGTCTCGTAGCTGCCGGGCGTGCCGGTGGCGGTGGCTTCGGCCGCGGCCTGACCCGCCGCGACGGAGCCGGGGTACACGCGCACGGTGACCGGAGTGGTGTCGCTCGCGGTGCCGGTGAAATCGGGTTCGGTGTCGCCGGAGGGCGAGGCGGGCTGCGTCAGCGCGACGCTGGGCGAGGAGGCGTCGACCGTGAACGTGACCGCGTTGCTCGGCACCCGTTCGAGCGATTCGCCCTGGGGCTGTTCGGCGAGGACGGTGTAGGTGCCCGCCGCGAGCGGGCTGGGAGGCGCGACCGCCCACGTGCCGGCGAGCGTGGGCGCGACGTTGAAGGCGGGCTCGGCGAGCTGGCCTTCGGTGGAGTCGCCTTCGTGGATCGAGACGCTCACTTCCTCGAGCACGTTGGCTTCGCTCGTGGAGCCGCGGAAGGTGGGCGTGGTCCCGGTGACGGCCGCTTCGGCCGGCGCTTCGATCGACAGCGATGCGTCAGCGGCGGCGGGGACGGCGCACAGCGCCAGCAGCGCAGCGGCGAGCGCAACGGCGATGCCGTTGCGTGCCTTCCCGGCATCGCCGCCTCCGTTGCGCTTCGAGTGCAAGGCCCCTCAAGGAGTCAGGTGATCGGCCGCGCCCCCCATTCGGGGCGGCCATCCGCGACTGCGAATCATACGGAGCTTTGCGTAGCGCTGCGAAGGCTCTGCGCCGGGGCGCAGCGGCGCCGGCGCCTATCTGGGCAGGGTCCTCGTGAGTTCGACCACCTGCTGGAAGGTGGGGCGGTTCTGGAACGGGAACGGCGGCACGGTGACGGCGCTTGCGCCCACCCAGCGGTTCATGTCGAAGCAGCTCGCCTGGGGGTCTTCGGCACATTCGCCGTGCCCGTAGATCTGCTGTGGGGTCGACTGAAAGCGCTTCCGAGAGCGAGCTGTGCAGCGCGTCCTGGCACGTTTCGAGGGAGCCGTCGCCACAGTACAGCGCGCGAGTAGGCGCCGCGGGGCCTCGGCCCCATGCCGGCCGTAGCGAGCAGGTCGCGCAGGTCCTTGCTCACGTAGCCGTACCAGCCGTCGGCGAAGTCGGGCGCGGTCGGCTGGCCGCCGGGGTAGGGGCGAGCCGAATTCGAGCATGCTCTCGAGCGCGCCGTAGGCTTCTTCGCCGAGCGTCGGGACGGAACTCGGCGTGCAGCAGTTTCGGCCACCACGCGTCCATGATCGTGATCGCTTCGTTGTGCTGGTAGGTGCCGGGCTTGGAGATGTCTGTGTTGGTCAGGTCGCGCCGGTGGCCGCCTTCTCGCGTACCAGCTGTCGAGCTCGGAGACGGCCTGCGCGAGCTTGGGTTCGCTCGGCGTGCCGATCACCTGCTTGATGATCGGCCACAGCTCGACCGTGCGGATGTCCTGCGTGGCGGCTTCGTCCATCGCGCTACACGAGCTGCTCCTCGTCCATCTTCTTGCCGCCGGCGATGTCGGCTTCGATGAAGTTGCGGATCAGCTGCATGCGGTAGATGGAGCCGAACGCGTACTTGTCGTCGGCGGAGGAGAAGCGCGGCGCCTGCTTGTTGTTCCAGGACACGAGGAACGGCGGGTTGATCGCGTTGCGGGTGCGCGCCGAACGGGATCCGTTCCATCGTGTGGAGTCTGCGGTTCGATAGCCCTGCCAGTCGTATTCGCCGGTGCCGTAGGATCGGGAAGTCGGGCGAGGTGCCGGGCGCGCGTTCGGGGTAGCCGCCGGACATCGTAGTAGGCGATGTTGTTGGCGTCGACGTAGGACCAGTTGAAGGCGAAGTTGATCTTCGAGGCGGCCTGCTCGAAGCTGCTGTGGGCCCGGTCACGAATCCCGGTTCGTTGAGCTCGGAGAAGCCGAGCGCGGAGTCGGCCTCGTGGAAGTACGTGGTGCGGGCGCTCGCGAACGCGACCTTCTGGCCTTTCACCGTCCCGCGCGCGTAGACGATGCCGTGGACGGTGCGGTAGACGGTCAGCGTTTCGGAGCCCGGCGGTGTGTTGGTCGTCGGCGTTGGGCGTCCACGTGTTGGTGCGTTCGAGCTTTTCCATCGGCAGGCACTGCCCCTTGTAGAGGTAGTGGAATTCGTCCTGGCAGAGCACCTCGGCGAACGTGTCGACGTTGTCGGAGGTGGCGGTGGTGGCGCTCCACGCGTAGTCGCGGCCGTGGCCGAGCTCGACGTACAGGTTCACTCCAGGGAACGCGGCGCCGCGCGCGTCGATGCCGGGCCCGTGCAGGTCCTCCTCCATCAGGATCTCGGGGTTGTAGTAGCCGACCTGCGGCCCCATCACGGCGATCGAGTGGCCGTTGGTCGAGTGCTTGGCGCTGACGAGCTCCCAGTTGGACGCGAGCGGCGGGCCCGCGAGCGCCTCCTGAGCAGCTCCGAGCCGATCGAGCCGTCGTTGGGGATCGGTGCGGGTCGGGCGTGTCGGTGACCTTCGCCGCTGCGGAGGCGGGCGGCGCGGTGCGAAGCGCGGAGGCGCCTTCGAGCGGATCCGTCCTTCACGTAGCCGACGCTGCCGGGTTCGGGCATCGCGAGGCCGGTCTTCGAGAACGGCGAGCCCGTCTCGTACGGGAACGCCTTGCTTCACGGTGACGGGCGCTTCGGGGTCGTTGTGCTCGCGGAAGCTCTTCCACGCCGTGCGCCCCTGGCGCCGCGCCGAACTGCTTTTCGAACGCCTCGAGCGTGAGCGCGGAGCGCACCTCGGCGCCGCCGCCCTTGCCGAAGATGCCGCCGATCAGCGACGCCTCGGCGATCACGTCGGTGGGCTTCCATTCGGCGGGCAGCTTGCCGAGCGCGGCGTACTCGGCGGGCAGCATGTTCGGGTTCAGCTCGGCGCTCGTGGATGTACGCGTTGATGCCTTCGACGAAGTTGTCGAGGTCTTCGACCATCTGTTCGCCCTGCGCGCCGTACAGCGTGGCTGCGTTGTCGATCTGCGATTCGAGGTCGGCTTCGGTGTAGGGGGCGATCGTCCACTGCACCTGGTCCATCGCGCGGTTGCCTTCGGCGCCGCCCACGAACGAGGACAGTTCGGCGCGCGCGGTGTGGCGCAGCACGTCCATCAGGAACAGCCGGTCGGCGGCGCCCGCGTAGCCCGCGCCGAACATCAGCCCGGAGCGCGTGCTGCGCGTAGATGTGCGGGACGCCGTAGCCGTAGTCGCGCTCGATGGTGACGTCGGAGCGCGGGCTTTCGGTCGAGGCGACTTCACCTTCCTTCACCCCGAAGGTGGCGTCCTTGAAGTAATTGGGGATCTGTTCGTTGGTGAGCGTGGGCGAGGC
Source organism: uncultured Solirubrobacteraceae bacterium (assembly GCA_963813685.1). Lineage (GTDB taxonomy): Bacteria > Actinomycetota > Thermoleophilia > Solirubrobacterales > Solirubrobacteraceae > Palsa-744. Next base: position 27,438 of record CAWEZQ010000010.1, read on the forward strand.
GTAGAGCAGGTTCGCGTACAGCGGCAGCTGGTCGGCGAAGTGCGGGGGGTCGGTGCCGTTCTGCTCGAATTCGGCGAGCTGGAAGGCGTTGTCGAGGCCGTTCTCGCCTGGCGGCAGCACGTTGCGAAAGCCGCCCGCGTCGTCGGTGCCGTACGGCTGCACGGGCACCGCGGCGCCGGCGCCGGCCGCGCGCAGGCAGATCAGGACGGCGATCGCGGCGAGCGCGAGAAGACGCGTTGCGAGACGGCTTGCTGCTGTGCTCATCTTTCCCCCGAGGTGATTTGCGCGCCGCTTCCCGACCGAGGACGGCGCTTCGACTGCAGCGGTATACCCGCGAGGCGTTCTCCGTAAACCGCGGCCGCGGAGCCGTTCGCAGAGGGGGGAGGGGCGCGCTTGCGCGCGCTCGGGGACGCGCGCGGCGGCAAACGCGCCGGTGCGTGCGAACATGGCGCTCGTGGGCGAGATCGCGATCACCCACTTCACCGACCCGGGCTGCCCCTGGGCCTACTCGGCGACGCCTGCGATGACGGTGCTGCGCTGGCGCTACGGCGCCCAGCTTCGCTGGCAGCTGGTGATGATCGGCCTCGCGGAGAACCCCGAGGCATATGAACGCCGCGGCTACACCCCCGCGCGCAGCAGCGCGGGGCACATGTACTTCCGCCGCTACGGCATGCCGTTCATGCTGGAGCCACGCGCGCGCATCCCCGCGACCTCGCGCGCGTGCCGCGCGATCATCGCCACGCGCATGCGCGATCCCGCGCGCGAGAACGACGCGCTGCGCGCGCTCCAGTTCGGCTGGTTCACCTCGACGCTGGTGATGGACGAGGACGAGGCGATCGCGGCCGCGCTCGCGCGGCTCGAGGGCTTCGACGCGGGCGCGGTGGTGGCGGCGATCGACGCGCCCGAGGTGCGGGAGGCCTACGAGGCGGACAGGGCGCAGACGCGCACCGCGCAGGGATCGCCCACGGACTTCCAGGGCAAGGCGCGCCAGACCGACGGCCCGGTGCGCTACTCGGCGCCATCGCTGGTGTTCGAGGGCGGCGCGGCGCGGCTCGAGGCGGGCGGCTTCCAGCCGGTGGAGGCCTACGACGTGCTCGTGGCGAACCTCGACCCCACGCTCGAGCGCCGCGAGCCGCCGGAGAGCCCGCTGCAGGCGCTCGAGGCGTTTCCGTCGGGCCTGGTGACGCAGGAGGTGGCGGCGGTGATGGCGCACAACAACATGGCGCCCGACCGCGACGCGGCCGAGCGCGCGCTGATCGAGCTCGCGGGCGAGCGGCGGGTGAGGCGCACCGCGCTCGGCGACGGCGCGCTGTGGCAGGCCGCCTGACGGCGTGAGCCCGCGCGGATAGCCTGCAGGGCTCAGATGGGACTGACGGTGACACTGCCCGACGGCGGCGAGCTCGAGCTCGCCGACGGCGCCACCGGCGCGGACGCCGCGGCGGCGATCGGCCCGGGCCTCGCGCGCGCGGCTCTGGCGGTGGTGGTGAGCGATCCGCACGACGGCGCGGAGCCGCAGGTGCGCGACCTCTCGCGGCCGCTGCCGGACGGCGCGCGCATCGAGATCCTCACGCCGAAGAGCGGGCAGCGCGCGCTCGAGGTGATCCGCCACGATGCCGCGCACGTGCTCGCGGAGTCGGTGCTGGAGCTCTACGACGGCGTGAAGATCTCGATCGGCCCGCCGATCGAGGACGGCTTCTACTACGACTTCGAATTCCCCGAGGGCGCTGACGTCTCGGAGGCGTCGTTCGCGGCGATCGAAGCGCGCATGCGCGAGCACATCAAGGCCGCGGAGCCGTTCGTGCGCGAGGACGTGCCGGTGGGGCAGGCGCGCGCGCGCTTCATCTCCGAGCACCAGGACTACAAGGTGGAGCTGATCGACGACCTCGTGAGCGCGGCGGGCGCGGAGCATCCGCTGCGGAGCGTGTCGCTGTACACCAACGGGCCGTTCACGGACCTGTGCCGCGGCCCGCACGCGCCGAGCACCGCGAGCGTGGGCGCGTTCAAGCTCTCCTCGGTGGCCGGCGCGTACTGGCGCGGGGACTCCGCCAGGCCGATGCTCACGCGCATCTACGGCACCGCGTTCTTCACCTCCAAGGAGCTCGAGGAGCACCTGCAGCGGATCGAGCAGGCGAAGGCCCGCGACCACCGCAAGCTCGGGCGCGAGCTCGACCTGTTCGTGTTCTCGGACGTCTCGCCGGGCTCCGCGTTCTGGCTGCCGGCGGGCACCACCATCTACAACTCGCTGGTGGCGCTCTCGCGCGAGATGGCGAGCGAGCGCGGCTACACCGAGGTGAAGACGCCGCTGATCTTCGACGCGCAGCTGTGGAAGACCTCGGGGCACTGGGACAAGTACCGCGGCGACATGTTCACGCTCGAGGCCGAGGGGCGCGAGCTGGGCCTCAAGCCGATGAACTGTCCCGGCCACGCGCACCTGTACGCCACGCGCCGCCACTCCTACCGAGATCTTCCGGTGCGCTACTCCGAGCCCGGCCTGCTGCACCGCAACGAGGCCTCGGGCGTGCTGCACGGCCTGCTGCGTGTCCGCCATTTCGCCCAGGACGACGCGCACATCTTCTGCACCGAGGAGCAGGTTCAGGACGAGGTGAGGGGCTGCCTGCAGATGGCCTTCGCGACGTACGAGCGCTTCGACATCGACGTGCGCCTCGAGCTCTCGACGAGACCCGAGCAACGCATCGGCGACGACTCGCTGTGGGACCGCGCGGAGGGCAAGCTCACGGCGACGCTCGAGCAGCTCGGCCTGGAGTACGCGCTGAACCCCGGCGACGGCGCGTTCTATGGCCCCAAGATCGACATGCACATGACCGACTCGCTGGGACGCTCCTGGCAGTTGGGAACAGTGCAGCTCGACTACTCGATGCCCGAGCGCTTCGAGCTCACCTACACAGCCGCCGACAACCAGGAGCACCGCCCCGTGATGATCCACAGGGCGCTGTTCGGGTCCTATGAGCGCTTCATCGGGATCATGCTCGAGCACTACGCGGGCGAGCTGCCGCTGTGGCTCGCGCCGGTGCAGGCGCTGGTGCTGCCCGTCGCCGACCGCTTCAACCCCTACGGCGAGCAGGTGCGCGAGCGGCTGCGCGCGGCGGGGCTGCGCGCGGAGCTCGACGAGCGCAGCGAGTCGGTGGGCCGCAAGATCCGCGATGCGGAGCTGCGCAAGCTGCCCTACATGCTCGTGGTGGGCGAGCGCGAGCAGGAAGAGGAGGCGGTGTCGGTCCGCGAACACCGCTCCGGAGACCTCGGCGTGCTGTCGCTGAAAGACTTCACAGCGCGCCTGCGCAGCGAGCTATAATCCCTCTATTGCAGCCCGGGAAATCCTCAGAGCGCCGCCGATAGCATCCGTTTGACGCGCGCACACCACAGCTAGTGCCGGTCCCCCGCAGGTTCGACCGGCGCCCGCCCGAGCGGGACACAACTAGGACCAACGAGCGCATCCGCGTGCCCGAGGTGCGGCTGATCGACGACGAGGGCAAGCAGGTGGGGGTGCTGAAGATCGCAGACGCGCTCGAGTTCGCGCAGGAACGCGAACTCGACCTGGTGGAGGTCGCTCCCGACGCGCGCCCGCCGGTGTGCCGCGTGCTCGACTACTCCAAGTACAAGTACGAGCAGGCGCAGAAGCAGAAGCAGGCCCGCAAGCACCAGCAGCAGATCACCATCCGCGAGATCAAGTTCCGCCCCAAGATCGCGCAGCACGACTACGACACCAAGAAGAGCCACGTCGAACGCTTCCTCTGCCACAAGGACAAGGTCAAGATCACGATCATGTTCCGCGGGCGCGAGGTAACGCACCCCGAGCGCGGCACCGCGATCCTCGACCGCCTCGCGAGCGAACTCGAGGAGATCGGAGTGGTGGAGCAGCGCCCCATGCAGGAAGGGCGCAACATGACGATGATGATGGCCCCCTCCAAGGCGGTGCTCTCGGGCCGCGTGGGCGCCGGCGGCGCCGAGCAGGAAGCCCACGCCGACGGTGAGCCGGAGGGCGCCGCTGCTCACGCTGGCGCCGCGGACGAGCCGGCGGCGGGCGAGGGCGCGGTGGCCGCAGCCGCGGCCGCGCAGGGCACGGCGGGCGAGGGCGCAGCCGACGCGCAGCCGGGCGAGGCGGGCGCGGCAGCATCCGGCGAGGGCGAGGGCGCGGCAGCATCCGGCGAGGGCGAGGGCGAGGGAGCCGGCGTGCAGCCGGGCGCGGGCGCAGCCGGCGATACGGCCGCAGCCGGCGAGGACGCGCAGGCGCCCGTTGAGGGCGAGGCGGAGGCATCTGACGCGGCGGCGCAGCCCGCGGACGCGGACGCGGCCAACGGGTCGGGACCTGCAGCGGAGCTTGCGCGGTCGCCGGCGGGCGAGGGCGGAGCCCCGGCCGCGGGCACGGCCGTGCCATAATCGCGCGGAGCCATGCCGAAGATGAAGACCCACTCGGGCGCGAAGAAGCGCTTCAAAGCCAGCGCCAAAGGCAAGCTGCGCGCGCGCCACGCGACGATGACGCACATCCTCGAGAAGAAGTCGCCCAAACACAAGCGCGCGATGGGACGTCCCGCGCCGGTGTCACGCGACGACGTTCCGCGGGTGCGCAAGCTGCTCGGAGGCGGATCGTGACCCGCGTCAAGCGCTCCGTTCACGCGCGCAAGAAGCGCCGCGCCACGCTCGAGCTCACCAAGGGCTTCCGCGGCGAGGCGCACTCCAACTACAAGCGCGCCAAGGAGGCGCTGCTCAAGGCGGACGCGTACGCGTACCGTGACAGGCGCAACCGCAAGCGCGACTTCAGGCGGCTTTGGATCACGCGCATCAACGCCGCTGCGCGCATCAACGGGATGAGCTACTCGCAGTTCATGCACGGGCTCTCGCTCGCGGGCGTGGAGCTCGACCGCAAGGTGCTCGCGGACATCGCCGTCCGCGACGCCGACACGTTCCGACGTTTTGCCGAGGTCGCCCGCGAGGCGTCGAGCGCCTGACCCGGCCGCGGCCGGCGTCGCCCGGCAATCGACGAGGCCTCCGGGCGTCGCTCCTGAAAGGGACGGCGCCCTTTTTCGTTCTCCGACACACCCATGACCCAGATCACATCTCCCCACAACCCAAGGCTCAAGGCGATCCGCAGGCTGCACGCGAAGCGCGAGCGCGAGCGCACCGGCATGTTCTTGGCCGAGGGCGAGGACCTCGTGGCGGCCGCGCAGCGCGCGGGCGTGCGCGCGGTGGACGGCTGCCGCGCCGCCGGCACGCGCCTGGGCGGCACGGGCTTCCACGACGTGGAGCCGGAGGCGCTCGCGGCGGTCTCCACGCTCGGCTCGGGCACGCGCGTGATCGGCGTGTACGAGCAGCGCTGGGGCGCACCCGCGGGCCCTCTGTGCGTGTACCTGCACGGCGTGGCCGACCCCGGCAACGTGGGCACGGTGGTGCGCTCCGCGCAAGCGTTCGGCGCATCCTGCGTCGCGCTGGGGCCGCGCTGCGCCGACCCGTACTCGCCGAAGGCGGTGCGCGCGAGCATGGGCGCCGTGTTCACGGTGGCGCTCGCGCGCGCGCGCGTGGAGGATCTGCCGGGCACCCGCATCGCGCTGCTCGCGGGCGCCGCCGAGCCGCTGCGCGGCGCGGGCTCACAGCTCGCGGGCGTGAGCGTGCTGGTGGGCGCCGAGCGCGAGGGCCTGCCCGCGGAGGTGGTGGCGGCGTGCGAGCGCAGCGCGCGCATCCCCATCGCGAGCGAGTCGCTCAACGCGGCGATGGCCGCCACGGTGGCGCTGTACGAGCTCACGCGCGACAGCGAGCTGCTGGGCGCTCGCGACGGCGGCGGGCCAGGTACTAGGGTGCCGAGCGCATGATGGACAGGATCGAAGAGCTCCGCTCCAAGGCGCGCGAGGAGATCGCGTCTGCCGCCTCCAGCGAGCGCGTGGAGGAGCTTCGCGTTCGGTACCTCGGCCGTAAGGCCGACCTCCCCCAGATCCTGCGCGGCGTGGCGCAGCTCGACCCCGCGGAGCGCGCGCGCGTGGGCGCGAGCGCCAACGAGGCGCGCAGGGAGATCGAGGCGCAGCTCGCGGAGCGCGACTCGGAGCTGCGCGCGGGCGAGCTCGAGGAGCAGCTGCGCCGCGACGCGGTGGACGTGACGCTGCCCGGCGCGCCGCCGCAGCCGCTCGGCAGGCTGCACGTGCTCAGCTCCACGCGCCGCGAGCTCGAAGACATCTTCCTGGGGCTGGGCTTCACGGTGATGGAAGGGCCCGAGGTGGAGACCGTGCACTACAACTTCGACGCGCTCAACCACTCGCCCACGCATCCCGCGCGCGAGCGCAGCGACACGTTCTACGTCTCAGACGACGTGGTGCTGCGCACGCACACCTCGCCGATGCAGGTGCGCGCGATGGAAGCGAACCCGCCGCCGCTCTACGTGATCGTTCCGGGCCGCGTGTTCAGGCCCGACTCCGACGCCACGCACACGCCGCAGTTCCACCAGATCGAGGGCCTTGCGATCGACGAGGACATCACGCTCGCGGACCTCAAGGGGACGCTGCTGATGTTCGCGCGCGGCGTGTTCGGCGAGGAGCGCGAGGTGCGGCTGCGCCCCCACTTCTTCCCGTTCACGGAGCCCAGCGTGGAGGTGGACGTGTCGTGCTTTCACTGCGCCGGCAAGGGATTCATGCGCGACGGCTCGCGCTGCTACCTGTGCAAGGGCGAGGGCTGGCTCGAGGTGCTGGGCGCGGGCGAGGTGGACCCCAACGTGTACTCCTACGTGCCCACCACCGAGCAAAACGCGCCCGGCTACGACCCCGAGAAGGTGCAGGGGTTCGCGTTCGGCATGGGCGTGGAGCGGATCGCGATGCTCAAGCACGGCATCCCCGACCTGCGGCTGAACTTCGAGAACGACGTGCGCTTCCTGGAGCAGTTCTGATGCGCGTTCCGCTGCCATGGCTTCGCGAATACTGCTCCCCCGAGCTCGGCGTGGAGCAGATCGAGGAGCGGCTCACGATGACCGGCACCAAGGTCGAGGCGATCCTCCGCCACGGCGTGCCCTCCGCGGAGGGCTTCGTGGTGGGCCGCGTGCTCGCGGTGGAGCAGCACCCCGACGCGGATCGCCTGCGGGTGTGCACCGTGGACCTCGGCGGCGAGCCCGCGAGCATCGTGTGCGGCGCGCCCAACGTGGCCGCCGGGCAGACCGTCGCGGTGGCGCAGCCCGGCGCGGTGATGCCCGACGGCACCAAGCTCGAGCGGCGAAAGCTCCGCGGGGTGCTCTCCGAAGGCATGATCCTCGCCGAGAGCGAGCTTCAGATCGGCGCCGACGGCCGCGGCATCATGGTGCTCGACGAGCTGCTCGCCGGCGAGCCCGGCGCGGGCGCGGGCGCCACGCCGGCGCCCGGCACGCCGCTCTCGCAGGTGCTGCCGATCGCGGTGGACGTGCTGCAGCTCGAGGTCACGCCCAACCGCCCCGACTGCCTCGGCGTGTACGGCGTGGCGCGCGAGCTCCACGCCGCCACGCGCGCGCCGCTCGCGCCCGCGCCGTGGGAGCGCGACCCGGGCTCCGAGGGCGCGCCGGGCGGCGTGAGCGTGGAGGTGCGCTGCCCCGACCTGTGCCCGCGCTTCACCGCGCGCGTGTTCGAGAACGTCACGATCGGCGAGTCGCCGCTGTGGCTGCGCGCGCGGCTGCTCGCGGCGGGCCAGCGGCCGATCTCAAACGTGGTGGACATCACCAACTACGCGATGCTGCTCACCGCCCAGCCGATGCACGCGTTCGACCTCGACCGCGTGGCGGGCGCGCGCCTCACCGTGCGCAGGGCGCGCGAGGGCGAGCTGCTGGACACGCTCGACGGGCAGACGCGCACGCTCGACTCCGAGATGGTGGTGATCGAGGACGAGCAGGGGCCCACCTCGATCGCGGGGGTGATGGGCGGCGCGCGCTCGGAGGTGCAGGAGGGCACCACGCGCGTGCTCATGGAGGCGGCCACGTGGAGCGGCCCCAACATCCACCGCACCTCGCAGCGCCTCGGCCTGCGCAGCGAGGCGTCGGCGCGCTTCGAGAAGGGTCTTGCGCCGGAGCAGTGCATGCAGGCGCAGGCGATCGCGGCGCAGCTGATGGTGGAGCTGTGCGGCGCCACGCTCGCGCCCGGCACCGTGGACGTGGCCGAGCCGCTGCCCGAGCCCCACACGATCCGGCTGCGCGAGGCGCGCGTGAACGCGGTGCTGGGCGTGCAGGTCGCGCTCGAGCGCCAGGAGGAGATCCTCTCGTCGCTCGACTTCGCCACCGCGCGCGCGCCCGGCGGGCTCGACGTGACGGTGCCCGCGCTGCGCCGCAGCGACGTGACGCGCGAGGTGGACCTGATCGAGGAGGTGGCGCGGATCGACGGCCTCGAGCGCCTGCCCGCCACGCTGCCCGCGCGGCGCGGCGCCGCGGGCAGGCTCACGCACGCCCAGCGCGTGCGGCGCGCCGCTGAGGACGCGATGGTGGGCCGCGGCCTGTACGAGGTGGTGGGCTGGAGCTTCGCGGGCCCCGAGCTGCTCGAGCGGCTGCGCATCCCCGAGGGCCATCCGCTGAGCCGCGTGGTGCGCGTGCAGAACCCGCTGTCGGAGGACCAGTCGATCCTGCGGCCCACGCTGATGGGCTCGCTGCTCGACGCCGCGCGGCACAACGCCGCGCGCACCGGGCCCGACCTGGCGCTGTTCGAGTCCGGCACCGTGTACCGCGCGCGCGCCGGCGCGCCGGACGGCGCGGACGCCCGCGCGGCCTCGCCCGCGGATGAGCACCATGCGCTCGGCGCGCTCCTGAGCGGCGCGATCGGCCCGCGCTCGTGGCGCTCGCAGCGCGCGCACGCCGACTTCTTCTCCGCCAAGGCGCTGCTCGAGGGGCTGCTCGCGCAGCTGCACGTCAGCTGGTCCGTGCGTCCCACGCAGCTGCCGTTCCTTCACCCCGGCCGCGCCGCGCAGGTGCTCGCGGGCGAGCAGCCGCTCGGGTTCGTCGGCGAGCTGCACCCGCTCGTGACGCGCGCATGGGACCTCGAGCGCACCGCCGCGTTCGCCGTGGACCTCGGCCGGCTCGCGCACGCCGCCCCCGAGCTCACCGAGTTCAGCGCGTTCGCGTCCGTGCCCGCGCTGCGCCAGGACCTCGCGGTGGTGCTGCCCGCGGACGTGCCCGCCGCGGAGGTGCTCGAGCGCGTGCGCGCCGCCGCGCAGGGCGCGCTCGCGCACGTGAGCGTGTTCGACGTGTACACCGGCGAGCAGGTCGGCGAGGGCCGGCGCTCGCTCGCGCTCGCGCTGAGCTTCCAGGACCCCGAGCGCACGCTCACCGACGAGGACGTCGCGCCGCTGCGCGAGCGGATCGTGGCCGCGCTCGGCGAGCTCGGGGGTGAGCTGCGTGGCTGAGGCGCGCGCGCAGGAGTTCGCAGAGGGCTCGCCGCGGGTGCTCGTGGCGGGCGCCACCGGTTTCGCCGGCGCGCTCGCAGCGGACCTCTTGTGGCGCCACCCGCGCTTCGAGCTCGCCGCGGTCACCGGCCGCTCCGAGCAGGGCCGCGCGCTCGACGAGCTCTACCCGCGCTACCGCGTGCCGCTCGCTCTCCAGCCGCTCGACCTCGACCGCCTCGGCGGCGTGGACGCCGCCATCGTCGCCTACCCGCACGCCGCCGCCGCCCCCACAGTGGCCGCGCTGCGCGAGCGCGGCGCGCGTGTCGTCGACCTGAGCGCCGACTTCCGGCTGCGCTCGCTTCACACCTACGAGGCCTGGTACGGCGAGCATCCGCGGCCGGAGCTGCTCGCGGACGCCGTGTACGGGCTCACCGAGCTGCACCGCGAGCGGATCGCAGGCGCGGGCATCGTGGCGAACCCCGGCTGCTACCCCACCGCGTCGCTGCTCGCGCTCGCGCCGCTCGCCCGCGCGGGGCTGATCGCCGACGTCGTGATCGACGCCAAGCAGGGCATCTCCGGCGCGGGCCGCGTGTACGACGACACCACCCACCTGTCGATGGCCGGCGAGAACATCCTTCCCTACAAGGTCGCAGAACACCGCCACACGCCCGAGATCGAGGAGCAGCTCGCGCTGCTCGGCGCCGACGTGAAGGTGCAGTTCCAGGCGCACCTCGTGCCGCTCGACCAGGGCGAGCTCGCGAGCTGCTACGTCACGGTGGCGCGCGAGGTCGGCCAGGAGGAGCTCGACGCGCTCTACCGCGACGCCTACGCGCGCGAGCCCTTCGTGGAGGTCGCCAGCGTCCCTCCGGGCACGCGCGAGGTCGCCGCCACCAACTTCTGCCGCGTGTTCGCGAAGGCCGACCCGCACACCGGCAAGGTGGTGGCGCTCGGCGCGATCGACAACCTGTGGAAGGGCACCTCCTCGCAGGCCGTGCAGAACCTGAACCTGATGTTCGCGCTCGCAGAGACCGAGGGGCTCGCATGAGCGCGCCCTCGCCGCCCGCCGGCGCGCGCACCGGCGAGCAGCCCTTCTTCCGCTCGCGCTGGGCGCCGCGCCCCGAGCACGTGCGCGAAGTCGCGGGCGGGCTGCCCGCGGGCTTCCGCGCGGCCGGCGTCGCCGCCGGCATCAAGCCGAGCGGCAGGCCCGACGTGGGCCTGCTCGTGTGCGACTCCGCGAACGCCACGAGCGCCGCGCGCTTCACCGCCTCCGGCACCGCCGCCGCGCCGGTGCTGCTGTCCCGCGAGCGCTGCCGGCTCGACGCGCTGCGCGTCGTGCTCGCCAACTCGGGCTGCGCCAATGCCGCCACCGGCGCCCGCGGGCTCGAGGACGCCGCCGCCACGCAGGCCGCCGCCGCGCTCGCCGCCGGCCTCGAGCCCGAGCAGGTCGCGCTCGCCTCGACCGGCGGCATCAGCCAGCTGCTGCCGCTCGAGAAGGTGCTCGCCGGCACGCGCGAGGCGGCCGCCCAGCTCGCCCGCGACGGCGACGGCGCCTTCCAGCGCGCGATCGAAACCACCGACGCCTTCGAGAAGCGCGCGTCGCTCGAGGTGGCGCTGCCGTCCGGCTCGGTGCGCCTCAGCGCGCAGTGCAAGGGCGCCGGGATGATCTCCCCGATGTTCGCCACGATGCTGTGCTTCGTCGAGACCGACGCCGAGCTCTCCGGCGAGACCGCCGAGCTGCTGCTCGGCGTGTGCGTGAAGCGCTCCTTCGACCGCATCTCGGTGGACGGGCAGCTGTCCACCAACGACACCGCGATCCTCATGTGCTCCGGCGAGAGCGGCGTGCGCCTCGAGGCCGAGAGCGAGGACGAGCTGCGCTTCGGCGAGGCGCTCGACGCACTGCTGCGCCAGCTCGCCGTGATGATCGTCGCCGACGGCGAGGGCGCCGAGCGGATCGCGCGCGTGGTGGTGCGCGGCGGGCACCCGGAGTCGGTCGAGGCCGCCGCGCGCGCCGTCGCCAACTCGCCGCTCGTGAAGGCCGCGCTCAACGGCGGGGACCCCAACTGGGGCAGGATCGTGCAGGCCGTCGGCGGCGCGCTGCCCGGCACCGCGCCGCTCGCCGTGGACGTCGCGATCGAGGGCCGCACGCTGTGCGTGGGCGGCGCCGCGCTCGAGTACGACGAGGCCGAGCTCGCGCGCCTGGTGCAGGCGCCCGAGGTCGAGCTCGAGGTGGGGCTGCCCGGCGAGGGCGCCGAGACCGAGGTGTTCTTCTCCGACCTCTCGCACGGGTACGTCACCGTCAACGCGGAGTACACGACCTGATGCGCGACGTCGGCACGCTGCTCGAGGCGCTTCCCTACATCCGCGAGTTCCACGGCAAGACCGTGGTGATCAAGTACGGCGGCGCCGCCATGGAGGACGACCGGCTGCGCGAGGAGTTCGCGCGCGACGTGGTGCTGCTCAAGTACGTGGGCCTCAACCCGATCGTGGTGCACGGCGGCGGCCCCGAGATCACCGGCTACATGGAGCGGCTCGGGCTGCCCGTCGAGTTCGTCGGCGGCCTGCGCGTGAGCCACGCCGACACCGTCGAGGTCGCCAAGATGGTGCTCGTCGGCAAGGTCAACAAGGAGATCGTGCTGCGCCTGAACCGCCACGGCCAGCCAGCCGTGGGCATCTGCGGAGACGACGGCTCGCTCTTCCAGGTCGCCCGCCGCACCGCGCCCGGGGGCGAGGACATCGGCTTCGTCGGGCGCATCGAGCGGGTCAACGCGGGCGTGATCGAGCACGTCGCCAGCGACTACATCCCCGTGATCGCCTCCGTCGGCGCCGACCGCGAGGGCAACTCCTACAACGTCAACGCCGACGAGGCCGCCGGCGCCGTGGCGGGGGCGCTCGGCGCCCACAAGGTGATCTTCCTGACCGACGTCGCCGGCTGGCTCGCCGACCCCGCCGACCCCTCGAGCCTGATCAGCGCCGCCGGCTCGGGCGAGGTGCGCCGCTCGCTGGGAGGCCTCGAGGGCGGGATGCGCCCGAAGCTCGAGGCGTGCGTCGAGGCGATCGACCAGGGCGTCGGCGCCGCGCACATCCTCGACGGGCGCGTGCCCCACTCGCTGCTGCTCGAGCTGTTCACCGACGCGGGCGTCGGCACCAAGATCGAGGACGCGCCGTGACGCCCCGGCGGGTCGCATGAGCGGGGCCGCGCCGTGACGCTCGCGGAGCTGCAGCAGATCGAGCGCGAGAGCGTCGTCGGCTCCTACGCGCGCATGCCCGTCGAGTTCGTGCGCGGCGAGGGCGCGCGGCTGTGGGACGAGGAGGGAAACGAGTACCTCGACTTCCTGTGCGGCATCTCGGTTACGAACGTGGGGCACTGCCACCCGCGGGTGGTGGCGGCGGTGCGCGATCAGGTGGGGCGGCTCATGCATGTCTCGAACCTCTTCTACACCGAGCCTGCGATGGTTCTCGCGCGCCGGCTCTCGCGCTCCAGCCTCGGCGGCAAGGTCTTCCTGTGCAACTCCGGCGCCGAGGCCAACGAGGCCGCGATCAAGCTCGCCCGCAAGGCGCGGCCGGGGGGAGAGGTGGTGGTCGTCCACCGCGCCTTCCACGGGCGCACCTACGGCGCGCTGTCGGCCACGCCGCAGGAGTCCAAGCAGGCGCCCTTCGCGCCGCTGCTCCCCGGCTTCCGCGCGGTCGAGCCCACCGCCGAGGCGCTCACCGCCGCCGTCGACGAGGGCACCGCCGCGCTGCTGCTCGAGCCGATCCAGGGCGAGTCCGGCGTGCACGTGCTCCCCGGCGAGGTGCTGCGCGCCGCCCGCGCCGCGTGCGACGAGCACGGCGCCGCGCTCATCTTCGACGAGGTCCAGTGCGGCATGGGGCGCACCGGCACGCTGTGGGCCTACGAACAGAGCGGCGTGGCGCCCGACGCGATGACGCTCGCCAAGGCGCTCGGCGGCGGCCTGCCGATCGGCGCGCTCGTCACCGGCGAGCGGCTCGCCGACGTGTTCGAGCCCGGCGACCACGGCTCCACGTTCGCGGGCGGCCCCGTCGTCGCCTCCGCCGCGCTCGCAGCCCTCGAGGTGACCTCCGACCCCAGGCTGCTCGAGCGCGTGGGCGTGCTCGGCGAGATGCTCGCCGCCGGGCTGCGCCGCCTCGAGCACGTGCGCGAGGTGCGCGGGCGCGGGCTGATGCTCGCCTGCGAGCTCGACGTGCCCGCGCCCGAGCTCGCGCGCCGCTCGCTGCTCGAGCAGCGGCTCGTGGTCAACGCCACCGGGCCCGCCACGCTGCGGCTGCTGCCGCCGCTCACGATCGGCGAGGCCGAGGTCAACGACGCGCTCGGTCGGCTCGCCGCCGTGCTCGGAGAGCGGGCGTGAGAACCACGCTCGGCGACGGGCTCGAGCTCGACGACGACCCGCGCAGGATCGACGTGGACGCGGTCCACGCGTTCATCAGCACCGAGTCCTACTGGGGCCTCGGCCGCTCCCGCGAGCTCGTGCAGCGCGCGATCGAAGGCTCCACGCGCGTGCTCGGCCTGTACCACGGCGAGCAGCATGGTCGGCTTCGCCCGCTCGGTCTCCGACGCCGTCACCTTCGCCTACCTCGCGGACGTGTACGTGCTGCCCGCCTACCGCGGCCGCGGGCTCGGCACCGAGCTCGTGCGCGAGATGGTGGACGGCGCGGGCGGCGAGCAGGTGCGCTGGCTGCTGCACACCGCCGACGCGCAGCCGCTGTATGCGAAGTTCGGCTTCTCCGAGGAGCCGCCCCGCTACGCGCTGATGGAACGCGCGCGCCGCGCCCACCCTCCGAGTAGCCTTCGCCGCCCGTGAGCGACGGTCACGACCCCATCGACAGGCCCCGCACGGCCTCCTACGAGGCCGACCCCGCCGAGGTCGCCCGCGTGCTGCTGCTCTACTCCGGCGGCCTCGACACGAGCGTGATGCTCAAGTGGATCCAGGACCGCTACCGCGCCGAGGTGGTGTGCCTGACCGTCAACCTCGGACAGCCCGGCGAGGACTACGAGGTGATCCGCGACAAGGCGCTGCGGCTGGGCGCGCTCGAGTGCCGCGTCGTCGACGCGCGCGAGGAGTTCGCGCACGAGTACCTGCTGCCCGCGATCCGCGCCAACGCGCTGTACGGCGGCGGCTACCCGCTGTTCACCGCGCTCGGGCGCCCCCTGATCGCGAAGCTCGCCGTGCAGCACGCGCGCGAGACCGGCTGCGACACCGTCGCCCACGGCTGCACCGGCAAGGGCAACGACCAGGTTCGCATCGAGGCGACCGTCGCCACGCTCGCGCCCGAGCTCAGGGTGATCGCACCCGTGCGCTCCTGGCGCATGGGGCGCGAGGAGGAGATCGCCTACGCGCGCGAGCACGGCATCCCGATCAAGTCGCTCTCCGGCGGCACCGAGGCGCAGGCGCCGTACTCGATCGACGACAACCTGTGGGGCCGCTCCTCGGAGGGGCGCTGGATCGAGGATCTCGGCCACGCGCCCGAGGACGACGTGTTCCAGCTCGTCACGACGCCCGAGCGGGCGCCCGACGAGCCCGAGCGGATCGAGATCGGCTTCGAGCGCGGCGTGCCCGTCGAGCTCGACGGCAAGCGCCTCGGGCTGGTCGAGCTGATCGAAGCGGCTGCCGACGCCGGCGCGCGCCACGGCGTCGGGATCATCGACCACATCGAGGACCGCATCGTGGGCCTGAAGGTGCGAGACATCTACGAGGCGCCCGCCGCCGCGCTGATCCTCGCCGCCCACCAGGAGCTCGAGCGGCTCGTGTGCACCATCCACCAGAACCAGTTCAAGCCGCAGCTCGAGCGCCAGTGGGCCTTCCTCGTGTACGCGGGGCTGTGGTGGGAGCCGCTGCGCGGCGACCTCGACGCGTACATGGAGCGCGTCAACGAGCAGGTCACCGGCACGATCGCCCTGAAGCTGTACAAGGGCAGCGCGCGCGTGATCGAGCGCTCCTCGCCCAACGCCGTGTACGACGCCGCGCTCGCCACCTTCTCGGAGTCCGGCGGCCTGTTCTCGCAGGACGCCTCGCCCGGCTTCATCGAGCTGTGGTCGCTGCAGTCGCGGATGGCCTGGCGGCTGCGCGACCGGCACCGCTCCGGCTAGCATTCGCCGCGATGAGCCCCAACGGCTACAGGCTGCTCGGATGGGCCGTGTGGCGGGGCGGCAAGTGGTACCTGCGCAGGCGCCTGCCCTCGCGGCGCAAGCTCGTGCTCTCCGGCGCCGGCGTGCTCGTCAGCGCCGCCGTCGCCGTCGCGATCGCGCGCCGCGCCCTCCCCTGAGCGCGTCCGCCGCGACGCGTAACTTTGCGCGAGCGTGATGATCGACGAACAGGAGTCATCGGGCGGCGAGCCGCCGCGCAGGGGAGACGGGGATTTCTTCACCGAACGGCGCGCCAGGCGCGCCACCGAGTCCGGCGAGGCCGCGCTCGCGCGCCGCGCCGAGGCCGCCGAGGCGACCGTGCATACGCTCGAGCGCCACGTGGCGAGCCTGCAGGAGCGGCTTCGCGAGGCCGAGGACGAGCGCCGGCGGATCGCCGAGCTGCTCGAGGCCGAGAAGGATCTCGCGCGCGAGCGCGAGCGCGAGCTGCGCAGCATCCGCCAGCGCGAGTACGCAGAGCAGCAGCTGCGCGTCGAGGCCGAGGAGCGCGTCGGCAACCTCGACCGCGAGGGCCACGCCGAGGTGGAGCGCCTCGGCCAGCGGCTCGACGCCGCCGAGAGCGAGCTGCGGCTGCTCGCCGGCTACCGCGAGAGCCTGCAGCGCCAGCTCGCCGAGGCCGAGCAGGCAGCCGCCTCCGAGCACGCCACGCTGCGCCGCTCCGAGGCCGAGCTGCGCGCGCGCGTCGGCGAGCTGGAGCGCCAGGGCGCGGAGATGCAGCGCGCGCTCGAGGCCGAGCGCGCCGCCCGCGAGGGATCCGAGCGCACGCTCGCGCGCATGCGCGACGGCTACCGCCAGGTCTCCGCGCTGGTGCTCGAGATAAGGGCGATCGTCGCGCGCCTCGCGCCCGCGCTCGCCGAGCGCCGCGCGCCAGCGCCACCGCCGCCCTCGCCCCCGCAGTTCCCGCCTGCCCAGCCGGCGGCGTTCGCGCCCGCGCAGCCCGCGCCGCCGGCCGCGCAGCCGGCGGCGCCCGCGCCCGTGCAGCAACCTGCGCCCCCGCCCGCCGGTCCGCCGGCGCCGTCGCAGACCGTGGTGATCAGGACGCGCGCGCCCGCCGGCGCGCCCGCGGGCGCCGAGCCCGCCGCGCCCGCCGGGGAGATGGCCGACGCGCTCGCGGCCGCCGTCGAGCGGCTTCGCAGGCGCGCCCAGGACGCCCCCGCCGGCGCCGGGGCGCCCGCGGCGTGGACCCAGCCCGCCGCGCCACCGCACAAACACACGATGACGCTGCTCGGGCGGATCCGATACCGGCGCAAACAGCGGCGCGCGACCTGAGCGAGGGACGCGCCGGTGCCTAGGATGAACAGCCAGTGAGCGATCCCCGCTGCGCCCACCTGCACGTGCACTCCGAGTACTCGCTGCTCGACGGCGCGTGCCGGATCGAGGACCTCGCCAAGACCGCCGCCGACTTCGGCCAGCCCGCGCTGGGGCTGACCGACCACGGCGTCATGAACGGCGCCGTGGAGCTCTACAAGGCGTGCACCAAGCACCGCATCAAGCCGATCGTCGGCTGCGAGATCTACCTCGTGGACGACCACCTCGCCGCCGCCACCGGCAAAGGAGAGCGCAACCACCTCACGCTGCTCGCCGCCGACGACGCCGGCTACCGCAACCTCGTGCAGATCTCCTCCGCCGGGTTCCTCGAAGGCCTGCATCGCGGCAAGCCCACCGTCGACATGGGCCAGCTCGAGCGCTACTCGCAGGGGGTGATCGCGCTGAGCGGCTGCCTCGCCTCGCGCTTCTGCCAGCGCCTCGCCGAAGACCGCCCGCAGGACGCGCGCGCCCACGCCGACGACCTGCTCGCAGTGTTCGGCGAGGCCAACGTCTACTTCGAGGTGCAGAAGAACGGGCTCGCGCTGCAGGAGAAGTGCAACGAGGGCATCGTGCGCATCGCGCGCGAGCTCGGAAGGCCGCTCGTGGGGACCGGCGACGTGCACTACCTGCGCCGCCAGGACTACGAGCACCACACGGCGCTGCTGTGCGTGCAGACCAAGAGCACGCTCGCCGAGCCCAAGCTCACCTTCGAGACCAACGAGTTCTACCTGCGCAGCGACGAGGAGATGCAGGGCGCCTTCGCCGAGTGGCCCGAGGCGCTCGCCTCGCACGCTCGAGATCGCCGAGCGCTGCAACGTCGAGATCGAGCTCGGCAAGCAGCTGATCCCGCGCTTCCCCACCCCCGACGGATCAGTCGAGGGCGATTACCTGCGCGCGCGCGTGCGCGAGGGGCTCGTCCTGCGCTACGGCGACCCCGTGCCCGCCGAGGCGCTCGAGCGCGCCGACATGGAGCTCGCGGTGATCGACCGCATGGGCTTCAACGCGTACTTCCTGATCGTGTGGGACTTCGTCAAGTTCGCCAAGGACAACGGCATCGCGGTCGGCCCCGGGCGAGGCTCCGCCGCCGGCTCGATCGTGGCCTACTGCCTGTCGATCACCGACGTCGACCCGCTCCGCTACGAGCTGCTGTTCGAGCGCTTCCTGAACCCCGAGCGCGTGTCGATGCCCGACATCGACATCGACTTCTCCGTGCGCGGGCGCGAGCGCGTGATGCGCTACGTCACCGACAAGTACGGGCGCGAGTCGGTCGCCCAGATCGTCACCTTCGGCAAGATGTTCCCGCGCGCCGCCACGCGCGACGCCGCGCGGGTGCTCGGCTTCGACTACGCCACCGGCGACCGGCTCGCGAAGCTCATCCCCGACCCGATCATGGGCCGCTCGCCGTCCTTCGAGGACTGCCTGAAGTCCGGCCAGCCGCTGCGCAAGGCCTACGAGGAGGAGCCAGCCGCCAAGCAGATAGTCGACGTCGCCCGGGGCCTCGAGGGGATCGTGCGCAACTCCTCGATCCACGCCGCCGCCGTCGTCATCGCCGACCGCCCGCTCACCGAAATCGTGCCGCTGCAGCTCGCCGACGCCGGCGCCGACGAGACCGGCGAGCGCAACTTCCGCACCGTCACCCAGTTCTCGATGAAACCCATCGAGGAGATCGGCCTGCTGAAGATGGACTTCCTCGGGCTGCGCAACCTCGACGTGATCGAGGACGCGCTCGACATCATCGGGCGCTCCACCGGCGAGCGGCCCGACATGACCACGCTCCCGCTCGACGACGCGCCGACGTACGAGATGCTCGCGCGCGGCGACTCCACCGGCGTGTTCCAGTTCGAGTCGGAGGGCATGCGCGAGGCGCTCAAGAAGGTGCGCCCAACCGAGTTCGAGGACCTGATCGCGCTCAACGCCCTGTACCGGCCCGGCGCGATGGACCAGATCCCGGTGTACGCGCGCGGCAAGCACGACCCCGGCTCGATCTCCTATCCCGACGAGCGGCTGCGGCCGATCCTCGAGTCCTCGAAGGGCGTGATCCTCTACCAGGAGCAGGCGATGCAGATCTCCAAGGAGCTCGCCGGCTTCTCCGGGGCCAAGGCCGACGACCTGCGCAAGGCGATCGGCAAGAAGAACCGCGCCGCGATGGCCGCGCTGAAGCCCGAGTTCGTCGAGGGCTGCCGCGCGTCGGGGACGAGCCAGGAGGTGATCGAGTTCCTGTGGACCACCAACGAGCGTTCCGCCGACTACTCGTTCAACCGCTCGCACGCCGCCTGCTACGCGCTGATCGGCTACCGCACCGCGTGGCTGAAGGCCAACCACACCGCCGAGTACATGGCCGCGCTGATCTCCTCGGTGATGTCCACCAAGGACAAGGTGCCGTTCTTCGTCGCGCGCTGCGAGGAGATGGGAATCGAGATCGCCCCGCCCGACGTCAACCTCTCAGACCACCAGTTCACCGTCGGGCCGCCCGGCGGCGAGGGCGGCGCGCTCGGCAGCATCCGCTTCGGCCTCGACGCCGTCAAGGGCGTCGGCTACCAGGCCGTCGAGTCGATCATCCGCGCGCGCAACGACGGCGGGCCGTTCACCTCGCTGTGGGACTTCTGCGAGCGCGTCGAGGTCCGCACCGTCAACAAGAAGGCGATCGAGGGGCTGATCAAGTGCGGCGCGCTCGCCTCCACCGGCGCCTCCCGCAAGGGGATGCTCGCCGTGCTCGAGCAGGCGCAGGCGGCGGGGCAGAAGCTGCAGCAGGACGCCCAGATCGGGCAGGGCTCGATCTTCGACCTGCACGATGAGCCGCCAGCCGGAGCCGGAGCCATCGCCGGCCTCGACAGCGCCGGCGAAGGCGCCGCCGGCGCCGCGCGCGCCTTCGGGCTCGCACGCCCGAGCCACCCGCCGATCCCCACCGGGGAGTTCGAGCAGGCCGAGCTGCTCGCCGCCGAGAAGGAGGCGATCGGCCTGTTCGTCTCCGAGCATCCGCTCAAGCCGCTGCGCGACGCGCTCGCCGCGCGCGTCAGCTGCTCGCTTTCCGCGCTCGGCGACCGCCGCGACCGCGAATCGGTGAAGGTGGGCGGCATCATCACCGAGGCCAAGCGCATCCGCACCCGCAACGGCGACCACATGATGTTCGCCACGCTCGACGACCTCGTCGGCTCGGTCGAGATGCTCGTCTTCGGCGGGGCGCTGGCCGAGAACGAGGCCGCGCTGAGCGTCGATGAGATCGTGCTCGTCGAGGGCCGCGTGGACCACAAGGAAGCCGGCAAGACATGCCTGATCGTGCAGAGCGTCTCGCCCTTCAGGCCCTCCGCCGAGGAGATCGAGCGCGCCAGCTCCCAGGCCAAGGCCGAGGCCGCCGCCGCCGTCGCGCGCGCCCAGCCCGTGGTGCTGCGCGTGTCCGCCTGCGATCTCTCGCCCGAGGCGCTCGCCGAGTTCAAGCACGCGATCGAGGACTTCCCCGGCACCGCCGAGGTGCTGATCGACATCGAGACCAGCGCCGGCGTGCGCCGGCTGCGTCTCGGCGAGGGCTTCCGCGTCGCCCACACGCCCACGCTGCGCGCCGAGCTCGAAGACGCGCTCGCGCCCGCCGCCCAGCGCCTAGCGCGCCCGGCCTGAGCCGCGCCGCGACCCCGCCGCGCGCGACCCCGTCGCGGAGCGGGCCCCGCCCGCGGAGCGTTTCGATCCCTTCCCCGCGCGAGCGCCCGCGCGCGAGGCCGCCCGCCGCCGCGCCGCGAGGCCGCGCGCCCGCAGCCTGCCCGCGAACGCCACTTCCTGCGCCGACGGGCCCGAGCGCCTCTCGCCGGGGGTCTCGAGCACGCACGGCAGCCCGTCGAACGCCGGCGCCGAGAGGAACGCCGCGCAGCCCCGCTCGCCCAGCTCGCCCGCGCCCACGTTCGCGTGGCGGTCGCGGTTCGAGCCCAGCGGCGTCTGCGAGTCGTTCAGGTGCAGCGAGCCGATCCGCTCGCAGCCGATCTCCGCGTCGAGCCGCGCGAGCGTCGCGTCCATCCCCGCCGGCGTGCGGATGTCATAGCCCGACGCCAGCAGGTGGCACGAATCCAGGCACAGCCCCAGCCGCGCGCCGCCGCCGCACGCCTCGAGCAGCGCCGCGAGCTCCTCGATCGAGCGCCCCAGCGTGCCGCCCGCGCCCGCCGTGTTCTCCAGGTGCAGCGGGCACGAGCCGCTCTCCGCGAGCGCCTCGCGCACCGTCTCGCCCGCGCGCGCGATCGCCGCCCGCACGTCGCCGCCCTTCGCCGAGCCCGGGTGCAGCACCACGCAGCAGGCGCCGATCTCATCGCCCGCCCGCAGCGAGTGCGTCAGCGACGCCAGCGATTTCGCGCGGATGTCGCGGTCCTCGCTGGCGCAGTTCAGCAGGTACACCGCGTGGATCAGCGCCGCGTCCACCTCGCTCGCAGCCATCGCCTGCCTGAACGCCGCCACCGCCTCCGGCGCATACGTGGACGGTTTCCACATGCGCGGCGACTGGTTGAAGATCTGGATCGCGCGGCAGCCCCGCTCGGTGCCGCGCTCCACCGCCTTTGGCAGGCCGCCCGCGGGCGACACGTGGGCGCCGATTAGCATGCGTGCCGATTATGAGGGTTCGCTTCGCGCCGTCCCCCACCGGCGCGCTGCACATCGGCGGCGCGCGCACCGCGCTGTTCAACTGGCTGCTCGCGCGCCACGAACGCGGGCAGCTCGTGCTGCGCATCGAGGACACCGACCGCGAGCGCTCCACGCCCGAGAACGTCGAGCAGATCCTCGACGCGCTGCGCTGGCTCGAGCTCGACTGGGACGAGGGGCCGATCCTGCAGACCGCCCGCAGCGAGCGCCACCAGGAGGCGCTACGCGCGCTGCTCGACGCCGGGCGCGCCTACCGCTCCAACGCCACCGCCGAGGACGTCGCCGCCTACAAGCGCGAGCACGGCGCCGAGCGCGGGTTCCGCGGGCGCGAAGAGGGGGAGGGCGCGGTGCGCCTGCGCGTGCCCGACCAGGGAGCCACCGTCGTGCACGACGTCGTGCGCGGCGACACCCGCTTCGAGCACACGCACATGGACGACCCCGTGATCGCCCGCGCCGACGGGTCCGTGCTCTACAACTTCGCCGTCGCCATCGACGACCTCGACGCGCGCATCACGCACGTCGTGCGCGGCGAGGACCACCTCTCCAACACGCCCAAGCAGCTGCTCGTGCTCGAGGCCGCGCGCGACACCGGGCTTCGCGCCGCACGCCGAGCTGCCGCTGTACGCGCACCTGCCGCTGCTGCACGGCCCCGACGGCAAGAAGCTCTCAAAGCGCCACGGCGCCGCCTCCGTGCAGGAGCTGCGCGACGCCGGCTACCTGCCCGAGGCCGTGCGCAACTACCTCGCGCTGCTCGGATGGGGCGCGGGCGACGATCAGACCGTGCTCTCCACCGACGAGCTGATCGAGCGCTTCACGCTCGAGCGCGTCAGCCGCAACCCCGCGCGCTTCGACGAGACGAAGCTCCGCTGGCTCAACGGGGTTTACATACGGCAGCTCGAACCCGCCGATCTCGCGCAGCGGCTCGAACGCTTCACCGGCGTCTCCGGGCTCCAGCGGGCAGCCGGCATCAGCCAGGAGAAGATCCACACGCTCGCCGACTTCATGCCGCTCACCGGGCCGCTCATCGACGGCGCCGTCGACGACCCCAAGGCGCGCGAGCGCTGGCTCGGCGAGGACGGCCGCCAGGCGCTCGCCGACGCGCGCGCGCGCGCTCGCAGAGCTCCCGGATTTCGCGAGCCGAATCGGTCGAGAACGCGCTCGAGGGCGTGGTCGAGCGCCGCCACGCCAAGCCGCGCGAGGTCTACCAGCCGCTGCGCGTCGCGCTCACCGGCACCACCGTCTCGCCCGGCATCTTCGAGAGCGTCGAGCTGCTCGGCCGCGACGAGACGCTGCGGCGCGTGGACGCCGCGCTCGCACGCGCCTGACGCGAGCCGGCACCCCGCGAGCGCCCGCCCCGCGGCCCAAACAGCGCGCGCGTAGCCCCGCGTGGCGCTCGGGCCCCGTAGTTCCCTGCATTTGGCCGCAATTCGCGCTCAACAGATTGGCCAGTGCTGCCGATACGTACCCGACGTGGAATGACAACTGGGGCAGCAGCAACGCCCAGGGAAGGGAAATCCGGACAAGTATGCAGACAGCTGTCTCAGCGAAGAAGGCCGCCGCGTCCCAGCGCGCCGCCGACGGTGCCCGCCGCCCCGCTCCTGCGCCCTCGGGTGGCGAGCGCCACCAGAACGAGGGCCACGGCCGCCGGCTCACGCTGGCGTTCGAGGCGCTCGAGGCCTTCCCCGCGCTCGCCGAGTCCCGCGACCGGCTGCTCGCGGTCATCTCCAAGGACCACGTCGCAACCGCCGACATCGTCTCCGCCGTCGAGTCCGACGTCGCGCTGATCATCTCGATCCTGCGCCTCGCCAACCAGGTCAACGAGGGCCGCGGCACCATCGACACCGCCGTCGACGCCGTCGAGGTGCTCAACCCGCAGACCGTCCACGCCGTCGCCAGCCGCCTGCGCACGTTCGACTTCTTCGAGCGCGCCAGCGTGTGGGACGCCGCGCCCGAGCGCTTCCGCCTGCACGCGCTCGCCACGCAGCACGCCGCCGACCGCGTCGCCGCCGAGGTCGGCTACGAGCAGCGCGACCGGCTCACCGTCACAAGCCTCCTGCACGACGTCGGCAAGCTCGTGCTGATGCACGCCTACCCCGGCTACCCCGGGCAGGTCCACCGCGGCGCCCGCACGCCCGAGGAACGCCTCCACCAGGAGCGGCGCGAGCTCGGCGTCGACCACGCGCTCGTCGGCGGAGTGCTGATCCGCCGCTGGGGCCTTCCCGCCAGCATCGCCACGCCCATCGAGCGCCACCACAATCCCGACGCCGACGGCGAAGCCGCATTCGTGCGTCTCGCCGACATGCTCGCCCACTACGAGCAGGGCGCCCGCGTCTCGCCCGCCGAGATGCTCTCCTCCGCCCGCGCCGTCGGGCTCGGCCCGCAGGAACTGCGCCGTGTGATGTACGAGCTGCCCGGCTCCAACACCCAGCGCCAGCGCCACGTCGACCCGTGCCCGCTCTCCGGCCGCGAGCTCGGCGTGCTGCAGCGCCTCTCCGAAGGCAAGGTGTACAAGCAGATCGCGCACGAGCTCACGCTGTCCACCAGCACCGTGCGCACCCACCTGCACAACATCTACGGCAAGCTCGGCGCCGTCGACCGCGCGCAGGCGGTCCTCATCGCCACCGAGCGCGGCTGGCTGTAGGCGCCGCGCGCGCCGCGGGGCACCCGCGCCGCGCTCGCGCTCCGCGCAGCACTACGATCGCACCACCACGCCCGCCGCCGCGCGCGGCCCGGCGCGGGGCCGCGATGATCTCCATCACCACCAAGTCCCCCTACGCCGTGCTCGCCCTCGCCGAGCTCGGCCGCAGCGGCGGCTCAGAGCCCGTCCCCATCGGCGAGCTCGCGCGCAAGCGCGACGTGCCCGTGCAGTTCCTCGAGCAGCTGTTCGCCACCCTGCGCCGCGCCGGTCTGATCGCCTCCCAGCGCGGCGTCAAGGGCGGCTACCGCTTCGCCCGCGACCCCGCCACCATCAGCGTGCTCGAGGTCGTCGAGCTGCTCGACGGTCCGCTCGGCCGCGACTCCTCCGGGGTGTTCGCCGACGCCGCCGCCGCCGCGCGCCGCGTGCTCGCCGACACCACCATCGCCGACGTGATCGAGCGCGAGCAGCTCGAAGCGGGGGCGAGCATGTACCACATCTGAGCCCGCTGACGCGGCTTCAGTAGTCCTGCCCTGCCTGTTGCGGCTCTTCGCCGACGCGATCGTCGTGCACACGCGAGAAGCTCCCCAGATGGGCGCCTCCTACCGCGTGTCGACAGTCTGAGCCGTCCGGTGGCCAAGGAGCGGATCATCCGGCAGCTTGGGGAGGACGAGCTCCTGCTCCCCGCGCTCGTGGAGCGCGCGCTCGCCGCGAACGGCCGGGTGAAGTACGTGCTCGGCCTCCTGCAGGCCGCGCAGGCCGCTGCCGACGGCGGCGCGGCGAGCGACTTCCACGAGGAGCGTATCGCCGCGGGTGTGCAGGATCCTTCGCTCGACCGCGTTGTCGCCGAGAGCGTACGAGCCGGCGACGCCGGCTACCGCATGCCGGGCGCGCAGCGGGTTGTCGAGCAGGCTCTCGGCGATGTGGCGACGATGCTGGAGCCGCTCGCCGCATCCGATCCCTCCGCTGCCGAGCCGCTCGAGCGCCGGCTGGTGGCGCTGCGGGGGTCGCTCGAGCTGAGCGCGGATGCGATCTCCACCGGGACTCTCGTAGCCCTGACCTCGGCCGACCGCTCCCACGACAGCCTGCACCGGCTCGTGCTCGACGCGCACCGCCGCCTGAACGCCGTGGCGGGCGCGCTGGCGAGTGAGACGATCGATGGCGCGCGCACACACAACCTCGCCTCCGGCGACCGCGATCTCGTCCGTGCGTTCATGCGCGGGGTGACGTCCACCAAGCGCTTGCGCTTCGGCCACGCCGGGCTGGGCACGACCGCCACCCGTGTCGGCGACGCGCTCGTGATCCAGAACGAACTCGGCCTGACCGACGCGCACGTGGTGCTACTGCACGTGCGCGACCGTTCGGTCACGATCACCTATACCGACGTTCACCTCGAGCGCCTCCTATTCTTCCAGCGCCTGCTCGCCAGGCTCGGAGTCGAGTGGGACGACGCGCGCTCGCGGAGCGACCGGCAGTTCGAAAGCGGCGTGTTCCACTTCGTGACCGGCCGCGGGCTGGTTACGGACGCGCCCGCGCTCGAACGCCTGCTCGCCGAGCTTGGCTCGCGGCTCGTGTTCATGATCGACTGGAACCGCGCGCGCAAGCGGTTGCGCGCGCTGGTCGGCAAGCGCACGGCCGTGGACCTGCTCGACTGGGCCGCCGAGCACGGGCACGGCCATCGGGCGTTCCTGATCGCCGGCGGCGACGATCTGATACAGGATGCGCTGCAGTTCGCCGGCCAGACGGGCGCTGCGACCGGCGGACCGCTCAACGGGGTCCTGGGCGCCGATGCGGCCAGGGCATATCTCCGCTCCGTGCTGCGGATCTGTTCCGATGGGATGATCGCGAAGCGGCCGCTGGCGCTGATCCAGGACGAGGTTCGCGCCGAGCTCGTCGGCTACGTGCACACCGTCCGCGAGGAGTTGCTGCGCCTGATCTCTCGGCACGGCGAGTTGGTCGTCGAGATCGCGGAGGCTGCGCGCGACGAGCTCGAGCGCGCGCTTGGCAACGACCGCGATCGCCCCGTTGGCGTGGGCGCGCAGCGGGCTCGCGAATGGGAGCGCGAGGCGGACCGGGTGGTGAGCCGGCTGCGCAGGTATGTCGAGCGCACCGACGCACCGGTCGCCCTGCTCAAGGTGATGGAGGCAGCCGATGACGTGGCGGACGGTTTCGAGGACGCCGCGTTCTACATGACGCTGCTGCGCACGGCGGGCTCCGTGCGCGAGATCGCCGTGCCGCTGCGCAAGATGTGCACGGTCGTACTCGACGCCGCCCGCGCGCAGCTTCGAGCGGTCACCTTCGCCGCAGACGTACAGCGTGCCGCCTCGAGAGCCGACATGGATGTGTTCCTCGAAGCGGTGCACACGGTGGTGTCGCTTGAGCACGACGCCGACGACGCGCAGCGGGCCGTGCACGCGGCCCTCGGAGCCTCGGCGCTGCCGGCGGGCCAGCTGTTCGTGATCGCGGAGGTCACGCGCGCATTCGAGCAGGCGGCCGACGAGCTGATGCACACCGCGCTGCTGCTACGCGACCAGGTGCTCGGGCGGGCCGTGCGAACCGAAGCGACGGCGCATCGCCCCGTGCTCGCGCCGCCTGCACGCGTAGAGATCGCAGCGGGCGACGCAGACCTGTATGTCGTCGGCGCGGCGAGTCCCACGGCGCCGGTGGCGGACGCGGTCGGCGCGAAGGGCCACGGGCTCGCGCGCATCGCGCGGCTCGGCCTGCGGGTGCCCGAGGCGGTGGTGCTCACCACGGCAGTCTCCCGGCGCGCCTCCGCCGCCCGCCCGTCCGCAGCGCTCCGGGAGCTGACCACCCGGGCGCTCGCGGCGCTCGAGGGCTCGACGGGGCTGCGCCTCGGCGACCGGCACCGCCCGCTCGTGCTCGCGGTGCGCTCTGGCGCACCGGTGTCGATGCCGGGGATGCTCGAGACGGTTCTGGACGTCGGCTTGTCGGATGACACGGTCTCCGGGTTCGCGGCCGCCACCGGCAACCCGCGGCTCGCGTGGGACAGCTACCGGCGCCTGATCGAGTCTCTCGCGGTCGTCGTGCACGGAAGCTCCACGGAGCCGTTCCAGCAAGCCGTGGGCGAGCGGCTCGCCGCGGCGGGCGTGCAGCAGCCGGCGGAGCTCGAGGTCCAGGAGCTGCGAAACCTGACGGCAGCGCACGTCGGCCGCTACCGCGAGCTGACGGGCGAGCCGTTCCCCGATCCGCGCCTGCAGCTGGAGCAGGCCGTGGGCGCCGTGCTCGGGTCGTGGAGGTCGCCCAAGGCGCGCGCCTACCGGCAGCTGGCGGGCGTGTCCGAAGACCTCGGCACGGCCGTGATCTTGCAGAGGATGGTCTTCGGCAACGCCGGCGGGCGGTCAGGCGCAGGCGTGGCGTTCACGCGCGACCCGGCGCTCGGGCTGCGCGGTCTCTACCTGGACTTCCTCGCCAACGCGCAGGGGGAGGACATCGTCGCCGGCCGACTGCATCTGGGGTCAGGCGGGGAGGGCAGAGGCGTCGAGCCGGCCCTATACGAGGAGCTCGAGGCGGCCGCCTCGCTGCTCGAGCGCGAGCTCGGCGACGCCCAGGAGTTCGAGTTCACGGTGCAGCATGGCGAGCTCTTCGTGCTGCAGACGCGTACCGCAAAGCGCACGGCGTGGGCCGCGCTGCAGATCGCGGTCGACCAGATGGCCGAGGGACTGATCACCCCTGCGGGCGCTCGCGAGCGGCTCGCCGACGTCGACCTCTCCGCGCTCGTCCGGCGGCACGTGCGCTCGGGCGGCGAGAGCTCTGCGCTCGCGCACGCGGTCCCGGCAGCCCCGGGGGTCGCGAGCGGGCCGATCGCGCTCGACGCGGCCGCTGCGACACGAACCGCGGACGACGGCCGCCCGCCGGTGCTGGTACTGCGCGAAACCTCGACCGACGAGGTCGCGGCGATGGCCCGAGCGGCTGGGGTCCTGACAGCTGCGGGCGGGCGAACCTCGCACGCGGCGGTGGTCGCGCGCGAGCTCGGCAAGACGTGCCTCGTCGGATGCGGCGAGCTGACCTTCGACCTGCGCGCGCGAACGCTGGCGATCGGCTCGCGGACCCTCGCCGAGGGCGACGTGATCACGCTCGACGGCGAGTCGGGGCTGGTCTATGCCGGTGCGATGCCGGTGGTCGAGGAGCGGCCGACCAGGGCGCTCGCACAGCTTGCGGGACGGGAGCAGCAGGGACGCGGCGCAGACGCACGGGCCGGCGCGACGCGATAGACCGACAGCGACCGCTCGCCGCAACCACGGCAGGTCCACCGCTCGAAGGTTCCACCTGCGAGGCCTGGACGCGGCCCCCGGACTCAGAGGGCCCGGCGCGCGGGGAAACGCTCCGGGCCCGACACCGGAGAGCGGTCATCGCCCCGGCGTCTCCTCGACGGTACCCCCGAGCGGGCGCCCGATACCCCCCATTATTGGAGACTCCGCCGGTCGCGCCCGGCCTGCGCTCGCGCGGCCCGCGCCCCTGCGTCCGGATGCTGTCCGCGCCGGTTTCGAGGCGATACCATCCCGGTCATATGGGGGTGGACACGGATGTTCTCGGGGCAGTGAACGGGGCCGGCGGCGCGGCCGGCGAGAAGAGCGTGCTCGACTTCATGGTGATCGGCACCATGAAGGCCGGCACCACGTCGCTCTTCCAGTCACCTGCGCCACCACCCCGAGATCGCGCTTCCCGAGAGCAGGGAGGTGCACGAGGGCATCCCGTTCTTCAGCCACGACACGGTCTACCGCCGCGGCTGGTCCGCCTACATGACGACCGTGGTCCGCGACGGTTTCGGCGAGGACACCCCGCCGTCGCTGAGGTGGGGCTCGGTGATCCCGCAGTACATGGCCGGCGGCGTGCTGCAGGCCGGCCGCAGGGAGCGCCAGCACGGCGGCTATGACGAGCGCACCGTGCCCACCCGCATGCGCGAGCTCCTGCCCGACGTGCGCCTGATCGCGATCCTGCGCGACCCCGTGGAACGCGCCCGCTCGCACCACCGGATGACCGCCACCAAGGGCCGCGAGCGG
The DNA here is from genome assembly GCA_963813685.1 of uncultured Solirubrobacteraceae bacterium. Lineage (GTDB taxonomy): Bacteria > Actinomycetota > Thermoleophilia > Solirubrobacterales > Solirubrobacteraceae > Palsa-744. The sequence continues at coordinate 56,497 of CAWEZQ010000010.1, forward strand.
CGCTCGTTCGACGAGGCGATCGACGAGCAGCTGCGCCCCGATGCCCTCGCGGCGCTGCGCAGCGCGCCCGACGAGGGGGTCGGCTACGTCGCCTGGGGCGAGTACGGCCGCATCCTCGCGGGCTACGCGCGACGTGTTCCCCGCCGACCAGCTGCTCGTGCTCTTCACCGACGATCTCGAGCGCGAACCCGAGCGGGTGCTCGCGCGAATCTACGATTTCATCGGCGTCAGCGGTGAGTTCATGCCGGAGAACCTCGGCACGAAGTACAACGCCGGCGTGCTCACCAGCGGCTTCGCCTGGCGCAGCCCCGGCTCGTGGCTCACGCCCTCCTCGCCGCTCAGCCCTCAGGGCCTCACGCGCGCGATGCGCCGCAACGCCGCCGCGCGCTCGCTGTGGCACGCGCTGCCCGAGGGCGGCAAACGCCAGGTGCATCGCCCGGTCGAGCGGCTCGCGGTGCGCGTCGCGAGGCGCAACAGGCGGCGCCCCGCGAACCAGGTGCGCGCGAACATGGCGCCCAGCGAGCGCACGCTCGCGCGGCTGCGCGAGCACTACGCGCACGACGCCGAACGGCTCGCCGAGCTCGGGCTCGAGCCGCCCTGGGCGCGGCCCTGACGGCAAGGCTTGCGCGAGCCGCCGCCCGCGCAAGGAGGCGGACCAGCTAGGACGCGCTCTGCGCCGGAACCGGCGCGGGCGTCGCGACCGCGAGCAGGTGCTCGTTCCACTCGGCCTCGCGGCTCGGCCCCTGCGACTCGATCGCGGAGTGCTCGTAGCCCGCCGCGTCGAGCTCGTCCGCGACGTCTTCGCGGGTGGCGTGCAGCTCCACGATCAGCGCCGGCCTCGCCGACGCGAGCGTCTCGCGCATTCCGCGCAGCACGCCCACCTCCGCGCCCTCCACGTCGATCTTCACGAGCGTCGGAGGGGGTTGACCCGTGGCGGCGATCCACGAGTCCAGCGCGAGCGCAGGCACGAGCTGGGTGCCTTTGAAGTGGGAGTCGGGCCGATCCATCACCTTCTTCTGGGACTGCGTGTCGATTTTCCCGAGCCGCCCCTCGAAGCTGCCGCGCAGCTGGAACTCGAGCCAGCCGTCCACGTCCGTGACCGCCGCGGGCACCACCGTCATGTGCTCGAAGCCGTTCGCCCGCGCGTTGCGCTGCGCGTGAAACGCGTTTTCGAGCTCCGGCTCGAACGCGAACACCGCCCCGGTAGGGCCCACCGCGCGAGCCGCCAGCAGGCTGTACCAGCCGATGTTCGCGCCCAGGTCGTACACCACGTCCCCCGGAGACAGACGGTCGAGCAGGACGCGCTCGACCCTGTGCTCGCCGCGCGACGCCACGCGGATGATCGACTCCCCGACCTCCACGCGCAGGCCGCGGCCGTTGCCCGCGAGGACCGGCAGCGCGACCCGGCGCAGGGGGCGGGTCAGCCGGTGCTGAGCTGAGCGCAGATGAAGACGCTGCTGCAGCTCGCGGGCCTTCATGGCGGCAACGTACCAGACGCCCTGCCGCTCGCTGCCGCCCGGATGTCGGTAAGAAACACGTAAGGCTCGAAGAAGCGTCTTTCCGCGCGGAACACAGCCTCGGGGGCGTGTCTCGGCTTGCCCGCTGGCGTCAGCACCGGCCTGGACACACGCGCCGGATCTGGCCCGCTGTCCAACCTTCGCGCGATGCCTTGACACCCGCTTCACAGCGTGTAAGCCTGGATCGGCTGTTGTAGGCAGGGCGCGCTGCAGGACGCAGAAGCCCTCGGGGAGGTGCCGTCGGCAGATCATGCGACTACGGAGGGTTGCTGTGCCCTGGCATCGAGCAGTTCCGACAGGACGTCCACTCACATGACCGAGCGAATCGCGCTGCCGCTCCGGGGTCGGCCGCTCGCCTTGCTCGCCGCAGCCGCGCTCGCCGCCTGCGCGGGAACCGTGGCGCTCGGCCTCGCGCAGCTGCCGGTCGCGCGCGCCCCGCTTGCGCACGCCCACGCAGCGCATCGCGCCGGCGCGATGCCCTTCGCGTCCGAGCTGCTGCTCTCACGCGCGCTCGGCACGCACGCCTCCTCCTACGCGGTCCGCTCCTCCCGCACGGGCGCGCTCGAAGCGCGCAACAGCGTCCAGCGGCTGAGCGCGCGGTTCACCGCCGCCGGCGTGCAGATCGGCTCGCCCGGCGCGCGCCTGAACATGCGCCTGCGCGCGATCGGCGCGCCCGGGTCGCTGCTCGCCGTCGGCGGCGCCTCGCCGAGCGCACGCGCCAACACCGTGCGCTACGAGCGGCCCGGGCTCAGCGAGTGGTACGCCAACGGGCCGCTCGGGCTCGAGCAGGGCTTCACGATCGCGCGCCCGCCCGCCGGCGCATCCGGCCTCTCGCTGACGCTCGCGCTGCGCGTCTCCGGGAACGTCCGCGCGGCGCTCGATGGCAGACACGTCCGCTTCACCGGGCCGCACGGCGCGGCGCTCAGCTACGGCGCGCTCGAGGTGAACGACGCGCGCGGGCGCACGCTCCCGAGCACGCTCGAGCTGCGCGGCGGTGAAGTGCTGCTCACCGCCGACACCCGCGGCGCGCGCTACCCCGTCACATTCGACCCGCTCGTGCAGGACGGCAACGAGACGACCAACGACGAATCCGCCGAAGACAGCATGCTGGGCTACAGCGTCGCGCTGTCCGGCGACGGCACGACGGCCGTCGTCGGCGGCCCCACCGACGGCGGCGGCTCCGGGGCCGTTTGGGTGTTCGTGCGCGCCGCCGGCACGTGGATCCAGCAGGGCCCGAAGCTCGTCAGCGAAGAACGCCCCGAAACCGCACCGGCGTGCGGCAGGTCGAAGGCGAAGCCGAACAGTGCGCGTTCGGGCGCAGCGTCGCCATCTCCGGCGACGGCAGCACGGTGCTGGTCGGCTCGCCACGCACCAGCGGGCCATGCCGCAGGGAAAGCGGCGAATGCCGCTTCGAGGGCGCGGCGCGCGTGTTCGTGCGCGCCGGCGGCGCGTGGACGCTCGCGCAGGTCCTCGGCGGCGGCTCCGAAGAGACCGCCGAAGCGCGCTTCGGGCGCAGCGTCGCCCTGTCCTCCGACGGCACCACCGCGATGGTCGGCGCGCCCAACGACGGCAGCGGCGTCGGCGCCGCGTGGGTGTTCACCAACTCCGGCGGATCGTGGAGCCAGCAGGGTGCCAAGCTGACCGGCTTCGAGCCGGTCGGGGAAGCGCACCTCGGGCGTGAGCGTGTCGCTGTCCGGCGACGGCAGCACCGCCCTCGCGGGCGGACCCGGCTCGAGCGGCGGCAGCGGCGCCGCGTGGGTGTTCGAACGGTCGGGCTCGAGCTGGGCGGACGGGCAGAGGCTCACCGGCACAGGCGAGGCCGAAAACATGCACTTCGGCAACAGCGTCGCGCTGTCAGAAGACGCGGGCACCGCCGTCGTGGGCGCCCGCGAACATGTGGGCGCGGCCTGGGTGTTCGGCCGCTCCGGCTCCGGCTGGGCGCAGCAGGGGCCGCGGCTGACGGACCCCGAAGAAGCGTCCTCGCCACCCCAGTTCGGCTACAGCGTCGCCGTCTCCGGCGACGGCAGCCTCGTGCTGATCGGCGGCCCCGCGGATGAAAGCGCCACCGGCGCCGCGTGGCTGTACACGCGGGCCGGCGAAACCTGGTCGCAGGACGGCGAGAAGCTGACCGGCGCCGAAAGCTCCGGCGCGATACCGCGCAAAGGCAAATTCGGCTACAGCGTCGCGCTCCGCGCCGACGGCGAGACAGCGGTCGTCGGCGCACCGTGGGACCTCGCCAAGACCGGCGCGATGTGGGCGTTCGCCGAACCGCGCCTGCTGCCCGCCGTGAGCGCCGTCTCGCCCTCCTCCGGGCCCGCGTCCGGCGGCACTCCCGTGACGATCGAAGGCAACGTCCTCGCGGGCGCCACCTCCGTCGCCTTCGAAGCGGCGAGCGCATCGAGCCCCGCCGCGAGCTTCACGGTGAACCCGTCGGGCACGATCACCGCGATCGCCCCGCCGTCGCCCACTGGGCAGCCGGTCACCGTGCACGTGCGCGTGACCGGTCCGTCGGGCACGAGCCCCGCGAGTGCCGCCTCGAGGTTCACCTACCTGCCGAGCGACTCCGGGCAGGCCGGATCCTCCGTTGCGGGGGTGGGCACGGGGTCGCCCGGCCCACTCGGAGGGGTGCTCGGCTTCACCTCCGGCTGCACCCCCGCGCTCGTGAGCCGCAACCTCTCCGTTGGGTCGCGCTCGCGCGCCGCCGTCAGGCTCGTGTGGCGCGGGCACGGCACCTGCCGCGGGCGCCTCACCCTGAGGATCAGCCTCAAGCAGGGCAGGCGCTACCGCCTGAAGGCGCTCGGCGCCACCACCGCGTTCACGCTCAGCCCCGGCAGGGTGCTCACCGTTCGCGTGAAGCTCAACAAGATCGGGCGAAGCCTCCTGCACCGTCACCGCGGTCGCCTCGCGGCGAGCATGCTGATCGTGAAGGTCTCTCCCGGCGGCACGCGGGCGCACACCGCGAAGGTCGTCCTGGTCGTGCCCAAGCCGAAGAAGAAGCCGCACAAGCCGGGCGGCTAGACCTGCGCCGCGCGCGGCCGCTCGACTATTGTCGTGCGGCCATGGGCGGAATCCCGATCAACATTGCGGAGCTCGTCGGCGGCACGCCCGTCGTCGCGCTCCCGCGCATGCTGGAGGGCACCCCCGCGCAGGAGACCGGCGTCGAGCTGTTCGCGAAGCTCGAGTCGTTCAACCCCGGCGGCAGCGTCAAGGACCGGATCGGCGTCGCCATGATCGAGGCCGCCGAGGCGCACGGACAGATCGAGCCGGGGCGCACCACGATCGTCGAGGCCACCAGCGGCAACACCGGCATCGCGCTCGCGTTCGTGTGCGCCGCCAAGGGCTATGACCTCGTGCTCACGCTGCCGCAGGGGATGAGCCGCGAGCGCGAGAGCCTGTTGCGGCTGTACGGCGCGCGCGTCGAGATCACCGAGTCGCTCGGCGGCATGGCCGAGGCGGTCGACGCGGCGCGCACGATGGCGCGCTCGCCCGACGTGTTCCTGCCCGACCAGTTCTCGAACCCCGCCAACCCCGAGATCCACCGCCGCACCACCGGCCCCGAGATCGAGCGCGCGCTCGAAGGGCGCCTCGACGTGCTCGTCGCCGGCGTCGGCACCGGTGGAACCATCACCGGCGCCGGCGAGTACCTGCGCGCCAACGTCAACGCCGCGCTGCGCATCGTCGCCGTGGAGCCGCGCAACTCCGCGGTGCTCTCCGGCGGGGAGCCCGGGCCGCACCGCATCCAGGGGATCGGCGCGGGCTTCGTTCCGCCGGTGCTCAACCGCGAGCTGCTCGACGAGGTGATCGCCGTCTCCGACGAGGACGCCATCCAGACCGCGTGGCGCTGCGCCAAACGCGCCGGCGTGCTCGCCGGGATCTCGTGCGGAGCCGCGCTGTGGGCCGCGCTCCAGGTCGCCGCGCGCCCCGAGTCCGCGGGAGCGAGGATCCTCGTGATGATGCCCGACTCGGGCGAGCGCTACGTCTCCCAGGCGTTCTTCGCCCCCTAGCCGAGCCGCCGCGAAACGCCGCTACGCTGTGGCCATGCCGGGTTTCGGCGCGTTCGCGCGGGTAGCCAGCGAGGTCCGCCGCGACGTGATCGCCGCGCGCGATCGCGACCCCGCCGCGCGCGGCGTGGCGCCCGCGGAGATCCTCGCGACGTGGCCCGGCATCCACGCGCTGCTCGCCTACCGCGTGGCGCACGCGATGCACCTCGCCGGCGTGCCCCTCCTGCCGCGCGTGCTCTCGATGCTCACCCGCTCGCTCACCGGGATCGAGATCCACCCGGCGGCGAGCATCGGCAAAGGGCTGTTCATCGACCACGGCGCCGGCGTCGTGATCGGCGAGACGGCGGACATCGGCAACGACGTCACGCTCTACCAGGGCGTCACGCTCGGCGGCACCGGCTTCGCCACCGGCAAGCGCCACCCCACCGTGCAGGACAACGTCACGATCGGCTCGGGCGCGAAGCTGCTCGGCCCGATCACGATCGGCCACGGAGCGAAGATCGGCGCCAACAGCGTGGTCATCACCGACGTGCCCCCCAACTCGACCGTGGTCGGCAACCCCGGCCACCCCGTGCGCGTGGACGGGCGCCGCGTGGAGGGCCCCGACGCGGACTGGATCCACCTGCCCGACCCGATCGCCGAGGCGATCCAGGCGCTCTCGGCGCGCATCGCCACGCTCGAAGCGACGATCGCGGAGCTCTCGCACGAGGAGCCTCCGCACACCGCCGAGGTGCGCCCGCTGCGCACCGTCCGCGGGCCCAACCCGGCCGGCGGGTAACGGCCGCGCGGCCCGGGCTCGCGCGCCGGACGCGCATCTATGCTGGGCTGCGATGGCCGCCAACCCGCATGCCGAGCACCTGCAGGAGCTGCTCGAGGGCCTCAACGAGCCCCAGCGCGAGGCCGTCACGCACGGCGAGGGGCCGCTCCTGATCCTCGCGGGCGCCGGCAGCGGCAAGACGCGCGTGCTCGCGCACCGCATCGCCTACCTCGTCTACACCGACCAGGCGCAGTCCGGCGAGATCCTCGCGATCACGTTCACCAACAAGGCCGCCAGCGAGATGCGCGACCGCGTGCACAGGCTGCTCGGGCGCGACACGCGCGGGATGTGGCTGATGACCTTCCACGCGGCCTGCGCCCGCATCCTGCGCGCCGAAGCGCAGCGGCTCGGCTACACCCGGCAGTTCACGATCTACGACCAGGCCGACGCGCGGCGGCTCGCAAGGCGCTCGGCAGACGCCGTCGGCGTCGACCTCAAGCGCTTCACGCCGGTCGCCATCCACAACCAGATCTCCGCCGCCAAGAACCAGCTGCTCGACGCCGAGTCCTACAGGCAGGCTGCGGCATCCCCGTTCGAGGAGATGGTCGCCGACGTGTACGGCATCTACGAGCGCGACCTGTTGCGCATGAACGCGATGGACTTCGACGACCTGCTGTTCCGCACCGTCAACCTGCTGGAGCTCTTCGAAGAGTCGCGCGAGCGCTACGCGAGCGCATTCCGCCACGTGCTCGTGGACGAGTACCAGGACACCAACCACGCGCAGTACCGCCTGCTGCAGCTGCTCGTCGGCGGCGGGCGCGAGGCGCCCGCGCGCGGACGGCGCACGAGCCTGCCGGGGCACCGCAACCTGGCGGTCGTGGGGGACGACGCACAGTGCCTGCTGAAGGGGACGCTCGTAACGATGGGGGATGGCGCTCAACGTCCGATCGAGCAGGTCCGTCCCGGCGACTCCGTCCTCGCTGCGCAGGGAAGCGGCAGATTTCGCCCAGCCCGCGTGCTCGCGCGCCACAAGGCGCGGTGCGAGGAGGGCGTCGCGATCAGCACCCGCTCAGGGCGGCGCATCGTGAGCACGCCCGAGCACATCCACTTCGCCGGATTCGTGGTCGGTCACACACCCCAGACGCATATGACCTACCTGATGTGGAGGCGAGGTACGGGCTTCCGGGTTGGCACATCGCGCACCTATACGGCCGGGCAGGCGAAGCCAGTCGTAGGGGTCAGAGCGAGGATGAGGATGGAGGGAGCCGACGCTGCCTGGGTGCTTCGCCTGCGCGAGACGGACGCGGAGGCGCGAGTCGCCGAGCATGTCCTGTCGGCCACGTACGGCCTTCCGACGCTCCCGTTCAATGCGCGTCGAAGCGCCCGCAGCGTAGATAGCGTCGTCGGAGATCAAGCGCTGATCGACGAGGTGTTCGACGTAGTCGACACCGAGTCGGCCGGCCGAGCACTGCTCGAGCATGAAGGCCTGAGCTTCCGCTTCCCGCACTTCAGCGCAGCGGGACACACCTCATACAGGCTCGGCTCGCCACGCATGCGGCGGCGCATGGTGCTGACCCTGTGCGGCGATCCGCGCGGGCGCTCGACGATGCACCGCATCGCAATGTTCGGCTACGACGAGTCAGGGCGTGAAGCCCTCCGGGGTCTTGGCCTGAGCGTGAGGCCGGCGAGGAGAGGATCGCTCGGATGGCGCTTCGAGACGGCTTCGTCCGATATGGGATCGCTCCTCTCGACCGTCGAGCGCGTGCAGGGCGTGCTCGACTTCGAGCTCCACATGAACGCCCGCCTCGCATGCACCGCCGATGGGGCCGCCAACTCGTTGCCGTTCATGCCGGCGTCGTCGCTGCGGCCGGGGATGGTCGTGGTCGGCGCCGACGGCGAGTTCGACGTGATTCAGGTGGTCTCGCGCGTCCCGCTCGCCGAGCCCGTCTACGACCTGGACATCGAGGGCGTTCACAACTTCATCGCGAACGGCGTCGTGACACACAACTCGATCTATTCCTTCCGAGGAGCCGACGTGCGCAACATCCTCGAGTTCCAGGAGGACTTCCCGGACGCGCGCGTCGTCAAGCTCGAGCAGAACTACCGCTCGACCGAGACGATCCTGCGCGCGGCCAACGCGGTGATCGCCAACAACCGCGGCGGCATCGCCAAGCGGCTGTGGAGCGAGCTGGGCGAGGGCGAGCCGATTCACCTGCGCACGCTCGAGGACGAGCACGCCGAGGCGCGCTACGTGGTCGGCGAGGTCGAGCGGCTGCTCGACGAGGGAGCGTCGCGCGCTGAGATCGCCGTCCTGTACCGGACCAACGCGATGTCGCGGGTGATCGAGGACACGCTCGTGCGCCGCGAGATCGCATACCAGGTGATCGGCGGCACCAAGTTCTACGAGCGGGCCGAGATCAAGGACGCGATCGCCTACCTGTCGCTGATCGCCAACCCGTTCGACGTCGTCAGCTTCACGCGCGTCGCCAACTCGCCGCGCCGCGGCATCGGCCAGACCTCGCTGGCGCGCGTCGTCGCGCACGCCGAGAGCGTCGGCTGCTCGGTGTGGCAGGCCGCCGCCTCGCCCGAGGAGGTACCCGGCCTCGGCGCGGCCGCGGTGAAGGCGCTAACCCGCTTCATGGACACGATGGAGGCGCTGCGCGAGCGCGCCGGCGGCGGCGCGGCGATCGCCGAGCTGATCGAGGCGCTGCTCTCGCAGAGCGGCTACGTCGAAGCGCTCGAGGCCGAACGCACGATCGAGGCGCAGGGGCGGATCGAGAACCTCGAGCAGCTCGTCGAGGTCGGGCGCGAGTTCGACGCCACCGGGGCCGAGGACGGCGCGGCGCTCGACGTGTTCCTGCAGCAGATCGCGCTGATAGCGGACGCCGACACGCGCAGAGACGACGACGGGCTCGTGACGCTGATGACCGTCCACAACGCCAAGGGGCTCGAGTACCCGATCGTGTTCATCGCCGGATGCGAGGACGGCGTCTTCCCGCACTCGCGCGCGCTCGACGAGGGCGCGCTCGAGGAGGAGCGGCGCCTGTTCTACGTCGGCGTCACGCGCGCGATGCGCGCCGTGTACCTCACCTGCGCGCGCCGCCGGGCCGTGTTCGGCTCCCACGCGTTCGGGCTGCGCAGCCGCTTCGTCGATGAGATCCCCGCCGAGCTGCTCGACGAGGAATCCCACGAGGGATTCCGCCCCGGGATCGTCGCGCCGTCGGTCGCCGGGGCGGTGCGCGCGGCCAGCCTCAAGGACGTCCCCACGTTCAGGCTCGGGGAGGATGTCGTCCACGCGGCCTTCGGCGACGGCGTCGTGACCGGCGTCGAGCCGGGCGGCGTGATCGTCGTGCGCTTCGCCGGCGACGGCTCCGAGCGCAAGCTGATGGCCGAGTACGCGCCCGTCAGCAGGCGCGCGTAGCATCACGCCCGTGGGCGCCACGGTCATCGACGGCAAGGCTGTCGCCGCGCGGGTGCGAGGCGAAGTGGCGGCACAGGTCGCGGAGTTCACCGAGCGCCACGGGCGCCCGCCCGGCCTCGCCACCGTGCTCGTCGGCGACGACCCCGCGTCCGCGGTATACGTGAACGGCAAGCAGCGCGCCTGCGCGGAGATCGGCATGGCCGCTTTCGACCGCAGGCTGCCCGCCGACGCGAGCTTCGAGCGGGTGGCGGCCGAGATAGCCGAGCTGAACGACGACGACGCGGTCAGCGGCATGCTGCTGCAGCTGCCGGTGCCCGCCCACCTCGACGGCTCCGAGCTGACCGCGCTCGTCGCCCCGGAGAAGGACGTGGACGGCCTGACGCCGGTCAACGCCGGCCTGCTCTCGCTCGGGCGCCCCGGCCTGCGCTCCGCGACCCCGCTCGGGGTGCTCGAGCTGCTCGCCGAGGTCGGCGTCGAGCTCGAAGGCGCCGAGGCCGTGGTCGTCGGCCGCTCGAACCTGTTCGGCAAGCCGATGGCACAGCTGCTGCTCGAGGCCAACGCGACGGTCACCATCTGTCACTCGCGCACCCGCGACCTGCGCGCCGTGTGCGCCCGCGCCGACGTCCTCATCGCGGCCGTGGGGCGGCCGCGCCTGATCGGCGGGGACTTCGTCAAGCCCGGCGCGGTCGTGATCGACGTCGGTACGAACCGGCTCACGCCCGAGGAGGCCGGGAACCGCAGCGGCCTCGTCGGCGACGTCGACTTCGCCGCGGCGTCCGAGGTCGCCTCGGCGATCACGCCGGTGCCCGGCGGGGTGGGTCCCATGACGATCGCGCTGCTGCTGCGCAACACGCTCCAGGCCGCTCGCATGCAGGCCGGAGAGCTGCTCGCGGCATGAGGCTCGCCCGCGTCCGCGCCGGCGAGCTGGTCGCGCTCGCGGGCGTCGCACTGATCGCCGTGTCGCTCGCCACGCCGTGGTACGAAACGCCGCTCGGCAACCTCGACGCCTGGGAAACGTTCGGCGGCGCCGTGGCGCTGCTGCTCGCCGCCGCGTGCGCCGCCTTCGCGCTCGCGCTGAGCGCGCTCGCCGCCCGCAGCCCCGCGCTCCCGGTCGCGCTCGCGGTGTGGAGCACGCTGCTCGGCTTCATCGCGGTGATCGCGGCCGTGGTGCGCGTGCTCGAGCGCCCCCACCACGCGAGCGGCCTGTGCGCGGGCGCGTGGCTCGCGCTCGCGGGCGCCGTGGCGATCCTCGCCGGGTCGTGGCAGGCGATGCGCGACGAACGCACGTCGCTGTACGAGCCCGCCCGTCCCGAGCCGCGCGATCTGCCGCAGCCGCCGCCGTAGAATTGCCGCGATGATCGCCCGCGACGAAGTGCTCCACGTGGCCCGCCTCGCGCGGCTCGCGCTCGCCGAGGAGGAGATCGAGCCGATGGCGCGCGAGCTCTCCGCCGTGCTCGGCCACATCGAAAAAATCGGCGAGCTCGACCTCGCCGACGTGCCGCCCACCTCGCACGTGGTCGAGCTCACCGGCGCGCTGCGCGCCGACACGCCCGTGCCCTCGTTCCCGCGCGACGTCGCGCTCGCGCAGGCGCCCGCCGCGGGCGAGGACGGCTTCCTCGTGCCGAGCCCCCAGGCATGAGCGCGACCGACGCGCTCGAGCTCACGGCCGCGGGCGCCGCCGCCGCGCTGGCCGCCGGCGATCTGTCCGCCGGCGAGCTGTTCGGCGCCTACCGCGAACGCGCCGAGCGCGACCGCGACGCGGGGGAGGAGGGCCTCAACTGCTTCACCTGGGTCGCCGAGCGCCCACCCGAGGCCGCGCCCGCAAAGCCGCTGTGCGGCGTGCCGCTCGCCGTCAAGGACCTGTTCTGCGTCGAGGGCGTACCCAGCCAGTCGGGCTCGCGCATACTCGAGGGCTACCGCCCGCCGTACACCGCGACGGTCGTGCGCAAACTGCAGGACGCCGGCGCGAGCCTGCTCGCCAAGACCAACCAGGACGAGTTCGCGATGGGCTCCTCCAACGAGAACTCCGCGTATGGCGCGGTGCGCAACCCGTGGGACCGCGCGCGCGTTCCCGGCGGCTCCTCCGGCGGGAGCGCCGCCGCCGTCGCCGCCGGCCTCGCGCCGTGGGCGCTCGGCACCGACACCGGAGGCTCGATCCGCCAGCCGGCCGCGCTGTGCGGGATCGTCGGGCTGAAACCGACCTACGGCGCCGTGTCCCGCTACGGCATGATCGCGTTCGCCTCCTCGCTCGACCAGGCCGGGCCGCTGACGCGGAACGTCACCGACGCGGCCCTGCTGCTGCGCCACATGGTCGGGCACGACCCGTGCGACGCGACCTCGCTCGCGTTCCCGCACGAGATCGAGCTGCCGAGCGCCGAGCGCCTCGACGGCGTGCGCATCGGGATCCCCGAGGAGCTCACGGGGGAGGGCATCGAAGCCGGCGTGCTGGCCGCGTTCAGGGAGGCGCTCGAGCTCGCCGTGTCGCTCGGCGCGGAGCTGCACGACGTCCACCTGCCGCACGCGCCGCACGCGCTGTCGGCCTACTACGTGCTCGCGCCCGCCGAGTGCTCGTCGAACCTCGCGCGCTACGACGGCGTGCGCTACGGGCTGCGCGCGCAGGGCGCCGCCGACCTGCTCGACATGTACACGCGCACGCGCCACGACGGCTTCGGCCCCGAGGTCAAGCGGCGCATCATGCTCGGCACCTACGCCCTCTCCTCCGGCTACTACGACGCCTTCTACGGCCGCGCCCAGCGCGTGCGCACGAAGATCGCCGAGGACTTCCGCGCGGCCTTCGAGACGGTCGACCTGATCGCCACGCCCACCGCTCCCAGCGTCGCCTTCAGGCTGGGCGAGAAGACCGGCGACCCGCTCGCGATGTACCTGAGCGACTATTGCACCGTTCCCATGTCGCTCGCCGGGATACCAGCGATCTCGATCCCGTGCGGATCAAGCGAGGGCCTGCCGGTAGGGCTGCAGCTCGCGGGCCCCGCGTTCAGCGAGAACCGCATGTTCGACGCCGCCCACGCGCTCGAGCGCAGCATCGGCTTCGACGGGAGCCCCGCCCGTGTCTGAGGCGCCCGCCGCGGCGGCCGCCGAGAGCGGCACGGGCTCGCTCGAGCCGGTCATCGGCCTCGAGATCCACGTGCAGCTGAAGACCGTCACGAAGATGTTCTGCGGCTGCGAACTGTCGTTCGGCGACCCGCCCAACACCCACACCTGCGCGGTCTGCCTCGGGCTGCCGGGCAGCCTGCCGGTGGCGAACGCGCGCGCCGTACACCTCGGGCTGATGATCGGCATCGCGCTCGGCTCCGAGCTCGCGCCGCGCTCGATCTTCCACCGCAAGAACTACTTCTATCCCGACCTGCCGAAGGGCTACCAGATCTCCCAGTACGACGAACCCCTGTGCCTCGGCGGCCGGCTCGCAGAGGTGCGCATCCACCGCGTGCATCTCGAGGAGGACGCCGCCAAGCTGATCCACGTGGGCGCCAGCGGGCGCATCCACGGCTCCGCCGAGAGCCTCGTCGACTTCAACCGCGGCGGCACGCCGCTCGCCGAGATCGTCAGCGAGCCCGACCTGCGCTCCGCCGAGCAGGCGACCGCGTGGCTGAAGCTGCTGCGCTCCACGCTGCGCCAGCTCGGAGTCAGCGACGTGAACATGGAGGAGGGCTCGCTGCGCTGCGACGCCAACATCTCGCTGCGACCGAGCGGCAGCGAGGAGCTGGGCGTCAAGACCGAGCTGAAGAACATGAACTCCTTCCGCTTCCTGGAGCGCGGCATCAGGGCCGAGATCGCGCGCCAGGCGAAGATCATCGAGGGCGGCGGCCGGGTCGTGCAGGAGACGCTCCACTTCGACCCCGCGAGCGGCTCGATCACCTCGCTGCGCTCGAAGGAGGAAGCGCACGACTACCGCTACTTCCCCGAGCCCGACCTCGTGCCGGTCGCGATCGACGAGCAGATGATCGCCGCCGCGCGGGCCGAGATCACCGAGCTGCCGGCCGAGCGCGCCGAGCGCCTGCAGGGCGAGCTCGAGCTGAGCGCCGAGAGCGCGCAGCTGCTCGCCTTCCGTGCCGAGCTCGGAGCGTTCTTCGACGCCGCGCTCGCTGCCGGCGCCGATCCGGCGCCCCCGCCTCAGATGCTCGCCAACTGGGTCACGGTCGAGCTGCTCTCGCGGCTCGGCGACGTGGAGGACCCCGCGTCCACCCCGGTCGAGCCCGCCGCGCTCGCCGCGCTCGTCGGCCTGCTCGCCGCCAAGCGCGTGAGCGTCGGCGCCGCGCGCCAGGTGCTCGACCGGCTGCTCTCCGACGGCGGCGACCCCGCGGCGATCATCGAGTCCGAGGGGCTCGCGGCGATCGGCGAGGACGGGCAGCTCGCGGAGATCGTGGCGGCCGCCGTGGACGCCAACGCCGACGCGGCGCAGCGCGTGCGGGAAGGCAACGAGAAGGCGATCGGCCCGATCGTGGGCCAGGTGATGCGCGAAACCAAGGGCCGCGCCGACGGCACCGAGGTCGCGCGGCTGATCCACGAGCGGATCGGCGCCTGAGCCGCGCCGCCGGCGCCCGGCGAGCCGCTCGCATCTCGCAGACGAGCGCGTCGCACATTTTGGACGCGCGGCCAATGGCACGCGGGCGGGGCTGCGCAACCATCCTTGCCATGAACCGGATCGCAGCTCCAACGAGTGTCTCACCTCCTCGGAGGTTCATCCTCCTCCCCGAGGAGACGGTGGATGAGGCCGGCCTCGGCCCGCGTATCCGCCGCTACCGACTCACCGCTGTCGGGCTGGGCGCGGATCGCCGCCGCGTCGCGGTCGGCGGTGCGCAGGCGGCGGCACGGACGGCGCGCGGGCTCGGGGGGCCAGGTCGCATCTAGCGGCTCCCGCAGACGACCGCGCCGGCTTCCCTCGGCCGGCGTGAGCCGCGTGCGGCCGGGTGACAGCCATGAGGCGCGTCGCCCGGCCGCACGACCGTCTTCACCTCGCAGGAGCGCTTCACCTGTTACGAGCGCCCGTCCGACCGTCTAGACTGAGCCCAGCATGCAGGAGTCCCAGCCCCGATCGCTCGGTCGCACCGTCATCGCGGTGCTGGTCCTGCTGGTCGCGGCGTGGCTGGCGATCAAATTGGTGATCGGCATCGCCGCGGCCCTCTTCGGCATCGTCCTGGCCGTGCTCGTGATCGTGGCGATCGTCTGGGCGCTGCGCGTGCTGCTCTAGCCGGGCTCCGGCGATGGCCTACGTGATCATCGCCGTGTGCTTCGGGCTTGCCGGCGGCATCGTCGGCAAGATCAAGGGCAGCTCGTTCTGGCTGTGGTTCCTGATCTCGGGGGCCGTCCCGTTCTTCGGGCTGCTCGCGGCGATCGCGTACCGCTTCGAGTCCGACGAGCTGCGCCGCCGGTGCCCGCAGTGCGGCAAGGTCACGAAGATCTACGACGCGCTGTGCACCCGCTGCGGCGCCGAGCTCGACTTCCCCGACGTCGCGATCGCGCCCGAATCCTGGAAGCGCACGCCGAGCTCCCCCGGCGGCTGACCCGGCTGGGGCCGGCGCCCGGCGTGTGAGGGCGCCCTAAGGCGGTTTCGGCCTCCCTAAGCGGGGTGCTCGCATACGCTGGAGCAGAGATGCCGAGCGAAACCGCCGCACCCGCCCCGCCCGAGACCGCGATCGACCGCGCCATCCACCGCGCGGGCTTCAACGACGAGCACGCATTCCTGCTGCGCGTGGTGCAGCCCGGCCTCGTCGGGCTGATCGACGGCACGATCTCCTCGCTCGCCCCGATCTTCGCTGCAGCGATCGCATCCAACTCGCACACCGCCCTCGTGGTCGGGCTCGGGGTCGCGCTCGGCGCCGGCGTGAGCATGGGCTGGTCCGAGGCAGGTTCGGACACCGGCGAAGAAACGGGCCGCGGCTCGGCGCTCGTGCGGGGCACCATCACGGGGGCGATGACGATGCTGGGCAGCATCTTCCACACGCTGCCGTTCATCATCCCCAACGTGCATACGGCGCTCATCGTCGCCGGCGCCGTCGTCGCGGTCGAGCTGTTCGTGATCGCCTGGATCCGCAACCGCTTCCTGCGCGTGCCGATGCGCTCCTCTCTGGTGTTCGTGGGCTTCGGCGGATTGATCACGCTCGCGATCGGCGTCGGCCTCGGCGTGTCCTGAATTCGCCGAAAACCCCGTTGATACACTGAGTTTTCCGGCGAGCGCATGCGAAGGAGGCAGGATCGATGAGGGCCGTCGACGCCCTGATGGAATGCTTGAAGGCAGAGGGCGTGGACGTCGTCTTCGGGCTGCCCGGCGGAGCCAACCTGCCCACGTACGACGCGTTCGTGGACTCCGGCATCCGCCACATCCTCGTCCGCCACGAGGCCGGCGGCGGGCACGCCGCCGAGGGCTACGCGAAGGCCACCGGCAAAGTCGGCGTCGCCTTCGCCACGAGCGGGCCCGGCGCGACCAACCTCATCACCCCGATCTGCGACGCGATGATGGACTCGGTTCCGTGCGTGTTCATCACCGGGCAGGTGCGCACCGAGCTGCTCGGCACCGACGGCTTCCAGGAGGCCGACACGCTCGGGATCACGATGCCGGTCGTCAAGCACTCGTTCATGATCCAGAGCCCCGGCGAGCTCCCGCGCGCGATCCACGAGGCGTTCCACATCGCCCGCAGCGGCAGGCCCGGCCCGGTGGTGGTCGACATCCCGATGGACCTCTCGCGCGCCGACATCGACTACGAGCCGGTGTCCGACGTGCGCCTGCCCGGCTACCAGCCGCGCGTGGAGGGCAACCAGAAGCAGGTCCGCCAGGCCGCCAAGGCGCTCGCCGCGTCCCAGCGGCCGGTGATCTACGCCGGCGGCGGCGTGATCAACGCGAACGCCTCCGAGGAGCTCACGGAGTTCGCGCAGTGCGACCGCTTCCCCGTGACCTGCACGCTGATGGGGCTCGGCGGCTTCCCCGCGCCGCACCCGCAGTGGCTCGGCATGCTCGGCATGCACGGAACGCGCGCGGCCAACTACGCGATGGACGAGGCCGACCTGATCTGCGCGGTCGGCGCGCGCTTCGACGACCGCATCACCGGCAAGCTGTCCGAGTTCGCGCCGCGCGCGAAGTTCATCCACATCGACGTGGACCCCGCGGAGATCTCCAAGAACGTGCCCGCCCACATCCCGATCGTGGGCGATGCCAAGCACGTGCTCGCGAAGCTGATCGTCGAGTACCGCTCGCTCGGCGCCGACCCCGGGCGGCTCGACGCGTGGTGGACTCGGATCGAAGGCTGGCGCGAGAAGCACCCGCTCGGCTGGGAGGACTCGGCCGACGCGGAGATCAAGCCCCAGTACATGATCAGGGCGCTGTACGAGGCCACCGGCGGACAGGCGATCGTCACCAGCGACGTCGGCCAGCACCAGATGTGGGCCGCGCAGTACTACGACTTCCCGGCGCCCGCGGCGCTGGGTCAACTCGGGCGGCCTCGGCACGATGGGCTTCGGCCTGCCCGCCGCGATGGGCGCCGCGGTCGGCTGCCCCGACCAGCTCGTGTGCTGCATCGCGGGCGACGGCTCGGTGCAGATGAACTCGCAGGAGCTCGCCACGTGCGCCGAGAACGGCATCCCCGTGAAGGTGTTCATCATGAACAACGGCTACCTCGGCATGGTGCGCCAGTGGCAGGAGCTCTTCTGGGACGGCCGCTACAGCCATGTCGACATGGGCAGCTTCCCCGACTTCGTCAAGCTCGCCGAGGCGTACGGCGTGACCGGCATGCGCTTCGAGGACAAGCACACGCTCGTCGAGGACATGAAGCGCGCGATCGCCACCGAGGGCCCCGTGCTCGTGGACGTGCGCGTCACGCGCGAGGAGAACACCTACCCGATGATCCCCGCGGGCCACGCCGCGCGCGAGATGGTCGGCTGATGGGCGAACCGGGCACCAAGGAGACGCTCAGCCTCGAGGAGCTCGAGGCCGCCGCGAACCTGCGCACCGGGCGCAAGCACACGCTCTCGATTCTCGTCGAAAACAAGTCGGGCGTGCTCACGAGGATCGCCGGGCTGTTCGCGCGGCGCGGCTTCAACATCGACACGCTCACGGTGGGCCCCACCGAGGACGAGCAGATCTCGCGCGTGACGCTGACGGTCGACGGCGCGCTTCACCCGATCGACCAGGTCACCAAGCAGCTGCACAAGCTCGTCAACGTTCTCAAGATCCGAGACCTCGAGCCCGGCGACACGGTGGCGCGGGAGCTCGCGCTGTTCAAGGTCGCCGCCGACGGCGTGCAGCGCGGCGAGCTGATGCAGATCGCCGAGATCTTCCGCGGCAAGGTCGTGGACGTGACCAAGCGCGCGATCATCATCGAGGTGACCGGCACGACCGACAAGATCGAGGCATTCGAGAGCATGGTGCGCCCGTTCGGGCTGATCGAGATGATGCGCACCGGCGAGATCGCGATCTCGCGCGGGCGCGGCGAGACCTGAGTTGCGTCTCGCAACCGGCGCGCGCTCGCAGCCGGAGCTCGCCGACCGCGACCGCGCGCTCCTGGCGAGGAGGCTCGAGCGGGCGCTCGCGCGTGCGAGGCGCAGCGCCGCGCCCGCGCTCGCCACGCTGACGGTCGAGCTCGACGGCGACGCCGACCCGTGCGCGATCGCATGCGCTTCGCGCCGTCCCGGCGAGCACTGGTTCCTGCTCGAGCAGCCCGACCGCGGCGGCGAGGCGCTCGCGTGCCTCGGCGCGGCGCTGCGCCTGCGCGGCGCGGGGGAGAAGCGCTTCGACGCGGTGGGCGAGCGCTGGCGAGAGCTATCCGCGGGGGTGCTCGCCGACGAGGCGTGCGACCCGGGATTCCCGCCGCTCGCGGTCGGCGGCTTCGCGTTCTCGCCAGACGGCGGGCAGTCGCCGCACTGGAACGGCTTCGAGCCCGCCTCGCTGGTCGTGCCCGAGGTCGCGCTCGTGCGCCGCGGCGGCGCGACGACGCTCACGCTGTGCGCCGCGGCCTCCCCCGACGACCTCGCCGAGCAGCTGTGCGAGCGTCTCGAGCGGCGCCTTGCGGAGCTGCGCGCGGTGCCGCTGCCGCTGCTCGACCCCGCGCCCGCGGGGCGCTTTCGCGTGATCGGCGCGATGCCGCCCGAGCACTACGAGGCCGCGGTCGCGCGCGCGAGAGAGCTGATCCGCGCAGGAGGGCTCGAGAAGGTGGTGCTCGCTCGCGAGGTGCAGGTGCACGCTCCGCGCCCCTACGACGTGCCGGCGCTGTTCGCGGTGCTGCGCGACGAGTTCCCGTCGTGCTTCGTGCTGTGCGCCGGCCGCGGCGAGAGCGCGCTGCTCGCCGCGAGCCCCGAGCTGCTCGTGCGCCGCGAGGGTCAGCGCGTGAGCAGCGTCGCGCTCGCCGGCTCCACGCGCCGCAGCGCCGATCCCGCCGTGGACGCGCACCTCGGCGAGCAGCTGCTGCGCGACGCGAGCTACCGCGAAGAGCACGCGATCGTCGCGCGGCGCATCGAGCGCACGCTGCGAAGGCACGCGATCTGGGTCGCCGCGGCGCCGGAGCCCGAGCTCGTGCGGATCGCGAACATCCAGCACCTCGCGACGCCGATCCGCGCCCAGCTCGCCGAGCCGATGGATGTGCTCGCGCTGGCCGCCGCGATGCACCCCACGCCCGCGGTCGGCGGCGAGCCGCTGGCGCGCGCGCTTCCGCTGATCCCCGCGCTCGAGGGCCTCGACCGCGGCTGGTACCTCGGCGGCGCCGGCTGGACCGACGCCTCCGGCGACGGCGAGTTCTGCGTGGTGCTGCGCTGCGCCCTGATCGAGGGCGCGCTCGCGCGCCTGTACGCGGGCGGCGGGATCGTGCGCGACTCCGACCCCGCCCGCGAGCTCGCCGAGACCGAGGTCAAGCTCGCGGCGCTCCTGCCGCTGCTCAGCGGCTGAGCGCCGCCGCCACCGCCTCCCACAGGCGCGCGTGGAGCGCGGTGTTGGCCGCGCGGTCGCCGCGCACCTCCACGATGCACGACCCCTCGGACGCGAGCGCCCGCTCGAGTGCCTCGCGCAGCGAGCGCACGTCGACCGCGCGCTCGTGCGAGAGCCCGTACAGCGCGCCGGCGGCGGCGAAGTCGAGGCCGGTGGGCGTGGCGATGTGGCGCGTGTAGATGTGCTCCTCTGTGCGCGACACCGCCAGGAAGTCGAAGATGCCCCCGCCGCCGTTGTCGAGCAGCACCACCGTGAGCTTCAGGCCCAGGCGCCGCGAGGCGATCAGCCCGCCGATGTCGTGCGCGAGCGCGACGTCGCCGATCAGCGCGAGCACCGGGCCGGAGGCGGCCGCCGCGACGCCGAACGCCGAGGAGATCGTGCCGTCGATGCCGTTCGCGCCGCGGTTGCACAGCACCCGCGGAGGGTCCTCGCGCACCGGCCAGAACGTCTCCACGTCGCGCACCGGCATCGAGGAGGCCACGAACAGCGTTGCCTCCTCGGGCAGCAGCACGCCGAGCTCCGCCGCGACCGCTGGCTCCGAGAGCTCGCCGTCCCCGATCACGCCGATGATCGCCTCCGCCGCGCGCCCGTCTGCGCTGCGCCAGCGCTCGAGCCAGTCCTGCTCCGTGCGCGGCCGCACCGGCGAGCGCGCGAGCTCGCGCAGCGCCTCCGCGGGGTCGAACACGAGCGACTCCGCGATCACGCCCGCGGGGTCCTGCCAGGCGCCGTCGGGGTCGATCGCGATCTGGCGCACGCCCGCGTGTCCCGCGAGCCACTCGCGAAGCGGCTTGGACACGGGAAGGTCTCCGATGCGCAGCACCAGGTCGGGGGCGTGCTCCGCCGCGAAGGCGGGGTCGCGCAGCAGCGCGTCGTAGTGCGCGATCGCGGCGGCGCCGCGGCGGGCGCCCGACAGGGGGTCGGCGAGCAGCGGCCAGCCGGCCCACTGCGCGAAGGCGGCCGCGGCGAGGCAGAACGGCGTGCCGCGCTCGTGGCGGCCCGCCACCAGCACGCCGCGGCTCGCGCGGGTCACGCGCTCGCCGAGCGCCGCCGCGTCGGCGCCGCTCGACACCGCCGCGGGCACGCGGCGCACGTACTCGCGCCCCTGCTCGCGTCCGCTTCCGTCCTCGGGCAGCTGGCCGTCGAACACGAGCGGCTCGCGCAGCGGGAAGTTGAGGTGCACCACGCCAGGTCTGCCCTCGAGCGCCGTCCAGTAGGAGCGGCAGGCGAGCGTCCTCACCCACCGCAGGCCCGCTTCGTCCGCGCGAGGCAGCTCCACCTCGAAGAACCACTTGGCGGCGCCGCCGTAGAGCTTCAGCTGGTCGATCGCCTGCCCCGCGCCGACCTCGCGCAGCTCCGCGGGGCGGTCGGCGGTGAGCAGCAGCAGCGGCACGCGCGCCTCGTGTGCCTCGATCGCCGCGGGCAGCAGCTCGGCGGCGGCTGTGCCGGACGTGCACGCCACCGCCACCGGCAGTCCCGACGCCTTCGCGAGGCCGAGCGCGAAGAAGCCCGAGCAGCGCTCGTCCACGTGCGAGAAGCAGCGCAGCCGCTCCTCGCGCGCGAGCGTGAGCACGAGCGGCGCGCACCTGGACCCCGGCGAGGTGCACGCGGCTCGCATGCCGCAGCGCGTGAGCTCGTCCACGAACGCCCTCAAGAGGACATGGGTGTCGCTCGGGTGCTCGGTGGCTCGGCTCATACGATTGCGCGATGCCGGAGAGCATCGTCCTGCTGCACGGCTTCAGCGGCACGCGCCGCGCGTTCGACCGCGTGGCGGCGCTGCTCGACGCTGAACGCTACCTGGCGCTCGCGCTCGACCTCCCGGGGCACGGCGAGGCCGCGGACGTCCGGCCGGTGACGTTCGCCTCATGCGTGGAGCACGTGCTCGCGCGCGCGCCGTCGCGCTTTACGCTGTGCGGGTACTCGCTGGGCGGGCGCATCGCCCAGCACGTCGCGCTCGCGGCGCCCGAGCGCGTGAGCCGCCTGGTGCTCGTATCGACCAGCCCCGGCATCGAGGACGCGCGCGAGCGGGCCGAGCGCCGCGTCTCCGACGAGCGACTCGCGCGAGAGCTCGAGAGCGGGCCGTTCGAGGAGTTCATCGAGCGCTGGCGCACCCAGGCGCTGTTCGCGCAGGACCCGCCCGAGGTCGGCGAGGCGGCGCGCGCCGACCAGCGGCGCAACCGTCCCGAGGCGCTCGCGGGCGTCCTGCGCGGGGTCGGGGCGGGGGAGATGCAGCCGCTGTGGGAGCGCCTCGCAGAGCTGGCGATGCCGGCCGTGGTGCTGGCCGGCGAGCGCGACGCGAAGTTCGTCGAGCTCGGACGGCGCATGGCGGCGGCGCTTCCGCGGGGCGAGCTGATCGTGGTCCCGGGCGGCCACGGGCTGGTGCTCGAGAACCCGGCGGCGCTCGCTGCGGTGCTCGAGGGCCGCGAGCCCTAGAACGGCTCCACGCCGAGCCCCGGAGCGCGCGGCACCGCGAGCCGCCCGCCGCGCACGCGCAGCGGGCCCGCCACGTCCTCCTCGAACATGGCGAGCGTCGCGAGGCCGCACGGGGCCAGCGGCCCGGCGCCGGCGAGCGCCGCGGCCGCGTGAAGCGCGCCCGCCACGCCGAGCGGGCCGTCGAGCGTCGAGGCCAGGTACACCTCCGAGCCGGTGCTGCGCACGAGCGTGGCGGCGGCGAGCAGCGCGGCGATGCCGCCGCAGCGCGCGAGCTTCAGGCACACCGCGTCGGCTGCGCCGCCCGCGAGCGCGCCGGGCTCGGCGGCGGTCTCGTCGATCGACACGCGCACCTGCACGCGCTCGCGCACCTCGCGCACCTCGCGAACGCCGTGCACGGGCTCCTCGACGAGCTCGAGCCCGGCCGGCGCGAGCGCCTCGATCGCGCGCACCGCGCCCTCGACGTCCCACGCGCCGTTCGCGTCGAGCCGCAGCGCGACGCCGGGACCCGTGGCCGCGCGCGCGGCGGCGACGCGGCCGGCGTCGTCGCCCACGCCCACCTTGAGCTTCACGCACTGGAAACCTTCGCGCGCGGCGTGCGCAGCCTGCTCCGCGGCCACCGCGCGGTCGAGCGCGCCGACGGTCGCGTTGAGCTCGACCTGCTCGGCCGGGTGCTCGCTGAGAAGCGCCGCCACCGGCCTTCCCTCGCGGCGGCCCGCCCGATCCCACAGCGCGAGGTCGATCGCCGCGAGCGCCTCGGGCAGCTCGTCGGCGGCGCGCAGCTCCTCGAGCATCGCGGCGTTCGGCTGCGCGTGCGTCGCGAGCACGTCGCGGTGGCGCTCGAGCGCGCACCGCACCCGCTCGAGCGTCGGGCCGCCGTAGGGCTCGAGCGGGGCCGCTTCGCCGTAGCCGACGAGGCCTTCGTCGTCCTCGATCGAGATGACGAGCAGCTCGCGCTCGGCCACGGTCCCGTAGGAGGCTTGCAGCGGCTCGCGCAGCCGCAGCGTGCGCTCCCGCAGCTCGAGCTTCACGAGTGCACGCCGCCGCTCGCGAGGATCCCGGCGGAATAGAGCAGGCAGAAGAGCAGCTGCATCGCGCCGGTCCCGGCGAGCGCCGCGTTGAGCGCGGGGCCGTCGCTGCGCGTGCGCACGACGCGCGCGAGCCTCACCGCGAGCGGCGCGGCGGCCCACGGCAGGAGCAGCCACGCGCCCATCGAGCCGAACGCCCACGGCAGCGGCGCCACCGCGAAGGCGACGACGAGCATCGCCGCGTACAGCGTGCGCGTGCGCGCACGCCCGAGCCGCACCGCCAGCGTGCGCTTGCCGGCGCGCCGGTCGGTGTCGAGGTCGCGCACGTTGTTGACCACCAGGATCGCGCTCGCCAGCAGGCCCACCGGCACCGCGCACGCGAACGCCTCCCACGGCAGCTGCTGCACCTGCACGAAGTAGGAGCCGGCGACCGCCACGATGCCGAAGAAGAGGAACACGAACAGCTCGCCGAGGCCCTCGTAGCCGTAGGGCCGCGGCCCGCCCGTGTACAGAACGCCCGCGAGGATCGAGGCCGCGCCGACCGCCAGCAGCTCGGGGCCCGCGACCGCCACGAGGTATGCGCCGCACGCCACCGCGAGCCCGAACGTCACGTACGTGGCGAGCAGCACCTGGCTCGGCGGCACGAGCCCGCCCGCGGTGACGCGCACGGGGCCGAGCCGGTCCTCGGTGTCGGCGCCGCGGCGCGCGTCGGAGTAGTCGTTCGAGAGGTTGGTGCCGACCTGGATGAAGACCGCGCCGAGCAGCGCGGCGACGAACGCGAGCGGGTGGAAGTGCCCGTCGCCGAGCGCCAGCGAGCTGCCCACGAGCACGGGCGCTATCGCCGCGGGCAGCGTGCGCACGCGGGCCGCCATCACCCAGATGCGGACGGCGCTCACCTATGCGCGCCGGGGGAAGCGCGAGAAGTCCGGCGGGCGCTTCTCGCGGAACGCGTCGCGCCCCTCCTGGGCCTCCTCGCTCGCGTAGAACAGCAGGTTGGCGTCGTGCGCGAGCTGCTGGATGCCGCTGAACCCGTCCTCGGCGGCGTTGAAGCTGGCCTTCAGCAGGCGCAGCGCAAAGGGCGAGAGCGCGAGCATCTCCCTGCACCACTCGAGCGTCTCCTCCTCGAGGCGCTCGAGCGCCACCACGGTGTTCACGAGGCCCATCGCGAGCGCCTCCTCGGCGGAGTACTGGCGGCACAGGAACCAGAATCTCCTTCGCCTTCTTGGGCCCCACGAGGCTCGCCATGAGGCTCGCGCCGAAGCCGCCGTCGAAGGAGCCCACGCGCGGGCCCACCTGGCCGAAGCGGGCGTTCTCAGCCGCGATCGTCAGATCGCACACCAGGTGCAGCACATGCCCGCCGCCGATCGCGTAGCCCGCGACCATCGCCACCACGGGCTTGGGCAGCCGGCGCATCTGCACGTGCAGGTCGGTCACGTGGAAGCGCCCCACCGAGTCGAGCTGCCCGCCGTGCTCGTCGAGGTAGCCGGTGTCGCCGCGCACGCGCTGGTCGCCGCCCGCGCAGAACGCGTCGGGCCCCTCGCCGGTGAGCACGATCACGCCCACGCCGGGGTCTTCGCGCGCGAGCTCGAGCGCGCGCGAGATCTCGATGATCGTGCGCGGGCGGAACGCGTTGCGCACCTCCGGGCGGTCGATCGTGATCTTGGCCACGCCGTCGTCGGCGCCCTGCGCCCTCTCGTAGCGGATGTCCGTGAAGGCGTCTGCGCCGGCGGGCGCCGCGGGGATCCAGGCGGTTGGCATGGCGCGAAGGCTAGCCTGTGGCCATGCTCGTCGAGGGATGGCTCGCGCGCGCCGCGGCGTCGAGGCCCGCGGTGGTCGCGCTCGAGACCCCCGAGGGGAGCGTCACCTGCGCGCAGCTCTACGCCGCCGCGGCAGATGGGGCGCGGGAGCTCGCAGAGCGCGGCGCCCGGCCGGGCGAGCGCATCGCGATCGCCCTCCCGCCGGGCCTCGCTTTCGCGCACGCGCTGCATTCCTGCATGCTGCTCGGCGCGGTCGCGGTCCCGGTTGACGTGCGACTGCTGGCTGCCGAGCGCGAGGCCGTCCAGGCCGGAGCCGCGGTCGCGCTCGAGGCCCCGCTCCAGAGCTGCGGCGCGCTGGTCGACCCCTCGCCTGCCCCGGCGGGCGCTCCGTCGGGCAACGACGCTCCCGCCCACGACCTCACCGCCCCCGCCGTCGTGATCCACACCTCCGGCACGAGCGGCGCCCCGCGCCCGGTGACCCTCACGTACGGCAACCTGCTGTGGAGCGCGCTCGGCTCGGCGGTGGCGCTGGGCTGCGACGACGAGGACCGCTGGCTGAGCACGCTGCCGGTGTCGCACGTGGGTGGCCTCTCGATCCTGGTGCGCAGCGCGATCTTCGGCACGACGGCGGTGGTGCACGAGCGCTTCGAGCCGCAGCGCGCGCTGCGCGCGCTGATGCAGGAGCGGATCACGCTGGTGAGCCTCGTGGCGACCACGCTCGCGCGGCTGCTCGACGCGGGCCTCTCCGCGCCGCCGCACCTGCGCTGCGCGCTCACGGGCGGCGGCCCGGTCCCGGCGGCGCTGCTGGCGCGGGCGAGCGCGGCGGGCGTGCCGGTGAGCCTCACGTACGGGCTCACGGAGGCGTGCTCGCAGGTGAGCACGACCCCGGTGGCGGCGATCGGCGCGGGACCCTCGAGCGCCGGGCCGCCGCTGTTCTGCACGCGCGTGCGCATCGCACCCGACGGGGAGATCCTGGTGTGCGGCCCCACGGTGGCGCCGGGCGCGCTCGCGCGCGACGGGTGGCTGCACACGGGCGACCTCGGCGGTGTGGACGAGCAGGGGCGCGTGCGCGTGAGCGGGCGCAAGGCGGACACGATCGTGAGCGGCGGCGAGAACGTGGCGCCGGCGGAGGTGGAGGCGGCGCTCGAGGCCCACGCGGGCGTGCTCGAGGCGGCGGTGCTGGGCCGCGAGGATCCGGAGTGGGGCGAGGCGGTGACCGCGATCGTGGTGGCGGCGCCGGGCGCGCGCCTCGACGAGCGCGAGCTGCGCGAGCACTGCGCGCGCCTGCTCGCGCCCTACAAGGTGCCGAAGCGGATCGCGCTCACCGCGGAGCCGCTGCCGCGCACCGCGTCGGGCAAGCTGCTGCGCAGGGAGCTCTCGTGAGCGGGCCCGAGAACCCGCAGGGCTTCGACGCGAACGCCCACCGCAAGGCGAGCCTCGAGGGCTGGGAAGACGCGGCGGCGGGCTGGCGGCGCCACCAGGAGCGCGTGAGCGCGTTCGGCGAGCCGGTGTCGGCGTGGATGCTCGACGCGGTGGCGCTGAAGCCGGGCGAGCGGGTGCTGGAGCTGGCGGCGGGCATGGGGGAGACGGGCATGCTGGCGGCGAAGCTGATCGCGCCGGCGGGAGGGGTGATCATCTCCGACCAGGCCGAGGCGATGCTCGCGGGCGCGCGCGAGCGCGCGGCGCAGCTGGGCCTCTCGAACATCGAGTTCAAGGCGCTGAACGCCGAATGGATCGACCTGCCGGTGGCGAGCGTGGACGCGGTGCTGTGCCGCTGGGGCTACATGCTGATGGCGGACCCCGCGGCGGCGCTGTCGGACACGCGCCGCGTGCTGCGTCCGGGCGGGCGCCTCGCGCTGGCGGTGTGGGACTCGATCGAGCGCAACCCGTGGGCGCTCGAGCCGGCGCTCGAGCTGCACGAGCGCGGCCTCGGGCCGGCGCCCGGCGAGCCCGCGGGGCGCCCGGGGCCGTTCGCTCTGGGGGACGAGACGCGGGTGCGCGAGCTGCTCGAGCAGGCGGGCTTCGGCGACGTGCAGGTGCGGCCGCTCGACCTGCAGCGCCTGCACCCCGGCTACGAGGATCTGTGGGAGATGACGCTCGACCTCTCGCGCGTGTTCCACGACACGGTGATGGAGCGCCCCGCGAGCGAGGTGCAGGAGATCAAGAGCGGCCTCGAGCGCCGCTTCGCCCGCTACGCCTGCGCGGACGGCTCGCTCGCGATTCCCGCGCGCACGCTCATGGCGTCGGCGAGCGCCTGAGCGCGCTTGCGCGGCCCGGCGCGCGCTCCGACCGCCGCGGGCGCGACCGAAGCGCAGAGTTGGATAGCCTGCGGCGCGTGATCTACGACGACGACGCAGACCTCTCGCTCCTCGACGGCAAGACCGTGGCGATCATCGGCTACGGCTCGCAGGGCCACGCGCACGCGCTCAACCTGAGAGATTCGGGTGCCCAGGTGGTCGTCGGCCTACGGGAGGACTCCTCCTCGGCGGCGCAGGCGCGCGAGGCGGGGCTCGAGGTGCTCTCGGTGGTGGAGGCGGCGAGCCGCGGCGACCTGGTGATGATGCTGGTGCCGGACGAGCTTCACCGCGAGGTGTGGGAGCAGCACGTGCGCGACGGCGTGGCGGAGGGCAACATGGTGCTGTTCGGCCACGGCTTCTCGATCCACTACGGCGAGGTGGAGCCGCCGCCGGGCGTGGACGTGGCGATGATCGCGCCGAAGGGCCCCGGCCACCTGGTGCGCCGTCAGTTCACCGAAGGCAGCGGCGTGCCGGGCCTGTTGGCGGTCGAGCAGGACGCGAGCGGCAACGCGCGCGCGCTCGCGCTGGCGTACGCGAAGGGCATCGGCTGCACGCGCGGCGGAGTGATCGAGACGACCTTCAAGGACGAGACCGAGACGGACCTGTTCGGCGAGCAGGCGGTGCTGTGCGGCGGCGCCTCGGAGCTGGTGCAGGCGGGCTTCGAGACCCTCGTGGACGCGGGCTACGACCCCGAGATGGCGTACTTCGAGTGCCTGCACGAGCTCAAGCTGATCGCCGACCTCATGTACGAGAAGGGGCTCGCGGGCATGCGCTACTCGATCTCCAACACGGCGGAGTACGGCGACTACACGCGCGGCAAGCGCGTGATCACCGATGAGACGCGCGCGAACATGCGCAAGATCCTCGCGGAGATCCAGTCGGGCGACTTCGCGCGCGAGTGGATCGCGGAGAACCGCGCGGGCCAGGAGAACTTCAAGCGCATGCGCGCCGAACAGAGCGGCACGCAGATCGAGCAGGTGGGCGGCGAGCTGCGCTCGCACATGGACTGGATCAAGCCGTCGTTCTAGGCGGGGGCGCGGGTGCTCGCCTACGTCTTCTGGCACCGCCCCAGCGACAGCGACAGCGGCTCTGTCGAGGCTTACGAGCAGGCGGAGCTGCACTTCCAGCGCTCGATGACGCGCAGCCCGCCGGTGGGGATGCGCGGCTGCGCGGCGTTCCGCCTCGACGGCGCGCCGTGGCTCGGCGGCGGCGGCCCGGCGTATGAGGACTGGTACCTGGTCGAGGACTACGCGGCGCTGGGCGTGCTCGGCGAGGCGGCGGTGGGCCGCGGCCACCGCACGGCGCACGACGCGGTGGCGCGCCGCTACGGCGAGGGCGCGGCGGGCGTGTACGCGCTCGCGGAGGGCGACGCCCGTGCGAGCCTCACAAGCGCGATCGCGCAGGCGGCGTGGGTGTCGGTGGCGACTGGCGCGCGCAGGCCGCTGCTCGGGGAGATGCTGGGCGACGGGATGGATCCGCGCAGCTCGGCGCTGTGGCGGCGCGAGCTGGTGCTGGGCCCCGCGCCGGAGTACTGCGTGCTCGCCACCGAGCCGCCGCGCGGCATCGCGGCCTCGCGCCTGCCCGCGGGCTGGAGCGCGACGCACGTGCGTCGCGAGCTGCTGGGCGCCTGAGCGCCGGACGGGGCGCGCGGGCCCGGCGCGCGCGGCTAGGGTGTGGCGCAGTGGCGGGCGTGGCTTTGACCTCCCTCTCGCATGGCGCAGGATGCGGCTGCAAGCTGCCCGCGGCGGACCTGCTCGAGATCGTGCGGGGGCTCGAGCAGCCGCACGACGAGCGCGTGCTGGTGGGCTCGGCGACGGTGGACGACGCTGCGGTTGTGCGGCTGCGCGAGGACCTCGCGCTCGTGCACACGGTGGACTTCTTCACGCCGATCGTGGACGACCCGTACGACTTCGGCAGGATCGCGGCGGCGAACGCGCTGTCGGACGTGTACGCGATGGGCGGCACGCCGTTGAGCGCACTCAACCTGGTGGCGTTCCCGCTGGAGCGCCTCGGCGCGGAGGTGCTGCGCGCGGTGCTCGAGGGCGGGCTCGACGTGGCGGCGCGGGCGGGCTGCGCGGTCGTGGGCGGCCACTCGATCGACGACCCCGAGCCGAAGTACGGGATGGCGGTCACCGGCACGGTTGACCCCGCGCGGATGCTCACGAACGCGGGCGGGCGCGCGGGCGACGCGCTCGTGCTCACGAAGCCGCTCGGCGTGGGGCTCGTGACGACCGCGCGCAAGCGCGGCGCGGAGGAGCCGGGGCAGCTCGCGCGGGCGGTCGAGGTGATGAGCGAGCTCAACGACGTGGCGAGCCGCGCGGCGCTCGCGGCGGGCGCGAGCGCCGCCACCGACGTGACGGGCTTCGGCCTGCTCGGCCACCTGCACTCGCTGGCGCTGCACAGCGGCCTCGCGGCGGAGCTGAGCGCGGAGGCGATCGGGCACCTCGACGGCGTGGAGCTGCTGGCGGGCGAGGAGGAGCTGGGCGTGTCGGGCGGAACGCGCCGCAACCGCTCCTACGCCGAGGGCTTCGCGCGCTTCGGCGAGCGCGTGGAGCCGTGGCGGCGGTGGCTCGCGTGTGACGCGACCACGTCGGGCGGGCTGCTCGTGGCGCTGGCGCCGCGGCGCGCGGGGGAGGTGCCGGGCGCGCTGGTGGGCACGCTCCTCGAGGGAGAGCCCGGTGCGATATCGGTCGTATAGTCGCGCGCGTTCCGGGAGCGGCAGGGGCCGGTGCCCCAGCCGGCCTTCAAAGCCGGCGAGCCGTGGCAACCCCACGGTGGGAAGGTTCGACTCCTTCGTCGCTCCGTCGGCGGCGCGGAGCTGAGCGGTGGGCGGCGAACGGCCATCGCGCGAGGCGCGCGAGCGGCTGCGGGAGCTGCCGTCGGTGGACCGCCTGGCGGTGTCGGTGGCGCGCGCGGAGCTCGAGGAGCGACGCCGCGAGCTGCTGGCGCGCGACGGCGACGCGCGCGCGCCGCAGGAGACGGAGCTGGTGCGCGGCGCGCGCGGGCGCCTGCGCCCGGCGTTGCGCCGCGTGCTGAACGCGACGGGCGTGGTGGTGCACACGAACCTGGGGCGCGCGCCGCTCGCGCGCGCGGCGCGCGAGGCGCTGCAGGCGGCGGCGGAGGGCTACAGCGACCTCGAGCTCGACCTCGCGAGCGGCGAGCGCGGCTCGCGCCGCACGCACGTGGAGTCGCTGCTGCGCGAGATCACGGGGGCGCAGGCCGCGCTGGTGGTCAACAACTGCGCGGGTGCCGTGCTGCTGGCGGCGGCGGCGCTCGCGGGCGACGGCCGCGAGCTGGTGGTCTCGCGCGGACAGCTGATCGAGATCGGCGGCGCGTTCCGCATCCCCGAGGTGGTGGCGCAGGCGGGCGCGCGGCTGGTGGAGGTGGGCACCACGAACCGCACGCGCCGCTCGGACTACGAGCGCGCGATCGGCCCGTCCACGGGCGCGATCCTGCGCGCGCACCCGTCGAACTTCCGCACGCTCGGCTTCGTGGAGCAGGTGGAGATCGAGCAGCTGTGCACGCTCGGCGTGCCGGTGATCGACGACGTGGGCTCGGGGATGCTCGCGGAGGACATCGAGCTGCTCGCGGAGGAGCCGCCGGTGCGCCGCTCGCTGCGCGCGGGCGCGGCGCTCGTGTGCTTCTCAGGCGACAAGCTGCTCGGCGGCCCGCAGGCGGGGATCATGCTGGGCACGAGCGAGGCGGTGGACGCCGCGGCGCGCCACCCGCTGGCGCGCGCGCTGCGCATCGACAAGCTGTCGCTTGCGGCGCTCGCGGCGACGCTCGCGCTGTACCGCGACCCCGAGCTCGCGCGGCGCGAGATACCGGTGCTCGCGATGCTCACCGCCGATGAGGACGATGGGCTCGCTCGGCGTGCCCGCCGGCTCGCCGGGGCGGTAGGGGGCGAGCTCGTGCAGGGGGTGGGGCGCGTCGGAGGCGGCGCGCTCCCGCTGCTGGACCTGCACGGCCCCGCGGTCGCGATCGACCCCGGCCCGGGCGGCGCGGAGGCGCTCGCGGCGCGGCTGCGCGCGGGCGACCCGGCGGTGGTGGGGCGCATCCAGGACGGCCGCGTTCTGCTCGACCCTCGCACGCTCACCGACGGGGAGGCGGACGAGGCGGCGGCGGCGGTGCGCGCCGCGCTCGCATGAGCGCCGCGGAGCCGCTCACTGTTGGCACCGCGGGCCACGTGGACCACGGCAAGAGCGCGCTGGTGGCGGCGCTGTGCGAAGGAGCGCGCACCGACCGCCTGCCCGAGGAGCGCCGCCGCGGCATGACGATCACGCTGGGCTACGCGGCACTGCGCCTGCCGGGCGGGCGCACGCTGTCGCTGATCGACGTGCCGGGGCACGAGCGGCTGGTGCGCGTGATGGTGTCGGGCGCGAGCGGGATCGACATGTTCCTGCTCGCGGTGGCGGCGGACGACGGCGTGATGCCGCAGACAGTGGAGCACCTGCGCGTGCTGGACGCGCTCGGCGTGCGAGCGGGCGTGGTGGCGGTCACGAAGTGCGACCTCGCGGACCCCGCGCGCGCGGCGGCGCAGGCGCGCGAGCTGGTGCCGGGCGCAGAGGTGATCGCGTGCTCGGCGCGCACCGGCGAGGGCGTGCCGCAGCTCGCGCGCGCGCTCGAGAGCCGCGCCGCGGAGGTGCCGGGTCGCATGCGCGCGGGCGGCGGCTGCGTGCTGCACGTGGACCGCTCGTTCAGCGTGCGCGGCGCCGGCACGGTGGTCACGGGCACGCTGTGGTCGGGGCACGTGCAGCGGGGCGAGCGCCTCGCGATCCTGCCGTCGGGCCGCGAGGCGCGGGTGCGCGGGGTGCACGTGCACGACGAGCCGCGCGAGCGCGCCGAGGCGGGCCAGCGCGTGGCGGTGAACCTCACGGGCGTCTCGCGCGAGGAGGTGGCGCGCGGCGACGTGCTCGCGGCGCCCGGCTCGGCGCTGCGCGCGAGCCACATGGTGGACTGCGAGCTCGAGCTGCACGGCGAGCTCTCAGACCACGAGCGTGTGCAGGTGCACCACGGCACGCGCGAGAGCGCGGCGCGCCTGGTGGCGCTCGGCGGGCGCTACTGGCAGATGCGCCTCGAGCGCCCGCTGCTCGCGGCGGCGGGAGACCGCGTGGTGGTGCGCCGCATCAGCGCGCCCGACACGCTCGGCGGCGGCCCCGTGATCGACCCCCGCGCGCGCCGGCACGGCCCGTCGCGGGAGTTGGTGGAGCGGCTCGCGAGGTTGGGCAGAGGGAAGGACGTCGCGCCTGCGCGCGGGGACGGCGAGAACGTCGCGCTCGCGCGCGGAGCCGGCAAGCCCCGGCGCGCAGGCGCTCCGCCGCCGGCCGCGGAGCGCCGACGCGCCGCGCCGCTGGCGGAGCGCGCGCCGCTGTCGGCGGGCGCGCTCGAGCTCGAGCGGGTGCTGCGCGACGCGGGGCCGCGCCCGCCGAGCGACGCGGAGCTCGGCGACGCGGGTCGTGACCTGCAGGAGCTGCGCGCGGCGGGCCGCGCGGTGCGGGTGGGGCGCTCGATGTACGCGCACCCCGATGCGCTCTCCCAGGTCGCGGAGCGGGTGCGCGCGATCGTGGCCGCCGAGGGCTCGATCACGCTCGCACGGCTGCGCGACGAGCTCGCGGTCTCGCGCCGCCACGCGCAGGCGCTGCTCGAGCACCTCGACGCGGCGCGCGTGACGCTGCGCCGCGACGACGACACCCGCGTATTGCGCCGCCGGGGCTGAGAGCGCGTTCGCTACACTCGGGCTCTCGTCGCGACTGGCGCTCGGGTGGAGCTCACCACCGGGGAGCGGCGAGTGAGCAGCACGCCGCGCGCCTGGGCACCTCCGACATCCATATCCCGCGAGGCCCGATCCAGCGAGGAGCCCGAAATGACGCCGACCCAAGCCGCAGAGACGCAACTTGCCATCCCCGAGCAGCTGAAGCCAGCCGACGGGCGCTTCGGCTGCGGCCCGTCGAAGGTGCGCCCGGAGGCGCTCGCGGCTCTCGCGAGCGACGGCGCCGCGGTGATGGGCACCTCGCACAGGCAGAAGCCCGTGCGCGCGCTCGTGGGCGAGGTCCGCGCGGGGCTCGCGGAGCTGTTCTGCGCTCCCGACGGCTACGAGGTGGCGCTCGGCAACGGCGGCACCACCGCCTTCTGGGACGCGGCAGCGTGCGGGCTCGTGCGCGGCCGCTCGCTGCACCTCGCGTTCGGCGAGTTCTCGCAGAAGTTCGCCACCGTGACGAAGGGCGCGCCGTTCCTCGCGGACCCGGTCGTCGTGTCCGCCGACCCCGGCGACGCTCCCGACCCCGCGGGCGTGGGTCCGGCCGCCGCCGACGCGGGCGCGGACGTGATCGCGTGGGCGCACAACGAGACCTCCACCGGCGTGATGACGCCGGTGCTGCGGCCCCAGGGCGCGGGCGACGCGCTCGTCGCGATCGACGCGACCTCCGGAGCGGGCGGCCTGCCGGTGGACGTGTCGCAGGCGGATGCGTACTACTTCGCGCCGCAGAAGAGCTTCGGCTCCGACGGCGGGCTGTGGATCGCCCTGCTCAGCCCCGCCGCGCAGCAGCGGATCGATGAGCTGAAGGACTCCGAGCGCTGGATCCCCGAGTTCCTCTCGCTGTCCACCGCGCTCGAGAACTCGCTCAAAGACCAGACGTACAACACCCCCGCGCTCGCCACGCTGTTCCTGCTGCGCGAGCAGGTCCGCTGGATGCTCGCGGGCGGCGGCCTCGACTGGTGCGTGGCGCGCTCGCGCGCGAACGCGGAGCACCTGTACGGGTGGGCCGAGGCGCACGCGAGCGCGCAGCCGTTCGTGGCGGACCCGGCCAAGCGCTCGCTGGTGGTGGGCACGATCGACTTCTCCGAGGACGTGGACGCGGCGGCGCTCGCGGCGACGCTGCGGGCCAACGGCATCGTGGACGTGGAGCCGTACCGCAAGCTGGGGCGAAACCAGCTGCGCGTCGGCATGTTCCCCGCGGTCGACACCGCCGACGTGCAGGCGCTCACCGCGTGCATCGACTGGGTGCTCGAGAGGAGCGCGTCATGAGCGCGCCCGCGACGACCCGCCAGGCAGGTGGCGACGCGCAGGGCGACGGGCGCCCGCGGGTGCTCGTGAAGGAGAAGATCGGCGACTCCGGCGTGGCGCTGCTGCGCGAGCACTTCGACGTGGAGATCGGCACCGACTGGTCCGAGGAGGAGCTCGCGGAGCGGATCGGCGAGTTCGACGGCATCCTGATCCGCTCGGCCACCAAGATGACGGGCGATCTGATCTCGCGCGCCGAGCGCCTGCGCGTGATCGGCCGCGCGGGCGTGGGCGTGGACAACGTGGACGTGCCCGCCGCCACCGCGCGCGGGATCGTCGTCGCGAACGCGCCCGAGTCCAACGTGGTGACCGCCGCGGAGCACACGATGGCGCTGCTGCTGGCGCTCGCGCGCAACATCCCGCAGGCGCACGCCTCGCTGGTCGCGGGCAAATGGGACCGCTCGAAGTTCTCCGGCGTGGAGCTCTACGAGAAGACGCTCGGCGTGCTCGGCTTCGGGCGCATCGGCCAGCTCGTGGCCGCGCGCGCCCGCGCCTTTCAGATGCGCGTGATCGCGTTCGACCCGTTCGTGAGCGCCGAGCGCTACCGCGAGCTCGGCGTGGAGAAGGCCGACTCGCCCGAGGACGTGTACGCGCACGCCGACTTCATCACCGTGCACCTGCCCAAGACGCCCGAGACCGAAGGCTTCCTCGGCGAGGCCGCGTTCGCGAAGATGCGCGACGGCGTGCGCGTGCTCAACGTGGCGCGCGGCGGGCTGATCGACGAAGCGGCGCTCAAGGACGCGCTCGAGTCCGGCAAGGTGGCGGGCGCGGCGCTCGACGTGTTCCCCTCCGAGCCCGTCACCGAGAACCCGCTGTTCGGCCTGCCCGGCGTGCTCGTCACGCCGCACCTCGGAGCGTCAACCGCCGAGGCCACCGACCGCGCGGGCTACCAGAGCGCCGAGCAGGTCGTCGCGGCGCTGACCGGCGGCGTCGTCTCCACCGCCGTCAACATCCCCGCGATCGGCGCCGAGGACATGGAGATCCTGGGGCCGTTCCTGCCGCTCGCCACGCAGCTCGGCAAGCTCGCGATGGCGCTCGCCGAGGGCAGCTCGGTGGAGCGCATCGAGGCCGCGTTCTTCGGGCGCATCGCCGAGTTCGACACGCGCCTGCTCGGGCTCGCGGTGCTCGTGGGCGCGCTGCAGGGGCGCACCGAGGAGCAGGTCAACGTGGTCAACGCGCCCACCATGGCGCACCAGCGCGGGATCGTGGTGGAGGAGAAGGCGGTGTCGGAGGCCGAGGACTTCAACGAGCTGATCCGGGTCACCGTGATCGCGGGCGACGAACGCGTGGCGGTCGCCGGCACCGGCATGGGACAGGGGCAGACGCCGCACCTCGTGGAGGTGCAGAACCGGCGCCTCACGATCGAGCTCGAGCGCTACGTGGCGGTGTTCCGCTACGAGGACCTGCCGGGCATGATCGGCCGCGTGGGCACCATCTTCGGCGCCCACGGGATCAACATCTCCTCCGCCGCCGTGGGCCACTCGCCCGACGGCGCCGACGGCGCGGGCCACCGGCTCGCCGCGATGGTGGTCACCACCGACGCGCCCGTGCCGCGCCGCGTGCTCGAGGAGATCCTCGCCTCGGAGGGCTTCGACAGCGGCTGGGCCGTGGATCTCGGCGCCTGATCACCGCGGGCGGCCTCGCCCGCCCGGCTTAAATCGATAGCCTCGCCCCGGCGATGCGCGAGGTGGTGATCACCAAGCACGGGGGGCCCGGCGTGTTCGAGGTGCGCGAGCGCCCCGACCCGCCGCTCGGCGCGGGCCAGGTGCGGATCGGAGTGGCCGCCGCGGGCATCAACTTCGCCGACGTGATGGCGCGCCTGGGGCTGTATCCCGACGCGCCGAAGACGCCGTGCGTGGTGGGCTATGAGGTCGCGGGCACGGTGCTCGAGCGCGGCGAGGGCGCCGACTCGGTGAAAGACGGCCAGCGCGTGATGGCGGGAACGATGTTCGGTGGCTACGCCTCGCAGGTGGTGGTGTCCGCGGACGACGTGGTGGCGCTCCCGGACGCCCTCTCCTTCGAGCAGGGCGCGGCGATCCCCGTCAACTACGCCACCGCGTGGGCGGGGCTGATCGGCTACGGCAACCTGCAGCCCGGCGAGCGCGTGCTCGTTCACTCCGCGGGCGGCGGCGTGGGCATCGCCGCGACGCAGATCGCAAAGCGCGTGCCCGCCGAGGTGTACGGCACCGCCTCGCCCGGCAAGCACGCGCAGATCACAGAGGTGGGCGTCGACCACGCGATCGACTACACGAGCGCCGGCTGGGAGCGGGGGCTGCCGCAGTTCGACATCATCCTCGACGCGATCGGCGGGGCGAGCTTCCGCCGCAGCTACAACATGCTCGCGCCCGGCGGGCGCCTCGTCGCCTTCGGCGCCTCCACGCTCGTCTCCGGCGAGCGGCGCAACCTCGTCCACGCGGCGCGCGGCGCGCTGCGCATGCCGCGCTTCAACATGATCAAGCAGATGTCCGAATCCAAGGCGGTGATCGGCCTCAACATGCTCACGCTGTGGAAGGCCCGCGGCACGCTCTCGCCGTGGATCGAGCCGCTCGGCGCGATGCTCGGCGACGGCACCGTAAAACCGCTCGTGGCAGGCGCGTTCAGCTTCGGGGAAGCGGGCGCCGCGCAGACGATGATCACCGAGCGGCGCAACGTCGGAAAGGTCGTGCTCGTCCCCTAGCGCGGCGCGCGCGCCGGGTGCTACCCTGCGCGCAGAGATGCCGTTCGTTCTCTCTCAGCTCCTCCTTCTGCTGCTCCCCCCTCGGGGGGAATAGCGCGTGGCGGCCGCGTAGCCGCAAACCACATCCAGGAAGAGCTAGCGAAAGAGAGAAAGGAGCACGAGCGACATGAGCACATCACCTTCTGAGTCACGCGACGAGGCCGGCCGCGTCCTCATCTTCGACACGACGCTGCGCGACGGCGAGCAGTCGCCCGGCATCTCGCTCAACAAGCAGGAAAAGCTCGAGATCGCACACCAGCTCGCGCGGCTCGGCGCCGACATCATCGAGGCCGGCTTCCCGATCACCTCGCCCGGCGACTTCGAGGCCGTCGAGGCGATCGCCGGCGAGGTCGAAGGGCCCGTGATCTGCGGGCTCGCGCGCACCGCCAAGCAGGACATCGACGCCGCGTGGAACGCCGTGCGCCACTCCCAGCGCCCGCGCATCCACACGTTCATAGCCACCAGCGACATCCACATCGAGCGCAAGCTGCAGACCACGCGCGAGGACGTCAAGGGGCAGGTGCGCGCCGCGGTGGCGCAGGCGCGCGAGTACACCGAGGACGTCGAGTTCTCGCCCGAGGACGGGTCGCGCTCGGACGTGCAGTACATGGCCGAGGTGATCCAGATCGCGCTCGACGAGGGCGCCACCACGATCAACGTGCCCGACACCGTCGGCTACACAATGCCCACCGAGTACCGCGCGATGTTCGAAGAGCTCTACCGGCTCGTGCCGGGGCTGCGCGACGTGGTCGTCTCGGTGCACTGCCACGACGACCTCGGGCTGGCCGTCGCCAACTCGCTGGCGGGCCTCGAAGCGGGCTGCCGCCAGGTCGAGTGCGCGATCAACGGCATCGGCGAGCGCGCCGGCAACGCGTCGCTCGAGGAGATCGTGATGCTGCTGCGCACGCGCGAGCCCAGCCTCGGCCTGTGGACCGGCCTCGACACCACCGAGATCGCCCGCACCAGCCGCCTCGTCTCGCGCCTCACCGGCTACCAGGTGCAGCCCAACAAGGCGATCGTGGGACGCAACGCGTTCGCGCACGAGGCCGGCATCCACCAGGACGGCGTGCTCAAGGAGCGCACCACCTACGAGATCATGGACGCCACCACCGTGGGGCTCGCGAGCAACTCGATCGTGCTCGGCAAGCACTCCGGCCGCCACGCGCTGAGCAAAGCGCTCCAGGAGATGGGCTTCGAGCTGCAGGGCAACGCGCTCAACACCGCGTTCAAGCGCTTCAAGGAGATCGCCGACCGCAAGAAGCAGGTCACCGCCATGGACCTCGAGGCGCTCGTCACCGACGAGCTGCGCGAGGACGTGCCCGGCTACACGCTCGAGTCCTTCGACGTGGAGGACTCCTCCGAGCGCCCGCCGCACGCGCGCGTCACCGTGGGTCTTCCCGACGGCGCCAAAGCGAGCGGCTCGTTCACCGGCGACGGTCCCATCGACGCCGTCTTCCAGGCGATCAACGCCGCATGCGGCGTCGCGCCCACGCTCAGCGAGTTCACGATCGGAGCCGTCACCGAGGGCCAGGACGCGCTCGGCGAGGTGTCCATCGTGGTCGAGCTCGACGGCTTCACCGGCGCCGGGCAGGGCGTGTCCACCGACATCATCGACGCCGCCGGGCGCGCGTACGTGCGCGCGCTGTCGGTCGCGCTCGTACGCTCGCAGGCCGACGAGGCGATCGGCCTGCCCGAGCCCGCCGGAGGCTGAGAGGGCCGCCGATGGACCCGAGGGGAAGCTCGCGCGCGTCTCGCTGTACCTCCGGGTCCTAGGCTTCGCCCGATGGATGTCGAGACGCGCTACGCGCTCAGCGGCGAGCTCAACATCGCCTACCAGGTCGTGGGCGAGGGGGAGCCCGACCTGCTGTTCGTGCCCGCGTTCATGTCCAACATCGAGCTCAGCTGGGAGCAGCCCTCGATCGGGCGCTTCTTCGGCGCGCTCGCGTCGTTCACGCGTGTGATCCAGTTCGACCGGCGCGGCAACGGCTCATCCGACGGCGCCGCCGGCCCGACGCCGCTCGAGGCGCAGCTCGACGACGTGACCGCGGTGCTCGACGCGTGCGGCTCCGAGCAGCCCGCCCTGATCTCGGTGCAGGAGGGCGGCGCGCTTGCGCTCCTGTACGCCGCGACATACCCCGAGCGGGTGCGCGCGCTCGTGCTGCTCGCGCCCCAGGCCCGGCTCGAGCGCGCTCCCGGCTACGAGTTCGCGCTCTCTCCCGAGCAACGCCGCGCGATGATCGAGCGCGTCGTCGCACACTGGGGCGACCCCTCGCCCGAGAACCCGTGGACGGTGTTCGGCGGCTCCTCGCCGGAGGAGCGCAGAACCGGCGCGCGCTACCAGCGGCTCGCGATGGGTCCCGGAGACGCCGCCGCCGCCATGGAGCTGCTCGGCAAAACCGATGTGCGAGGGGTGCTGGGAAGCATCCAGTGCCCCACCCTCGTGCTGCGCCGCAAGGACGATCGCTTCATCGACGCCCGCCATTCGCGCTATGTCGCCGAGCACGTCCGCGGCGCGCGCTACCTCGAGCTGCCCGGCGACACCCCGGTATGGGTCGGCGACGTCGAGGGCGCCGCGCGCGAGATCGAGGCGTTCCTCACCGGGTCGAGCGCGCCCGCGCCGAGCCGGCGCGTGCTCGCCACCGTGCTCTACACCGACATCGTCGACTCCACCCGCCGCGCGCACGAGCTCGGCGACGGCGAGTGGCGTGCGCTGCTCGAACGCCACGACGCGCTCGTGCGCACGCAGGCCGCGCGTCACCGCGGCCGGGTGGTGAAGTCGCTCGGCGACGGCGCGCTCGCGCTGTTCGACGGTCCCAGCCGCGCGATCGGCTGCGCGCTCGCGATCCGCGACGGCGTGAACGACCTCGGCCTCGAGGTGCGCGCGGGGCTGCACACCGGCGAGTGCGAGCTGCTCGGAGAGAGCGACGTTGGCGGCATGGCCCTCCATATCGGCGCGCGCATCGCAGCGCTCGCCAACGGGGGGGAGGTGCTCGTGTCCGGGACCGTGCGCGACCTCACCGTCGGCTCGCCGTTCACGATGGCCGACCGCGGCGAGCAGCGCCTGAAGGGCGTGCCCGACCCGTGGCGCGTGTTCGCGGTCGCCGGCTGACGCGGCCACGTGGCGTGGCCCGCCTGGCGCAGACGGCGCCGGGCACCTCGAGGGTGGCGTCGCGCTCCTCCGGGCCCGTCACGCCCGTCCGTGATAACGTACGCTTGTAATGGCGCGGATGATTGAGCGAAACGGCGCGGATGCGGCCGTCGAAGCGATCGAGCCGTCGGTCATCGGCGCGCGCGTGAAGGCGCTGCGCGAGGCCTCCGACCTCTCGCTGCGCGACCTCGCCGCGCGAAGCGGCGTGAGCGCGCCCATGCTCTCGCAGGTCGAGCGCGGCGAGACCAGCCCCACGCTCACCGTCGCAGCGCGCATCGCCACGGGCCTCGATCTGCGCCTCTCGCAGCTGTTGCGGCTCGACGAGGACGGCGCCGTCACCGTCGTCTCGCCGTCCCAGCGCCGCCGCGGCGGCAGCCGCAGACGCGGGCACACCTTCGAGGTCATCACCTCCGCGCAGCCCGGCCAGCGCGCCGAGCTCTCGCGCCACTCGCTCGAGCCCGGCGCCGCCACCGGCGCCCCCGACGACCCGCCCATGCACGAGCCCGGCAGCCGCGAGACCGCGCTGATCGAGAGCGGCTCCGTGGTGCTGTGGTGCGACGGGCGCCCGCACCCCCTCGCCGAGGGCGACTGCGTGACCTTCGACGCCGACCTTCCCCACCACTTCGAGAACCCCACCGAAGAGCCCGCCACGTTCCTCGCGGTGCTCTCCGCCGGCCTCAGGAGGAGCTAGATGCGAGCACAACGCCACCCCGAGGACCCCGTCAGGGGTCCATTCGAAAAAGAAGAGGACCGATAGCGATGCCCACCACCATGTTCGAGAAGATCTGGGAGGCGCACGAGGTCGCCGACGGGCTGCTCTACATCGACCTGCACCTCGTGCACGAGGTCACCAGCCCGCAGGCGTTCGACGGGCTGCGGCTCGCCGGGCGTCGCGTGCGCCGCCCCGACCGCACGCTCGCCACCGCCGACCACAACACGCCCACCGACGGCACCCCCGTGGCCGCGCGCATCAAGGACGAGCTCTCGCGCGTGCAGGTGCAGACGCTCGAGCGCAACTGCGAGGAGTTCGGCATTCCCGTTTACTCGCTCGGCTCCCAGCGCCAGGGCATCGTGCACGTGATCGGCCCCGAGCTCGGCGTCACCCAGCCCGGCATGACGATCGTGTGCGGCGACTCGCACACCTCCACGCACGGCGCCTTCGGCGCGCTCGCGTTCGGCATCGGAACCAGCGAGGTCGAGCACGTGCTCGCCACGCAGTGCATGGTCCAGCAGCGACCGCGCTCGATGCGCCTGCGCTACGACGGCTCGCTCGGCTTCGGCGTCACCGCCAAGGACCTGATCCTCGCCACGCTCGGGCAGCTCGGCGTCGGCGGCATGACCGGGCACGTCGTCGAGTACGCCGGCCCCGCGATCGAGGCGCTCTCCATGGAGGGGCGCATGACCGTGTGCAACATGACCATCGAGGGCGGCGGGCGCGCCGGCATGATCGCGCCCGACGAGACCACCTTCCGCTGGTTCCGCGACGTGCAGCGGCCCGGCGCGCCCGGTCGCGCCGAGCTCGACGCCGCGACCGAGAGCTGGCTCGCGCTGCGCACCGACGAGGGAGC
This sequence comes from uncultured Solirubrobacteraceae bacterium, assembly GCA_963813685.1. Lineage (GTDB taxonomy): Bacteria > Actinomycetota > Thermoleophilia > Solirubrobacterales > Solirubrobacteraceae > Palsa-744. Next base: position 98,122 of record CAWEZQ010000010.1, read on the forward strand.
CTTCTTCGACCGCGAGGAGATCATCGACGCCTCCACCATCACGCCGCAGGTCACGTGGGGCACCACGCCCGGCATGGTGCGGCCCGTCACCGGATCCGTGCCCTCGCCCGAGGAGTTCGACAGCCCCGCCGACCGCGAGGCCACCGAGCGCGCGCTGCACTACATGGCGCTCGAGCCCGGCACGCCCATCGAGCAGATCCGCATCGACCGCGTGTTCATCGGCTCGTGCACGAACTCGCGCATCGGCGACCTGCGCGCCGCCGCCGCCCTCGTCGCCGGGCGGCGCGTCGCCGACGGCGTCGCCGCGATGGTCGTGCCCGGCTCCCAGCAGGTCAAGGCGCAGGCCGAGGCCGAGGGTCTCGACCGCGTGTTCCGCGACGCCGGCTTCGACTGGCGCGTCGCCGGCTGCTCCATGTGCCTCGGCATGAACCCCGACATCCTCCAGCCGGGCGAGCGCTGCGCCTCCACCTCCAACCGCAACTTCGAGGGCCGCCAGGGGCGCGGCGGGCGCACGCACCTCGTCTCGCCGCAGATGGCCGCCGCCGCCGCCATCGAAGGGCGCTTCGTGGACATCAGGGAGTGGAGGTGAGCGCCCGCGCGCCCGGCGCCGGCTGGCAGCGGCCCGAGGTCGTCGGCGGCTTCCTCGAGCGCCGGCGGCGCGTGCTGCCGATGCTCGACGTGCAGGAGGACCTCGTGGTCCGGCTGTTGCGCCGGCACGCGCACCCGGTCGAGCGCTTCCTCGACCTCGGCGCCGGCAACGGCGCCATGTCCGAGCTCCTGCTGTCCGAGTGGCCCAGCGCGAGCGCCGTGCTGATCGACAACTCAGCCGCCATGCTCGAGCGCGCCGACGCGCGCCTCGGCCGCTTCGAGGGCCGCTGGAGCGCCGTGCAGGAAGACCTCTCACAGCCCAGCTGGCCCGCCGCGCTGCCCCGCGGCGGCGCATACGGCGCCGTGGTCTCCGCGTACGCGCTTCACCACCTCGACGCAGCCGGCAAGCGCGAGGTGTTCGCCGCCGTGCTCGAGCTGCTCGAGCCCGGCGCCATGTTCCTCAACATGGACTACGTGTCCGTCACCGGGCCGCTCGAGGGCCTGTTCGAGGAGCAGATGGCCATCAACCTGCACCGCGCCGAGCGCGACCGCGGCAGCACCCGCGACGAGGCCGAGCTCGCCGCCGAGCTCAGCGTGTCGTTCGACGCCGACGAGGAAGACCAGCCCGACCGCGCCGAGGACCAGGTCGCGTGGCTCGCCGACGCCGGGTTCCAGGACGCGCAGATCCACTTCAAATGGGGCGAGGTCGCCCTCTACGGCGCCGCCAGGCCCGCCAGCTGAAAGGAGAGCAGCCCGTGCAGCCCATCCGCATCATCGCCGGCAAGGTCTCGCACCTCGACCGCGCCAACGTCGACACCGACCAGATCATGCCCAAGCAGTTCCTCAAGCGCGTCGAGCGCACCGGGTTCGGCGAGTTCCTCTTCTACGACTGGGCCAAGGAGCCCGGCTGGGACCTGCCCGTCAACCCCATCCTCGTCGCCGGCGAGAACTTCGGCTGCGGCTCCTCGCGCGAGCACGCGCCGTGGGGGCTTCAGGACTACGGCTTCGAGGCCATCGTCGCGCCCTCGTTCGCCGACATCTTCTACTCCAACTGCACCAAGATCGGGCTGCTCCCCGTGGTGCTCGGCGAGGAGGACTGCCGCGCGCTCGCGCACGCACGCGAGGGCGAGATCGACCTCGACGCGCAGGAGGTGCGCTTCGAGCACCGCCAGGTCGCCTTCGAGATCGACCACGAGGTGCGCCGCCGCCTGCTCGCCGGCCTCGACGACGTCGGCGTCACGCTCGGCCAGGAGGAGCTGATCGCCGGCTACGAGCGCCGGCGCGAGCGCTCCGGGCCCGTCACCACCGCGCTCTGACGGGCGCCGCCGGGACGGGGCCCGCGCCGACGAACGCCGCGGGGCGCCGCACGCGCGCTGCACGGCGCCCTGCGCGCTCGGCGGGTCCGCCGCAACTGCGAGTATCGGGGCGTGTTCCAGGGGGAATAGCTCTCCGAGACCCCCGGGAGGAGGACTGATGCTCACACCGAGCTCCACATTCACGAGAACGCGCGCGATCGCCGCGGTCGCATGCGCCGCCGGCGCCGCCGCCCTCGGCGCGAGCGCCACCGCCGGCGCCGCCGTGCCGGGCGCAGGCGAAAAGACCCTCACGCAGACCTACCCCGTCGCCACCGCGCTGTGCGCCAAGGTGAGCGCCGGCGCCGAGGGCAGACACCTCAAGCGCTTCGCCACCCAGGTGCTCGCCGACTGCTCCGCGCTGCAGACCAACTTCACCGAAGCGCAGAGCACCGTGCTTGCCGCGCGCGCTGCGATCGCCAGCCAGCAGGCCACGTATCGCTCCGCGATCGTGCTCGCGTGCCCCAACACCGGCAAACCCGCGCTCGCCGCGTGCAGGCACACGCGCCGCGTGGACGCCCGTGCGCTCGAAATCCTCTCGCGCGAACACCACAGGGTGGTGCGCCGCTACTACCTCACCATCGAGAGCGGCCGCCTGCACTTCTGGCACGCGATCCGCGCGCTGCCCGGCGAGCACCACGTGCGCACCGACGCGCCGATCCCGGTGCCGCCGCCGGTCACCTGAGCGGCCGCGGCCCTCGCGCCGCGGCGCAGAGCGTCGCGGCGCCCGCGCCACCCGCGGCCGCGCCGGCCTGTCGCGGCGCCGCCCGGCGGCGCCTCGTTGACGTTGTACCGTTGCGGCGATGACGCACCGCATCGTCACGCTGCCCGGCGACGGGATCGGGCCCGAGATCATGGCTCCCACGCTGGAGCTGCTCTCGAAGCTCGGCGACTTCGAGTTCGAGGAGCACCTGTTCGGCGGCGCGTCGATCGACGCCCACGGGCAGGCGCTCACCGACGAGGTGCTCTCCGCCTGCCGCTCCGCCGACGCGGTGCTGCTCGCCGCGGTTGGGGGCCTTCGCTGGGACACCACCGACCCCTCCAAGCCTCGCCCCGAGCAGGGGCTCCTCGGCCTGCGCAAGGGGCTCGGCCTGTACGCCAACCTGCGGCCCGTGAAGCCGCTGCCCGCGCTGTACGACTCCTCGCCGCTGCGCCGCGAGCGCATCGAAGGCGCCGACCTGCTGGTCGTGCGCGAGCTCACCGGCGGCATCTACTTCGGCGCCAAGACACGCACCGAGCAGGCCGCCTCCGACGAGTGCGCCTACACCGCAGCGGAGATCGAGCGCATCGCGCGCACCGCGTTCGGCGCCGCGCGCGCGAAGGTCACGAGCGTGGACAAGGCGAACGTGCTCGAGACCTCGCGGCTGTGGCGCGAGGTCGTCTCGGCGCTGCACTCGCGCGAGTTCCCCGCCGTGCAGCTCGAGCACATGCTCGTGGACAACGCCGCCATGCAGCTCGTCGCGGCGCCGCGGCACTTCGAGGTGCTGCTCACCGAGAACATGTTCGGCGACATCCTCTCCGACGAGGCCGCGATGCTCACCGGCTCGATCGGCATGCTGCCGAGCGCCTCGCTGGGAGCCGCCGGCGAGCCCGGGCTGTTCGAGCCCGTGCACGGCTCCGCGCCCGACATCGCGGGCCACGGCGTCGCCAACCCGCTCGCGATGTTCCTCTCGGCCGCGCTCATGCTGCGCCACGGGCTCGGTTTGGCCAGCGAGGCGGCCGCTGTAGAATCGGCGGTGGAGCGTGCGCTCGATGCGGGCCTGCGCACCGCCGACCTGGGCGGAGAGGCGGGGACGGCGCAAGCCGCGAAAGCGGTGCTCGAAAACCTCGAATAGGAGCCTTAGTGAACGTGGATCCCACCGACCTCATCTGGATGAACGGAGATTTCGTCGCCTGGGAGGACGCAAAGGTCCACGTCCTCACGCACGGCCTGCACTACGGCACCGGCGTGTTCGACAGCATGCGCTGCTACGACACCGAGCTGGGGCCCGCGGTGTTCCGCAACCTCGAGCACGTCGAGCGCCTGCTGCGCTCCGCCGAGCTGTACTACATGCCCGTTCCCTACACCGCCGAGGAGCTGCGCGCGGCCACGCTCGAGCTCGTCGCGCGCAACGGCCTGCGCTCCTGCTACATCCGCCCGATCGTCAACCGCGGCTACGGGCAGATGGGGCTCAACCCGCTGGATGCGCCCGTGGACGTCACGATCGCGTGCTGGGAGTGGGGCGCGTACCTCGGCGAGGAGGGCAAGCGCGAGGGCGTGCGCGCCAAGGTGTCCTCCTGGCGGCGCATCAGCCCCGACTCGCTGATCCCGCACGCCAAGGCCTCCGGGCAGTACCTCAACAGCGTGCTCGCCAAGATCGAGTCGCTGAAGGCCGGCTACCAGGAGGCGATCCTGCTCGACGACCACGGCCATGTGTGCGAGGGCACCGGCGAGAACGTGTACATCGTGCGCGACGGCGAGATCGCCACGCCAGGCCAGCACAACTCGATCCTCGACGGCATCACGCGCCGCTCGCTCATCCAGATCGCGCGCGACCTCGGCTACACCGTGGTCGAGCGCAACGTGGCGCGCGCCGAGATGTACCTCGCCGACGAGATGTTCATGTCGGGCACCGCCGCCGAGCTCGTGCCGGTGCGCGAGGTCGACGACCACGTGATCGGCACCGGCGAGCCCGGCGAGATCACGCGCGTCCTGCAGGCGGCCTTCGACGACGCCATCCACGGGCGCAGCGAGCGCTACCGCGAGTGGCTCGACGTCGTCCAGCCGCAGGCGCTCGAGACGCCCACCGGCGAGGCCGCCTCGAGCGGCGCCAGCACCGCGGGCTAGGCCGTGGCCGACATACAGCTATACGACGCCACGCTGCGCGACGGCATGGGCGGCGGCGGTCTCGCGCTCACCGCCGAGGAGAAGCTGCGCGTGGTGCACGCGCTCGACGAGCTCGGCGTAGCGCTGATCGAGGCGGGCTTCCCCGCGTCGAACCCCAAGGAGCAGGAGCTCTTCGAGCTGCTCTCGCGCGAGCGCCTGCAGGTGTCGGAGATCGTCGCGTTCGGGATGACCCGCAGGCGCGGCGCCGCCGCCTCCGACGACGAGGGGCTGCGCGTGCTCGCCGACTCGTTCGCGCCAGTGTGCACGCTCGTCGGCAAGGCCTCGGTGCTGCACGTCGAGAAGGTCGTGCGCGCCACGCGCGAGGAGAACCTCGCGATGATCGCCGAGTCCGTCGAGTTCCTCGCCGCGGCCGGAAAGCGCGTGCTGCTCGACGCCGAGCACTTCTTCGACGGGTTCGCGCTCGACCCCGGCTACGCGCTCGACTGCCTGCGCGCCGCCGCCGGCGCGGGCGCCGAGCGGGTGGTGCTGTGCGACACCAACGGCGGCTCGCTGCCGCCGCAGATCCGCACCGCGTTCGCGGTCGTGCGCGAAGCGCTCGGCGACTTCCCGCTCGGCATCCACACGCACGACGACTCCGGCTGCGCCGTCGCCAACACGCTCGCCGCGGTCGAAGCGGGCGCCACGCAGGTGCAGGGCACCGTCAACGGGATCGGCGAGCGCACCGGCAACGCCAACCTCGTCACGATCATCGCCGACCTGCAGCTGAAGATGGGCGCGCGCGTGCTCGAGCCCGAGCGGCTCGCGCGGCTCACGCAGACCGCGCACTTCGTGGACGAGCTGCTAAACCGCACGCCCGACCCCGCGCAGCCCTACGTGGGCAAGCACGCGTTCGCGCACAAGGCCGGCCTGCACGCCGCCGGCGTGCGCGCCGACACGCAGACCTTCGAGCACGTGGACCCCGACCTCGTGGGCAATGACCGCGACGTGCTCATCTCCGAGCTCTCCGGCCGCGCCGCGATCGTCGAGAAGGCGCGCGACGCGGGGATCTCCGCCGACCAGGAGCTCTCGCAGCGCATCGTGGAGCGCGTCAAGGAGCTCGAGCACTCGGGCTTCCAGTTCGAGGCCGCAGACGGGTCGTTCGAGCTGCTCATGCGCAAGGAGTCCGGCGACTACGAGCCCTTGTTCCGGCTCGAGTCCTGGCGCGTGCTCGTCGAGAAGCGCGCAGACGGCAAGGTCGAGACCGAGGCCACCATCAAGATCTGGCTCGGCGGCGAGCGCTACGTGCGCACCGCCGAGGGCAACGGGCCCGTCAACGCGCTCGACCGCGCGCTGCGCGACGCCATCGTCGAGATCCACCCGCACCTGCGCGACATCGACCTCGTCAACTTCAAGGTGCGCATCCTCGACGAGGCCAAGGGCACCGGCGCTGTCACGCGCGTGCTCATCGACGCCTCCGACGGCCACGACGTGTGGGGCTCGATCGGCGTCGGCGAGAACGTGATCGCCGCCTCCTGGGACGCGCTCGTGGACTCGCTCGAGTACGGCATGCAGCCCGGCCGCCGGCCCGCCGAGCCGGGCGCCGGTTCCGTGCCGGGCGCCGGCGCCGCCCCGAGCGCCGGCGGCAGGGGCTAGTGGCCCGCGAGCCCGCGCCGCTCGCTGGCGCGCTCGCCGGCGAGACGATCCCGCTCGCGCGGCCCGTGCTGGGCGAGCAGGAGGAGCGCGCGGCGATCGAGGTGCTGCGCTCCGGACAGCTTTCGCTGGGTCCCGCCGTCGCCGAGTTCGAGCGCCGCTTCGCGGAGTTCCTCGGGGCCCCGCACGCGAGCGCCGTGAGCAGCGGCACCGCCGCGCTGCACCTCGCGCTGCGCGCCGCCGGGGTGCAGCGGGGCGACGAGGTCGTCACCAGCCCCTTCTCGTTCGTGGCCTCCGCCAACGTCGCGCTGTACGAGGGCGCGCGGCCGGTGTTCGCGGACATCGACCCGGTCACGCTCAACCTCGATCCCGCCGCAGCCGCGGCCGCCGTCACCGAGCGCACGCGCGCGCTGCTGCCGGTGCACATCTTCGGCTACCCCGCCGACATGCCCGCGTTCGAGGCGCTCGCCGCGCGCCACCGCCTCGAGATCGTGGAGGACGCGTGCGAGGCGCTCGGAGCGCGCCACTCCGACCGCGTCGCCGTGGGCGCGCGCGGTCACCCCGCGGCCTTCGGCTTCTACGCCAACAAGCAGCTCACCACCGGCGAGGGCGGCATGCTCGCCCTCGGCGACGCCGCCGCGAAGGAGCGCGTTGACTCCGAGCGCAACCAGGGCCGCGCGCCCGACATGGGCTGGCTCGACCACGACCGGCTCGGCTTCAACTACCGCCTGTCGGACCTCGCGTGCGCGATCGGCCTCGCGCAGCTCGAGCGGCTCGCCGGAATGCTCGCCGCGCGCGCGCGCGCCGCCGCGCTCTACCGCGAGGCGCTCGCCGGCTGCGAGGGCCTCGAGCTGCCGTGCGAGGAGCGCGCGGGGGAGAGGCGAGGGTGGTTCGTGTTCGTCGTGCAGGTGCCGCGCGGCGCCGACCGCGACGACACCGTGCGCGCGCTCGCCGAGCGCGGCATCCAGAGCAAGCCCTACCTGCCCGCGATCCACCTGATGAGCTTCTACCGCGAGCGCTTCGGGCACCGCGAGGGCGAGTTCCCCGTGTGCGAGGACGTGGCCGCCCGCTCGCTCGCGCTGCCCTTCTTCCCGGGGATCGGGGAGGGTCAGGTCGAGCGGGTCGCCGCCGAGCTGCAGGCGGTGCTCGGGCGCTGACCGCGAGCACGCGCCCCTAGACTCCCAGCCCGTGTCCCGCTTCCACGAGCCCCAGCACGAGGACTTCAGGCGGCTCAACACCTCCGTCGGCTTCGACCGGCGGCTGTGGCCGCACGATCTGGCGCAGTCGCGCGCGCACGTGCGCATGCTCGCCGAGCGGGGGATCATCGAGGCCGCGCACCGCGACGCGATCCTCGAGGGGCTCGAGCTCCTGGAGCGCGAGCTCGCCTCCGGCAGCTTCCCGTTCGAGGATGGCGACGAAGACATCCACATGGCGGTCGAGCGCAGGCTCACCGAGATCGCGGGCCCCGTGGCGGGGCGCCTGCACACCGCGCGCTCGCGCAACGACCAGGTGGCCACCGACATGTCGCTGTACGTGCGCGAGCGCTCCGCCGAGGCGCGAGCGCGGCTGCGCGCGCTGATGGCCGTCTTGCTCGAGCGCGCCGAGCAGCACGCCGACTGGGCGATGCCCGGCTACACCCACCTGCAGCGCGCGCAGCCCGTGTACCTGGGCCACCACCTGCTCGCGTACTTCTGGATGTTCGCGCGCGACCGCGAGCGCTTCGCGTTCGCCGCGCGCCAGGCCGGCGTGCTTCCGCTCGGCGCCGGCGCGCTCGCGGGCGTGAACTTCGACACCGACCGCGAGGCGGTCGCGCGCGAGCTCGGGTTCGACTCCGTCGCGCCCAACTCGATCGACGCGGTGTCCAACCGCGACTTCGCGCTCGACTACCTGTCGGCCGCCGCCACCTGCGCCACGCACCTCTCGCGCCTCGGCGCGGAGCTCGTGCTGTGGTCGAGCGCCGAGTTCGGCTTCTGCGAGCTGCCCGACGCGTGGAGCTCCGGCTCCTCGATCATGCCGCAGAAGAAGAACCCCGACGCCGCCGAGCTGCTGCGCGCCAAGGCGCCGCGCGTGCTCGCCTCGCTGTCCGCGCTGCACGGCGTGCTGCACGCGCTGCCGCTCACCTACAACAAGGACATGCAGGAGGACAAGGAGGGGCTGTTCGACGCCGCCGACACGCTCGAGCTCACGCTCGCCGCCGCCACCGGCATGCTCGAGGGCGTGCGCTTCTCGCGCGAGCGCATGCGCGAGGCCGCCGCGGACGAGCTCGTCGCGGCCACCGACATCGCCGACCTGCTGGTGCGCCTCGGCATGCCCTTCCGCGAGTCCCACGGCGTCGTCGCGGGGCTCGTGCGCGGCGCGCTCGACGACGGCCGCGCGCTGTCGGCGCTGAGCGACGAAGAGCTCGCCGCGCACAGCCCGCTGCTCGCGCAGAACGCCGCCGAGTACCGGCGGGTGCTGCAGGAGAGCTCGTGGATCGAGTCCAAGCGCTCGCAGGGCGGAGCCGCGCTCGAGCGCGTGCGCGAGCAGCTCGCGCTCGCCCGCGAGGCGCTCGATGCGCCTGCTTGAGCGCGCCTTCTACGAGCGGCCCGTGCTCGAGGTCGCGCGCGATCTGATCGGCTGCAGCGTCGAGCACGCCGGCAGCTCCGGGGTGATCGTCGAGACCGAGGCCTACCACCACAGCGAGCCCGCGTGCCACGCGTTCGTCGGGCTCACGCAGCGCACCAGCGTGCTGTTCGGCGAGCCCGGCCGCGCGTACGTGTACCGCTCCTACGGCATCCACGCGATGCTCAACGCCGTGTGCGAGCCGGCCGGCGTGGGCGCCGCGGTGCTGATCCGCGCGCTCGAGCCGAGCGCCGGGATCGAGGCGATGCGCGCCCGGCGCGCCGCGGGCGCAGCGCGCGGCGGAACGCCGCCGACCGGACGCGCGCGCGAGCGCGCGCGCGCCGCGCTCCGCGACGAGGACCTCTGCTCGGGGCCCGGCAAGCTCGCGCAGGCGCTCGGCGTGACGCTCGAGATGAACGGCACCAGCCTGCGCAGCGGACCCATGCGGTTCCGCGCGCGCGCCGGGGAATGGCTCGAGCCCGAGGTGATCACCGGGACGCGCATCGGCATCTCGCGCGCGGCCGAGCTGCCGTGGCGCTTCTGCGCCGCCGGCTGCGGGCATGTCTCGCGGCCGCACCCCGCGCCCGCCCGCCCGCCCGCGTCCGGCGCGTCAGGGGGTCGGCGCGGCGCCGCCCGTGCCGCCGGTGCCGGCGGTCGGCGGCGCGCCTGAGGAGGGCGGGGAGGACGCGGGCGGGGTCTGTCCGCCGCCCGCCGGCGCGGAGGGCTGCGCGCCTTCGTGCGAGGCTTCGCCGCCGCCCGTTTCGCCCTGCCCGGACGGCGCGGGCGTGCTCGATTTCGGCGTCGTCGCCGGGGCGGGAGTCTGGCCGCCGTTGCCGCCGGAGGAGGACGGCGCAGGGCTCCTCGAGGTCCGCTGCGTGGAGGTCGCCGCCGGAGGTTCGGGCGTGCTCGAAGTGGCGGGCCGGCCTTCGCCGCCTTCCTTGGACGCACCCTTGTTGCCCGCGCGTTCGCGCGCTTCGCGCGCGTGTTCCTGGCGTTCCTTTTCGACCTGCAGCGCCGAGGTCATGAAGTCGTGCCAGATCAGCGCGGGGAACGTCCCGCCGAGCACCGGGTTGCCGTTGAAGTCGGTGGTCATCGGCACCAGCCTCGTGGGGTAGCCCACCCACACCGCCACCGTGTAGCGCGAGTCCCAGCCCACGAACCACGCGTCGCCGTAGTTGGAGGTGGTGCCCGTCTTGCCCGCCGCGAACTGCCCGATCGCGGCGGCCTTGCCCGTGCCGTACTGGAGCACCGTCTCGAGCATCGAGGTCTCGGTTTCCGCGACGTCGTGCGGCAGCACCCGCTGGGTGCGCGTGTGGTCGATGTCGCGGCTCGAAGGCGCGAGCACTTCTTCGACGCCCACCGGCGACCCCGTTTCGGCGAGCGTGCCGCTCACGCGTTCGCCGCCGTGCGCGATCGTCTCGTACGCGTGGGCCATGTCGAGCGGCGTCACGCCCACGTGCAGCCCGCCGATCGTCATCGCCGCGTTCGTGGACACCGGCGTGGTGATGCCCATCCGGCGCGCGAGCCGCGCGATCCGCCGCGTGCCGACTTTGAGCCCCACTTCGGCGTAGATCGAGTTGTCGGAGAAGGCCGTGGCTCCGGTCAGCGTGTTCGACCCCGAGTACGCGCCTTCGTCGTTGTGCACCACGAAGCGTTCCCTGCCGTTGGGCCCGCGCACGAGGAATTCCTTCTGCTTGGATTCCCACACCGATTCGGGGGAGACCCCGTCCTCGAGCGCCGCCGCGAGGTCGAACGCCTTGAAGGAGGAGCCGGGCTGGCGCTCGCCCTCGGTGGCCAGGTTGAACGGGCTTTCGTTGTAGTCGCGCCCGCCCACCATCGCCCGCACCTTGCCGGTGGAGTTTTCGATCGCCACCAGCGACGCGGTGGGGCCGCCGGAGTATTCGAGGTAGTTGTTGACCGCCTGTTCGGCCGCGCGCTGCAGCGACAGGTCGAGCGTGGTCTTCACGCGCAGGCCGCCGTAGAACGCGCGCTGGCCGTAGCGTTCGATCACCTGCTGCTGCACCCAGCTGGTGAAGTAGCCCACGTCCACGCCGTCGATCGGCTGCTCCTCGGGCGCCTGGATCTCGTGCGGCGAGGGCAGCGCCTGGGCGACGCTTTCGCCGTACTCGTGGCGGGTCAGGTAGCCCTGCTCGAGCATCTGGCGCAGCACCGTGTTGCGGCGCAGGCGCGCGAGCGTCTGGTCGTCCACCGGGTTGTACGCGGACGGCGACTGGATGATGCCGGCGAGCAGCGCTGCCTCCCACGGGGCGAGCTGTTCCACGCACAGCTCGTGCCCCGGCGTGCCGCAGCCGAGATGGTTCACGTCGCGGCCGAAGTACGTCTCGGCGGCCGCCTCGATCCCGTACGCGCCGTCGCCGAAGTAGATCGTGTTCAGGTACGCGGTGAGGATCTTTTCCTTGGACCACTTGTGCGAGAGCTGGTAGGCCAGCGCGGCCTCGCGGAGCTTCTCGAGGATCGTGCGGTGCGACTGCGCCTGCAGCGCGTTCTTGATGAACTGCTGCTCGATCGTGGAGGCGCCCTGCACGCCGCTCTCGTGTTTGACGTCGGCCACCAGCGCGCGCACGATGCCGCGGATGTCGATCCCGCTGTTCGTCTCGAAGCGCTTGTCCTCGATCGAGATCACCGCCTCTTTGACGATCGGCGGGATCTGATTGGGCGTGACGATGATGCGGTTCTGCTGGCTGATCGTGCCGATCTGCTGGCCCGTGTCGTCGAGCAGCACCGAGCTCTTGGCTTCCTTGAACTGGGCGAAGCGCGTCAGCGAGGGGAGGTCCGAGACGATCGACACGAACACGCCGAACACGAACGACACGCCGCCGAGCAGCAGCACCGCGAACAGGATCGCGATCAGGCGCAGCCACTTCACGCGCGGCTTCGGCGCCGGCGACGGTGCGGGCGGTATGTCGGGGGCGATCGTCGCGCTCATAGGCGGAGGGCGCAGCCGGTCCCTTCGTGCGTGGCGCGCGGAGGGTCCAGACCCGATGGCGGCGCCGGCTCGGCCGCGGGGCGCTGATACCCCCTGGCGCGGGCGAGAGTCTAGCATTGCGCTCCCATGGCGAACGCCCACGACGAGGCCGCCGACGACGCTTCGCGGCGCGCCGTGGAGCTGGCCTCCGGCGCCGTCGACAGCCTGCCCCGCGGCGCGCTCGCCGAGCGCCTGCGCGAGGCCGCGCGCGAGGGCCGCCAGCTGCGCGTGAAGCTCGGCATCGACCCCACCGCGCCCGACATCCACCTCGGCCACGCGGTGGTGCTGCGAAAGCTCCGCCAGTTCCAGGACGCGGGGCACCGGGTCGTGCTGATCGTCGGCGACTACACCGCGCGCGTCGGCGACCCGTCGGGCCGCACCGCCCTTCGCCCGATGCTCTCAGACGAGGAGATCGAAGCCAACGCCGCCACCTTCCAGGAGCAGGCGCTGCGCATCCTCGATGACGAGGAGCGGCTGCTCGAGGTGCGCCGCAACGGCGAATGGCTCGACATGCCGATGAGCGACGTGCTCGCGCTCGCGCGAACCACCACGGCCGCGCAGCTGCTCGAGCGCGAGGACTTCTCCAAACGGCTCGCCGCGCGCGAGCCCGTGTCGATGCTGGAGCTGCTCTACCCGCTGCTGCAGGGGTATGACTCCGTGATGGTGGACGCCGACGTCGAGCTCGGCGGCACCGACCAGAAGTTCAACCTGCTGCTCGGCCGCGACATACAGCGCGCGTACGGGCGCCCGCAGCAGGCGATCATGACGATGCCGATCCTCGTGGGCACCGACGGGCAGCGCAAGATGTCCAAGTCGCTCGGCAACCACATCGGCGTGACCGACCCGCCCGAGGAGATCTACGGAAAGACGATGGCCATCCCCGACGAGGCGATCGGCGAGTACCGGCGGCTGCTGCTCGACGGAGCGGCTGGCGCGCCGGGCGAGGAGGATGGGACGGGCGGCGCAAGCGGTGGCGCCGTGGGGAGCGGCGCGGGCGGGGGAGTGCCGGCGCGCGACGCCAAGCGGGCGCTCGCGCGGGATCTGGTGACGTGGCTCTACTCCGAGAAGGACGCGCAGGAGGCCGAGCGCGCGTTCGACCGCGTGTTCGTGCAGCGCGGCGAGCCCGAGCGGATCGACGAGGCGGGCTTTGCGTGCGAGAACGGCCACGTGCACCTGCCGGGCGTGATCGCGAGCGTGTTCGGGCTCTCGCGCTCGGAGGCGCGGCGGCTGATCGACCAGGGCGGCGTGACGCTCGCCGAGCAGGCGCTCGCCGCGGGCGAGCACGACGTGGCATGCGATCGCGCCGACGGCCAGGTGCTGCGCGTCGGCAAGCGCCGCTTCGTGCGGCTGCGGCGGGGGTGAGGGCGGGGACGCACGCCCCTGGGCGAGCCGTCGCGCGCGCCGTCGGCAGGGGCGTGTACGCTGCGTCGCGCCGGGAGCCGCCGCGCCCAGCCGGCCGGCGGGCGTGGTCGCTTGCGCGCTATACTCCGCGGTCGGCCTCGAGACGCCCTCGGGCGTGTGGCCGGGCAGGTCTCCTCGAGAGGAACCCCCCTTTGGCGAGGCTTGGCGGTCTTTGAAAACTCAACAGCATGCGCATCCGCGGCCTTTCTCGGCCGTGGATAGCGTCCAGGTTCGACCCGCCACGGGACGGCCGGCCTCAGGCCGGCGCGCGTCTCGGTGGCGGCAAAGAGTCAAGTAGAGCAGTACCCCGTCATGGTTCGGGACCCATGTGTATAGGTCCCGCCCATCCCGGCCGCCGGCGGCTTGCCGCAGGTGGTTGGGAGAACTCCATGACAGCTTTTCGTGAAGTTCTTCACGGAGAGTTTGATCCTGGCTCAGGACGAACGCTGGCGGCGTGCCTAACACATGCAAGTGGAGCGACGAACCAGGGCTTGCCCTGGGGCAGAGCCGCGAACGGGTGAGTAACACGTGGGTCACCTGCCTCGATGACTGGGACAACCCGAGGAAACTCGGGCTAATACCGGATGTGCCCGCAAGGGGAAAGGAAGCTTCGGCCTCCGCATCGAGATGGGCCCGCGGCCCATTAGCTTGTTGGTGAGGTAACGGCTCACCAAGGCTCCGATGGGTAGCTGGTCTGAGAGGACGATCAGCCACACTGGGACTGAGACACGGCCCAGACTCCTACGGGAGGCAGCAGTGGGGAATCTTGCGCAATGCGCGAAAGCGTGACGCAGCAACGCCGCGTGGGGGAAGACGGCTTTCGGGTTGTAAACCCCTTTCAGTTGGGACGAAGCTTCGCCGATGAATAGTCGGCTGGAGTGACGGTACCTTCACAAGAAGCACCGGCTAACTACGTGCCAGCAGCCGCGGTAATACGTAGGGTGCAAGCGTTGTCCGGAATTATTGGGCGTAAAGAGCGTGTAGGCGGCCCGACCAGTCCGCTGTGAAAGTCCAGGGCTCAACCCTGGAATGCCGGTGGATACTGTCGGGCTAGAGTCCGGAAGGGGCGAGTGGAATTCCTGGTGTAGCGGTGAAATGCGCAGATATCAGGAGGAACACCAATGGCGAAGGCAGCTCGCTGGGACGTGACTGACGCTGAGACGCGAAAGCGTGGGGAGCAAACAGGATTAGATACCCTGGTAGTCCACGCTGTAAACGATGGCAACTAGATGTGGGGGGTGTCGACTCCCCCCGTGTCGAAGCTAACGCATTAAGTTGCCCGCCTGGGGAGTACGGCCGCAAGGCTAAAACTCAAAGGAATTGACGGGGGCCCGCACAAGCAGCGGAGCATGTGGTTTAATTCGACGCGACGCGAAGAACCTTACCTGGGCTTGACATGTGAGTGACCGGCGTGGAAACACGTCTTCCCTTCGGGGCGCTTTCACAGGTGGTGCATGGCTGTCGTCAGCTCGTGTCGTGAGATGTTGGGTTAAGTCCCGCAACGAGCGCAACCCCCGTCGCATGTTGCCAGCATTTAGTTGGGGACTCATGCGAGACTGCCGGTGACAAACCGGAGGAAGGTGGGGATGACGTCAAGTCATCATGCCCCTTATGTCCAGGGCTACACACGTGCTACATTGGCGCATACAGAGGGCTGCGATACCGCGAGGTGGAGCGAATCCCTTAAAGTGCGTCTCGGTTCGGATTGCAGGCTGAAATTCGCCTGCATGAAGGCGGAGTTGCTAGTAATCGCGGATCAGCACTGCCGCGGTGAATACGTTCCCGGGCCTTGTACACACCGCCCGTCACACCACGGGAGTGAGCAACACCCGAAGCCGGTGGCCTAACCCTTTTGGGAGGGAGCCGTCGAAGGTGGGGCTCGTGACTGGGGTGAAGTCGTAACAAGGTAGCCGTAGCGGAAGCTGCGGCTGGATCACCTCCTTTCTAGGGAGCACCTACTGGTGCCCCGGCGCTCGCGCCGTCGCAAGACGCCGCGGGGCCGGGCCTAGCATGTCGACCGAACCTGGCTGGACGGCCTCGTGCCGGCGCCCTCCAACACTGCTCTCGGAGGGCGAAGAGCGCGGACGCCGCTACATGTCCAGCATGCTGTTGAGTTTTGAGAGACCGGCGCCCGCCGGCCTCCGCGGGGCCGCTCAGCTCGAGCGGCTCGACAGTACGCGAGGCCCGGCCGGCGTAAAAGCGCTCTCCACGGTCCTTGAAAACTGCACAGAAGCCACATCAGCCGCCATCGATAAGCGGCGGCTGAAAAACGGGTATCACCGAGCCCGGTGTGACACAGTCACGCTGGGCCGAGAATCACCGTCAAGATAGTAAGGGCACACGGTGGATGCCTTGGCACCAAGAGTCGATGAAGGGCGTGAACGGCTGCGATAAGCCACGGTGAGGCGCTGAATGGCCTTTGACCCGTGGATTCCCGAATGGGGAAACCCAGCGCTGGTAATGCGGCGTTATCCCCGGCTGAACACATAGGCCGGCGGAAGACAAGCGGGGGAAGTGAAACATCTCAGTACCCCGAGGAAAGGAAATCAACAGAGACTCCCTGAGTAGTGGCGAGCGAAAAGGGAAGAGCCCAAACCCGGCGGATGTAAGCGAGCATGCGTTGTCCGTTGGGGGTTGTAGGGCGCCTGTTCCGGGTCATGCTCGATCCGGCAGGAGTTACAAAGTCGTGTGGTAGTCGAAGCGTGTGGAACCGCGCACCATAGAGGGCAATCGTCCCGTAGACGAAACTGCACGGCCTCCTGTCAGGCGTTCCTGAGTAAGTCCGCTCCCGTGAAACGCGGACTGAACCTGGGGGGACCACCCTCCAAGGCTAAGTACTACTTGGTGACCGATAGCGGACTAGTACCGTGAGGGAAAGGTGAAAAGTACCCCGGAAGGGGAGTGAAATAGTACCTGAAACCGCGTGCCTACAAGCGGTGGGAGCAGGCTTGTCCTGTGACCGCGTGCTTTTTGCATAACGAGCCGGCGAGTTACTCGTCTGCGGCAAGGTTAAGCGATGAGCGGAGCCGTAGCGAAAGCGAGTCCTAATAGGGCGACATAGTCGTAGGCGGTACACCCGAAACTGAGCGAGCTACCCATGGGCAGGCTGAAGCGGGGGTAAGACCTCGTGGAGGGCCGAACCGACCTAGGTTGAAAACTGGGCGGATGACCTGTGGGTCGGAGTGAAAGGCTAATCAAGCTCAGTGATATCTGGTTCTCTCCGAAATATATTTAGGTATAGCCTCGGATAAATTGCGTGTTGGCCGTAGAGCACTGTTTGGATTAGGGGCCCTACCAGGTTACCGACTTCAGGCAAACTCCGAAGACCAGTCACGTTTACTCCGGGAGTCAGTTGCTGGGGGATAAACTTCAGCGTCAAAAGGGAAACAGCCCAGACCGCCAGCTAAGGTCCCTAAGTACTAGCTAAGTGGGAAACGATGTTCGAGTGCATAGACAACCAGGAGGTTGGCTTAGAGGCAGCCATCCTTGAAAGAGTGCGTAACAGCTCACTGGTCAAGTGTTCGAGCGCGGACAATGTAACGGGGCTCAAGCTAGTCACCGAAGCTGCGGGTGCGTGAGGTCTTCGGACCGATCGCGCGGTAGGAGAGCGTTCCCACGCCAGTAAAGCGGCGGCGTGAGCCAGCCGTGGAGGCGTGGGAAGTGAGAATGCCGGCATGAGTAACGAAAGAGAGGTGAGAATCCTCTCCGCCGATTGCCCAAGGATTCCTGAGTAAAGTTCGTCTGCTCAGGGTTAGTCGGGACCTAAGGCGAGGCCGAAAGGCGTAGTCGATGGCCAACAGGTTGATATTCCTGTACCACGTCGCTTCCGTTTGACCGATGGGGGGACGAGGTAGGCTAGGGGAACCCAGGCGATGGTTGTCCTGGGACAAGCATGTAGGGGCGGCCCTTGTCAAATGCGGGGCTGCAATAACCTGAGGTGCGATGTGAGCTGGCGTAAAGCCGGCGACTCCCTGACGCCAAACCTCCAAGAAAATCCTCTAGGGAGGAAGTGCGTGCCCGTACCAAAACCGACACAGGTGGGCAAGTAGAGAATACTAAGGTGATCGAGATAACCCTCGTTAAGGAACTCGGCAAAATCGCCCCGTAACTTCGGGATAAGGGGCGCCCTAGTAGGGTGAAGCTCTTCGCGAGTGGAGCCCGAGAGGGCCGCAGTGAATAGGCTGAAGCGACTGTTTACCAAAAACACAGGTCTCTGCTAAGTCGAAAGACGACGTATAGGGGCTGACGCCTGCCCGGTGCCGGAAGGTTACGTGGAGTTGTTAGGGCTTCGGTCCGAAGCAGCGAAGCTAAGCCCCGGTAAACGGCGGCCGTAACTATAACGGTCCTAAGGTAGATCGCTGCCCTCCGCATGGGTAACCATGCGGTGAGCATCTGGCCATATGCTGGAAACTCTGAGCATCCCGCACTACGAGTACCGTCCCAAGCGGGCAGTACCGTGAAAATGTGTCGGGTGCAGACAATCAGCAGGAAAGACTGATTCAGGTCGGCTGGGTTTTAGGTTTTGTAGACGGAGAGGGCTGCTTCTCCATTGGGTTTGTCCGGCAACCATCGCGGACGGGCCGCAAGGGCTACAGGACCGGGTATCAGGTGGCCCATGAGTTCGCCGTAACGCAGAGCGCGAAGAGCGTCTCATGTTTACACGAGCTCATGAGCTTCTTCGGAGTGGGAAGCGTGATCGCCAACCGGCGCCACGACAGCCACCGAGAGAACCTGAATCGATTCGTGGTTCGCCGTCGGAGCGACTTGATCGACACGATCATCCCGTTCTTCACGGCGCACCAGCTGCGTTCGGCAAAGCAGCGCGATTTCGAAAAGTTCGCGCGCTGTGTGGAGTTGATTGAGACCGGAGTCCATCGGACCCATTCGGGCCTTGCGGACATCGCCGAAATCACTCAGACGATGAATCGAGAAAAGCCCAGACACGACTTGATCAGAATCCTCAGAGACCATACGCCAGAGGTCCAGGACACTGGATCATGAGATGGTCCCATCTGCATGGCGACATGCAGGGTTTGCGCGGTGCACAAGGACGCGCGAGCCGCTCAGAGACGTTCTGAGTAAGACGATAAGCGAAATTCCTTGTCGGGTAAGCACAACACTTGCCCCGCCGCCTCGCGAGAGGCGGTCGAGAACCGGCTCATATCGGGGAAACCCTCCCGCCAGCGGCGGAAGGGCAATCCCGAGGGAAGTCCTAGTGACCCCCTAACGACTGATCCGAAAGGAGAGGCGTGTCACGCTCCGGCGACGACGTCGGAAATCCATGTGATGCGCAATACGCCGGCCCTCATCGCAAGACAAGGCGCCTATGAAGCAGCAGTGCCGCTGGATCCTTGGTACGTGACCGGTCTCGTCGATGGCGAGGGATGCTTCTGCATCTCCTTCGCGATCCGAGCGAAGCTGCGGACAGGCCTCGAGGTGAGGCCGTCGTTCTCGGTTTCGCTGAACGAACGGGACCGTCCACTGCTCGAGGATCTGCAAGCGTTCTTCGGTTGCGGATGGATTCGTGAGTCGAAGGGCGATCGCACCTTCAAGTATGAGGTGCGTTCGACCGGCGATCTCACCGCAAGGATCCTTCCGCACTTCGAGCGCCACCCCCTGCGGGGATGCAAGGCGAGGAGCTGTGCAGGCTTCTCGGTTGTATGCGGGATGATCGAACAAGGCGATCATCTGCAGCGGAATGGCTTGCGCGAGATCGTGGATGTGGCGGTCCAGTTGAACCTGGGTCGTCGCCGCTACTCGCGCGAGACGCTTCTACGGGTGCTGGATGAGGTGAAGGGATAGTCTGCGCTCTCGGTAACGAGAGGAAACGCGAAGTTCCGACCTGCACGAATGGCGTAACGACTTCAGCGCTGTCTCAACGAGGGGCTCGGTGAAATTGCAGTCTCGGTGAAGATGCCGAGTACCCGCGGCTAGACGGAAAGACCCCGTGAACCTTTACTACAACTTGGTATTGGGGTTCGATGCATTTCGCTCAGGATAGGTGGGAGGCTTTGAAGCGCCGGTTGCGGCTGGCGTGGAGCCAACCTTGAGATACCACCCTTGGTGTATTGGATCTCTAACAGCGTTCCGTGAATCCGGGCGCTGGACAGTTCCAGGCGGGTAGTTTGACTGGGGCGGTCGCCTCCCAAAATGTAACGGAGGCGCACAAAGGTTCCCTCATCACGGTTGGAAATCGTGTGTAGAGTGTAAAGGTAGTAAGGGAGCTTGACTGCGAGACTGACAAGTCGAGCAGGTGCGAAAGCAGGTCTTAGTGATCCGGCGGTAGCAAGTGGAAGTGCCGTCGCTCAACGGATAAAAGGTACTCCGGGGATAACAGGCTTATCGGGCCCAAGAGTCCACATCGACGGCCCGGTTTGGCACCTCGATGTCGGCTCGTCGCATCCTGGGGGTGAAGTAGCTCCCAAGGGTTGGGCTGTTCGCCCATTAAAGCGGTACGCGAGCTGGGTTCAGAACGTCGTGAGACAGTAAATTCCGTTGCTGTCTATAAATTCGGCTATATGCTGGAAAATCCGAGTATCCCGCGCTACGAGTAACGTCCCAAGTGGGCGATACCGTGACAATGTGTCGGGTGCGGACAATCAGCAGGAAAGGCTGGATAGCTACATCTCGCGACCATCGTGCGAGCTATGGCGAGAGATGTACATCGTAATCCTGACGGCTTCGTCAGGCTGTTGGAGCAGGCGCTGTCAATGAACGGCGCCGGCCGATACAGAAGCGTGCGCTGGGGCGATGTGATCGCCCGCGTCCAGAATCCTCAGAGACTGTACGCCGAACGCGGAGAGTGATGCCTCCGCGAAGATACAGTCCGAGCTGCATGGCGACATGCAGAGTCAGGCAGAAATGACCTGGCCCGCAGGCTTGAACGAGCCTGCGAGTAACAAAACTGTCGGTCCCTATCTGCCGTGGGCGTTGGAGAGTTGAGAGGATTTGTCCCTAGTACGAGAGGACCGGGATGAACGCACCTCTGGTGTATCTGTTGTCCTGCCAAGGGCATAGCAGGCTAGCTACGTGTGGATCGGATAACCGCTGAAAGCATCTAAGCGGGAAGCCGGCCTCAAGATGAGCTCTCCCATCCCCTTGAGGGAGTAAGACTCCTGGTAGACCACCAGGTTGATAGGCCGGATCTGGAAGGACGGTGACGTCCGTAGGAGACCGGTACTAATGAGTCGAGGGCTTGACGGATTTTCTTTTCCCGATACTCGGGTGGCGACTGTGCAGTTTTGAAGGACCGGGAAGCGCGGTCTCTCGCCTTTTTCCGGTGGTTCTAGCGAGAGGGAAACACCTCTTCCCATTCCGAACAGAGAAGTTAAGCCTCTCAGCGCCGATGGTACTTGGCTTGAAAGGGCCTGGGAGAGTAGGACGCCGCCGGTTTTTTCGCCACAACGGGCCGCCGAGTGCGGCCCGTTCGCGTATCGGCAGGGCTTCCGTCCGCGTCTAGGGCAGCGCAAGCCCGAGCGGCGGTTCGAGCGCGCGTATGAGCTGCGGAGACGATTCGCGCGGGACGGGCAGCCGGCCGGGGATCTGGACGATCACGCCGCCGCAGCCGCCCACGGAGACGCTGGCCTTGGCGAGCGGCGGCCCGCCGGCACGCCGCAGGAACGTAAGGGAGACGGTCCCGAACCCTGCGGGGCAGCTCCGCGGCAGGAAAGACGGCGCGGTCTCGTGCGCCGCGTTGATGAGGCCCGTGAGCTTTCCGATCAGCCGCGCGGAGCGAACCGTGACGGTGCGTTTGCTCCCGTGGCGCGGCCCGCTGAGCCGGGCGGTGACGCGCAACACGCGAGCCCCCTGCGGAACCTGCACGGCGGGAACGAGCCACAGGACCTGGGCGTCGGCGCGCACGCCGGTCTGCGAGGCCGAGAGCTGGGCGACGCGCAGCGTGAGCACGCGTTCGCCGAGCAGGCCCGCGCGTTCGGGCCAGCGCAGGATCGCGGATTCGTGCGGCGGCACGTCGGCGGGCGGATACGCCCCGCTCCGCCACGTGGCGCCGCTCGGCAGGTGTTCGTGCACATACGCGAGCACCTGCGCGGGGGCGCCGGGAACGATCCACCATCGGTGTTCGCCGACCACGTTGCGCAGCGCGCCCGACGCGTCGAACGAGGGGTGCGCGAGAAAGCCGCCATCGCCCGCCGGCTCCGCGGCCGACTGCGCCGACCCCGGCGGCAGCGCGAGCGATGCGAGCTGTGCGGCGGCTTGATGCCCGGCGAGGGCTTCGCGCGTGGCGATTTCCGTGGCGTACGAGCGCGGCACGGCGAGAGCGGTGCCGGACAGCGCGTGCACGCAGAGCGAGCTCGAGGCCAGCACACATGCGACCGCCCTCACAACCGGTGCGCGACGACACGCCATCGCCACGACTGTAGCGGCGCATCCACGGACACGCGCCGGCGACGCAGCGCGCCCGGGGCGCCCGCGCGCGCACGCGTCAGGCGGGCAGCACCACGTCGCCGTCGTCGGTGACGGTCCAGTGCGGGTTGTGCGCGACCTCCCACGGGTGCCCGTCGGGGTCGACGAACACCCCCGAATACCCGCCCCAGAACGTCTCGCCGGCGGCGCGCGCAACGCGCGCTCCGGCCGCGGCGGCTCTTGCCATCAGCTCGTCCACCTCCGCGGGCGAGCGCAGGTTGTGGGCGAGCGTGACCCCGCCGTAGCCGCCCGCGTCCTGCACCCCCGAGTCCTCGGCGAGCTGCTCGCGCCCCCACAGCGCCAGCACCATGCCACCGCTCTGAAAGAACACCACGCCCTGCTCGCGCGGCGTGCGCGAGCGCCAGCCGAGCTCTTCGTAGAACGCGCGCGCCCGGTCGATGTCGGACACCCCGAGCGTCACCAGGCTGACCCGCTGCTGCATCGCCTCGCCTCCCGTCTCGATCGCTTCAGTCCCGCGCCCGAGCGTAGCCGCCGCGCGCGCTCGCGTAGGCCACCCGGCGGGTCAAACCGCCGCCGGCGGGGCCTCCCGGGCCCGCCTCAGCCGCAGCGCACCGCACGCCCGCGCGCCGCGCGCGCCACCTGGCCGCCCCGCACCGCCGTGCGGTCCCACGCCCGCGCGCGCTCGCCCACGGGGCACTCGCACACCTGCGGCGCGGGGGCGGGCTGGCCGGCACGCGTGCGGGCCGAGCGCCCGCGCAGCGCCGTCCGGTGCGGGTGCACGACCTCGAGTCGCTCGTCCCCGTCGACCTCCCAGCCGACTTCGCAGCCGTCCTCGAACGTGAGGAACGAGCGGGTCGTGCGGAGCGCACCGGCGACGCGCTGCGCAAGCGTTGGTGTCCGCGGCATGCAGAACATGTGTTCGCAAGGTATGCTCGCTTCCGGACGGATCGGAGGCGAACGTGTGTACGGCACCGCCCCGAGCCCGGAAAACCGCATTCTCATGCCGATTTCCTCGCCTCAAAACTGCAACGTGGATTGCACGGACGCCCACGGGCGGCGGTCGCCGAGACGATCGGGCCGCCGATGCAGGTGGGGCGCCGCGGGCCGCGAACTTGGGACCTGAGATGGCTGTTACGCTTGCCGGGCGCCGCACGAACGCGCCTACGTGGCCGCGAATCAGGCGGCGTGCCAAGCTCATGGAGAAGTTCCACATCGAAGGCGGCGTTCCGCTATCGGGCACGATGGTGCCGGCGGGGAACAAGAACGGCGCGTTGCCGATCCTAGCCTCGTCGGTGCTCACCTCCGACGAGGTGATCGTGCGCAACGTGCCGCGCATCCGCGACGTGGAGGCGATGCTCGCGATCCTGCGCGAGATCGGCGTGGACGTGACCTGGCGCGGCCCCAACGAGGTGGCGCTATGCGCGGCCAACGTGCACCAGGTGGAGATCGAGCGCGAGCTCGCGGAGCTGATCCGCGCCTCGTTCCTGCTCGCGGGGCCTCTGCTCGCGCGCTTCCACCGCGCGGTGATGCCGCCGCCGGGCGGCGACGTGATCGGCCGCAGGCGCCTTGACCCGCACCTCGACGCGTTCCGCGCGATGGGCGCGCAGGCGGACTGCAACGGCGAGATCGTGCTGAGCGCGCCCAGGGGGCTTCACCCGAGCGACGTGTTCATGGACGAGCCCTCGGTGATGGCGACGGAGAACGCGCTGATGGCGGCCGCGCTGGTGCCGGGCACCACGGTGATCGGCAACGCGGCATGCGAGCCGCACGTGCAGGACCTCGCGCGAATGCTCGTGAAGATGGGCGCGGACATCCAGGGGATCGGCTCGAACCTGATCACTGTCAACGGCGCGGAGCGCATGCACGGGTGCGAGCACGAGGTGGCGCCGGACCACATCGAGATCGGCAGCTTCATGGCGCTCGCGGGCGTGACGGGAGGCGAGCTTCGCATCAAGGACACGGTCCCGGGCGACCTGCGCATGATCCGCCTGGTGTTCGAGCGCCTGGGGCTGCACAGCGAGCTCTCCGGCAACGACCTGCTCGTTCCGGGCGCCCAGAAGCTGGTGGTGCAGGCTGACGTGGGCGAGTACAAGAGCAAGATCCAGGACGGTCCGTGGCCCGCGTTCCCCGCGGACCTCACGTCGATCGCGGTGGCGCTCGCGACGCAGGCGGAGGGCTCGATCCTGGTGCACGAGTGGATGTTCGAGAACCGGCTGATCTTCACCGACAAGCTGATCCTGATGGGCGCCGACATCGTGATGTGCGACCCGCACCGCGCGATCATCACGGGCCCGCGGCGGCTGCGCGGCGAGCGCCTCGAGTCGCCGGACATCCGAGCGGGTATGGCGATGCTGCTGGCGGCGCTGTGCGCGGAGGGTCCGAGCCAGATCGGCAACATCAGCCAGATCGACCGTGGCTACGAGCGCATCGACGAGCGCCTGCGCGAGCTGGGCGCACGCATCGAGCGCGTGGCCACGGAGCCTGTTCACGCGTAACCTCGGATCGTGATGATCCATCCGATCCCTTCCGGCACGCGCGACGTGCTACCCGACGAGACGCGCGAGGTGCGCGCGATAACCGACACGCTGCGCGGCGTGTTCGAGCGCCACGGCTACGGCGAGGTGTACACGCCCGCGCTCGAGTACGAGAGCGTGCTGGAGCGCGCCGACATGGCGGAGGCGCGGCCCTCCTACCGCGTGTTCGACGAGACCGGCGACGTGCTGGTGCTGCGCTCGGACATGACCGTGCCGATCGCGCGCGTGGTGGCGACGCGCTACGCCGCGAGCGAGCCGCCGCTGCGCTTCTGCTACTTCGCGCACTGCTACCGCGGGGTGCGCCCGCAGCGCGGCCAGCAGCGCGAGCTGCTGCAGGCGGGCATCGAGCTGATCGGCGCGCCGGCGCCGCACGGGACCGCGGAGGCGCTCACGGTGCTCGCCCACGCACTCGACGCGACGGGGCTGAAGGACTACCGCATCGGCCTCGGCGACGCGTCGCTGTTCCCCGCCTTGATGGCCAGCCTGAACGTCCCCGAGCAGGCTCGCGCGGACCTGCTCGGTTCTCTCGTGATGCGCGACTTCGTGGGCCTCGAGCAGAGTCTTTTTGAGGCCGGCCTGCCGGCCGGTGCGGCGGAGCTCTTGCTCTCCGTCCCGCAGCGGCGAGGGGGAGAGGAGGTGCTCGCGGATGTGCCCGCCCCGGCGGAGCACGCGGTCAACGGGCTGCGCAGCGTGCTCGAGCTGCTCGAGCCGGCGGTCGCGGCGCGCGTCATCTTCGACCTCGGCCTGGTGCGCAAAATCGGCTACTACACGGGCGCGGTGTTCGAGGTGTACGACCCCGCGCTCGGCGCGCCGATCGGCGGCGGCGGGCGCTACGACGACCTGCTCGCGCGCTTCGGCCGCGCGCTCCCCGCGGTGGGCTTCGCGCTGGGCGTGGACCGCCTGCACATCGCGCTCGCGGGCGAGGAGCGCGGCACGGGCGCGCTCGTGGCGCTCGCCGAGGCCGCGGCGGGCGAAGCGGCGCGATGAGCTCGATGAAGGGCCTCACGATCGCTGTTCCGCGCGGCGCGCTGTTCGAGGACACCGTTGATCTGCTCGGCGCGCTCGGCCTCGACACCGCGGAGCTGCGCAGCAACGACCGCAAGCTGCTGTTCGAGGACATCGGCGTGATCACGATGCGCCCGTCCGACGTGCCCACTTACGTGGAGGCGGGCGCGGCGGACCTCGGCGTGACCGGCAAGGACGTGCTGCTCGAGCAGACCGCCCACGGCCCCGGCACGAGCGGCCGCGAGGTGTACGAGCTGCTCGACCTCGGCTACGGGCGCTGCACGATGGTGCTCGCGAGCAAGGCGGGCCCCGACCCCGCGCTTCAGGCGCTGCGCCGCCTCGGCGTGGTGCGCGTGGCCACCAAGTACCCGCGCCTGGCGGCGCGCTTCTTCGAGGAGACCGGCCGCCAGGCCGAGATCGTGGAGGTCAAGGGCTCGGTCGAGCTCGCGCCGCTCACGGGCCTGGTGGAGGCGATCGTCGACCTCACCGCGACCGGCAGCACGCTGCGCGAGAACAACCTGGTGGTGCGCGAGGAGATCGCGGTGTGCACCGCGCGGCTGATCGCCAACCACGTCTCGCACAAGCTCAAGGCGGCCCAGATCAACGGGCTGCTGGAGCAGCTGCGCGCGCTTCCCGTAGCCGGCGGCGCCTGACATGCGGCTCACGAGGCTCGACGCGCGCGAGCTCGCGCGCCTCGGCGGCGCGCAGGCGGCGGCGGCGCACGTGCGCGCGCTCGTGCCCGACGGCGAGTCGGTGCACGGGGCGGTGCGCGAGATCATCGAGCGCGTGCGCGCCGAGGGCGATGGCGCGGTGCGCGACTACACCCGGCGCTTCGACACGCGCGGCGCCGAGCCGCGCCCGCTGCGCGTGGCCGCGGAGCAGCTCGACGAGGCGATCACGCTGCTCCCGCGCGAGCTCGTGGCGGGCCTGCAGGTGGCGATCGCCAACGTGGCGCTGGTGGCCGATGCGGGCGTTTCGGGCGACGTGCGCGTGGATCTCCCGCAGGGCCACCGCGTGCAGCTGCGCGAGGTGCCGGTGGCCTCGGCGGCGGTGTACGTGCCGGGCGGCCGCGCGCCGTACCCGAGCACGGTGGTGATGGGCGTGGTCACGGCGCGCTCCGCGGGCGTGGTGGACGTGGCGGTGTGCGCGCCGCCGGGCATCGACGGCGAGGTGGATCACGTGATCCTCGGCGCGTGCAGGCTGTGCGGCGTGGAGCGCGTGTACCGCATGGGCGGCGCGCACGCGATCGCGGCGCTCGCGCTCGGCACCGAGAGCGTGGAGCGCGTGGACGTGATCGTGGGGCCCGGCAACCTGTACGTGCAGGAGGCCAAGCACCAGCTCTCCGCGAGCGTGGGCATCGACGGCTTCGCGGGCCCCAGCGACCTGCTGGTGCTGCTCGGCTCCGGCTGCGGCGAGCGGGAGCTGCGCCTGGCCGCGCTCGACATGCTCGCGCAGGCCGAGCACGGCGAGGGCAGCCTGGTGGTCGCCGCGAGCCCCTCCGCGGCGGTGTGCGACGCGCTCGCCGCGCAGCTCGAGCTGCTGGCCCCCGATCGGCGCACGGTCGGCGACGCGGCGCTCGCGCTCGTGGAGGTGGGCGGCGCGCGCGAGGCGATCGAGTTCGCGAACGCGTTCGCGCCCGAGCACCTGCAGCTGATCGGCGATGAGCTCGAGTCGCTCGCGCGCTCGGTGCGCTGCGCGGGCTGCCTGTTCGTGGGCGCCGAGAGCGCCACCGCGTTCGGCGACTACGTGGCGGGCTCCAACCACGTGCTGCCCACCGCAGGCGCCGCGCGTTTCGCGTCGATGCTCTCGGCGCGGCACTTCCGCAGGCGCATGGCCGAGGTGCGCATCGGCGCGGGCGCGCCGCAGCTCGCGGCGGCGGGCGTCCCGATCGCGCAGGCGGAGGGCTTCGAGGTGCACGCGGAGTCGATGCTCGCGCGAGTGCGCGAGAATCAACGGCCATGAGCCGCAGCGCGCGCATAGAGCGAAAGACCGGTGAGACCGACGTGCGCGTCGAGCTCGCGCTCGAAGGCACGGGTGCGGGCGCGAGGAGCACCGGCGTGGGCTTTCTGGACCACATGCTCGACCTGCTCGCGCGCCACGGCAGCATCGACCTCGAGGTGGCGGTGAGCGGCGACCTCGAGACCGGCGCGCACCACACCGCGGAGGACACCGCGATCGTGCTCGGCCAGGCGCTCGACGGCGCGCTCGCCGACCGCGCGGGCATCACGCGCTACGGCTCCGCCACCATTCCCATGGACGAGGCGCGCGCGAGCTGCGCGGTGGACATCTCCGGGCGCCCGTTCCTGCTGTTCGAGGCGGACCTGCCGCCGGGCGCCACGGGCGGGTTCGAGCACGAGCTCACCGAGGAGTTCTTCCGCGCGCTCGCCACCGCCGCGAAGCTCACGCTGCACCTGCGCGTGGAAGCCGGCAGCAACGCCCACCACATGATCGAGGCGGCGTTCAAGGCGTTCGCGCGCGCGCTGCGCCAGGCGGCCGCGCTCGACCCCGCGGAGAGCGGCGTGCCGAGCACCAAGGGAACGCTCACCGCATGAGCGCGCCCGCCTCGGAGCCGGCGCTCCTCTCGGCGCCGGTGGAGATAGCGGTGGTGGACTACGGGATGGGCAACCGCCGCTCGGTCGAGAAGGCGCTCGAGCACGTGGGGGCGCGCGCGAGCGTCAGCCGCGACCACGAGCGCCTGCGCGCGGCCGCGGGCCTCGTGCTGCCGGGCGTGGGCGCGTTCCCGCGCGCGATGGAGCGCCTGCGCGAGCTCGGCCTCGACGAGCTGTTGCGCGAGCGCGTGGCCGCGGGGGCGCCGGTGCTCGGCGTGTGCCTCGGCATGCAGCTCGCGTTCGACTCCTCCACCGAGCTCGGCGGCGCACAGGGGCTCGGCCTGATCGCGGGCGAGGTGCGCGCGCTCGAGCCGGGCGCACTGAAGCTCCCGCACATCGGCTGGAACGAGGTGCGCTTCACCCGGCCCTCCGCGCTGCTCGAGGGCATCCCCGAGCGCTGCGCGTTCTACCACGTGCACTCGTTCGCGGCGCGGCCCGAGCGCGAGCAGGACGTGCTCGGCACCGCGGACTACGGTGAGCCGTTCGTGAGCGCGGTCGAGCACGGCTCCTTCTACGGCGTGCAGTTCCACCCCGAGAAGTCATCGGCGGCGGGGCTACGCATGCTCGCCAACTTCGCGCGCATCTGCGCGCCCGCGCCCGCGCCGCTGCACCGGTGAGGCTCTTCCCGGCGATCGACATCCTCGGGGGCAGCGCGGTGCGCCTCGTGCGCGGCGACTTCGACGCGAGCACCGTGTACGACGAGGACCCGCTCGCGGCGGCGCGCGCGTTCACGGCGCAGGGCGCGCGCTGGCTGCACGTGGTGGACCTCGACGGCGCCAGGCGCGGCGAGCCCGCGAACCTCGAGCACCTTCGCGCGATCGCGGGGCTGGGCGTGCCGGTGCAGTACGGCGGCGGGCTGCGCAGCGCCGAGTCGGTCGCCGCGGCGCTCGACGCGGGCGCGCAGCGGGTGGTGGTGGGCACCGCCGCGTTCACGGATCCCGACATGCTCGACACGGCGCTCGCGCGCCACGGCGCCGAGCGCGTGCTCGTGTCGATCGACGTGCGCGACGGGAACGTGGCGACGCACGGCTGGCTGCAGCGCAGCGAGGTGCGCGCGCGCGACGCCTTCGCGGAGCTGCGCGGGCGCGGCGTGCGCACGTTCGTGTTCACCAACATCGACCGCGACGGCATGCTCGAGGGCGCCAACCGCGAGGAGGCGATCTGGGCGGCACGGGCGGCGGGGAAGGGTAGCGTGATCTACTCCGGCGGGATCGGCGCGCTCGCCGACCTCGAGCAGCTTGCGGCGCTGCGCTCGGAGCTGGGCCTCGAGGGGCTCGCGGGCGTGATCGTGGGCAAGGCGCTCTACGAGCGCCGCTTCACCGTCGCCGAGGCGCTGCGCGCGCTCGAGGGCTGAGAGCCGCGCGCACGGCGCCCCCGGCGAAGCCGCGGGCGCGGCGCGCCTGGCGATACCGTGGGCGCGTGCACTACAAGCGCGTCATCCCGTGCCTCGACGTGGACGCCGGGCGCGTCGTGAAGGGCGTCGAATTCGTCGACATCCGCGACGCGGGCGACCCGGTCGAGCTCGCGGCCCACTACGACCGCGAGGGCGCCGACGAGCTGGTGTTCCTCGACATCACCGCCACGCACGAGAAGCGCGACACGATCGCGCAGCTCGCGCGGCGCACCGCCGACGAGGTGTTCGTGCCGTTCACGATCGGCGGCGGCATCCGCTCGGTCCGAGACGTGCAGGCGGTGCTGGACGCGGGCGCCGACAAGGTGTCGGTGAACTCCGCGGCGCTCGAGCGCCCCGCGCTGCTCGGCGAGCTCGCGGAGCACTTCGGCGCGCAGTGCGTGGTGCTCGCGATCGATGCGCGGGGCTGCGCGCGCAACGGCACGCGGTCGTGGGAGGCGTACCTCGCGGGCGGCCGCACGCCCACCGGCCGCGACGTCGTCGCGTGGGCACGCGAGGCGGTGGAGCGCGGCGCGGGGGAGATCCTGCTCACGAGCATGGACCGCGACGGCACCAACGCGGGCTACGACCTCGAGCTGACCGCGGCGGTCAGCGCCGCGGTGGCGGTCCCCGTGATCGCCTCGGGCGGCGCGGGCGGGCTCGAGCACCTCGGCGAGGCGCTGCGCGCGGGCGCCGACGCGGTGCTGTGCGCGTCGATCTTCCACTACGGGCATCACACGATCGCGCAGGCCAAGGCACAGCTCGCGGCGGAGGGCATCCCCGTGCGACCCGGCGAGGAGGACCGGGAGGCGGGCGCGGCCGGCGGGCCGCGGGGCGAGGGCCCCTAGCCGGTGCCGGACGGCGGCGCCGCCGACGGCGAGCGGGTGCTCGAGGCGATGCAGGCGCGGCCCGGTGGCCGCGAGCTCGCTCAGCTCGCGCGCGAGCGCGGCGACGGCGCGCTCGTGGGCGGGGCGGCACGCGATCTGCTGCTGGGCCGAGAGCCGCGCGAGCTCGACGTGGTGGTAGCGGCCGACGCCGAGGGCTTCGCGCGGGAGCTCGCCGCGCGGCTCGGCCCGGCCGCAGCGGTGAGCGCGCACGGGCGCTTCGGCACCGCGTCGGTGAGCTGGCCCGGGGGACGCACCGACGTGGCCGAGCGACGCGCCGAGAGCTACCCCGCGCCGGGCGCGCTGCCGGAGGTGCGCGCGGGCAGCGCCGAGCAGGACCTGCTGCGCCGCGACTTCACGGTGAACGCGATCGCGGTGCCGATCGAGGGCGAGCAGCGCGGAAGCGTGCTGCAGGCGCCGGGCGCGCTCGAGGACCTCGCGGCGGGGGTGCTGCGGGTGATGCACGAGCGCAGCTTCAGCGACGACCCCACGCGCCTGATGCGCCTCGCGCGCTACTCCGCGCGCCTGCGCTTCGGCGCCGAGCAGCACACCGCCGAGCTGGCCGCGGGCGCGATCGCGTCGGGCGCGCTCGACACGGTCTCTCGTTCGCGCGTGGGCGCGGAGCTCCGCCTCGCGCTGGCGGAGCCCGACCCGGTGGCGGCGCTCGGCGCGCTCGCGTCGCTGGGCGTGCTCGCGGCGATCGACCCGAGGCTGCGCCACGACGCGCCGGGCGCCCGGCGCACGCTGGCGCTGCTGCCGAGCGACGCGAGCGCCGCGGTGGCGCTGCTCGCGCTGCTCGCGCTGCCGCTCGCGTCCGGGGAGCGCGCGCACGCACGGGAGACGATCTTCGCGCTGCTCGACCCGATGGAGTTCCCCGCCTCAGTGCGCGACCGCGCGGCGCGCAGCGCGCTCGACGCGCCGGGCCTGCTCGCGCCGCTCGCGCGCGGCGCGCGCCCCTCGCGCGTGCGCGAGGCGCTCGCCGACACGCCGGCGGAGGGGGTGGCGATCGCGGCTGCGCTCGCGCCCCCCGAGCAGGCGCCCGCGGCGGAGCTCGCGCGCGAGTGGCTCGCGCGCTGGCGCGGCGTGCGGCTCGAGATCACCGGCGACGACCTGCTCGGCGCGGGCGTGGCCGCCGGCCCCGAGGTGGGGCGCCGGCTCGAGCACGCGCTCGCGCGCAAGCTCGACGGCGACGCGCAGGGCCGCGAGGCCGAGCTGCGCGCGGCGCTCGAGGAGGATGCGTGAGCGCCCGTCCGGCGCTCGAGCGCGCCGTCCCGCTCCCGGGCGGCGCCCGGGCGTTCTTCAGCGCGCGCGCGGAGGGAAACATGTCAAGCGTCGCGGGCGTGGGCTTCGAGGAGGGCGCGCGCGCCCGTGAGCGGCTGCGAGGGCAGCTCGGCCTGAGCGCGCTCGTGCGCGGATACCAGGTGCACGGCAGCTGCGTGCGACGCGTGCTCGAGCCGCCGCCCGCGCCCGCGCCGGGCGAGCGTGCGCGGCGCCCCGCGGACGCCGACGGCCAGGCGACGCCGCTGCGCGGCGTGGGCGCGATGGTGCTCGCCGCCGACTGCGTGCCGGTCGCGCTCGCCGGCGAGGGCACCGTCGCCGCGCTCCACGCGGGTTGGCGCGGCCTGTCGGCGGGCGTGCTCGAGGAGGGGGTGCGCGCGCTGCGCGAGCTCGGCTGCGCGGGCGATCTCGTGGCGGTGATCGGCCCGTGCGCGGGCGCGTGCTGCTACGAGGTGGGCGAGGAGGTGCACGCGGCCTTCGCCGGCGCGCACCGCCACGGGCGAAACATCGACCTGCGCGCGATCGCCTCGGACGCGCTGCTCGCGGCGGGCGTCGCCGATGTTCGCCACGAGGGCGGCTGCACGATCTGCGACGAGCGCTTCTTCTCGCACCGCCGCGAAGGCGAGGTCGCGGGCAGGCAGGCGGTGGTCGCGTGGTTGAGCTGATCGAGCCCGACGCCCTGCGCGTGCGCGCGAATCTCGAGCGCATCGGCGCACAGCTCGCCGCCGCGGCCGCGCGCGGAGGCGACGCGCGCGCGGGCGGGTTCGGAGGCGAGATCCAGGTGCTCGCGGCGACCAAGTACGTGGCGAGCGAGCACCTGCCCGCGCTCGCGCAAGGCGGCATCCGGCTCGTGGGCGAGAACCGCGCGCAGGATCTGCAGCAGAAGTTCACCGAGCACGGCGAGCTGTTCACGTGGGACTTCATCGGCCAGCTGCAGAGCAGGCGGGTGCGCGCGATCGTGCCGATCGCGCGGCTGATCCACTCGGTCGCGTCGGAGTCGGCGATGCGCGAGCTCGAGCGCCACCGCGACAGCGCCCGGCCGGGCTTCGCGATCCTGATCGAGGTCAACGTGTCGGGCGAGCCCGGCAAGGCGGGGGTGCCGCCGGAGCAGCTCGACGCGATGATCGCGCGCGCGCCGGTCCCGGTGGCGGGCCTGATGACGATGCCGCCGATCGCCTCCGACGCCGAGGCGAGCAGGCCGTGGTTCGCCGCGCTGCGCGCTCTAGCGCGCGAGCGCGGCCTCGAGCATCTCTCGATGGGCACCTCGCAGGACTACGCGGTGGCGGCCGAGGAGGGCGCCACCATCGTGCGCATCGGCACGAAGCTGTACCGTTGAGCGGCCACTGAGGCGCCGCGAATCACTAGCATCAGCAGGGAATCCGGCCCTCCGGGCGAACCCCGTGTAGCGATGTCCTTCCGCGACTCTTGGCATAGCGCGCTCGTTTACTTCGGCCTCGCCGAGGAGTACCACGAGGAATACGACGACCAGGACGCGTCCGAGACGGAGATCGAGGACCGCTACCGCGAGCGCCCCAACGTGCGCCGCCTGCGCCGCAGGCGCGACGAGATCGACGACATCTGGGGCGAGGACGAGCCCGCCGACGCGGGGGCGCGCGGCGCGCGCGGGCGCGCGGCGGTGCTGAAGCCGGTGGCGGGCCGCGGCAACGGCGACGTGCGCGTGCACCTGGTGGTGCCCAAGTCGTTCAACGACGCGCAGCAGATCGCCGACAAGTTCAAGGACTCGATCCCCGTGATCCTCAACCTGCAGGGATCGGAAACGGACCTCGCCAAGCGCCTCATCGACTTCGCCTCGGGCCTCACGTACGCGCTCGACGGCGGCATGCAGAGGATCGCCGACAAGGTGTTCATGCTGACCCCTCGCAACGTCGAGATCTCCGCGGAGGAGCGCGCTCGGCTGATCGAGAAGGGCTTCTTCAATCAGTCGTAGGCGCTGATGCAGGTCGGTCTGATCGGCGCCGGCAACATGGCGCGCGCGCTGGCCCGCGGCTGGGGGCGCCCGGTGCTGTGCTCGGACCCGATCGCCGAGCGCGCCCGCTCGCTCGCGCAGGAGACCGGCGGCGAGGCGCTCGGCTCCAACGAGCAGGTCGCCGAGCGCGCCGACCTCGTGGTGCTGTGCCACAAGCCCGCGCAGCTCGAGCAGGTGGCGCGCGAGATCGCACCGCGCGCGAGCGCGGTCGCCTCGATCCTCGCCGCGGTGCCGCTCGCGGCGCTGCACGAGGCCTACCCCGGCAAACCCGTGTACCGGATCATGCCGTCGCTGCCCGTCGAGGTGAGGCGCGGCGCGGTGGTCCAGGCCGCGGACGCGCCGCAGGACGCGGAGACCGACGCGGCGGTGCGCGAGCTGTTCTCCTCGCTCGGCACGCTGGTCGTGCTCGATGACTCGCGCCTCGACGTCGCGATGGCGCTGATGTCGTGCGCGCCAGCGTACGTGGCGCTCGTGGCGGAGGCGCAGATCGACGCGGGCGTGCGCGCCGGCATCCCCGCATCGCAGGGCGCGGAGCTGGTCGTGCAGACGCTCGCCGGGACCGCGGAGCTGCTGCGCGTGCGAGGCAACGACACGCTCGCGGTGCGCCGCGAGGTCGCATCGCCCGGCGGGCTCACGGCGCGCGGCCTCGACGCGCTGGAGCGCGCGGGCCTGCGCTCGGCGTTCAGCGCGGCACTCGACGCTGTGCTGGGGAGCGCGCGATGATCCTCGCGACCGCGCGCACGGAGATCGCCAACTTCCTCTCGGCGCTGATCTACGTGTACACGCTGCTGATCATCCTGTACATCGTGGTGCAGCTGCTGTTCGCGGTCGGCTTGCGCCTGCCCTACTCGCGCACCTCCGACGCTGTCCTCGGGTTCCTGCGCGACGTGTGCGAACCGTTCCTGCGCCTCTTCCGCCGGGTGCTGCCGTCGTTCGGCGGGCTCGACTTCAGCCCGCTGCTCGCGATCATCTCGCTGCAGCTGCTCAACAGTCTCGTTGTCCAAAACCTCATTCACGGCTAGCGGCCTCGGGGAGGCGCGCGTGCGCTCGAGCGCAGACCGCACGGACGGGGGACGCGCGCCGCTCGGCGGGCTCGTGAGCGCGGTGCCCGCGCGCCTGCGCCCGTGGCTGTACGCGCTGCTCGTGGCGCTCGCCGTGATCGCGATCGACCAGATCAGCAAGCACGCGGTGCGCAGCTCGATCGCGGTGGGCGATGAACACAAATTCCTGCCGGGCGTGGAGCTCGTGGACACGCGCAACCACGGTGTGGCCTTCGGCTTCCTCCCGGGCAGCCATCTCGCGGTGACCGTGCTGATCGGGGCCGCGCTGCTGGTGCTGCTCGTGTACTTCGCGCTGCACGCGCGCCACCCCCTGATCTGGCTGCCGACCGGCATGCTGATCGGCGGCGCCCTCGGGAACGTGCTCGACCGCGTGCGCGCGGGCTCGGTCACCGACTTCATCAAGCTGCCGCTCGGCTGGCCGCCGTTCAACCTCGCCGACGCGTCGATCACGCTCGGCGTGGTGGTGCTGTTCATCGTGATCGACAGCTCGCGCAAGCCCGGCGACGGCGGCGGCGCCGGCGAGCACGCCGGAGCGCGGGCTTCGAGCGCCGCGCGCCGGTGAACGGCGCGGCGCCGTTCACGATCGCGTGGAGCGACGAGCACCTGCTGGTCGTGGACAAGGGCCCCGGCGTGGTGGTGCACCCCGGCCGCGGGCACGGCAGCGACACGCTCGCCCAGCTGCTCGCGCCGGCGCTCGCCGGCGGCGATCCCGAGCGCGCGGGGATCGTGCACCGCCTCGACCGCGACACGTCGGGCCTGATGGTGGTCTCGCGCAGCGAGGAGGCCCACCGGCGCCTTCAGGCGGCGCTCGCGGCGCGCAAGATCACGCGCGAATACCTCGCGCTGGTGGAGGGTGTGCCGCCCGCGCGCAGCGGCACGATCGAGGCGCCGATCGGGCGCCACGCGAGGGTGCGCACGCGCATGGCGGTCGGCGGCGCCGGCGCGCGCGAGGCGCGCACGCATTTCACGCTCGAGCGCGCGCTCGCGGGCACCGCGCTGCTGCGCCTGCGCCTGGACACCGGCCGCACCCACCAGATCCGCGTGCACCTGCAGGCGATCGGGCATCCGGTGTGCGGCGATCCCGAGTACGGCACCGCCGGCATGCTGGGCCTCGAGCGCCAGTTCCTGCACGCCGCGCGGCTCGCCTTCGAGCACCCCCTCACGGGCGAGCGAATCGACGTGGAATCGCCGCTCCCGAGCGACCTGCGGGCGGCGCTCGAGCGCGCCGAGCGGCTATCCTGAGACTCTCAGACGAACCTCGACCCGCACGGCAGCGGCTTGCGGCCCTGCCCGGCGACGACGGCCCCTCCGGCCGCGCCTCCGGGTCCGCACCGTCCGCGCGGAAGCACACAAGACTCAATACAAAGGGAGTGGCCCGTGGCTGACGTTGGCATTGCGGAGCTGCTGGAGGCCGGCGTTCATTTCGGCCACCAGACGCGACGCTGGAACCCCAAGATGCGGCGCTTCATTCATGGCGAGCGCGCCGGCATCTACATCATCGACCTGGTCAGGACGGCCCAGCTCCTGGCGCAGGCGCAGCAGTTCGTGGGGCAGCTCGCGCACCGCGGCGGCACGGTTCTGTTCGTGGGCACCAAGAAGCAGGCGCGCGACACCGTGCGAGATGTCGCCGAGGCGGCCGACATGCCGTACGTCAACCACCGCTGGCTCGGCGGGCTGCTGACCAACTTCCAGACGATCAACCAGCGGATCCGCCGGCTGCACGACCTCGAACGCTACGAGGCCGAGGGCCAGCTCGCGCTGCTGCCCACGCGCGAGCGCATGGCCGCTCAGGCGGACCTCATGAAGTTGCGCGCGAACCTCGGCGGCGTCAAGAACATGCAGCGCGTGCCCGACGCGATCTTCGTGATCGACCTGAAAACCGAGGCGATCGCGGTCAAAGAGGCGCAGCGGCTGCGGATCCCGATCATCGGCCTGGTGGACACCAACTGCGACCCCGACGGCATCGACTTCGTGATCCCCGGCAACGACGACGCGATCCGCTCGTGCTCGCTGATCACGCAGGCGATCGGCCAGGTGGTCTCCGAGGGCCACGCCGTGTTCCGCGCCGAGGAGGAGCGCGCTCGCAAGGAAGCCGAGGAGCGCGCACGCGTCGAGGCGGAGGAGCGCGCCCGCCGCGAGGCCGAGGAGCAGGCGCGCCGCGAGGCCGAGGAACAGGCCGCGCGCGAGGCCGAGGCGCAGGCCGCGGCCGCGCGCCAGGAGGCGGCGAGGGTCGCCGAGGCGCAGGCCCAGGCGGCGGCCGCGCCGGCGCCGCCCGCGCCCGCCGACGCGCCGCCGGCGCCGCCCGAGGCGCAGGCACAGGCCGCCGCGCCCGAGACCGACGCCGGGCAGGCGGAGGCGCAGGGCGCGCCTGCGACGCCCGAGCCCGCCCCCGCGCAGGCAGACGCCGCCGAGCCCGCGCCCGAGCCTGCCCCGGCGGAGCCGGACCCCGCCCCGGAGCCCGAGCAGCAGCCGGCCGCGGAGGCGGCGGTCCCCGAGACGCAGGAGCCCGAGGCGCAGGCCCCCGGGGCGCAGGAGCCCGAGGCCGAGGCGCAGGACGCGCAGGCGGCCGAGGAGACCCAGGCGGACGAGACGAAAGCGGAGGCGAGCGCATGAGCACTGTCGAGATCGCGGCCAAGGACGTGAAGGCCCTGCGCGACCGCACGGGCGCGGGGATGATGGACTGCAAGAAGGCGCTCACCGAGGCGCAGGGCGACGTCGAGAAGGCGATCGAGATCCTGCGCGTGCGGCAGGGCAAGAAGATCCAGGATCTCGGCGAGCGCGCGGCCACCGAGGGCACGGTCCAGGCGTATGTTCACGCGGGCGCGAAGGTGGGCGTGCTCGTGGAGGTCGACTGCAACACCGACTTCGTGGCCAAGAACGAAGACTTCGTGAGCTTCGCGCGCGCGGTCGCGATCCAGATCGCGGGCTCCCCGACGGTGGCGTACGTGAACCGCGAGGACGTGCCGCAGGAGCAGCGCGACGCGGAGTCGCGCATCTACGAGGCGGAGGCCGCGGAGAAGCCGGAGAATGTGCGCGAGAAGATCGTGGCGGGCAAGCTCGACTCGTGGCTGTCCACGATCGTGCTGCTCGAGCAGGTGATGCACGACCCCAAATACGACGGGAAGACCGTGCAGCAGCTGCGCGACGAGCTCGCCGCGAGCACCGGCGAGAACGTGGTCATCCGCCGCTTCGTGCGCTTCGCAGTGGGCCAGTAGGCGCCCTCTCGCGTATACGCTCTCGGCGGCCATGGCCCCCGCCTTCGCACGCATCCTGCTGAAGCTCTCCGGCGAGTCGCTGATGGGCGAGCTGCAGTACGGCACCGACCCCGAGCGCGTCCACGCCGTCGCCCGCCAGGTCTCCGACGTGCGCGACCAGGGCGTGGAGGTGGCGATCGTGGTGGGCGCCGGCAACATCTACCGCGGCATGAAGGGCGCGGCCGCGGGCATGGACCGCGCGACCGCCGACTACATGGGCATGCTCGCCACCGTGCTCAACGCGCTCCCGCTGCAGGACGCGCTCGAGAACATGGGCACCGACACCAGGGTGCTCTCCGCGCTGGGCGTGGCGGAGGTCGCCGAGCCCTACATCCGCAGGCGCGCGATGCGCCACCTCGAGAAGGGCCGCGTGGTGATCTTCGCCGCCGGCACCGGCAACCCGTTCTTCACCACCGACACGGCCGCGGCGCTGCGCGCCGCGGAGATCCACGCGGAGATCATCCTGATGGCCAAGAACGGCGTGCAGGGCGTCTACAGCGCCGATCCCGCGCTCGACCCCAGCGCGGAGTTCATTCCTGAGATCACCCACATGGAGGCGCTCGAGCGGCGCCTGCGGGTGATGGACTCGACGGCGCTGGCGCTTTGCATGGAGAACGGGATGCCGCTCAACGTGTTCAACATGGACGACGACACGAGCCTCGCGCGGATAATCTCCGGCGAGCGCGTGGGCACCCTCGTATCGACCTCGCAAGGAGATCCCGATGGCGGCTGAAAACCTGATCGACGAGCTTCTCGAGGACGCACGGGAGCGCATGGCCAAATCGCTCGAGTCCGCGCAGCACGAGTTCGCGACGGTGCGCACCGGCCGCGCGAGCCCCTCGCTGCTCGACCGCGTGAGCGTCGACTACTACGGCGCGCAGACGCCGCTCAACCAGCTCGCCACGATCTCCGCGCCGGAAGCGCGGCTGATCACGATCCAGCCGTACGACAAGTCCTCGATCAAGGCGATCGAGAAGGCCATCAACGAGTCCGACGTGGGGCTGAACCCCTCCAACGACGGCAACATCGTGCGCCTGGTGGTGCCCGAGCTGACCGAAGAGCGCCGCCGCGACCTCGTCAAGGTCGTTCGCAACCTCGCCGAGGAGGGCCGCGTGTCGATCCGCAACGTGCGCCGCGACACGATGCAGCACCTGCGCGAGCTGAAGTCCGAGGGCGAAGCGTCCTCCGACGACGAGCACCGCGCGGAGGTGGAGCTGCAGAAGCTCACCGACGGGCGCATCGGCGAGCTCGACGGCGTGCTGAAGGCCAAGGAAGAGGAGATCCTCTCCGTGTGATGGCCTCCGTGGGTGATCGGGGCTCGGCGGCCGGTGCGGCGCCGGCAACCGCCGCGGACGGTCACACGCCCCCGAGCGCTGCTGCGCGCTACGTGGCGATCATCACCGACGGGAACGGCCGTTGGGCGCGCGCGCGCGGGCTGCCGGTCAACGACGGGCACAGCGCAGGAGCCGACACCGTGAAGGCGCGGCTGCGCGACGCGGCGGAGCTCGGCATCGAGGAGCTCACGGTGTACTCGTTCTCGACCGAGAACTGGTCGCGCCCGGCCGACGAGGTCGCGGGCCTGATGGAGATGTTCTCCGTGCGGATCGCGGGGGAGACCCCCGAGCTGCACGAGGAGGGCGTGCGCATGCGCTTCATCGGCCGCCGCGAGGGCATCGCTCCGCGGCTGCGCGATCAGATGAGCTGGGCCGAAGCAGCTCACCGGCCGCAACACCCGCATCACGCTGTTCGTCGCGTTCAACTACGGCGGGCGAGCGGAGATCCTCGACGCCGCCCGCCGCTTCCAGGGAGGCGACGAGGAGGACTTCCGCGCGTGCCTGTACGCGCCCGAGATGCACGACCCCGACCTGATCATCCGCACCAGCGGCGAGCGCCGGCTGTCGAACTACCTGCTGTGGCAGTCGGCCTACTCGGAGCTGGTGTTCCGCGACGAGCTGTGGCCGGACTTCACCCGCGAGGCGCTCGAAGAGTCGCTCGCGGAGTTCGCCGAGCGCCGCCGCCGCTTCGGCGGGCGCTGATGGCGCGCTGATGGCACGCAGCGCCGCAACCCGGCCCGCCCGGCCCTCAGGCGCCGCGGCCTCGCGCGGTCGCAGGAGCGCGCGAGGCGGACGCGAGCGCTCCGATCTGACGGCGCGCGTGATCGTCGCGATCCCGGCGATAGCGGTGGCGCTGTTCCTCGTGATCGAGGGCGGCCTCGTGTTCGCGCTCGGCCTGTTCGTCCTGGGCGCGATCTGCATGCACGAGCTGTACGCGATGTGGCGGCGTGCGCACCCGGTGCGCCTCGGCGGGTTCATCGCGCTCGCGGGCCTGCTCGCGGCGGCGCTCTACGGCGACCAGTTCCAGGTGCTCCTGGCGGCGGTGGCGGCCTTCCCGGTGCTGTTCGCGCTCACGCTCGCGCAGCCGCGGCCGAGCCTCGGCGGCCTCTCGCTGACGCTGCTGGGGATCTACTGGATCGGCTTCGCGCTCGCGCACGCGGTGCTGCTGCGCGGGCTCCCGCATGGCCTCGGGATCGTGCTCGACGTGCTCGTGGGGGTGTTCCTGGGCGACACCGGCGCGTACCTCGGCGGGCGCATGTTCGGCCGCCGCCCGCTCGCGCCGCGCATCTCACCCAACAAGACCGTCGAGGGCCTCGTGATCGGGATGCTGTTCGCGGTGCTCGGCGTGTGGATCGCGGGCCGCTACCAGGAATGGCTGCCCTCGGGCCACGCGCTGGTGCTGGGGCTCGCGGTGGCGCTGAGCGCGCCGCTCGGCGACCTTTTCGAGTCGTTCGTCAAGCGCGAGGCCGGCGTCAAGGACTCGGGCCGCCTGTTCGGCGCGCACGGCGGCGCGCTCGACCGCCTCGACGCGGTGCTGTTCGCGGCGGTGGCGAGCTACTACGTGTGGGCCGCGTACGTGCACTGAGCCGGCCCGCGACGCCGGCGCTTGACATCCTCTCGACATGCCCATCCCCCCTTTCGGTGACTTCAAGTGACCGAAACCGTTTCATCGCGAGGGCGCACGGCCATCGCCATTCGGCCGCACGGGGAGATGGGAGAACTACGCGCGCGTCGCTACTCCTCGGCCTCCGGGCGCCCGCTGGCAGCAACCAGGCCGCCGCTGTCGCGCAGCTCCTTCATGAGCCCGCTGATTTCGAGCGGGCGCTGCACGCCGGCGCCGGGCACCAGCCGGAAGCCGTTTCCCGACTGCTGGCAGCGCGACCAGAAGCGCAGCACGAGGTTGAGCCCCGTCGAGTCCATGAAGTCGAGGCCGCTCAGGTCGAGCAGCAGGTCTTTGCCGCTCTCCTCGGGAAACCGTTTGACGGTCTCGTCCAGGCTCGAGACCGTGCCGAGGTCGAGCTCGCCGCGCAGCGCGATTACATAACAGTCGCCCGTCTCGAACTGCGTGACCTTTAGACCGTGAGCCACCTGATCTCTCCTTCACCCGATCGGCTCTGCGGCGCTCCACCTGCGCGGTCCCGGTTGGCAGCCCCGGCGACTGCGCGCGCTGCTCCTTTCAGACCGGCGGTTCCTCGGCCGCCGAGGCCTCCTTGCCTATTGCGGCCCGTGCACCCGGGCCGTACACGAATTTAGGCGAGCGTCCCGGCTATTTCAAGACGCACTCGGCAGATCCTCGACTTTTGGGTGGTGTGCACGCGCAGGCCGCGAGCTACCCTGCTGAGGTCCGCGCCGGAGGTCGCGCAACCGCACCTCAGCCGCGGGTCCGACGTCCGCGCGTTACGGGGAAATGCGCGGGCCGCAACGCGGTCGACCGCCAAGGAGGCCTCCCAGTCCAGGAGGCCTCCTTGCCGTCCGGGCACACCCGATCCGCGCCCCGCGCAGGCCGAACCTCGACGTTTTGCCGGTTTACGCGCCCGGCCGCGATTCGTACGATCCGAAACCAATATGGGGCCACGCAGCGTCAGCGTCGTGGCACTGCGAGGTTTGGCCCTCGGTGCCCGCAGCGAATCTCACAAGGCACCGGCCGCCGGGACGCGGCCGTGAGCGGCGCGGCGCGCATGACGCTCGATCGCGACGAGCGGATCGCGCTCGCGGGCTGCCAGCGGCTCTGCGCCGAATACCTCGGCGCGTACGTGCTGGCCGGCGCCGAAGACGAACTCGCGTCGTTGCGCGAGGCGGTGCGCGACGTCGAGCGGCTGCTGCTGCTGTTCGAGCTGGTGGAGTACGGCGAGGTGATCGTGCCCGAGGACGACGTGGAGCCGCTGTACGACTGGCTGTGGGACGAGGTGACCGAGGCGCACAAGGCCGCGCGCCACGAGCTCGACCAGATCCCGCGCATGCGATTCGACGTGGGCCAGTGGTCGCGCATCCCGCTCGAGGAGAGCGAAGCCCAGGCGCGCGAGACCGCCGACAT
This sequence comes from uncultured Solirubrobacteraceae bacterium, assembly GCA_963813685.1. Classification (GTDB taxonomy): domain Bacteria; phylum Actinomycetota; class Thermoleophilia; order Solirubrobacterales; family Solirubrobacteraceae; genus Palsa-744. The sequence goes on from CAWEZQ010000010.1 coordinate 140,258, forward strand.
GCACGAGCGCGAAGCCGAGATCTACACGAGGCTGATCTCGCAGCTGGGCGGCTTCGCCGACGAGGAGGAGTAGGGCGCGCGCGGCGGCGGCGGACAGGCGCCCCCGCAACATCCGCGCAATTCGCTTGACGCCTCGCGCTGCGCGGAAGTAGAGTCGCTGCGGTCAAGGATCGATCGCCGCGGGAGGGCGATGGCGTATGGCGGAGGAGCTGTCCGGGGCGGCGTGCTCGGGAACGCCCACGAGCGCTGCGCGAGGCGCGCGGCGCTCACGCGCGAGGCCACGCGCCCCGAGAGCCCTGTGTGCCGCAGTGGCGCTCGTGGGGGGGCTGCTCGTGGCCATCGGCGCCCCCGACGCCGCCGCGATCGACCTCGGGACGCTCGGGGGCGCGGGCAGCGGCGCCACGGCGCTCAACGCGTCGGGCCAGGTCGTGGGCTTCGCCGAAACCGCCTCCGGCGCGCAGCACGCCTTCCTGTGGACAGCGCAGGCAGGGATGATCGACCTCGGCACGCTGGGCGGCGAAGACAGCTCCGCGACGCTGATCACACCGACGGGGCAGGTCGCCGGCACCTCCCAGACGGCTTCCGGCGCGACCCACGCGTTCTCGTGGACGCAGGCGAAGGGCATGGTCGACCTCGGCACGCTCGGCGGCGAAGAAAGCCGGCCCGCCGCGGTCAACGCCAACGGGCAGGTCGTCGGCGGATCGCTGACCTCGACCGGCGCGCGGCACGCGTTCTCGTGGAACAAGACGAAAGGCATGGTCGACCTCGGCACGCTCGGCGGCGCAGAAAGCTCCGCCGAAGGCGTCAACTCCTCTGGCGAGGTGGTGGGCCGGTCCATCACCGGGCTCGGCGCCGAAGAAGCGTTCACCTGGACCAAAGCCGCCGGCATGACGGGCCTCGGCGGCGGCGCGACCGACGCCCAGGCGATCAACGACACGGGACAGGTCGTGGGCCGCGCCTTCGCGGGCGAACAGCCCCGCGTCGCGCAGGCGTTCTCCTGGACGAAATCGGGCGGGTTCGTGTATCTCGGGGAACAGGGGCAGGGCGCCACGGCCAGCGCGCTGAACGCCTCCGGAGAGGCTATCGGGGCGGTCGAAGTGGGCCACGGGGTGTCCGGCTTCCTGTGGGGGCCGCCTGCCTCCGCCACGTTCATGGGCCACGTGCCGGAATGCTGCGGCAGCGCGCCCACCGCACTGAACGGCGCGGGCGAGGTGGTGGGCTCCTCGGGCGCGCATGGCTTCTCCTGGAGCGCGGGACGCGAAATCAGCGATCTCGGGCCCGGTCTCGCCTCGGGGGTCAACGAAGCGAGCGAGGTCTCGGGCTCCGCGGCTGAGGAAGGCGTGTCACACGCCGCCCTGTGGAACACCGCCGCCGGCCCCGCATGGGGCCGGTGCGCGAAAGCCGAACGCATCAAGGAAGGCGGCAAAACCACCTACGAGGGCGCCTTCACGACGGCGGCGTGCACCGAAGCGAGCGAAGGCCACAACGGCAGGTTCGAATGGGACGGCGGCGTGTTCGGCACGCGCTTCGGCCTCGCGTTGCGGTCGGCGACCGTCACGCTGGAGACCTCGGCGAAGGTGAAGGTGACGTGCACTTCGGCCGCCGGGCACGGCTTCTACGCCGGCATCCGGGAAGTGGAAGGCGTCGCCCTCGAACTGGGCGGCTGCGAAGCCGCGGGGCAGCCCTGCACGAGCCCGGGAGCGAGCTCCGGCAGCATCGTCGCCGCCACGCTCGAAGGCACGCTCGGATGGGAAGAGCAGGCCGCCCACAGGGTGGCGCTCGAGCTGGCGCCCTCGGGCGGCGCGCCCTTCGCCGAATACAGCTGCGCTGCGGGGTCGAGCGAGACCGTCACCGGCGCTGTGCTCGTCCCGGTCGCGGCGGACAGGATGCTGAGGGCCGCCACGCTCAGATACCGCCAGAGCGCGGGCGCCCAGAAGCCCGAAAGCTTCGAAGGCGGCCCGCCCGAGGTGCTGAGCGCGTCGCTGAACGGCGAAGCGCCGCAGCCGCTCGGGCTCGGCGGCACGTTCGCGCTGGCCGGCGAAGAACCCGTCGAGGTCGGCGCCTCCGGCCAGTAGCGCCGGGGATCGGCAGGCGCCGCCGACGTCCGCCGCCGACGTCCGCCGCCGGCGCCGTCTCACGCTGGGCGCGGGCGCCCCTCACGTTCGGAGCGTGCGCCGCGCCCTATCATCGGCGCACGCCATGGCCACGCGCAAGCGCCTCCTGATCCTCGGATCCACCGGCTCGATCGGCACGCAGGCGCTCGACGTGTGCCGCTCGAGCGGCGAGCTCGAGCTGGTGGGCCTCTCGGCCGAGCGCTCGTGGGAGGCGCTGCTCGAGCAGGCGCAGGCGCACGGCGTGTCGCGCATCGCGCTCGCCGACGAGCACGCCGCGGCGCGCGCCGCGGAGGCGTGGACCGACGGCGAGGTGCTGGGCGGCGCGGAGGGGCTCGTGCGGCTCGTGGTCGAGTCGCAGGCCGACCTCGTGCTCAACGCGCTCGTGGGGTCCGCGGGGCTCGGCCCCACCGTTGCCGCGCTCGGCGAGGGCATCGACCTGGCGCTCGCCAACAAGGAGTCGCTGGTCGTGGGCGGCGAGCTCGTGACCGCGCTCGCAGAAGGCACGGGCGCGCAGATCGTGCCGGTGGACTCCGAGCACACCGCGCTCCACCAGCTGCTCTCGGGCCAGCCGCCGGGCTCGGTGCGGGGGCTCACGATCACCGCGAGCGGAGGTCCGTTCCGCGGCCGCGGGCGCGAGGAGCTGCAGGACGTGAGCGTGAAGGAGGCGCTCGCGCACCCCACGTGGGCGATGGGCGGGAAGATCACGATCGACTCCGCCACGCTCATGAACAAGGGCCTCGAGCTGATGGAGGCGCACCACCTGTTCGGCACGCCCTACGAGCACATCGACGTGGTGGTGCACCCGCAGTCGCTGATCCACGGCCTGGTCCACCTCGCCGACGGCGCGATGCTCGCGCACATCGGCCCGCGCGACATGCGCGTCGCGATCTCCTACGCGCTGCACGGCGGCGAAAGCGTCGATTTGCCGCTCGAGCCGCTGCAGCTCGCCTCGATCGGCGAGCTGAACTTCGAGGCGGTGGACTACGACGCGTTCCCGTGCCTGCGCCTCGCGCGCGAGGCCGCGCTCGCGGGCGGCACCGCCCCGTGCGTTCTCAACGCAGCCAACGAGGTGGCCGTGCACGCGTTCCTCGAGGGCCGCCTGCGGTTCCTCGACATCGCCGCGGTGATCGAGCAGAGCCTCGCGCAGCTCGGCAGCGAGCCGGTGCGCTCGTTCGAGTCGCTGTACGAGGCCGACCGCGCTGCCCGCACGCTCGCCTCCGAGGCCGTCGCCGCACTCGCCTGATCACATACCGGCGGGAACCGCGCGGGCGCGTGCCAGACTGGTGGCGATGAGCTGGGTCCTCACGATCCTCGGGATCGTCCTGCTGGTGATCCTCCACGAGCTCGGCCACTTCGCGGTGGCGAAGGCGGTGGGCATGCGCGTGGAGCGCTTCTCGCTGTTCTTCCCGCCCACGATCTTCAAGGTTCGCCGCGGCGAGACCGAGTACGCGATCGGCGCGATCCCGGCGGGCGGCTACGTGAAGATCACCGGGATGAACCCCGAAGAGCTCGAGGACCTCGAGCCCGAGGTCTCTCGCCGCGCCTACTACGCGCAGTCGCCGTGGAAGAGGATCGCGGTGATCTTCGCGGGCCCCGGGGTCAACATCGCGATCGCCTTCGTGGTGTTCTGGGCGATCCTGTTCAGCGGCAGCATCAGCGGCGCGATCTCGCTCGAATCGCTTGACCCGTCGGTGCAGACCCTGGTGAAGAGCAACTCGGTGCTGCAGGTCGAACCCGGCACCCCCGCCGCACGTGCGCTGCGGCCCGGCGACCGGATCCTCTCGGCTGACGGCGCGCGCACGACCATCGAAGGCACCCGCAGGGCGATCGACTCCCACACCTGCGCGGGCAAGCCCGCCGACGGCTGCTCGGCTTCCACGCCGGTGCGGCTCGAGGTGGAACGAAACGGGCGCATCATCACCCTGCAGGTCTACCCGCGCTACAGCGCCAAGGCGAAGCGGATGCTGGTCGGCTTCGCGTTCGGCTCGCCCAAACACTTCGGCGCGCTCGCCGCGGCCGGCGGCGCGGTCAGCCAGATGTGGCACGTGACCACCGAAACGCTCACCCACTTCGTGCGCGCACTCACCGAGTCGAAGGTGCGCGGCGAAGTGTCGAGCATCGTGGGCATCACCCAGGCGGGGCACGAACAGGTGTCCGCGGGCGCCGGCGACGCGTTCGTGTTCCTCGGCTTCCTGTCGCTGATCCTGGCGGTGATCAACCTGTTCCCGTTCCTGCCGCTCGACGGTGGCCACGTGCTGTGGTCGCTCGCCGAGAAGGTGCGAGGCCGGCGCGTGTCGATCGCCGCGATGTGGCGCTTCAGCTCGGTCGGCATCGTGCTGCTCGCCTTCCTCGTGATAAACGGCCTCAGCAACGACATCGGCCGCCTCTCGGGCTGACGGCGCGCTCCACCCAGACGCCTCTCGGGCTGACGGCGCCCCGCGCGCAAACGCCTCGCGCCCTGACGGCGCCTCCGCCGCTCAGCCCACAGGCCGCACGCTCACCCAGCTCTTTACGAGCGGCCCCAGCCGCTCGGCGCGCGCGGGGCCGAACAGCGCCTCCAGCTCGGCGCGGCCGAGCAGCGAGATGTCCTCCCAGCCGCCCGCCGCGCCGAGCCGCCAGTACACGCGCCGCGGCCCCGCCGGCAGCCAGTGCGCGCCCGGCAGCAGCGAGTGCGGCTCGATCGGGAACGAGCGCGCGGGGGTCTGTACGAACCAGCCGCGGCCCACGCGCCGCAGCTCCGCCGCGAACGCCGCGCGCCGGGCGGGCGGCACGTGCTCGATCACGCTCGAGCAGTACACGAGGTCGAACTCGCGGTCCGCGAACGGCAGGCCACGCGCAGCGTCCGCGCGCACGAACGGGCCCGGGTAGCCCGGCCGCTCCACGAGGTCCACGCCGGTTATGTCGAGCGCCGGCTCGAGCGCGCGCAGGCCGATGGTCCCGCAGCCCACGTCCAGCACGCGGCCACCCTCGGGCAGGCGCGCGAGCGCGAAGAAGCGCTCGTGCCGGCGCGCGCGGGCGCGTGCCGCCACGGGCGATGCGATGCGCGCGAGCGGCCCGCGCGCCGTGGCGTACACATCGGGCATCTAGAATCAGCCTATGGCCTCGCAACGCCAGATCCACGTCGGCGCGGTGCCCGTCGGCGGCGGCGCGCCCGTGGCGGTGCAGACGATGACCAAGACCGAGACCGCCAACCTGCAGGCGACGATGGAGCAGATCCGCACCGTCGCCGACGCGGGCGCGGACATCGTGCGCGTGGCTGTGCCGCGCGAGCAGGACGCGGAGGCGCTCAAGACGATCGTCGCTCAGTCGCCGATCCCAGTGATCGCAGACATCCACTTCAACCACACGCTCGCGCTCAAGGCGATCGAGGCGGGCGCGCACTGCGTGCGCCTGAACCCCGGCAACATCGGCGGCCCCGAGAAGGTCGCCGAGGTGATCGCGCTCGCCAAGCAGCGCGGCACGCCGCTGCGCGTGGGCGTCAACTCCGGCTCGCTGCCCAAGCACCTGCGCCAGCTCGAGTACGACAACCCCGTGGAGGCGCTCGTCACCGCCGCGATCGAGACCGTCGAGCTGATGGAGAAGCTCCAGTTCGACAACTTCAAGGTCTCGATGAAGTCGACCTCCGTGCCCAACACAATCGCCTCCAACCGGCTGCTCTCGGAGCGCATCCCGTATCCGCTGCACCTGGGGGTCACGGAGGCGGGCACCAAGTGGTCGGGCTCGCTGAAGTCCGCGGTGGGCCTCGGCACGCTGCTCGCCGACGGGATCGGCGACACGATCAGGATCTCGCTGTCCACCTTCCACGCCGAGGAAGAGGTGAAGGTCGCGTGGGAGATCCTCAAGGCGCTGAAGCTGCGCCAGCGCGGCCCCGACCTGATCGCGTGCCCCACCTGCGGGCGCCTGCAGTTCGACATGGACACGGTGGTCGCCGAAGTGGAGCGCCGCCTCGAAGACTACGAGGACCCGATCGAGGTGTCGGTGCTCGGCTGCGCCGTCAACGGCATCGGCGAGGCTCGCCACGCCGACTTCGGCATCACCGGCGCCAAGGACATGGGCATGATCTACTCCAAGGGCGAGCCGCTCAAGAAGGTGCCCACCGCGCAGCTCGTGGACGAGCTGTTCAAGGAGATCGACCGCTACTACGCCGCCGGCAAGCGCGTGCAGCGCGACGAGCGGGCCGCCGCGGAGGCGCGCCGCTGGCTCGCCGAGAACGAGGACCTCACCGCGCTGACACCCGAGCGCATCGCAGCGCTCGAAGCCGCCGCCGACCAGGAGGACGCGAACGCCTCCGCGGTGCTCGACTCGATGCTCGCCGCGTCCGCCGCGGGCGCCGGCGCGGACGCGCCCGTCGAGCTCGACGAGGACGCCTCGCCGGTCGCAGGACGCCGCTTCAGCCGCGGCTGAGAACGGCGCCGTGCATCACTCCGAGCAGTGGAGCCGCGAGGCTCACGTGGAGCGGGCCGCCGCGCGCGCAACGGTCTCGGTGAGGGAGTCGGGCGAGGCCGACTGGCCCTCGGTGTGGCCGTTCTTCAGGGAGATCGTGGCCGCCGGCGAGACGATCGGCTACGACCGCGACATGAGCGAGGCGCAGGCGCGCGCCATCTGGCTCGGCGGGTCTCCCGGCCGCACGACGGTCGCCACCGGGGCCTCCCGGGAGGTGCTCGGCAGCGCCCGCATGCACGCCAACCGCGGCGGTCCCGGCGCTCACATCGCGAGCGCCACGTTCCTCGTCGCCCCTGCCCGCCAGGGGCGCGGGGTCGGCCGTGCGCTCGTCCTCGACGCGCTCGACTGGGCGCGCGCGCAGGGTTACAGCGGGATGCAGTTCAACGCGGTCGTCGAGACCAACCGCGCCGCGCTCGCGCTGTACGGGTCGCTCGGCTTCGAGGTGGTCGGCACCGTGCCGGGCGCCTTCGAGCACCCCGTGCACGGCCGCGTGGGCCTGCACATCATGTTCCGCCCCCTGTGAGGGAGGCCGCGATGCCCATGTTCCGCCCTGTGTGAAGGAGGGCCGCATGCGGCCCTCCCGGCCCGCCGCATGCGGCGGGCCGCAGGGTCAGCGCATGCGCTGACCCCCGACGGCCCCTCGCACATGTGCGAGGGGCACCCGGTGAAGATGAGCTGAATCTATGACGCCGCGGCGAAGCGCTCCGCGACCTTTGGCCAGTTGACCACGTTCCACCACGCGTCGATGTAGTCGGGGCGGCGGTTCTGGTACTTGAGGTAGTAGGCGTGCTCCCACACGTCCACGCCCAGCAGCGGCGCCTTGCCGGCGGAGATCGGGTTGTCCTGGTTGGCGCTGCCCACCACCGCGAGGCTCGAGCCGTCGAGGATCAGCCACGACCAGCCCGAGCCGAACTGGTTGACGCCGGTTTCCTTGAGCTTGGCCTGGAAGTCCGAGAAGGAGCCGAACGCGGAGCCGATCGCGTCGCCGAGCGCGCCACCCGGCTCGCCGCCGCCGTCGGGGCTCATGTTCTCCCAGAACATCGTGTGGTTGTAGTGGCCGCCGCCGTTGTTTTTCACCGCTCCGCGCTTGTCGTCGGGGACCTGGCCCAGGTCGCGCAGCACGTCCTCGATAGCAGTGTCCGCCAGCGCGGTGCCCTCGAGCGCGGCGTTGACTTTGTCCACGTACGCCTGGTGGTGCTTGTCGTGGTGGAATTCCATCGTCGCCTTGTCGATGTGCGGCTCGAGCGCGTCGTAGGCGTAGGGGAGCGGCGGGACGCTGTAGGCCATCGGACCTCCTTCGTGGTGGTTGGCTTGGCTTCTCGGAATCTATTCATAGCGTGCGCACGGCGGATCGTTGTTTCGCCCGAGCGCAGCGAAGCGGGTGGTATCGTGGAGGCAGCGTGTCCGGACCGTCGGTCGTCACCCGGACCGCGCCGCTAGCAGGTGACCCTGGCTGCGTGACGCAGCAGATCTTCCCGGCCACTTGCCCACCGACAGGGGGCGAAGGCCGGGGCACCGTGGTCCCAGCCCTATCCGCCGGCCATCGACGGAGGACGACGAGTTGGGACTGCTGAGACGTTGGGTTCTGGCGCACAGGCGCCTCGTCGGGAGAGAAGATCCGATGAGCGCCACGATCAGCACCGAGACCACCATCGACGCCAGTCCGGAGACGGTTTGGCGTGTCCTCACCAACTTCGCGCGCTTCGCGGAGTGGAACCCGTTCATGGACCGGGCGCACGGTCTCGCCGTGGTCGGCGAGCACCTGACGATCCACATGCAGCCCAAGGGCGGACGGGGCATGACGTTCAAGCCTCGCGTGCTCGTCGCCGAGCCGGGGCGCGAGCTGCGCTGGTTGGGCAAGCTCGGGCCCGGCGGGCTCTTCGACGGCGAACATGTCTTCCGCCTCACGGCGCTGCCGAGCGGCGGCACCGGGCTGCTCCAGGAGGAGCACTTCCGCGGGATTCTGGTGGGCGTCATGGGCGGCACCCTGAAGCGCACGGAGGAGTCCTTCCAGGAGCTCAACGCCGCCCTGAAGGACCGCGCCGAGAGCGCCGACGGCGCGTAGGAGGAGCACTCCTCCGGGCGCGGTGTCGGCGGGCACAGGCGCCGCATAGGATGTCGCGCAGCCATGCCGCGCCTGTCCGAGTACCTGCTGCCGACCGAGAAGGAGGCGCCGGCCGACGCCGAGGCGATCTCGCACAAGCTGATGGTGCGCGCGGGGCTGATCCGCCAGGTGGGCGCCGGCATGTGGACGTGGCTGCCCGCCGGCTGGCGCGTGCACGAGCGCGCCGTGGCGATCATCCGCGAGGAGATGGACGCGATCGGCGCGCAGGAGATGCTGATGCCGGTGCTGCAGCCCGCCGAGCTGTGGCGCAAGACGGGGCGCTACGAGATCGATGAGCTGTTCAAGCTGCACGACCGCAAAGACGCGGAGCTGGTGCTCGCGATGACGCACGAGGAGGTGGTGACATCCCACGTCGCGCAGACGGTGCGCTCCTACCGCGAGCTGCCGCTGATCCTCTACCACTTCCAGACCAAGGAGCGCGACGAGCCGCGCCCGCGCGCGGGCGTGCTGCGCACGCGCGAGTTCATCATGAAGGACGCCTACACGTTCGATCGCGACGCGGCCGGGCTGGACGAGCGCTACCAGCTGCACGTGGGCGCCTACGACCGCATCATGGAGCGCAGCGGCCTGCGCTGGTATCGCGTCGAGGCTGACGTCGGCATGATGGGCGGCTCCGGCGCGCACGAGTACATGGCGCCCTGCGCCGCCGGCGAGAACGAGGTGGTGCTGGCCGGCGGCTACGCCGCCAACCTCGAGGTGGCGAGCGCCGACCCCTCGCCCGTCGAGCTTCCCGCGGCGTCCTCCGAGCCCGAGCCCGTTTCCACGCCGGGCCTCACCACGTGCGCCGACGTCGCGCGACTGCTCGGGCTGCCCGAGGCGGCCACGCTGAAGTCCTATGCGGTCATCGCCGCCGAGCCCGGCGCGGACGCGCGCTTCGTGCTCGTGCTCGTGCGCGGCGACCACACGGTCAACGAGGTCAAGCTCGCGAACACGCTCGGCGCGCGCGCGAGGCCCGCGAGCCCGGACGAGGTCAAGGACGCGCTCGGCCCGGTCGGATACATCGGCCCGGTCGGCGCCGGCCCGCAGGTCGAGATCCTGCTCGACTCGGGCGCCGCCCGCTTCGCCCGCGACGGCGGCGGCTACGTCACGGGCGCCAACCGCAGCGACGAGCACCTGCGCGGCGTCGTGCCGGGCCGCGACTTCGACTTCCGCGAAGTGGACGTGCGCGGCGTGCAGGCGGGCGACACGATCGGCGGCGCGCCCGTCGCGATCGAGCCCGCGATCGAGGTGGCCAACATCTTCAAGCTCGGCACGCGCTACTCGGAGCCGCTCGGCGCGCGCTACCTCGACGAGAACGGGCGCGAGCAGGCGGTGTGGATGGGCAGCTACGGCATCGGCCCCGCGCGCATCGCGGCCGCCGCGGTCGAGCAGTACGCGGACGAGCACGGCATCTCGTGGCCCAAGGCGCTCGCGCCGTTCGCCGTGCATCTGGTGAGCCTGGGGCGCGCCGGCAGCGCCGAGCACGACGCCACCGAGCGCCTGTACGACACGCTCGTGCAGGGCGGCGTGGAGGTGCTCTACGACGACCGCGACGCGGGGCCCGGCGAGAAGTTCGCGGACGCCGAGCTGCTCGGCTGCCCGCTGCGGCTCACCGTCGGGCGACGCTCGCTCGAGTCCGGCGAGATCGAGGTGCAGGTGCGCCGCGGGCGCAAGGAGGGCCCCGGCATCCCGCTGGACAGCGAGCCCGGTGAGCTCCTGCGGCTGGTGGGCGAGCTGTGGCAGAGCGTCCCGTAAGGCGCCTCACCGCGAGGCGCCTGCTGGGCCTGGACCGCTCGGGCCCGCCGCCACCGCAGACCGAGGCGGGGCAGCCGCTTCACCCGTGGACGATCCCCAACGCGATCGGCTTCGTGCGCCTCGCGCTGATCCCCGTGTTCCTGGTCGTCGCGCTGTCGAGCTCGGACGGCGTGGGCGCGCCGCAGGCCACGCTGTACGCGGTGGTGGGGTGGGGCGACTACGCCGACGGCATCGCCGCGCGCATCACCCGCCAGTACAGCCGCCTCGGAGCGCTCATGGACCCCGTCACCGACCGCCTGCTGGTGCTCGCGGGCGCGGTCGTCACGTGGCGCTTTCACCTGCTGCCGCGCTGGGCGCTCGCGGTGCTCGCGGCGCGCGAGCTGTTCATGCTCGTGGCCGGCCGCTACGCGCTCTCGCGCGGCGTGCAGCTGCGCATCAACTGGCCCGGGCGGCTCGCGGTGGCGCCCGTGCTCGGCTCGTTCTTCTTCGCGATGGCGGGGCTCGAAGGCGTGGGCGAAGTGATGCTGTACGTGGGGCTTGCGCTGGTGGCGCTCGCCACCGCCATGTACGCGCGCGAGGGCGTGCGCGGCGTGCGCGCCTCCGGGTGAGGCCCCGCGCCCGACACGCGTCCCGCCACCCGTCCAGAGTCTCAAGCTCAGCCTGACCTTTTGGGCTATACTCGAGGCTCTGGCCGGCCCGCCGGGGATCCTCGGCGCCATCCGGCTGAAAGCCCGCGCGAGGAGAGTGCTGACGATGGACGAGACGTTCCCCGACCTTGGCACGCTGTCGGATGCGGAACTGAGAGAGGTGATCCGCCAGTTGACCGAGGAGGAGACCGAGATCTCCTATAAGCGCCGCATCCTGCACGGCAAGATCGACATCCTCAGAGCCGAGCTGGTCAACCGCCTGCGCCACAAGCACGATGACGGCGAGATGGAGATCAGCGGCGAGGACGTGCAGAAGCTGACGGACATCCTCGCGCAGGGCCCGGCCGACGGGGCCTGAGGCGGAAGGCTTGCAGCGATGGCCCTGCACTGCACGGAGTGCGGCTTCGTCAACGGCGAGGGCGCCAACTACTGCCAGCGCTGCGGCGCGCTGCTGCCGCGCGCCGACGCGCCCGGCGACGCGGTCACCGCTACCTACCGCATAGACGACGAGACCGGCGAGCTCGTGCCGGTGGAGCTCGACAAGGTCACCGCGCACGGGCCCGCGCTGGTGATCCGCGCGGGCGGCGGGCGCGAGGGCGAGAGCTTCCCGGTGGACGCGGAGCGCATGAGCATCGGCCGAAGGCCCCAGTCGGAGGTGTTCCTCGACGACGTCACGGTCTCGCGCGACCACGCGCTGCTGATCCAGCGCGGCGAGAACTGGTACCTCGACGACTGTGGCTCGCTCAACGGCACCTACGTGAACCGCTCGCGCATCGACTCGCACCGCCTCGAGGAGGGAGACGAGGTGCAGATCGGCAAGTACAAGCTCACGTTCCACGCGCGCTGATGGCATCCCACGCCACACCCGCCGAGCTCGACCCCGCGCGCCAGCTCGAGGTGGACCTCGGCGCGGACGCGCAGGACGCCGGCGGCGAGCTCGCGAAGCGGCGCAAGTCGCTCACGATCGGCGCGGTGTGCAAGGCGCTCGCGCAGGAGTTCCCCGACATCTCGATCTCCAAGATCCGCTACCTCGAGGACCAGAAGCTGCTCACGCCGCGGCGCACGCCCGGCGGCTACCGCCTGTACACGCAGGGCGACGTGGCGCGCCTGCGCACGATCCTGCGCATGCAGCGCGACGAGTTCCTGCCGCTGCGCGTGATCCGCCAGGAGCTCGCGGCGGGCCGCGCGGGCGAGGCCGAGCCGGTGCCGGGGCGCAGCTCGCGCGACGGGGCGCGCGCGTGGCGCTCGAGCGTGAGCGTGCGCGACGCGAGCGGCGCGCTGTACTCGCTCGAGGACGTGCTCGAGGAGACGAAGGCCGAGGCGAAGCTCGTGCGCGAGCTCGAAGAGTTCGGCGTGGTCAAGGGCGAGCTGCGCGGCGGCGTGCGCTACTTCGACGAGACCGAGCGCGAGATCATCGCGGCGGTGGCGGAGCTCGCGCGCTACGGCGTGGGCGGGCGCAACCTGCGCGTGTTCCGCTCCTCCGCCGACCGCGAGGCCAACCTGCTGCAGCAGATCCTCGCGCCCGCGCTGCGCTCGCGAAACCCGCAGCGGCGCAAGGAGGCGGTGGAGGCGCTCGAGAACCTCGCGGCGGTGGCCACCCATCTCAAGCACCTGCTGCTGATACGCGATCTGCGCAAGATCGTGCGCTGATGGGCGCGGCAGACCTGCGCGCCCTGATCCGCGACATACCCGACTTCCCCCGGCCGGGCGTGGGCTTCAAGGACATCACGCCGCTGATGGCCGACGCCGGCGCGCTCGCGGAGGGCGTGCGGGGGCTCGCGGAGTACGCGCGCCCGCTGCAGGTGGACTGCGTGATCGCGGCGGAGGCACGCGGCTTCCTGCTCGGGCCCGCGCTCGCGCTGGAGCTCGGCGCGGGCTTCGTGCTCGCGCGCAAGCCCGGCAAGCTGCCGTACGAGACGGTGAGCGCGGAGTACCTGCTCGAGTACGGCGCGAGCCAGCTCGAGCTGCACACCGACGCGGTGGCGCAGGGCAGGCGCGTGCTGGTGCACGACGACCTGCTCGCCACGGGCGGCACCGCGGCGGCGCTGTGCGAGCTCGTGGAGCAGCTCGGCGGCGAGGTGGCGGGCTGCGGCTTTCTGATCGAGCTCGCGTTCCTCGGCGGGCGCGAGCGGCTGTCGCGCTACGACGTGCACGCGCTGCTCACCTACGAGGAGGCGTGAGCGCGCCGTGCCCACAGCGCGCGCCAGCCGCACGATCGCGGCGCCGCGGGAGGAGCTGTGGCGCGTGGTCAGCGACCCGCACCACCTGCCGCGCTGGTGGCCGCGCGTGGCGCGCGTTGAGAACGTGGCCGACGGCGCGTTCACCGAGGTGATGAAGACCTCGCGCGGCAAAACGGTGCGCGCGGACTTCGACGTGACCGCCGAGGACGCGCAGGCGGGCGAGCTGCGCTGGACCCAGCGGCTCGAGGGCACGCCGTTCGCGGGTGTGCTGAGCAGCTCGCACACGGAGCTGCGGCTGCGAGCGCAAACGGACGGCGGCGCGGAGGGCGCGGGCGCCACCGAGGTGACGCTGGAGCTGCGCCAGACGCTGCACGGGTTCTTCCCGCGCTTCGGCGCGTTCATGGTGCGCCGCGCGGCCGCGGACACGCTCAACCGGGCGCTCGACGGGCTCGAGCGGATCAGTGGCTGAGAACGCCGAGAGAGCTCTGAGCGCCGGCAGAGCCGGGACCGCGGGGACCCCCGCGGCGCCCGCGATGCGCTGGTGGGGCTGGGGCGAGGACGCCCACGCGCGCGCTCTCGACGAGCGAACGCTGGGGCTGCTGCGCGAGCGCGCGGGGATCGTCTCGCGCCCGAGCGCGCCGGTGGCGCTTCGCTCGGTGGCGCTCGGTCCGCCGCGCATCCCCGAGCCGGCGCTCGACGGCCTGCGCGCGCTGCTTGGCGCGGACGCGGTGCGCGACTCGCACCCCGAGCGCGTGCGCCACGCGGCGGGCAAGGGCTACCCGGACCTCGTGCGCATGCGCGCGGGCGCGCCCGAGGGGGCGCCCGACGCGGTGCTCTACCCGGCGGGCGCGGAGCATGTCGAGCGGGTGCTCGCGCTGTGCTCGCGGGAGTCGATCGCGGTGGTGCCGTTCGGCGGCGGCACGAGCGTGGTGGGGGGAGTGGCTCCGCTGCAGGGCGCGCACCGCGCGGTGGTCTCGCTCGACATGTCGCGCATGGGCGAGGTGCTGGAGCTCGACCGCGAGTCGGCCACGGCGACGGTGCAGGCGGGCATCCGCGCGCCCGCGCTCGACGCGCACCTCGCAAAGCACGGGCTGACGCTGGGCCACTTCCCTCAGTCCTACCGGTACGTGTCGCTCGGCGGATGCGCGGCCACGCGCTCCGCGGGGCAGGCCTCGACGGGCTACGGCGCGATCGATGAGATGGTGCTGGGCATGCGCTGCGCCACCCCCTCCGGCGCGATCGCGCTCGGCGCGCTGCCCGCGAGCGCGGCGGGCCCGTCGCTTCGCTCGCTGCTGGTCGGCTCGGAGGGGACGCTCGGGGTGCTCACCGAGCTCGACCTGCGCGTGCGCGAGGCGCCGCGCGAGAGCTCATACGAGGGCGTGTTCTTCGAGAGCTTCCGCGCGGGCATGCAGGCGCTGCGGACGCTCGCGCAGGAGCACGCGCTGCCCGACGTGGCGCGCCTCTCCGACGAGCACGAGACCGCGATCTCGATGGCGCTCGCGGGCGGCGGCGCGAAGGCGCTGCTCGGCTCCGCGTACCTGCGCCTGCGCGGCTACCGCGGCGGATGCCTCGCGATCGTGGGGTTCGAGGACACGGCCGAGCGCCTCGCGGCGCGGCGCCAGCGCGCGCTGTCGCTGATGAAGCGCGCGGGAGCGCTGCCGGTCGGCGACTCCCCGGGCCGCGCGTGGCTTCGCTCGCGCTTCGAGGGGCCCTACCTGCGCGACGAGCTGCTCGACCACGGGGTGATGGTGGAGACGCTCGAGACCGCCGCGCAGTGGTCGCGGCTGCCCGCCCTGCACGCGGCGGTCGCCAGCGCGATCGGGGGCGCGCTCGCCGCGCGCGGCACGCCGGGGATCGTGATGTGCCACGTCTCGCACGTGTACGAGACCGGCGCGTCGCTGTACTTCACGCTGATCGCCCAGCAGCAGGCGGGCGCGGAGATCGAGCAGTGGCTCGCGGTCAAGCGCGCCGCGGGCGAGGCGATCCTGGCGGGCGGCGGCACGATCACCCACCACCACGGCGTGGGCCGCGACCACGCGCCGTTCATGGCCGGCGAGGTGGGGGAGCGGGGCGTGGCGGCGCTGCGCGCGCTGAAGGCCGAGCTCGACCCGCGCGGGATCATGAACCCCGGCAAGCTCGTGGACGGCGAGCCCGCCGCGGGCGTGGCGCCGGGCGCGGCGCGGGAGCGGGGCGCGCGCTAGGAGCCCGTCAGGCTGAACGCGCCCTGCAGCACGATGTGCCCTGGGTGCGTGGGTTTTTCGGTGTGCTCCCTGGTCACGATCATTTCGCTGTACTGGCTCGCGTTTTCGGGCAGGAACGATCCGCCGGCGAGCTTTTCGTCGGAGCCCACGGGCGCGGCCACGCTCAGCCCCTCGAAGCTCGTGGGCGAGTTGTAGAGCCAGATCACGTAGTGCACGCCGTGCCCTGACGGCGGCAGGTGTTCGGCGGCGATGTAGAACGCGGTCTTGCTGCTTTCGGAGAGCACCTCGACGAGCGCGATCGTCTTGGCGGAGCTGCCGCTGGGCGCTTTGAGCGCGAGCCGCGCGTCCACCTTGGGCGAGCCCGTGGAGGCGCTCGCGCCTTTCGTGCTCGCGCCTTTCGTGCTCGCGCTCGTCGAGCCGCCTTTCGAGTGCGAGGAGCCTCCGCCTGTGATCAGCACGACCGCCACCACCACCGCGGCGACGATCACCGCGAGCAGGATCGCGCCGCCCACGCGCGAGCTCGGCAGCGCGCCGGCGGCGCGCTGCGCGCCGGGGGCGTGGGCGGGCGAGGGCTCGCGGGGGGGAGAGGGCGGGCCCGGGCCCTCGGGCACGCGCGCGGGTGCGGGCGCGCCGGCGCTCTCGGCGCCAGCCGGCGCGGCCGCGGCGGGCACGGCTGCCGCGGCTGCGGGGATCTCGGGCAGGTTCCCGTCGGCGAGCGGCGCGAGCCTGTCGTGCAGCTGCTGCGCCCACGCGCGCGCCTCGGGCGTGCGCGCGAGCATGCTGCGCGTGGCGAGGCGCTCGGCGAGCGCGGCCTGCTGGCCGAGCAGGTACTCGCCTATCTCCTCGCGGCGCTGCGCGTCGAGCGCGCGCGCCTCGCGCGGCGCGAGCACCGCGAGCGCGGCGTGCGCGCGGTCGTGCACGGCGCTCTCGGGGATGTGCAGCAGCGCGGCGACGTCGGCGTAGCTCTTGCGCGTGCGCAGCAGCAGCGAGAGCGCCGCCTGCTGGTCTGGTGGGAGCTCGTCGACTGTGCTCATCGGTGATGGAGGCGCGGGCGCGGGTCTGCCGCGCGGGGACGGCGGGCTACGCGGGCGAAGGACCCTAGGCTATCGTGGCGCCGCGATGGCGATGCCGGCAGCGGAGCAGCTGAACGAGGTGCTGAGCGGGTTCGACCGCCTGTACGGGCTCGAGTTCGTGGAGATCTCCGACACGGAGGTGCGCGCGCGGGTGCGGGTGCGCGACGAGCTCAAGCAGCCCGCGGGCCTTGTGCACGGCGGCGTGTACGCGGCGATCGCGGAGTCCACGGCGTCGGTGGCGACGGGCGTGGCGGTGCTCTCGGAAGGCAGCCAGGCGATGGGGCTCTCGAACGCGACGAGCTTCCTGCGCCCGATCACGGAGGGCTTCGTGCATGCGCACGCGGTGCGCGTGCACCGCGGGCGCAGCACGTGGGTGTGGGACGTGCGCATCAGCGACGACTCCGAGCGGCTGTGCGCGCTCACGCGCATGACGATCGCGGTGCGCGCGATCAGCCGATGATGCGCACGGGGTTGGGCACCTGGGTGGGCAGCGGCGTCTCGCCGTAGCCGCTGTCGGGGAGCGCGGCGGGCAGCGGTTCGCGGGGCGAGCCGGCGAAGTTGATCGGGGCGAGCGTGCGCGCGGCGGCGAGCGCGAGCGAGGCTTCGCGCGCGTAGATGTCGACGACGACGCGGCCGGTGGGCAGCACGATCGCGCGGCCGCCGACGGCGAGCGAGGCGGTTGCGCCGCGCACGTCGCGCGTGGCGTGCGGCGCGCTGCCGAGCGGCAGGAAGCTGTTGTCGGGGGAGGTGACGACGCGCAGCGGCGGCACGCACGAGGACTGCCCGCCGCTGACGCAGTCGCCGTACTGCACCCAGTAGGCGCCGCCGTTGTCTTTGCTCGCGCCGGTGAGGGCGAGCCCGTGGAAGTGCCCGCCGAGCCAGTACACGGGGAACGGCGCGACGATCAGCCCCTCGAGCTCGTTGTGGGGGATGGGCTGGTCCTGCAACGTGTTGGCGCAGCCGCCGAGCGCGAGCGCGCAGGCGGCGGCGATGAGGGCTGCGACGGGGCGCACGGGCGCAGGGTAGAGCGTGGCGGGCGCGCGCGGCGCCGCCGCGCGGCGCTAGCCGCGGTAGCGGTTGGTGATGGGCATGCGCCGGTCGCGGCCGAACGCGCGCGTGCTGATCTTGATGCCGGGGGGCGCCTGGCGGCGCTTGTACTCGGCGAGGTCCACGAGCCGGATGGCGCGCTCGACGTCGTGCGCGGGCAGCCCCTGCGCGATCAGCTGCTCGGCGCTCTGGTCGAGCTCGACGTAGCCCTGCAGGATGCGGTCGAGCACCTCATAGGGCGGCAGCGAGTCCTCGTCGCGCTGGTCGGGGCGAAGCTCCGCGGAGGGCGCGCGCTCGATGATCGAGCGCGGGATGGGCGCGCTCGGGGCGCCGGCGGGGGCGCCGGCGGGCGAGTTGCGCCACTCGCACAGGCGGTAGACGAGCGTCTTCGGCACGTCCTTGATGACGGCGAAGCCGCCCGCGAGATCGCCGTACAGCGTGGTGTAGCCGACGGACATCTCGGACTTGTTGCCGGTGGCGAGCACGAGCCAGCCGAAGCGGTTCGAGAGCGCCATCAGCAGGTTGCCGCGGATGCGCGCCTGCAGGTTCTCCTCGGTGAGGTCCTCGCCTTTGGCGGCGCCCGGCGCGCCGGCCTCGGCGGCGCCCTCGCGGGGCCGCGAGAGCTCGCTGTGCAGCGTTGCGAGGTAGGAGTCGAGCACCGCCTCGATCGTGAGCTGGTGCACGCGCACGCCGAGGTTGCGGGCGAGCTCGCGGGCGTCGTCCTGGGTGGCGCTCGAGGAGTAGCGCGAGGGCATCACGGCGACGCTCACGTCCTCGCTGCCGAGCGCGTCGGCGGCGACGCACGCTACGAGCGCGGAGTCGATGCCGCCGGAGAGCCCGAGCACCACGTGGGCGAAACCGTTCTTGCGCACGTAGTCGCGCAGCCCCAGCACGAGCGCGGCATAGACCTCGGCCTCGGCGGGCGCGAGCGGCTCGGCGAGCCGCTGCGCCAGCGGGGCGAGGTGGGCGGCGGACGGGGGCTCGCGCGCGAGCAGATCGGCGGAGGGTGCGGCGATCGCGGAGGGGACGGGCTGCGGCTGCGCCGCAGGCGCACCCACGCCGAGCGCGGGCACGGGGGCGGGCAGGGGCGGCAGGATTGCGACGCGGCCCTGCGAGCGGCGCGCGGCGGGCCGGTGGCCGGCGTCGCGCAGCCGCGCGGCGGCGGCGGCGGCGAGATCGAGGTCGCACACGAGCAGCTCCTCGCGGAACTGCGCGGCGCGCGCGATGGTGCGCCCGGTGTGGTCGACGACGCAGGAGTGCCCGTCGAAGACGAGTTCGTCCTGGCCGCCGACGAGCGCGCAGAAGGCCACGTACGCGAGGTTGTCGCGGGCGCGCTGCGCGAACATGCGCTCGCGCTCGGCGCCCTTGCCGGCGTGGTAGGGGGAGGCGGAGATGTTGACGATCAGCGTGGCGCCGGCGAGCGCCTCCTCGCTGGCGGGCGGCCCGGGCTCCCAGATGTCCTCGCACACGCTCAGCCCGATGCGCTGCGCGCCGCAGTCGATCACGGCGCCGCCGGGGCCGGCCTGGAAGTAGCGCTGCTCGTCGAACACGCCGTAGTTGGGCAGGAACACCTTGCGGTACACCGCGTGCACCTCGCCGCGGGCGAGCACGGCGGCGGCGTTGTAGACGTCCTCGGCGCGGTCGGGGAAGCCCACCACGGCGACGATCCCGGTCACCTCGGCGGCGAGCTCGCGCAGCGCGGCGGCGGAGTCGGCGAGGAAGTGCTCCTTGAGCAGCAGGTCCTCGGGCGGGTAGCCGGTGAGCGCGAGCTCGGGAAACAGCACGAGCTCGGCGCCCTGCTCGCGCGCTCTCACGACGCCGGCGCTGATGCGTTCGGCGTTGCCCGCGATGTCGCCCACGGTGGCGTTCATCTGACACAGCGCTAGCCGCACGGCATGAGTATGGGGCAAGCGGCGCGCGCGGCCATGCGCGGCCGGCGGGGGGCCGGCGTCAGGGTTGCCGGGCGGAGCGACCGGCGGTACGGCGCCCCTGCGCGGAGCGGGCGCCGGCGCCGTTCGTGCGGCTCTCGCGGGCGGGCGCGATGCGGCTGCTGCGGGTGCGCACGCCGGCGGCGCGCGAGAGCGCGGCGATCGAGGCCTTGAGGTCGCCGGCGATCTCCTCGAGCTCGGGCAGCGCGTCGTAGTCGCCGAGCAGCCCGAAGCCGAGGTGGCCGTTGTAGCTCATCACGGCGATCCCGAGCGCCTGCTTCTGCGCGAGCGGCACGACGGGGTAGAGCACCTCGAGCGGGCGGCCGAGCAGGTACAGCGGGAACTGCGGGCCGGGCACGTTGGTGACGACGAGGTTGAAGAACGGCTGGCGGGGCGTGAGCCGCGCGGCCTGGCTGAGGACGGTGGGCGGCGCGAAGCCGGCGAGGTTGGTGAGCACCTGCGCGCCGACGGCCTGCCCGGAGCGCTTGAGCTCGTCCATCGAGGCTGCGATGCGGCGCAGGCACTCGGCGGGGTTCTCTACGCCCACGGGCAGCGGCGCCCACATCGCGGCGACCTGGTTGCCGAGCGCGCCGCGATCGGACTTGGGCCTGACGGACACGGGGACCATCGCCTTCAGCACGAGCCCGTCGGTGCTGTGCCCGTGGTCGCGCAGGAAGCGCCCGAGGCTGAGCGTGACGGCGGTGAGCACGACGTCGTTGAGCGTGCCGCCGAGCGAGTCCTTGATCGCCTTGAACTGGGCGAGGTCGGCGTCGAGGTAGGTGTAGCGGCGGTGCGGGCCGATTTCGACGTTGAAGGGGCTGGGCGGCGCGGGCGCGCTGATCCCGGCGACGGTGGTCGCGCCGATGCTCTCGAGCGCGTCCTTGACCTGCGCGGCTGCGCGCCGCGGCGCGCGCAGCATCGCGCGGGCGCCGCGCACCATCTCGCCCGGCATGGTGGCGCGCTCGATCAGCGCCTCGCCGAGCAGCTTGGCGGAGCCGGGGAGCGGCTTGGCGCTCCACGGCGTGGCGGGCGCGCCGGACGCGGCGGGCTGGCGGGCGGTGTCGAACAGCACGGTGGTGATGTCCACGCCGGAGATGCCGTCGACGAGCGCGTGGTGGGTCTTCGCGACCAGCGCGAAGCGCCCGCGGGACATGCTCTGCACGAGCCAGATCTCCCACAGCGGCTTGGAGCGGTCGAGGCGCTGGGAGAAGAGGCGCCCCGCGAGGCGCTTGAGCTCGACGTCGTCGGCGGGATTGGGCAGCGCGGTGTGGCGGATGTGGTAGTAGGGGTTGAAGTGCGGGTCGTCGGTCCACATCGGCCGGCCCTGGCCGAGCGGCACGTGCGCGAGCCGCTGGCGGTAGCGCGGCACCAGGTGCAGGCGGCTCTGGACGTGCTCCACGAGCTCCTGCAGGGTGGGCGCGGAGCCCTCGAAGACCATCACCGAGGCGACGTGCATGTGGGCGGTCGAATGGTCCTCCAGGTGCAGGAAGGCGGAGTCGAGCGCTGTCAGCCGGTCGGGGTTGGCCATTCGCTTCGATTGTGGCTGTTGCGGCGCCGCACGTCAACGGCGCCCTGGACAGTTCCCGGCCGAGCCGCCGGGGTAGGCGCGCCCGGATCAAAAAGGAGCCCGCCGAAGCGGGCTCCACAGGACCGTGAGACACAGTTGCAAGTTGGAGAATACTCGAAAACACGACGGCTGGCTGTGCGGCCAGCCAAATTCTTTGCGTGCGGTGCGCAGAGAGCGCTCTACGCCGGTCCTTGGGCGCTCCCGCGGCGCCGCGGCTCAGCGCCCGGGCGGGCGTCGCTGCGGGGCTCGCGAGGGTCGAGCGCGGAGTGCAGCCACGGCGGGTTGCGCCCGCTGATCACCACGGCGGTGGCGATCATGCTGAGCACGAACCCGAGGCCGCCGAACAGCACATGCCCCTGGAACATGCTCGCGGCGCCGGTGCCGGCGCACACGACGAGCAGGGGCAACTTGAGCCGATGATGGGGACTCGACCGGATGCGGCGATTCTATGCGCGCGCGCCGACGCCGCGCGCTTTATGTAGCGCTAGCCTCGAGTGGGCGGGCTGCTGACGGGCGCGGGCATCCGCAACCTGAGCCGGCCCGCCGCGGCCACGCCGGCGCGCTCCTACGGGCCGGAGGTGGCACGCTCGATCTACGTGCGCGAGGACGAGCTCGACCGGGCGCGCGAGGTGCTGGCCCAGGCGCGCGGCGAGTCGGGCGAGGCGCCCGGCGGGGGCCGTGAGCTGGAAGACGAGAGCACCGCGCGGAGCGGCGAGCTGGGCGGCCTGCTGCGGCGCGTGGGCGACGCGCTGCGCAGGCACGACGCCGACCACGACGAAGAGCGAACTCCATGAGCTGGTAGCGGGGCTCCGAAGACCCGGAGCGCGCGGGGTCCGTCCGATCGTCCCTGGGCCTCTATGAAGTGTCCGAGTGCGACTCGTGCATGAGGGCGACGAACCCGCACGTGTCGCAGACGAAGGGCTGAACCCTGAGCCCAGCGACGGCACCCTCGGCGCGCGGCGTCCACGTGTTTTTGCGGCAGATTGGGCATCGCGCCCTCATCAGAACGCCTCCAGGCCCTGCATCTGGCTCGTTTTCGGCCATACGGCAGCTTATACCGGGCTCGATTATGTGTGACGCCCGTCACAGAACTCGCCGTTGAGAACGACTAGTCTTACGAACAACTGTTCGACCTGCCGAGTCGTTCCCGACGTATGGGGGCGAGCGGGGAACCCACCGCCGGGCATTCCTGGAGGGAGCCCGGATGGGGCGAATCGGGCGCTGATGCGCCCGTAACGCCCGGATCGCGCGTGCCTGTTGGCGCGTGGCCGGCCGTGAGCCCGACAGCTAACCCCGTAGGCGGAAACGCAAGGAGGTAGTTCCGCATATGTACGTTCCCATGACGCTTGGGCAGCCGGAGGCCGCTCTCGCGCCGGTGGCGATCGCCGCCAACGAAGAAGCGGTGCTCGCGCCGCCGGCGCGCACCGCGCTTCGCGTGACCGACACCCGCCTGAACGTGCTCGACGGTGAGCGCGCGTCGGTTGCCGGACGGCTCATCCGGACCGCTCCGCGCGCGCCGCTCGCGGGTCAGGTGCTCGCGCTGCAGGAGCTCTCGCGCCACGGATGGCGCACGCTCGCGCACGGGCGCACCCGCGCCGGCGGCCGTTTCCGCGTGAGCTACGTCGCCCGGCGGCTCGGCAGCGCCAGGGTGCGGCTCCTGTTCGCGGGCGATGCCACCGCCCGCGCGGCGCGCCATCGACTCGGCAGGCTCAACGTGTACCACCTCGCCGGTGCCTCCTGGTACGGGGGCGGCGGGTCGCTCGCATGCGGCGGCCGGCTCTCCAGCAACACGCTGGGCGTCGCCAACAAGACGCTGCCGTGCGGCACGATCGTCACGCTGCACTACGGCGGGCGCACGCTGAGCGTGCCGGTGATCGATCGCGGCCCGTACGTGGCGGGGCGCGAATTCGACCTCACCGAAGCCACCAAACGCGAGCTCGGCTTCGGCGACACGGGCAGCGTGTGGAGCACCGCGTGATCGCGCGCCCTTGAGAGTAAGATCCGGGCCTCTGGAGGGCGATCAGGGAGGGCCGGATGGCGACGCTGGGGCGCGATCTCAAAGACGTTGAACTCACCGACGAAGAGCTGTGGACGGACGGCCCTCCGTACGCGCTGTTCAAGGAGCTGCGCAGCGGCTGTCCGATCCACTGGACCGAGAGCTTCGAGGAATTCCCCGAGGAGGCCGGCTTCTGGTCGGTGACGACCGCGGATGACGTCCACACGGTCAGCCGCGACTGGCAGACCTACTCCTCCGAACTCGGCGGCATCACCGCCGCATCGGTCGTGTTCCCGCTGGAGCTCACGCGGGCGATGTTCATCGGGATGGACCCGCCGAAGCACGACCGGCTGAAGGCGCTCTTCCAGATGGGCTTCACGCCGAAGCGCATCGCCGCGCACGAGGACGCGATCCGGGCGATCACCCGCCGCGTGCTCGACCGCCTCGACGGCCGCGAGGAGTGCGACCTCGTCAACGACGTCGCCCAGCCGGTGGTCTCGCGCGTGATCGGCAGCTTCATGGGCGTCCCCGAGGCGGACGACGAGGTGTGGGCCACCCTCATGAACTCCACGCTGGGGGCGGGCGACCCGGACCTCAACCCGGACGGCTTCGAGGGAGCCATCAACCGGCACGTTCCCGAGATCTTCGAGCGCTGCCGCAAGCTGATCGCGGAGCGCGTGGACAACCCGACCGACGATCTCACGAGCGTGCTGGTGCATGCGGAAGTCGAAGGCTCGAAGCTCGAGGAGCACGAGATCGTGATGGGCTTCTTCCTGCTGATGGCGGCGGGCAACGACTCGACGAAGGCGACGTACTGCTCGGGGATGCGCGCGCTGATGGAAGACCCCGAGCAGAAGCAGATGCTGCTGGATGACCCCTCGCTCGTGCCGGACGCGGTGGAGGAGTCGCTGCGCATGTTCCCGGCGTTCGCTCATTTCCGGCGCACGGCGACCGCCGACACGGAGCTTCACGGGCAGCAGATCAAGAAGGGCGAGAAGGTGGTGATGTGGTACGTGTCATCGAATCGCGACGAGACGCGCTATGAGGACCCGGACCGTTTCGACCTGATGCGCAAAGCCGAGCACCAGGCGTTCGGCGCGGGCGGCAGGCACTTCTGCCTCGGCACCGCGCTCGCGCGCCTCGAGCTGCGCATCCTGATCGAGGAGACGCTCGCGCGCTACCCCAACATCGCGCTCGACGGCCGGCCCGTGATGGTCGAATCGCCTTTCCTCAACCAGCTGAAGACGCTGCCTGTCCGGCTCAACCCCTGAACTGAGAAGCGCGCGGCTGCTGCTGCGCCGCTGGCGCGCGTCGGACCTCGAGCCGTTCGCCGAGCTCAACAGCGACCCGGAGGTGGTCGAGTTCCTGCCGGGCGCGCTCTCGGTGCAGGAGAGCCGCGCGCTGATCGACCGCATCGAGGCGCACTTCGAGGAGCACGGGTTCGGCCTGTGGGCGCTCGAGCTGCCCGGCGAGGCAGCGCTGATCGGCTGGACGGGGCTTGACCGCGTCGATCCGCAGATGCCGTTCGCGCCCGCGGTCGAGATCGGCTGGCGCCTCGCGCGGCCGTACTGGGGGAGGGGGCTCGCCACCGAGGCCGCCTCCGCCGTGGCGAGCTACGCGTTCGAGCACGCTCGCGCTGGGCTCGCTGGTGTCGTTCACCGCCCGGGGCAACGAACGCTCGCGCCGGGTGATGGAGCGCCTCGGCATGCATCGGGTGAGCAGCGGCGACTTCCGCCATCCCGTCGCTGCCGGCCGGCCACGAGCTCGCCGAGCACGTTCTCTACCGCCTGGACGCGGCCTACTGGCGAATAAGGTGAAGCCGTGTGCGGCCGCTACACCAACACCGCGGGCCCTGAAGAACTGAACGACCGCTTCAAAGTCCCGATCGCGAGCGACGCGGGCACGCACCGCTACAACGTCGCGCCCACCGAGGAGGTCCTCGCGATCGTCGTCGCCGAAGGGCGAGCCGCGCGCCGAGCTGCTGCGCTGGGGCCTCGTCCCGTCGTGGGCCACCGACCTGAAGAGCGGCGCGAAGATGATCAACGCGCGCATGGAGAGCGTCACCACCAAGCCCGCCTACCGCCGGCTGATCCCGCGCGGCGAACGCCGCGCGCTGCAGATCGCGGACGGCTACTTCGAGTGGCTCAAGCCCGAGAAGCGCTCCGAGCCGCGCCAGCCGTTCTTCTTCCAGGTCGACGGCGGCATCCCGTTCGCGTTCGCGGCGCTGTGGACGCCCGCGCAGCGTGGACGGCGAGTGGATCCACAGCGTCGCGCTGCTCACGTGCGACTCCGCGCCGAACCGCGTGGCCGCCGCGATCCACGACCGCATGCCGGTGATCCTCGCGGACCGCGACGCGCAGCAGGCGTGGCTCGACCCGGCGCTCGGCGCCGAGGAAGCGCTCGAGCTGTGCGGCGCGCTGCCGACCGAGCGCCTGTCCGCGCGGCCCGCGAACCCCGCGGTCAACCGCTCCGGGGAGCCCGAGCGCGAGGGCCCCGAGCTGCTGCTCGCGCCGAGCTGACGCGCGCGCGCCGCGGGTCTGAGCGCGCGCGTCGAGGCGCGTCAGGCGGTGAGCCAGCGCCGCGGGTTCTGCACGAAGATCGTGTCGAACGCCGCGTCGTCGAGCACGCCCATCTCGCGCAGCGCCGGCACCACCTCGTCCGGTGGGTTTCTCTCAGCGCAGCGGCCTACCCCAGTCGGTGTGCTGGCGCAGCTGCGCCTTGAGCAGCTTGCCGCCGGGGTTGCGCGGCAGCGGCTGTGCGCTCACCGACACGTACTGGGGGACCTTGAAGTCGGCGAGATGCTCGCGGCAGTACGCGATCACGGCGTCGGTATCGAGCGCTCCGGCGCCCGCCGGCACGATCACAGCGCCCACCTTCTCGCCCATCATCTCGTCCGGCACAGCCACGACCGCGGCCTCCGCCACGCCGGGAGCGGCGGCGAGCACGTTTTCGACCTCGATCGAGTACACGTTCTCGCCCCCGCGGTTGATCATGTCCTTCTTGCGGTCCACGATGTACAGCAGGCCGTCCTCGTCGATACGCGCGACATCGCCGGTGTGCAGCCAGCCGTCCACGAACGTCTCGGCGGTCTCGCGCGGCTTGTTCCAGTAGCCCTCGACCACGTTGGGGCCGCGCACGAGCAGCTCGCCCGCGCCGGTCGCCTCGTCGGCGTCGTCGAGCGCGAGGTCAACGACGGGCATCGCGAAGCCCACCGAGTCGGCGTGCTCCTCGGCCTCCTCGTGCGGCAGGAACGACGTCAGCGAGGACGTCTCGGTGAGCCCGAAGCCGTTGCCCACGCGGGCCGCGGGGAAGGCGCGCTTGATCGCGTGCACGAGGCTCTCGGCGATCGGCGCGCCGCCGTAGGAGATCCAGCGCACCCCGCTCACGTCCAGCTGCGCGAACGCGGGGTGGCGGATCACCGCGTGGTAGATCGCGGGCACCGACACGAGCTGGTTGACGCCGTGCTCGCCGACGGCAGTGAAGAAGCCGTCGAGGTCGAGCGGGCTCGAGAGTATCTCCACGCGACCGCCGAGCTCGAGCATCGGGATCAGCTGGCTGTTGCAGCCGGTCACGTGGAACAGGGGCACCGAGACGAGCGTCGAGATTCCGGGGCCCTCGGAGCGCTCGGTGGACAGGCAGCGAAACGCGTTCTCGCTGTTGGTCATGAAGTTCTCGTGCGTGGTCATCGCGCCCTTGGGGAAGCCGGTGGTGCCGCTCGTGTAGAAGATCGCGGCGAGCTCCCGGGGCGCGATGTCCTCGAGCGCGACGTGATCGCCGTCGGGCAGCGGGGCGCCCTGCGCGAACGTGAACGAGGCGCCGGAGTCCTCGACCACGTACGCCGCCTCCTCCTCGGTGAAACGCGTGTTGACCGGCACTGCCGCCGCACCGAGCATCTGCACCCCGAAGAACGCGAGCACCCAGTCGATGCCGTTGGCGAGGCGGATCGCCACGCGGTCGCCGCGCTGTACGCCCGCGGCGCGCAGGCCGCCGGCCACGCGCCCCGCGCGCCGCCACAGGTCGCGGTAGGTGAGCGAGTCGCCGCCGACGTCCACGATCGCGCTCGCGCCGGAGTCGCGCTCGACGCTCGCGGCGAGCATGTGTATGAGCGAGGGCGGGCGCTCGACGTAGCGCGCGCGGCCCTGCTCGTCGCGCTTCACGCCCTCTTCGCCAAACGGGTTGCGTCCGCGGGGAAACGGCTCGGTCGTCATGTGCCTCTCCTTCTCGCGGCCAGCCTATAGCGGAAGGTGCTTGTCCGCCATCAGCTCGAGCGTGGCTTTCGTCCGCCGCGTGTCGGCGCCCAGCAGCCGCGCGAGCGCGTCGAGGTCGAGCTCTGACTCGAGCAGCCCGCCCGACGGCAGCCAGTAGAGCTCGCGCCCGCGCAGCGCCAGCCGGTCGTGCTCGGAGGCGAGCGCCAGCGCCTTGCGGCGCGTCGCGGCCGGCGGCGCGCGTTCGAGCAGCGAGACCTGCAGTTTGCCGTTCGAGGCCGCCACCGCATCGGCCTCGAACGGCTCGCAGCGGGCGATCGCGTGCAGCTCCGCGGCGTCGCGGATGAACACCGCGACCTCGTAGCCGAGCGCGTCGCCGAGGCCCTTCTGCGCGCGTGAGCGCAGCGTGCTCTCGGCGAGCGGGCGCGACGAGAAGGCCACGTTTCCGCTCGAGCGAAAGCACGCGACGTCCTCGAAGCCCATCGCGGTGAAGTGCGAGCGCAGCTGCTCGTTGCTCACGCGCCGGTGCGGGCCGAGGTTCACGCCGCGCAGGAACGCGGCGTAGCGCGAGCTGGGCACGGCGCGTCAGCTCGCGCCTGTGCGCGGCGGCGGGGCGTCAGGCGGCGGCGGATGCGCCGACACGGCGGGCGAGGATCGCTGCGAGCTGCGCGCGGTGCGTGCGGCCGCCGCCGAGCAGCGCGGCGTCCAGCGCGGCGCGCTTGTACAGCCAGTGCACGTCCGCCTCCCACGTGAAGCCGATGCCACCGTGCGCCTGGATCGCCGAGGAGGTGACCTCCTTGGCGGCGTCCGACGCGGTGGCCTTGGCCATCGCGGCAGCCTCGGCGAGGCGCTCGGGGTCGGCGTCGGCGGTCCACGCGGCGAACGCCGTGGTCGAGCGCGCGCGCTCGGTTTCGAGCAGCATCTGCGCGCAGCGGTGCGACACCGCCTGGTAGGCCCCGACGGGCACCCCGAACTGCTTGCGGTCCTTCACGTACGCGACCGTCATCTCGAGCGCGCGGTCGCACACGCCCACGAGCTCGGAGCTGATCGACACGAGCGCGCGATCGAGACCCGCGCCGACGTCACCGGTGAGCGGCTCGCCCGCATCCTCCGCGGCGCTGACCCGCGCGGTCGAGCGCGTGGGGTCCACCGACGCGACCGCCGTAACGTCGGCCTGCTCGGGCGTGAGCACGCGGCCGCGGTCCTCGTCGACGAGCACGATCACGTGCGCGCCCGCGCCGCCGATCACGAGCTCGGCGACTCCGTCCGTGGCGGCCCCGAGCGCGCCCAGCGTCTCGCCGGAGGCGAGCCCCGGCAGCCAGCGCTCGCGCTGCTCGGGCGTGCCCGCATGCTCGATCAGCGTCGCGGCGAGCGCGCTCGGAAGCAGCGGCACCGGCGCGACGGTGCGCCCCAGCTCCTCGCACAGGATCGACAGCTCGATCCGGCCGAGGCCCTGCCCGCCGTGCTCCTCGGCGATCGCGATCCCGGGCCAGCCGAGCTCGCACAGCTGGCGCCACAGCGCCTCGTCGGTCGTGCCGGCCTCGGCGTGCTCGCGCACGCGCTCGGGGCGGGCGCGGTCGGCGAGCAGCTCGCGCGCGGTGCGCTGGATCTGGCGCTGGTCGTCTGTGAGCCCGAAGTCCACTGCGCTCCTCAGGCGGCGGCCTTCAGCCGCGGCAGGCCGAGCACGCGCTCGGCGACGATGTTCTTGAGCACCTCGGTGGTGCCGCCCTCGATGGTGTTCCCGCGCGCGCGCAGGAACTCGTAGCTCCAGCTCGTGCCCCAGGTGAGCGCCTCGGGGCCCACGATCTCGACGGCCAGCTCGGTGAGGCGCTGGTTGGTGTCCGACCACAGCCACTTCACGAGCGAGCCCTCGGGTCCCGGCTGGCCGTAGCGTTCGGCGTCGGTGAGCCCCTTCCAGGCCATCAGCCGGATCGACTCGCAGCGCAGGTGCAGCTCGGCGAGCGCGTCGGCGTAGCGCGCGTCCTCGAGCAGGCCCCGCTCGGCCGCGATCGCGATCACGTCGTCGAGCAGCTGGCGCAGGCGGATCTGCAGCGCGAAGCCGAGGCCCGCGCGCTCGTTCATGAGGGTGGTCAGAGCCACCTTCCAGCCGTTGCCGACCCCGCCCACCATGTTCGCGTCGGGGATGCGAGCCTCCTCGATGAACAGCTCGTTGAACTCCGACTCTCCCGTGATCTGGCGCAGCGGGCGGACCTGCACGGCGTCCTGGTGCATGTCCATCAGGAAGTACGTGAGGCCCTTGTGCTTGGGCACGTCCGCGTCGGTGCGGGTGACGAGCATGCACCACTTCGCGTGCTGCGCTCCGCTCGTCCACACCTTCTGCCCCGTGACGACCCAATCGTCGCCGTCCTTGACCGCGCGGGTTTTCAGCGACGCGAGGTCCGAGCCGGCCTCGGGCTCGGAGAAGCCCTGGCACCAGATCTCCTCGCCCGAGAGGATCGGCGGCAGGTAGCGCTCCTTCTGCTCGGGCGTGCCCCACACCATCAGCGTGGGCCCGCCCAGCAGCAGGCCGAGGATGTTCGCGGGCAGCGGCACGCGCGCGCGTCCGATCTCCTCGAAGTAGATCGCGGATTCGGTCGGCGTGGAGCCGCGGCCGCCGTACTCGGCGGGCCAGCTCGGCGCGGCCCAGCCGGCGTCGTACAGCCGTCGCTGCCAATCGCGCCTCCAGGCGTTGCGCGCGTCCTCGCCGCCGTCCGCGGGCTCCTCGCCCGGATGGTTCTCCGACAGCCACCCGCGAAGCTCGTCGCGGAACGCCGTCTCCTTGTCGCTGAAGGTGAGATCCATCGGCGCAGCCAAGCCTACTGGCTCCCAGCGGGCGCCGCGTGCAGCGCTAGATTCGCTCGAGCGATGACACGCGGGACGGGTGATCGGCTGGTTGCGCATCTCGACGCGGACGCGTTCTACGTGTCCGTCGAGCTGCTGCGTCACCCCGAGCTGCGCGGCAGGCCCGTGGTGGTCGCGGGCGGCGGCCCGCGCGCGGTGGTCACGACCGCGAGCTACGAGGCGCGCCGCTACGGCGTGGGCTCGGCGATGCCCGCCTCGCGGGCGCGCCGGCTGTGCCCCGACGCGGTGTTCCTCCCTCCCGACT
Organism: uncultured Solirubrobacteraceae bacterium; assembly: GCA_963813685.1. Taxonomy (GTDB): domain Bacteria; phylum Actinomycetota; class Thermoleophilia; order Solirubrobacterales; family Solirubrobacteraceae; genus Palsa-744. Next base: position 170,624 of record CAWEZQ010000010.1, read on the forward strand.
TCGCGACCTACCGCGAGGCTTCGAGACGGCTGATGGGCGTGGTGCGGGCACATGTCGAGCGCGTCGAGGTGGTGGGGCTCGACGAGGCCTACCTCGACCTGGCGGGGCTGTACTCGCCGCACGCGGCGATGCGCAGGCTCGTCGCACAGATCCGCGAGGCGACGCAGCTCGGCTGCTCGGTCGGCATCGGCCCCAACAAGCTCGTCGCCAAGGTCGCCTCCGACGCGGAGAAGCCGGAAGGCTTCGTGGTGCTCACGCGCGAGCAGGCGTGCGCGCGCTTCGCGTCCGCTGCGCCGCGGCTCGTGCCGGGGATCGGGCCCAAGACCGCGGCGCGGCTCGAGTCGCTCGGCCTGCGCACGCTCGCTCAGGTCGGCGAGGCGCCCGAGCGGCTGCTGGTCGAGCAGTTCGGAGCGAACCTCGGGCGCGACATCGCGCGGCGGGCGCGCTTCGAGCACGACGGCGAGGTGGGCGCCGCCCGCAAGGTGGTCTCGGAGTCGCGCGAGCGCACCTTCGACTACGACATCGCCGAGCCCGAGAGGATGCGCGCAGAGCTCGCGCGGATGGCCGAGGAGCTGTGCGCGGATCTCGCGGCGAAGAACCGCGCGGGTCGCACGATCGCGATCAAGGTGCGCCTGCGCGACTTCACCACGGTCACGCGCGCACGCACGCTGCCCGAGCCCACCTGCGACGCGCGCGTCGTCCGCACGATCGCTCTGGCGCTGCTCGAGCAGTACGCGCCGCCCGCGCCGGTGCGCCTTCTGGGCGTGCGCGTGGCGGGGCTCGGCGCGACCGCAGGACCGGCACCCAGGACAGGCGCGGGCGGAGCGTCGGCGGGCGCTCGGCGCGACCCCGAGGCGCAGCTCGAGCTGCCGGTATAGCCGCGCCCGCCCGGCGCCTCCGCGGCGTGCGCGGAGCGATAGCATGGCCGCATGCCAACGGTGCGGGCGGGAGAGGTCGAGCTCGACTACGAGCGCAGCGGCTCCGGACCGCCGCTGCTGCTGATCATGGGTATGAGCGGAACCGCGCTCCATTGGGGCGATGAGCTGCTCGATGCGCTGCGCGGCGACTTCGAGGTGATCGTCTACGACCACCGCGGCGTGGGGGCCTCCACGCCGCTCGCGGGGCCGCTCACGATCGCGCAGATGGCGGAGGACGCGGCGGCGCTGCTGGGCGCGCTCGGCATCGACTCGGCGCACGTCATGGGCATCTCGATGGGCGGCATGGTGGCGCAGGAGCTGGCGCTCAAACACCCCGAGCGCGTGCGCACGCTCACGCTCGGCTGCACCTTCTGCGGCGGTGAGGGCGCCACGCTCACGCAGCCCGAGGTGATGCAGGGCCTCGCCGAGGCGATGATGTCGGGCGACCGGATGAGGGCGCTTCGCGTGGGCTTCGACGCGAACCTGTCGGCGCCGTTCGCATCCGATCCCGCGCTGTTCGAGAAGTTCGTGGCGATCGCCGAGGAGCGCGCGGTGGCGGTGCCGGTGATCATGGCCCAGATGCAGGCCTGCATGGGGCACGACACGAACGCGCGGCTCTCCGAGCTGAGCATGCCGACGCTCGTGATCCACGGCACCGAGGATCAGATGCTGCCCGTGGACAACGGCCGGCTGATCGCAACGCGCATCCCCGGGTCGCGCCTCGAGATCTTCGACGGCGCGGGGCACCTGTTCTTCTGGGAGCAGCCCGAGCGCACGGCAGAGCTGGTGCGCGAGCACGCCGCAGTGCCCGCCTGAGCGGGCCGGCGCACGCGTCGCCGAGCACGCGCGATGGCTGAGCCGTTCACCGTTCGCTCGGGCGAGGTGCTGCTGGCCGGCGAGGAGGCGGGCGAGGGCCCCGCGGTGGTGCTGCTGCACGGCCTCACCGCGACGCGGCGCTACGTGGTGATGGGCTCGCGAATGCTGGAGCGCTCGGGCCATCGCGTGATCGCATACGACGCGCGCGGGCACGGCTCCTCCTCGCCGGCGCCCGATCTCGAATACGGCTACGAGCAGCTCGCGGGCGACCTGCTGGCGGTGCTCGACGCGAGGGGAGTCGAGCGGGCGCTACTGGCGGGCGTGTCGATGGGTGCGCACACGGCGATGCGCGTGGCGGTGGAGCACCCGGAGCGGGTGGCGGCGCTGGCAGTGATCACGCCGGGCGTTGACCCCGAGACGGGGCACAGCGAGGAGGAACTGCGCGCGTGGGACGAGCTCGCGAGAGCGCTGCGCGAGGGCGGCATCGACGGATTCGTGAGCGCCTATGACCTCGGCGCGGTGCCCGACAGCTGGCGCGCCGTGATCGAGCGCGGCCTGCGCCAGCGCATGGCTCTGCACGAGCACCCGGGCGCGGTGGCGGATTCGATCGAGCGCGTGCCGCGCACGCGCCCGTTCGCGGGAGAGCGCGCGCTCGCGCAGATCAGCGCGCCGGCGCTCGTGGTGGCGAGCCGCGACGAGGCCGACCCGGGGCATCCGCTGGCGCTCGCCGAACGCTACGCGCGTGCGATACCGGGCGCGCGCATGGTCGTCGAGGACGCGGGGCCGCCGCTGCGCTCGCCGCTGGCGTGGCAGGGCGGGCAGCTCTCGAAGCTCCTGGCGGAGCTCGCCGCGGACGCCTCCCGCACCTGACGCCTGCGACACCTGATACGACTGGCGCCATGTGCGCGATCGAGTGGAAGGGCGAATCCTACGACCGCATCTCCGCGCCGCAGATGGCGTGGGGGGCGGACGTGCTCGAACGGCTCGAGCTCGGCGGCTCGGAGACCGTGATCGACGCGGGCTGCGGATCGGGCCGGGTCACCGAGATGCTGCTCGAGCGTCTGCCGCACGGTCACGTGATCGCGGTGGACAGCTCCGAGTCGATGATCGCGGCGGCGCGCGAGCGCCTCGACGGGCGCGCCGAGCTGCGCGTGTGCGACCTGCTCGAGCTCGACGTCGCGCGGACCGCGGACGCTGTGGTCTCGACCGCGACGTTCCACTGGATCAAGGACCACGAGCGCCTGTTCGCGCGCCTGCGCGCCGCGCTGAGGCCCGGCGGGCGCCTGGTGGCGCAGTGCGGGGGGAGGGCAACCTCGACGCGCTGCGCGCCCGGGCGGCCGCGATACTCGAGCGGGAGCCTTTCGCCGTGCCGTTCGCGGGCTTTCGGCCGCCGTGGAACTACGCGCCGCCCGACCGGACGCGCGAGCGGCTGCTCGGCGCGGGCTTCCACAGCGCGCGCTGCTGGCTCACGCCGGCGCCGGTCGCGCCCGAGCATCCACGCGAGTACCTCGCGACGATCGTGCTCGCCCCGCACGTGCAGCACCTGCCCGCGGAGCTGCGCGACCCGTTTCTGGACGAGATGCTCGCCGCCTGCGGCGGGCGGCCCACGCTCGACTACGTGCGCCTCAACATCGAGGCGATCGCCTAGGCTCCGACCGCGAGCTCGGCGCCGCTCAGCATCGCCGCGTAGCGGCCTCCGAGCGAGGTCAGCTCCTCGTGGGTGCCGCGCTCGGCGATCCGCCCCTTGTCGAGCACGAGGATCTGGTCGGCGTCACGGATCGTCGAGAGGCGGTGCGCGATCGCGATCGTGGTGCGCCCGCGCGAGAGCTCGTCGAGCGCCAGCTGCACCGCCCGCTCGGTCTCGTTGTCGAGCGCCGAGGTGGCCTCGTCGAGGATCAGCACGGGCGGGTTGCGCAGGACCGTGCGCGCGATCGCTATGCGCTGCTTCTCGCCGCCGGAGAAGCGGTAGCCGCGCTCGCCCACCGGCGTGTCGTAGCCCTCGGGGAGCGACGCGATCAGCTCGTGGATCTGCGCTGCGCGAGCGGCATCCTCGATCTCCTCGTCGCTCGCGTCGGGGCAGGCGAAGCGCAGGTTCTCGCGGATCGAGGCGTGGAACAGATAGGTCTCCTGGGAGACAAGCCCCACGGTGGAGGCGAGCGATTTCAGCGTGACGTCACGCACGTCGAGGCCGTCGATGCTCACGTGGCCGCGTTGCGGCTCGTACAGGCGGGCGACCAGATACGCGAGCGTGGTCTTGCCCGAGCCCGTCTCGCCGACGAGCGCGGTGCGCGTGCCGGCCGGTATCTCCGCGTCGATCGCCTCGAGCGTCCACGGCGCATTGGGCGCGTAGCGGAACCACACGTCCTCGATGCGCACCTCGCCGCTGACACGCGCGAGCTCCGTCGCATCGGGCTTCTCGTCGATGTCGACCGGCAGGTCGAGGTACTCGAAGATGCGGGCGAACTGCGCCATCGACATCTGCCATTCGAGGTTCACGCCGAGCAGCGACTGGATCGGGAAGAACACCCGGGTCTGCAGCGTGGTGAACGCGACCACCGTGCCGATCGAGATCGCGTGACTGCCCGAGGCGAGCTGCTCGCCCGCGAACCAGTACACCGCGGCGGGCATGATCGCGAAGGTCATCTGCACCGAGGCCATGCGCCAGCGGCCGGTCATGCGCGCGCGCACCTCGATGTCGGCGATTTCGCTGGACTCCGAGCGGAAGCGGCGCACCAGCTCGGGCGCGCGGCCCATCGTCTTGCCGAGCAGGATGCCCGACACCGACAGCGACTCCTCGATCAGCGTGCTGATGTCGGCCAGGCGCCCCTGGCGCACCGACTGGATGCGGCGCCGTTCTTTGCCGACGCGCTGCGTGAGCCACACGAAGAACGGCAGCAGGATCAGCGAGAACGCGGCGAGGCGCCAATCGAGCAGGAACATCGCGATGACCACCGCGACCACCGTGGTCACGTTCTGCACGATCGAGGTGGCGGTCGAGGTGACCACGCCTTCCAGGCCGCCGATGTCGTTGGCGATGCGCGACTGCACCTCGCCCGTGCGCGTGCGCGTGAAGAAGGCGAGCGACATGCGCTGCAGGTGCGCGTACACGGCGGCGCGCAGGTCGTGCATCACGCGCTGGCCAACCTGGTTTGAGATCCACGTCTGCGCCACGCCGATCACGCCGCTCAAGATCGCGAGCACGATCATGCCGCCGACGAGCTCGCTCAGCAGCGTGGTGTCGCGGTGCGGGTAGGCCGTGTCGATCACGCCGCGCAGCAGGAACGGGTTGCCCACCCCGAGCGCTGCCGACAGGAAGATCAGCGCCAGCAGCACGCCCAGGCGCAGTCGGTAGGGCCTGAACAGGCGAGCGACGCGCCGCAGCGAGACGGGGGTGTCGGCGTTGTCCTGCGCCGGCGGCGCGGGAGTCGGGTGGCGGCCCTCGCCCGAGCGACCCGGGCCGAAGGGCTGGCTGCTCACGCCCTCACTTTACCGGGGCGCAAGCGCGCGCCCCGTAGGCCGCGGGAGGGAGCGCCGCGGCCTACGGAGCGGGATCCGCGCCGCCCAGGCGGCCTGCGCGGCGGGTCGGCCTACGGTTGCGTTCGAGCGCGCGCTCGAAGCGCTCCTGGAAGGCGCGGTCGCGCCGCCAGTCGGCTCTCTCGCGCTCCGCTTTGAGCGCCTCGCGGGCTCGAGCGATGCGGGCCTCCATGCTCGTGCGTACGCCCGTCGCCCGGACCTCTGCCCAGGGCGTCATGGAGCCGATTCTCCCACCGCCCGGCGCGCTCGGCGCGGGGCTGCGCAAACGTTTTCGCGGAGATTGCGCGGTGCTCGTCGTCATCGCCCCGGTGGAGAGCGCCGGCGGCGCTCGCGCGGGGTCCTGGTCGCGGTGCTACGCGGCGCGCGAGCCCTCCTCCTCGCGGATCTCCTCGATCAGCTGCGAGAGGGACTTTCCCTCGCGCTGCGCGATCCATTCGAGCGCGTCCCGCGCCTCGTCCTCGCTCGTCGGACGAGCGTAGAGCCGCCTCTCGACCAGCCTGATCAGACGATCCTCCATCCCGAACCCTCCTCGATTCCGTTCGGCGAGCGCCCGGGGCGCCGCGTACGGTGGATGCCGAGGGCCAGCCGCCCGCGCATGCGGCGCTGGATGCCGTGCCCAGTTGCCGTGATTCCCTGTCCGCTCGGCAAGCCTCCCGGCTTGCGGGGCGGGACTCTAGCAATTCGCGCCCGTTTGAGAACCCGAGCGGTAGCGGTTCGCTCCGCGGCCGCCACGCGCCATCCGCCGAGCCACGGCAGAGGAGATCCTCGGGGTAGGCTCTTGGCACCATGAGCACCGGCAACCGCGCATCTGCAGGCGGCCTGCGCCTGTCGGAGAGCGAGGTCCGCGTCCTCGGCTGCCTGCTCGAGAAGCAGCGCACGACGCCCGACGCGTATCCGCTCTCGCTCAACGCGCTGCGGCTCGCGGCGAACCAGACCACGAACCGCGACCCGGTGGTGGAATACGACGAGTCGATCCTGCGCGACGCGCTCCATCGCCTCGAGCGGCGGGGGCTCGTGCGCCTCGCGAGCGGAGCGGGCAGCCGCGCCGCCAAGTACCGCCACCTGCTGGCGGACGCCCTGCCGATGGACGAGGGCGAGCAGGCGCTCATGTGCGTGTTGATGCTGCGCGGAGCGCAGACGCCGGGAGAGCTCAAGCAGCGCTCGGAGCGTATGCACGCCTTCGCCGAACTCGAGGGCGTGCACGACACGCTCGAGCGCCTGATCGACCGCGGGCTCGTGCAGCGCCTGCAACGCAGGCCGGGGCACAAGGAGGAGCGCTACACGCAGCTCCTGCTCGACGCCGGCGAGCAGCCACCCGGCCCCGCCCAAGCCACGCCGCCTCCGCCGGCGCGCTTCGAGACGCCGGGCGCGCGGGCTGCCGAGGAGCCGGGCGCTCGGGCTTCCGAGGAGCCGCAGGCCGGGCCCGGCGACGGGCTCGTGGCGCTCACCGAGCGTGTGGCACAGCTCGAACTGGAAGTCGCGGAGCTGCGCGCCGCCATGCGCGAGAGCCCGCGCCCGCCGGCCTGATCCGCCGTCAGCCGCGGCTGGTGAGCTCCGCCGGCCCCGCCGCGGTCAAGGTTGCCGTGTGCGCCGGATAGGGGAGGGGGCCGGTCGCACCGCGACCGGCCCCCATCTCCAACGCTGCTGTCAGGCCAATGCTGCTGTCAGGCCAATGCTGCCGTCATTCTTTCGGTTTCAGCCCGAGGTGTTCTTCGGCCGGTTCTGAGCCGGCCTGTTTGAGGACGCCGTTGAGCACGGCGGTGTTGTTGCTCGAGGGCAGCCCGAGCGCGGAGTCGAGCGCTTCGTCGGCTCCACCTTCGATGCCGCAGCCGTGCACGGCGGGCACTTCGAACCCGCTGTCCACGAGCGTGTCGCCCCACAGCGTCAGCATGGTGCCTTCGCCGTTGAACGTGAAGACGCCCGCTTTGCCTTTGAGTTCGCCAGAGGGGCCCGTGGTCATGTCGACGATGATCGGGCTTTCGTCGGAGCCCACGTAGCATTCGTTGCCGACGAAGCCGTTGCTCAGCTTGACCTTCACCGGGAACTGGAACGCGGTGCCTTCTTCGTTGAGCAGGTTGCCGAGGTTCACGGTGAGGTTGCTCACCGGACCGGCCATTTCGATCGTCTCTTTGGTTTTCGTTTCTTTGGCGACTTTCGTGTAGTAGTTGTAGCGGTCCAGTTCAGATTCGGACAGTTTCGAGGTGTCGACCGTCGATTTCAGGCTGGGACCCGCCTGCGCGACCGCCTGGATCGTTTCGGCACCCACCGCGGCGATCTCTTCGAGTTCGCCGTTCTTCGTCTTCCGCAAACCCCAGCTTCAGAGTGATCGGCAGCTTCAGCGCGACGTTCACGTTACCCGCGGTGAAGTGCGAGAGCTGGTTCGGCGTGGGCCCATTTTTTTCTTCCCATTCGGCCTTCTGTTTGTTGGACTGCCACTTTTCTTTGTAGGCCGACTGCGCCCACTGGCAGCCGGTGATTTCGTGGCCTTCCGCGGTGAATCCGCCGAACGGGCAGTTTTCGAAGGACCGCCATTCGGCTTTTTCTTTGGTGGGGTTTTCTTTCGCGAATGCCGACGTTGCGCCCACGAGGGCCATCGCCAGCGAGGCGATCACGACCAGCGCCAGCCTGGGCGCCGATCGAGAACCTGCGGTCGCTCGCTTTCCTTGACATGTGTCTCCTTACCTCCAGTTGTCCTTTTCCCCTCGGACCAGCCCTCGGGTGAGATTGAGCACGCCACAGCCACCCGGCCGCGCCGCGCCTCGGTCCGTCGAGCGCGCCCGAGCCGAGCGGTCTCGGCTCGATGTCTCGCGCACCCCTGCGACGGGCACGGGCCACACAGCCGGCCGGCGTCCCCGTCGAAGCTCTTCACGCCACATGGCGCTCATGCGGCCCACCTCATCGCAGGCGCGAAGCGCGCGCCGAGCAGCTCAAGCACCGTGTGGCCGTAGGGCGTGAGCATCCACGCGTTCGGCCGCCCGCTCGAGGTGTTTTCGATCAAGCCCCGCTGGCGCAGGCGCTTGAGAACCTGGAAGGTCCCGTGCTCTGAGACGCGCGCGGCCGTCTCGATCTGCCGGTTGCTGAGACCCGGGGCGCTGGCGAGCACGGCGAGCGTGCGCACGTGCGAGGAGGTCGCGCGCACCGGCACCACCTCCGCGCGCACACCCGCGCGCCCGGCGGGCTGCTCCACCGCGCCGTCGGCGCGCGCAGCGCCGCGTCGCAGGTAGGGGTCGATCACGTGGGCCGCCAGCGACGGCTCGAGCTGAGCCAGTGTACGAGCGCGGTCTCTGAGAATCGCCGAGCGCAGGCGCGCGAAGAGCGCGCCCACCACGAGCTCGGAGAGCAGCTGCGGGGACGGCGCGAGCTGCGTGCCCACGATCAGCGTGCCGCGGGTCGCCACGAGAACGTCCCGCAGCGCGTCGCACAGCCGGAGCGCCAGCCACCGCTGAGCCTCGGCCGGCTCCTCGAGCACCAGCAGCGTCGCCCGCTGCGGATCCTCGTCGAGGAACGCGAGCGTCTCGGCGAGCCCCACGGCGATGCGCGCCGACCACGAACGCTCGCAGCCGGCCGCCGCGCCCACCCGCCCGGCGAGCTCTCGGAGCGCCAGATCGAGGCCGTTTTCCCGCGTGTGGGGCGCAACGGCCGCCGAACCGACAAGACGGGGGTCACGCGGGCGATCTTGTCCCACAAGAATGGTTCTGAGTCCGTGCCTACGCGGGCGCGAGGCTCGAACTGTTGATAGACAGCGGTATTTGACAAATCGTGCGGGATATGTTCTAGTTCCTCCCCACACAGCGGGGCGCCCTGTCCAGGGCAGAGCGAGGGGAACGACGTGGGGATGGCGAGAAACGGACAGCTCACCATGGGGGCCGAGTTGAGCGCGGAACACGCGCTGGTCGCCCGTATGACGCCCGAAAACGCGGCGCCGACGCCTGTCCTCCGTGTGGCCGTGGCGCGCGCAAGCACCCTCGAGCCCGCCGCACTCACCTCCAGTGACCCCCGTCTTGTCGGTACAGGGGTCACGCTTGGCGCCCTGTAAACACTGGGCGCGCCGCGGCGCTCCCCACATCGGCCCCGCACGCGTGCAGAGCGTCGGACGGGCGCGTCGTGGCGATGCCCGTAATCCCGCATGGTTGCTCATGTTTGGGGATTGTGAATTTCACGCGGCCCGGTGAGTCGCGCTCCGCGGCGGAGCGCCATCGGTCGTTCGCCGAGTCGTCGATCTCGAGCATCGTCGCCGCCGCCATCCCAAGCCGGCCGACGGCGACGCGCGATCCGAACGCACCGCTACGGGCGCAAAGCGTCGAGCCGTGGAGATCGCCGATCGCCACGACCATGAACACGTCGCCTGTTGCGCCAGCGCTCGCCGTAGGCCCGCTCGAAAGCCGCGATCTGCGCCGAGACGATGCCGCCGCTCTTCCTCTGTTCGAGCGCCGTGAGCTCGCGCACTCTCCGCTTCGACAGGCGCGCTCCGAAAGCCGTCGGAGCTCACTATGCTTTCGGTTTGAAAGACGGCGGAATCGATTGCCGGGCGGGCTCGCGCGGTCGGCTCGGGTCTTCGGTCTGCGCGCCTGCGCCCGTCCGCGTGGCGCTTCGGCGCCCCCTGGAAGCTCAGCCCGGGCCGCTCGGGCCAGCGCGATCGCAGAGCGCTCGGCCATCCGCGGCTCCGCTGCGACTCCCGGGCGGCCTCCCGGCGATTCCGCACGGGCATAGAGAGGGGCCGGTCGCTGGCGACCGGCCCCTCTCCGATGCTGCTGTCAGGCCAATGCTGCCGTCAGGCCAAGCGCGGCCGTCAGCCAGCGCTGCCGTCATTCTTTCGGTTTCAGCCCCAGGTGTTCTTCGGCCGGTTCCGAGCCGGCCTGTTTGAGGACGCCGTTGAGCACGGCGGTGTTGCTGCTCGAGGGCAGCCCGAGCGCGGAGTCGAGAGCTTCGTCGGCTCCACCTGCGGTGCCGCAGCCGTTGACGGCGGGCACTTCGAATCCGCTCGCCACGAGCGTGTCGCCCCACAGCGTCAGCATGGTGCCTTCGCCGTTGAAAGTGAACGCGCCGGCTTTGCCTTTGAGTTCGCCCGAGGAGCCCGTGGTCATATCGACGATGATCGGGTCTTCTTCGGAGCCCACGTAGCATTCGTTGCCGTAGAACCCGTTGCTCAGCTTGACCTTCACCGGGAATTGGAACGCGACACCTGTTTCGTTGAGCAGGTTGCCGAGGTTCACGGTGAGGTTGCTCACCGGACCGGCCATTTCGATCGTCTCTTTGGTTTTCGTTTCTTTGGCGACTTTCGTGTAGTAGTTGTAGCGGTCCAGTTCGGATTCGGACAACTTCGACGTGTCCACCGTCGTTTTCAGCGGTGGACCGGCCTGCGCGACCGGCTGGATCGTGTCCGCGCCTTTCGCGGCGACGATTTCGAGTTCGCCCGATTCTTCGTTTTCTGCGAACCCTGTCCTGAGCGTGATCGGGAGCTTGAGCGCGACGTTCACGTTACCCGCGGTGAAGTGCGAGAGCTGGTTCGGGGTGGGCCCATTTTTTTCTTCCCATTCGGCTTTCTGTTTGTTGGACTGCCACTTTTCTTTGTAGGCCGACTGCGCCCACTGGCAGCCCTGGACTTCGCCGCCGCCGGCAGCGTGTTCGCCGAACGGGCAGTTTTCGAAGGACCGCCATTCGGCTTTTTCTTTGGTGGGGTTTTCTTTCGCGAATGCCGACGTTGCGCCCACGAGGGCCATCGCCAGCGATGCGATCACGACCAGCGCCAGCCTGCCGGCGCCGATCGAGAACCTGCGGTCGCTCGCTTTCCTTGACATGTGCCTCTTTACCTCCAGTTGTCCTTCGCCCCTCGGACCAGCCCTCGGGTGAGATTGAGCACGTCCGGGCCGCTCGGCCACGGACCTGCGTGTATGCGTCGAGCGCGCGTGATCAGAGCCACGTCGGCCCGACCCTTTCGGCGCCCCTGCGACGGGCACGGGCCGCGCACAGCCGGCCTGCGTCCCAGTCGAAGCTTTCCGTCCCGCTCGCGGGCGCGACCCGATGGGCGGCGTACGCGTGCACCAGCGTCAACTCCCGCTTCAAAGGTGAGCTGCCGTCGCCCGCCATCCCCATGTTGCCCTCTCTCCGCCCTGCACGGGGCACTTCTGTGTGCCGGGGCGAACTAGAGCACATCGACCTCGATCTGTCAAAAGAACGCTCCCTGACAGCAGTTGGGACGACGGTCCCAACAATTCAAAGGGCGAGCGGCGCTCTCAAGCCCCCAAAACCGTTCCCGCGGGACAAGATCCGCCACCTGATCCTCTTCGCCAAGTCCGCCTCGAGAGCGTCGCCAAGGCCGCCTCGAGAGCGCTTGAGCGCCCGCTCTTTGGATAACGCAGCCGGACGGCGACGACGTGCCGGAGCGGTGCGCCGGGCCCTGCGCAGCGGACGCTCGGCGCGCGTGCGGAGCCGGCTCCGCTAAATTCGGTGGTGCGCAGCGGCGCTCGTCGCCGGCGCGCGGCCCCGCAGCGACACGCGGGCGCGGCGAAACGCGCGGCGCGGGCCGGCAGGGGCCGCGATGCGCGATCGTTCAAGCGAGCACAGCATGATCCACGCCACGTTCATCGCATCCTCAGCGTCGGACACCGCGACGGGCGTGGGCATCCCGATCGCGCTCGCCGCGGGGCTCGTGTCGTTCCTCTCGCCGTGCGTGCTGCCGCTCGTGCCCGGCTACCTCTCGACGGTGATCGGCGTGACGCCGGCGGATCTGAAGGAGGGGGTGGGGGTGCGCAGGGTGCTGGTGCCGAGCCTGCTGTTCATCGCGAGCTTCTCCGCGATCTTCATCCTGCTGGGCCTCAGCGCGACCGTGATCGGCTCCTCGCTCAACACGCACAAACAGGAGCTCGAGCGGATCGGCGGCTTCGTGATCATCGCGATGGGCGTGGTGTTCCTCGCAAGCCCGTTCGTGCGGGTGCTCGCGCGCGAGTGGCACTCGGAGACGCTCCTGCGCCTCGCGGGGCGCGGCGGCCCGCTGGTGGCGGGCGCGGCGTTCGCGATCGCGTGGACGCCGTGCACCAGCATCACGCTCGGCGCGATCCTCGCGCAGGCCGCGGTGTCGAACTCCGCGGCGCACGGCGCGCTGCTGCTCGCGTTCTACTCCGCGGGCCTCGCGATCCCGTTCCTGCTGATCGCGCTCGCGTTCGAGCGCATGACATCCGCGCTCGGCGTGGTCAAGCGCCACTTCCCCGTGGTGATCGCGATCGGCGGCGCGGTCATGATCGCGCTCGGCCTCTTGATCGTGACGGGCGAGTTCACGGTGCTGAACGCGAAGGCCAACGAGATCACGGGCTCGCTCGGCATCAGCTCCTCGATCTAGGCGCGGCTCCGTGGCCTACCGAGTGCTACGGCCCCGCGAGCTCGAGTGGATCACACGACCGCACGAGCCCGGTGAGCCCGCGCGGCAGGTGGCGGAGCTCAGCGAGCGAGCGGGCTTCGCGCACACGCGCGCGAACCTGTGGCGCTACGAGCCCGGCGCCAAGGGCCGCCGCCACCGCCACCCGCGCCAGGAGGAGACCTTCGTGGTGCTCGAAGGCACGCTCTCGATGTACGTGGGCGAGCCGCCTCGCCGCGAGGACGTGCACGTGGGCGAGCTGATCCACATCGCGGCGGGCACGCCGCTTCAGAGCGTCAACCACGGCAGCGAGGATCTGCTCGTGTACGCGTACGGCATGCCGCCCGAAGACGAGCACGCCGAGCTGCTCGAGTCGGCGGTGTAGGGTGCAGGCGCGCGGGACCGCAGGGCCCCGCGCGCCGTGGCTCGTCGCGGACCTTCAGGGCCGCCGCCGAGCGCCTACAGCACCTCGTTGATCTCGAGCTTTTCTTCGTTTGTGACTTTGTCGGTGGACGTGAAGCCGCACGGTTCCGTTTTTTCGAGCGCCGAGCAGGTGAGCGTGTCTTTGGGCTGACCTTCGAACGCTTCGGGCGTCTGGATGCCGTGTTTGGCCGTGAATTTCTCGGTGAACGTGGTGGTCATTTTGCTGATGGGCGTGACTTTGGCGATCACCGAGCCGGTGATCGACACGGCCACTCCCTGGCAGGAGAATTCGGCGAACGGCGCTCCGGTGGCGCTTTCGAGGCTCACGCCCACTTCGGTGGGCGCTTTGATGAAGCCGAGCACGCTGCTCAGCACGGTCGTTTTGACTTCTTCGGGCGCGCCGTTGCTGCACGCCACCGTGAATTTCGTTTTTTCGACCTGGACCGTGGCTTTGCAGCCCTGGAAGGTGATCGTCTCGACGTCGCCTTTGGGCGGCAGGTATTCGCCCGAGTCGGTGTCGCTGAGGCACACGAGTTTGAATTTGCCGACGGTTTCGAACGTGCTCTTTCCCTCGGTGGAGGTGAATTTGGGTTTGATCGCACCCGGGATCCATTCGTAGGTCCCTTTGGCGGCCACTTCGCCCTTCTCACAGCCCGCGTCTTTGTATTTGCCGACGCTGCCTTTGGCGACTTTCACGCACCTGCCGATTTCCGGCGGAGCCGCCCACGCGCCCGCGGCGGCGATCGCGCTCGCGGCGATCACGGCTGCGACGCACACGCCCAACATGCTGATCCGTCTCACGAAGCCCCTCCTCGTCCGTGGCCGGCCGTGCGCGCCCCCTCGTCCGGTCGCGCAGCGCCGCCGGCCGCATGTGATCGACAAAGCTATTCGACCGCTCGCGAACGAGCGCCCGCCGCGGCGCTCGGAATGTTCGCAAATAGCGGCCTTTCTGGGCGCTCCGCGCCCCAGGCCGGAGCGCGGCGCCAGCCGGGCGACCGTGAGCCCTCGGGCGCGGGGCCCCATGCGGGCCCCACGCCCGAGGCGCTGTGCGGTGCCGCGGTGGGCTACAGCACCTCGTTGATCTCGAGCAGTTCTTCGTTTGTCACGGTGTCGGTGGAGATGAAGCCGCACTGTTCGAGCGTGCCGTTGAACTCGCACGTGAGCGTGTCTTTGGGCTGGGCTTCGAACGATTCCGGTTTCTGCAGGCCGACGGTCGCCGCGAATTTCTCTTTGAACGTTCCGGTCATTTTGCTGATCGGCGTGACCTTGCCGATCACCGAGCCCTCGATGAACATTTCGCGCCCGCCGCACACGAACGAAGCAAACAGGCCGCCGGTGGGGTTTTCGAGGCTCACGCCCACTTCGGTGGGCGCTTTGATGAAACCCAGCACGCTGCTGAGGACCTGCGTGGTGATGATCCCCGGCCCCTGGTTTTCGCAGGGAGCTTTGAATTTGACTTTGTTGATCGTGCCGGTGGCGGTGCAGCCTTTGAACACGATCTGCTCTTCGTCGTTTTTGGGCGGCAGATAGCGGCCGTTGTCTTCCGCGCTGGTGCACACCACTTTGAATTTGCCGACGGTTTCGAACCTGCTGGTGGCCTCTTCGGAGGTGAAGTTGGGTTTGACCACGCCCGGGATCCATTCGTATTTCCCGCCTTTGGCCACCACGCCTTTCTCGCAGCCGGCGTCTTTGTATTTGCCGGGCCCGGCGGCCACTTTCACGCAACGGCCGATTTCGGGCGGCCCTGCGAATGCGCTGGTGGCAGCGAACGCGCCCACGGCGAGCGCCGCCGCGAGCCACAGCCCCAATGCTCTGATGAATGTCACGGTTGCTCCCTGGTCCATGGCCGGGCAATCGCGCTTTCCCGAGACATGTGTGTCACGCCACCGGCCGGGTGTGAAGGGGAAGCTATTCGGTGCGTGCCGCGCAGATCGTGCGACACGCCTCAAGAACGCCGCAAAGTGCGCGATCCGTGTGCGCGCGTGCCCCGTGCGTGCGGCGGCAGCGGCGCTAGCCCACCGGCTGCGCGGCGGCTGGCGTGCCCGCGCGGGCGCGCCGCTCGAGGAAGCGCTTTTCCCAAGCCTCCTGGTTGCGCTTGGCGTCGAGCACGAACGGCGAGTAGCCGATCGCCTTGACGATCAGCCGGTTGATCGTGGACTCGGGCTCCGGCAGCGGGCGCAGCACGTCCACGAACAGCACCACGCGGGTCTCGTCGGTGTCGTTCCACACCTCGTGGTTGAACGTGTCGTCGAAGATCATGCTCCTGCCCTCTTCCCAGTGGCGGACGTCCTCGCCCACGCGGATGCGGCACGCCTCGGCGTCCTTGGGCACGATCAGGCCGAGGTGATAGCGCAGCACGCCCTTGTAGGGGCCGCGGTGGTCGAGGATGTGCTTGCGCGGCGAGAGGATCGAGAACATCGCCGTCTTCATGCCGGGGATTTCGCGCATCAGCGCTGCGGTGCGCGGGCACATCTCCACGCCGAGCTTGGCCTCGAAGCCGTAGCCGTAGAGGAAGAACGTCTTCCAACGGTCGTCGTCGGTGATCTCGATCTGGTCCTTGGAGATGTCCTGGAAGTTCGCGAGCTCGCCCTGCACCTCGAGCAGCCGCTGCGCCTCCTCGCGGATCACGCCCCAGTTGCTCTCGACGTGCTCCACCCAGGGGAAGCGCTCGAGCGGGAAGAAGGTGGCGTCGCCCACCAGCGAGCGCTTGCCGATGAAGCGCTCGATCGGAGCGAGGATGCGTTCGCCGAGCGCGATCGTCAGCTCCACGGTCCGCTCCCACAGCGACTTCTGGCTCATCTCATCGACCTCCTGGCTCGTGCGCGCGCCCCTCGCGGGGGCAATGGCGCAGCTTAGAGGCTCGTTCCGACAATTTAGGAACCGCTCGCTTCCAGCGCGCCGCGCGGTGGGGTATCTTGGCCCGCGGAGGCTGGATCCGGCGGATCGGGCTCCGCCTCGACCGGAATGAGCGTCGGCGCGAGGGCGGGCGACAACACGGAGGTACTCTCATGCCTAGGAAGCGGCTATGCGCAACGTTCGCCCTCGTCGCGGCGGCTGTGCCGGCCCTGTGTGCGCAGGGCGCGCTCGCCGGACCCTCGCCGGAATGCAAGGTGGCCAACGCGCGCACGAAGAGCACAGACCTCGAACTGCAGGAAGCGGTCGACGCGGCGCAGCCGGGCGACAGGCTCACGGTGACGGGCACCTGCCACGGGGACACCACGGTGGACTTCAACCTGACGATCGCGGGCAAGCCCGCGGCGACGCTCGACGGACAGAACTCCACGAGCGCGCCCGGCTCGGTGCTGACGGTGGGCGGCGGCTCCACGGTGGCGCTCTCGCACCTCACGATCACCGGCGGCGACGCGAGCGAATCGCTGCACGAAACGGGCGGCGGCATCCTCTTGCTGGGCGGCTCGCTCACGCTCACGAGCTCCGCGGTGACGGGCAACGCAACCACCAACGCGGGCGGCCAGGCGGGCCAGTTCGGCGGCGGCGGCATCTACAACAAGGGCGGCTCGCTCACGCTCGTCAAATCCACGGTGTCCGAAAACGTGGGCCTTGGCGTGGGCGGCGGCATCTACAACTCGGGGCAGCTCACGCTCACGGGCTCCACGGTGGCGTCCAACACCGCCGTGTACTCGGGCCGCGGCATCGAGGAAGTGACCGACGGCGGAGGCATCGACACCACCGCCGAAGGCACCGCCGTGATCACGTCCTCCACGGTCTCGCAGAACGTGTCGGGGGCGGGCTTCGGCTGCGGCTACGGGGGAGGGCTCTACAGCGCAGGCTCGCTCACGCTGGTCAAGTCCAAGGTGCTCGAAAACCGCGCGCAGGGCTTCTGCGCAGGCGGCGGGATCCTCAACACCGGCACGCTGCTCGCGGAAAGCACGTCCGTCACCGGCAACTCGGCGCTGGAAGGCCTCGGCGGCGGCATCGCCAACTACCCATCCGAATCCGCCACGGCCACCGTCGACGGCGCCTCGCGGGTGAGCCGCAACGTTGCGCAGACGGGAGGCGGCATCTACAGCGACCCCGGCCCGCTCGTGCTCGGCGGCAGCGCGTCGGTCACCAAGAACGAAGCCACCGGCAGCGGCGGCGGCATCGTGGCCCACACGCTCGAATTCCACGAATGGAGCGGCACCATCAGCGGCAACCGGCCCAACAACATCGAAACGGGTTGAGCAAGGCGCCGCATGCGGCGGCCGACTCATCTCCGAGATCCAAGGGAGGCGCCGCATGCGGCGCCTCCTGGCGGCCGCACATGTGCGGCCGCCTCGGGTAGGCGCATGCGCCTACCCGCCGACCGGCGCATGCGCCGGTCGGGGCCCGCCTGAAAACCAGGGCAAACGCGAAACGCTCCCTGACGTCCGAGAGCCAAGCGGATCAAGGACGCAGGGAGCGTGGCGTACTAACGGTACGCGAGCGACCGCCTGTCCCCGGAGGGGGAGGACGCAGATACGCGCCGGCTGTCGGGCGTCAGGGTTAGGCGGCCTCGCGGAGGGCCGCAAGCTCCGGCGACTCCGCGAGCTTCTTCAGCGCGCGCTGCTCGAGCTGGGAGGCTCGCTCGGCGGAGAAGCCGAGCCGCTTGCCGATCGCGGTGAGCGTCTGGGGCTCCTCGCGGCCGGTGCCGAAGCGCAGCGTGAGCACCTTGCGCTCTGTTTCTGGAAGCTGCTCGATCGCGCGGTGAACGATGCGCTCGCGCTCGTTGTCCCACGCGGTCTCCTCGGGCATCTCGGTGTCAGCCGGCAGCAGGTCGCCGAGGGCGGTGTCGCCGTCTTCGCCGATCTGCTGGTCGAGGCTCACGAGCGCCGCGCGCTGGTGGCGCACCTCCTCGACCTGGTCGATCGGGAGGCCGGTCTCCTGCGCGAGCTCCTCGAGGGTGGGCTCGCGGCCGAGCCGCACCGACAGCTCGCGCTCCACGCGCCCCACCTTGCGGGAGCGCTGCGCCACGTGCACCGGCAGGCGGATGGTGCGGCCCGAGTTCTCGAGGCCGCGCTGGATCGCCTGGCGGATCCACAGGGTGGCGTAGGTGGAGAAGCGGAAGCCCTTGCGCCAGTCGAACTTCTCGCTGGCGCGGATCAGGCCGAGCATGCCCTCCTGGACGAGGTCCGCGAGCGGCAGGCCCTGGTTCTGGTAGCGGCGCGCGTTTGACGCGACGAGACGCAGGTTCGAGTTGACCAGCAGTTCCTTCGCGTGCAGGTCGCCGCGCTCGATCCGCTTGGCGAGTTCGATCTCCTGGGCCGGCGTGAGCAGGGGGTAGCGGCGCGAGTGCGCGAGCAGCTGGTCAACCGACTCGGGGATGAACGTGTCCGCGGTGGACAGGTCAGCCCGCTCGATCGGGCTGTCGAGCTGCTCCGGGGCAGTCGCGACCGCGCCGTCTGCGACGGCGTCCTGCGGAGCCTCGGAAACCTGGTCCGGGGTCAGCGCATCGAGTGTGGGGGAAATGTTCTTCTGGGGATCTGGCATGGCGTCCTTCTAATCCGATGCTTGGAGTCGGAATTATACGCCTTGATAGTTGCGTTGTCAACCATCCACCGGCGCCCGGCGGATGCTCCTTCGACGCCTCCGCACCGCCCACCTTCTAAAGGGGCCCGCGAAGTCGCTTTCCCGGCGCGTCCACATCCCAAACCCGCGGGGGAGGGCAAGGGATCGGCGATCACCGGCAGAGTCGGATCGGCGCCACCCGTGACCAAGCTGAAATGCATCCAGCTAAGCTCGGCGGATGGACGTCGACCTCGCTGGACAGGTTATCGCAATCACCGGGGCCTCGTCGGGCATCGGCGAGGCCACAGCGCTCGCGTGCGCGCGCGGTGGCGCCGCGGTGGCGCTCGCGGCGCGCCGCCTCGACCGGATCGAAGCGCTCGCGGCTCAGATAAACGGCGACGGCGGACGTGCGATCGCGGTGCAGACCGACGTGGGGGAGGAGCAGCAGGCGAACGAGTTCGTGCGCCGCGCGCACGAGCAGCTCGGACGCCTCGACGTGCTCGTCAACAACGCCGGCGTGATGCTGCTCGGCCCGATCGAGAACGCGCCCACAGAGGAATGGCGGCGGATGATCGCCGCGAACGTGTTCGGCGTGCTCTACTGCACGCACGCGGCGCTGCCGCTCATGCGCGCGCAGGGCTCCGGGCATATCGTCAACGTCAGCTCCGTCGCGGGGCGCATTGCGCGCGAGGGCTCCGGCGTCTACAACCTCACCAAGTTCGGCGTGGGCGCGTTCTCGGAGTCGCTGCGCCAGGAGTGCGTGCGCATCGGCGTGCGCGTCACGCTGGTCGAGCCCGGCGCGGTCGCGACCGAGCTGATCGACCAGAACCGCCCGGAGATCCAGCAGGTGATCCGCGGCGTGCTCGCCGAGGTGGACTCGCTCAGCCCCGAGCAGATCGCCGACGCGATCGTGTACGCGGTCTCGCGGCCGCCCGACGTGAGCATCAACGAGATCCTGATCCGCCCGAGCGCGCAGGCTCGCTAAGAGCCCTCCCCGAGCACGCGGCGCCTGATCGCGCGCACGTCCTCGGAGCCCAGGCCCGCCGCCGCCACGTACGCGTGCACGCCGCCGTGGCGCTCGTCGATGTGCGCCAGCAGCGCGTGCATCGTGGCGGCCGCAGTGAGCGCGTTGCGTCGCGCCGCGTCGCGCGTGGCGGGCGTCTGCTCGAGCGATGCGATCGCTCGCTCGATGCGCGCACGGCTGTGCGCGTAGTCCTCCGCGATCGCGCGCGGCTCAACGTCGCACAGCCACAGCGCGAGCGCCACCACCACACCCGTGCGGTCGCGCCCCGCGGTGCAGTGCACCAGCACGCCGCCACGCTGCGCGCGCGCGAGCGCGCCGAGCGCCCGCGCGATCTGCGGCGCGCGGCGGTCCACCATCAGACGGTAGCTCGCCGCGGGGTCGCCGCTGTCGTAGATGCCCCGCGAGCTCGGGTGCCCCGGCGGCGCGAGCAGCGGCGCCCGCACGACCTCCACGCCCGCCCGCGCCGCCGTCTCCGCGGCGGCCGGCGGGACGCGGTATGCGTGCGTCTCGCCGCCGTAGCGCAGGTCCACGATCGTGCGCACGCCGTAGGAGCGCAGCAGCTCCCAGCCCTGCTCGCGCAGGTAGGAGGGGTCGTCGCCGCGCACCAGCGAGCCACCGAGCGTATGGGCGCCGCCGCGGGTGCGCAGGCCGCCGAGGTCCCGCACGTTCCAGCAGTCGGGCCACTCGAGGTCGCGCGTGCTCTAGCTCCCCTGCCCGAGCGCGCCGTGCGACCCGATCTCGAGCAGCTCGCTGCTCACGTGGTCCACCTGCAGCGTGGTGTGCTCGAGCGCGAAGCGCTCCCGCAGCATCCTCTCCATCGCGCGCCTCGCCTCGTGGCAGTCGCACTCGGCCGTCACCAGCACGTGCGCCGACAGCGCCGGGAAGCCGCTCGTGATTTCCCACACGTGCAGGTCGTGCACCTCCACCACCCCGCGCCCGCGCACCAGCGCCTCGCCCACCGCCTGCGGGTCGAGGCCCTCGGGCGCCGCCTCGAGGAACACGCGCGCGGACGCGCGCACGAGGCCGTAGCCAGAGCGCACCATCAGGCCCGCGATCAGGAGCGACACGATCGCGTCCGCGCGCTGGAAGCCCGTCGCCAGGATCACGCCCGCCGCGAGCGCGGTGCCGATGAAGCCGTACAGGTCCGTGAGCACGTGCTGGAAGCTGCCCTCCACGTTCAGGCTGCGCCTGTTCGCGCCCGCGAGGATCCACGCCGCGAGCACGTTCACCGCTGCGCCCGCCAGCGCCACCGCCAGCACCAGGCCCGCGTGCACGTGCGGCGCGCTCACCAGGCGGCGCACCGCCTCGTAGGCGATCAGCGCGGCGAGCACCAGCAGCGTCACGCCGTTGGCCTGCGCCGAGAGGATCTCCGCGCGCGAGAAGCCGAACGTCATCGCTCCCTTCGCGGGGCGCGCCGCGAGCCGCAGGGCGATCAGCGAGAAGCCGAGCGCGCCCGCGTCCGCGAGCATGTGGCCCGCGTCCGAGAGCAGCGCGAGCGAGTGCGACACCGCGCCCGCCGCCACCTCGCCCGCCATCAGCGCGCAGATCAGCGCGAGCGCCGTCGCAAGCCGCCGCCCGTCGGCTGCGTCCGCGCCCGCGTGCACGTGTGCCGCGCGCGCGCCGCCGTGCGCATGGGGGGCGTGCGAGTGGGCCATGGCGCCCACCATACGACGTGCGCGAGCGCGCGCGCTGCCCCTGCGCGGCTGTGCGTTGCCGCCGGGTCTTACGCTGACGCGATGGCACAGCCCGCCACGCAGGCCCAGAGGGGCTTGACCGCGCAGCGCACCACGCTCGTGTCGCTCGCCGCCGCCGCCTTCCTGGTGGCGCTGAAGCTCGGGGTGGGCCTCGCCACCGGCAGCCTCGCGCTGATCTCCGCGGGCATCGAGTCGAGCGGCGACGTGATCGCCGCCGCCATCACCTTCTTCGCGGTGCGCGTCGCCGTGCGGCCCGCCGACCGCGGCCACCCCTACGGCCACCGGCGCGCCGAGAACCTCGGCGCGCTCGGCGAGTCCGCGATCCTGCTCGCGGGCGGCCTGGTGGTGAGCGTCGCCGCCATCAGCGACCTCGCGCGAGGCTCCAAGCCGCCGGGGATCCACTGGTACCAGTTCGCCGTGCTCGCGCTCGCGCTCGCGCTCGACGCGAGCCGCATGGGCGTGTCGCTGTCGGCCGCGCGGCGGCTCTCGAGCCCCGCGCTGCGCTCCAACGCGCTGCACTTCGCCGGCGACATGGCGGGCTCGCTCGCCGTGCTCGCGGGGCTGCTCGCCGTGGACGCGGGCCTGCACGGCGGCGACTCCATCGCCGCCCTGGTGGTGGCCGCGATCATCCTCGCGGCGGCCACCCGGCTGATCGCGGAGAACGCCAACGTGCTCATGGACCGCGCGCCCGACGAGGCGCGCGTCGCCGCCGAGCGCGCGATCGCCTCGCTCGGCTCAGAGATCGAGCTGCGCAGGCTGCGGCTGCGCGAGTCCGCCGGCCGCTACTTCGCCGACGTGATCGTGGGCGTGCCCGCGGGCCAGGCGCTCGTCGAGGGCCACCGCGCGGCCGACATGATCGAGCAGGCCGTCGAGCGCGCGCTGCCGGGCAGCGACGTGGTGGTGCACGTGGAGCCGCGCAGGCGCGGCCTCGACCTGCGCGACCGCGTGCTCGCGATCGCGCTGTCCGAGCCGCTCGTGAAGGAGGCGCACGACATCACCATCTTCGAGCGCGGCGAGTCCGCGTCGGTGTCGCTGCACCTCAAGTTCCCCGCCGAGATGGGACTGCAGAGCGCGCACGAGGTGTCCGAGCGCATCGAGCACGCGATCCGCGAGCGCCCCGGCGTGATCGACGTGCAGACGCACCTCGAGCCGCTCGAGCGCCCGCTGCCCTCGCGCGGGCCCGTGCGCGGCTCGAGCGACGGCGCGGAGCGCGAGATAGAGCGCCTCGTGCTCGAGCGCACCGGCTCGCCCGCGCGGCGCGTCACGCTGCTCGACACCGACGCGGGGCGCGTGCTGTTCCTGACCGTGCGCGTGGACGAGCGCGAGTCGCTCACCGACGCGCACCGGCTCGCCGGCGAGCTCGAGGACGAGCTGCGCGCGCACATCGCCGGGATCGCAGAGGTGGTCGTGCACACCGAGCCCTGAGCCCGCGCCGGGAAGGTTTCGGGGGCCGCGGCATCTATCCGCTCTGACACCCCAGCAAACGCCGACCGGAGGTCACCATGAACGCCAGGCTCCCCACCGGAGCGCTCGTCTCCCTCGCCGCAACGCTCGTGCTGCTCGCGGGCTGCGGATCGAGCAGCAGCAACAGCTCGAGCTCCGGCGGCTACCGCGGCTACGGCGCGAGCTCGGGGTCGAGCGGGTCGAGCGGCTCCTCGGCGTCTGTCGGCGGCTCCGCGGCCGCGGTGCAGGTGAGCGCCAAGCACAGCAAGTGGGGGACCGTCCTCGCGGCCGGCCCCAAGAAGCTCACCGTGTACATGTTCGAGAGCGACACCGGCTCGAGCTCCACGTGCAACGGCGCCTGCGCGAGCGCGTGGCCGCCCGTCACCACGAGCTCGTCCGCGTCCGCGACCGCGGGCGCGAGCGCCGCCGGCCTCGGCACGATCACGCGCTCCGACGGCACCAAGCAGGTGACCTACGAGGGCCACCCCCTGTATTACTTCCAGGGCGACAAGGACTCGGGCGACGCCTACGGCCAGGGCGTCTCGTCGTTCGGCTCAGACTGGTACGTGCTGGCGCCGAGCGGGCAGAAGGTCGACAATTCGTGAGGCCGTGCCAGGCCCTCACGCGAACCTCGGAGAAACGGAGGATCGCAGTGCCCTCTCGCTCATGGACCCCCCACCGCCGCGCACCCGGATATTCACTCGCCGCGCTGATCGCGCTCGTCCTCGGAGTGGCGGCGCTGGCCGGGTGCGGGAGCTCCAGCGGCTCTTCGAGCAGCTCATCGTCGAGCTCGACCCCCGCGAGCTCGAGCTCGAGCTCGGAATCGAGCACGTCAGGCGAATCGAGCGCCTCCACGAACACCGCGGCTAGCGCGCCCAGCGGCGGCTCCAGCGCGCTCAAGCTCGAAGCCAACAAGGAAGGCCAGCTCGAATACAACACCAAGACGCTCACCGCGAGCTCCGGCAAGGTGTCGATCGACTTCACCAACGCCTCGCCGCTCAGCCACAACGTCACGATCGAATCCTCGAGCGGCTCGACGGTCGGCGCCACGCCAACCTTCCAGGGCGGCTCCAAGACCGTCTCGCTGAACCTCAAACCCGGCACCTACAAGTTCTACTGCTCCGTGCCCGGGCACCGGCAGGCGGGCATGGAAGGCACGCTCACGGTGAAGTAGGCGCCCGCGCGCTCATACGTTCGTCCATGCCGCGCGGCTGCGCGAGAGCAGGTGCCCCGCAAGCGACACCGCGAGCACGATCGCCACGGCCGCCCCGAGCGACGCCGCGATGCTCACGTGCAGCACCAGCAGGCCGCCCGCGAGCGCGCCGAGCAGCATCGCGCCGACCGACACCGCGCGCCGGCCCACGTTCTCGCCTTCTCCACCCGCGCCTGCGCCCGTGGCGATCCCGGTGAGCGTTTTCGTGAGCACCGTGGTGGTGAGCTCGGGGACGGCGAGATGCTGGGCGAGCGCGTTCTGCACGCCCATCGCCACGCCGAGTGGCACCAGCAGCGCGTAGCGCACGGCCGTGCCGGGCGGTTCCGAGACCGCGAACGCGACGACCAGCGCGATCAGCATGAGCGCCACCTGAACCGAAGCGGCCGCGCGCAGCTGGCGCGCGCGGTGAGCATCGGTGCGCGCAGCCACGCGCCCCGCGAGCCGCGCGCCGAGCAGGAACGCCGCGAGCGCCGCCAGCGACTCCACCGCGGAGAGCTGGCCCGCGCCCGCGAGCGCGAAGCCGATGAACACGACGTTGCCGGTCATGTTGGCCACGAACACGTGGCCCAGCGCGAGGTAGCTGGTGGCGTCCACGAAGCCCGTCACCAGAGTGAGCGCCACCGTGATCGGCACGAGCGGGCCGTGGCGGTCGCCGGGCGGCGGGCGCAGCGTGTGGGCGATCCCGCGCAGAACGCTCATGTGATGCTCGCGGCCGGCGCCACGGCGCCCACCCTACCGCGAGCCGCGATGCGGCAAGATCGTGCGCCCATGCACGCTGCTTCGCTCACACGCGAGGGCCCGCCGCGCGCGCGCAGCGGCCGGCGAGCGTGAGCGCGGGCGAAATCGCGGCGCTCATCGCCGCGGGGCTGGGGGCCGGGGCGATCAACTCGCTGGTGGGCAGCGGCACGCTGATCACTTTCCCCGTGCTGCTCGCGTTCGGGTACGCGCCCGTGACCGCCAACGTGTCGAACTCCGTCGGGCTCGTGCCCGGCTCGGTGACCGGCGCGATCGGCTATCGCCGCGAGCTCGAGGGCCAGCGCGAGCGCGCGCTGCGGCTCGGCGGCGCGTCGCTGCTCGGCGGCATCACCGGCGCGGTGCTGCTGCTCGTGCTGCCCGCGTCCGCGTTCAAAGCGATCGTGCCCGTGTTTATCGCGCTCGCGCTCGTGCTGACGGTGATGCAACCGCGCATCGCGCGCCACCTCGCGCGCCGCAAGATCGACGTGGAGCGCCACGGCGCGAGGCTCACGCCGGTCGCGGTGTATCTCACGGGCGTGTACGGCGGCTACTTCGGCGCCGCGCAGGGGATCCTGCTGCTCGCGATCCTCGGCGTGGCGCTCAAGCAGGACCTGCAGCGCACCAACGCGCTCAAGAACGTGCTCGCGGGGATCGTGAACGGGGTGGCCGGGCTGTACTTCGCGTTCGCCGCGCACGTCGCGTGGGGGCCCGCGGGGATCATCGCGGCGGGCTCGATCATGGGTGCGGCGCTCGGCGCACGCTACGGCAGACGGCTGCCGCCGGACGCGCTGCGCGCCGTGATCGTGGCGGTGGGGATCTTCGCGATGGTGCGTCTGATCACCCAGTGAGCGAGCATACGCGCGTGGACCGCGAGCGAAAGGTGATTTGAATGAGCAAGGACAGGGAGACGGGCGCGGACGCGCTCGTGGTGTTCGGCATCACCGGCGATCTGGCCAGGAAGATGACGCTGCGCTCGCTCTACCGGCTCGAGCGCCGCGGACTGCTCGACTGCCGGGTGGTGGGCGTGGCGGTCGAGGACTGGACCGTCGCGCACCTACGCGAGCACGCCCACGAATCGATCGCCGCGGCCGGCGAGAAGATCGACGAGAAGGTCTTCGCGCGCTTGGCCAAGCGCCTGTCATACGTGAGCGGCGACTTCAACTCGCCCGACACCTACGCCGCGCTCGGCAAGGAGCTGGGCGACGCGAAGGACCGCGTGTTCTACCTCGAGACGCCGCCGTCGCTGTTCGCGGTGGTGGTGAAGGGCCTTTCCGAATCCAAGGTGCTCGCGGGCGGTCGCGTTGTGGTGGAGAAGCCCTTCGGCCATGACCTGGCCTCCGCGCGCGAGCTCTCGGGCGAACTTCACCGCTACCTCTCCGAGCCGCAGCTCTACCGCATCGACCACTTCCTGGGGAAGATGGGGCTCGAAGAGATCCTCTACCTGCGCTTCGCCAACTCGATGCTCGAGCCGGTGTGGAACCGCAACTACCTCGCGTGCGTGCAGATCACGCTCGCGGAGGCGTTCGGGGTGGAGGACCGCGGCCACTTCTACGACCCCGTGGGCGCGCTGCGCGACGTGGTCGTCAACCATCTGATGCAGCTCGTGGCGGCAGCCGCGATGGAGCCGCCGTCGGGCGGCGACGCCGACACGATCGCCGACGCCAAGTACGCGGTGTTCAGGGCCATCCACGACGCGCGCGCGGACCAGTACGTGCGCGGCCAGTACGACGGCTACCTCGACGTCGAAGGGGTCAAGCCCGGGTCCACCACCGAGACCTACGCGGCGCTGCGGCTCGACATCGACAACTGGCGCTGGGCGGGCGTGCCGTTCTACATTCGCGCGGGCAAGGAGATGCCGGTCACGCAGACCGAGCTGCGGCTCGTCTTCCAGCACCCACCGCGGCTGCTGTTCATGGAGGGCGAGCGCCGCGCGCCCCAGCCGAGCCAGATCGTGGTGAAGCTCGACCCGTCCACCGGCATCCGCATCATGCTCGACGCGCACCGCGCCGACCGCGGCGGCCCGCAGTCGATCGAGCTCGACATGGAGTTCACCCAGCAGGGAGGCGAGGACGCCACGCCCTACGAGGTGCTGCTGCACGCGGCTCTGATCGGCGACTCAACGCACTTCACCCGCGAGGACAGCGTGGAGGCGTGCTGGCGCATCGTGCAGCCGCTGCTCGACTCGCCCCCGCCCGTGCACAAGTACGCGCGCAAATCGTGGGGGCCGGCAGAGGCGGACGCGCTCACAGCGCACTGCGGCGGCTGGCACGGGCCGTGGCTGCCGCCCGGGGAGTGAGGCGGCGGCTACGCGGCCACCGGCTCGCGCGCGAACTCGCCGATCAGCTGCGCGGTGCGCGCGGGCTGGTCGAGCGAGACGAACGAGTAGCTGTCCTCGATCAGCTCGAGCCGCGCGTGCGGGAAGGCCGCGGCGAGCCGTTCGGCGTTCTTCACCTTGAAGAAGCGGTCCTCCTTCGCCCACGCGATCAGCACCGGCTTTGAGAACTCGCCGAAGCGCTCCGCGGCGCCCAGCGTGTAGCGCGGCGAGAAGCCTCTCGCGACCGCCGCGACCTGGCGGCGGATCTCGCGGCTCGAGAGCACAGGCGCGAGCCACGAGCGAAGCAGGGGCTCGTCGAAGCGCTTCGTCAGCCAGCCGTATGCGGTCGGCGAGCGCAGTCCGCCCGGGATGCGCAGCGACTGCGCGATCGCGAACACCGCGCCCGGGATGCGCGCGATCACCTGCAGCGGTTTGAACATCGCGGGCGGGAAGTCCTCGAAGGCGTCGCACGGCGTGAGCACGAGCCGGCCGATGCGCTCGGGGTGCTCGACCGCCACTATCTGGCACAGCGCACCGCCCGTGTCGTTGCCCACGAGCGTCACCCCGTGCAGGTCGAGCGCCGCGATGAAATCCGCGATCAGCGCGGCGAGCGCGGGAGGGGAGAAGTCGGCGCCGTGCGGAAGCGGCAGCTGTTGGGAGCCGAGCGGCCAGTCGGGCGCGATCACGCGGTGATGCTCTGCGAGCGAGGGGATCACATCGCGCCACAGCTCGCCGTTGGCGAGCAGGCCGTGCACGAGCACGATCGGATCGCCCGAGCCCGATTCGCGGTAGCGGATGGTGCCCTGGGGGAGGGTGATCTCGTTCATGGACTTCTCCTTCGTTTGAGCGTGCCGAGCGCCGCGCCCAGCCTGATTCGCAGGAAGCGCGGCCAGAGTGTGGGGTGGAGCGCGACCGCCGCGAGCAGCGGCGCGGGGTCGAAGTAGCTCTCGCGCTCCGCCGCCACGCCGTCGCGCAGGGTGATGCGGTCGCATGCGCGCCAGCTCACCGCGCGGCCTGCGAGCGTGCCCGCGAGGGTGATCTCGATGTACAGCGTGTCGTTGCGCGCGGCCCACTGCTCCACCTCCGCGTGCAGGTCGGGGATGAGCGCGAACAACGGTCTCGCGAAGTCGCGCTCGAACGCCTCGCGCCCGACGAGCGTGGGCATGGCGGGCTGGATGAGGCGCACATCCGGCGCGAGCCACGGGCGGAAGTGCGCCACGAACGCATCGGCGTCGCGCGGGGCACGCCAGCCCTCGGTGAAGGCCGCCACGAACGCGTGCGCATCGGCGCTCGCCTCGGCGTGCTCAGGTGCGGCTGCGGGGGCTGCGGTCAATGGCTTCCTCGGCGCTCCGGGGGGCGGTTGTCGTCTCGGCGCGGCCCTGCATGCACGCGTTCACACGTCCACATACAGGCTGTATGTATGTAGCATACAGACTGTATGGATGTCAACCTACAGGGGGAGGAGGGGACGCAGCGTGGCGGGCTCAAGGCCGAGCAGTCGCAGGCGACGCGCGCGGCCCTGCTGAAAGCCGCGCGGGCGCTGTTCGCCGAGCGCGGCTACTCGGATGTGGGTACCGAGGAGATCGTGCGCGCCGCGGGCGTCACGCGCGGGGCGCTCTACCACCACTTCGCCGACAAGCGCGCGCTGTTCGACGCGGTCTACGAGGAGGTTGAGCGCGAGCTCGTCGAGCGGATCGCCGCGTCGGCGGTGGGCAGGGCATCGGACCCCCTGAGCGCGCTCCACGCGGGCGCGGAGGCGTTCCTCGACGCATGCGAGGATCCCGCAGTCCAGCGGATCAGCCTTCTCGACGCCCCCTCGGTGCTTGGCTGGGAGCGCTGGCGCGAGATCGGCGTGGAGCACGGGCTCGGGCTGATCGAGGCGACGGTGCAGGCGGGAATCGACGCCGGACTGATCGCGCGCCAGCCAGCCCGCCCGCTCGCGCACCTGCTGCTGGGGGCGCTCGACGAGGGCGCGCAGCTCGTGGCTCGCGCGGACGACGCAGGAGAGACGCGCAGGCAGGTGGGCGCGTCGATGTCGCGGCTGCTCGACGCGCTCGCGGCGCGTGGCTGAGCTCGAGCTGCTCACCGAGCGGCTGCGGCTGCGCCCGCTCCGCGAGGCGGATCTCGACGAGCTCGTCGCGCTCTACGCCGACCCGCGCGTGGAGCCCTGGATCGGGCACCACAGCCCCGAGGACGTAGCGGTGGAGCTGTCGTTCCACGTGGCGCACTGGAACCGGTTCGGCTGGGGCTTTTGGGGGGTCGAGGAGCTCGCGAGCGGCGCCTTCATCGGCGACTGCGGGCTTCAGCCGCTCGAGATGGTTGGGCCCGAGGTGGAGCTCGGCTACGAGATCGCGCCGGAGAGATGGGGGAGGGGCCTGGCCACCGAGGCCGCGCGCGCGTCGGTTCGGCACGGCCTGGAGGATTTGGGGATGGAGCGGATCGTCGCGGTCACCAAGCCCGGGAACGAACGCTCGCGTCGCGTGCTCGAGAAGTCCGGGCTCGCGCATGTGGGCGAGCGGGAGGCATACGGCGACCGGCTGCTCCTCTACGAGCTCACGGCGCCAAGCAGCGAAACGTTCGCATAGTTCGATCTTCATGAGTAAACTCTCAAAGACGATGTGGGGCGGCCTGCCGGCAGGTGGGATGCGCGGGCGGCCGCGGAGTCGAATTTCGGAGGGTGGTGGCAAGGATGTCTGCATGGCGAGACGCGAGGTGGCAATCGCACATGCGCTGGCGGCTGCGCGACAGCCGCGGCGGCTTGGCGTTCACGCTCGCGGCGCTCGCGCTCACCGGCGCGGTCGTGGTCGGCCTGATGTATGCCGGCTCGGCGCTCGGCGCATGGTGAGCTGACGGCGCCGCGTAGGAGGTCCGGCTACACGCCGGCCTGATGTCCTCGCCAGCTGTCGCGCGCTCGCCCGAGCGTGAGCCATCCCGGTCGCGGCGCGACCACATTGCGATACTGCCAGGAGGTGTCGCAAGAGAATGTGGAGATCGTGCGGTCGGGCTTCGATGCGTTGAACGCCGGCAAGCCCGACTACTCGAGGTTTCACCCCGAGCTCATCTACCACCCACGCGCGGACGAGCCCGATCCGAGCGCCCACGTTGGCCGCGACGCGTTCGAACGCCTGCTCGATGGGTTTCTGGAGTCGTTTCGGGACCTGAGTTTTGACGTCGTCGAGTTGATCGACGCAGGCGACCGAGTGATCGCCTCCACTGTGATACACGGACGGGGAGCCACGAGTGGCGCGAGCGTCGATGACACCTACGTCTTCGTCTACGAGCTGCGAGATTGCGTCGTCGTGGAGGGGTGGGAGTACCGGACCAGAGAGGAAGCCCTCGACGCCGTTGCGCTGGCCGGTTAGGCGGGGCGTGTGCCCGCACCTGCATCGGTGAGCTGCTCGACGGCGGCGAGGAGCTCGGCGCGCCAGTGCATGAGCGCTGTCTCGGCCTCGGGTCCGATGGGGCCCTCGAGCTCGCGCGCGAGCTGCTCGAGCTCCGATGCGACCTGTTCTATCCGGGCTATGGGGGTGGGAGGGGGCATGGCAGATTGAAGATACGCGTCCCGGCATTACCGGGTTCGCGTGACACCTCGGCGGGCCGCGCAGCGTTGCGGGCACCGACAGGCACCGCCGGATCTGCTCGCGATTGGAGGTTGGCGTTAGCCTGCCGGATGTGACGTCATTCCCTTCGGTGCGCGTGGCGGCGATCCAGGCCACGCCGGTGATCCTTGACGCTCAGGGGTGCGTCGAGAAGGCCGAACGGCTGCTGCACGACGCCGCCGACGAGGGCGCTCAGCTTGCGGTGCTGCCGGAGTGCTTCGTGCCCCTGTACCCGTCGAACGCGTGGGCGCGTGACGCGGCGGGGTTCTCGGGCTGGGATGAGTTCTGGGAGCGGATGTGGGAGAACGCGGTGGACGTGCCGGGGCCGCTGCTCGAGCGGTTGGTGGAGGTGTGCCGTGAGCGGGGCCTGTTCTGCGTGATCGGTGTCAACGAGCGCGAGTCCGCGCGGCCGGGAACGCTCTACAACACGATCGTGTACCTCGGCCCCGAGGGAGTGCTGGCGCGCCACCGCAAGCTGATGCCAACCCAGCACGAGCGCCTGTTCCACGGAATCGGTGCGGGCGACGATCTGGGGGTTGTCGAGGCGGCGGGCGCGCGCGTGGGCGGTCTAATCTGCTGGGAGAACCGGATGCCGCTGGCGCGCTACAGGGTCTACCGGGAGGGACCGCAACTATGGGTCGCGCCGACGGCCGACGACAGCGACGGGTGGCTCGCCTCGATGCGGCACATCGCGATCGAGTCGGGCGCGTTCGTCGTGTCCGTGCCGCAGTTCATCCCGGCGGCGGCTTTCGGCGCGGACTTCCCGCTCCAGCTGCCGCAGGGCAAGGAGGTGTTCGGCCGCGGCGGCGCGGCGATCATCGAGCCAACGTGGGGGGAGGTGATCGCGGGGCCGCTGTACGGCGAGGAGGGAATCGTCGTGGCCGACTGCGATCTGCGCCGCGGTCTTCACGCAAAGCGCTGGTTCGACGCGGTCGGCCACTACAGCCGCGAAGACGTGCTCGCCGTGCACACGCCGGAGCCGCCCGAGGCCGCGCAACCGGAGCCCAACACGGGTAGAGCCGCAGCGGACTCGCACTGACTCGGAGCAATGCTTGACGCGAACCTCCAGCGCAGCTACGGCACAGTCTTCAATCGGGTCGCAGCCGGTTACGATCGCCACCGCCCCGCATATCCCGAGGAGCTGATCGATTGTGCTTGCGAGATCGCGGGTGTCGCTCCGGGCGCCGAGGTGCTTGAGATCGGTTGCGGGACCGGACAGCTGACCCGCGGTCTCCTGGCCCGAGGCCTGCGCGTCACCGCGATCGAGCCCGGTGACCGGCTGGCCACGCTCGCGCGGCAGAACCTTACGAGCAGCGGCGAAGTTCAGTTCCTGAACACCTCACTGGAGAACGCACAACTCCCGCGCGAGCGCTTCTCGGCTGTCTTCTGCGCATCGGCGATCCACTGGATCGATCCCGACGTCAGCTGGCAGCGAGCGGCCGACGTGCTCGTGCCCGGCGGGACGCTCGCACTCCTCCAGTACGTCGGAATGAACGACCCGCGCAGCGCTGAGGACCAGCGGGCGCTGTTGAGCGCAATATCTGCGATCGCGCCAGAGATCGCCGCGGACTGGCCGAGCTACCGCGACCTCGACACCATCCTCGCGGGCGTTTACAAGCGCCGCGCGAACATCTCGGAGGTCTGGGCCTGGCTTGGCAGCTACGACGTGGCGCGTGCCTACACGACCGACGTGTTCGACGACGCGTGGATCGCCGCGGTACCCACGCCGATCGAACATACCCCTGAGGAGCTCAACTCCCTGCTGGGCACGATGTCCTTCTGGTCGCGGCTCTCGCCCGCCCAGCACGCTGCGCTGAAGCGCGAAACCCGAGCTCTGCACCAGCGGATTCGGCGACCGATTCGCTCAAACACACTCGCCTGTCTCGTGACAGCGCGGCGCGCCTCGATCAACGACTGAGACCCGATCTACTGGGAGTCCCTGGGCCCTCGCTCACCAAATCTCATGACGGCCCCGATGGCCAGGAGGACCAAGAGCGCGAGCAGAAGTCCGCCAAGTACACCGATCCTGGTGCCGCTGGGGGCGACAAGGGCGAGAACAGCTATCAAGATCGGCAGGCCTCGCATATCGACAGGTTAGAGCGCTCGTGATGCGAAGGCCGACGAGGCGTGTGTGGTCCCCACTCGATGATGCGACGGCGGCACTCCTCAACACTGCATGGTGCGACGCGGCTACCTCGCCCGTCGGACTTCATGCGAGTATGGGCTCTGCAATGCGCGTGCTTCTGACCGGAATGTCAGGGACCGGAAAGTCATCCGTTGTACGCGAGCTCCGTCGTCGTGGGTTCACCGCCTACGACGCCGACGACGACGGCTACGCAGAGCCGGGCGCGGACGGCGTATGGCGGTGGCGAACGTACGAAGTGTCGGAGCTTCTCGCGAGATCAGGTGACGGTCCGCTCTTCTTCGCCGGCTGCTCCGAGGAGCAGGCACAGTTCCACTGGGACCTCAAAGTTCTTCTGGCAGCTCCCGAGGCCGTTATCGTCGAGCGCCTGGCGGCGCGGACCACCAATCCCTTTGGCAAGAATGCCGATGAGCTCGGCCGCGTCCTGGCAGACCTACGCGAGGTGGAGCCGTTGCTGCGCAGTTCCGCCGATGTGGTCATCGAGACAACGCAACACCTCGCGTGCGCGACGGACGCAGTGGTGGCGGCGTCCGCCAGGGGCGGATGCTTGGTGGCGAGCCCGTCCACGGTGGATAAGTGAGGCGTATGGCGCCAACTGAGCGGCAGCGCGAGGTGCTTGGCAAGCAGCTCGCGATGAACGGACAGACCTGGCAGACGCTTCAGCAGCATGGCGTGACTGGAGAGACAGAGCTGCGTCTCGACTGCTTCTACATGGCGCCGAGCGAGAAGCAAGCGACCGCGCTCGCTGGGTTCCTTAGGCGTGAAACTGACTATGAAGTCCGGGCTGGGTCGCAAGGGGGCGGACTGTTCAAGAGAAAAACGTGGGTCGTGACCGGTAGCACGCGGGATACAACGATCAGCCACGGCATCCTGGACCAATGGGTCACGTGGATGGTGGGCGCTGGCTTTGCGAGCGGCTGCGAGTTCGACGGCTGGGGCGCTCAGGTACTGCCCGCTCGATAATGCATCGTCCCTGGAGAGTCAGAACAGCGTCCAATCACGAGGAGGATCAGCAGAGCCACTGCGACGCCACCGAGAATCCGGACGCTGCTGCCGAGGCGACCGCGGCTGCGTGCATCCAGAGCGGCGACTGCGCCAGACAGGCTACGCAAGCGGTGTCCGGCGCGCTCGACAATGCATGTTACGTCTACAAGCGTCGAGCAAGAGGCATAGGACCAGCTCCGACCCCGCGACGGCAGGCGGACGCTCGTCGATCGAGACGCTGGCCTCTCGCCTGAGGTCCGGAGCGCTGTTCGTCGCCGGAACCGGCACCGGGCTCGCGTCGAGCCGCTACGTGGTCACGAGCACGTGCCAGATCAAGCCGAGCGTGCTGGCCGAACTCTCCGGACGCGGCGCGCGGATCGTGGCCCGCTTCCACAGCGCCGAGCCGGTGAGCACCAGGTCGGCGGCATCCGGCGCGACTCCGGTCACCCTCACCGGCGCGTCCTGGGTTCAGCGGCCGGGCGAAGTGGACATAATCGGCGGACTGGCGACCGTGAAGCTGCCGAGCGCGGCCACGAACTGCACGTCCGCCACGGGCGGTGAAGCCGGCAGGGTCCGCATCGCCCTCGCCCTGGACGGCCAGCCGCTCGCCGGCGGGAACGCGAGCGCGGCGGACACACCCGCCTTGGTGACGGTCAACCTTCTGGGCTCCGCCGGCCGTCGCAGGCCGTCGGAACCCCAACCCAATGAGCGCTGGCTGTTCGAACCGCCGCACCGCGAAAGGCACGTCCTGACCGCCACGGCCACCGACACGTGCGGCGAAAACGGCGGGGTCGCAATCGAACACTTCCGCATCGAATCGATCTCGCTCGACGTGATCGGCATCCGCTGAGCCCGCCAACCCGGCGCGCTCTCACCCGGGCGCCTGGCACCCCATGACCGAAGCGCCGCGCGCGCTCGCGTAGAGTCAGTCAAGCCCCAAGCCACGACGGGAGGATCAGATGGCGAACACGCTGTACACAGCAGAAGCGCACGTCACGGGAGGCCGCGCGGAGGGCCACGGGCGCACCAGCGACGGCGAGCTGGAAGTGGACCTGCGGCCGCCCAAGGAGCTGGGCGGCACCGGTGACGGCACGAACCCGGAGGAGCTGTTCGCGGTCGGCTACGCGGCGTGCTTCGAGAGCGCGCTGGGCGTGATGGCGCGCCGCGCCAAGGTCGACCCCGGCGAGGTGGCGATCGACTCGAAGGTGTCGCTCTCGCCGAACGGCAAAGGCGGCTTCGTGCTGGGCGTGGTGCTGGACGTGACGCTGCCGGATATCTCCGATGCGCAGACGGCTGCGGAGCTGGTGCACGGCGCGCACCAGGTATGCCCATACTCGCTCGCGACTCGTGGCAACATCGACGTCGTGCTCACCGCCAACGGCGCGCCCGTCGAGTAGGCGGCGGGGCGCTCAGCGCCCGACCGTCCTCACGAGCGCCCGCGCGCTGGCGCCTACGCCCGCGATCAGCCGGCGCACATCCTCGAGACCGGCGCGCAGCTCGGTGTCCCCCACCTCCACGGGCAGCATCGAGTCCTGCAGGGTCGAGAGCACGAGGTCGGCCTGCGCGACCTCCTGCGCCGCGCCCTCGACCAGCTCCCTCACGCTGTGCGAGGGCGCGGCCTGCGGCGCCGTCTCGAACTGGGCA
Organism: uncultured Solirubrobacteraceae bacterium; assembly: GCA_963813685.1. Lineage (GTDB taxonomy): Bacteria > Actinomycetota > Thermoleophilia > Solirubrobacterales > Solirubrobacteraceae > Palsa-744. Next base: position 205,942 of record CAWEZQ010000010.1, read on the forward strand.
GCGGGCAGATGGTGGCGCGCGGCGAACTCCGCGTGGGTGCGCTGCGCGCGTCCGTAGGCGCGCTGCACCGGGCGGAACACGTCGGTCTCGAGCTGGTCGGCGCTGCGCTCGTCCAGGTGCTCGTAGGCCTCGCTCAGCAGCGCGATCGCGCGCGCGAGCCCCGTGGCCGCGGTGGCCACGCTGTCGAGCAGCTGCTTTCTGGCGTCGGCGGCGGTGTAGCTCACGCCGCGCCACGTTAGCCCTCCGGGCGTCGCATGGGGCGCGGTGCAACAGGCCTTTCGGCCTCGCGCAGCGCACGCGCTCAGCTCAGCGCGTAGGCGAGCCCCACCATCGCGTACACCTGGCAGGTGACCGCGGCCGCCGTTTTGGCGCTCGGGTGTTTCTTCTTCTTCTTCTTTTTCTTCTTCTTGCTCGTCGGAGCCACGCCGACGCTCGGCCGCGCCGCCGCAACGGGCGCCACGCGCGCGTTCGCGCCGTTGCCGAAGTCCGGCTGTTCACCCTCGTAGCCTTCGTATTCAGAGCCTTCGGGCGACTTGCATTCGATGTAGCCGCTGTCTTCGACGATGTTCTGCACCGCGCCGAGGGTCGCGCCGGCGGTGCTCGCGAGGAATTCCGCCTTCGTCTTGGCGTCGGCGAACGCGCCGGCCATCGCCTGCCTGTAGGCGGCGTCGGCCTGCGCCTGCGAGGCGTGCTGTTCGATCGCCGCGCTCGCGACGCCCTCGACGTTCACGCTGCGAACGGGCGACGCGGTGGGCGCTTCGGCCGCGGCCACGCCTATCACGCTCGTGAGAACGACCGCGAGGAGAGCCGCCGAAAGACCTGCAAAGACGATTCGCACTTGCCCTGCGACTGTAGCGCGCGGCGGCCCGGCGCGAAAGCCGGCGCCACCGATCTCGCGCTAGGCGAGCTCGAGCGCGCGCGCCAGCACCGCGTCGATCATCGGCTCGGTGAGCTTGCCCGTGAACGTGTTCTGCTGGCTCGGGTGAAAACAGCCGATCAGCGTGTATCGCTCGCCGGCGAGCTCCGCGCCGTGGCCGAAGCGCGGGCGCGGGCGCGGCGGCGCGCTCCCGGTCAGCGCGGCGGTGAGCCGCAGCGCGGCGTCCCACGCGAATGCGCCGAGGCACACGATCACGCGGGCGCGCTCGAGCATGGCCATCTCCTGCACGCTCCACGGCAGGCACGCGTCGCGCTCGGCGGGCGTGGGCCGGTTGGCGGGCGGAGCGCAGCGCACCGCCGCGGCCACCCACGTGTCGCGCAGCGCAAGGCCGTCCGTGCGCGAGAGCGACTCGGGCTGGTTGGCGAGCCCGCAGCGCCACAGCGCGGCGAACAGGAAGTCGCCCGAGCGGTCTCCGGTGAAGACGCGCCCTGTTCGGTTGCCGCCGTGCGCGGCGGGAGCGAGGCCGAGCACCACGAGGCGCGCCGCGGGGTCGCCGAAGCCGGGTAGCGGGCGCCCCCAGTAGCGCTCGCCGGCGAACGATGCGCGCGGCTCACGGGCGACCTGCTCGCGCCACGCCACCAGCCGCGGACAGCGGCGGCACTCGGCGATCTCGCCGGCGAGCACCCGCAGCCGCGCACGCACTTGCGAATCCACACGGCAGTAGTAGCATCGTCGAACGATGCCGCTCTGGGCGTGGATGGTGCTGCTCGCGGGACTCATCAAGCTTCCCGTGGCCGCGCTCATGCTGTGGCTGCCGTTCCGCTACGACGAATCGATGCGCTCGCCGGACGTGTCTGACTCCTCCGAAGAGGACGGCGGCTCGAAGGCGCTGCCGGGCGGGCCGCTCGACCCGCACCCGCGCTCGCCGCTGCCGCGCGCGCCGCGCCGCGGACCGCACGGCGACCCCGCGCTCCCCTCGCCGCGGCGCGTGCGCACGAGCGCCAAGAGCACCCGCCGCGTCACGGTCGCGCGTTAGCGGCGCCGGCAAACCGCCCGCGCCGGAGCCGCGCTCGCGCTCAGCGGTTTCGTTTGCGCTGCTGGCGTGCCGCTTTGGCTTTGGCGCGCCGTCTGGCGTGCTTCGCGGCGGAGTCGCGCGAGGCGCCGCGTTCGATCGCCTCGACGTCTCCCGCAGGCGCGACTTTGCGCGCGTCGCGCGCGATCACGAACGCGATCCCGCTGAGCAGCAGCACGGCCGCGCCGAGCGCGATGAACACGGTGGTGTGCGAGTTGGTGGGTTCGTTGGTGCTCGAGCTCGCGGTGGTGGCGGTGGTTTTGCTCGCTTCGGGTTCCTGTTTGGCCAGTTCGCTGAACGATTCGCTGGTTTCGAGCCCCGCCGCGAGTGCGGGCGGCGCGCCGAGCGCCCCTGCGAGCAGCCCCGTGGCGCACACCACGGCACACGCCGCAACGGAGGAGCGCATCGACAAGAGGCGCAGGCTCGACACCGCGCGAGCATAGCGGACCCTAGAATGAGCTCGATGGCGCCCAAACAGAGGCAGATCCGGATCGAGCAGCGAGGAGCCCTCGAGGCCATCCAGGCGCTCGAGCAGCGCTCCGACGAGGAGCTCGAGGCGGAGACCAAGTACAAGTCGGCGGCGCTCGCGATCCTCGGGGCGCGCGCGTCGGAGCGCTTCGACGCGGAGGCGGCGCGCGGCTACTTCCAGCGCGCGATCGCGGCCGCGCGCCCGCAGGAGCGGATGCAGCTGCGGCGCATGGCGGACGCGTCGCTGGCGCTCGCCGAACGCCGGGCGGGCGACCTCAAAGAGGCCGTGGAGCGCCTCGGCCAGGAGCCTCCGAGCAGCCGGCAGATGCTCGCGCTGCGGGCGATGGGCCTGCTCGTGCCGGCTTCCTCGGCGGGCGTCCTCGCGCGCGCGCGCGGCGTCCTTCTGATCCTGCTGCTGTTCATCGTGCTGCTCGCGGTGGGCACCGGCGTGGTGGAGCTCGTGTCGCTGCCGTTCGGCGGGCTCGGCGTGGCGCCGTCGGTGCTGCTTGGCCTGTTCGTGATGATCGCCGCGATCGCGGTGGCGGTCACGATCGGGCGGCGCCGGCGCGATCGCGCGAAAGCCGCCGCGGGCTCGCCGTCGTAGCGTCGCGGCCGCCACTACGCTTGCCTCACCGATGGCGGCACCCGTCTGCCTGATCGTCAATCCCAGCGCCGGCGGCGGCAAGGCCGGCCGGCTGGCGCCCGCGGTGGAGCGTGCGCTCGCGGGCCATGGGCTGAGCGTGCGCCGCGCGGACACGCGCGACCTCGGCCACGCCCGAGAGCTCGGCGTGGAGGCGGCGCGCGCGGGCGAGACCGTGGTGGCGCTGAGCGGCGACGGCATGGTGGGCGCGCTCGCGGACGCGCTGCGCGCGGTACCGGGCGCGGTGCTGGGCATCCTGCCGGGCGGGCGCGGCAACGACCTCGCGCGCGTGCTGGGCATCCCCGAGGACGCGGTGGAGGCGTGCGCGACGATCGCGAACGGCGTGGTGCGCCCGGTGGACCTCGGCGAGGCAGGTGCCCCCGACGGCCCCGGCGCGGCTTACGTGGGCATCGCGTCGGTGGGCTTCGACAGCGACGCGAACCGCATCGCCAACGAGGCGCCCGCGTGGCTCGGCGGGCTCGTCTACACCTACGGCGCGCTGCGCGCGCTCGCGTCGTGGCGCCCGGCGCGCTTCACGGTCGAGCTCGATCCGCCGGGCGAGCGCCGCGAGTTCACGGGCTACAGCGTGGGCGTGTGCAACTCGAAGGCGTACGGCGGCGGCATGATCGCTGCGCCCGACGCGCTGCTCGACGACGGCCTGCTCGAGGTGGTCGTGCTGGAGCACGTGAGCCGCGCGCGCTTCCTCACGCAGCTCCTGCCGCGGGTGTTCCGCGGCACCCACGTGGAGCTCCCGTGCGTGCACGTGTTCCGCGCTGCTTCGGTGGAGGTATCGGCGGACAGGCCGTTCACGATGTACGCGGACGGCGACCCCATCGGCGAGCTGCCGCTGGCGCTGCGCGCGGTCCCGGAAGCGGTGCTGATGATCGTGCCGGCGGAGCCCGCGCTCGAGCGCCCGGCGTTCTCGCGCCCCTCTCCCCCGTCGCCCGCGCGCGCCTGATGGCGGAGGCGCTCGCACCGAAGCTCGCTCTGGCGCGCGCGGCGGGCGCGCTCTCGCGGCTGCGCGGGGGCGGCGCGACGAGCGTGCCGGGCAAGGTGCTGATCCGCCTCGCGCCCGGCGCGATCGGCTCGCTCGGGGCGCGGCTGACGCGCGGCAGCGCGCTGATCTCGGCGACCAACGGCAAGACCACCACCGCGGCGATGGCGGCGGCGGTGCTGCGGCGCAGCGGCGTGCGCCTCGTGCACAACGGAGAGGGAGCGAACATGGCGGGCGGGATCGCGAGCACGCTGCTGGCGGCGGCGCGCCCGCACGGCGGGATCGACGGCGAGCTCGGGCTGTTCGAGGTGGACGAGATGTGGCTCGCGCCGCTCGCGGCGCAGCTTCATCCGCGCGCGATCCTGCTCGGCAACCTGTTCCGCGACCAGCTCGACCGCTACGGCGAGCTCGAGTCGATCGCGGAGCGCTGGCGGGCGGCGCTCGCGGACAGCCCCGCGCAGCTCGTGCTGAACGCCGATGACCCGCTGGTCGCGGACCTCGGGCGCGAGCGCCCGGACGCGCTCTACTTCGGCGTGGAGGACGACTCGCTGGCGTTGGCGCGCATGGGCCACGCGGTCGACGCCAAGCACTGCAGGCGCTGCGGCGCGCCGTACGTGTTCGACGCCGTGTACCTCGGCCACCTCGGCCACTACCACTGCGAGAGCTGCGGACAGACGCGCCCCGCTCCGTCGGTGACGGCCACCGGCGTGGCGCTCGGCGGCGTGCGCACGGCGAGCTTCACCCTGAACACGCCTGCGGGCAGCGGCGAGGTGCAGCTGGCGCTGCCGGGCCTCTACAACGTCTACAACGCGCTCGCCGCGGCGGCGCTCGCGACCGCGCTGGAGGTCCCCCTCGAGAGCATCCTCGACGGGCTGGGCGGCGCGCGCGCGGCGTTCGGACGCGCCGAGAGTGTGATTTTGAGGGGCCGCTCGGGGAGCGGCCACAACGGGTCGGGCCCCGAGCGCGAGCTGCGCATGCTGCTCGTGAAGAACCCCGCGGGCGCCAACGAGGTGCTGCGCACGCTGGTGCTCGAGCCAGGCGAGCACGACCTGCTGGCGGTGCTCAACGACAACATCGCCGACGGGCGCGACGTGTCGTGGATCTGGGACGCGGACTTCGAGCTGCTCGCGGGCCGCGTGCGGCGCGTGACGTGCAGCGGCACGCGCGCGGCGGAGCTCGCGCTGCGCTTCAAGTACGCGGGCGTGGAGCCCGCGCGCATCGTTGTGCGAGAGGACCTCGAGCAGGCGCTCGATCAGGCCGCGCGCGAGCGCCCGCCGGGGCACGGGGACGCGCCGCTGTACGCGCTGCCGACCTACACGGCGATGCTCGCGCTGCGCGCGCTGCTGGTGGAGCGCGGGGAGGCGCGCAGCGCATGGGCGTGAGCGGCCTGCAGCACGATCGCACGGGCACGCCTGGCGAGCACGTGGTGTGGCACGAGCTCGAGTGCGGCCTCTACACCGCAGACCTGCCGCTGTGGCTCGAGCTCGCCGCGCAGGCCCGCGCGAGCCACGGCGAGGACGCGCCGATCCTCGACGTCGGCGCGGGCGCCGGCCGCGTGTCGCTCGCGCTCGCGCGCGCCGGGCACAGCGTGACCGCGCTCGACAGCGACGCCGAGCTGCTCGCCGCGCTCTCGCGCCGCGCGCAGGGGAGCGTCGAGACGGTGTGCGCGGACGCCCGCTCGTTCGAGCTCGAGCGGCGCGACTTCGCCCTGTGCATCGTGCCGATGCAGACCGTGCAGCTGCTCGGCGGCGCGGGCGGCCGCTCGGCGTTCCTGCGCTGCGCCCGCGCCCACCTGCGCCCCGGCGGAGCGCTCGCGCTCTCGATCATCACGCGCTTCGAGCCGTTCGACTGCGCGGATGGCGACGTCGGGCCGGAGCCCGAGACGGCGCGCCGCGACGGGCGGCTGTACGTGAGCCGCGCCACGCGGGTTGTGCGGCGCGGGCGGACCACGGTGATCGAGCGCGAGCGGCACATCGCGGACGCGGACGGCAGCGTGCACTCCTCCGGCGAGCCCGACGGGATCGAGCTCGACAACGTGAGCGCGGGACGGCTGGAACGCGAGGGCGCGGCGGCGGGCTACTCGGGGGCGCAGCGCCGGTCGGTGGCCGAGACCTACGAGCATGTGGGCAGCACGGTGGTGGTGCTCGGTGCCTGAGCACCCGAGCAGCGAGGCGGTCCCGGGTGCCTGACGGCGACGGCCGCACGCTGCGCGTGTGCGCGCTCTACCCCGACCTCATGAACATCTACGCGGACCGCGGCAACCTGCTCGTGCTGGAGCGCCGCTGTGAGTGGCGAGGGATCGGCTTCGAGCTTGCCTCGAGCGGCATCGGCGAGCCGCTCGACCCCTCCGCGCACGACCTCTACTACCTCGGCGGCGGCCAGGACCGCGACCAGCTGTTGTGCGCGCGCGACCTGCTCGAGAGCAAGCGGGGGGCGCTGCACGCGGCCGCCGAGCGCGGCGCGAGCGTGCTGGGCGTGTGCGGCGGCTACCAGCTGCTCGGCCGCAGCTACACGCTGGGCGAGCAGCAGATCGAGGGCGTGGGCCTGCTGGACGCGGAGACCGTGCGCTCGGACGGGCCACGGCTGATCGGCAACGTGGCGATCGAGGTGTCGCTGCCGATGGGCTCCGCGGGCATGGCCGAGCAGACGCTCGTGGGCTTCGAGAACCACGGCGGGCGAACCCGCCTCGGGCCGGGCCAGGAGCCGCTCGGGCGGGTGCTCCACGGCCACGGCAACGACGGCGAGAGCGGCATGGAGGGCGCGCGCACGGGCGCGGTGATCGGCACCTACCTGCACGGCCCGCTGCTCCCCAAGAACACGTGGTTCGCCGACTGGCTGATCGCGACCGCGCTCGGCGTGGACCCCGGCGAGCTCGAGCCGCTCGAGGACGCGCTCGAGCGCGCCGCACACGCGAGCGCGAGCGCCGCCGCGGGCATGTAGCGCTGTCCGGCGGGCGCCCTACGATCCCGCGATCGAGCTCTCCCAGTACCAGCAGCTCTCGCGGCGCACCGCGAAATACCCGCGCCAGGCATGGCTCACGTACCCCGCGCTGGGGCTCGCGGGCGAGGCCGGCGAGGTCTCAGAGCACGTCAAGAAGGCGATCCGCGACGACGCGGGCATCGTCACCGAGGAGCGCCGCGCCGCCATCTCCAAGGAGCTCGGCGACGTGCTGTGGTACGTCTCGCAGCTCGCCTCCGAGCTCGACCTCGACCTCGAGGAGATCGCGCAGGAGAACCTCGAGAAGCTGCTCTCGCGCCAGCGCCGCGGCGTGCTCGCGGGCAGCGGCGACGAGCGCTGACTCAGGAAGCGGCCGGCGAGGAGCGCGGCGGGGCGACCGCGAAGCGCGCGAAGCGCTGCGCGAGCTGGACGGGCACGAGCGCGTGCACCCGCACCCCCTCGGGGGTGTCCTCGCGGCTCATCTCTCCCGCGACCTCGTGCAGCTCGGCGAGGCTGCCGCCGTCGGCGTACGGGACGAGCAGGTCGACGCTGCGCAGCGTGTGCTCGAGCTCGCGCTCGATCCGCTCGCCCAGGGCCTCGAGGCCCTCCCCGGTGACGCCGCTCACGAGCACCGCGTCGGGATGGTGCAGCTGCAGCTCGTGTCGCTGCTCCGCGTCGAGCAGGTCGATCTTGTTGAGCACGAGGATGCGCGGGCGCTCGCCCGCGCCGATCTCCTCGAGCGTGCGCTCGACCGACTGGCGCATCAGCTCGGCCTGCTCCTCGGGCGCTGAGCCGTCGAGCACGTGCGCGAGCAGCTCCGCGCGGCGCGTCTCCTCGAGCGTGGCGCCGAACGCGTCGACGAGCTGGTGGGGCAGCTTGGAGATGAAGCCCACCGTGTCCGTCAGCAGGAAGCTGCGCCCGCCGACGCGCAGCGAGCGGGTGGTGGGGTCGAGCGTGTGGAACAGGCGGTCGCGCACGCCCACCTCGGCGCCCGTCATCGCGTTCAGCAGCGTGGACTTGCCGGCGTTGGTGTAGCCGACCAGCGCGATCGTGGGCAGCGCCGCGCGCTCGCGCTCGGCGCGCTGCACCGCGCGGGTGCTCTTCACGTGCTCGAGCCGGCGGCGCAGCGTGGCGATGCGGTTGCGCGCGAGGCGCCGGTCGGTCTCGATCTGCGTCTCGCCGGGGCCCCTCGTGCCGATCCCGCCGCCGAGGCGCTCGAGGTGGCTCCACAGGCCGCGCATGCGCGCGAGGTTGTACTCGAGCTGCGCGAGCTCGACCTGCAGCTTCCCCTCGGCGCTGCCGGCGTGCGAGGCGAAGATGTCGAGGATCACGGTGGTGCGGTCGACCACCGGCAGGCCGAGCGCCTGCTCGAGGTTGCGCTCCTGGCGCGCGGTGAGCTCATCGTCGCACGCCACCACGTTCGCATCGCACGCCTTGGCGGCGGCCTTCGCCTCGGCCACCTTGCCGGCGCCGAGGTAGGTGTCGGGGTGCGGGTGCTCGCGGCGCTGCACGAGCTCGCCCGCGACGGCGACGCCGGCGGTGCGAAGCAGCTCGCGGAGCTCCGCCAGATCATCGCCGTCGGGGCTGGCGGCGACGCACAGCGCGCGCTGCGCGGCGCGCCCTGTGGGCAGCGGCCCCGACCCGTTGCCCGAGACGCGCTCGGGCGCGTGGGTGGCGGCGTTCCTGCCGTTGCGAGACCTATCCATCCTCGAAGAAGTCTAGGACCTCCCCGAGAGCGCTCCGAGGCGCTTCACCGCCTCGAGCAGGCGCTCGTCGGGGGTTGTGAGCGAGATGCGAAACCAGCCCTCCCCCGCGGGCCCGTACACAGCGCCGGGCATGATCACCACGCCCGTGTTCTCGAGCACGTGCTCGCAGTACTCGGCCGAGCCCGCGTAGCCGTCGGGCACGGGCGCCCACACGTAGATGGTGGCGTGCGGCGGGCGCACCTGCACCCCGATCGAGCGCAGCGCCTCGCACACGAGGTCGCGCCTTCGCCGGTAGAGCTCGCACATCGAGGCGACCTCGGCGTCGGCGTCGGGGGAGAGCGCGGCGATCCCCGCGAGCTGCACCGCCTCGAACAGCCCCGAGTCGATGTTGCTCTTCAGCCGCCAGTAGGTCTCGAGCGCCTCGGCGTTGCCCACGAGCACCGCGCAGCGCCAGCCGGTCATGTTGTAGCCCTTGGACAGCGAGAAGACCTCGATCCCGACATCGCGCGCGCCGGGGGTGGCGAGGAACGAGGGCGCTCGATAGCCGTCGAAGCAGATCTCCGAGTAGGCGTTGTCGTGCACCACGAGGATGTCGTTGGCCCGCGCGAAGTCCACCACGCGCTCGAAGAGCCCCGGCGGCACGACCGCGCCGGTGGGGTTGTTGGGGTAGTTGAGGAACATCAGCTTCGCGCGCGCCGCGACGTCGTCGTCGATCGCGTCGAGGTTCGGCGCGAACTCGCGCTCGGGGTCGAGCGCCATCATCACCGGCTCGCCGCCCGCGAGCCATGGGCCCCCGGAGTACACGGGGTAGCCGGGGTCCGAGGCGAGCGCGTAGTCGCCGGGGTCCAGGAACGCGAGGTTGAGGTTGAAGATCGCCTCCTTTGCCCCGATCGCGGGGATCACCTCGCAGCTCGGGTCGAGCGTGACGTCGAAGCGCCGCTCGTAGAAGTCGCGCACCGCCGCGCGGAAGTCCTCGCGGCCGCGGTTGGTGGGGTAGCGGTGGGTTTCGGGCTCGGTGACGGCCTCCTGCATCGCCTCGACGATCAGCGCGGGCGTGGGCCGGTCGGGGTCGCCGATACCGAGGCTGATCACGTCCACGCCCGCCGCGCGCTTCTCGGCGATCTTGCGCTCGAGCTGCGCGAACGCGTACGGCGGGATGCGCTCGAGGCGCCTACTCGGTTTCATGCAGCTCCTTTGTGAAGTCGTCGCTGAGCACGCCGGAGAACACCGGCCTGGCCCAGCCTGTCAGGTTCAGGTGAAGGCCCGGCCCCACCTCGACCTCGAGCTCTCCGCCGTCGAGCTCCACGGTGACGAGGAGCGGCTCGCCGCCGCCGGGGCCGTGCTCCACCGCGTAGGCGACCGCGGCGCCGCTCGCGCCGGTGCCGGAGGCGAGCGTCTCCCCCACCCCGCGCTCGAAGATCCGCGCGGCGATGCGCGCGCGCCCGTCGCGCGGCGGCTCGAGCTCGGCGTACCACGACACGTTGGTGCGGTTGGGGAAGCGCGCGTCCGCTTCGATCGGCGGGCCGAGCTCCGCGAGGTCGAGCGCGGCGAGCTCGGCGCGCGATGCGACGCCGATCGCGCACTGCGGGTTGCCGATCGAGACGTGGCGAAAGCGCCAGCTGCGCCCGCCCGCGGCGATCTCGCCGCGGCCGTCCTCGCCGCCGCCGGG
>CAWEZQ010000011.1:0-147115 GCA_963813685.1 uncultured Solirubrobacteraceae bacterium
CTCGTGCTGCAGCTCCTCGCGGAGCAGGTTCTCGAGGTCAGGCATGCCTCACGCCTCCTTCGAGGAACGGGACGGGAGGATCCGGGCCAGCGCATCGAGGCCGCGGGAGGCGGTCGAGCGGACGGCGCCTTCGCTGATGTGCAGCGTGGCCGCTGCGTCGGCCACGCTCATGTCCACGTAGTAGCGCAGGGCGAGTACCTCGCGCTGCCTGGCGGGCAGCCTGCGGAACGCCTCGATGAGCTCGCTGCGCTGCTCGAAACCGACGGCGGCGTCGGCGTCCTGATGACTGGACGCGGAGATCCGGGCCGCGTGCCTGCGGGCGACTGACCGCCTGCGCAGCACGGACCGGCTGCCGTTCAGCACGGCGGACCGCGCGTAGTCCAAAGCACTCGACTGCTTGCGCAGGGTCCGCCACCGCCGGTGAAGCTGCTCGAAGGCGTCCTGCACCACGTCTTCGGCGGTGGCCAGATCACCCACGATCAGCACGGCCAGCCGGACCAGTTCCAGGTGGTGCGCCCGGAACAACTCGGTCACGTACTCAGCAGGGTTGACCGTCATCTGGGCCGCCGGGTCATAGCCTGGCCCGCTCAGGCCAGGGCCCCGGGCTGCGGATGACATCCGACGGATCGGCTTCCATATCTGGGAGACGTTCAGATCACGCCTCACGCTGCGATACTAGGTCACGAATCGGTAACAGACGGCCACGGCATCATGGGCCGATGATCGCAGGCGGGCCGGTGTAGACAGCGCGGGGACGTAGCGGACCGCCGCCTGCGCAGGCCCCGAGGGCGTGGGCGATCCAGCCGGCCATGCAGGCGACCGCGAATACCGCCTCCCCCGCCCCGGAACCATGCCCGCGACCCGGGCCAGGATCGCGACGGCGAAGTCGATGTTCGGCTCGGGCAGCGACTTTCGCCTGCCCGGGGTAACCGGGCCGCGCCGATCCCGCGTCCGTGCCGGGGCAGCGCCACGCTCACGTAGCCAATGGTCCCGGCCGCCGGGCCGGAATCGGCGCGAATCTGGTGTCTGCCCGGCACGGGACAGAAAGGCGTTTTGGCGGAAACTGCATATTGCCGACCTCTCAAATGCCGTCCATACTGTGCGCAACGGCACGGCTGCTGTGACGCTGGTCACAGCCACAGGAGGTCGAACTCGTGGCAAAGCCCCGTCATCTCGCCGTAGCCGGTGGCGTGCTGGCGATCGCTCTCATCGCCGGCTGCCACAGCACGGCTCATCCGATCCCCGTCGTCCTAGTCAACGGCACCTTCGGCAACGCCGTGGACGACTTCGGCGGCCTCGCGCCCACGCTGGCCAACGCCGGATACTGCGTCTACACCTTCGACTACGGGGCACCCTCCAGCCAGCTCATCCAGTCCATCGGCCCGGTACCAGCGTCCGCACAGACCCTCGCCAGCTACGTGCAACATGTTCTGGCCGAGACCGGCGCAAGCCAGGTCAACCTGATCGGGCACTCTCAGGGCGGCATGCTCGCCGAGTACTACGCGAAGATCCTCGACGGAGCCCGCTACGTTCACGACCTCGTTGGCCTGTCACCGACCACCCACGGCACCACGCTGGACGGCCTGACGCTCCTGGCAGACCTGTTCCCCGGCGCCAGCAGCCTGATCGGCGACGCCTGCCAGGCCTGCGCCGACCAAGAAACCGGCTCCGCCGTCATCCAGCAGCTCGACTACGGCACCATCGCCCAGGCAGGCGTCAACTACACGATCATCGAGACCCTCAACGAAACCGCCGTCACCCCCCTCGGTTCCTCGTTCATCCACGAGCCCGGCGTCACTAACGAGTACGTCCAGCGGTACTGCCCCTTTGACCTCGTCGACCACGGCGACCTCTCCTACGACCCCGTGGTCTTCCAGCTCGTGCTCAACGCCCTCGACCCCGCCACCGCCAGGTACCCCAACTGCTTCGACGAATATCCTGCCCCCGCGTAACCGGCAGCCATCCGGCCGGCTGACCATAGCCGCGAGATGCGATGGCCTCCTTCGTTACCGCGCCACGCGGGGAAAACGGCGGTCTGGTGTTCACCGGCCCGACGGGCGGCAGGCTGCGCCGCTCAGTGCGCGGGCCGCGCTGATCTACCTATCGCGTGCCGCGAGTATACGAGGCGATCGCGGCAGGCAAAGCCGTCACCCGGCGCAGGGTGTCGCTGTCCGGTGCGCAGAAGCTCCAATTCGGGCGCGCTTCTAACGTCCTGCCGGGAGCCATTGACGGCGCCATAACGAGTCTGCAATAAGGCGGGTCCGCGTGCGTTCCCTTGACCTCCCCGCATCACTCAGTCTGATTCCGGGATAGGGCGCGGGCGCTCCTGGCAGCTATGTCCTCCCACGTCCCGGCGAACTGGACCGCAGTCGGTCGGCTCTGCCGTGACGTTCCCAGGGCTTGGCCTGACGGGGTCCGGCCCGCTGGATGATCCAGGGCCAGCGTCCCCGCCGACCGTGAGCTCGTGCCCGGGTTCGGGGCCTGCCCCGAATGCAAGCCAAGGACGTCGACGGCACCGGGGCGTCCCGGCCGGGTCTCCCGCTTGTCTCCTGCGCCGCGACCCCCGATCAGCTTCACAGCCAGGGGGCGGTGGGCCCGTGCAGAGCGGACGGCGCCCGGGCCACCAGGACGGTTGGTAGGCACCGTCGGCTTTTTCACGGACGGCCACGGACAGGCCGCGTCGGCGCGTGTTCCGGCTTGACGTGCGCCGCTGAGTCGAGCGTGTATTCCGCTATGTCCGCCCGGCTGTTTACGGGGGCGGGGCGGCGGGAAGGCGGTGCGCTGATGGCCAGGGCGGCGGTCCGTGAGAGCGTGACAGTTGCCGGGCGGGCGGAGCGGGCGCGGGTGGCTCGCGCGTTCACGGTCGGGGTGCTCGGGCCCGGGGGCGGGCAGCATGGTGATGTCGCGGCCAGCGCTGGATTGCGGCTGGTACCAGCGGCTACGTGCTGGCACCTCAGACATCCCGGCCGCCGCCGGGTGAGGATGGTGTGGTGCCGGCGGCGGCCGGGCTTTTTGGCGTGAGCTTCGGGTTTGAGGATGCGACGCTGTGTGCCGTGGCGAGCGGCGAGGTCAGCCGGTTCTGGCCCGGCTGGGCTGGGAGCCTATGACGACCCGATCAGGATGACGGTGAAGTCGGTGATGCTGATGACGATGGCTTCGTCGGCTGTCCGGCGGCGGGCCTGCATGTTCACGGTGACGGGGAAGGGCGGGAGCGCAGGGTAGGGAGGTACCCCGACCTGCGACGCCAGCCCCCGGTGAGATGTGCTCAGGCCGGCCCGGATCGCATCGCGGCCCGCCAGGCGGCGCGGCAGCCGGTGACCATCCGGGATCAGCGGAGCCTCGTACACCCCGTATTCGGTGAACATCGCGGCGACGGCCCCGGGATTCCTGCTGATCGCGCCGGCGTACATGTTTACCTCACATGCCTGCGGTCAGCACCAGCACGCAGGCGGCTTGGCGTGTTCACGTCTGACTGGATTCACTACGATCGGTGAACACCTGGCAGGTGAGGACGGTTACGCCGAGGACACTGGCGGATGGCTTTCCGCCGCCCTGCGTACTGGATGCGGTTGGCCCGGATCAGTCCGCTGTCGATGGCGGCCTGCTCGTCGGCGTCACTGGTGGCCGCCAGGTCGGCGAAGAAGTACGGTCCGTAGGCGACAGCCTGGCAGTCGAACCGGGCATCGAGCTCGTCCAGGATGTCCTGCCCGGCGTGCAGGCCTTCCGCGTCCACCCAGGACTCCATGCAGGCATCCCAGGGCTGGCCGGACTCGCGCCATTCGGCCTGCCGCTGGGCCAGCCAGCCCGGGTCATCATCAGGTCCGGGCAGCCGGGCGAAGCACCAGCGGGCGGTGGCCTCGTCGAACCGCTCGCGGGCCCATTCCACGATCACCGCCCGGCCGCCCGGCACCAGCGCCCCGGCCACCAGGTCCAGCACCGCGGCCAGGTCGGCGACATGGTGCAGCGACGTGCACGCCACGATGGCGTCCAGCTGCCCGGGCACTGCGTACCGCTCGAACTCGACCTGGCGGTAGGAGGATCCCGGCGGGGCCTCGGGGTCGACACCGGTCGCCTGGTAACCCGCCGCCTGCATCATGGGGACGAAGCCGCCCAGCGGCCCGCATCCGATCTCGACTACCCGGGCCGGCATGGCCGGGAGGGAGGCGCGCACGAACGGCCAGTTCGCGGCCAGCCAGCGCTCATCGGAGGTCATGCCGATAGACCCTACGCCGCACGCCAGGGCAGCCGCGGTCAACCTGAGCCGCGCTCCCGCCACCACGTCACGATGTGTACAAGATCCCTTTTTGTCTAACCTGGCCGACAAGAGGTCCATACCGCCGATTCCGCGCAGGTGGCAGCCGTGCCGAACGCAGAGCGGGTGGCATGCAGATGTCTTGTTCGGCGTGCTGCCGCTACGGCTACCGCATGGCGCGAGGTGGCTGTGACGTGGCTGTGCTGGCCGGGCGAGGCGGATCGGATGGTGCAGCCGGGGCCATTGGCGGGATGTCGATGCAGCCGTTGGTGCTCTGATCCGTATGTGGAGCACGGATTGCCGTGGCTGTGGGCGCGTTCGTGGCCGGGATGGGGCTCGGCGGCGGCCGGAGCGGCTTGACCGTAGATGCCTGCCTGTGCAGCGTGGGCTCAGCCCGGCTGGCGCAGGTAGCCGGGCACAACGAGGACGCGGCGGCGGGAGTCGGGCCCGCCGCGGCACCTGGCAAGTGACGAGGAACCGCCACGTTAAGACGCCAGCGGCGCTCGGGCCAGGTGACCGGGTGTGCCGAGCAGGCTGGACTGGGCTGGGTGAGCGCGGCGCCGGGGCTGCGGCGGGTACTGGGTGATGACTGGCGCGATTGCCGGCGCCCGGACTCTTGCGCCGGGTTCCCGGAATGGCATTGACTGAGGGTGCGGTCTGGCCGGCCCGGACCCTGCCTGCTTGCCGCTCGCCATCGCAGTGATTCCCGGGAAAGTTTATGAGCGAGCGAATCGACGTCCGGGGGGGTATCAAGATCGCCGGCGGATCCGGTGATGCGGTCCGCGGCGAGGTGACTGCGCTGACCCGGTGGGTGCCTCCCGGGCAGGCGGTCCGGTCCCCGGCGGGTGGCGGGGATCTGGGTGAGCCGCACCGCCGCCTTCGCCCGGGCCGGCCGGGCTCTGCCGTCATGACTGCGGCGCATCGTGCGCGAGAGTGTTACACCCGGTGCGTACTGCGCCTGGCGCGATTGCGGCTGCTCGCCGGTGATGAGGCTGGCGACGCCGCTACCGCCCGGTGCGGTCGGCGAAGTGGGCCAGGCGGCCCGGGCGATCGTGGCCGAAACCGGCGCCGCCGGGAAAGCCGCCGTGGCTGCCGTGGCGGAAAGCCGCCGCGGTTCGGCGGCGGTATTCCTGGCGGCCCGGCAGGCGCGGCTGGTGGCCGCGGCAGATGAGGTTGTCGCGGCGGCTGCGGACGGGAGCGCCGCGGCGCTATCGCGGCCCTTGCGCAGGTTCGAGGCGCTTACCACGGCGCTGTGGACGGTGCAGTCCGATTTGCGCCCCGCGTCGCCGCCCCCGGCCTGGCGCACCCGGGCGGGACCGGCTCCCGGATGCGCACGCCGGATCGCGGACACGCCGCGCAGCCGCCCGTCCGTCTCCGCCGCGGTCCTGCGGAACACGATGCGTTCGCCCGTCAGCGGGTTGACCAGCTCGTCCCCGGCGCGCGCCACCGGCCGATCGTGGCACACGCCGTCACATCGCAGCGGCCTGGCGGTGCTCGACCGCTGAGCCTAGGACACGGGCGCGGCGCCCGCCACCTGCGCGTAGACCGCAGCCTGCAGCGCAAAGAGCGTTTCCACGATCTTCAGGTCGAAGAACGGCAGCACCTGGGTCATCATCAGCCCACCCACGCCCGACGCGCGGTCGATCCAGTAGTAGGTGTTGAAGATCCCCGACCAGTCGCCGGTGCCGCGCCTGCAGAGGCCCGGGATGTCCTCTTCGAACAGGTGGAAGCCGAGCCCCCAGCCCTGCGCGAACGGCAGCGGCGGCACGTCGTTTGTGAGCAGCGGTTCGGCGCTTTTCACGCCCTGCGGCAGCGGCACGCCGTCGAGCTGATCGGTAAACGCCAGCTCCACGGTCTCGCCGGCCAGCACGCGCTCGCCGTCGAGCTCGCCGCCGCGCAGCATCGCGCGGATGAAGCGCCCGTAGTCGCCGATCGTGCCGTAGGAGCCGTGGCCGCCGGACGCCCACTCGGGCTCAGCCGAGAGGTCCATCTGGAAGGGCTCGAGCGAGCCCGACGCGCCGCGCACGAGCACGTCCATCTGGCGTGCCTGCTGCTCTGCGCTCGGCGCGAACGTGCTGTCGCGCATCCCGAGCGGGCCGTACAGGTTCTCGGCGAGGTACGCGTCGAGCGTGGTCCCGGAGATCTCCTCGACCACGAGGCCCAGCCAGTCCGTGTTGACGCCGTACTCCCACTGCGTGCCGGGGTCGCGCACGAGCGGCGCCATCAGCGCCTGCTTGCGGCCGCTGAACAGGTTCGGCGTGCCCGTCAGCTCCACGTAGCGGTGCAGCGCCTCGTTGCTGAACGTGTAGCCGCAGCCGGCCGTGTGGTACATGAGCTGGCGCACCGTCGCCTTCGATGCCGGCGCGCGCAGGCGCGGCGTCTCGCCATCGAAGCCGTCGAGCACCTGCAGCGTGCCGAACTCCGGCAGGATCGACTCGACGGTGGCCTCGAGGTCGAGCTGGCCCCGCTCGACGAGCTGCAGCGCGCCGACCGTCGCGGGCGCCTTGGTCATCGACGCGTTGCGGTACATCGTGTCCTCGCGCGCCTCGCCCGCCGTGCACGTGAAGAGAACGCCGTCGCGGTCCACCACGCTCGCCGCCACCCCCGCGAACGACCCGGCGTCCACCGCGCCGCCCAGCAGCCCTTCGATCTCCGCCCCGTCGAATCCCATGCTGCCCCTCCTCGCGCTCGCGCCGAACCGTACGAGCCAGATCATCACACACGCGGCGCCGCGGCTCGCCCGGGGTGCGTGCGCCACGGGAGTCCAGGGTCTAGCGTTGCGCCATCTTCGACCACGTGAGCATCCGCGTCGCCGACCTCGCCGGCTGCGAGCGCTTCTACCGCGCCGCGCTGTCCGAGCTCGGCAACGAGCCGACGGGCGCAGGCGAGGGATGGCTGCAGTGGGATGACTTCGCGCTGCTCGCGGCCGGCTCCGGGCACCCTCCCACCCGCAACCTGCACATCGGGTTCGTCGCGCCCTCGCGCGAGCACGTGGACGCGTTCTGGCGCGCCGGGATCGACGCGGGCGGCGGCGACGACGGCGCGCCCGGCGAGCGCCCGCAGTACACGCCCGGCTACTACGGCGGCTTCCTGCGCGACCCCGCCGGCAACAGCGCCGAGGCCGTGGTCCACCCCGACGTGCGCCGCGGCGGCAACGTCGACCACCTGTGGATCGGGGTGGCGGACGTCGACTCCACGTACGCGTTCTACGCCACCATGGCGCCTCACACGGGACTCCGCGAGGGGCGCCGCTGGGAGCACGGCCGCCAGCTGCGCGGCGCATGGGCCACCTTCTCGCTGGTCTGCGACGGGCGGGCGCCCACCGAGAACGCGCACGTGGCCTTCCCCGCGCCCGACCGCCGCGCCGTCGAGGACTTCCATGCGGCGGCGACCCGCTCAGGAGCGCGCGACGACGGCGCCCCCGCCGAGCACCCGGAGGTGCACCTCGGCTACTACGGCGCGCGCGTGCTCGACCCCGCGGGTGCGCGCGTCGAATCTGTCTTTCGCGGCCAGGCGCGCGCGGGCCGCCCGCCGCGCCTTGACTAGCGCTCCCGCGCCGCCGCCGGGGCGCTCACGTGCGGAGCGCGCCCGCCGGCGAGGGGTCGAAAGCGGGGCGCCCGGCCTGCGGCGACCGGGCGCCCGTACAGTTGGGGTCGTGCGGGCGCGGCGCGCCCGGCGCCCCTACTGCAATTTGGATTTGCCTTCGGCCGCCGGCGCTGCGAGCAGCGCGGCGACGAACGCGGACAGCACGAGTAGCTTCCGATGCGTGCGCACCCTGAGACCCCCTCAATCCGTTTTGCCGGGCGCGGCTTTCCCCTCAGAAGCGCCCGGAACGCGCGAGATGCGCTGGTCGCCCACCCTATACGCATCGGCCGAGCGGAGTCAACCGAGGTTTTCGACTCCCCGCGCAGGGCGCACACTACGCTTTGCGCGGTGGCGGCGATCTCGATCGAACTCGACCTGCCTGCGCGTTTCCTCGACGGCCGCGAGCAGCGCGCGGGCTTCATCCTGCTCGCGGCGTTCCTGGGCTCCTTCCTGTTCATCCGCACGAGCGCGCGCCTCATGCGTAGCCCGAGGGTGCCGTGGTGGCCGGGCAGCGTGACGACCGACAGCGGCCTTCATCTGCACCATCTCGTGTGGGGGATCGTGCTGCTGCTGCTGTCGGGCTTCCTCAACTTCGCGTTGATGCCGAAGAGCCCGTGGGATGACGTGCTCGCCGGCGCGTTCGGCGTGGGCGCGGGGCTGACGCTCGACGAGTTCGCGCTGTGGGTGTACCTGCGCGACGTCTACTGGGCGAAGGAGGGCCGCGCGTCGTTCGACGCGGTGGTGGTCGCCGCCGCGGTCGGCGGGCTGATACTCACCGGCAGCGCTCCGTTCGACCTGCCGCACAACGGCGCGCCGGTGGACACGCTCGTGGCGACGGTCGTGGTCGTGGTCGCGCTCGCGGCCGCCGCGATCCTGAAGGGCAAGCCGCTGCTCGGTCTGGTCGGCATCTTCATGCCGCTGTTCTCGCTCGTGGGGCTCTTTCGCCTCGCATCGCCCACGTCGCCGTGGGCGCGCCGCTTCTACTCCCCCACCGGCCACAAGCTCGAGCGCTCGCGTGAGCGCTTCACGCGCATCGCGGAGCGCCGCACGCGCATCGCCGACCTCGTGGCGGGTGCGCCTAGCGCTCCGTCGCCTCGGGTTGAGGAAGCCTCGCGAGAACCTGGAACACCGACGTGAAGCCGCTCTCGAAGCCCCGCCGCGCGGCGCGCAGGTAGAGGCGCCACACGCGCATCCGCTCGGCGCCGGCCAGCGCGAGCGCCCGCTCGGAGCCCTCGTCGAGGTTGCGCGCCCACTCGCGCAGCGTGCGCGCGTAGTCCTCGCGGAAGCCCTCCACGTGCAGCGGCTCGAGGCCCGCGCGCTCGATCGCCTCGAGCACGCGCGAGACGTGCAGCGGCGCGGCGTCGGGGAACACGAAGCGCTCCGAGAACGCGCCCGCCTGCGGGTCTGTGTGGCGCAGCCGCGCGATGCCGTGGTTGAGCAGACGCCCGCCGGGCCGCAGCACGCCACGCAGGGCGCGCGCGTGGGCGTCGATGTTGACCTCGCCCACGTGCTCCACCATGCCGATCGACGCGATCGCGTCGAAGCTCTCGCCGGCGAGATCGCGGTAGTCGGCCACGCGGATCTCCACACGCCCGCCGAGGCCCGCGGCGGCGGCACGCTCGCGCGCGAGCTTCGCCTGAGGCTCCGACAGCGTGATGCCGGTGACGTGAACGCCGTGCCGGGCGGCCGCGTGCAGCGCAAAGCTCCCCCATCCGCAGCCCACGTCGAGCACGTGCTCGCCTGCACGCAGGGCGAGCTTCGTGCACACCAGCTCGAGCTTGGCCGCCTGCGCCTGCTCGAGGGTGCCGGCGCCGCGCGAGAAGATCGCGCACGAGTAGGTCATCGAGTCGCCCAGGAACAGCCGGAAGAAGTCGTTGGAGACGTCGTAGTGGTGCGTGACGGCGCGGCGGTCGCGCAGGCGCGTGTGCGCGCGCCCGCGCGGGCGAAGCTCGGCGGCGGGCGCGCGCGGCAGCGAGCGCCAGGCGCCGGCGCGCAGCGCGGCGAGGCCCAGCTCGGCCTTTTCGCGCGCGCCGATGCGCTCCACCGTGTAGCCGTCGAGCAGCCCGAGCACCGCCTCGATGTCGTCCACCTCGAGCTCGCCGCTGACGTAGGCCCTGCCGAGCCCGAGCTGGCCGGGGGCGCGCAGCACGTGCGCGAGGGCGCCGGCCGAGCGCAGCCTGAAGGTGGGGCCGCCGCCGCCGTTCGTGGCCGGTAGCTCGCTGCCGTCCCACAGCTCGATCCGAAACGGCCGCTCCGGCAGCGCGGCCGCGAGCGCCTCGCGCAGCGGCCGCGTGGCGCTCATCGCGCGGACGGCGCGGCGAGCTTGCTCTCGAGCCGGTCGGGGCTCACGCGCACCACGTCCCACGCGAGGCCCGTGCGCTCGAGCGCGCCGATCACGAGCGCGGATATGTCGAGCTCGCGGCGGCGCATCCCGTGCTCGGCCGAGGTGGGGAACGCGTGGTGGTTGTTGTGCCACGCCTCCCCCAGCGAGAGCGGCGCGAGCCACGCGAGGTTGCGCGACTCGTCGCCGGTCGCGAAGCGGCGCCGCCCGAAGAAGTGGCACAGCGAGTTGATGCTGTATGTGACGTGGTGCAGCACCAGCACGCGCACCGCGCCGCCCCACAGCAGGCCGGTGAAGCCATCGCGCAGGCGCCCGCCGAACAGCCAGCCGAGGCCGAACGCCGCGAGCAGCCCCCCGAGCGCCCAGGCCACGAACGTCCGGTCCACCCAGGCGAGATCCCTGTCGGCGAGCAGGTCGGGGGCGTAGCGGGTGCGCCGGCCGCGGTGGGTGTGGATGAAGAGCCAGCCCATGTGGGCGTGCACGAGGCCGCGCAGCGCGCCGGCGAGTCCGTGGCCGTGGTCGACATGGGGGCTGTGGGGATCGCCCTCGCGGTCGGCGAACGCGTGGTGCTTGCGGTGGTTGGCCACCCACGAGATGACGGGCCCCTCGATCGCAGCGGAGCCAAGGATCGCGAGCGAGACGCGCACCCAGCGCCGCGTCTTGAACGCCCGGTGCGTGAGGAGCCGGTGGAAGCCGACTGTCACCCCCAGGCCGGTGGGCACGTACAGCGTCGCGAACACGAAGATGTCGTTCCAACCGAGCAGTCGCGCCCACAGCTGCCAGCCGACCACGACCAGGCTGAGCATCGGCAGGGTCGTGACCAGGCCCGTGATCACGCGGTCGCGCCGCTCGTTCGCCACCGGCTCGACGTCGTCCGGGCCGTGGCAGGCCACACCGGCCGGCGAGCCCGCGCCGGCGTCGTGGCGAAGCGCCCCCCGCGCGGCGCTCAACTCGTCATATCCGGGGCGAAGCGCGGGAACTCGCTCATAGCGCCCATGATTCTCTCACGCGGGCAAGCGCCTTCGCGCCTCACCCGGGGCTCAAGGCCTGTGCACGCCCGCGAGCAGCCCGGCGTAGGAGCGAACGAGGGCCGCGCGCTCCTCGGCGACGAGCGGGCTCGAGCCCTCGCAGCCCTCGCTCACCCAGCGGTCGGAGTGGCGCATCGCGAGCGCGCGTTGCTCCGCGGCGACGCGCACGTCGCGCTCGGGCGCCCCGTACACGCACGCGTACAGGGCCGCGAGCGCGTCGATCAGCGGCTCTTCGTCGTCGGCGCCGTGACCGGAGTGCTGGTGCTCGCGGTGGACGCGCCACCACTCGACCTCGAGCTGCGAGGCGCGCAGCGGGTCGCTCGGCTCGCCGTGGCGCGAGCGCACGAGGCGGTAGAAGCGCTCCATCGCGGCGCGCGCGCCCTCTGGGTCGTTGTCCGGGAAGGGCGCCCACAGCTGGTTGGCGCGGAGCACGAGGAACGCGCCGTACAGGGTCGCGGGCCACGACAGTGCGAAGGTATGGCGCGTGAGCGAGACCGCCGAGCGCAGGAACGCGGCCCATTCACGCCGGTAGTACGCGAGCCACGCGTCGCACTCGAGGCTGCCGACCCGGCGGGGATCGAACGAGCGGTGCGCGGCCACCCGGCGCTCGGTGCCCGCGTGTCCACGGGAGAGCCTCCCGCCTCGTGCGGTTTGCACGCTCATGCGGGCCGGCTCAGGCGCCCTGCGCGCCGGGGCGCGCGCCGCCGCCCTTCACGCTCGCGGCCTCGTCGGGCTCGAGCTCGAGGTCCTCGATCGCCTCCGCGAGCGCCTCCGGCTCGTCGCCGGCGCTCTCGTGCTCCTCAGGCTCGCGCTGCGTGTCATCGGCCACATCGCACCCCGCTCGACGGCCGCGCACCCGGTGCGCGGCGTGCGCCGACGATAGCACCGGCGGGACGCTGCGCAACTCACGCGCAAAGCGCCCGAACGCGCGCTTTCGCCATCATTCGCGCAGTGTGGGACGGGGTCTCAGAGTCGCTCCTCTCGCGCCCCGCGTTTGACGTCGCCGAGAGGACCTTCTCGTGGCGGGATGTGCTGCTGGCGGCGAGGACGTGGGGCGTGTGGGGCGAGTGCGAGCGCTCGGCGCGCGAGGGCCTCGCGCGGCTCGCCGCGGGCGACGGCGCCGCGGGCGAGGAGGAGCTGCGCGCGAGGGAGCGCGCCTTCCGCCGCGAACACGGGCTGCTGTCGGCCGAAGAGCTCGAGGCGTGGCTCACGCGCTGGCAGCTCGAGGCCCCCGACTGGCGCGGGTACCTGCGCGCGGAGGCGCTGCGCGAGCGTTCGGGCGCGGCCGGCGCCGGCCGATCGGAGGGCGACGGCCGTGCGCCCGGCGCGGCCGGCGACGATGCGCCCGGGGCGCCGGAGCCGGGCGAGCTCGACCGGGCGGCGTGGGCGAGGGCGGTGTGCTCGGGAGCGCTCGAGGGCGTGCTGGAGCGGCTCGGCGCGGTCGCCGCGGTCGCGAGCGCGCAGGGTTCGCTCGCGGAGGGGGAGCTCGATGAGGCGGGGCTCGAGCGCATGGACGAGGCGTACGCGAGCTTCCGCGACGCGGCGATCGACGCGCGGGCGCTCGAGCGCGAGATCGAACTGCGGACGCTCGACTGGACGCGCTTCGAGCTGCGCTACCTCGAGTCGGGCGAGGAGGAAGTGGTGCGCGAGGCGGCGCTGTGCGTGCGGGAGGACGGCATGGACCTCGAGCAGGTGGCCGCGGAGGCGGGCCTCGAGGTGCAGCGCCAGAGCACGGATCTCGCGGCGCTCCACGAGGACGTGCGCAGCCATGTGCTCGGCGAGCGCGCGGGCGGGATCCTCGGTCCGCTGGCGCTCGACGGCGCGTGGCGGCTCGTCGAGGTGCTCGAGCGCCGCGCTCCCGCGCTCGAGGACCCGGCTCTTCGCGAGCGCGCGGCGAGCGCGCTGATGAGGAGCGCGGTGGAGGCGGAGGTCGTCGACCGCGTGCGCTGGCATGAGCGCGTCTAGCGCCGAGGGCACGGCCCGGGCCGGGGGCGCAGGCGCCGACGCGGCGGCGGCGCTCGCGGAACTGGCGCTGCTCGCGCCGCTCGCGCCCGGGCCGCGCCGCGTTGTGGAAGAGAGCTTCGTGCCGGTGTCGTACGGCTTCGGCGAGGTGATCGTGCGCGAGGGCGACCCCGCGGAGGCGTACTTCGTGCTGCTCTCGGGCAGAGCGCGTGTGGTCAAGCGCGACCCCGACGGCGCGGAGGTGTCGATCAACAGGCTCGGGCCCGGCGACGGGTTCGGCGAGATCGCGCTGGTCGAGCAGAGCGCGCGCAGCGCGACGGTTCGCGCGAGCAGCGAGGTGCGCGCGCTGCGACTCGACCGCGAGGTGCTCGAAGAGGTGGAGCGCTCGAGCCCGGGCGTGAGGGCGGAGCTCGACCTGCAGGTCCGCCACCACCGCGTGCGCGACATGCTGCGCATGCAGTCGGTCTTCGCGCGGCTTCCGGCGCGCGTGCTGGGGAGCCTGATCGGCGAGCTGCGTACGCGGCGCGTGCGCGCGGGCGAGATCCTGTTTCGCGAGGACGACGAGCCCGGCAGCATGTTCATCGTGGCCGAGGGCCGCCTGCGCGCGTACCGCGACGAGAACGGCGAGCAGCTCGAGATCGGCTTTCTGCGCGTCGGCGACATGCTCGGCGAGGCGTCGCTGTTCGCGCAGGCGCGCAGGCTCGCGACGGTGGAGGCGCTCACCGACGGCGAGCTGCTGGAGCTCGAGCCGCGGGCGTTCGCGCGGCTGCTGGAGCAGGCGCCGGAGCTGCGCGAGGTGGTGGCCGAGCGGGTGGCGCACTACGACTACCGCAAGCGCGCGCGCGTGCCGCTCGACTTCGCGCTCGAGCTGCTGCCGGCGGGGGCGGCGCAACAGGGCGCCGACGGGGCGGCCCAGGAGCTCGAGCGCGAGGAGGCCGGGCGCGCGGTGGAGGCCGGGCGCGCGGCGGAGGCGGGCGGACGGACGGAGCGCCGGCGGCGCGTGCGGCGCTTCCCGGTGGTGTGGCAGATCGACGAGGCGGACTGCGGCGCGGCGTGCGTGGCGATGGTGTGCCGGCACTTCGGCCGGCGCGTGAGCCTGCCGCGAGTTCGCGAGGCGGTGCGGACGGGCACCGACGGCACGAGCCTGCTCGGCATAGCGCACGGCGCGCGCGACGTGGGCCTGCGCGCGAGCACCGTGAAAGCGTCGAAGGGCAGGCTCGAGGAGCTCCAGCTGCCGGCGATCGTGCACTGGCAGGGCAACCACTGGGTGGTGCTCTACGACGTGGACGCGCGCAGCGTGCGGATCGCGGACCCGAGCCGAGGCGTTCGCCGGCTGGGGCGCGAGGAGTTCCTCGAGAAATGGTCGGGGTACGCGGCGCTCGTGGAGCGCACGCCGGCGCTCGACGAGCAGCCCGAGACCGTCTCGAGCGTGCGTTGGTTCGCGCCGTTCTTCAGGCCTCACCGGCGCATGCTCGCGATCGCGGTGGTGCTGGCGCTCGTGGCGGCGGGCCTGCAGATGCTGATCCCGGTGTTCGCCGACGTGATCGTGGACCGCGTGGTGCGCAAGG
This sequence comes from uncultured Solirubrobacteraceae bacterium, assembly GCA_963813685.1. Lineage (GTDB taxonomy): Bacteria > Actinomycetota > Thermoleophilia > Solirubrobacterales > Solirubrobacteraceae > Palsa-744. The sequence goes on from CAWEZQ010000011.1 coordinate 14,737, forward strand.
GCGAACACCACGTGCTCACGCTCGTGGTGATCGGCATGTTCGGCGCGATCGTGCTGTGGATCGTGGCCACGGTGATCCAGCGCTACCTGCTGAGCGTGGCGACGGTGCGGGTGGACAGAGCCTCGCTCGACTACCTAGCGGGGAAGCTGCTGGCGCTCCCCATGGGCTACTTCAACTCACGCCGCATCGGTGACATCGAGCGGCGCCTGTCGGGCGTGGGCCAGGTGCGCCAGTTCATCGTGGAGCAGGCGGTGCAGGGGCTCACCGCGGGCACCCAGGTGCTGGTCGCGGTGATCCTGATGTTCGTGTACAGCGTGCCGCTGGCGCTCGTGTACCTGGCGACGACGCCGCTGTACATCGGCCTCATGCGCGTCGCGGCGAAGCGGCTGCGGCCGATGTTCGACTCGCTCGAGGAATCGTTCGCGAAGTACCAGTCGCGCCAGCGCGACGCGATCAAGGGCATCGAGACGGTCAAGGCGATGGGCGCGGAGGAGGAGCTTCGCGAGCTGATGGTGGCGCAGTTCGGCCACCTCGCGCACCGGCTGTTCCGCGCGGAGCACGCGATGATGCTCTACGAGGGCGCGATCCAGCTGATCACGTTCGTCTCGCTCGCGCTGTTCCTGTGGATCGGCGCGCTGCTGGTGATCCACCACGAACTCACGATCGGCGGGCTGGTGGCGTTCAACGCGCTGGTGCTGCTCGCCAACACGCCTGTGTCCACGGCGCTCACGCTGTGGGACCAGCTGCAGTACTCGAGCATCCTGCTGGCGCGCGTCAACGACATCCTGCAGCACGAGCCCGAGCAGGGCGCGGACCACTCGCAGTTGCGCCCGGTGCCGTCGCTCGAGGGCCGCATCGCGTTCCACGACATGAGCTTCAGCTACCCCGGGGCGGAGGCGGCGCCGGTGCTCGAGAACATCACGCTCGAGGTGCAGCCGGGCTCGACGGTGGCGATCGTGGGGCGCAGCGGCTCGGGCAAGACCACGCTGATGAAGTGCCTGTCGGGCCTGTTCGAGCCGACGAGCGGCTCCATCACCTACGACGGCGTGCCGCTGCGCACGCTCGAGTACCGCGAGCTGCGCAGGCAGATCGGGTTCGTGCAGCAGGACAACCACCTGTTCGACGACACGATCGCGCGCAACATCGCGTTCGGCGAGCGCGAGCTCGACATGGAGCGCATCACGTGGGCCGCGCAGGTGGCGGCGGCGCACGAGTTCATCCGGAGGCTGCCGCTGGGCTACGAGACGAAGGTGGGCGAGAGCGGCCTCTTGCTCTCGGGCGGGCAGCGCCAGCGCATCGCGATCGCGCGCGCGATCTACCCGCGCCCGCCGGTGCTGATCCTCGACGAGGCGACGAGCTCGCTCGACAGCGAGTCGGAGCGCGCGGTGCAGGACAACATGGCGCGCCTGCTGCAGGGACGCACCTCGTTCGTGATCGCGCACCGCCTCTCGACGGTGCGCAGCGCGGACCTGATCGTGGTGCTCGAGAGGGGCCGCATCGTGGAATCGGGGACGCACGAGCGGCTGATGGCCAACGAGGCGCTCTACTACTACCTGCTGAGCCAGCAGATCGAGGGATAGCGCGGCGCTACAGCTCGAAGGCGGTGCCCTGCACCGCGACGGTCACCTGCGGGTCGCTCTCGTAGGCGGCCGCGAACCGGTCGAGCTCGTCGTCGGTCCGGTCGACGCGGTGGTGGAACAGCACCACGCGGCGCGCGCGGGCGCGGCGCGCGAGCGCCACCGCGTAGTCGGCGCAGGCGTGCCCGTAGCTGCTCTCGGCGGCGAGCTCCTCGGCGCTCAGGAGCTGCGCGTCGTGCACCATGAGATCGGCGTCCGCGCACAGCTCCATCGCGGCGTCGTGGTACTCGCCGTACCCGTCGGGACCCATGCCGCCGAGCGTGGGGCCGTGGTCGGGTATGTAGGCGAGCGTGCTGCGCGAGTCGCTGACGCGGTAGCCGAACGTGCGCCCGCCCTTGTGGGGCACCTCGCGCGCGAGCACAGTGAATCCCTCGCCCTCCCACTCGCCCTCGCCGAGCGTGGAGAAGCTCCACGAGCCGCGCAGCTCGCGCGGGCCGATGGGGAAGTGGGGAGGCGACATCGACCCGGCGAGCACGTCGATCGCGGGGGCGCCGTCGGGCTGCTCGGGCATGAGCAGCGCGACCCTCGCCCGCTCGTCGTCGGCCGCGCGGAAGAAGGGCACGCCCTGGACGTGGTCCCAGTGCAGGTGCGTGAGCAGCACGGCGCCGCGGAATGGCTCGCCTGCGAGCTCGCGCGTGACGCCGCGCACGCCGGTGCCGCAGTCGAGGACCAGCGACGGCGCGGCGGCGCCGTCATGCGTGATCGCCAGGCACGAGGTATGCCCGCCGTAGCGCATGAAGTCGGATTCGGGCGCGGGCTGACCCCCCCGCACCCCACACAGGAGCACCCGCACCTAACGTTCGGCCGCGCGCAGATGCCGGCGCGGCGCCTCCGTGACCTCTCTCGGCACTACGGCGCGCCAGCTTACCAGCGCCCGCAGGCGCGCCGCGGTCGCGATCGGCGTGTGTGCGACTCAGATCGGCACGTGGCCGCGCTCGGGCTCGGCGGTCTCGCGCGCGGGCGACGCGATCGTGTAGACGGCGAGCTTGCTGGTGCGCCCGCGGATCTCGAATTCGCCGACGGGCACGAGCTCCTCGGCGCCGCTGAGCATGCGCTCGCGCGTGGTCGCCGAGATGAACAGCATCGCGTCGCTGTTCTTGGTCATTCCCTCGAGCCGCGACGCGGTGTTGGTGGTGTCGCCGATCGCCGTGTACTCGACGCGCTGTTCGGAGCCCACGTTGCCGGCCATCACCGGGCCGCTGTTGAGGCCGACGCCCATTTCGAAGCTGTGCCCGTAGCCCTGCTCGGCGAGCCACGCGTTGAAGCGGTCGAGCCGCGGGCCGATCATCTCGCGCGCGGCCGCGACGGCGCGGTCGGCGTGGTCGTCCTGCTTCAGCGGCGCTCCGAACAGCGCCATGATGCCGTCGCCCATGTAGGCGATCAGCGTGCCGCCCGCGTCGAGGATCGCCTCTGACATCTCGCTCAGGTAGTGGTTGACGACCTCGATCACGCGCGCGGCGGGCTGCGTCTCGGAGAACGAGGTGAAGCCGCGCAGGTCCGAGAAGAGCACGGTGCAGTCGCGTTCGACGGCGCCGAGCCGCAGGTTCTCGCCGGCGCTCGCGAGCACCTCCTCGACGACGTCGGAGGGCACGAAGCGCGAGAACACCGAGCGCACGCGTTCGCGCTCGATCGCCTCCCCCACGTAGAGCACCGCGAGCGTGGCGAGCGCGCCCACCACGAGCGCGAGCAGCGGGTACACGTAGGTCACGATCAGGCCATGGTCGAAGGCGACCTGGTTCGCCACCGAGAAGACCGCCGCGAGCGCGACGGCGTCCACCAGCGTGCGCCAGCGGCCGCACGCGCAGGCTGCCGAGCGGCACGACGGCGCCGAGCAGGCACACGAGCAGGATGTTGAGCCAGCCCGGCGCGAACTTGAGCGGCGCGCCTCGCAGCAGCGTGGAGGCGGCGCTCGCCTGGATTTCATCGCCCGGCATGGGACTGGACCCGCTCGTGGACGAGTCGTGTTGATCCTGGAGGATCGGCGCTGACGCGCCGACGATGACGAGCTTGCCGCGCACCGCGCCGGCGGGGAAGTGCCCGTGCAGCACGTTCCAGAAGCTGACGGCGTGAAGCGATTCGGTGCCGCCGACGAAGTCGATCGGCAGGGTGCCGTTCTGGAAGACGGACCGGCTCACGGGCCGCCCGGTGAACATCTCGTCGCTCACCACCGGAAAGCTGTGCACGCGGTCGTAGGCGTATGCGAAGCGGCGCACGGTGCCGTCGTGGTCGAGCACGAGGCGGATCTCGCCGGGTCGCCCGCCCGCTTCGAGCAGCGGCGGCGCGACGGGGGTCTGCCCGCTTGCGGACACTTCGCCGACGGCGAGCACGATCTTCCCGCGCGCCCTCTGCACGGCTTCGATCAGCGCGTTGTCGTCGGGAACGTCGGTTTCGTTGGTGTATTCGAGGTCGAGCGCGATCGTGCGCGCCCCCGCGCGGCGCAGCGCGTCGATCACCGCGGCGTCGAAGCGGCGCGGGATCGGCTCGACGGACACGTTGTGGTTGCGGAATTCATCGAACGTGTGGTTGTCGATCTGCACGAGCACGATGTTCGACGGCGCGGCCCGCGGGCCGCGCACGGAGAAGCGCGCGTCGATCGTCTGCAGGTCGCTCGCGCGCAGCAGGTGGCCGGCGTAGGCGGCCACGCCCACGCCGGCTGCGAGCAGCGCTGCGGCGAGCAGCGAGATCGTCTTGCGCCGCCGTCCGCGCCCCTTCGCCAAAGCTCCTCGCCTCGCTGTCAGCATCGGATCGTCCCCAGGCGCGCCGATGCTAGTGCAAGGCGCATCGCCCCGGCGAAGCGCGGGCGCAGCGCGGTCCCCGTTTGACTTGAGGCGCCCGTCAGGTAGCGTTTGCGCTTCAGAGTGTCCAGCGGTACGCCGTGGAGGGTCGGCGGAGCTGGGCGGCAGCACGACATCAGAAGGAGAATGGGGGCAAATGCTCGCACCCGATAGCGAGCTCGTCGCAGGCACCTCGCACCCGACCGGTGGGCCGATCACGCTTCGCGCCCGCGCGGCCATGGCCGCGGCCGTTCTCGGCGTGCTCGCGGCGCTCGCGCTGCTCGCGCTGGGCGGCGCGCGCTCGGGCCGCTCCCCGGCCCCCGCGGCGCGCAGGCCGCTCGCGCACAACGCGGCGGCGACCCTTCCCGCGGGCGCCCTCGGCCCCGTCACCGCGGCGCTGGGCGCGCACGATCCCGCGTACTTCGTGAGCGCGGCGGGCGGCTCGCTGCACGCCGCGAACCCGGCGCAGGGCCTCGACGCCACCTTCGCGGGCGCCGGTGCGACGATCGCCTCGGGCTCGCTCACGGTGGGCCTCGAGCCACAGGCCGCGGGCTATGGCCACACGCTGCTGCCGCTCGGGCGGGCGAGGGCCAGCGCGAGCGCGAACCGGGTGCAGGCGGCGCTCGGCGGCGGCCTCGCCGAGTGGTACCGCAACGGGCCGCTCGGGCTCGAGCAGGGCTTCACGCTCGCAAGGCCGCTCCACGGCGCGGGCGCCACGCTCACGATCGCGCTCGGCCTCTCCGGAGGCGCGCGCGCGCAGCTCGCGCGGGGCGGGCGCTCGGTCACGTTCAGCGCCCCCGGCGCCGCGCCGCTCGCCTACGGGTCGCTGTGGGCAGCGGACGCGCGCGGCCGCGCGCTCCCGGCGACGCTCGCGCTGCGCGGCGGGGAGCTGCTGCTGCAGGTGGACGCGCGCGGCGCGCGCTACCCGGTCACGATCGACCCGCTGGTGCAGCAGGCGAAGCTGCAGACCGAAGGCGGCGAGGATCACTTCGGCCGCAGCGTGGCGCTCTCGGGCGACGGCGCCACCGCGCTCGTGGGCGTGCCGCACGAACACGGCGACAGGGGCGGCGCGTGGGTGTTCACGCGCGAAGGCGGCGTGTGGAGCGAACAGGCGCGCATCGAAGGCCGCTCGCTCGGCGCCAGCGGCTTCTTCGGCCGTTCGGTGGCGCTGTCGGCGAACGGCGAAACGGCGCTCATCGGCGACCCCGCGGCCGCCCACAACGTGGGCGACGCGTGGGTGTTCGTGCGCTCGGGCAACGAATGGACGGCCCAGCAGCAGCTCACGCCGGCGGGCGGCGAAGAGCTGGGCGAAGGCGACTTCGGCCGCAGCGTGGCGCTTTCCGAAGACGGCAACACCGCGCTGGTGGGCGCGTTCGGAGACAACGGCGCGATCGGGGCGGCGTGGGCGTTTGCGCGCAGCGCGGAACGAATGGACCCAGCAGGGCGCGAAGCTCGTTCCGGCCGCGGGCCAGGAGGGCGGCAGCGCGGAGTTCGGGCGCAACGTGGCGCTGTCGGGCGACGGCGCGACCGCGCTGATCGGCGCGCCGCTCGACGAACGCAGGGTGGGCGCGGCGTGGGCCTTCACCTGGTCCGGCGGCGCGTGGTCGCAGCAGGGCGGCAAGCTGACCGGGGACGGCGAGGTCTCCAAAGGCCAGTTCGGCTCCGCGGTGGCGCTCTCCTCGGACGGGTCCACCGCGCTGGTGGGCGCCTCCCAGGAAGGCTTCCGCGCGGGGGCGGCGTACGTGCTCTCGCGCTCGGGCTCGACGTGGGCGCAGCGGGCGCGGCTGGCCGGCTCCGGCAAGCTCGCGCCGAGCGCGTTCGGCGCGAGCGTGGCGCTGTCGAGCGACGGCGCGGTGGCGCTCGTGGGCGGCCTCGCCGACGACGGCAACATGGGCGCGGCGTGGGTGTTCGCCGACAACGCGACGGGGTGGCACCAGCAGGGCCAGAAGCTGACGGCGGAAGAAGAGGAAGGCGAAGGCCAGTTCGGCTGGAGCGTGGCGCTCTCGGGCGACGCGACCACCGCGCTGGTGGGCGGCCTCGCCGACGACGGCGACGCGGGCGCCGCGTGGGTGTTCACGGGCGAACCGTTCGGTCCGGAAGAACCGGAAGGTGGCGGTGGCGGCGGATCGAGCACGCCCGAAAACACCGGCGCCTCGCAGAGCGGCCCGACGAACGCGGGCAACGGCGTCGTTCTCGGATCGGGTGGCGTGGCGGGCTTCCAGGGCTCGCAGCTGCCGGCGCCGGTGCTCGGGCAGAGCGGGAACCTGAGCCTGGTGTCGGGCACCGTGATGATCGAGCTGCCGGGCACGAACCACTTCGTGGCGCTCAAAGGCAGCTTGCACATCCCCTTCGGCACGATCATCGACGCGACGCACGGCTCGGTCACGGTGACGGTGATGGGCCCGCACGGCCAGCTCGAGACGGCGCACTACTTCGGCGGGCGCTTCCTGCTCACCCAGCAGCCCAACGGCGTGGTCGTGGCGACGCTCGAGGGGGGCAACTTCGCGAGCTGCAAACGCCCCGCCAAACACGCGGGCGTGACCGCGTCGGCGGCGCGCAGCAAGAAGCCGGTGCGCAAACTGTGGACGAACGCGCACGGCAGCTTCACGACGAAGGGCACGTACGCGGCGGGAGCGGTGCAGGGCACCGAATGGCTCACCGAGGACTTCTGCGCGAGCACGCTGGTGATCGTGACGCGCGACAAGGTGAAGGTGACGGACCTGGTGCGCCACCGCAGCGTGATCGTGCGCGCCGGCCATCGCTACCGGGCGAAAGCCAAATAGCGCCGCGCGAAGCGCGAGCCGGACGCCGCTGCGCTAACCGGACGCTGCGCTACCCGTCGAGCTCGCGTGGCACGAGGCTCAGCGTGAGCTGCTCGCCGCCGCGCAGCACCACCGCGTCGACGCGCTCGCCGATCAGGTCGCCCACCATCAGCCGCTGGATGTCATCGACGCGCTGCACGCGGGTGCCCGCGAGCTCGACGATCAGATCCTCGGTGCGGACGCCCGCGCGCTCGGCGGGGCTGTTGCGCACCACCTCGATCACCTCGACGCCGCTCGCCTGCTCGCGCTCCCGGCGCGCACGCGCCGGCAGCGGCCGCTGCCCGCCTGCGATGCCGAGGTAGGCGCGGCGCACGCGCCCGTGGCTCATGAGCGCCGCGATGACGGTGCGGCTGGCGTCGTTGATGGGCACCGCCAGGCCGAGCCCCACGCCGGCGACGGCCGTGTTGACTCCCACCACGCGCCCGCGCGAGTCCACGAGCGCGCCGCCGGAGTTTCCCGGGTTGAGAGCGGCGTCCGTCTGGATCACGTTGTCGATCATGCGCACGGCGCTGCCCGCGCGCGCGGGCAGCGAGCGGCCGAGCGCGGAGACCACGCCCGCGGTGACGGAGCCTTCGAAGCCGTGGGGGTTGCCGATCGCGACCACGAGCTGCCCGACGCGCAGCGCGCTCGCGTCGCCCAGCTCCGCGGGCGCGAGCTCGTCGGCATGCGCGCGCAGCACGGCGAGGTCGGAGAGCGGGTCGGCGCCGACAATGCTGAAGTCGATCTCGCGGCCATCCACGAACGAGGCGCGGCCCGCGCGGTCGCGGCCCGCCACCACGTGCGCGGAGGTCAGCAGGAACCCGTCGCGCGTGAGCACCACTGCGCTGCCGGCCCCGGCGGGCACGCGGCCGCGGCTGGTCCTGCGCAGGACGCGCAGGCTCGCGACGCTCGGCGCGAGCTGCTCGGCGACGCCTGAGACGGTGCGCGAGTAGGCGTCGAGCGCCTCCGCTTCGGAGGCGTCGGGGCGCGGCTCGGCGCCCGCGCGCTCGAAGGAGCGGCCCGATGCCACGGGGGATGCGCCCGCCCGGCGCGACACGCGCGTGAGGGATCTGCTGCTGCTCATGAGCCCATCCTACGAACCCCGCGCGCGCGCCTCGCACGCGGCGAGCAGCACGTCCGCGTGCGGCCACGCGTAGCGAAGCTTCACGGGTGCGCCGTTGAGCCGGCCGGGCACGCCGCCGGGCGGCGACACCGCCTCGCTGCCCGCTGGCCTGCCGCCGCACGCCTCGTAGAACGCCTGCGCGTTCGTGTTCTGCTCGAGCACCCACAGGTAGATGCCGCCGTGCGGCGCGTGCTGACGCACGGCGCGGGCGGTCAGCGCCATCAGAGACGCCCCGATCCCGCCGCGTTTGCGCGCGGCGGCGACGTGCAGGTTGTCGAGCAGCGCACCCCACTCGGCGTCGTGGTCGAGGTAAGTGTTGGCGAAGCCCGCGAGGCCACCGCCCTCCGCGAGGCCGCCGTCCTCAGCCGCGCGGGGGCCGCCGTCCTCGGCCGGGCCGCCGTCCTCGGCGAGGATGGTCACCCGCAGCGGGTCGGGCTCGCGCAGCCGCGCAGACCACTCGGCGAGGCGGTCGGCGAGCACGTCGCCGTCGAGGAAGGAGTCGGAATACGCGCCGCGGTAGTGGCGCCGCCAGCTGTCGGCGTGCAACGCCGCAACCACCCGCGCGTCAACCGAGTCCGCCCGTCTGAATCGAATGCTTCGAGGCTGTGACACGCGCGGCGAGCGTAGCGATCGCGGCGTGGCGGGCTCGCCGAGCGGCTAGCGTGGACGCATGCCCGATCCCGCCTCCGAGGAGCACGAGTTCTTCGCGAGCGCGGCCGGGTGGGAGCGCTGGCTCGAGCGCAACCACGCCTCGAGCGACGGCATGTGGATGAGGATCGCCAAGAAGGACGCGGGCGTGCGGAGCGCGCGCTACCCCGAGGTGCTCGACGTGGCGATGTGCTTCGGCTGGATCGACGGCAAGCGCGTGAAGCTCGACGAGCGCTTCTTCCTGCAGCGCTTCACGCCGCGGCGCGCGCGCAGCGTGTGGTCGCAGATCAACCGCGAGCGCGCGGAGCGGCTGGCGGCCGAGGGGCGCATGCGCGACGCGGGCCACGCGGAGGTCGAGCGCGCGCGCGCCGACGGCCGCTGGGATGCGGCGTATGCGGGCCAGCGCGACGCGGAGGTGCCGGAGGACCTCGCGCGCGAGCTGCGCACGCGCCCGGCGGCGCGGGCGTTCTTCGACTCGCTCTCGAGCCAGAACCGCTACGCGATCATCTTCCGCCTGCATACCGCGAAGCGCCCGGAGACGCGCGCGCGGCGTCTCGCGCAGTTCGTGGCGATGCTCGAGGCGGGCGAGGCGATCCACACCTGACCCCGCGGGCTATGTTCGTTTGGTGAGCGCGCTGCACACGATCGGCCACGGCTTCAGGGACGCGTTCCTGATGGCGTGGGAGGTGTGGTGGGCGCTGGTGCTCGGGTTCGCCATCTCCGCGGTGGTGCAGGCGTGGCTGCCACGCGAGCGCATCGAGCGCTCGCTCGGCGGCTCGGGCGCGCGCCCGGTCGCGCTGGCGACCGCGCTCGGCGCGATCTCCTCGTCGTGCAGCTACGCCGCGGTGGCGATCGCCAAGAGCCTGTTCGAAAAGGGCGCGAGCGCCGCGGCGGCGCTCGCCTTCCAGTTCAGCTCCACCAACCTCGTGTTCGAGCTCGGCATCGTGCTGTGGGTGCTGATCGGCTGGCAGTTCACGCTCGCGGAGTTCGTCGGTGGGCTGGTGCTGATCGCGGTGATGACGGTGCTCGTGCGGCTATTCATCTCGCGCCGGGAAGAGCAGCGCGCGCGCGAGCACGTGGCGCGCGCAGGGCACGTGGGCCACGACCACTCCCACCACGGCGGGCACGGGCACGGCGATGGCGCGGGCGCTCCGAGCGCGACGCTCCGCGAGCGCGCGCGCAGCATCGAGGACTGGCGCGAGGTCGCGAACAGGTTCCGCGCCGACTGGGCGATGCTGTGGAAGGAGATCACCGCGGGCTTCCTGCTCGCGGGCTTCATCGGCCAGATCCACAACAGCTTCTTCCGCAGCCTGTTCGTGGAGCACGCGCCCGGCGCGGTGAAGATCCTCGAGAACGCGGTCGTGGGGCCCGTGATCGCTGTGCTCAGCTTCGTCTGCTCGGTCGGGAACGTGCCGCTGGCCGCGGTGCTGTGGTCGGGCGGCATCTCGTTCGCCGGAGTGGTGGCGTTCATCTTCGCCGACCTGATCGTGCTGCCGATCGTGCAGATCTACCGCAAGTACTACGGCAGCGCGTTCGCGCTGCGCATCGTGGCGCTGATGTTCGCCGCGATGGTGATCGCGGCGCTGATCGTCGACGGGCTGTTCGGAGCCGTGGGGCTGATCCCGCACGTGCGGCCCACGCGCGCCGACGTGTTCGGGCACGTGCGCGTCGACTACAAGCTGTTCGCGAACGTGCTCGCCGCGTGCGCGTTCGTGGCGCTGTTCGCGCTCACGCTGCGCCGGCGCGCGGGCGAGCCGGCGGGCACCGGCGGCGGGCGGAGCACGGACGCGGCGGGCGTCCAGCGCGGCGCGGGCTAGGGGCCCTCGGCGACGACCCTCACGGTGCGCAGCAGCCTGTCGCTCGCGCCGCGCACGCTGCCGCCGGCCCGCAGCGTGCGCTTGACGAATTCGAGCGTCTCCGCCGTGAGGCGCTCGCCGGGCAGCACGTTGGGGATGCCCGGCGGGTATGTGGCCAGCGACTCGGCCGCGATCCGCCCGACCGCCTCGGGCGCCGCGACGACCTCCTGCGGGCCGAGATAGGCCTCGCGCGGGGTCATCGCCAGCTCGCCCCACGGCGGCGGCGCGGCGAAGCTCGCGTGCGCGCCGCCCGGATCGAGCCCCACGCGCGCCGCGGCCGTCGCGCAGCGCCTCGACGAAACGCGTCGCCTCGGGCGCGCCGCGGTCGGCCATGCCGAACACCGCCACGAGCACGTTCTCGGCGAACAGCTCGAGGTTGATGTCGTCGATCTCGCGCAGCATCGGCGCGAGCTCGTAGCCGCTCGCGGCGACGCCGCGCACGTCCACCGAGAGGCGCAGCGGGTCGTAGCGCGAACACGCCCGGCCGGCCCGCGAGCCGCTCGTCGAGCACGTCGAGACCGTCGATCGCGCGGATCTGCTCGCGCGCGGACTCCACGGAGGCGCATCGTCTCGGACAGCAGCGCGCGCCCGTTCACCGCGGCCTGCCGCCGCGCTGCGTCGAGCGAGCCGCACAGCAGGGAGTTGGGGCTGGTGGACTCGGTGAGCGTCACCGCGCGGTCCACCGCGTCCTCCTCGATCAGCCCGGCGGCGCCGTGCCCGAGGTGGAGCATGGCCGACTGCGTGAGGCTGCCGACGATCTTGTGGGTGCTCGAGATCACGAGGTCCGCGCCGAGCGCGAGCGCGTGCTCGGGGAGCTCCTCGTGGAAGGCCAGGTGGGCGCCCCACGCCTCGTCCACCACCAGCGCCACCCCGCGCGCGTGCGCGACCTCGGCGAGCGCGCGCACGTCCGCGACGGCGCCGAAGTAGGTCGGCGAGACGATCCACGCGGCGACCGCGTCGGGCGTGGCCGCGAGCGCCTCGTCGAGCGTCTCGGACGTGAGGCAGTGCGCGATCCCCAGCTCCGGATCGACCTCGGCGGCGGCGAACGTCGGGCGCAGCCCCGAGAGCACGAGCGCGTCGATGGCGCTCGAGTGCGCGTTGCGCTGCATCACCACCGCGCGACCGCCGTGCGCGAGCGCGAGCCCGGTCGCGAGGCTCCCCTGCGAGGCGCCGTTGACGAGGAACCACGCGCGCTTGGCGCCCCACGCCTGCGCCGCGAGCCGCTGGGCCTGCTCGAACGGCGTGGGGTCCGCGCCGATGTCGATGCCCCACGTGAGCGCCGGGATGTCCAGGCTCAGCGCGCGCTCGCCGATCGCCTCGAGCAGCCCCGGATCGGCGGCCGGGCCGCCCTTGTGGCCCGGCACGTGCAGGCGCGCGGGCTCGCGCGCGGCGTACTCGCGCAGCGCGTCCAGGTAGGGGGTCGCTTCCTGCGCGCGAGGCGCCCATCGCGCTCACGGCACCGCGGCGCCGGCCGCGGTCGGGCGGATGCGCAGCCGGTGTCGCGCGTGAGGCGCTGCGCGAGCGTCACCGGGATCACGCTGACGAGGATCACGAACAGGACCACCACGTTGACCTGCGGCAGCTGCTGGCCGTGGCGGATGTGCGCGAAGATCCAGATCGGCAGCGTGTTCTGCGCGCCCGCGGTGAACGTGGTCACGACGATCTCGTCGAACGACAGCGCGAACGCGAGCAGGCCGCCGGCGACGAGCGCGGTGGCGATCATCGGCAGCGTGACGAAGCGAAACGTCTGCCAGCCGTCGGCGCCGAGGTCCATCGACGCCTCGAGCAGCGAGGACTGGGTGCGGCGCAGGCGCGCGAGCACGTTGTTGTAGACGGTGACGATGCAGAAGGTGGCGTGGCCGATCACGATCGTCAGCAGCGAGAACATGATGCTGTTGAAGCTGATGAACGAGTTCAGCGCCATGCCGGTGATGATCCCCGGCAGCGCGATCGGCAGGACGAGGAACAGCGAGACCGCTTCGCGGCCGAAGAAGCGGAAGCGGTGCACCGCGAACGCGGCCATCGAGCCGAGCACCATCGCGATCGTCGTGGCGATCAGCCCGGCGCGCACCGACAGCCACAGCGCCTGGCGCACTTCGTCGTTGTGCCAGGTCGAGGAGAACCAGTGCGTCGAGAGCCCCGACAGCGGCCAGCTCTGCACGTTGGAGGGGTTGAACGCGTACAGCACGATCATCACGATCGGGATGAACAGGAACAGCATGATCAGCGCCGCCCACACGGCGAGCGCGATGCGGCTGGTGCGTCCGGTCCCGATCACAGCGCCTCGAACGCCCCCAGCCTGCGCGCGACGAGCAGGTAGATGCCCATCACGCACGAGCGGCACCGTCGCGAACGCGGCGGCGAACGGCACGTTGTTGGAGATGCCGACTTCCTGGTAGACGACGTTGCCGATGAACGTCGAGCCCGCGCCGCCGACGAGCGTCGGCGTGATGAAGTCGCCGAGCGTGAGCGAGAAGGTGAAGATCGAGCCCGCCGCGATCCCCGGCAGGATCAGCGGAAGCAGCACCGAGCGGAACGTGCGCCAGCCGCGCGCGCCGAGGTCGGCGGAGGCCTCGATGAACGAGTCCGGCACGCGTTCGATCGCGGCCCACACCGGCAGGATCATGAACGGCAGCCAGATGTAGCTGAACACGATCCACATCGCCCAGTTGGAGTAGCCGATGTTGACCGCGCCGAGCCCGACCTGTTCGAGGAACCAGTTGAGGATCCCGTCTTTGGCGAGGATCAGCCGCCACGCGAACACGCGCACGAGGTAGCTCGACCACAGCGGGATCAGCACCGCCACGAACAGGGCCGACGCGCAGGCGCTTGGGCGCGATGCGCGCCGCGAAGAACGCGAACGGCACCGCCAGCACGGCGTCGGTGAGGGTGACCGCCGCGGCGATACCGATCGTGCGCAGCGCGATCGTGCGGTAGGCCGGAGACTTTGACGAGCGTTTCGAAGTTCGACAGCGTCCAGCTGTGGACGATCTTGCCGCTGAACGCAGTCGACGCTCCACAGCGCCGAGAGGAACAGCAGGACGAGCGCCGCGAGGTAGATCAGCACGAACCACGCGCCCGGCGCCGAGAGCAGCAGCAGCGGCGCGCAACCACGGCCGGCGGAACAGTGCCGCCGACACGCGGTTGCCGGACGCGAGGCTCACAGCGGGGCCCGCGGCGCGCACGCCGCGGGCCGCTGCGCTACGCGGTTATTTCTGTCCACTTCTGCTGCCACGCCGTGTAGTCCGTGCAGTCGTTCTGGCCGTTGCCGCAGTTCTTCACCGGCGTCTTCCAGAACTTGATGCTGTTCGAAGTACGCGCTCGGCGCGTTGGCGTGGTAGCGCGTGCACGAGCCCTTCTTGATCTCTTCCATGAACGGGCACGCCTTGGTGTTGGCGGGCGTCTCGCCGAACGAGATCGCCTGCTCGGCCTGCACCTTCGGGCGTCGACACCCAGTTGACCCACTTGTACGCGCAGTTGGGGTGCTGCGGCGTGCGCGGCGAGCATCCACGTGTCCGCCCAGCCGGTCGCGCCCTGCGACGGGATGAGTTCCTTGACCGGCACGTTGTCGGCTTCGAGCGTGTTGGTCTGATAGCGGCCACGCCGCCCCGATCACTGCGTCGCCGTTCTTGAACAGTTCGATCTCGTCCGCGGCGCCGCGTCCAGTACTTCTTGATCAGCGGCTTCTGCTGCTTTGAGCAGGCTTCACCGCGGCGTCGAGCTGCGCTTCGGTGAGCTCGTACGGATCGGTGATGCCGAGGCTCGGCTGCTTCTTCGACAGATACAGCGCGGCGTCGGCGATCTGGATCGGGTTGGCGGGCACCGTGACCAGGCCCTTGTACTGCGGGGCTGTAGATCGCTTCCCAGCTCGTCGGCGCGGGCGTCACCGACTTGCGTGTTGTACAGCAGCGTGTTCGGGACCCCACTGCAGCGAGATGCCGTAGTGCACGCCGTTGACGGTGTTGTGCGGCGGGGACTGCAGCTGCGGGATGAAGTTCTTCCATTCGGGCACCAGGTTCACGTTCATCGGCCGCGACGTCGCCGCCGCTGATCAGGCGCAGGCTCGCGTCGCCCGAGGCGGAGACCATGTCGTACTGGCTGCCGCCGCCCTGGCGCATGAGCGTCACCATTTCGTCGGAGGAGCCCGCGTACTTGGCGTGCACCACGCAGCCCGGTCTGCGCTTCGAAGGGCTTCACCCACTCGGGTTCGCGCGTAGCCTTCCCACGCGACCAGGTTCAGCTGCGCCCTCGCCCTTGCCGATTTTCGTGGGCAGGTTGCTCGCCGAGGTGCTGCTCGAGGAGCTGCCGCAGGCGCTTGCGCCCGACGACCATCGGCCCCCAGCACGCACGCCAGCGCCCAGTCGATCTTCGCCAGCCTCATATGTCCTTCGCCTCCTCATGTTTGTTGTCAAGCGGCGCCGCGTCCTGCGCGCGCCAGGCAAGCCGCACCCTGCGCCCGCGCTCGGCCAGCGCGCTTGCCGCCGAGACGTCGAGGTTCTGCCTCACCACCACCAGCGAGCTGCCGTCGTCGAGCGCCACCGTGTAGCGCGTGACCGGCCCGAGGTAGGCGACGTCGCCAACCGTTCCCTCGGCGCTGTCGCCCTCCGCGCTCTCGCCCGGCGAGAGCATGCGGATCTTCTCGGGGCGCACGATGAACGACCGCCCGCCGCGCACGATCACGTTCGAGGTGCCGACGAAGCCCGCCACGAACTCGTTGGCGGGCCGCTCGTAGATCTCGCCCGGCGTCCCCACCTGCTCGATGCGCCCATCGGAGAAGACCGCGATGCGGTCGCTCATCGTGAGCGCCTCGTCCTGGTCGTGGGTCACGTAGATGAAGGTGATGTTCTCGCTGAGCTCGCGCTGGATCGACTTCAGCTCGAGCTGCATCTCCTGGCGCAGCTTCAGGTCGAGCGCGCCGAGCGGCTCGTCGAGCAGCAGCACGCGCGGCCGGTTGACGAGCGCCCGGGCGAGCGCCACGCGCTGGCGCTGGCCGCCGGAGAGCTGCCATCGGCCGCCGGCCCTCCGACGCCCGCGAGCCTGCACCATCCCCAGCGCGTCGCTCGCGCGCTCGGAGCGCTCGCGCTTGGACACGCCCTTCACGCGCAGGCCGTAGGCGACGTTGTCGAGCACGCTCATGTGCGGGAACAGCGCGTAGTCCTGGAAGACCGTGTTCACCGGCCGCTCGTACGGAGGGCTGCGCGTGACGTCCACGCCGTGCAGCTCCACGCTGCCCGAGTCGGCCAGCTCGAAGCCCGCGATCACGCGCAGCGTCGTCGTCTTGCCCGAGCCCGACGGGCCGAGCAGCGTGAAGAACTCGCCCGCGCGCACCTCGAGCGACACGCGCTCGATCGCCACCACGTCGCCGTAGGTCTTGCGCACGTCCACCAGCCGCACCGCCGGGTCAGCGCTCGCCGTCGCACCCCCGTCCGACCGATGCGAGCCCGGCGCATCGATGATCGTGCCTCCGGAGCCCATTCGCGGCCGAGTCTAAAGGCGCCCCGGGACGCGCACAACTATGCGCCCTGGACAATCCGGCGCGCTTCGCTGCTCCTTGCGGGAGCGCGCTGCTCGGCGAACATGCGCAGCGCGAAGCCGCCCGCAGGGTGCGAACGCATCTCCGCGATGAGCGCCGCGGTGCGCGCGTCGAGCTGCTCCGGCTGCGGCAGCGCGACGCCGTAGCCCTCGGGCGCGAGCACCGCGGCCGCGAGGCTCGAGAAGGTGAGATCGGCCGCGCCGAAGCGCTCCCCGCACAGGAACGGCCGCCCGTCGGCGAGCAGCGCGGCGGCGAAGTCGAACTCGGCGAGCACCGCCGGCCGGTCCGCAAGCTCGACGCCCGGCGTGATGTCCAGCGCGCGCTCGATCGCGCGCGAGGCGAGCGGCCAGCCGGCGCGCAGCGCGAGGTCCTCCCAGCGCGGCACGCCCTGATCGTTGTAGCGCAGCGCGAGAGCGCGCTGCGGGAGCATGTGCACGTACATCAGCCGCCGCGCGGTGGGCCCGAGGCGCTCATCGAAGCGCGCGCATACGCGCTCGGCCTCGGCGCGCTCGGCGGCGTCGGGCGCGAACAGCCGCAGCTCGGGATCCGTGCGTCCGTCCACCCAGCGCAGGATCGCCGCGGAGTCTCCGATCGCGCCGTCGGGCGTAACCAGCACGGGCACCGTGCGCGAGCCCCCCGCACGCCGCGCTGCCACCACGTGCACGAGCTGCACGTGGCGCTCCTCGCGGTAGGCGAGACCCGCCCGCTCGAGCGCCCATCGCGCCTTCTCGCAGTAGTGGCTGATCGGGATCGTCACGAGCCGCAGCACGCGGTGCCGATTATCCCCTCTGGTAACGTGCCGCGCGATGTGGCGCTGAGCACCGGCCAGGGCACACCCGAGGACCTCGAGCGCCCGGCCGAGGGGCCGCGGCCGGTCGGCCTCCCCACGCCCGAGCCGCTCTTCGACGAGTGGCAGATCGAGCTCCACGGCCGCCGCGTGATCTACCGGATCGCCGGCAGCGGGCCGCCGGTGGTGCTGATCCACGGGATGCTCAACTCCTCGAGCCACTGGCAGTCGGTGGCGCTCAACCTCGCGCGCGAGCACACGGTGCTGGCGCCCGACCTGATCGGGCACGGCGACTCGGCGGCGCCGCGCGGCGACTACTCGCTGGGCGCGCACGCCGCGAGCATCCGCGACCTGCTGGCGGCGATCGGGATCGACAGGGCGACGATCGTGGGCCACTCGCTCGGCGGCGGCGTGGCGATGCAGTTCTTCTACCAGTTCCCCCAGCGCGTGGAACGCCTGGTGCTGATCTCGAGCGGCGGCCTCGGCCACGAGGTGAGCCCGATGCTGCGCACCGCCGCGCTGCCCGGCGTCTCGGCGCTGCTGTCCGCGATCCGCCCGCGGCTGCTCGGCGCGCTGTGGCAGACCGGCGCGCGGCTGCGCGAGCGCGAGCACGCGGGCGGCGTGTACCTGCAGGCGGTCGCGCGCGCGCTGCGGCCGCTCGAGAACGCGGACGCGCGCGCTGCGTTCCTGCACACGCTGCGCTCCGTGATCGACGTGCACGGCCAGCGGGTGTCGCGCGACAGACCGCCTGTATCTGCTCGAGTCGATGCCCACCATGGTCGTGTGGGGCGAGCGCGACAACACGATCCCGATCGAGCACGGCCGCCTCGCGCACGAGGCGATCCCGAACAGCTTCTTCAGGACGCTGGCGCAGGCCGCGCACTTCCCGCACCTCGAGGACCCCGAGGGCCTCTCGCAGGTGCTGCGCGAGTTCATCGAGCAGACCAGCCCCGGGCGCATCGACGACGCCGACTGGGGCGGCCTGCTCGCGGGCCGCTCGCCCCGCTCGCGGCGTCTCGGGGACGCCTCGCGCGGCGCGGCCTAGGAGCGCGCGAGCCGCCGCACGTGCACGATGGCTCGCTGATCCCGCGCTTCGGGCGGGCCCGTCGCGATCCATCTCTGGCGGTCCTCGAAGGCCTGCATGCGCTCAAGCACGCGCTGCGCTTCGGCGCGACCGTGCTCGAGGTGGTGACGCGCGACCGCGCCGAGCTGGCGCGCCTCGCCGCGCTGCTCGCTCCCGACGTGGCGGACCGCATCGACGCGGCCGCGCTCCAGATCGACGGCGCCGTGTTCGAGCAGCTCTCGCCGCTGCCCGTCGGGACGGGCGTGATCTCGCTGGCGCAGCGCCCCCGCGTGGAGCCCGCGGCGGCGCTCGCGGGAGGCGCGTCGCCGGTGGTGCTGCTGGAGGACCCGCGCGACCTCGGGAACATGGGCGCGTGCGTGCGCGTGGCCGCCGCGGCGGGCGCGTCCGGCGTGCTCACCACCGGCACGCACGACCCGTGGCACCCCGACGCGCTGCGCGGCGCCGCGGGGCTGCACTTCGCGCTGCCCGTGGCGCGCGTGCGCGAGCTCGGCGAGCTCTCCACGGGCGGCCGGCGGCTGCTCGCGATCGACCCCGACGGCGAGGAGCTCGACCCGGCGGCGCTCGACCCCACCGCGGTGCTCGCGTTCGGAACCGAGCGATACGGGCTCAGCGACGAGATCGCGGCGGTCGCGCACACGCGGCTGCGCATCCCCATGCGGGCCGGCGTGTCGAGCCTCAACCTCGCCACCTCGGTCGCCGCCGTGCTGTTCGCGTGGCGCCTGTCGGGGCGCGCGCAGCGCGGAGCCTGAGGCGGCGCGCGCGCCGGCGCGGCTCGGCGTGCCGGCCATCCGGCGCGCAGGAGCCCGCCCGCGCGCAGGAGCCGGCCCGCGCGCAGGAGCCGCCCGGCCGTTGCAGAAAAGAACGGATGCTGCGGAATCGCGGCGGGCAGCCGTCCGGGCAACGTGCAACGTTGACCCGCGCACCTGCCTCAGGGGGAAGAGCTGGGTTGACAACGGCGGTGATCATCACGGCAGCGCTCGGCGCCACGGCGTTTGTGACGGGCGTCGCGCTGGCGCTCGCGCGAGTGGCCGCGAGCGCCGACTCGGGTGTGGAGGCGCAGCTGCTGCTCAGCGATCCCCCCGCGCCGTGCGCGCGGGCGAGCCACAGCTACGCGGGGTTCCGCTACGCGGGGGTCGCGCGCGCCCAGGACGCGATCTCCTGGGAGCCGTCGATGACGGTGCCGTCGTCCAGGACGAGCGTGGGCACCCACCTGTTCCCGGTGAGCTCCTGCACCTCGCGCCGTCCCCTCGTCTGGTTGAAGATGCCGGGCAGCGACGCGAGCCCGTAGCTCTTCACCACCTCCGGCTTGTAGCCGGCGTCGGCGAGCGCTTTCTGGGCGTTCGCGCACGGATGCCCGCCCGGGCGGGGCGTGGGAAAGGTCCCCCAGCACACGTAGAGCTTCATGAGACCGTCAGAGTACCTTCCATGCCCGCCTGGCGGTGCCCCGGGACCGAGCAGTAGAACGTGTACTTGCCGGGCTTCAGTTTCAGCGTGAGCGTCTTGGAGCCGGACGTGAAGGTGGGGGTGGCGCCGAGCACCTTGCTGCCTTCGGCGATCGTCACGTTGTGTTCGAGCGGCGAGGGGTTGGCGAAGTTGATCTTCACCGTGCCCGCCTTCGCGCTGAGCGTCTTCGTGTTGTAGCTGAGCAGGCCAGACGCGTTGGCCGCGAGGCTGAGCGTGCTCGAGCCCGCCGGCGTGCTCGGCTTGGCGGTGGTCGTGGTGGTGCTCGGAGTGGTGGACGGCGTCGTGCTCGGAGCGGTGGGGGTGGGCGCCGTGGCGGTGCTCGTGGAGGTCGTTTGCGTGCTCGTTGGCGTCGTTTCGGTGCTCGCGGACGTCGTTTCGGAGCTCGCCGGCGTTGCCGCGGGCGTGGTGGCTTCGAGCTGCGGCGCGCCCGCGCTTGCCGATTCGGGGCCCGCCACAGGTTTGCGCGCGTTGATCGACGAGCCTTTCTTCTGCGGCGGCGAGGCGGTGGCGACCGCGACCGCCACCGTGGCGAGCACGAGCACCGCCGAGATGACGATCACGCTGCGCTCACCGCGCGGCGTCGACGGGAAGTCCGGCCGGTTCAGGCCGATCCCGAGCGACAGCAGCAGCGCCCATACCACGAGCAGCCCGCCGACGATGTAGAACGGCGTTTTGCTCTTCTCCGCGGCCAGGACCGGCGCAAGCTGGACTGCGAGGGCGTGCATCGGGCGCCGAGCCTAGCCGATGGACGCCACGGTATGCTCCGCGCCGTCATGCCCGAGGCGGTGCGCACACCCGAGGAGGCGCTCGAGGGCCTTCCGGAGTTTCCATTCGCGCCTCGCTACCGCGAGCACGAAGGCATGCGCATGGCGCATCTCGACGAGGGAGAGGGCAGGCCCGTGGTGTTCATGCACGGCGAGCCCACCTGGTCGTTCCTGTGGCGCAAGGTGCTGGCGCCCGTGCGCGACGCGGGCTTCCGCTGCATCGCGCCCGACCTGCTCGGCTTCGGACGCTCCGACAAGCCCACCGACATCGGCTGGTACTCGCACGCGCGCCACGTCGCGAGCGTGAGCGCGCTGCTCGAGGACCTCGATGTGCGCGGCGCCACGATCGTGGTGCACGACTGGGGCGGCCCGCTGGGCCTGCAGGCCGCGGTCGACCACGCCGACCGGATCGAGCGCATCGTGATCCTCGACACCGGCATCAGCACCGGCCACCAGCGCATGAGCGACGCGTGGCGCGCCTTCCGCGACTTCGTCGAGCGAACCGAGGATCTGCCGGTGGGCTTCCTCGTGCGCGGCGGCTGCAAGAACGACCCCGGCGACGAGGTCGTGGCGGCCTACGACGCGCCGTACCCCGACGCCGCCTCGAAGGCGGGCGCGCGCGCCTTCCCGCTGCTGATCCCGCTGGCGCCCGACGCGCCCGGCGCGGCCGACGGGCGGCGCGTGCTCGAGGCGCTGCGCGCCGACCAGCGGCCCACGCTGATGCTGTGGGCCGACTCCGACCCGATCCTGCCGCCGTCCGTGGGCGAGCGCTTCGCGGAGGCGCTCGGACAGCCGCCGCCGCGCACCATCGAGGGCGCGAGCCATTTCCTGCAGGAGGACAAAGGCGCCGAGATCGGCGCGCTGATCGCCGACTGGCTGACGAGCGGCTGACGGCGGCTACTCGCCGCCGGGGCTCGTGGTCTCGGCGATCTCGCGCTGCGGCGGCGCGCCCTCGAGTCCGGGCTCCGAGCGCGACGCGCGCAGTTCGTAGCCGCGGCGCACCTCCGCGTTGTTGTGGGCGAGCACCCGGTCGGCCTTCATCGCGCGCGCCATGCCCTCCGAGAGCGGACGCGGCAGCAGCGTGCCGAGCATGTTCGTGCGCTTGCCCGAGCTGCGGCACCCACACGTCGACCACGCGGTTGCGCAGCGCGTCCACGATCGCGTCGGCCACTTCGGTGGGCTCGAGGTTCGGGATGCCGCGCACCGCGCCGAGGCCCGAGCCGAGCTCGGTGTTGACGACCGACGGCATCACGTAGCTCAGGTCGATGTGCGCGTCCATCAGGCGCAGCTCGCCGCGCACCGCCTCCGTGAGGCCCACCACGGCGTGCTTGGTGGCCGAGTAGGTGGCGCCGCCGGGCGCGCCGAACTTGCCCGCCTGCGAGGAGATGTTCACGATGTGGCCGCTGTCGCGCGGGATCATCCGCTCGAGCGCGAGCTTCATGCCGAGGATCACGCCGTGCAGGTTGATGTCGATCATGCGCCTGCGCGGTCGTGTCGTCCTCGTCGATGAAGCGGCCGATCTGCATGATCCCGGCGTTGTTGATCGAGCACGTCGAGCGGCCCGAGCTGCTCCTCGGCTCCGTCGAGGAACGCCCCGAAGGACTCCCGGTCGGTCACGTCGAGCGGGAGCGCCACGGTGCTCGGGCCCAGCTCCGAGGCCGTCTGCTGCGCGGCCGCGAGGTCGACGTCGCCGATCGCCACGCGCATGCCCTGCGCGAGCAGCGCCTGCGCGGTGGCGCGCCCGATGCCGCGAGCGCCGCCCGTGATCGCGACGATCTGTCCGGCCAGGATGCGCGGCTGTTTGGCCATCGAAGGCCTAACGCTACCGCGCCGCCACGTTCCGGGGCACGCCGGGGGCTCATCGGGCGCGGAGCCTGCGCGGCGCGCGGGGTTGGCATCTGGGCACACGGGGCGCGCATAGTAGGCTGGATCGCCCATGCCGTACTTCAGGCACGCCGGCAAGCGACTCGCCTACACGGAGTTCGGGGCGGCCCGGCGAACAGGGTTCGGGCGCCTCGAGGACGAGAGGCTCCGCGGAGAGCCCTGCGCGCGCGCGGCCGCTGATCCTGCTGCACGGCCTGCTGCTCTCCCAGGAAATGCACCGGCCGCTCGCCGAAGGCGCTCGCCGCGCGCGGCAACCACGTGATCACGCTCGACCTGCTCGGGCACGGCCAGCTCGGACCGCCCGCGCGACATGTGGCGCTACTCGATGCGCATCTACGGCGAGCAGGTGGTGGCGCTGATGGACCACCTCGAGCTCGACCAGGCCGTGGTGATGGGCACCTCGCTCGGCGCCAACGCGGCGCTCGAGATCGCGGCCCACTCGCCCCGAGCGGCTGCGCGGCGATGGTGATCGAGATGCCCGTGCTCGACAACGGCCTGCTCGGCAGCGCGCTCGCGTTCACGCCGCTGCTCGTGGCGCTCACGTTCGGCGAGTCCGTGATGAAGCTGCTCGCTCGCGTCACCCGCGCGGTGCCGCGGCGCCTGCTGCCGCACTACGGCAACGTGATGCTCGACCTCGTGCGCCAGGACCCCGGCCCGAGCGGCGCGCTGCTGCAGGGCCTGTTCTTCGGCGCGCGTCGCGCCGCACCGCAGCGAGCGGCGCGACGTTCAAGGCGCCGACGCTCGTGCTCGGCCACCGGCGCGACCCCGTGCACCCGTTCTCCGACGCCGGCATGCTCGTCCGAGGAGATGCCCAACGCGCGCCTGCTCGAAGCCGACTCGCTGGTCGAGCTGCGGCTGCGACCCGAGCGCCTCACCGACGAGATCGCCGCGTTCCTCGACGAGGTGTGGCGACCCGCACGCGCCGCGCCAACGCCAAAGCGCCGCAAGCGCGCGTGCTCAGCGCTGCCGGCGGGAACAGTTCCAGTTCGTTGACGCTCACGTGACCGGGCGCCTGCGGCGTCCCGGACTGTGATTCGGGAGCGCGGCTGATCCACAGCGTCACGAACCGGAAAGCCGTCTTCGAGCGTTTCAGCGAGATGCGCAGGTGGCGCTTGTTGTCCACCGTGCTCGGGCTCAGCTTGACCCACGCGGGGTCGGTGATCGAGGTCGGCGGCGCCTGCCCGTTGGCGCCGTAGATCTGGATCGTCATGCCCGGCGTGCTCGACACGAGCACCAGCGCGCCCAGCGTGCGTGGGCTTCTTCAGGTCGATCACGAGCCCCTCCGCCATCTTCGGCGCGACCGACGGGTTGACCTGCGCGGTCCATTCCGTGGACGGGTCGCCGTCGATCGCGAGGCTCGGGTCGCCGAAGTTCGGTGGCGGGGTAGGAGTAGGGGTTGTAGGTGGCCGCCGCGTTCGTGTCCAGCAGCATCGGTTCGGTCACCGTCACGCTCGGCGTGGAGCCCGAGCCGCCCGAGCCCGACGACGGCTTCGTGGGTTTGGCCGGCGTGACCGGCGTGACCGGCGTGTTCAGTTTGGTTTTCGGAAGCGGGATTTTGACGCCCGGGAGCGCCGGCACCGCGCCCGAGATCTTCGGCAGTTTCAGCGGCGTGATCGGGATTTTCGGCGGTTTCGCGGTGGTGGTCCCGAACAGCTGCGGGGTGCCCGCCGCGCCCGCCGCCGGCGTCGGGGTGGTCGTCGTCGCGGGCGGCGTCGCGGTGGCCGGCGCCGCCGGCGCCTGGGCAACGATCGCGCGCACCACGTGCGGGCGCGCGCCTTCCTTGCTCAGCGCCGCGTAGCCCGCCGCCGCCGCGCCGAGCACCAGCACCGCGGTGGCGCCGATCACAACGCCCGCCGAGCGCCAGCTCGGGCCGGTCCGCTCGAGGCTGCCGGAAGCCCCCGCGCCGCACTGAAGACACCAGTCCTGCGCGGGCTGCATCGCCGCGCCGCACTTCGCGCACGTGCGCGCCGCGCGCTCGGGCGGCTGCGCCGGCGTGGCCGCGCCGGAGTCCTCCACGCCCGCGGGCGCCGGCTGCTCCGCCTGCTCGGGCGGTGGCGTTTCTGCGAGAGTCGGCCCCACGGGCCGTGATTCTAGCCGCGCGCGCCGCCGGCCCACGCAGCTTCCCCGCGCTAGCGCGGCGCGGGCGGCCCGCCCTCGACGATCTCGCGGCCCGTCGGCTCGAGGTTCTCGTCGAGCTCGAGCTGCCAGTAGTAGCGGGTGAACGTCATCCCCGCCTCGGAACTCGCCCACGTGCGGCGCGACGCTCTCGCCGGCCGCCAGGCGCACGATCAGCTCTGGGTAGCTGCGGCCCGGCAGCGCCGCGTACGCGGGCGCGGGGAAGGCGCCGCCGAAGCGCGTGTTCACGTCGGTGATGCCGAGCCCCACGTCGGGGTCGCGGAACACCTGGATCGTCGCCGGCCCGCGCACGCGCAGCTCCTCCATCACGCGCCGGCCCAGCTCGGTCAGCTCCGCGTCTCTCACCACCTGGCCCTTGATCGACTCGCCGCCGCGCGACTCGAGCATCGTGCGCGGGATCGCGTTCAGGCAGCGCCCGTCGAGGTCGCCGAGGCAGTCGATCGACAGCTCAGGGCCTCTCATCGCCCGCTGCACCATCGCCGGCTCGCCGCACGTAGTCGATGAAGAAGCGCGCCTGCGCGGCGTCGTGCGCGAGGTGGATCGAGCGCGCGCCCGAGCCGCGCCGCGGCTTGACCATCACCGGGTACTCCAGCGAGTCGAGGTCCGCGTCCGCCGCCACCGTGGGCGGCGAGGGAAGCCCGTGGCGCCGCAGCAGCAGGTGCGCCTCGTACTTGTCGTAGGTCGCGCGCGCCACCTCGCTGGAGGGCACCAGCGCCGGCAGCACGCCCTCCTCGCGGGCGCGCGCCAGCACCTCGATGTCGAGGTCGGTGAGCGGCAGCACCGCGCCCACCCCGTGGTGCTCGCACAGCTCCCGCAGCGCGGGCACGTACGCGGGGTCCTCGATCAGCGGCACCGCCGTCGCGCACGTGCGCCGCGTACTGCGCGGGCGCCAGCGGCGCGGGGTCGGCCACGACCGTCGTGGTGAGCCGCGCGAAGCAGGAGACGATGTCGTAGCGCTTGCCCGCGCCCGTCAGCAGCACCGCCGGCGCGCTCACAGCTCGCCCTCCCAGCCGCCCGCGTGACCCTTGTACAGCCCGTGCCCACCAAGCACCATCGCAACCGTCCGCCAAGCTATGCGCAGGTCCAGCGCCGAGCGAGCGGTGCTCGATGTAGTAGAGGTCGAGCTCGATCCGCTCCGACCACGGCAGCGAAGCGCGGCCGTTGACCTGCGCCCATCCCGTGATGCCGGGCTTGACCGCCAGGCGGCCGCGCTGGCGCTCGGTGTACTGCTCGACCTGCACCGGCAGCGTCGGGCGCGGCCCGATCAGCGACATCTCGCCGCGCAGCACGTTGACGAGGTTCGGCAGCTCGTCGAGCGAGGTGCGGCGCAGCAGCGCGCCCACGCGCGTGATGCGCGGGTCGCCCGCGTCGATCGCGAGCCCCGCGCCGATGTGCTCGGCGCCGTCGACCATCGTGCGCAGCTTCAGCACGTCGAACGGCGCGCCGTCCTTGCCTGCGCGCCGCTGGCGGTAGAACGCCGGGCCCGGCGTCTCGAGGCGGATCGCGAGCGCCGCCGCGCACAGCAGCGGCGCCGTCAGCGCGAGCGCGAGCGAGGAGACGACGATGTCGAGCGCGCGGCGCACCATCATCGCGTGCCCTCCGCGGCCTCCCAGCCGGCCGCGGTGCCGTGGCGCAGCCAGTCCCACAGCCCGGCCGCCGGCGACGCTGTCGTGAGCACGTAGTAGCGCGCGAGCAGCAGCGGGCGCACCGGCGCCACGCCCGCCAGCCGCCGCCGCGAGCAGCCAGCGCGAGCTGCAGCGCGAGCGTGACCGCGTACAGCGGCCCCGCGCCCAGCGCCAGCAGCGCCACGTTCGCCGCCAGCGCGAGCGCGTGCAGTCCCGGCGTGGCGTAGCGCAGCACGCGGTGGGAGAAGATCATCAGCGCGTACGCCGGCGGGTAGCCGCGCGGCGAGAGCATGCCGCCGCGCAGCACGATCGGCCACGTGTGGCTCATCATGCGCCGCTTGCGCGCGAACTCGCCCGTCAGCGACGGCACCATCTTCTCGCTCGCCGCGCGTCCGGCACGTACACCGCGCGCAGCCCCCGCTTGACCATGTTGAACGGCAGCGACAGGTCGTGGCCCATGATCGGGTCGACGACGAGGTAGGACTCGCGCCGCGTCGCGTAGATCGCGCCGTTGCCCGCCGTGATCGAGCAGAGGCGCGACTCCAGCGCGCGCACCGCCAGCTCGTAGCGCCAGTAGACGCCCTCCTGGTTGCGCCGCCGTCGCGCGCCGGCGGCGCGGCCTGCACGAAGCGCGACCTGCCCGCAGGCGTAGCCGACGCGCGGGTCCTCGAACGCGCGCACCAGCGCGCGCGCCGCGTCCGGCTCCCACAGCGTGTTCGCGTCCGAGAACGCGACGATCTCGCCGCGCGCCCGCTCGACGGCCGCGTCCTGCGCGCGGATCTTGCCGCCGCGCGGCAGCTCCAGCACGACGTCCGCGCCCGCCTCCCGCGCGCGCTGCGCGCGTCGCGTCCGCGCAGCCGTCGCACGCGACGATCACCTCGAGGCGCTCGCGCGGGTAGTCGAGCGCGAGCGCGTTCGCCACCTTCGCCGCGATCACCTGCTGCTCGTCGTGCGCCGCGACGATCAGCGACAGCGAGGGCGGCTCCGGGGGAGCGCCGGCGTGCGCCGCATCGGGTGCGCGGCGCCCGCGCGCGACCCGCGCGGCCAGCGCCAGCGCCGCGCCGTAGCCCGCGTGCGTCCACACGATCAGCGCGCAGCACAGCCAGAAGACGATCTCGAGAACAGCCAACCCGGCGCCGATTGTGGCGGAAGCGGCAGCGGGGCCGTGGCGCGCCGCCCGCCGAGCGGTTCCAACGGGGCCGGCGCGGGTAGACTCGCGAGCGATGGGGTTCACGCTGAAGAACCTGCGCGACACCGCCGACAGCGCCCCCAAGTTCGGCCTCGGCGAGCTCGGCGAGGCGCACTTCCCCGCCGACGAGCTCGACGCCGAGAAGACCGGCCTCGCCTACCTCGTGCTCAGGCCCGACAAGCGCCAGGGCTTCGGGCACCGGCACGAGAACGCCGAGGAGGTGTACGTCGTGCTGTCGGGCAGCGGGCGCGTGCGCCTCGACGACGAGATCGTCGAGCTCGGCGCGCTCGACGCGCTGCGCGTGGACCCCGCGACCGCGCGCGCCTTCGAGGCGGGCTCCGAGGGTCTCTCGCTGCTCGTGTTCGGGCCGCACGTCGAGGGCGACGGCGAAATGCTGAACGACTTCTGGCGCGACTGAACGACCGCGCGGGCGCGGCCGCGGCTCAACTGCCAGCCGGAGCTCAGCCGCCCAGCACCTGCGCGTACAGCGCGAGCGTGCTCCGCGCGATCGCCTCCCACGAGTACGGGCCCGCGGCCGCGGCGCGTGCGCGCGCCGCCATCGCGCTCGCGCGCCGGCGCGTCGGCGAGCAGCTCCGCGAGCGCAGCGTGCAGCGCGGCCGCGTCGCCCGCCGGGAACGTGCGCGCGGCGCCCGTGGCCGCCATCTCCGGGAAGCCGCCGACGTCGCTCAGCAGCAGCGGCCTGCCGAACGCGAGCGCCGTGAACAGCACGCCCGACTGGTCGATCTCGCGGTAGGGCAGCACGACGAGGTCCGCGCGCTCGAAGAACGCCCGCCAGCTCCTCGCCCGCGACGAAGCGCGGCACGAAGCGCACGCCGCGCGGCGCCGCCGCGCGCAGCGCGCGATGTCCATGCGCGGCATGCCCGCGATCCACAGCTCGGCGCCCTCGATCCCGCGCCAGGCCTCCAGCAGCACGTCGATCCCCTTGTACGGGCGCATCAGCCCGAAGAACAGCACGACCGGGGCGTCCGTCTCGAACGGCGGCGGCGCGCGCGGCGCGGCTCGGCGAGGTGCGCGAAGCGCGCCGTGCGGGATCACGTGCACGCGGGCCGGGTCCACGCCCAGCTCGCCCGTCAGGCGGCCGCGGCCGTGCTCGGAGTGCACGACGATCGCGTCGAAGCGGTCGTAGAGCCGCCGCTGCGCGCGCAGCTGCCCCGCGCGCGGCTCGCGCGGCAGGATGTCGTGCGCGGTCAGCACCAGCGCGCGCCTGGCGCCCCGCGCGCGTGCGCGACGGCAGCAGCAGCCCGTCGAGCTGCTGCACCGCGAGCCACTGGAAGTGCACGACGTCGGCGGGGCGCGCGGCGCGGCGGTAGCGCAGCATGTCCGGCACGTGCTCGGCGAGCTTCAGCGCGCGCCGCGCGCGCGGGCCGCGCACGCGCGCGGCCAGCCCGTAGAAGGTCTCGCGGCGCTCGTAGCCCTCGCGGCGCGGGCACGGGCCCGTAGGCGAAGCGGCTCGTGTACAGCTCCACGTCGCGCGCCCGCCGCGCCCGAGCGCGCGGCACAGCGCGTGGTCGTACGGCGGCGTGTAGGCGGAGGGGTCGACGACGTGGACGCGCACGAGCGCACAATAGGCGCGCCCGCCGCGAGAATGCGCTCATGAACTCCGGCGCGGTCGAGCTGAGCTTCTGCGTCGTCAACACCTCGCAGCGCGAGCTGCTGCTGCGCGGCCTCGACGCGATCGCGCGCGAGCGCGCCGCGCTGCCGTTCGCGACCGAGGTGCTGGTGCTCGACAACGGCTCGCGCGACGGCTCCGCGGAGGCCGCGCGCGCGCACCCCGCGGTGGACGAGACGATCGCGCTCGAGCGAGCGCCGCGGCAAGGCGCTCAACGACTCCGAGCTGCTGCGCGGCGCGCGCGGGCGCTACGCGCTGCTGCTGAACGAGGACTCCGAGCTGCTGCCGGGCGCGACGCTCGCGCTCCACCGAGGCGCTCGAGAGCAGCCCCGCGCGGCGTGCGCCGGCGCGCGCCTGCTGCGCCCCGACGGCAGCGCCCAGGCGTCCGCGTGGCGCTTCCCCACGCCCGCTGACCGCGCTCGCGGGCGCGCTCTTCCTGCACCGCCTGCTCACCGTGCAGAGCCGCGGCGCGCACACGCGCGAGGTCGACTGGTGCCAGTCCGCCGCGCTGCTCGTGCGGCGCGAGGCCGCCGCGCAGGTCGGCTACCTCGACCGCGACTTCTTCGTCTACTCCGACGAGGTCGACTTCGCGCGGCGCCTGCGCGACGCGGGCTGGCGCAGCGCTGTACGTGCCCGCGGCCGCGCGCCGTCCACCACGAGCAGCTCTCGACCGGCGCGGTGCCCGAGCGGCGGATCGTCGAGATGGCGCGCAACCGCGACCTGTACATGCGAAAGCACCACTCCGCAGCCGCCGCCGCGGCGGTGCGCTGGCTGACGGCGTGGAGCTACGCGCTGCGCGCGCTCGCCGCGCTCGTGCTGCCCGGGCACGACCCGCGACGCTACTGGCGCCACGTCACCGCGACCGTGCGGCCCGGCCGCGGCGAGGGCCTGCGCGAGGCGGCCGAGGAGTACAACCGCGCGCTCGCTCAGAGGTCGCGCAGCGGGTCCTCGGCGTAGGCCTCGACCTCGCCGTGGCGCGCGCGGAACGCGCGCGTGAGCGGGCGCAGCGTCCGCGAGCAGCCGCGCGGCCCGGCGCCACTCGTGCCGGTGGAAGAAGCGCGTCAGCAGCAGGCCGAGCGGCACCAGCGCGAGCCACGCCGCACGGCTCGCGAAGCCCGCGAGCCCGCGAGGCCGGCAGCAGCAGCTCGCCCGACACCGCCACGCCCGCGAGGATCGCCACGAGCTTCGCCAGGCGCCCCCATTCGAAGCCCACCCTGAAGAGGCTGCGGGTGAGCGCGTAGATGACGAGCAGCATCGCCACGTAGGCACCGCACAGCGCGATCCCCGCGCCCGCGATGCCGAGCCCGAGGCCCCCGCGCGGGACCAGCGCGAGCAGCAGCGCGACGTTCACCACCAGGCCCGCCGCGGCCGCGGGCAGGTTGCGCGAGGTGACGCGCGCGCGGCCCGCGATCACGACGAACACGAGGTACAGCCCGTACAGCGCCCAGCCGAGCGCGAGCCACGGCAGCGCGCGGTGCGCGCCGAAGAAGTGCGGCGCCGCGAGCAGCCGCACGAGCCAGCGCCCGAGCAGCGCCACCCCGCACACGACGACGCCGGTGGCCAGCGCGTAGTAGGTCGTGACCAGCGAGTACAGCCGCGCCGCCTCCTCGTCGCTCTCGATCGAGTACGCCAGCGGCGGCCACGCGTACTGGAAGCCGCGCACCGCCACGAACACGACCGTGGCGAGCTTGATCGCCACCGCGTACTGTCCCGCGGCAGCTGCGCGAGAAGACGCGATACAGGTAGAAGCGGTCGGCCACCTGCAGCGCGTACACGCTCGCGTCGGCCGGCACCGTCGGCAGCCCGAAGCGCAGCATCGCGCGCAGGTCCGAGCGGGCGCACGCGCAGCGAGAAGCGCCGGCGCAGCACCCACCACAGCGCCAGCACGACGCACCGCCGAGGCGCCGAAGTTGCCGAGCAGCAGGCCGCGCGCGCCCTGGTCGCGCGAACGACGACCAGCGAGATCGTGAAGGCGACGCGTCATGCACCACGTTGGCCGCCGACGCGTACGACGTACGCGCGCGCGCGCTCGTCCACGCGCAGCTGCGCGTAGGCCATCTCGAGGTTCGTGAACGCCCACAGGCCGAGCACCGCGCAGTCGAGCAGCAGCGGGTCTTCGAAGCCGAGCAGGAGCTTCGAGATCGGGCCCGCGAGCGCCACCAGCGACGAGCGCCGCCACGGTCGTGGTCCACGCCACCGTGGCGGTCGCGGTGCGCGCGATCCGCTCGCGGCGCGCCGCGTCGTCGTCGTCGAAGTAGAAGCGGATGAACGCCTCGCCGACGCCCAGGCGCAGCAGGATGCTCGAGAGGATCACCGCGGTGAGCAGCGATTCGGCGGCGCCGTAGCGCTTCGGTGGACAGGTGCCGCGTGTACAGCGGCAGCGTGAACAGCGCCAGCCCCTTCGCGAGGATGTCGCCGAACTGGTACGCGGCGCCCGTGGTGACGAGGCGCTTCAGGTAGCCGAGCACCGCGCAGAACCTACCGGCGCGCTGCCCAGCGCCGGGCGCTCGGCGCCCCGCGGCTCCTGCGCGCGCGCGAGCGCCACCCCGATCGCGAGCAGCGTCCACGTGAACGGGTCTTCGAGGAAGTCCGCGTAGGTCCACGTGTGCAGCACCAGCGCCGCGAAGCACGCGGCGATCGCGATGCGCGGCGGCGAGCGCCCCGCGCCGCGGAAGAGCACGAGCAGGGCGACGGCGAGGAGCGCCACGTACATCGCCAGCCCCAGGATCCCCTGCTCGGCGGCGACCGTCACGGGGATCGTGTGCGACGCGAGTCGTGGCGTTCTCGGCGGTGGTGTTCCTGTGGCGCTTGTACTCGGCTTCGAACGAGCCCGACCCGTAGCCCCACAGCGGGCGTTTCGCGAACAGTTCGAGACCGCCCGAGATCAGCTTGGTGCGCCCGTTGGTCGCGTTGCTTGGCGGAGCCGCCCGATCCGCTTCAGCCCGAAGTGCAGGCTCGCCGGCGCGAGCAGCAGGATCGCCGCGCCGAGCGCCAGCGAGGCCCGCGGACGCGTACACGGTGGCGCGCACGTCCCAGCGCCACGCCGCGAGCACCGCGAGCCCCAGCAGCAGCGCGGCGATGCTCGACTGCGAGAAGCTCGTCACGAGGCCGGCCAGGAGCCACGCGAGCAGCGCCCCGCCGATCAGCGCCTCGCGCCGCGTGCGGCTCCACAGCACCGCCGTGCGTCACCGCGATCATCACCAGCGCGAGGAAGCGCCCGTAGATGTTGGGGTCGAAGAACACCGAGTTCACGCGGAAGTAGTTGTCGTACTGGTTCGCCGCCACCACCTTCGGGTTCAGGAACAGTTCCTTGCGCGCGTACTCCACGAAGCCCACGCCCGCGAACACCACCGCGAGCGCCACCGCCACGCACAGGCAGCGCGCCAGCAGCGCGCGCGTCCAGCGCACCTGCGAGAGCAGCACGAACAGCAGCGCGAACGGGACGTAGAAGAACGCGATGTTCTCCGCCGCCTTGACACGGTCGGCGGAGTAGCCGAGCTGCAGCGCATACAGCGCCACCGACCCCCACAGCAGCCACCTGACCACATCGGGGAGCGCGGCCCGCTCCCGCCGAGCGCCGCCCGCGAGCAGCGCCCGTGCGCGCGGCAGCAGGTACACGATCGTTCCCGCCGCGATCACCACGTACAGCGGGACCAGCAGGTTCACCGTGCGTCCCTCCGCGGCGATCGGCACGCGGAACGGCAGCGCGAGGACCACGAGCAGCGGCAGCGCGTCGTGGCGCCGGCGCATCACCAGCGCGAGCGCCACCGTCGCGATCAGAGCGCCCGCGGCCCATGCGGCGAGCGCGCCGTGGCTCGGCAGGCTCGACGCGAGAGGGCCTGCGCCGGGCACGCTCAGCCGCCGACCAGGGTGAAGCGCGCGGCGAGAGCACCGGCCTGCTCTGGTGGCTCAGCGTCACCCAAACGCGGTATTCACCCGCAGGCGCGAACGCGCCCGTGTTCACCGCACGCACGATCCGATGCCCCGTGGGGGTGCGCACGATGCGCACCCGCCGCGCGGTGCCGCGTCGCCCGTTCCAGCGCAGCGAGAAGACTGTTTGTAGCGCGCCACGGGGTAGCGGTGCACGAGCGTCGCGACCACGTTGCCGCTCGCGTCGATGATCTGCACGGTGACGCGTTCGGCGCGAGCGAGCTTGAACGAGATCGCCTCTTCCGCGGTGGGCGCGGGGCCGCGCGGGGAGAAGCTCGGCGTGAGCTTGAAGTGCTGTACCGCGGTCGGCGTGTGCTTGAGCCGCTGCGTGAGGAAGAACGCGACGAAGCACGCGAGAACCAGCAGTGCGAAGACGATCTGCACGACCGGGTCGGTGGTCGCCGGAGCGCGGCGCCCGCTCCGGCCGTTTGCGAGTGCGCCCGCCGCGCTCAATCCCCGCCGCCCAGCGCGAACCGCTCGACGGTGTCCGAGCGCAGGCCCAGGCGCAGGGTCTCGAGCGACAGCACGTCCGCGGGCGCGATGTTGCCGAGGTTGCACTCGGTGCCGAAGTGCTTGAGCAGCCACACCTGCTGGCGGTGCTGCGGCGCGTCGAAGATCAGCCGCTCGGGGTCGATCGAGTGCGCGATCTCGTCGATCAGGCCCGTGCGCGGCTCGCCGTCGGCCCGGTAGATGCCCGCGGTGCCCGACTCGCGCGCCTCGGCGATCACCTTCCACGCCCCAGCCTCGAGGTCGCGCTCGATCTGTTCGACCCACACGTACGGGGCCATGATGAAGTCGACGTCCTTGCTGCCCACCTCGGCGAACACGGTGAACTCGCCCGCGAGGCGTTCGATCAGCTCGCGCTTGACCTCGGGGTCGAGCTCGATCGTGCCGTCGGAGATCTCCACGTGGCGCAGGCCGAGCTCGCGCAGCCACGCGACGAGGCCCTCGACCCGTCCCTGGCGGATCGCGATCTCGGTGAGCGTGCCGCCGAGCACCACCGGGATCCCGTGCTCGGCGTAGCGCGCGAGCTTGGGTTTCAGGTTGGCGCTCACCAGCGCGGTGCCCCAGCCGAGCTTCACCACGTCCACCACCTCGCCCGCGACCTCGAGCAGCCCCGTCACCTCCGCGAGCGACATGCCCCGGTCGATCACGTGGGTGATCCCGTGCTCGCGCGGCTTGGTGGAGCGCGCAGGGATGTCGAGGAAGCCCGCTATTGGACCGCCGCGGCCCTGTCGGCGCCGACGATCACCACCACTTTCGCCGAGCCGGCGAGCGAAGACAGCCCGGATTCCATTGGCGCGAGCGCGCTCACCGACAGCGAATGCGCGACCGATTCCGCGGTGGCGCGCTGACCCGGCGCGTACTCCACCGTGGTCACCTGACCCGCGCCCGGCGGACGCCCGGTGGCGGGCGCCGCCTGCGTGTAGCCGTGCTGCTGCAGTTCCGCCGCCACGTGGTGGGCGAGGTTGGACGTTTCGGTGCCGTTGAGCACCACCACGTCGACGCTCGCCGGGCTCACCGGCGCGGTCGCGTGGCCGGCGGCGTGGCTCGAGTGATGGCGGCTGCTCGCGCTCGCATGGCTGTGTTTCGCGGCTGTCGTCGCGGTCGTGCCCGGCGAGCTCTTCGAGCCTGAGGACCCGAGCAGCGAGTTGGCGAGCAGCGCCACGCCCGCGATCACCACGAGCGCGATCGCGCCGATCAGCACGCGCGCGCGGGCCGTGGAGCCGCCCGGCCTGCCGGAGGAGGAGCGTGCGCGGCGGGCCGCCGCGCCGGCGCCGGAGCCGGCCCGGGCGTCGAGCCCTCGCGCGCGGGTCGCGCGAGCGTCGGCCGCGCTGGCGTCGCCCGGCGGGCGCGGCGCGGGCCGTGCGGAGCGCACGGGCGCCGGAGGAAGCGGCGGGCGCGATCCCGCGGAAGGCGGAGCCGAGGCCGGCGGGGCTCCGGCGGAGCGCGCCGTGGCGCCCGCCAGCGCGGCGACCGAGGCGGGCGCAGCCGCGGCGGCCGCGGCCGACACGGCCTGTGCGGCCGCAGCCGCGGGCACCCGCTCGCCCGCCTGCGTCGGCGCGGCCTCGCCGCCCGGGGGCGCCGAGACCTGATCGCCGGGCACGTCGGGCGTGGATGCGACCCGCGAGGCCGTCACCTGGCCGGCCGGAACGGCCGCGGCCTGCGCCGCGGCCGTTGCGGGCGAGGGCCCCGGGTCGGCCGCGCGCGCGCCGGCCGGGACCTGCGCCGCGGGCGTCGGTTGGGCGGGCGGCGGCGGTTGCGCGGCCGGCGTGCTCGCGCCGGGCACAGGGCCGTTGCTCGGGGCAACAGGAGCCTGCGAGGAGCCTGCGGCGCTCGCGGGCGCGACCGCAGCGGCGCCCGGCACCGGCGCGCGCGCGGGGAACGGCCGGCCCGGAGCGGGCTGTACCGGCTGGGGTTGCGCTCCGCCGGGCTGCGGTTGCAGGGCGCCCGGCTGGGCCGGCGGCGCCTGTCCAGGAAGCGGCGAGCCAGAGGCCGCGGGCTGGGCGGGCGCGCCGGGGAGGCCCGCGGCGGTCGCGGGAGCCGTCCCGGGCACGGCCGGCGTCCCGGGCACGGGCGTCTGGGCGCGGGTGACTGGCGGCGCGCCCTGGCCGACGGCGGGGATCGGCGGCACGGCGGAGCCGGGTGCGGCGGCGGACGCGGGCTGGCCGGGCACACCCGGCTGGCCAGGAGCGCCGGGCGGGCGGGCGATCGGTCGCACCTGCCCGACCGCGCCGGCCGGCCGCTGGTTCAGGCGCAGCGCCGCGGCGGTCACGCGCTGCTCGAGCTCGGCGGCGCGCTCGGGCGCCCTGCCCGCCCACTCGCGCAGGCGCTTGAGCTCTCGCGCCTGCGAGAACACGAGCAGCGAGAGGATCGCGATGCCGAGCACAGCGGCGAACGCGACGACCGCGCCCACCTGCGTGAACGAGCTGGTCAGCGAGAACGCGAGCGGGGCTGCTGCGGTCATGGGTGCGTGCGCGGCGCTCGTGTCATGAATGGGGGGAGTGTACGAGGGGCGAAGGCGCGTCGGTTCCGCTCGGCGGCGGCATGCGCCCGGCGGAGCGCGAGCCGTGCAGCACGCCGATCGGGGGCCGCTCCTCGCCGTCGATCGCGGCGCCGTCGCCGGCGCGGATCCCGGGGCGCTCCTCTGCGGGGGGCGCGGCCTCGGGCGCCCTGGCCGCGAGCGCGTCGCGGCGGGCGACCGACAGCTCGGAGACCTTCGCGGCGAGCCCCGCGGCGTCGCCTTCGAGCACGAGCAGGCCGATCTCGTCGAACATCGACTCGACGGCCTCGCGCGGCAGCGGGGAGCGCTCGGCACGGACGATCTTCTCCGCGCTCGTGGGGCTCGCGCGCTCGTAGTCGTTGAACAGCTGCTCGTGGAGCTTCTCGCCGGGCCGCCGGCCGACCACCTCGATGTCGATGTCGCGGTCGGGGTCGAGCCCCGACAGCTCGAT
This sequence comes from uncultured Solirubrobacteraceae bacterium, assembly GCA_963813685.1. Taxonomy (GTDB): domain Bacteria; phylum Actinomycetota; class Thermoleophilia; order Solirubrobacterales; family Solirubrobacteraceae; genus Palsa-744. The sequence continues at coordinate 51,057 of CAWEZQ010000011.1, forward strand.
CATCGCGCGGGCGAGGTCCAGATGCACACCGGCTCGCCCATCTCGAGCACGAGGATCTCCGCGGCCCCGTTCGGCCTCGCGAGCGAGGCGGAGCGGATGATCAGCTGCACCGCCTCGGGGATCGTCATGAAGTAGCGGGTCATGCGCTCGTCGGTCACGGTGACCGGACCGCCGCGTTCGATCTGCCGTTTGAAGATCGGCACCACGCTGCCGGAGGAGCCGAGCACGTTCCCGAAGCGCACCGCCGCGTAGCGGGTCTGCGGGAAGCGCGCGGCGGCGGCTTCGAGCGCGAACTCGGCGAGCGCCTTGGAGGCGCCCATCACGGTCGCGGGCTCGACCGCCTTGTCGGTGGACACGAGCACGAAGCGCTCGACGCCGGTCTCGCCCGCCACCTGCGCGACGACGCGCGTGGCGATCGCGTTGTTGCGCACCGCCTCCACGGGGTTCGCCTCCATCAGGCCCACGTGCTTGTAGGCCGCGGCATGGAAGACGACGGTGGGCCGGTGCTCGGAGAACACCTCGCGCATGCGCTCGCCCTCCTTGCAGTCGGCCAGCACCGCGGCGAGCATCGACGAGGGCACGTGGCGCTCGTCCTCGAGCTCGCGCTGGATCGAGAAGAGGTTGTCCTCGGCGTGGTCGACGAGCACGATCCGGTGTGGCTCCACGCGCGCGATCTGCCGGCACAGCTCGGAGCCGATCGAGCCGCCGGCGCCTGTCACGAGCACCATCTGGCCGGCCAGGTAGGCGCCGACGCGCTCGAGCTCCATCTGCACGGGCTCGCGCCCGAGCACGTCCTCGACGCGCACCTCGCGCACCTGGCGGGCGAGCGCGCCGCGCGTCTGCAGCAGCTCGAAGACGGTGGGCAGCGTGCGCACGGGGATGCCGCGCGTGCGGCACTCGCGCACGATGCGTCCGCGGGTGGAGCCCGGCGCGGACGGGATCGCGATGATCACTTCGTCGGGTTCGGTCTCGTCGAGCACGCGCGGCGAGGTCGCCCTCGGTGTTGCCGCGCACGCGCATGCCCTCGACGCGCAGGCCGAGCTTGCGCGGGTCGTCGTCCACGAAGCCCACCGGCGCGAGCCCGAGCTCGCGGTTGCGCATCGATCTCGCGCACCACCAGCCGGCCGCCCTCGCCGGCTCCTGCGATCAGCACCGACTCGCTCGCCCTTGCGCCCTCCGCGAAACGCCGCCAGCGGGCGGCGCTCGTAGACGCTGCGCGCGAGCGCACGCACGCCCACGAGGAACACGAGCGAGAGCAGCGCGAACAGCACGATCACGCCGTTGGGCAGCACCACCGCGACCGCGCCCCGGTGCGCGGAGCCGGGCACCTGCAGGCTGTAGCTGTGCACGGGGCGCAGCACCTCGATCGCGAGCGACCGTCAGCAGCACGATCGCGACCACCGCCCACAGCACCGCCTCGTAGTCGCGCTGGCCGGAGTAGCGCCAGCGGCGCTGGTAGCACGCGCGCGAACACGAGCACCGGCAGCCCCACCACGATCACCCACCAGATCGTGGCGTCGCGCAGCCGCGCGTAGTCGTGCGGGCGGCCCGCTGTTGAAGCGCAGCTGAAACGCGAGGTAGTATGCGAGCGCGACCAGGGCCCCGTCCACTGCGAGCTGCGGCAGCGAGTGACGGTGGAGGGGAAGGGCCGCCGAGCGAATCCGTCGGCGCATTGTGAAGATTGTAAGGATCTCCCCGATCCCAGGGTGCAATGAGGCGTGCGCCGGTGCGCGCCGGAGGGCCCGGGATACGGCTCCACTCGGGCGCCGGCGGGCGCGCGGCCCGGCTCAGACGCCCGGCGGCGCCGCCGACAGCAGCAGCCGGACGATCTCGGCGGGGTCACGGCGCACGCGCGCCGGGCGCGGCGCGTCCTCACGAGCCTGGAGCCGCAGCTGCCCGGGGTGCTCGAGCCGGCGCAGCCGGCCCTCGGCGATCAGTCGTTCGTCCACCGCGCCGAGCCGTCCGCTCGAAGGTCGTGTAGACGGGCGTTCCGAGCGCGACCGCCTCGCGGTTCATGGTGCCGCCGGCCGAGATCACGAGGTCCGCGAACGCGATCAGCGACTGCGCGTCGATCGCGTGCTCGGGCACGATCAGGCCGCCGGCGCCCCGCAGCGCAGCCCGCTGGCGTCCTGAACGCGCGGCAGCACGACCGGCTGCGCCCCGCCCGCCAGGGCGTCCTCGCGCAACCGCGTGAGCACCGCGGCGAACAGATCGTTCTCGAAGCGGTGGTACAGCGAGACCTCGGGCGGCGGGCGCACCACCACCAGCGGCCGCGAGGGGTCGAGCGCGAGCTCCGCGAGCACCGCCTCGCTCGGGCTCGAAGTCGGACAGGTAGTACTCCTCCTTGAGCCCCTCGTACGCGCGGATCTTGCCGCGCGCGCCGTAGCGGTCGAGCCGCTCCCGGCGGGATCGCGTCGGGCACCACCACCGCGCGCGCGAGACGGCAGTTGACGTTGTGCTGCACGGTGGCCCACTCGTAGTCGAACATCGTGGCGCTGGGTATCCGCAGCAGCGCGCGCGGCGACGCTCACGTCGTTCGAGCCGTGGCCCAGCGCGACGTCGAAGCGCCCGCCGCCGGGCGCGCGCTCGCACGCGCGCGCCCAACGCACGAGCGCGGCGGAGCGCGAGAACAGCCCGCGCGCCTTGGCGGCGAGCCTCTCTCCGCGGTGGCGCCCGATCGGCGTCGTGCTCGACGCCGAGGCGCTCGCACAGCTCGATCGTCTGGGCGAAGTCGCGCGCGGTCACGCGCACCTCGTGGCCCGCGGCGCGCAGCCGCTCGATCACGGGACGCATCACGAGCACGTGGGGGCTGTTGGTCAGATCGATCCAGACGCGCACGCGCCGCAACGCTAACGCGAGCGCCCGCCGCTGCGAGGCGCGCGCTGCATGCCGGCCGTCGCGAGGCCGGTATCGTTGGCGCGCGCGATGCTGTCCTCGCCTCGATCTCGGAATCGATCGTCAACGAAACGTCGCACTTCGTGCGCGATGCGGGGCTGCCCGGCATCTTCGTGCTGATGGCGCTGTCGAGCGCCTGCATCCCGATCCCCTCGGAGGTCGTGATGCTGTTCGCCGGCTTCGCGGTGGTCGACCCCGCGCAGAGCGCGTCGCACCACCACCTGACGCTGCTCGGCGTGATCCTCGCGGGCCTGATCGGCACGATGGTCGGCTCGTGGGTCGCCTACGGCGTCGGCCGCGGCGGGCGGCTCGAGCTGTTCGAACGCCACGGCGCCCGATTGCACATGGGCCCCGAGCAGATCGCGCGCGCCGACCGCGGTTCCAGCGCTACGGCGAGCCGATCGTGCTGTTCGGGCGCATGATCCCCGTGATCAGGGCGTTCGTGTCGCTGCCGGCGGGCGTCGCGCAAGATGCCGCTCGGGCGCTTCACGGTGTTCTCGCTGATCGGCACCGTGCCCTGGGTGCTCGGGCTGGCGCTCGCCGGGCACGCTCTCGGTGGCGACTGGAAGAGCGTGCGCAAGGGCTTCGAGTACGTCGACTACGTGGTGCTCGTGCTCGTGCTCGTGGCGATCGTCTACGCCGTCGTGCGCAGGCGGCGGGACCGCCGCGGCCCGGCGACCGATGCGGCGGGCTGAGGGCGCGCTCCCGCTCCGCCACGCTGCGGCGCTCGGCCTCCTGCAGGGCCCGGCCGAGCTGCTGCCGATCTCCTCCTCGGCCCACACAGCGCTGATCCCGTGGCTCGCGGGCTGGCGCTACGGCGAGCTCGACGCGAGCGCGCGGAAGTCCTTCGAGGTCGCGCTGCATGCGGGCGGCGCGCTCGCGCTCGCGCATCGACGATGCGCGCGCGAGCCTGGCGGGAGCGCTCGCGGGCGTCGACCGCAGGCGCGCGGCCACGATCGCGCTGGCGCTGGCGCCGCCGGCGCTCGCGGGCCTCACGCTGAGGCGCGGCATCGAGCGCCGGCTCGGCGGCCCGCGCTCGATCGCGGCGGGCCTCGCGGGCGGCGCGGTGGCGATGGCGCTCGCCGACCGCGCGCAGGCGGCGGCGCGCGACGCCACGAGGACGCGCGGCCGCTCGACGGGCTGGCGCTGGGGATCGCGCAGTCGCTCGCGCTGATCCCCGGCGTGTCGCGCAGCGGCGCGACGCTCACGGCGGCTCGTGCGCGCGGCTTCTCGCGCGCGGACGCGCAACGCCTGTCGGCCGACGCGGCGCTGCCGGTGCTGCTCGGGGCGGGCGCGCTCGAGTGCTTGCGCCTGGCGCGCGACGGCGCCCCGGCGGGCATGCGCGGGGCGATGGCCGCGGGCGCGGCCGCCTCCGCGCTCTCGAGCGCGCTCAGCGCGCGCGCCGCCGCGGACCCGAGCTGCGCGAGCATCCCGCTTGCGCCGTTCGCGGCGTACCGCCTCGCGCTCGCCGGCGCGGTGCTCGCGCGCGCGCAGGTCGGGGCGATGACGGAGTCGGGCACGCTGCTCGGCGGGCGCTACCGGCTCGACGCGCAGATCGGGCGCGGCGGGATGTCGACCGTGTAGCGCGCCTTCGACACGGTGCTCGAACGCCCGGTGGCGATCAAGCTGATGCACCGCGAGATCGCCGCGGACTCCGACCAGCTCGAGCGCTTCCGCCGCGAGGCGCGCGCGGTGGCGCAGCTCAGCCATCCGCACGTGGTCACCGTGATCGACGCCGGCGAGGAGCTCTCCGCGGACGGGGAGCGCCCGGCCGCCGGCGCCGGCGGGACGCCGTACATCGTGCTCGAGTACGTCGAGGGCGAGACGCTCAAGGATGTGATCCGCCGCGAGGGACCGCTCGAGATCCCGCAGGCGATCGCCTACGCGATCGAGATCGCGCGCGCGCTCGGCGCCGCGCACGAGCAGCGCATCGTGCACCGCGACGTCAAGCCGCAGAACGTGCTGATCAGCGCGGAAGGCGGCGCCAAGATCACCGACTTCGGGATCGCGCGCTCGCTCACCGAGGAAGGGCTGACGGTCGCCGGGCGGGTGCTCGGCACGACCGACTACGTCTCGCCCGAGCAGGCGCTCGGGCAGCCCGTGACGGGCCAGTCGGACCTGTACTCGCTCGGGGTCGTGCTGTACGAGATGCTCACCGGGGAGCGTGCCGTTCCACGGCGACTCGCCGGTGGCGGTGGCGATGAAGCACGTGCGCGAGGCAGGTCGCCCGACGTGCAGGAGCTGCGCCCGGAGATCTCCGCCGCGACCGCCGCGGTGCGTCGACCGCGCGCTCGCGAAGGACCTCGCACAGCGCTACCCCGACGCGGCGAGCATGGTCGCCGACCTCGAGGAGGTGCTCGCGATCGAGACCGCGCGCTCCGGCCAGGCCGACGGGCGAGGTGACGAGCGTGCTGCGCACGCTGCCCGGCGGCGCGCGCCGGCGGCTGCCCTGGCGGATGCGCCACCCGGCGCGCTGGGCCGTGTCGCTCGCGCTGCTCGCCGCGGCGATCGGCGCGTCGGGCTGTACGTGGCCGCGAACCGCACCCACCGCGGCACGGGCGTGCCGAGCGGCGGCGCGCCACGCGGGCCTCGCGGCCGGTCGCGCTCGGCCAGACCGCCGCGCACGACTACAACCCGTTCGGCACCGGCCCGGAAAACCGCGACCAGATCGACAACGTCGTCGACAACGACCCGAACACGATCTGGAGCACCGAGCACTACTTCGACGGCACGCTCAAGCAAGCCCGGCGGGGTCGGACTCGGCGTGTACCTCGACGCGCAGCCCGGGGTGCTCGCGGCCGCGCTCGAAGTGCAGACGCCCACGCCCGGGTTCGCGGCGCAGGTCTATGTGGCCAACCGGATCGACCTGTCGCTCCCCTACGGCGATCCCACGTCGCTCGCCGAAGCGCGGCTGGCAGGGACCGGTGGGCGGCTCGAGCGACGTGCGCATCGGCGGCAGCGCATCAAGCTCGCGCTGGGCGCGCCGCGCCGCTACTACCTGCTGTGGCTGACCACGCTGCCGCCGGGAAGGGAATCGGCGCGAACTCGACCGAGCTCACGCTGTTCAGCGGCGCGCTCAGCGCCGGTAGGCGCCGCAGCTCTGCGTGGCGCTCGCAGCGCGAGCCGGCACAGCCGGTCGACGCAGCTGCGGATAGGGAAGGCCGGAGGCGGCGATCAGCTTCGCGTACACGCTCGTCGGCGTGAAGCCCGGCATCGTGTTGAGCTCGTTGAGCAGGACGTGCTCGCCGTCGACGAAGAAGTCCACGCGCGCGAGCCCGTCGCAGCCGGCCGCGGCGAACGCCTGCAGCGCGAGCTCGCGCACGCGCGCCGCGGCGCTCGCAGAGATGCGCGCGGGGATCTCGAGCTCCATGCCGCCGGGCCGGTACTTGGCGTCGAAGTCGTAGAACTCGCCGCCGAAGACGATCTCGCCCGGCGGGGAGACGCTCGCCCGCTCGCCGGTTCCGTCGCGTTCGCCCTGCAGCGTGCCGAGCACGCCGCACTCGACCTCGATGCCCGTGGCCAGCGCCTCGACGATCACCAGCTCGTCGTGCTCGAACGCGCGCCTCGAGCGCGTCCGGCAGCTCGGCGGCGCCGCGCACCTTGACGATCCCGACGGACGAGCCGAGGTGGGCGGGCTTGACGAACACGGGGACGCCCAGCTGCGCGGCCCGGGCGAGCACCTGCTCGCGCTCGCGCTCCGCAGCGATCTGCGCGGACGCCGAGGTAGCGCACCTGCGGCACGCCGGCCGCGGACATCAGCTCCTTGAACATGACCTTGTCCAGGCACACCGCCGAGGCGCTCACGCCGGCGCCCACGTAGGGGACGTCGAGCATCTCGAGCGCGCCCTGGACGGTGCCGTCCTCGCCGAACGGCCCGTGCAGGACCGGGAAGGCGACGTCCACGCCGAGCAGGCCGCCGCCGGGGCGCACGCTGAGCTCCTCGCCGTCGCTGCGCCACGCTGCCGTCGCGCCCGATCTCGACCCACACCACCTCGTGGCCCACCGCCTCGAGCCCGTCGCGCACGGCGGCGCCGGAGGAGAGCGAGACCTCGTGCTCGGAGGAGCGCCCGCCGGCGAGCACCGCAACCCTCACGGCCCGGGTCCCGGCGCGGGCCCTGCGGGCGTGGTCGCGGGGGTGGTCGTGGGAGTGGTGGACGGCGTGGTCGGCGTGCTCGCGACCCCCACAGTGATCACCACGGTGGCGCCTTTGCGGGCCTTGTGGCCCGCGACCGGCTTCTGCGAGAGCACGATGCCGACCTGCGCGGCTTCGGTGGTGGGCTGCGTGCGCGTTTCGGCGTGAAGCCCGCCCCGCCGAGCGCCGCCGCGGCGAGCGCCTCGCTCTTGCCGACCACGTTCGGGACGATCGCCTGATCGGACGCCTTCGCCACGGTGAGCGCCACCGACTGGCCGGCGCGCAGGAGGGTCCCGTGCGCGGGCGATTGCGCCAGCACCGTGCCGGGGCTCTGCGAGGAGACCCGCTGCGTGATGGCCCCGACGGCGAGCCCGGCGTTCTGCAGGGTGGATTCGGCGGCCGCCTGCGTCTGGCCGACCACGTCGGGAGCGTGCACGGGCGCGGGGCCGCTCGAGACGATCACCGTGACGGGGCTGCCCATGCGCAGTTCCGTCCCCGCGGGCGGGTCGGTCGCGATCACGCTGCCCCGCCGCGATGCTGGTGCTCGCTTCGGTCTTGGGCTTGGGCTTGAAGCCCGCCTTGCGCAGCCGTTCGAGAGCGACCTTTTCGCTCTGCCCTTCGACGTCTTCGAGCTTCACGCTCGCGGGCCCGCTCGAGACGATGATCGTGACCACCGTGTTCTTCTTCACGGTGGCGCCGGCGGCGGGAGACTGGCTGATGACGAGGCCCGTCGCCACCGACGCGCTCGTCGCGACCTGGCTGGAGGGGACGAGCGAGGCCTCGCGCAGCTTGGCCGCGGCGACCTGTTCGCTCTCGCCCACCACGCTCGGCACGGTGGGCTTGCTGCTCGCGGGGATCAGGAACACGGCGGCGGCGGCGAGCGCCGCCACGAGCAGCGCCAGGCCGCCGTACAGAAGCGGCCTGCGCAGCCGGCGCCGGCCGTCCTCGCCCCCCTCGTGCTCGTCGGCGAGCCGCTCGGCGCTCGGCATCATCAGCCCCCCGGCGAACGGCGCGGGCGTGAGCACGCCGGTGGGCTGCGAGGCGCCGTCGGGCACGGGCCCGCCGATCAGCGCGGCGCCCGTGTACGCGGGCAGCGCGTGGCGCTCGCGCTCGAGCGCGGCGATCAGCTCGGCGGCGTCGGCGTAGCGTTCGCTCGGCTCCTTGGCGAGCGCGCGCAGCACGACCGCGTCGAGCGACGGCGGCAGCGCGGGGTTGATCTCGCTGGGCGGCCGCGGCGCCGCGGCGACCTGCTTGAACGCGATCGCCACCGCGGTTTCGCCCTCGAAGGGCACGACGCCGGTGAGCAGCTCGTAGAGGATCACGCCGACGGAGTAGATGTCCGAGGCCGAGCTGACCGCGTAGCCCTGGGCCTGCTCGGGAGAGAGGTACTGCGCGGTGCCCATGATCGAGCCCGTGAGCGTCATGTCGGAGGCGCCCGCGCGCGCGATCCCGAAGTCGGTGACGCGCGCGCGGCCCTCTTCGTCGAGGATCACGTTGTGGGGCTTCAGGTCGCGGTGGATCACGCCGCGGCGGTGGGCGAACTGGGCGGCGCGCAGGATCTGCTCGACGACGTCGATCGCGACCGCGGGCTCGAGCGGCCCGGTTTCCCGCACGATGCGTCTTCAGCGAGCGCCCGGCGACGTACTCCATCGCGATGTAGTAGGTGCCGTTCCACTCGCCGCGGTCGAAGATGCCCACGATGTTGGGGTGCGAGAGCGCGGCGGCGCTCGAGGCCTCGCGCCGGAAGCGCTCGACGAACTCGTGGTCTTCGGCGAAGTGGTGGTGCAGCACCTTGACTGCGACCTCGCGCCCGAGCAGCTGGTCCTGCGCGAGGTACACGTCGGCCATCCCGCCCGAGCCGAGCCGCGAGATCACCCGGTAGCGGCCGTCGATGATGGTGTCGGCCTCAATCATGCAGAAGCCTTTCCATGACGCGCCGCGCGATCGGCGCGGCGAACGCGGCGCCCTGGCCGGGCACGTGCGCGAGCGTGACCGCGACCGCCACCCGCGGCGAGCTCGCGGGCGCGAACGCGATGAACCACACGTTGTTGATCGCGGTGCCGATCTGCGTCTCGGCGGTACCGGTCTTGCCGGCGACCTGCACGCCGGGGATCTGCGCGGAGGTTCCGGTCCCTTCGTTCACAACCGCTTCCATCATCGACCTCACAGACGCCGCTGTGGAGCGTCTTCATCACGACCGACTGCAGGTGGGGCTTGATCGTTTCCACCGTGCGGCCTTCGGCTTCGACGATCCGCTGCGTGAGGTGCGGCTTCATGAGCCGCCCGCCGTTGGCCACGGCGGCGGCGACCTCGGCCATCTGCAGCGGCGTGACCTCGAGTTTGTCCTGGCCGATTCCCATGCGCCCCGCGTCCACGCCGGCGCTCGTTGGGGCGAGCAGCCTCGATCCCGAGTACTCGCCGCTCGCCGACATTTCGTCGGCGGGGTAGTCGAGCTGGGGCTTGCGGTCGAAGCCGAAGCGGTTCATGTAGCGCTGCAGCGTCGACTTGCCGAGCTTCACCGCGACCTGGGCCCAGACCGTGTTGACCGACAGCGCGAGCGCTTTGGTGAGCGTGATCTGCCCGAATCTCTCGTCCTGGTCGTTCTGCAGCGCCACGCCGGAGATGAGCACGTCGTTGCGGCCGTTGACGGTCGATTCGGGCGTGTAGGCGCCGGTGTCGATGGCGGCGGTGGCGGTGATCACCTTGAAGGTGGAGCCGGGCGCGTAGCCGAACTGCAGCGCGCGGTTGACGAGCGGCTCGCCCGAGGCGGCGTGCGCGAGCCGTTCGTAGTCGCGTGTCGAGCTGAGCCTGTTGGGGTCATATGTCGGCGAGGAGGCCATCACGGTGACGGCGCCGGTGCGCGGCTCGAGCGCGACCACCGCGCCTTCGTGCCCGCCGAGCGCTTCTTCGGCGACGCGCTGTGCGCCGGGGTCGAGCGTGGTCACCACCTTGTCGCCGCGCGGGCGCTTGCCCTGCAGCTGGTTGAGGATCGACTGCAGGTTGGTGGAGCCCTGGCCGTTGAGCACGGCGTTGCGGTAGCGCTCGATCCCGGCGCTGCCGAGGTCGGTGAACGAGTAACCGACCGGGTGCGCGAACAGAGGACCCGACGGGTAGCGGCGCTGGAAGATCCCTTCGGAGTTGCGCACGCTGTGGGCGAGCACCGCGCCGTTGGCCGCGACGATCGGCCCGCGTTCGATCCGCTCCTGCTCGAGCAGAGCGCGCGCATTCAGGTGGTTTTCGCGCAGCGACGTGGCTTCGAAGACGGTCCAGCGCGAGGTGAACGCGACGAGCAGCGCGAACATCAGCACCACGAGTCCGAACAGGCGCACGATCGGGGTGTTCACGACGCCTGCCTCATTCGAGCGTCCCCGTTTCGAGGCTGTGGATCAGCTCGACGGCGTTGCTGCGCGAGCGCCACGAGTGGTCGAGCAGCGTCGTGCGCTGGTGCGCGTTGAGCGTGGAGGCGCCGACACCGGAGACGTATTCGGTGCTGTACAGCGACAGGCCGGCCGGCAGCCGGTAGGGAAGGCCGCGGAACAGCGTGACGAGCCCGCGTTTGTTGGTCCCTATGAAGTAGACCGACTGGATCGCGAGGTAGCCGCCGGCGACGAGCACCGCGAGCACCGCCAGCGCGATCGCGAGGCCGCCCGCGTGGCGCAGCCGCCGGCCGCGCGGCCCGCGCCCGGCGCGGGCGGAGGCCTCATGGCGCGTGGGCCGGCGCGGCCGGCGATGCTCGACGGGCTTCTGCACGGCGGGGACGCCCGTCATCGTCGACTGCTCCTGCACGGCCGCGCCCGCGGCGAGCGCGTCCTCCAGGCGGATCAGGACGACCGTGATGTTGTCGCGCCCGCCCGCGTCGTTGGCCGCGGCGATCAGCGCCTCGCCCGCATCGCGCAGGCTCGAGGCGCCGGCGAGGATCTCGAGGATGCGCTCCTCGGAGAGCATCGTGGTGAGCCCGTCGCTGCACACCAGGTAGACGTCGCCGGCGCGCGCGCGGAAGCTGCGCGTATCGACCTCCACCGAGCTCTCGGGGCCGAGCGCGCGCGTGATCACCGAACGCTGCGGATGCTCGACGGCCTCCTCCGGGGTGAGCCGGCCCTGGCGCATCAGCTCGTCGACGAGCGAATGGTCCTCGGTGAGCCGAACGAGCTCGCCGTCGCGCAGGCAGTAGGCGCGGCTGTCGCCGACGTGCGCGATCGAGACCTCCTCCTCGCCGACGTAGATGGCGGTCAGCGTCGTGCCCATGCCGGCCTGCTCGGCGTTCGTGTGGGAGCGCTCGTGGATGCGCAGGTTGGCCGTGCGGGCGATCTCCGCGAGTGCGAGCTCGGGGTGCGTGTCGGAGTCGAGCCCGGGCTTGAACGACTCGACGGCGAGCCTCGACGCGACCTCGCCGGCCTGCGCGCCGCCCATGCCGTCGGCCACCACGAACAGCGGAGCGCGCGCGAGCAGCGAGTCCTCGTTGGCGCGCCGCTGGCGGCCGGTGTCGCTGACGGCGTATTGCTCGGCCACGCGCAGCATCAGTCGACCTCGAACGCGAATTCGCTCTCGCCGATGCGCAGCCGGTCCCCGGGGTGAAGCGGGCGGGGGCTCTCCAGCAGCTCCTCGTTGAGGTAGGTGCCGTTGGTCGAGCCGAGGTCCTCGACGACCAAGATGTTGCCCTGCCGGTAGATGCGCGCGTGGCGCGAGGAGGCGAACGGGTCCTCGAGCCGGATCTCGGCGTGGTCGCCGCGCCCGAGCACCACTTCGCCGTCGAGGTCGTAGATCATGCCCGGATCGTGCGCGGCGGCGCGTTCGACGACGAGCCGCGCTCCCTGCTGCGCGTCCGAGCCGGCTATCTCCGAGGCGGAGTACATGCCGGTGGCGTCGGCCGGATAGGCGCCGGCGGCGAGCAGCTCGGACGGGACGGCGCCGCTCGTGCCGCGTGCGCGCAGGTCGCGCCGCGCGCTGCGTGCGACCCACAGCAGGAACAGGTACAGAACGACGAGGAAGCCGAACTTCAGCGCGACCGATACGGGCTCGAGCGTGGTCATGCAAGTTCGAACACGAGCTCGGTCGAGCCGAGCTCGATCCGGTCACCCGCGTGCAGCAGCTCGGCGGCGCGGATTTCGCGGCCGTTGAGGACCACGCCGTTGGTGGAGCCGAGATCCTGGATCGTCCACCCGCCCTCCACGGGCGAGAGCTGCGCGTGGCGGCGCGAGACGCCGACGTCGTCCAGCACGATCTCGCAGTCGTGGCTGCGCCCGACGATGCCCCCGCCGGGCGGCACCAGCAGGCGGCGCCCGCCGAGCGCGAGCAGGGCGCGCGGCGAGCCGCGGCGGGCATGGGCTTCGGCCACGGGGCCGCCGACTCGCGCCGCGGTGCTGTAGATCATCGTGTTGCCGTGCTCCTGGGGTTCGCCTGGCGGCTCCGGGGATTGCTGGGGCTCACTGTGATCCTCGTGCCGGACCAACCGCGCTTCGATCCCGAACTCGCCGAGCGCGAGCTGCTCGTCGGTGTGGAACGTGATCACGGGATGCGAGGCGAGGATCAGCTCCTCGCGGCGGGCGTGCTCGAGCAGGTATGCGCACAGTTCGTCGATCACCTCGCCTTCGACGCCCTCGTAGCGGGCGCGGTCCTCTGGCGACAGCCACACCGAGTACTCGTTGGGCACGTACACGCGCGACAGCGAGATGGTGCGGTGCGCGTCCATCTCACGCGAGAGCTTGCGCGCGAGTTCGATCGGGCGCACCTCCGAGCGGAAGACGCGGCCGAACGTACCCTCGACGAGGTTGGCGATGGTGGTCTCGACGCTCTTGAGCAGGTTCATGTGCGAGCTTGCGGCCCGGCCTCATGGGCAGGCGGGCGGCACGGAGCCATGCTACGCAGCCTACGTCACACGGGGCCGCGCATCGCGCGCGCGGCGACGGCCACGAGCGCCCCCAGGAGGGCTCCGAACACCGCGCCGCGCGGGCTCGGGTGCGCGGCGTGGCCGGCGAGGCCCGCCCCGGCGAGGGGGGCTGCGGCGGCGAGCACGCTGCTCCACAGGGCCGCCCCGAGCACGTCGAGCGGCGCGCTGCGGCCGCGCACGAGCAGCGGGAGGGCGAGCGCGCCGAGGCCCCACAGCAGCGCGCCGAGCAGCACGCCGAGGCTGAGCAGGGGCCAGATCACGTGGCTCGCGCTGAGCGTGAGCGACCCCTCCCAGGCGGAGCGCGCGGGCGTGTGCGCGGGAGGGCCCAGCCACAGCCGGCGCGCGAGCAGCGGCTCGGCGAGCGCGAGCCACCAGAAGCCGAGCGCGCCGAGCGCGGCGCGCTCGCGCCAGCGCCGCGCCTGTCCGGCGATCGCGGGGAAGCCGCCCGCGAGGCCGACCACGCCGAGCAGCGGCGCGATCGCGGCGGCGAGCGGAAGCGGCGTGGTGCCGGTCGCACGCCGCCCGATCGGGAGCGCGAGCAGCGGCGCGAGCGCGGCGGCGAGCAACAGCGCGAGTCCCGCGCGGCCGGTGATCAGCTGCCAGGCGATCACGGCGAGCGCGGCCACGATCCACAGCGGCCGGGGTAGCGCGAGCCACCCGTTGCGCTCGATCTGCTGCTCGGCGCGCAGCGCCCGTTCGGGATCGAGGGCGGGACCGGGCACCGCCGTCGCCGGGTGCGCGGCGCCGTCGCCGAGCGCGCGCGCGGCCGCGCTCGCGCCGTGCGCGGTGGCGGGCGCGATCCCGGAGGCGCGCGCGAGCCGCGCCTGGCGAAGGGTGCGAGGCGCCTCGCGCGAGCGGGGGCGCCGGCCGGCGCCAGAGCCTCGCGCGAGCTCCTCGTGCAGCTCCGCGCCGAGCGCGGCGAGGGTGCCGCGCGAGGCGGGCGCCGGCTCGAGCGCGGTGTCGATCGCGCGCGTGAGCGTGCGCGGCAGGTCGCGGCGGCGGCGCGCGAGCGGATCGACCCGGCGGCCGATCTTGCGCGCGGTCGCGGCGGGCGTGGGGCCGCGCACGGGGTTGGTCCCGCAGAACGCCTCGTACAGCACGAGCGCGAGCGAGTACAGGTCGGCCTGCTCGGCGGGCTCTGAGCCCTCGCTCTGCTCGGGCGCCATGTAGGCGAGCGTGCCGAGCACGTCGCCGGTGCGCGTGAGCGCGTCCTCGCCGACGAGGCTGGCGCCGCCGAAGTCGGTGAGCTTGGCCGCCTCGGCGGCGCTGTTGGCGTGGCGCGGCACCATCACGTTCTGGGGCTTTATGTCGCGGTGGATCACGCCGCGCGCGTGCGCATGCGAGAGCGCGCCGACGAGCGCGAGGCCGATCTCGAGTATCTCGGTGTCGCTGAGCGCGTCCTCGCGGATCAGCTCGGCGAGCGTGTGGCCGTCGATCAGCTCGGAGATCAGGTAGAAGGCGTCGTCCTGCGAGCGCGCCTCGTACAGCGCCACGATCGCGGGGTGCGCGAGCCGCGCGGCCGCCAGCGCCTCGCGGCCGGCCCGCTCGCTGTCGCCGTCGGGGCCGAGCCAGATGCGCTTGAGCGCGACCTCGCGGTGCAGGCGCTCATCGCGCGCGCGCCACACTTCCCCGAAGCCGCCCCTGCCGAGCGCTTCGAGCAGCCGGTAGCGTTCGAGCAGGAGCTCCTGGCTGCGCGCGCGAGCGGGTTCGCGCAGCGGCGCGTGCGCGCGCGTGATCCGCTCCGCGAGGAGCTCGCCGGCCGCCGCGCGCTCCCATGAGGGCGGCGTATCGGGAAGGATGCGCTGAGACTCCACCAGCTGCCAGGATTCGACCCGGCCGCGGCGCACCCTGCCGGCCGTGGCCGGCGGTGGACGGCTGACGGAGAACTTGCAGCCGAGCAGGCGCCCGGACCGCCAGTCATACTGGTGCACTTCACCGAACTCCCTGCAAGGAGGGGGCGTTTGTCGTTCTTCGACGATGGCGAGGAGACCGCCTCCGGCCCGTCTTCAGCGCCGCGGCGGCCGAGACCGCGCCAACCACCGCACGGGGGCGGAGCGGGCCCGGTCGACCAGCACACCTTGATGGTCAGGCGGCTCGTGTTCGCGGGCGCCGCCGTGGTGCTGCTGATCGTGATCGTACTGCTCGTCAACGGCTGCCTGAAAAGCGAAAAGCAGCAGTCGTTGAAGAACTACAACCACTCGGTGAGCGTGCTCGCGCAGGAATCCGACGCGAAGATCTCGCGGCCGCTGTTCGCGGCGCTCACCGGCGCGGCGAGCAAGCCGGCGCTCAACGTGGAGGTGCAGGTCAACCAGCTGCGCATCCAGGCGCAGGCGCTCGCGTCGCGCGCGAAGAGCCTCAGCGTGCCGGGCGAAATGGAAGGCGCCCAGCGCGCGCTGCTGCTCGCGTTCGACCTGCGCGCGGAATGCATGGGCAAGATCGCGAGCCTCCTGCCGGCGGCGCTCGGCGGACAGGACAAAACCGCCGTGACGAAGATCGCGGGCGACATGGAGATGTTCCTGGCCTCTGACGTGATCTACGCGGTGCGGGTGGCGCCGCTGATCCAGCAGACGCTGTCCTCCAACGGCATCCAGGGCCTCGGCACCTCGCCGACGCGCTTCCTGCCGAACCTCGGCTGGCTCGAATCCTCGACGGTGAGCGCGCGCATCACCGGGAAGTCCTCGAGCTCGAGCTCCTCGACGGCGCTCGCGCCGGGCACGCACGGCAGCGCGCTGGTGAGCACGAGCGTGGGCACCACGACGCTCGAAGGCGAACCGACGATCAACCACATCAGCGGCGGCGGCAGCCCCACGTTCACGGTCACCGTGGAAAACACGGGCACGAACCCCGAGAGCAACGTGAAAGTGGCCGTGACGGTGACGGCCTCGGGCAAAACCTTCAAGGCGTCCCACGTGATCAACTCGATCACGCCGGGGCAGAAGGCGAACGTGGAAATACCCGTGAGCGGCATACCCCTGAACGTGGGGGCGGATGTGGAAGTGTTCGTCGAACCGGTGCCGGGCGAGACGAACGTCGAAAACAACAAGGCCAAGTTCCTGGCCATCTTCGGCCAGTAGCGCTGCGCCGGCGCGGGGATGCGCCGGCCGCCACCCGAGCGGCTAAGTTTGTGCGGCATGATCGCTTCCTCGATCACCGACACCCAGGGGATCGTCGCCATCGCGGCGGCCGCCGTCGCGGTGGTGGCGTTGCTGGGGTGCCTCTCGCTGACGATCTCGCTGCGGCGCGTGCGGCGCGCGCAGCGGGTGCTGCTCGGCGATGGCCAGCAGACCGACCTGGTGGCGCACGCGGCGACCATGCGCGAGGCCTTCGAGGCGCTGCGCGAGTACGTGGACGAGACAGCGGTGCGGCTCGACGGGCGCCTGGCGGCGGTCGAAGGCACCCTGCGCGGTACGATCGCGCACCGCGCGCTGGTGCGCTACGACGCCTACAACGAGCTGTCGGGCAGGCAGTCGATGTCGATCGCGCTGCTCGACGAGGAGCGCTCGGGGATCGTGCTCTCGTGCATCCACCACCGCGACCAGGCGCGCGTGTACGGCAAGCAGGTGCACGCGGGGCAGGGAGAACTCGAGCTCTCGCCGGAGGAGGCCGAAGCGGTGCGCCTCGCGCTCGCGGGCGGCGGCGCGCACGGCGCCGCAGACGCACAGGGCGGCCGGGCCCCGGACCCGGCCTGAGATGCCGGACAGGGCGCGGGCCGCGTACCTCGGACCCGAGGGGACGTTCAGCGAGGAGGCGCTGCTCTCGAGCGCCGTCTCCAGCGAGCTCGAGCCCTACCCGCTGGCGAGCATCCACGACGCGATCGTGGCGGTGCGAAGCGGCGAGGCACGGTGGGCGGTGGTGCCAATCGAGAACTCGCTCGAGGGCTCGATCAACGTGACGCTCGACCTGCTCGCGGAGGCGGCCGGCGACGTGTGGATCGCGGGCGAGGCGCTGCTGCGGGTGAGCCACTCGCTGATCGCGTGCGAGCGCGTGGAGGTGGCGGAGATCGAGACGGTGCTCACGCATCCGCAGGTTCCGGGCCAGTGCGCGCAGCTGCTCCGCGGAGAGCTCTCGCGGGCGCTGGTGCTGCCCGCGAGCTCGACCGCGGAGGCGGTTCGCGCGGTGGTGGCCTCGGGCCGCCGCGAGCAGGCGGCGCTCGGGACCACGCTCGCGGCGCGCATCTACGGCGGGGTGGTGATCCGCGAAGAGGTGGAGGACCGCGACGACAACGAAACACGCTTCGTGTGGGTCGCGCGGGGGGGCGACGCGGAGCCGCCCCCGCTGCGCGAGGCCGGCAGCGGGTGGAAGACCTCGCTGGTGTTCTGGGGCTCGGGCACGGAGCGCCCGGGCTGGCTCGTGCGGTGTCTCGACGTGTTCGCGCGCAGGGACGTCAACCTCACGAAGATCGAGTCGCGCCCGCGGCGCAGGGGTCTCGGCAGCTACATGTTCTTCGCGGATCTGAGCGGGCGCTCGACCGACCCCGAGGTCGAGCACGCGCTCGAGGAGCTGCGCGGCATGTGCGAGGAGGTGCGCGTGCTCGGCAGCTACCGCGCCGCCGCGCCCGCCGGCGCGCGGCGATGAGCGCCCGCCGGCGCGGCCCGGCGCGCGCGTGGCGCGTGCGGCGCGCGCCTGCAAGCCCCGCTACACTCCGGCGCTGAAGATGGAGAGCACAGTCCCACCAGCTCCGGTGGGGTCCGTGTCGACTTCAGAGCCCCATCGGCACGGACCTGAGCCATCGCCAGGCAAGGCGATGAGCGGCAGGGTGCTCGTGTTGAACGCGACGTACGAGCCGATCAACGTGTGCACAGTTCGTCGCGCGGTGGTACTGCTGCTGAAGGACAAGGCCGAACTGCTCGAGCGGGGCGCGTGGCAGCTTCACTCCGAGAGCTCCACGGTGGCGCGGCCCGTGGTGATCCGGCTGGTGACGTATGTGAGGGTCCCGCGCGACGCGCACCGTCGCAAGATCACGCGCCGGGCGGTTTTCGCGCGCGACAGCTGGACGTGCCAGTACTGCGGGTCGCGCTCGAACCTCACGGTGGACCACGTGATCCCGCGCTCGAAGGGCGGGCCCTCGAGCTGGGAGAACATCGTGGCGTCGTGCGCGCCGTGCAACCGCCGCAAGGGAGACCGGCTGCCGCGCCAGGCGGGGATGCACCCGCGTCGCGCGCCGCGCACTCCGCGCGCGGAGATCTTCATCCAGGTGGCGAGCCCCACGATCCCGACGGCGTGGCTCGCGTATCTCCCCGCGGCCGCCTGAGCCGAGGCAGCGGGAAACGACGAAGGGCGCCGGCAAGGGCGCCCTTCGCGTGCTGCTCTGACTGGAAGACCAAGACGGCGGTGCTAGGCCGGAGGGACCAGGGCCGGCGGCCGTCTCGGGGTGTCCCGGGTTGGATTCCGCTAAGCGGTCCAGCCTGCCCGACCTAGCGGCCGGTCACCTCCAGGGTCCCGCAAAAACTGTCAACCAACGTTAGGACCACCTCCTTTCTCTGGTCTGGCCAGGGTAGCGAAGACGCACGACGCGTGTGCCCGGCCGCCGGAGGCGGGTCCTACTGGATGATGACGCCGAACTCCTGCGCGTAGGTGGCGCCCGGCGATCCCTCGGCGAGCTCGCTCGGGACCTGCGGCGTGATGCCGATGCCGGTTTCGCGGTACTGCGATTCGAGGATGTTGGCGAGGTGACCCGGCGAGGCGACCCAGGCCGCGACGATCGACGCGGGGGTGGCCAGGCTGTACGTGCCCCACGCGAGGTTCTCGCCGATCACGTAGCCCACCGAGGGGCCCGGGATGTAGCCGGTCGAGCGGATCCGCTCGACGGGCGTTTCGCCGTCGGGCGCGATGTGCGCGAAGTAGTCGGCTTCGACGAGTTCGTGGCTGTGCTCTCCGGCGGCTGTGTTGAGGTCTTCGTTCAGCGTGAGCGGCTCGACGCCGTGCTGGGCGCGAACCTGGTTGACGAGGCACAGCACGGCTTCCCGGATCACCGGCAGGTTGCCGGCTTCGGGCGGCGCTTCGGTGTTCTGGCAGGGCGTCGCGAGCACGGCCGCAATCAGCGCGGCGCGGCTCTGCGCGGCGGTCGCGGAGCCCAAGCCGGCCTGGGCGCGCCGCTCGCGGCGAAGAGCGTGGCGGTTACGGTTGCGCGCGGAGCAGACGCGAGCGCGGTGGAATGCGCGCATGCTGCTGATCGTGCTGTGCGGCGCTGCGCCGCACCGGCGGGCGTGCCGCGGAGCCTGCGCGCCGGCGATGGCCGGGGAGATGAGGAGCGCCGCCGAGAGGGAGAGGAGGAGGGTTTTGAGGGGGCGCACGCTCAGCCTGTCGGCGGCAGCCGACCATCAGGTGAGCGCAAAAAGGCGAAATTGGACGGTTACGCGGCGAGCAGGAAGCAGATCTGCACGCGTGCGGCAACCCGAGTGCACGGAGCCGGAGGCCGCGGAGCGGCTTAACCGCTAGGCGCTACCGTCGTTCTCCGCAGGCGCGGCGCCGTCGGGCTCGGCGCTCGCGACGCTCACATCCGGCGCGTGGGGCGCGTCGGGCGCATCCACGGAGTCCTCTTCGCCGGTGTCCACCACCAGCGCCACCGCGCTCACGAGGTCCTCGTCCTTGAGGTTCATCACGCGCACGCCGGTCGCCGAGCGACCTTGGCGTGAGATCCCGGCGACGCCGGTTCGCTGGACCATGCCGCCGACGCTGATGAACACGAGCTCATGGTGCTCGCGCACGACGAGCGCGCCGGCAAGCCCTCCCTTTTTCTCGGTGAGCCCGATCGTCTTCACGCCTTTGGCGCCGCGGTTGGTCTTGCGGTACTGGCCGATCTGGGTGCGCTTGCCGTAGCCGTTCTCGGTGACCACGAGCAGGTCCATGTCATCGCGCGCGACATCCATCGCGATCACCTCGCCGTCGCCCACCTCCATTCCGCGCACGCCGGTGGTGTCGCGTCCCATGGCGCGCGCGTCGGACTCCGCGAAGCGCACGGTGAGGCCGGCGCGGGAGACCATGATGATCTCCTCCTGCGGGTCCACCGCGCGAACCGCGAGCAGCTCGTCGTCCTCGCGGATGTTGATCGCGATGATCCCGTCGGCTTTGATCGGCGTGTTGTAGGCCGCGAGCTCGGTCTTCTTCACCGTTCCGTTGCGGGTGGCGAATATGAGGTACTTGGTCTCGCCGAAGTCGCGTGTGGAGAGCACGGCCTGGATGCGCTCGCCCTCGGCGAGGGGCAGGATGTTGACGAGCGCGCGCCCCTTGGCGGTCCGCTGCGCCTCGGGCAGTTCGTAGACCTTCGAGCGGTACACCTTGCCGCGGTTTGAGAAGAACAGGAGATAGTCGTGCGACGAGCACACGAAGAGGTGCTCGATGTAGTCGCCGTCCTTCATGTCCATGCCGGTCACGCCGCGGCCGCCGCGCTGCTGCTGACGGTAGGTGGCGAGTGGCAGCGACTTGACGTAGCCGGTGTGGGTGATCGTGATCACCATCTGCTGGTCGGCGATCAGGTCCTCGATGTCGATCTCGTCCTCGGATGCCGAGATCTCGGTGCGGCGCTCGTCGCCGAAGCGCTCGGATATCTCGAGCAGCTCCTCCTTGATCACGCTCAGCACGCGCGCCTCGTCGCCGAGGATCGAGCGGAGCTCGGCGATGCGCTCGGTGACGTCGGCGTGCTCCTGTTTGATCGACTCGGCCTCGAGCGCGGTCAGCTGCGAGAGGCGCAGGTCGAGGATCGCGCTCGCCTGGATCGCGGTCAGCTCGAAGCGCTCGACGAGTTGCTCGCGCGCGGCGTCGCGGTCGCGCGAGGCGCGGATCAGCTCGATGATCGCGTCGAGGTGCTCGAGCGCCGTGAGGAGGCCCTCGAGGATGTGTGCGCGCGCCTCCTTTTCCGCGAGCTCGTGCTTGGTGCGGCGCACGATCACCTCGCGCTGGTGGGCGACGTAGTTGTGGATCACCGCGCGCAGGTCGAGCGTGCGCGGGACGTTGTCGACGAGCGCCACCATGTTGACCCCGAAGGTGCTCTGCATCGACGTGTGCTTGTAGAGCTTGTTGAGCACCACCTTCGGGATCGCGTCGCGCTTGAGCTCGATCACGAGGCGCATCCCCCGCTTGTCGGAGTGGTCCTCGATGTTGGCGATCTCGGTGATGCGCCCGTCTTTGACGAGGTCGGCGATCTTCTCGATGAGCCCACCGTCGCCGCCCTTCTTGACCATGAACGGAAGCTCGGTGACGATGATCGCCTCTTTGTTGCCCTTGAGCGGCTCGATGTGTGCGCGCGCCTGGACGCGTACGCGCCCGCGGCCGGTCTCGTACGCGTCGCGGATCCCGCCGCGGCCGAGGATGATCCCGCCGGTGGGGAAGTCGGGCCCCTTGATGTGGCGCATCAGGCCGGCCACGTCGGTCGACGGGTCCTCGATGTAGGCGATCGTCGCGGCGATCACCTCGCGCAGGTTGTGCGGCGGGATGTTGGTGGCCATCCCCACCGCGATGCCCGACGAACCGTTGACGAGCAGGTTGGGGAAGCGGGACGGCAGCACGAGCGGTTCGCGCCTGCGCCCGTCGTAGTTGGCCACGAAGTCGACCGTGTCCATGTCGAGGTCGCGCAGCATCTCCATCGCGATCCGCGACAGGCGCGCCTCGGTGTAGCGCATCGCGGCGGCGGGGTCGTCGTCGATCGAGCCGAAGTTGCCCTGCCCGTCGACGAGCAGGTAGCGCAGCGAGAAGTCCTGCGCCATGCGCACGAGCGTGTCGTAGATCGCAGAGTCGCCGTGCGGGTGGTAGTTGCCCATCACCTCGCCCACGATCAGGGCGCTCTTGGAGTACGAGCGGGTCGGTCCGAGACCGAGCTCGCTCATCGCGTAGAGCACGCGACGGTGGACCGGCTTGAGGCCGTCGCGCACGTCTGGGAGCGCGCGGCCGACGATCACCGACATGGCGTAGTCGAGGTATGCGGTGCGCATCTCGTCCTCGAGCGCGCGCGGTTCTATGTTGCCTCCGTTGATGAGGTCGGCGCTGGCCATCTCAGCTCACCCCCTCACACGTCCAGGTTGGCCACCGCGCGCGCGTTTTCTTCGATGAACACGCGCCGCGGCTCGACCTGGTCGCCCATCAGCTTGGAGAAGATGCGATCGGCGGCGGCCGCGTCCTCGAGCGTGACCCTCGCGAGCAGGCGGGTCGCCGGCGCCATCGTGGTTTCGCCGAGCTGGTCGGCGTTCATCTCCCCGAGCCCCTTGAAGCGCTGCAGTTTCACGCCCTTCTGCGCGACGCCCATGACGGCGCCGTGCAGCGCCTCGAACGACAGCGCGGCGTCCTGCGCGTCGCCGAGGCGAACGGTGAACGGGGGCGTCCCCGCGAGCTCGACGAGCTGCGCGTGGACGCCCGCGAGCTTGCGGTACTCGTTGGACTCGAACAGCGACCGCCTGATGCGGTGCGTTCGCGCGAAGCCGGTGCTCGCCTCGACGGCCTTGACGCGGAGCTCCTCGGCGTCCTGCTCGACGAGCTCGGTCTGATGGGCCTCGCCCTCGAGACCCTCGCGGCCGAGCAGCTCGATCGCGGCCTCCGCGCTGGTCACCTGCTCGCCGAGCAGCGATGACTCCTCGAGGAACTGCACGACGTCCTGGCCGTGCTGGCCGCGCAGCGTGTGCGCCCAGCCTTCGTACTGCTTGAGCAGCCTCGTGAAGCGCTGCCAGCGCGTGTCGGTCAGCTTGAACTGCGTGCCGTGGCGGTCGAAGACGAGGATCTTCTCCCACTTCTCCGCGAGCAGGATCTCTTCGAGTTCGGTCTCCTTCTCGATGTAGCGCTCGCGCGAGCCCTGTTTGATCTTGTACAGCGGAGGCTTGGCGATGTACACGTAGCCCTCCTCGATCAGCTCTTTCATCTCCCTGAACAGGAGCGTCAGCGCGAGCGTCCTGATGTGCGCGCCGTCGACATCGGCGTCGGTCATCAGGATCACCTTGTGGTAGCGCGCGTTCTCGATGTTGAACTCGTCGCGCACGCCCGTTCCGATCGCGGTGATCAGCGCCTGGATCTCGGTGTTCTGGAGGACCTTGTCGATGCGCGACTTCTCGACGTTGAGGATCTTGCCGCGCAGCGGCAGGACGGCCTGCGTGTTGCGGTCGCGGCCCTGCTTGGCGGAGCCTCCCGCCGAGTCACCCTCGACCACGAACAGCTCGGCCAGCGCGGGGTCCTTCACCGAACAGTCGGCGAGCTTGCCGGGCAGCGTCGAGTTCTCGAGGGCCGACTTGCGCCGCGTCAGGTCCCTGGCCTTGCGCGCGGCCTCGCGGGCGCGCTGAGCCTGCACCGCCTTCATGATGACCGCGCGCGCCTCGCTGGGGTTCTCCTCGAGGAACTCCGACAGGCCTGTGTTGACGATCGCCTCGACGAAGCCGGCCATGCCGGGGTTGCCGAGCTTGGTCTTCGTCTGGCCCTCGAACTGGGGGTCCGCCAGCTTCACCGACACCACGGCGGTCAGCCCCTCGCGCACGTCCTCGCCGGAGAGGTTGTCCTCTTTCTCCTTGAGGAGGGTGTGGTCGCGCGCGTACTTGTTGAGCGTCCGCGTGAGCGCGGAGCGGAAGCCGCTCAGGTGCGTGCCGCCCTCTCGCGTGTTGATGTTGTTGGCGAACGCGTGGACCGACTCCTGGTAGGAGGAGTTCCACTGCATCGCGACCTCGGCGGCGCCCTCGGCGGATTCGCTCGCGAAGAAGATCACCTTGCGGTGGACGGTGTCCTTGTTCTCGTTCAGGTATGAGACGAAGTCCTCGATGCCGCCGTCGTACTGGAAGGACGCGGAGTGCCCGTCGGCGCGCTCGTCGACGATCGAGATCTTCAGTCCGCGCGTCAGGAACGCGGTCTCGCGCAGGCGCTCCTCGAGCGTGGTGAAGTCGAAGTCGAGCGACTCGAAGATGTCGGCGTCGGGCAGGAACGTGATCGTTGTCCCCGTGGGGGCGCCCTTGGCCAGCTTCTCTCCTGCGTGCAGCGGCGCCTGCGGCTCGCCTCGTGAGTATTCCTGTGTGTAGGTGTGCCCGTCGCGCCGGATCTCGACCTGCAGGCGCTCTGACAGCGCGTTGACGACCGACACGCCGACGCCGTGCAGGCCGCCCGAGACCTTGTAGCCCGCCCGGTCGCCGAACTTGCCGCCCGAGTGGAGCACCGTGAGCACCACTTCGACGGCGGGTTTGCCCTCCTTCTCCATGATCGCCACGGGGATGCCGCGACCGTCGTCGACGACGGTCACCGAGTTATCGGGGTGGATGGTGACCGAGACCTCGCTGCAGAACCCGGCGAGCGCCTCGTCGACCGAGTTGTCGACGACCTCGTACACGAGGTGGTGAAGTCCCATCACGCCGGTCGACCCGATGTACATTCCCGGCCGCTTGCGCACCGCCTCGAGGCCCTCGAGGACGGTTATGTCCTGGGCGTCGTAGCTCGCCGAGCCGTTCGTGGAGGACGCGCGCGCGGCGCCCTTTCCGGCGCCGTCCGCAGAACTGTCGCTGCCTCTTGCCATGACCCTCCGATGACGTGAGAACGCCCCGGATTCCGGGGCGCTAGGACCACGGCTGGGGGCGGGGGGATTACGTGTACAAGGATAGCACGAGCACCCCCTGCAACGGCTCCGGAAAAGGCCGTAAACCCCTGCAAAATGCAGGGAAACAGAGGCGATCGACGGCCCTTCCGGGACGGCCCCCTCAGCCGGTCCGGCAGCGCAGCTCGCGGATCACCTCGGCGCCGAGCCGCTCGTTCAGCCGGGCGGTCAGCTCGGGGGCCATGAGCTCCAGCTCCTGGGCCCACACGGAGGACTCGCACAGCACCGTGAGCACTCCCGCTCGCTCGGCCGCGGGGCGCGCATGGGCGGCGATCGCCTCGCCCGCGGCCAGCTCCCAGCTGCTCTGCACGCGCGAGAGCGTGGTGGCGGGCGCGAGGCGCTCCTTGAGCTCATCGAGCGCGCCTTTCAGGGGACGCGGCGAGCGGGCGCTCATGCGGCGCGCGCCTCCTGCAGGACCGCGCCGCCGGCGATGCGAAGGCGCGCGACGGACGCGTCGGTCGCGCCCGGCACGTGCGCGAGATCGGTGGTCGCGACGACGCTCTGGCCGCCCGCGCGCAGCTCGCGCGAGAGCAGCTCGCGGCGCTCGCCGTCGAGCTCGCTCATGACGTCGTCGAGCAGCATCAGCGGGGCGGCGCCGCTCGCGCGCGAGCACGGCGCGCTCGGCGAGCAGCAGCGCGAGCAGCGCGAGGCGCTGTTCGCCCTGCGAGCCGTACACGCGCAGCTCGCGCCCGTCGCGCAGGATCGCGATCTCGTCGCGGTGCGGTCCGTGCGTGGAGAACCCGCGCTCGAGGTCGCGCGCGAGACGCTCCTCGAGCTCGGCGACGAACGCACCCTCGTCGGTCGCGCTCGTGCGCGGGCGGTACTCGAGCGTCACCGCGCCCGCGCAACCGAGCTCGACGGCGCGCTCGGCGAAGGGCTCTTGCGAGCGCGTCGAGCGCGTCGGTCCGGTGCGCGCACAGCTCGAGCGCCCAGCGGGCGAGCTCGCGGTCCCACGTCGAGAGGGTGCTGCGCGACGCGCCGCCGGCGCGGATGCGCGCGATCAGCGCGTTGCGCTGGGCGAGCACGCGCGCGTAGCGGATGCGCGCATCGGCGCGCGCGGGCCAGAGCGCGGCGACGAGCTGGTCGAGGTGCCCTCGTCGCAGCGCGGGCGCGCCTTTGAGCAGCTCGAGGCGGTCGGGCGCGAAGAAGCTCACGAGCGGCCGCAGCGGCGCGTCGAGCATGCGCTCGAGCGGGGCGCCATCGCACGCCATGCGCTTCTCGGCGCGCCCCGCGGGCGTGCCCGGCGAGTAGCCCACCGTGAGCTCGTGCTCCTCGCCGTCCTCGCGCACGCGCACGGCGACGCGCGCGGCCTGCGCCCCGAAACGCACGACCTCGCGCTCGTTGCGCGTGCGTGGCGAGCGGGCGGTGCATCCGAAGTAGACGGCCTCGATCAGGTTGGACTTGCCGGCGCCGTTGGCGCCGTGCAGCACCGTCAGCCCCTCGCCGAGCTGCGCCTCCGCGCGCGCGTAGCTGCGGAAGTCGCGCATCTCCACGCCCAGCACGACCACCGCACGCGCCTAGATGTTGAGGCGGATGGGCATGATCAGGTAGACGAAGTCTCCCTGCTCGGGCCCTTCGATCAGCCCCGGGCGAAGCGGGCTGATCAGCTTCATCACCAGCTCGTCGGCCTCGACACTCTCGAGGCCGTCCCGCAGGAATTCCGGGTTGAAGCCGATCTCGAAGGGCTCGCCGTGGAACGCCACCGGGATCGTCTCGCTCGCCTCCCCCACGTCGGGCGTCTGCGCGGAGACGGTGAGCTCGCCCTCGGCGAACGCGAGGCGCAGCGGAGCGTTCTTCTGCGCGAGCAGGCTGATGCGCCTGACGACGTCGGTGATCTCGGAGGTGGCCAGGCGTAGCTCGTGCTCGACGGTCTCGGGGAGCAGCTGGCGGTAGTTGGGGAACTGTCCGTCGAGCAGCCTCGAGGAGAGCAGCACGTCGCCCAGCTCGAAGACGACCTGGCTACCGCCGACGCTCACGGCCAGCGACTCCTCGGGCGCCTGCTGGGCGATGCGCACGAGCTCCGAGCAGAGCGCGCGCCGGCACGTTCGCCTCGAGGCTGCCCTGCAGCGCCTCCTCGAGCGTGGTCTGCTTGACGCTCAGCCTGTAGGAGTCGGTCGCGACCATGCGCAGCTCCTGGCCGGAGGCGCTGATCTGGATGCCGGTGAGGACCGGGCGCGTCTCGTCGCGGGAGGCCGAGCGCGCGACCGCGTGACCGTATGGACGAAGGCGGCGCTCGGCAGGGCCACGCGGGTATCGGCGGCGGGCGCGGGGAACGCCGGGAAGTCCTCGGAGCGCAGCGTGCGCAGGTGGAACGTGCTCGCGCCGCAGATCAGCTCGACGTCCTGCTCGGCGGCGCGGAGCTCGAGCGATACGCGCTCGCCGGCAAGCGACCGCGTCACGTCGAGCAGCAGCCGGGCCGGGAGCACCGCGGAGCCCGGGCGCGAGACCTCGGCGTCGAGCGGCACGCGCAGGCCGATCTCGGTGTCGGTCGCGCGCAGCTCCGGCCGCGCGTCGCCATCGGCCGAGATCATGACGCCGGACAGCGCCTGCACGGCGCTGCGCGTGGAGGCGACGCGAGTTGTGGTCTGCAGCTGCGCGAGCAGCTCGGCGGACGACAGGGAAAGCTTCAACTGATCTCTATCCAGGTTGGTAGATGTTGTTTGGGGCTGTGGAATTGTGCATTTGGCTCAGGCATTGGCGAAAGGCGTGCTCGCGCGGTGAGCGGAGCTGTGAGCGGCCGGGCCGCACAGTTTCTCAGGCCGGCCGGTCGCGCGCGCGGTGCGCGTCATGTGGATGGGCGGGTGAGCGTGGCGCGCAGCGTCTCGGCGGCGTCACGGGCGTCGTGGTCGGAGGCCAGGCGCGCCGAGGCCTTGCGCCACGCGTACAGCACCGTGGTGTGGTCTCGCCCTCCGAACTGGCGGCCGATCGCCGGCAGCGACTCGCCGGAGAGCTCGCGCGCGAGGTACATCGCGAGCTGGCGCGGCCAGGCCAGGCGCGGCGAGCGGCTGCTCGAGAGGAGCTCCTCGGGGCTCAGCGCGAAGTGGGCGCAGGCGGCGTCCTTGATCTCCGCGACCGTACAGGTGTGCGGCTCGCCTGTGGGCGCCTGTGGATAAAGGCCCGAGAGGACCTCCTCGGCGAGCTCGCAGGTGATGGGGCGCCCGGTGAGGGAGCTGTAGGCGACGACGCGGATGAGGGCTCCCTCGAGGGCGCGGACGTTGGTACGGATGCGCTCGGCGATCACGCCCAGCGCGTCGTGGTCGGCGACGTGGACGTCGTCGTGGTGCGACGCGCTTGCGCAGGATCGCGAGGCGCGTGGCGAGATCCGGCGCGCCGACGTCGGCGACGAGCCCGGCGACGAAGCGCTCGCGCAGGCGGTCTTCGAGCGCGCCGCAGGTCGCGCGGCGGCCGGTCGGAGGTGAGGACGATCTGGCGGCCCGCCGTCGTGCAGCGCGTTGAAGGTGTGGAAGAACTCCTCCTCGGTGCGGGCCTTGCGCTCGAGGAACTGCACGTCGTCCAGCGAGCAGCACGTCGACGTCGCGGAAGCGCGCCTTGAACTCGAGCGTGGTGCTCGCGCCGAGCGCGCCGACGAACTCGTTGGTGAAGGCCTCGCCGGTGGTCGCAGCGTACGACCAGGCCCGGGTTGTGGGCGAGCAGGAGGCTCGCGATCGCGCTCAGGAGGTGCGTCTTGCCGACGCCCGGCGGGCCGCAGATGAAGAGCGGGTTGTATGCCTGCGCCGGCATCTCCGCGACGGTGAGCGCGGCCGCGTGGGCGAGGCGGTTGCAGTCGCCGATCACGAACTGCTCGAAGGTGAGCTTGGGGTTGCCGAGCGGCTCCGCGCGCGAGGCGAGCGGACGTGCTGGGCGTCGTGTGGGCCGGCCGGGCGCCGCCGCCGCCGGGGCTTCGCCGCGAGCGTCGGCGGCGCCTGCGAGCTCGACGGTGGCGTCGGGGCCGAGCACGAGCTGCGCGCTCGCGTTCGAGCACCTGCCGAAGCGGTCGTGGATCCAGCGGCAGGCGTGTGCGGGGGTTTGCACGTGAAGGCGCTGGCCCGCGAGATCCAGGGGACGGCAGCGGCTCGAGCCAGAGGCGTAGGTGGGCTCGTCGACGGCGCGCTGCGAGCTCTGCCTGCATCCGCGACCATATGTGCTCGAGCTCGTGCGCTCACGGCAGCGCCTGTCCGCTCCTCTCCGGGGGAGATGATGAGAACTTGGGAAGGGGGCCCCGTGGGGCCCGGTCGGGCGAATATAGCCAATGCCCGACGGGCGCCCGCGGGGCTGCTCGCATTTGGCGGAAAAAACCGCGGGGGGTTGCGAGGCGGGCGAGGACGCGAGGCCGCAGGCCCGCGCGCACGGCGGTTTGGTGCGCGCGCGTCCCTATACTGCAGGGCCGTCCCCGGCCGCCGCGAGCCCGGGGAGAGACGACCATGAAGCGCACCTACCAGCCCAAGAAGCGCAAGCGAGCGCGTACGCACGGCTTTCGTGCGCGCATGAGCTCGCGCGGCGGTCGCGCGATCCTCAAGCGCCGGCGCGACAAGGGCCGCAAGCGCCTGTCGACCTGAGCGGCTCCGTGGCGTCTCGTCCGACCCCGAGGGCGGAGGGCGCGCGGTGAGGCCGCGTGCGACGCCGCGGACGGCTGTCACGCAGCGCGGAGTTCGAGCGGGTCATACCGCCAGGGTCGCTCGACGGCGAACCGCCACCTCGTGCTCTACGCGTTCGCGAACCCGGCGGCGAACGGCCGCGGGTCGGGCTGTCGGTGTCGCGCAAGGTGGGCGGGGCGGTGCGAGCGCAACCGCGTGAAGCGGCTGCTGCGGGAGGCGTTGCGCGAACGCCGAGCGGCGAGCTCGACGCCGGCCAGGACGTGGTGCTGGTGGCGCGCCCGGCGCTGCGCGAGCTGGCCGAGCGCGACGGCCTGGCCGGCGTTCAGGCGACGCTTGCGGAGCTGCTCGAGAAGGCCGGCCTGGGCGCCGTCGCGGGCGATCGCGCACATGCGGGCGCCGCGGAGCGTGAGGCGGGATGAGCGCCCACGCGCAAACGGGCGCCGCCGAGCCGAAGAGGCGACCGGCGGCCGTTCGCGCGGCGATCGCGCTCGTGAGCGCGCCGATCGTCGTCTACCAGCGGCTGATCTCGCCGGCGCTGCCGCGGCGCTGCAAGTACGAGCCGACGTGCTCGCGCTACGCCCTCGAGGCGATACGGCGGTACGGCATACTTAGGGGCCTCGTGCTCGCCGGGTGGCGCCTGCTTGAGGTGCAACCCGTGGAGCCACGGCGGATACGATCCGGTCGAGGCTCAGCGAGTGTTCAGGGCGCGGCGCGGCGCCGGCGTGTGAGCGTGCTCGGCAGGCGCCGCCGCGCAGCAGCCGATCCGATCCGCCGTGCAGTCACGAAAGCTCAATGCACCAATCGCACACGATGATCGCCGAGAGTCGATAGGGAGCCGAGTTTGATCCTCGCCAACGTGATCGAGAGCGCGTTCTCGCCGCTGATCAGCTTCTTCCAGGCGATCATGGTGTTCATCCATGCCCACCTCGTGGGCGGGAGCTGGGGCCTGGCGATCGTCGGCCTCACCGTGGTGATCCGTGCGGTGCTCGTGCCGCTGACGTTCCGCCAGCTCAAGGCGATGCAGGAGATGCAGCGGCTGGCGCCTGCAGATCAGCGCGCTGAAAGAGAAGTACAAGGAGGACAAACAGCGCCAGCAGCAGGAGATCATGAAGTTCTACCAGGAGAACAAAATCAATCCTCTGGCATCGTGCCTGCCCCTCCTGCTGCAGCTCCCGGTCTTCATCTCGCTGTTCTACATGCTGCGCACGGACCTGAAGAAGCACATCTGCGGCGTGCAGCTCGAAAAGCACTACGCCGCGTTCCACCACGCGGGCGAAAGCCTCAACAAGTTCACCGAAAAAACGAGCTGCAACTCGGTGGCGCCGCACTCGGCGAAGTTCCTGTTCCTGCCCGACATCACGAACAAGGCGACGGGCGCGGCGCTGATCGTGCTGATCCTGCTGTACGTGGGCTCGCAGGTCGTTCTCGACGCTGGTGGCGACGGCCAGCGCCGACCCCAACCAGCGCCGCCTGATGCTGCTCTTGCCGATCGTCTTTGTGGTGATTCTGTACCGCTATCCGGCCGGGCTGCTCGTGTACTGGATCACGACGAACCTGTGGACGATCGGCCAGCAGCTGCTGATCCGCAGGTATATGGGCCCACCCGCACGGCGTGCCGGCGCCGAGACGGCTTCGCCCGGCGGGGCGGCGAAGAGCTCGGCCAACGGCGGGGCGCCGCCGCGCGTGGCGAAGCCGGCGCTCGCGGGCGCGGGCGTGACGGCGGGCGACGCCGAGTCGGCGCGCGCGACGCCGCCGCCGCGACCGCCGCGCAAGAAGAAGAAACGATCCGGGAGACGGAGATGAGCGAGGACGACGGGGACGCCGCCGGCGACCGCGCGGAGGACGAGCTCGAGCCGGCGGAGGCGCTCGAGGAGCTGCTCGAGGAGATCGTGGACGGCCTGGGCCTCGACGCGGAGGTAGAGGTCGAGGAGGAGGAGGGCGTGCTGCGCGGACGCCTGGACGGAGACGACGTGGGGCTGTTCATCGGACGCCATGGGCAGACGATCGACGCGGTGCAGCATCTGGCGCAGCGCATCGTGTTCCCGGATGGCCCGGCGGCGGTGCGCGTCGTGGTCGACGCGAACGGCTATCGCGAGCGCCGCGCGGAGGCGCTGCGGGCGGAGGCCGACGACGCCGCCGATGAGGCGCTGCGCCTCGGCGAACCCGTGGAGCTCGATCCGACTGCCCCCGTTCGAGCGGCGGATCGTGCACGAGTACCTGCGCGATCGCGGCGACGTGGAGACCCACAGCGAGGGCAACGAGCCCGAGCGTTTCCTCGTCATCTCGCCCGTAGACGACGCCTGAGACGCGTGCGTCGCGGCCTGCGGGCCGCACGGGGCGTCCGGCGTTTCACGTTTTTCATGACGGTGAAACAACCTCCGGGGGGGCTGCATCGGGCCTGGCCGCCGAGCCACCGCGCGGGGCCGAGGGTGTTTCACGTTTTTCATGACGGTGAAACAACTCGCGGGCAACGCCCGACATCGCGCCGACAGCTCGCCCCGGCCGCCGGCAGGCCGGCGACGAGCCTCGCCGGGCCGATGGTGTTTCACGTTTTTCATGACGGTGAAACAATTCGCCGCGTGGCGGGCGCGCACACCCGGACGGACCGCACGGAGGAGCTGAGCGACCTCGAGAAGGGCCTCGTCGCGGGCGTGTTGATCGGCGAGGGCCATTTCGGCGGGGACGGACGCTATCCCCAGATCACGCTGCGCATGCACGTGCGCCACGAGTCGCTGTTCCGCTGGCTGGTACGGCGCTTCCCGCGCTCGCGCCTGTACGGGCCCTACAACCACGGGGGCCGCGAGTACTACCAGTGGATGGCGCGCGGGAGGGCGCTCGCGGAGGACGTGCTGCCGGTCGTGGAGTCGGTGCTGACCGACGAGCTGGACGCGCACGTGGCCGGCAGGGTGCGCGAGATGCGCCGCACATACGCGGACTTCTTCAGCAGATATGGGCGTTGAGGCGGCTCGCGCGCTGGCCGAGCTCGCGCGCTTCGGCCTCGACGAGCGCCAACGCGAGCGGGTCGCGGCGCTTCTGACGGCCCTGCGGGAGGACCCGCTGGCACCGACGGCGATCCGCGGCGAGGACGCGCTGGACGCGCACGTGGCGGATTCGCTGGTCGCGCTCGAGCTCGACGTGGTGCGGGGGGCGTCCCGCCTGGCGGACCTGGGCAGCGGAGTCGGGTTTCCCGGGCCTCGCGCTGGCGATCGCGCTGCCCGGCGCGCGGGTGAGCCTGGTCGAGAGCAACGGGCGCCGCTGCGACTTCCTCGCGCGCATGTGCTCGGCCGCGGGAATCCGCAACGCGACGCCGGTGCGCACGCGCGCGGAGGAGTGGCTCGAGGGGCTCCGGGCGAGCGACGTGACGGTCGCGCGCGCGCTCGCGCCCCAGCCGGTGGTTTTGGAGTACGCGGCGCCGCTGCTGCGCGTGAGCGGGACGCTCGTGGACTGGCGCGGGAGGCGCAACGCCGAGGAGGAGGCGGCTGCGGGGCGCGCCGCGCGCGAGCTCGGGATGGAGCGGGTGGAGGTGCGCAGCGTGCACCCGTTCGAGGGCGCGCGCGAGCGCCACCTGCACGTGTTCGCCAAGCTTCGCGCCACCCCGGAGCGGTTTCCCCGGCGCGCGGGCATGGCGCGCAAGCGGCCGCTGGGCGGCTGAGCGCGATCGGCGCTAGCTTGATGGGCCGTGGGCACGGTGTACGCGATCGCCAACCAGAAGGGCGGGGTGGGCAAGACGACGACGGCGGTGAACGTGGCGGCGTGCATCGCGGAGGCCGGCTACAGCACGCTGCTCGTGGACGTGGACCCGCAGGCCAACGCGACGGTCGGGCTCGGCATGCCGCGCGACCGGGCGCCGGGGCTGTACGAGGTGCTGAGCGGCGAGGCGACGGCGGCGGACGCGATCACGACGAGCTCGGTCCCGGGTTTGCATGCTGCTGCCGTCCGGCGCGGGCCTCGCGGGCGCGAACGTCGAGCTTCCGCGGATCGACGACTTCGAGCAGCGGCTGCGCGACAGCCTTGTGGCGGTCCGGGAGCGTTTCGAGTACGTGCTGCTCGACTGCCCGCCGTCGCTGGGGCCCGCTGACGGTGAGCGCGCTGGTGGCAGCAGACCGCGTGATCGTGCCGGTGCAGACGGAGTACTTCGCGCTCGAGGGTCTGGCCGGGCTGCTGGATACGCTCGCGCTCGTGCAGCGCGACCTGAATCCGCGCCTGACGGTTGCGGGGATGCTGCTGACGATGCACGACGGCCGCACGCGGCTGGCGCAGGACGTGGAGCGCGAGGTGCGCGAGCACTTCCCCGACCTGGTGTTCGACACGGTGATCCCGCGCAACGTGCGCGTGGGCGAGGCGCCGAGCTACGGCCTGCCGGTGACCCACCACGACCCGCACAGCGCGGGCGCGGAGGCGTACTTCGAGCTCGCGCAGGAGGTGGCCGCCCGTGGCTAGGCCGAAGCGCGGCATGGGTCGCGGCCTCGAGGCGATCCTCTCGGTGTCCGAGGCGGGCCCGGGCAGCGAGGAGGAGCTGCGCGAGCTCCCGCTCGAGCTGATCGCGCCCAACCCGGCTCAGCCGCGCAAGCGCTTCGACGAGGACTCGCTGAGCGCGCTCGCCGAGTCGCTGGCGAGCGCGGCGTGCTGCAGCCGGTGCTCGTGACGCCGCGCCGCGGCGGGACGTACGAGCTCGTCGCCGGCGAGCGCCGCTGGCGCGCGGCGCGCCTGGCGGGCCTCGACGCGCTGCCGGCGCTGGTGCGCCCGCGCGAGGACGCGGCGGCGCTCGAGCTCGCGCTGATCGAGAACATGGCGCGCGAGGACCTGAACCCGGTCGAGGAGGCGCGCGCGTGCGCGGCGCCTGGTCGAGGAGCTGGGGCTCACGCGCGAGGAGGTGGGGCGCCGCGTGGGCCGCGGCCGCGTGGCGGTCAGCAACCTGCTGCGGCTGCTCGAGCTGCCCGACGAGGCGCTCGCGCTGCTGGAGGACGGGAGTCTCAGCGGAGGGGCACGGCAGGGCGCTGCTGCTGGCCGAGGACCACGACGCGCGCCGGCGGCTCGCGCGCGCGGCCGCGGTCGATGGCTGGTCGGTGCGCACCGCCGAAGCGCGCGCCCGGGAGAGCAACACGCGCTCCGGCGCTTCGGGCGACGTCGCGCGCCAGAAGCCGACACGCGCCGGCGCGGATCGGCAGCAGGCAGAGCGCGACAT
The DNA here is from genome assembly GCA_963813685.1 of uncultured Solirubrobacteraceae bacterium. Taxonomy (GTDB): domain Bacteria; phylum Actinomycetota; class Thermoleophilia; order Solirubrobacterales; family Solirubrobacteraceae; genus Palsa-744. The sequence goes on from CAWEZQ010000011.1 coordinate 85,299, forward strand.
AGCGGACGAGCTCGCGGGGGCGCTCGGCGCGGAGGTGCGGGTTCGCGCGGCGCGCGGCGGCGGCTTTCGCGCGGAGATCTCCTTCGCCTCGGCCGAGGAGGCGCTCGAGCTGGCGCGCCGCCTGCGGCCGCGCGCCGTGGCGTAGGGGGCGTGCGGTGGCCGCGGGCCCGCGCGTGTGCACGATCGGCGTGTACGGGTGGACGCTCGCGACCTTCCTGGCGGCGCTCGAGCGAAGCGGCGTGGGCCTCGTGGTGGACGTGCGCCAGCGTCGCGGGGTGCGCGGCCCCGAGTACGCGTGGGCGAACGCTGCGCGCCTGCAGGAGGCGCTCGCTGGGGCGGGGCTCGCGTACGAGCACCGCAGGGAGCTCGCGCCGACGACGGAGCTGCGCCAGCTGCAGTACGGCGCCGACGCGCGGGAGGGCGTGGGCAAGCGCTCGCGGGTGGTGCTCGCGGACGAGTACCGCGAGGGCTATGAGCGGGAGATCCTCGCGCACGTGGACCTGCGCGCGTTCGCGGACGGCCTGCCGCGCGAGCACGCGAGCGCGCTGCTGTGCGTCGAGCGCGACCCGCACGCGTGCCACCGCTCGATCGTGGCGGAACGTCTCGACGCACTCGGCGCTGTGGTCGAGCATCTCGTGCCGGGGTGAGCGCCGGCCCGCACGATAGTCCCGGACCCGGACTGTCCCGCTACTGGACCACCCGCACGGCGCAAGGCCGGGACGCCGCCGCCGGGCGGCCCAGCGACATCGGTACGATGACGCCCAAAGGGCGATTAGCTCAGTCGGTTAGAGCGCTTCTCTGATAAGGAAGAGGTCCCTGGTTCGAGTCCAGGATCGCCCACTCAGCAAGCCGCCGCCGATCTGGAACGCACCCTTGGGCGCGACCCGCTGCGGGGGCTGCCCCACGACCAGCGGCGCGAGCCCGATGCCGACCGGGAGCCGGGTCGGCGCGGTGAGGTCGTTGTCACAGCCGTGATGTTCAGTTGCAATACATGGTCGTGCGGGATCGAGACCGGAGTGATGAGGAGCTGCTGCGTGATCCGTCGGGCGACCCCGAGGGGTTCGGTGTGTTCTATCGGCGTCATGAGCGCCTCGTGCTCGCGTTCTTCGTGCGGGCGACGGGCCGCGGCGATCTCGCGATTGACCTGACCGCCGAGACGTTTGCGCGTGCTCTGGAATCTCATCAGGGATTCGATCCCGCGAGGGGAGAGGCGCGCGGGTGGCTGCTGGGGATCGCGCGTCATGTACTCGCGGGCGGTCTCGCTCGCGGTCGGGTCGAGGCGAGTGCTCGCTCGCGCCGTGGGATGGCGGCGCTGACGCTCGACACGCGGCTGGTCGCCTCGGTCGAGGAGACCGCGAGCCTGCTCGCCGACGCGCAGGTCGATCGGTGGCTGTCGGCTTTGACCGCCGAGCAGCGTGTCGCGGTGAGGGGGCGCGTGATTGACGAGCGCTCATACCGCGAGCTTGCGAGCGAGCTCGAATGTTCTGAGGCGGTGGTGCGCCAGCGGGTGCACCGCGGCCTCGCGCTGATACGAAAGGGCTTGGAGGGATCACGATGACCAAGACGCTCGACGACATGGATCACCCGAGCGCGCTCGTGCCCGAGCTCGAGCGTGAGCTGGTCGCTGCGGCGCGGAGGGGCCCGCGGCTCGTCGCCGTGGGCACCCGCGCTCGCTCCACGGGCGTAAGGGCGTGGTGGCGCTCACCGCTGCTCGCGGCCGCGTTTTTGATCGTCGGGTTCGCCGCCGCCGCACTGGCAGCGCAACAGCTCTTCCTGACCGGCGCCCCGGTCACTGTGCCGCCCCTTCAGCCACACAGGGGTCTTGGCGTCCCACTGCCCGGCAGTTCGGCTGCGATCACGCTGCGGACCAGCGACCCAGCGGGCGGACCGGCTTGGGGGGCGCGCTTCATCGCCACGACCCGCGGCTACGGGTGCCTACAGCTTGGTCGTGTCGTGCGGGGAGCGCTCGGGGTGATCGGCCAGGACGGCGCGTTCGCCAACGACGGGCGCTTCCACGCCCTCCCCGTCGACGATCTGGAAGGCCCGTTCCCGTGCGCGCCGATGGATGCGCGCGGCCACGCGTTCGCGGGGGTGTTCGTGGATGGCACGCCCGCAAACGGGCAGCTCGTCGAGCAGTCATGCTCTGCGCCGGGCCGGCGTATCAGCCCCCCGACGCGGGTGTGCCCGGCAAGGGATGAGCGGCTTGTGATGGCAGGTATGGCCGGCCCTCTGGCGCGCACGATCACCTACGCCGACCCGAGCGGAGTGCAGCACACGGTCTCGACCGTCGGAGCACAGGGCGCCTATCTCGTCGTCCTGCGAGCTCCGGCGAAGCTCGGCCCGGAAGTCGGCGGGTACGAACCGGGCGGCCCGGGCCTCGGCACCATCCGTGAGATCACATACGCCAACGGGCAGGTCTGCAACCCTGGTCAAGAACGCGGTCACACCGCGCGGGCCTGCCCGCACGTAGGGGAACAGCCGATCGCCGTCCCAGGAGTGACCGCCGCAAGCGTCGCGTCTCCCGTGTCGGTCGCGCTTGCCAAGAGGCGAGTGCGGCTGCGCGACCGGACGGTGCTGCTGCCGATGTTCGTCATCAGCTTCCGCGCCCGCGTGCCCGTTAGCGGTGGAGCGTCCGCGTACCTCGTCTCGGTCAGCTGCGGCGTTGACACGCAGGAGGGGCCGGTCCTATCGGACGTCCGCGCCGGGCAGATCGTCACGAAGCAGATCGCTCAGAACAACTGCTGGGGCACCGCCCACATCAGAGTCTCCTACGCCTACGGGGCACGCAATAACTCACCGCTGTTCTACCCGACCGGCACGAGTCTCACCGTCGGCACGCGAACGATCACCGTGCGCTAGACGGCAGGCTCGGCGTATCCACCCGTTTGGTCCATGGTGCTGCGCAGGGGCCCAAACCCGCCGCATTCGGGCGCCCGACTAAGCTCTCGGCGTGCCTGTCGCGACTCCGTCAGACATGTTCCGATCGCTGCGCGTGCGCCTTCCGCAGCCGTGGGCTCTGCGCGTCGGCCAGGCCGCCCATCTGCCGCGGCTCGTACGCGGCGACGCGGCGACGCGTATCGCCTTCGCGGAGGAGCGGCTGATCGAGCGCCTCGTGTCGGACGACGCGCCCCTGGACGGGGTCGGCGTTGGGCTGAGTGAGCGCGTGATCGAGATCCCGTGGATCCTGCGAGCGCTTCCGTCGAACCCCGGCGCGCGCGTGCTCGACGTGGGCACGGCGTTCGCGCCTGTCGTCTACAAGCGCCTCCTCGTGCGCCTGGCGCAGCGCGTGGAAACGGTGGATCTCGCGCCAACGGACCTCCCGGGGATCGTCAGCCACGTCGCGGACGTGAGATCTCTGCCGTTCGGTGACGCCGCGTTCGATGCGGCGACCTGCATCTCGACGCTCGAGCACATCGGCATGGACAACGCGCACTACAACGTCGCGAGCGGCGGGGCGGGCGACGTGGAGGCGATGCGCGAGCTCGGCCGCGTGGCGCGCAGGGTGCTCATCACGGTTCCGGGCGGCCGCGACGCCGACCTCGGGTGGCTGCGCCAGTACTCGCCCGAGACGTTCCGCGGCCGCGTGCAGCGGGCGGGCTTGAGCGTGCTGCGATTCGAGGTGTACGCCCATGACGCGCGGCGGGGCTGGGAGCGCGTGGACGAGCAGGCGGTGGGCGAGAGGCAGTTCGGCGAGGGCGTGTTCGCGGCGAGCGCGGTCATCTGCGTGGAGCTGTGCGGCCCCGGCGACGGGCGCTAACCGGGAATCGTCAACCCCGGCACGTGCCCCGGCACAAACGCCACGGCTATTCCCAGCACGGCGATGAACGCCGCGGTGCTCCGCACGGCGGGGCTGCCCCACGGCAGCAGCTTCTCGAGCGCGACGAGCGCCGCCACCACGATCATCCAGGTGAGGCTCATCACGCCGAGCGCGAACAGCGCGGCCATCAGCGCCCAGCTCGAGCCCACGCAGAAGCCGCCGTGCTCGACGCCGGTCATGAGCGCGCCCGACATGCCGGGCCGCCAGCGCTCGGTGAGCAGCCGCGGTGTGCGGCAGTGGCGCAGGCACGCGGCCTTGATGGGCGCGAGCTCATACAGGGCGCCCGCCACGATCACGCCGCCGGCGAGGTAGCGCCCGCCGCGCTCCCAGCCGAGCCACGACACGTGGAGCGAGCGAACGCCTTCGATCGCGCCGTATGCGAGCACGCCGACGGCGAGCCAGCTCAGCAGATACCCGACCGCGAAGACGACCGCCGCGACGCTCGGCGAGGGGGCGCCGGCGCGTCTGCTCGCGCCCGCGTGCGCGAGCGCCATCGGCAGGAGCGACGGCAGCATCATCGCGGCCATCATCGTGAGCCACACCACCGCGAACCAGCCGAGACCGCCCAGTTCGGTGCCGGGGCCCATGTCCATGCCCTGCATGCGCCGCGCGGTGATCGCCCAGCACGCGCCCGCGGCCACGACCAGCACGATCGCCGGGCCGAGCTGCTGGACGCGCTCGCGCAGAGCGCGGCGCTGCGCGAGCTCTCCCGTGAACCTGATCTCCATCGAATCCCTCCTTCCCGCGGTGGCTTGCCGGCTCAGCCCGCCAGCATCCGCTCGAGCTCGGTCAGGCAGCCGTTCCATCCGTCGTCCTGGGAGTCGCGGCGCTCGTCCGTGGAGATCCCGCTGTTGACCATCACCACGGTCGTCGCGCCCTCGGACTCCGAGAAGGTGAGCTCGATCAGCTGCTCATTGGCGGGGTCGTCCCCGAACGTCCACTTCATGACGAGCCGCCGCGGCCGGTCGATGAGCGTGTACTCGCCCCACATCTCGGCCTCTCCTCCCTCGGGCGTGCGCATCACGACCCGCACCCCGCCGCCGACCCGCAGGTCGGCCTCGGCCACCGGCGTGCTCCACTCGGGGCCCACGTGCAGCCAGCGGCGCATCACCTCGGGACTGGTCCACGCGTCGAACACCTCCTCCGCGCTCGCGGCGAAGCTGCGTTCGATGCGGAGCACGCGCCGGGGCCCGCCGCTCATCCGCGCGCCCTGCGCTCCTCGATGTACTCCCCGACCACGTCGAACAGGCGCTCCCAGCGCGCGCGCTGGTCGTCGATCCAGCCCGACGCCTGCGCGAGCGCCTCGGGCCGCAGCGCGAGGCGATGCGTCCTGCCGTCGACCACGCGGCTCACCACGCCCGCCTCCTCCAGCGTCTTCAGGTGCCGCGAGATCGTGGGCTTGGACACGTCCAGGCCGCGGGTCACCTCTCCGACGGTGGCCCCGCCGCCGCTGAGCCGTTCCACGATGTCTCGGCGGATCGGGTGGGCGAGCGCCCTGAACGCATCGTTAGCCATTCTGCTAACTATATAGCCTTACGACCTCACCGGCGAACCCACGCAGGAGGTGGCAGCCGCATGACGCAGCACAGGATCGGCACACAGGAGGAGTGGCAGGCGGAGCGCGAGGAGCTGCTCACGGAGGAGAAGGAGCTCACGCGCCGCGGCGACGAGCTCACGAAGAAGAGGCGCGCGCTTCCGTGGGTGCGCCTGGAGAAGAAGTACAGCTTCGAGACCGAGGGTGGCCACAAGACGCTCGCGGAGCTGTTCGACGGCCGCTCGCAGCTGGTTGTCTACCACTTCATGTTCGGCCCGCCCTATACGGCGGGGTGCCCCGTGTGCTCGTCGATTGCCGACACGCTCGCACCGCAGGTGGCGCACCTGCGGGCCAGGGACACGACCCTGCTGCTCGCCTCGCGCGCTCCGCTCGAGCGGCTGCTCGCATTCAGGGAGCGCATGGGCTGGGAGATCGGCTGGGTCTCGAGCGACGGCAGCGACTTCAACCGCGACGTCGGCTTTCTGCACACCGAGGAGGAGCTGAAGGGATGGCTCGAAGGCGAGATCCCGCCGACGGTCGAGGAGAACGCGCGCCTGTGCGGCACCGACCCGCTGGGATACGTCACCGAGGGCCCTGGCCTGAGCGTCTACGCGCTGGACGACGGGGCGGTGTACCGGACGTACGTCACGACGGCGCGCGGCCTCGAGGTCGGGATGGCGTTCTACGCCCTGCTCGACCGCACCCCCAAGGGGCGTGACGAGAGCGCCACCGATTCGCTGTGGATCCGCCGCCACGACGAATACGCGACCGGATAGGCGCGCCGGCGCGCCCTACTGCAGCACCCGCTCCTTCGCCCGCGCGAACTCCTCGTCGGTGAGCACGCCGCGGTCCTTCAGCTCGGCGAGCTTCGCGAGGTCGTCGGCGTGGCCGCCCCCGGCGCCGCCGCCGGCGTCGCTCCCGCCACCGCTGCGCAGGAAGCGTTCGAACGCTTGGGCCTGCGCGAGGTCCTGTTCGCGGTGTTCGTGCAGCGCGTGGCCGCGCACGATCAGGTACGCGAGCACGCCCACGTACGGGAGCAGGATGATGAACAGCATCCACAGCGCCTTCGCCCAGTTCGACAGGTCGTGGCTGCGGAACACGTCGAAGACGACTACGACCGCCACCCAGATCCACAGGAACAGCAGCGCGATCTCGAGCACCGACAGCAGCGCGTCTCCGAACGTGTAAGTGGCGAGCGGCATGTGAGGGCCTTTCTCTAGAGGGCGGCTGATCGCGCGCCCGCGAGCCGGGGCGAGCGGCGCGTCGATCGTACTTCACCTACTGCGAGCGATGGGTTGCGCGCCGCGCGCGCCGCGTTCACTCAATCGTCGGCGATGCGCGCGACGCGCAGGTCCACGCGCCCCGACGGCCCCTCGCGGAACGGCACGCCCTCGCGTTCGAGCAGCGCGCGCTGCTTGGCGCCGACCGCGAGCGACCCGTCGGCGCGCACCACGCGCCACCACGGGACCTCGCGGTCGTGCAGCTCGCTGAGCACCCGCCCGGCGGCCCTGGGCGCGCCGGGCGAGATGTCCCCGTAGGTCCGCACGAACCCCTCGGGGATCGCGCGGACCTTCTCGAGGATGCGCCGCTCGCCGGTCGTGCGGCCGCGCGCTACGGGGCGCTCACCTCCGCGAGGAAGCCCGCGCCGGGAGCGCCGATGCCCGTCATCGAGTCGAACCCGGCATTGGTGCTGAGGATGTTCTTCTCCTTCTCGCAGTTGCCGGCTTCGTCGCAGTATTCCTGCTTGCCCTCGTATTCGATGGTGCGCACCGAGGTGAGCACGCCTTCGCGCGCGTTGATTTCGTTGAGGTAGTCGATGCGCGCGAGCGCCTGCTTGCCGCCGGGCACCACGTCGTAGAACGCGCCTTCGTAGGTGGCGGGCAGCGACGCGAGCTTGTACAGCAGCGGGTTCACGAACCCGAGCGCTTTACCCGCGGCCTGGTCTGCGTCGGCCAGCTCGCCGGCGAGCAGCGGCGAGGAGAGGCTGGTGCCGCCGAGCCGGTATTCGTTGTAGCGCGGCCCGCCCGGGAATTCCTGCGTTTCGCCGAGGCGGAACCCGGTGGACGGGTCGCCGTCCATCGAGATGTCGGGCACCACGCGGTTGCGCGTCCCGGTGAGCCCCGAGTAGCGCTCGGCGAGCGCGGCGGGCACGACGGCTTCCTGGTAGGCGGGCTCGGCGTAGTAGATGCTCGTGCCGCCGCCGCCGCCGTACTGGTATTCGCCGGGCGGCCCCGGCAGCCACGCTTCGAGCTTCGACGAGGTGCAGCCGGGGTATTCGAGCTCTTCGAGCAGTTCGGTGCAGAGCACGCTGCGACCGGTGGACCAGCCGAACTCGCCGAGCCGTTCGCCGTGTTTGCCGACCTCGAGAGACGTGCCGCCCACCGCGGTGGCGTACGGGCTGGAGGAGGGGTAGTCGGGGCTGTTGGTCCCGACGGTGACGAATTCGTCGCCTTCGTCGCCGGAGGAGAACTGCACGCCGACTCCGGTGCCGACGGCCATCATCAGCACGTTGTCGAAGGCCTTGCGGGCTTCTTCGGGTTCAAGCAGCGCGTTGTTGGCCCACGAGTCGGTGACGATGCTCGCGAGGTGGCCGTCCACGACCTGCTGCACGGCGCTCTCGAGCGCGGCGAGCGAGCACGTCTTGGCGCCCACGTAGAGGATCTTCGCGCCGGGCGCCATCGCGTGCACGGCCTCGACGTCGAGGTGTTGCTCGTCGGCCCATTCTTCTTCGGCGATGCACTCTTCGCTGATTTCGAACGGCTTGTCGAGCAGCTCCGAGAACTGGCTCTTTTCGAGCGTCGCGCCGGGCTGGTTGTTTTCGCTGTACTGGTGCGCGTCGGCGAACAGCGTGGGCGAGGCGAGCGCGTCCACGATCGCGACCTTCACGCCCTTGCCGTTGACGCCGCCGGCGATCGCGCCGGCGAGCCCGTAGGCGGACTGCAGCTGCGAGGGCGTGTAGCCGCACGGCGCGTAGGGCAGCACTTCGGGATACCCCTTGCCGTACGGCGGGTCGGTGGTGTCGAGCTTCTGGCCGAAGTACTTCGAGCACGGTTTGCCCACTACGAACGGGGGCGGCAGCGCGCTCCCGGTGCGCGCCGCGCTGCGCTTCGCGCCGCGGGTGTCCGCGCCGGTCAGCCCCTGGGGCTTCACCACGCCCTGGTCCACTCCGACCACGCCCGAGATGAGCGCCGCGATCGAGCTCGGCACGCTGAGCGCGCGCTTGGCGAGGCGCACCACGTGCCCCGCGGCCTTGAACTCGCCGAGCGCGCTGGCGAAGGCCGCTTCGACGGTGGCGGCGGGCGCGCTCGCCTGGATCGTCATGCGGTCGGGCGTGACGCCCTGCACCGCGATGCCGTGCGCGCGCAGCCACGAGCTCACCGCTTCGACCGACGACTGGGCGGGCGAGAAGCGCGCCTCCCATTCTGCGGGGGTGAGGTAGCGGCCGTAGCCGGCGCTCGAGGGTCCGCTCACTTCGCGGGCGAGCGCCGCGGCGCCCGCGGGGTCGCGCAGCGCGAGCCCCACGTCGAATTCGACGGGAGCGGCGGGCGGCGTGGCGGCCACCTGGGACGCGGCCTGCGCCGCCGGAGAGACTTCCTGGATCACGCCGCCCTTGGCGGCGAGCGCGGAGGAGGCGAGCGCCCCCGTCCCCAATCCGGCTGCGAGCACCGTGGCTGCGAGTCGTGAGCGGTACCTCATGTGTGAGACCTCCCTATCCGCCTCGCGCCGAAGGCGCGAGATTCCAAACCTCCTCGCCCCGCATCCTGCCAAATCCCGCGCCCGTGCGCGCACTCTCTTTGATGGAGGGCGCACCCGCGCGGCGCGGCGCCCGGCGGCGAGGTGGGGCGGCATCGAGCGCGTTTCAGCCGCTCGGGCCGAAGCGCTCGGTGAGCACCCGCTCGGGCGGAAAGCCCGCGTCGAGCAGCAGCCGCGCGGCGGTCTCCACGAAGCCGTTGCTGCCGCACACGAACGCCGGCCCCGACGCGAACGCGGCGCTCTGCGCGCGCACGAACGGCTCGTCGATCCGGCCCGTGTGCCCGTCCCAGCCGGCGGGCGCCTCGCGCGTGAACGCGAGCACCGCGTCCTCGCCGAGCTCGTGCGCGTAGATCAGCTCCTCGGGCGAGCGCACCGAATAGATCAGGCGCATCGGCAGCTCGGGCGCGGTGAGCCGCCGGTGGCGCAGCATCGAAATCAGCGGCACCACGCCGGAGCCGCCGCCGAGCAACAGCACGGGGCTCTCGCCGCGCCACACGAAGTAGGAGGCGAACGGGCCGCGCACCTCGAGCGCGTCGCCCTCGCGCAGCACGTCGTGCATGTAGCCCGACACCTCGCCGTCGCTGAGCCGTTCCACGGTCAGCTCGACCGCGTCCTGCTCGAGCGGCGAGGAGGCGATCGAGTAGGAGCGCTGCGCGCTGTAGCCGTCGGGGGCGGTGAGCCTGACTTCGTAGTGCTGGCCCGGGAGGTGCGCGACCCACATCGGCAGCGCGATGCGGAAGCTCTTCACGCGCGGCGTCTCCACGCGGATCGCGGTGACGGTCCCGATCTGCCAGAGCCCGGGCGCGCGCTGCTCGGGCGCGCGCTGCTCGGGGGGCGTCAGTCGCTCCAATAGCGCTGCTCCTTCCACGGGTCGCCGCGGATGTGGTAGCCGTTGGACTCCCAGAACCCGGGCTCCTCGTGGTCCATCACGCGCAGCCCCGCGAGCCACTTGGCGCTCTTCCAGAAGTACAGGTGCGGCACGAGCAGGCGCGCGGGGCCGCCGTGTTCACGCGGCAGCGGCTCGCCCTCCCACTCGGTCACCACCCACGCCTTCTCGCCGGCGAGATCCGACAGCGCGAGGTTGGTGGTGTATCCGCCGTAGGAGTACGCCATCGCGTAGGCGCCGCGCGGCTGCGCCTGGGCGAGCAGCGTGTCGAGCGACACTCCGCCGAAGCTCGTGCCGATCTTCGACCACTTGGTCACGCAGTGGATGTCGCACGGCACCGTTTCGAACGGGAGCTCGGAGAACTCGGCCCAGCTCCACGAGCGCCGGCTCTCCACCATCCCGTCGATCTCGAAGCTCCAGCTCTGGCGCTCCACCCCGGGCGTGGGGCCCGCGGTGAGAACGGGGAACCCGCTTTCCGCATACTGCCCCGGCGGCAGCCGCCGCCTGATCTCGTCGGGGGTGCTCCGCCGCCCGGTGAACCCCCTCGAGACGAACTGCTGACCGCTGCTCTGATCCGCCATGCGCGTACCGCCTTTCCAGCCGGCAACCCGCCACGATCATCTCACGCGAGCGCGCCCGGCGCCGCCCCGCAGGCGGCGCAGGCCCGCGACTCTCTCGAGTCGCGGGCCGTGTGCGCCGTCTCTCCTTCTGGCATGTGCCCTGCTGCGGGCCGCGCGCCTATTTCTGGCGCTGCCCCGTGTTCGGGTTCAGGTACAGCCGCCCGTCCTTCCTGCCCGAGAATTCGAACAGGCCACCGAGGTCGAAGGGCACGCCCTCGGTCGCGTCCTGACCGGCGAGCAGCTGGTCGAACGAGCCCGAGATGCCGGGCAGATCCCAGTTGTACTCGACGAAGTTGATCATCGAGGTCTGGTCTGAGACGTTGCTGTCCACGTGGTTCTTCTTTGCATACGGCGAGATCAGCAGCAGCGGCAGGCGCGGCCCGAAGCCGCAGCGGCCCTGTTCGCCGGCCAGCGGCGACGGGGGCTCGCTCCCGCACTGGCCGGAGGTTCCCGACGTGGACACGGTGAAAGAGGTGTTCGTCAGGTTGTCGGCCGGCGACTGCGACGGGTTCACCACGCCGCTGTACGCGTGGTCGTACCAGCCGTCGGAGTCGTCGTAGTTGATGAGGATCGCCGTGTTCTTCCAGTCGGGCGAGCGCATCAGCGCGTTGACGACGCCGGCTATGAACTGCTGCTCGTCGGCGGGCTCGGAGTAGGCCGCGTGGGCGTCCTCGTAGCCGGGCGCCTTCAGGAAGCTCACCTGCGGCAGCGCCGAGGCCGGTAGTTCTTTGCGGTTGATCGCTTCCACGAGCTGGCTGAAGTCGCTCGTGTCGTACTGGTGGTTGGGGGTGTTGAACTGCGGCACCCCGCTCACGTACGCCTGCGTGTCGTGGCCGATCTCCTGCAGGCCCGCGAGCGTGTCCTGCCCGCCGGCGCCCGTGGGCACCGTCAGGTGGTGCGGGTTGGCCGTCGAGGCGTAGTACTCGAACGGCTCGTGGTGGGCGATGTAGTCGTCCTTGTAGCCCCACTGGCCCGTGCCGCCGAGCGCAACGCCGACCGGGTGCACGCTGCTGCACAGGTTCTGGTTGGACGAGTGCGCGGGCCGGTGTTCGGCGGCGGCGAAATACGAGCTGAACTCGTCCGGGATGAAGGTGCTGTCGGGCTGGCCGGATTTGCCGGTCGCCGCGAGCGCTTCGGCGTAGCTCGTGCTCGGCCGCAGGCCACCCTGGAACCAGCCCCACGAGAGGCCCGCTGCGTTGAGCTCGTCGCCGATGTTCGCGCCCTTCAGCGCGACGGCGTCGCGCGTCGAGCAGTCATCCCAGTATGGCTGGGCGTCGCTCGTCAGCGAGTAGCCGCCGAGGCCGTTTGGAGTGAGGTCGGCGTTCGGCGAGGTGGAGGTCGCAATCGACGGGCTGTTGGCGAGGTGGGCCGTGTCCACTTCGCCGGTGTCGCCGGATACGAGGTTGACCGCTCCCGGCGCCGACGGGCCGAACGTGGTGCCGTACGAGTTGTCGCTCATCGAATAGTGCTGCGCGTAGTTCCACAGCGCCGTGACGGTGTTGCCGTCGTAGTAGTCCATCACGCTGTTCGCGTTGCAGGGTGCTCCGTACGGAGTCGTGCCACCCCCCGTGCCGACGCTCTGTACGAAGCGGTCCATGTTGCCGCCGTCGAAGGCCTGCTGCTCGTCGCTGTAGTTGTGGTCCTGGTCGCAGGTCAGCTGGCCGCCCGCGTTGCCCGGCAGGCCGGTGGCGCTGCTGTCGAGGCGTTGCGGGTTCGACGCGTTCGGGTTGCTGAAGAGCAGATTCGTGCTGTGCCGCAGCTGCGGGGGAAGCGATTCGCTCGTCGCCGGCGGCAGCCCGTCCACGGGCGGCGTCCCCTTCAGCGCTTTGAACGGCTGCCCGTCAGCGTTGGCCGCGTTGGGGTAGGTGCCGAAGTAGTGGTCGAACGAGACGTTCTCCTGGAAGATCACGACCACGTGCTTGATCGGCGTCGCGGTCGTAGGTTCGACGCTCTTCGCGCTCTTCACCTGTGACGCGGCCGCGCGCGACGCGCGACCGGGCGCGTGCGCGGTGGCCGATTGGGCAGCGAGTACGCTCCCCCTGAGACTGCCAGCGCTGCCAGCAGCGCTGAAGCAGCTTGCTTGCGTCGCATGCGTGCTCTCCTTGGTGGTGTGGGTTGCCCTTTTCACTTCCCGGCTGCCGTACGGCACCGCCCGGTGCACGTAACCCTTGCCGCGCTCCACGTCTCTCTGGTTGCGCTCGTGTGACCCGCCTGTTGCGGAGTGGTGACGTGTTGCTGGTGTGTGACGTGACGGTTGCGCGCATGTGAGAGATCGGTTTTCGAGGTGTGACCGCGCCCGCTTCGGCGGCGTGCGCAGCCGGCCCGCGCGTGCTCCTCGTTGCCGCTTGACGCGGCCCTGCTCTCCGCGGGGGTCCCGGCGGTTGTAGTGCCATACGGCCGCGACCAGCTGGAGACGGCTCGCCGCGTGGAGTTCGCCGCGGCCGGCGTGAGCCTCTCGCCGCGCAGGCTCACGCCCGAGCGGATCCTCGCCCTCGCGGCGCACGGGGCGCCCGCGGGCTCGCGGAGTCGAAACGTTTAGACGCTCGTTCGCCTGGGTAAAACGGCCCGTGGCGCCGGTTGCGGGGGCTCGCCACCGCGCGCAAACATCTCGTCGTTCGATCGCCACGGAGGTGCCGACCATGCCTGCCCACTCGACCGCCCGCCTCCGGCCCGGCGCCCTCGGCGTGCTGGCGGCGCTCGTACTCGCGCTCGTGCTCGTCCCGGCCGTGGCGCAGGCCGCCGCGCGCCGCTCGCACGCGACGACCCGCAGCTCGCGCGCGCGCCACACCTCCAAGGCGAGCAGCCTTTCCCGCGACGTGCTGCTCGTCGGCGAATACAACGGGATCCCGGGCTCCTACTCGAACCTCGAGCAGGCAGTCAAGGCGGCGCGGCCCGGCGACTGGATCCTGATCGGCCCCGGCGATTACAAACAGAGCGAATCGCAGACGATCCCGGGCGCGCTCGGCGACGACCAGGCCGCCGCTGACGTGCTCATCACCACGCCCCGCCTGCACATCCGCGGCATGAACCGCAACACGGTGATGATCGACGGCACCAAGCCCGGCTCGCCCGAGTGCAGCTCCGCGGAAGCGGACCAGATCTTCGGCCCAGCCGAAGGCGAAGCGTGGCTCGGCAACAACGGGATCGTCGTGTACAAGGCGAGTGGCGTTCACCTGCAGAACTTCTCCACCTGCAACTTCCTCGGCTCCAACCACGGCGGCGACTCGGTGTGGTTCGACGGAGGCGGCGCCTCCGGCAAACAGGAAATCGGCTCGTGGTGGGGCAGCTTCCTGAGCTCGACCTCGACCTACTGGGGCGGACATGAAAAGCCATCCGACGAGTACGGGCTGTACGCGTCCAACACATACGGCCCCGGCTCGTTCGTCAACACCTACGCCAACAACATGTCCGACTCCGGCTACTACTTCGGCGCGTGCCCCAACTGCCGCGCGACGATCAACAAAGGCCGCGCAGAAGGCAACGACCTCGGCTACTCGGGCTCCAACTCCGGCGGCTACGTGAAGATCGAGAACTCCGTGTTCAAGAACAACGAGGAGGGCGTGGCCACCCAGAGCCAGAACAACGACGACGCGCCCTCGCCGCAGGACGGCATCTGCCCCAAAGAAGAAGCGAACCCGAAACCGCCGGCGGGCGCCCAGCGCACGAACATCTGCTGGGTGATGATCAAAAACAAGGTGATCGAAAACAACAACGGCGCCACCCCGACGAGCGACGGCGCGCCGGGACTGGTGGGGACGGGCATGACGATCGCCGGCGGCCGCGACGACCTGATCGCCGACAACACCTTCTCCGGCAACGACGCGTGGGGCATCGTGCTGGTGCCATACCCGGCCACCGAAGCGCCGCCGCCGCAGGTTCCTGCGGAAGACGACTGCAAGGGCGGGGTCGGCTCGGGCAGCGGCGAAACGTATGTGTGTTACTACGACGACTACGCCAACGAGATCGAGGGCAACAAATTCTCGAACAACGGGTCGTTCGGGAACCCCACCAACGGCGACATCGGCGAAGTGTCGAACCCCGAGACCAACGGCAACTGCTGGCACGGCAACGTCGAGGTCGGCGGCGGCTCGCTCACGAGCTACCCGCTCGAAATCCAGGCCACGCACGGCACCTGCGGGCAGCCCAACACGGGTGAACCCGCGAGCAGCGTGCTCGCCGCGCAGGCCACGTGCGATTCGCAGCTGCTCGCGAAATGCCCCGAAGTGCCGGGTGAGGACTATCCGCGCTCGAGCGAAGTGAAACTGCTGCCGCTGCCACAGGAAAAGTCGATGCCGAACCCGTGCGCGGGCGTGCCCGCGAACCCATGGTGCAGCGGCGCGGCGGCGAGCCGCCGCAGACAGTGGGAATAGGGACGAGCGGCGAGCCGAGGAAGAAGCCGCCCGCGACGGTGGCCGGCGCCGAGCACGCGCCGGGCGCTCCGCCGCCGGGGCTGACGCGCAGGGGAGCGATCGCGGGCGCGGCCCTGCTCGGAGCCAACGCCACGGTCGCATCGCTGATCGGCCCGAGCGCGTCCGCGGCCGCGCGTGAGCCGCGCGTGCGGCATTCTGCGGCGGGCGATGCGGTGCCGTTCTACGGCCCGCACCAGGCGGGCATCGCGACGGCGGCGCAGGAGTATCTGCACTTCGCAGCGTTCGACCTCGCGACGGACTCGCGCGCGGAGCTTCGGCGTTTGCTCGAACTGTGGAGCGCCGCGGCGGCCACGCTCGCTGCGGGCCGCGCGTATGGGCCGGCTCAGCCGCCGTCTGCGGCGCCGCTCGACACGGGCGAGGCGCTCGGGCTCGGGCCCGCGCGGCTCACGATCACGTTTGGCATTGGCCCCGCCATCTTCCGCGGCGAGCGCGCGGCGAGGCTCGGGCTGCAGGGCCGCGCGCCCGCAGAGCTGCGCGAGTTGCCCGCGTTCGCGGGCGAGCGGCTCGACGCGGCGAGTTCGGGGGGCGACCTCTGCGTGCAGGCGTGCGCGGAGGATCCGCAGGTCGCCTTCCACGCGATCCACGTGCTCGCGCGGATAGCCGCCGGCGCAGCGCGGATGCGCTTCTCCCAGCAGGGCTTCGGCCGGACCTCCTCGACGAGCCGCGAGCAGCTCACGCCGCGCAACCTGATGGGCTTCAAGGACGGCACCAACAACCTGCGGGTGCAGGACAGCGAAGCGCTCGAGCGCTTCGTGTGGGCGCAGCCCGGCGACGGCCCGCGCTGGATGGCCGGCGGTACCTACATGGTCGCGCGGCGCATCCGGATCCGCTTCGGCGCGTGGGACGCCGCCACGCTCGAGCAGCAGGAGCGCACGGTGGGACGCATGAAGGCGAGCGGCGCGCCGCTCGGACAGGCGCGCGAGTTCGCCCGCGTGGACCTTCGCGCCCGCAACGCGGCGGGCGAACCCGTGATCCCCGCAACCGCTCACATCCGCCTGGCGAGCCCCGACGAAAACGCCGGCGAGCCGCTGCTGCGTCGCGGCTACTCCTACGGGGAAGGAGCGGACGCGGCCAGCGGCGAGCCCGACGCGGGCCTCTTCTTCGTCTGCTTCCAGCGCAGTCCCGCCCGCCAGTTCATCCCGATCCAGCGCCGGCTCGCCCGCTCGGACGCGCTGAGCCGCTTCATCGTGCATACATCCAGCGCCATCTTCGCGTGCCCGCCGGGCGCGCTCCCCGGCGGCTACGTGGGCGAGCTGCTGTTCAGCTGATCGCGCCCGCGCGGGAAGGATCCTCCGCCGCCTGGCGTCGTCAACGGTAGGGAATGTCTCGAAAAAGACCCCTGCCGTGCGCCGGGGCGCTCGCACGCGTCCCGGCGCACACCCCATCGTGTTTGCGCCGGCGCCCCGGTCGTGCGCGCTCAGGCGGCGCCGAGCGTCGCCGCGGCCTCGCGCTCGCGGGTCGCGAGCCTGACGAAGGCGAGCGCGCACCCGCACAGCGCGGCAGCGAGCACCAGCGGAATCCAGTCGCCGGTCGCGCCCGCGATCGCGCCGCCCGCCGCGGGGCCCACGAGCGCGCCGGTCGCCCACGCCGCGTTCATGCCGCCGAACGCCATGCCCTGCGCCAGGCCCGCGAGCTCCGCGCCCTCGGCGATCAGCGCGAAGGAGGGTGTGAACAGGGCGCCGTAGCCGAGCGACGCCCCCACCACGAGCGCCGCGTAGGGCACCTTTTGCACGCCGGTGGCGAGCGCGAGCGAGAACACCGCGCTCGCGACGAGCGCCCCGCGCACCGGCACGAGCGCGCCGCGCCGGTCGCTCAGCCGCCCGAGCAGCGGCGAGCCCGCCGTCTCGAACATGGCGCCCACGATCCACACCGCGCCGATCGCCGCCGCGCTGAAGCCGCCGGCGGCGAGGCGCAGGGGCGCGAGCACGTCGATGATCCCGAACAGCAGCGCCGCGAGCGTCATCAGCGCGAGGCCGCCCGCGAAGCGCCCGGTGCGCAGCGCGAGCACGAGCGCCCTCGTGCTGGAGGGCTGTGGCGGCGAGGGCGCGAGCGCGCGCGTCCACGCCGCGAGCAGCAGCGACAGCCCCGCCAGCGCCGAGAACACCTCCGCGCGGCCCGCCAGAGCGGCCGCCGCGCCGATCACGGGCCCGATCAGCGCGCCGAACACCGCCGCGCCCATCGCGGTCCCGATCATCTCCCCGCGGCGCTCGGTCGGGGTCGCGGCGAGCAGCCACGCAAACGACCCCGCCCACGTGAACGAGCTGCCGGCGCCCTGCAGCACGCGCGCGCCCACGAGCGTCCCGAAGCTGCCCGCGAACGCGAAGCCCAGGCTGGAGGCGCCCATCAGCGCGAGGCCTCCCAGCACGGCGCGGCGCGGGCCCAGGTGCGAGGCCGCGATGCCGCCCGGCAGGCCGCCGATCAGCGCCCCTGCCGCGTACGCGCCCACGAGCAGGCCCGCGCCGCTCTTGGCGAGGTGCAGTTCGTGCGCGAAGTGCGGCACCAGCGGCACCAGCGCCGCGTACAGCATCGTGTCCACGAACACGAGAACCGAGACGAGCAGCAGCAGACGGCGCATGGCGCCCACGCTACCAGCGCCATCATGCGCGGCCGCAAGCCCGCGCGGCGCTACGCAGGTGTCTCGCTAGCTGCGACGGATGAAGGTTCCGCCGAGGCCGGAACCTTCATCCCGCCGCTGCCCCCGGCGCCCCCCACGCGCGCCGGGCCCCCCGGGAACCGCACACCCGATGTGACGCTTGTGCACGTCCCGCATCCCGCGACCCCCGCCGCGGGTACCTCGTGTGGCGCCCGTACAGAATCCCCTCCTCGCCCCGATGGCCGTGCCCCGTGCGCGGCGCCGCCCCTCGCATGCGCCCTGCGCGAAGACCACCCGACGGGCCGCCACGACCCCCGCCGCGGCGGCCAGCCAGGAGAGAGAGATAAGGAGATACTGGAACGGCAACTGTCTCGCCACACATGAGGGCTTGGTCTTCTGCATCCTTGCTCCGCGCGGCGTTCCGGATCGATCGGTCCCGTCTCTCCGGTTGCTCCGCACAGTCGGTCTGCGTCCTTGACCGCCCTCCAGTTCTCGAGAGTGCCTTTAGCCTGCGGGGCGAGATTTTCGCCCATCACCCTCGCGGCGTCCAATACGACTTTGCGCTGGTCGTATAGACTCCGCCTATCGGAAACACGCCCCACGGCGGGCGGCCAGGAACGGCGCAAATCCCTCGCAACCGATGGCAAGCCTGCGGCAACTGCAGTACTTCGTGACCGTCGCCGAAGAGGGGCACATGACGCGCGCGGCGCGTGCTCTGAACCTCTCGCAGCCCTCCCTCTCGCAGGCGATCACGCAGCTCGAGACGCAGTTGGGCGTGGAGCTCCTGGTGCGCCATCCGCGCGGCGTCAGCCTCACGCCGGCGGGCGCCACCCTGTTCGTCAAGGCGCGCACCGCGCTGGCCGCCGCGCAGGAGGCCGATCTGACCGCGCAGTCGCTCGCTCGCGCGGCGATCAGCACGATCGACTGCGGCTTCATCGGCACCCCGCCGGTGGTGGACGTACCCGAGCTCTTCCACGCGTTCTCCTCCGCGCACCCCGACGTCGAGATCTCCTTCCGGGAACTCTCGGCGCCGCGCGGGTCCACGGCCTCGTGGCTGGCGCAGGTGGACGTGGCCCTGTGCCAGTCGCCGACGCCCCACCCCGACGTAAACGCGCTGACGCTGCGCGAGGAGCGGCGCGTGGTGCTCGCCGCCGACACCCATCCGCTGGCAGGTCGCGACGAGCTGTCGGTCGCCGACGTGATCGACGAGCTGTTCGTCGGCACGCACCCGTCGCTCGAGCCGGTGAGAGCCGGGTTCTGGCGGCTCGACGACCACCGCGGGGGTCCCGCGCACACCACCAGCGACCGCACGGAGAACGCGCAGGAGTGGATCGCCGTGGTGGCCTCCGGTCGCGCGATCATGACCGCTCCCGCCGTCACCGCCGAGCGCTTCCTCGGCGCGATGCCGGGGATCGCGACGATCCCCCTGCGCGACGCCTACCCGAGCACGCTGGCGCTCGTGTGGCACAAGCTCAGCGAGAACCCCAACGTGGATTCGCTGGTCGCGATCGCCACGCGGCTGAAGGGGGAGCGCGCTAGGACGACCTGATCCGCTCGCCGCGCGGGTCGAACAGCGGCTCGCGCGCCACCTCGCCCGCGACCCAGCGGCCGAAGATGTCGAGCTCAACCCGCTCGCCCGTGTCGATCTCCGCGGGCAGGTACGCGTACGCGATCGAGCGCTCCACCGTGTAGCCGTAGCCGCCGCTCGTCACGCGCCCAACGATCTCGCCGCGGTGGCGCACCGGCTCGTTGCCGAGCGCCACCGAGCGCGAATCCTCGAGCACCACGCAGCGCAGCCTGCGGCGCGGCCCGCCGTCCTGCGCTGCCGCGAGCGCGTCCGCGCCCACGAAGCCGCCGCCGCGCTTCACGCAGAAGCCGAGCCCCGCTTCGTGTGGCGTCTCGTCGGGGGTGATGTCGGCGGCCCACACGCGATAGCCCTTCTCGAGGCGCATCGAGTCGATCGCGCGGTAGCCGCCCGCGACCATGCGATGCTCGCGCCCGGCGTCCCACAGCGTGCGCCACAGGCCCGCTCCGTACTCGGTGGGGCAGTACAGCTCCCATCCGAGCTCGCCCACGAACGTGACGCGCAGAGCGCGAACCGGCACGTCGCCCACGGCGATGTCGCGCATGCTCATGTACGGGAACTCGAGCGGGTCGCTGGTCAGCGGCGCGAGGATCTCGCGCGCGAGCGGGCCCCACAGCGCGAAGCACGCCCAGCGCGCGGTCACGTCCGAGCAGCGCACGCTGCCGTCCGCGGGCGCGTGCCGGCGGATCCAGCTGAGGTCGTGGTTCCCGAACGCCGTGCCCGTCACGATCGAGAACAGCTCGTCCTCGACACGCGTGACCGTGAAGTCGCACTCGATGCCGCCGCGGCGGTTGAGCATCTGCGTGTAGGTGATCGTCCCGGGCTCGCGCGCCACCGTGTTGTCGCACAGCTTTTCCAGGAACGCCGCCGCTCCCGCGCCCGCGACCTCGAGCTTCGCGAACGACGACTCGTCGAACAGCCCCGCGCGCTCGCGTGTGGCACGGTGCTCCGCCCCGATCGCGGGCGACCAGTGCATGCCGGCCCAGCCGCGCGGCCGCAGCGACTCCTCTCCGGCGGGCGCGTTGGACTCGTACCAGTTCACCCGCTCCCAGCCCGACTTCTCGCCGAAGGCGGCGCCGTGCTCGGCGTGCCAGCCGTACGCGCTCGACACGCGCAGCGGCCTGCCGGCCCGGCGCTCGTGGCCGGGGTAGCGGATGTCGTAGTAGGTCTCGTACACCTCCCTGGCGCGCTTGAGCGTGTACGACGGCGAGCGGAAGTGCGCTCCGAAGCGGCGGATGTCCATCTCCCACATGTCCATCTGGGGCTCGCCGGCTGCGATCCACTCGGCCATCGCCTTGCCGATCCCGCCCGCGCCCGCGAGGCCGTGCGCGCAGAACCCCGCCGCCACGAAGAAGCCGCGCACCTCGCTCTCGCCCAGGCAGAACTCGTTGTCGGGCGTGAACGCCTCGGGGCCGTTGATCAGCCGGGTGACCGTGATCTCGTCCATCGCGGGCACGCGCCTGGCGGAGTTCTTCGCGATCTCCTCGAAGCGCGGCCAGTCCTCTTCGAGCAGGCGCCCGTTGAAGTCCTGCGGGATCGCGTCGAGCAGGTGCGCGTCGAGCGCCCACGGCGCACTCGCGCGCTCGTAGCCGCCCATCACGAGGCCCGCGCCCTCCTCGCGGAAGTAGATCAGCAGGTCGGGGTCGCGCAGCGTCGGCAGGTGCTCGCCCGCCGCGCGCTCGCGAAACGGCTGCGTCACCAGGTACTCGTGCGCGAACGGCACCACCGGCACGCGCACGCCCGCCATGCGCCCGATCTCGGCCGCGTACATGCCGCCCGCGTTGACCACGACCTCGGCCTCTATCGGGCCCCACTCGGTCTGCACGCCGCGCACGCGGCCCTCGCGCACGTCGATCGCGCTGACGCGCGTGTGGGTGAAGATCCGCGCGCCGCCCTCGCGCGCGCCCTCCGCGAGCGCGGTCGTGAGCAGCGACGGATCGAGATAGCCGTCGCTCGCGAGGAACGACGCGCAGCGCACGCCCTCGGCGCTCATCAGCGGGAACAGCTCGCGTGCCTGCTCGGCCGAGATCAGCTCGAGGTCGAGGCCGAACGTGCGCGCCCACGCCACCTGGCGGAGCACCTCCTGCTCGCGCTCCTCGGTGCACGCGAGGCGAATGCCGCCGCACTGCACCCAGCCGCAGTCGAGCGTGCGGTACAGCTCCACCGAGTCCATCATCAGGCGCGTCAAGGGCAGGCTCGAGCGAAGCTGCCCCACAAGCCCCGCCGAGTGGAACGTAGAGCCGCTGGTGAGCTCGCTGCGGTCGAGCAGCACCACGTCGCGCTCGCCGAGCTTCGCGAGGTGGTAGGCGATCGACGCGCCGCCCACGCCGCCGCCGATGATCACCACGCGCGCGCGCGCGGGGAGCTCCCGCGGCCGGCGCACACGAGCTTCGCCGATCGGGCTCGCCGCCGGCCCCGCTTCCGGGGTCGCGCCCGCCGGCCGGGGCTCGGGGCTCGCGCCCGCACCTCGCTGCTCAGCGGGCGACAACGAGCCACTCCTCGAAGAGCGGGTCCGCCGCGGCGGCCTGCAGGCGCTCGTGGTGCTCGCGACCGTAGCCCTCGAAGTCGAAGTCGAGCTCGGAGATCGCCGACTGCAGCGCGCCCCACGCGCTCTCGCGCACGTCCGAGAGGATGCGTGCGAGTTTCAGCTGCGCCCGCTCGCCGTCCGTCGGCGGCCTGCCGTGGTATGCGCGCAGGAGCCGCTCGTCGCCGTCCTCGCCGAGCTCGTTGTTGACCGACAGGTTGCCCAGGTCGAAGCGCGCGTCGCCCATGCCCGCGTACTCCCAGTCCACGATCGCCACGCGCCCGTCTCGCGCGCGGATCAGGTTGCCGGGGAGCAGGTCGTTGTGGCAGGGGCGCGGCGGCGCGCCCGCGAGCGCCTCCTCGATGCGCGCCGCGAGCGCATGAAGCTCGCGGAACTCCGGAGGGAGCGAGCCACGCCCGCGGGCCACGCGCTCGTAGTCCTCGAGCAGCGCCCGCACCCGGAACTCGCTCGGCAGCTGCACGCCCGAGTCGTGGAACGCGCGCAGCGCGCGCGCGAGGACGTCGATCTCGGCGCGCACCCCGCTCGCGTCGAACGGCTCGCCCTCGACGTACTCGCAGGCCATCGCGTCGGGCAGCACGGCGGCCACGCGCGGGCCGATCCCGAGCTCCGCGGCCGTCGTCGCGGCGAGCTGCTCGGAAGCGCGGTCGATCCCCAACAGCTCCGTGGCGGGCCCGTGCTGGCGCACCACGTAGTCGCTCCCGCCGAGCGTCACGCGGAAGTTCCGGTTGGTGATGCCGCCCTCCAGCGGGACGGGCGCGCCGCTGCAAGGTCCCAGCGAAGCCTCGAGGCGTTGCAGAATGTCACTGAGCTGGCCCAATCGCTCCCCAGCGGCCGTTGCGCGATAAGGCATGGAGCCTATACCTTCATCCACAGATGACC
This sequence comes from uncultured Solirubrobacteraceae bacterium, assembly GCA_963813685.1. GTDB lineage: Bacteria > Actinomycetota > Thermoleophilia > Solirubrobacterales > Solirubrobacteraceae > Palsa-744. The sequence goes on from CAWEZQ010000011.1 coordinate 107,941, forward strand.
CGCGAGGACCCCGCGGCGCCGCGCCCGTGAGCGATGCGACTGCGCCCGACGCAGCGCAGCTGATCGCGGCGGTCGACCTCGAAGCCGCGCGCGCCGCGATCGAGGGCGTCGCGGTGCGCACCCCCACGATCGGATGCGAGGAGCTCGCCGCCGCCACCGGGATGCGTGTGGCGCTCAAGGCCGAGTGCCTGCAGCGCACCGGAGCGTTCAAGCTGCGCGGCGCGCTCGCCAAGCTCGCGGCGCTGGGCGAGCAGGCCGGCGCCGGCCTCGTCGCGGCGAGCGCCGGCAACCACGGGCGAGCGGTGGCACAGGCCGCGCTCGTGCGCGGCGTGGAGTGCGAGGTGTTCATGCCGCGCGACGCGCCCGTCACCAAGGTCGCGGCCGTCGAGCGGCTCGGGGCGCGCGTCGAGCTCGCGGGCGCCTCCGTGGAGGAGGCGCTCGAGCAGGCTGGCGCGCGCGCCGCGCACACCGGCCGCGCGCTCGTGCATCCGTTCGACGACATCGACGTGATCGCCGGCCAGGGCACCGTCGCGCTCGAGTTGCTCGAGGAGGTCCCCGACCTCGCCCGCGTGGTCGTGCCAGTCGGCGGGGGCGGTCTCGCGAGCGGGATCGGCGCCGCGCTGCGCCGGGCGGGCGCCAGGTGGAGCTCGTCGGGGTGCAGGCGCGCGCGTGCGCGCCCTACGTGGGTGCCCTCACGGGCGCGGGCGAGCACTTCGAACTCGCCTCCCCGTCCGGCGCCACGATCGCCGACGGCATCGCGATCAAGCGGCCCGGGCGGCTCACGCTGCCGCTGCTGCGCGAGCTGCTCTCGGCGGTGCAAACCGTCAGCGAGGACGAGATCGCCGACGCCATGGTGTTCCTCGCCGAGCAGGCCAAGCTCGTGTCGGAGGGCGCCGGCGCGGTCGCTGTCGCGGCGCTGCTCAGCGGGCGGCTCGAGCCGGTGGCGGGCACCACCGTCGCGGTCGTCTCGGGCGGCAACGTGGACGCGGGGCTGCTCGCGGGGCTGCTGCGCCGCCACGAAACCGAGGAGGGGCGCCGCGTGCGCATCTTCACGCGCGTCGCCGACCGGCCCGGGAGGCCTCGCCGAGCTGCTCAGCGTGATCGCGGGCGCGCGCGCCAACCTGCTCTCGCTCGAGCACGTGCGCGAGGCCGTGCCGCTGCACGTGCGCGAGACCGGCGTGGAGCTCACGCTCGAGACGCGCGGGCCGCGGCACACCGACGAGCTGCTCGGCGTCCTGCGCGAGGGCGGCTACGAGGTGCGGCTGCAGTAGCGCGCGCGAGCGCCGCGTCGTTGTGAGAGAGTTCAGCACGTGGCGAGCTTCGAGCTACGGGGGAAGGTCGCGCTTGTTACCGGCGCCGCCCGCGGCATCGGATTCGCCACCTCGCGAACCCTCGCGGCGCGCGGAGCGAGCGTCGCGCTCGTGGATCTTCACGCCGACGCGGTGGAGCGCGCCGCCGCCCAGGTCGGGGCGCAGGGCGCGCTCGCGATCGCAGCCGACGTGACCGACCGCGCCGCCATGCAGCGAGCTGTCGCCGCCACCGTCGAGCGCTTCGGCGGACTCGACGTGGTGATCGCCAACGCCGGCATCGCCTCGCGCGTCGCCACCTTCCGCGCGATGCCGCCCGAGACCTTCGAACGGGTGCTGGACGTGAACCTGATGGGCGTTTGCCGCACCGTCGACGCCGCGCTCCCGCAGATCATCGAGCGAAGCGGCCACGTCGTGGTGATCTCCTCCGTGTACTCGTTCGTCAACGGGATCGGCGAGCTGCCCTACGCGATGAGCAAGGCCGCCGTGGAGCAGTTCGGGCGCGCGCTGCGGCTCGAGCTGATGCAGCACGGAGCGAGCGCCACCGTGGTGCACTTCGGCTTCATCGACACCGAGATGGTGCACCAGGCGCTCGACCGCGACCCGCTGGCCGACGAAATGCTCGAGAGCTTCCCGCGGCCGCTGCGCAAGCGGCTGCCCCCATCCGCAGCAGCCGCCGCGGTGGTGCGCGGCATAGAGCGCCGCCAGGCGCGCGTGATCGTGCCGCGCCGCTGGCAGGTCATGTACGCGCTGCGCGGGATCCTCGGCCCGCTCGGCGACGCCGGCATCGAACGCGACCAGAAAGCGCAGGAGAGCCTGCGCAAGCTCGACGCGCGCGCCGGCGAGGACCAGCCCACGACCGCCTGACCCGCAGCCGCGCTACCCGCGCAGTTCCGCGAGCCCCTGCTCGCGCGAGATCACCGGCTCGTAGCCGAGCTGCTCGCGCGCCTTGTCGATCCTGATCGTGCACTCCTGCGAGGAGACCCAGAAGGCAAAGCGCGTGAGTGGGGGCTCGCCGGGCAGCGGCGCGAGGGTCCACGCCCACTCGCACACGCTCGCGATCGCGCCCGCGAACGCCACCGGGATGTTGCGCGAGGGCGCCGTCACGCCCTGCGTGGCCAGCAGCTCGGTGACGAACCCGCGGAAGTCGACCCACTCGCCGTCGGTCACGAAGTACGCGTTGCCCGGCCGGCCGCGCTGCGCGCCCAGCACGAGCCCCTCCACCGTGTTGGCCACGTGCGTGGTGGCCGTCCGGTGGTGCCCGCCTCCGATCCACGCGAGGCGCCCTTTGCGCGCCATCTCGGTGATGCGCGGAAGCAGCGTCGTGTCGCCGCGGCCCCACACGAAGCGCGGCCTCACCACCACCGTCTCGAAGCCCTCGCGGTTCGCCGCCAGCACCGCCAGCTCCGCTCGCGCCTTCGTCGAGCTGTAAAGCGCCGGCGAGTCGGGCCGCAGCGGCTCGCTCTCGTCCACCTCGACGAGCGGCCGGCCCGCGAGCAGCGCCGCCTCGGTGCCCACGTGCACGAGCCTTCGCACGCCCGCCTGCGAGCACGCGCGCAGCACGTTCTCGGTGCCCTGCACGTTGCCGCGCTCGAACTCCTCGCGCGTGCCCCAGTCGCCGAGCATCGCAGCCGCGTGGAACGCCAGCTCGCACCCCTCCGCGCCCGCGCGCAGCGCCGCCGGGTCCGAGAGGTCGCCCGAAACCGGCTCCGCGCCGCGCTCGCGCACCCTCGCTTCGGCTTGCGGCGAGCGCGCGAGCGCGCGCACCTCGTGGCCGTCCGCGCGCAGCCGCTCGATCAGCCGGCCGCCGATGAAGCCCGAGCCCCCCGTCACGAAGGCCGTGCTCACCGCGCGTGACCGCGGGCGGTGGACGCAGCGCGCATGCGCCTACGCTACCAGCGTGCAGATCGCGCCCTTCGAGATCGAGCGCTACTACGAGCGCTGGGAGTTCCGCGCCGAGCTGATGCTCTCGAGCAGCGACTGCGAGACGCGCGCGCTCGCGGATCTGCTCGAGCTGGAGCCCGGTGCGCGCGAGCGGCTGCTCGCGCTGCGCCTCGGCTACACCGAAGCGCCCGGCTCGCCCGAGCTGCGCGAGGCGATCGCGGCGCTGTACGAGAGCGCCCAGCCGGAGGACGTGCTCGTGCTGGCCGCCGCCGAGGAGGGCATCTTCCTCGCCTACCACGCGCTGCTCGCCCCCGGCGACCACGTGGTGGTCGAGGCCCCCTGCTACGGGTCCGCGATCGAGGTCGCGCGCAGCACCGGCGCCGAGGTGAGCCTGTGGCGCCGCCGCCACGCCGACGGCTGGGCACACGACCTCGACGAGCTCGAGCGGCTGCTGCGCCCGAGCACGCGCATGATCTACATCAACACCCCGCACAACCCCACCGGCACGCAGATCGTGCGCGCGGACCTCGAGCGGGTCCGCGAGCTCGCGGCAGAGCGCTCCATCGCGCTGCTCGGCGACGAGGTCTACCGCGGCCTCGAGCACGACCCGCACGCGCGGCTGCCCGCGGTGTGCGACCTCGACCCGCGCGCGCTCTCGCTCGGAACGGTCTCCAAGGCGCATGGGCTGCCGGGCCTGCGCCTCGGCTGGCTTGTTTGCAGGGACGCTGCGCAGCTCGCGCGCGTGCGCGAGCTGAAGCTGTACACCACCATCTGCTCGAGCGCCCCCAGCGAACTGCTGGTCGCGCTCGCTCTGCGCCACGCGGAGGAGGTCGTCGAGCGCAACCGCCGCCTCGTGCTCGCCAACCTGCCGCTGCTCGACGCGTTCCTCGAGCGCCGCGCGGAGCTCTTTCGGTGGGTCAGGCCGAGTGCCGGGCCGATCGGGTTCCCGCGCGTGAGCGGCGTCGAGGACGTGCGCGCCTGGTGCGAAGGGATCGCCGAGCGCGCGAGCGTGCTGCTGCTGCCCGGCGACGTGTACGGCGAGCCCTCCCACGTGCGCCTCGGCTTCGGGCGCGCGAACCTCGAGCAGGCGATCGAGCGGCTCGACGGCGCGATCTAGAGAACCTTCGACAGGAACGCGCGCGTGCGCTCGTGGCGCGGGCTGCCGAGCACCTCCGCGGGGCTGCCCGACTCGATCACCGCGCCGTCGTCCATGAACGCCGCCGTGTCTGCCACCTCGCGCGCGAAGCCCATCTCGTGCGTCACCACCACCATCGTCATTCCCTCGTGCGCGAGCCGGCGCATCACCGCGAGCACCTCGCCCACGAGCTCCGGGTCCAGCGCCGACGTCGGCTCGTCGAACAGCATCAGCTTCGGGCTCATCGCGAGCGCGCGCGCGATCGCCACGCGCTGCTGCTGTCCGCCCGAGAGCTGCGCGGGATAGGCGTCGAGCTTGTCGGGCAGGCCCACGCTCGCGAGCAGCTCGCGCGCGCTCGCGCGCGCCTGCTCGCGGCGCTCCCGCTTGACGCGGATCGGCGCGCAGCACACGTTCTCGAGCGCCGTCATGTTCGGGAACAGGTTGAAGTGCTGGAAGACCATCCCGATCTCCGAGCGCTTGCGCGCGATCTCCGACTCGCGCAGCTCGTGCAGCCTGCCGCCCGTTTCCCGGTAGCCAACGAGCGCGCCGTCGACCGACAGCCGCCCCGCGTCGATCTTCTCGAGGTGGTTGATGCAGCGCAGGAACGTCGACTTGCCGGAGCCCGACGGGCCGAGCAGGCACAGCACCTCGCCCTTCTGCACGCTCAGCGTGATCCCCTTCAGCACCTCGTTGCGCCCGAAGCGCTTGTGCACCCCCTCCGCGCTGACCATCGGAGCGCTCAAGGCCGCGCGCGCCCCACCGTCGAGAGGCCGATTCGCACGCGCTGCAGCGGCGTGAGCGCGAGCTCGCGCGACGCGCCGCGCCCGTAGTAGCGCTCGAGGTAGTACTGGCCCACGTACAACACGCTCGTACACACGATGTACCACGTGCTCGCCACGATCAGCAGCGGGATCGTCTTGAAGTTCTGCGAGTAGATGTTCTGCGCTGCGAGCAGCAGATCCACGACCGCGATCGTGCTCACCAGCGAGGTCGTCTTGAGCATCGAGATCGTCTCGTTGCCGGTCGGCGGGATGATCACGCGCATCGCCTGCGGGAGCACGATCCGCCCCATCGTCTGCAGGCGCGTCATGCCGAGCGAGCGCGCCGCGTCGCCCTGGCCCTCGGGCACCGAGATGATGCCCGCGCGCACGATCTCCGCCATGTACGCGCCCTCGTTGAGCCCCAGGCCGAGGATCGCCGCGGTGAGCGGCGGGATCAGCGTGTTGGCGTCCGCGTGGATGAACGCCGGGCCAAACGGGATCCCGAGCGCGATCTTCGGGTAGAGCGAGGCGATGTTGTACCAGAGCAGCAACTGCACCAGGACCGGAGTGCCGCGGAAGAACCAGATGTACAGCCAGCTCGCGCCGCCCACCAGTGGGTTCGGCGAGAGGCGCATGACCGCCAGCAGCACGCCCAGCGCCACACCGATCGCCATCGCGATCACCGTCAGCTCGATCGTCAGGCGCAGGCCTTCGAGGATGCGCGAGTCGAACAGGTAGTGGCCCACCACGCCCCATTCGAAGCGCGGGTTGCTGACCACCGAGTGGACGAGCGCGACCGCCACGACGAGGACGACCAGCGCCGCCACCCACCGCCACGGGCGCCGCACCGGGACGGCCCGGATGTCATCGGGCCGCCCCTGCGCGCCGGTGACCTCGTCAGAGGGCACCGTCGCCTCTGATCAGCTCGTGGCGCCGTTGATCGCCGGCGTGCTGATCGCGCCCGACTGGGTACCCCACTTTTCGAGGATCTTCGTGTACGTGCCGTTCTGCATCAGCAGCTTCAGCGCCGCGAGGGTCGGGGTGGTCATGCCCGAGCTCTTCGGGATCGCAAGCCCGTACGGGGCGAAGCCGTAGCTTTCGCCGACCAGCTTGAACTTGCCCGCCGACTGCTTGATCTGGTAGTCCACCACCGGCGAGTCCGCCATGCCCACTTCCGCGCGGCCGCTCGACACAGCCAGGTTCACGGGGTTCTGGCCGGGGAAGGTCAGCACGTTGACCGCCTTCTTGCCTTCTTTGGTGCACGTGCTGGTCTGCTTGGTCGCTTCTTCGGCCTCGACCGTGCCTTTCTCGGCCGCCACGGTCTTGCCGCACAAATCGGCGATCGTCTTCACGCCCGGTTCGGCTTCGGACTTCGCGTAGAAGGAGATGCCGGCCCGGAAGTAGTCCACGAAGTCCACCGTCTTCTCGCGTTCCTTGGTGTCGGTGAACGACGACGCGCCGATGTCGTAGCGGCCCGCCGCGAGGCCCGGGATGATCGTTTCGAAGTTCGCGTTGATCAGTTTCACCTTCAGCCCCATCACGCCGGCGAGTGCTTCCATCAGGTCGGCATCCATCCCGATCACCGTGTGGCCGTCCGGTGCGATGAACTCGTTCGGCGCGTACTGGGCTTCGGTCGCCACGCTGAGCGTGCCTTTCGATTTGATCGCCGCGGGCACCTGGGCCTCGATCGAAGCGTTGGCCCCCGTTGCGCCCGCCGAGGCGGTCGAGCTCGTCGTCGTGCCGGTGGAGCTCGTGGTGCTGTTGTTGGAGCTGCCGCAGCCGGCGAGCGCCAGCGCGACGAGCGCGGGTGCGCCCGCGAGGGCGAGGAGCTTGCGCATCGAGAACCTCCTAATGCGATTGACGTTGATGCCCCCGCCGAGCGGTCGAGGCGGCGGGATTATAGGCGGGGCAGCGGGCCTGGCGTGCTCAGCTCACGTGCGAGCCGGTCTCGCGGCGCACGCCGGGCGCGCGCGGATCCTGCGGGGCCGCACCGCCGTCTAGCAGCGTGCCGCCGTTGTGCGGCGCGCCGCCGTCGCGCAGCATGCCGAGCAGCTCCGCGGGCCCCGGCCGCGCTAGCAGGTAGCCCTGCGCCATCTCGCAGCCGAGCTCGCGCAGCGTGTCGAGCTGTTCCTGCGTCTCGACGCCCTCCGCCACCACACCCAGCTCGAGGGCCCGCGCGACGCCCAGCACCGCCTCGAGCAGCGCCCTGCTCTGGCCACCGTCGCCCAGCGCCGCCACGAAGCTGGCGTCCACCTTGAGGATGTCCGCGGGCATCCGCTGCAGGTGCGCCAACGAGGTGTAGCCGGTCCCGAAGTCGTCGATCGCCACGCTCACGCCGAGCGACTTGATCTCCTCGAGCCGCTCGCACGCGATCGTCACCTCGCGCATCATCGTCGTCTCGGTCACCTCGAGCGTCAGCGCCGACGGCTCGATGCCCGACTGCGCGAGCGCCGCGCGGACCTCCGCGCAGAACTCCTCGCGAGCGAGCTCTCCTGCGGAGACGTTCACCGACACACCCAGATCGTGCCCCGCCGCGCGCCAGGCGGCGGCCCGCCTGCACGCCTCCTGCAGCACCCAGCGTCCGATCGGCGCGATCAAGCCGCTCTCTTCCGCCGCATGCGCGAACTCGCCGAACGGCACCACGCCGCGCTGCGGGTGGCGCCAGCGCAGCAGCGCCTCCGCGGCCACCACCGACCCGCGCGCGAGGTCGAACACGGGCTGGTACTCGAGGAACAGCTGCTCCTCCCACAGCGCCTCGCTCAGCTCGAGGTCGAGCTCGAGGCCCGCGCTCTCGCTGCGCATGCTCGCGTCGAACAGCACGTAGCGGTCCTTGCCCGCGGACTTCGCCGCGTACAGCGCGAGGTCCGCGTCGCGCAGCAGCTCATCCGAGCTCGCGTACTTCCCGGTCGCGACGCCCACGCTCGCGGTGAACGAGTAGGTGCGGTTGCCTTCGCCGATCCTCACCGGCCTGTGCAGCGCCTCGATCACGCGCTCGGCGAGCACCTCCACGGGCGCCTCGAGCGACTGCGTCTCCACGAGCACCACGAACTCGTCGCCGCCGAGGCGGCCCACCGTGTCCTGCTCGCGCACGGTCGCCTGAAGGCGCGCGCCCACCACGCGCAGCAGCTCGTCGCCCGCGGCATGGCCGAGGTTGTCGTTCACGTACTTGAAGCCGTCCACGTCCACGTACAGCGCGCCCGCGAGCAGCTCCGGCTGGCGCGCCGTGCGCGCGAGCAGCTGCGCCGCGCGGTCGAGCACCAGCGCGCGGTTGGGCAGCCCCGTGAGCGTGTCGTGGAGCGCCTGGTGGGTGAGCTCGCTCGTCTTCTCGCGCACCAGCGAGAGCGCGCGCATGCGGCTCGTGCCGAGCTCGAACACCAGCAGGCTCAGCAGCAGGCTGATCGCCGCGCCGCCGAACAGCAGCAGCGCCGCGTTGCCGTGCAGCACGCCCGTGTCGGGGCCCGCGCCGAACGTCTGCACGGTCCATCCGTTGTGGAGGTTGATCCTCGCGCTCTGCGTGCCCCGCTCGGGCCTGCCGCTCGTGAACGCCACGTGCGTGGAGCCGCGCACGTAGCGGACCGTGGCCGCGGTCGTGGGGTGGCCCTGCAGCGCGCGATTGACCAGCACGCCCGGCTCGAGCAGCTCGCCGAGCCAGCCGACGAACTCCCGGCGCCTTCCCGCGACGGTGCTCGGCGTGTGCCCTCCGCGGTAGATCGGCGTCTGCACGCCGAGCGTGGTGTTCGCGGCGATGAACGGCGCGTAGCTCGAGCGCCCCGTTTCGCGCGAGGTCATCAGCGACGGCGCGAGCGCGCAGTAGTCGAGGCCCGCCGGCTCGAACGTCGCGTGGTTGCGCGTGATGCCCGCCTTCGCGAAGCAGTAGCTCGGACGCGTGCCCGGCGGCAGCACCCCGAACGGTTCCGAGACGCCGCGCCGGTTGCGTCCGAACGGCAGCAGCGGGCTCGTGCGCATGCGCGCTTCGAACGCGCGCAGCTCCGAGCGTCCCACCAGCACCACGAAGCCGATGCTCTCGAGCTCCGGGTAGCGCTGCAGCGCGCGCACCGATTCCGCCCAGCGGTCGAAGCCCGCCGCGCTCGAGCCTTCGTTGCGCGCGATGAATGCGCTCCCGCCCACCGTGAGGTCTTCCTCGCGCTGGATCGCCAGCTGCAGCGTCGAGGCGATCTGCGCCGAGAAGAGATGGAACTGCAGGCGCGACTTCGCGCCTTCGGAATGCGCCAGCGAGCGCGCGCCCAGGTACGCGCCGAGCGTGCCCAGCGCGAACAGCAGCGCGACCAGCGCGGCCCACTTGCCGCGGTGCCCGTCGAGCAGGCGCGCCACCGGGCGCGGGCGCTGCGCCGCCGCCACGGCCCCGTCGGGCGGGGCCACGGCTCCTTCCGGGAAGGCGCTCACCTGGTCGAGCCTCTCCTGGACCGCATGGGGGAACATCGGCTGCGCGCGCGGGATGGTTAACCGCGCGTTTCTTCGCTGGCCGGGCTGCGGGCGATCTCGCGCCGGGCTGCGGGCGATCTCGCCCAGGCGCTAAGGCATCCGCTGCGCCCTGCCGATAGTGGCAACGTGACGATCTTCGACCGCACGCCCAAGCTGCGTCGCGTGGCGCGCCCCGGCGGGCTGCTCGCAGCGCCGCTGATCGCGCTCGGCCTGTGCCTCTCGTTCCTGTGCGCGCCGGCGTCCGCGCTGGTCGTCGAACCGGAATCCGGGGGGAAATTCGGCCTGCAGCCGCGCGAACTCGCCCACTACTACGAAGGCACCAGCCGCTGGAAGGGCAAGGGCAGCCGCGTCAGCGAAGCGACGCAGGCCGCGAGCTTCAACAACAACTCCGGCAACCCCGTCCTTCACTCGGTGAACCTGCGCGTCATCTACTGGGACCCGCAGCACTACTACCACGGCGACTGGCAGACCACGATCGACAAGTTCCTGCAGAACCTCGGTAACGCCGGCGGCCAGCTGCAGAACGTGTTCGCGGTCGACTCGCAGTACACCGACTCCACCAACCTTCCCGCCGCCGAGCACTTCGCGCTGAAGAGCGCCGTCGACGACTACGACCCGTACCCCCCTATCTCGGGCTGCATCGACCCCGACGCGTTCGTCGGATCGCGCGTTCCGCTCGTGGAAGGGCTGACAGGCGAAGGCGAAAACGTGTGCCTCAGCGACGCGCAGGTGCACAGCGAGCTCGAAGGGTGGATCTCCGCTCACGGGATGCCCACCGGGCTCGGCACCGTGTACGTGATGCTCACGCCCCCCGGCGTCGCGGTGTGCCTCGACGGCGGCGGGCCCGAAGGCCGCTGCTCTGACTACGTCGAAGATGAAAAAGCCAACATCGAAGAAATCGAAGAAGAAAAACTGAAAGCCGAAGAAAAACACGAACCCTTCGAAGAACCGGCGAGCTTGATCAGCTACAAGAAGAGCTTCTGCAGCTATCACGGCGCGCTCGGAGGCGAACAGGCGAAAACGATCTACAACGTGATCCCGTGGAGCGCCGGCACCGAGGCCGACCCGCAGATGAGCCGTCGCGACAGCACGGTCAGCGGGTTCGCATGCCAGGACGGCGGCTTCGAAGAAAACACGGCGCCGAACAACGAAATCGAGGTCAAGGAGGGCTTCGTGGCCTCGAAAACGCGCAAGCAGGAAGAAGAATTCGAAGCGAAGTCGGTCGAAGAAAAACGCCAGCAGGAAGAAGCCGAAGCAGACGGCCTCGAGAACGCGCACATCCAGGAGCCCAACCAGATCGTCCCCAAGCACAGCGAAGACGGCGGCTATGACTCCGGCCTGCCCGACCTGATCATCAACCAGATCGCCGTCGAGCTTCAGAACACGATCACCGATCCGCTGCTCAACGGCTGGCAGGACTCCACCCGGCACGAGGTCACCGACGAGTGCCGCAACTTCTTCCTCCCCAAGGTCGGCGGAAGCTACAGCGTCAAGCCCGAATCGCTTGCCGGCAACGCTTACAACCAGCTGTTCGGCGAAAGCCAGTACTACCTCAACGACGCCTTCGACCTGGCGGGCGTGAAGCTCGACTACCCCGGCGTGCCGTGTGTGAGCGGGGCGGCACTCGAACCGCACTTCACCGCGCCCAACCCCGTCAACGCGGGTGAACTCGCGGGCTTCAACGGGATGGAGTCGACCGTCACGCTCGACTGGGGCACCCACTTCCCCGGCGCCGGATCGCCCTCCGCCACGTACGACACGTACACCTGGAACTTCGGCGACGGCACCCCGTCGGTGACCGGCTACGCGCCCGCCGAGGCGCAGAGCAACTCGCCCGAACAGCTGCCCTGCCCCGCCGAATGGCTCTCGCCGTGCGCTGGAAGCGTGATCCACTCATTCCAGTACGGCGGCACGTACAACGTCACGCTCACGGTCCGCGACGTCGGCGGCAACGAAGCCAGCTACACCGCGCCGATCACCGTCGTGGGCCCCCCGCCCCCGCCGCCGCCGCCCGCGCCCGGCACCGAAGCCGGGAACGGAAACGGCTCGGGCAGCAGCAGCTCCGCTGCCAACCCCAGCTCCGAGGGCAACGGCTCCGGCGCCAAAACCACTCCTCCACCCCCGCCCGCCGCCGCCGCGAGCATCTCCAGCCACTCGCTCAAACTCGCGCTGCGCAAAGGCCTGGCCGTCAGCTACTCGGTGAACGAGCAGGTGGCGGGACACTTCGAGGTGCTCCTGAACCGCACCGTCGCGCGCAAACTCGGCATCGGCGGCGCGCTCGCGACCGGGCTGCCCGCCGGCACCCCGCCGCAGCTGATCATCGCCAAAGCGACGCTCGTGACCACGCGCGCCGGCCACAACACCGTGCGCATCAAGTTCTCCAAACGCACCGCCGCGCGGCTCGCCAAGAGCAAGAAGGTCAAGCTGATGCTGCGCCTGATCGTGCGCAACTCCGCGTCGAGCACCACCACCTCGGTGCTCACGAGCTACACGCTCGGCGCCTGATCCTAGCTCGGCGCCTGGTCCTAGCTCGGCGCCTGGTCCTAGCTCGCGCCTGGTCCTCAGCTGTGGTCGCCGCCGCCGCGCTTTTTGCGCGCCTTGTCGCGGAACACGAACCACCACAGCGCCGCGATCAGCAGGTAGCCGAACACGATCGACACGATCGAGATGACCGCCAGGCCTTTGTTGCCCGCGTCCACCGATTCGCCGTCGAGCGCCGGCGCCAGGGCGGAGATCAGCGCCAGCGCGCCCAACGCCGCCAGCGCCCCTACAGCCCCGGCCAGTGGCGCTCGACGTAGCCCGAGTTGTCCACCGCGCCCACCTGCCAGCGCGACGCGTACACGCCGCTGCGCCCCGCCGTGTCGTACAGGATGCCGTCCACGTACATGTACGTGTGTCCCGCGTTCGCGTACACCGTGATGTAGCGGCCCGGGCCCGGCACGCCCCAGCTCGCGAGTTCGCCCGAGACCAGCGGCGCGCTCAGCAGCCCGCCCGCCGCCAGCGCGTAGCTGACCGAGCCCGAGCAGTCGTACGCGTTGTCGACGAACGAGCCGTGGCCGCCGCCGAACACGTACGGGAAGTCCGCTATCTCGTTCGCGCCCGCGATCACGCGCTGGATCACTTCGGGCACGTTCGCCGGGATCGGGATCGTGCCGTTGCCGCCGATCGAGTTGCCGCCCGGGACCGCCGTGAAGCGCTTCTGCTCGCTCTGCTTGGCGCTCTGTTCCACCGCCCGCATCTGCTTCAGCTCCGCTTCCACTTCCGCGTCCGACTGCGCACCCGCCGCCACCGCGAACTGCGCGGCTTTCGCCGGCGTGGCGGCCTTCCGTGGTGTACCGACGCCGGCGCCGGGAAGCTCGAGGCTTCGTTGGGGTCGGCCACCTCCCTGGTCTGCCCGCGCGTGCTCGCCACCGCGGGAGCAGACGCGCTCCCCTCGGCCCCCGCTACGCCCTTCCCCCCCGACGCGCCCTGGCGCGCCGACGCGCCCTGGGCGCCCGAGGCGCCCTGGACCGCCGAGCCGCCGGCCGCCGCGGCCCCTGACCTCGAGGCGCTCTCGGACACGGTGCCGTGGCCGCCCTCGGAGCTCGAGCCGCAGCCTGCAAGCGGCACGGCCGCCGCCGCGCAGCACACGGCCGCGATCGAGAAGCGGTCGATCTTCATCGTCCTGCAAGGCTAGCGGCAGCGTTCGCCCATGCTGCCGCTAACCTGTGCCGCGTGCACGACGAGGCAGGCCTCATCGAGCTGCGCCCCCACATGCGGCTCCTGCACGGTATGCGCCACCCCGCCAACTGGCTGCAGCTCGTCCGCTTCGGCGCTCGTCGGCGGCATCGGCTTCGTCGTCAACCTCGCGCGTGTACGCGCTGTGCGTGCATGCGATCGGGCTCGACTACCACGTCGCCGCGGTGCTCGCGTGGCTGGTCGCGGTGGCCAACAACTTCGTGCTGAACCGCCACTGGACCTTCGACGCGCGCGACGGCCAGCGCGCACTTCCAGGCGATGCGCTTCCTCGTCGTGAGCCTCGTCGCGTTCGGGCTTCAGCCTGCTGCTGCTCACGCTGCTTCGTCGAGGGCGCGGGGCTCGCCGAAGGTGCCCGCGCAGGCGCTCGCGGTGGCGCGCGTCGATGCCGCTCAACTTCCTCGGCAACAAGCTCTGGAGCTTCCGCTCGCCGCAGCCTGAGCGCCGCGTGCCGAGGGCCGCTCCGGCGGTCGTTGGCCGGCTCGGTCGCGTACCTATACTCTGGCTTGCCCCCTCTCGGAGGATCTTTGTGCAGGAGATGGTCATTTACGGCGTCAGCTTCGACATGGTTGGCAAGCAGCCGATCGTGCTTCTGAAGACCGTCGACGGCAACAAGTTCCTGCCGATCTGGATCGGCCACCCGGAGGCCGCGTCGATCCTGATGAAGCTGCAGGGCGCCGGCACGCCGCGGCCGATGACCCACGACCTGCTGTGCGACATCCTCGGCGAGCTCGACGTCAAATGCACGCAGGTGTCCGTCACCGAGCTGCGCGAGAACACCTTCTTCGCCTCGATCACGCTCAGCGTCGCCGGGCGCGAGCTCGAGATCGACTCGCCGCCCGAGCGACGCGATCGCGCTCGCGGTGCGCTCCGGCGCCCCGATCTTCGCCGCCGAGGAGGTCATCTCCGAGTCGGCGATCGAGTTCGAGCACGACGTCGAGGAGTCCGAGGACGTCGTCGAGAAGTTCAAGGAGTTCCTCGACCAGGTCTCGCCCGAGGACTTCGCCGCCGGCGACTCCTAGACCGCCGCCTCAGCGCCCCGAGGCGCTCGCCAGGATCCGCTCGACCAGCTCGTCGAAGCCGATCCCCGCCGCGTCCGCCGCCTGCGGCAGCAGGCTCGTCTCGGTCAGCCCCGGCACCACGTTCGTCTCGAGCACCCACAGCTCGCTCGCTCGGCTGCTCGAGCATCAGGTCGACCCGCGCGACGCCGCGGCAGCCGAGCAGCCGTAGACCTCGCAGCGCCAGCTCCTGCGCGCGCTCGGTGGTCTCGCTGCGGGCAGCTCCGCGGGGCACACGAACGTGGTCATCCCGATCTCATAGCGCGACTCGTAGTCGTAGAAGTCCTCTTCGCGCGGCACCGCCTCGACGACCGGCAGCGCCAGCGGCGCTCGCCCGTGCCGTCGAGCACCGACACCGCCAGGTCGCGCCCCTTCACGTAGCGCTCGATCAGCACCGTGCGGTCGTAGGAGAACGCGCCCACGATCGCGCCGCGGGAGCTCCTCGCTGGTGCGCGCGAACTTCACGCCGAGCGCCGAGCCGCCGGCTCGCGGGCTTGACGACCAGCGGGAAGCCGAGCGCGCGCTCGACGTCGCAGCGATCGCCGCGGCCGCGCCCAGCTCCTTGATCGACGCCTCGCGCACGAAGTGGAAGTCCGGCGTGGGGATGCCCGCCTCGCGCATCAGGTGCTTGGCCAGCACCTTGTCGGTGCAGCGCATGCACGCCGCCGGCCCCGAGCCCGTGTAGGGGACCGCCGATCGCCTCCAGCAGGCCCTGCACGGTGCCGTCCTCGCCGTCGCGGCCGTGCAGCGCGATGAACGCCGCGTCGGGCCGCGCGTCGAGCAGCTGCGCCACCAGCTCCGCGCCCGCGTCGATCGCCACCACCTCGTGGCCCGAGCCGCTGCAGCGCCTCCTGCACGTGCGCGCCCGAGCGCAGCGACACGCTGCGCTCCAGCGAGCGGCCGCCCTTGAGGACGGCCACCTTCTGGGCGCCGCGTCATCGATCGCCGCTGCGGCGCGCCGGCGGCCGCATCGCGGCGCGGGAGCGCCACCACGTCAGCGAGGCGCGCGGCCTCGTGCGCGCCGCGCTCATCCGAGCCGCCCGGCTGCGCCGGGACGTCGTCCTGCGCCGGCGCGCGCGGCGCGCTCGTCCGCGCCCGCGCCGCCGGTGAGCGAGCCGAGCAGCCCGAGCTGCTCGCGGATCGCGTTGCCGATCCGCCGCACGCCCTCGCGGATGTCCTCGTCGGGCACGCCCGCGAAGTTCAGGCGCATCGAGGAGGAGCCGCTGCGGCCGTCCACGTAGGCGGCGCGGCCCGGCACGAACGCCACGCCCTCTTTGCGCGCCAAGGCCAGCAGGTCGGTCGTGTCGATGCGCTCGTCGAGCGTCGCCCAGATGAACAGCCCGCCCTGCGGCGCGCGTCCAGCTCGCGCGGCCTCGCCGAAGTGCTCCGCGAGCGCCTCGCAGCATCACGTCGCGCCGCGCGCGGTAGAGCGTCGCGCTAGCCGCTCCACGTGCTCGAGCCAGCGCGGGCGCCCGCTCTCGGCGCGCTCGCCGAAGTAGGCCGCCACGAACATCTGCGTGACCGGCGAGGAGCACAGGTCCGCGCCCTGTTTGCCGAGGTTCAGCTTCTCCAGCACCGGCCGCGGCGCGACCGCCCAGCCGAGCCGCAGCCCCGGCGAGAGGATCTTCGAGAACGTGCCCAGGTAGATCACGAGGTCCGAGCGCCGCCCCGCCCGGCCGCCTGCGCGTCGAGCGAGTACAGCGTCGGCAGCGGCTCGCCCTCGTAGCGCAGCAGGCCGTACGGGTTGTCCTCCAGCACCAACAGCTCGCGCTCGCGCGCCACCTCGACCAGCCGCGCCTGCGCGGCAGCGACATCGTCACGCCCGCCGGGGTTCTGGAAGTTCGGGATCGTGTAGATGAACTTCGGCCTGCCGCCCCTCGCGCGCGAGCCGGTCGAGCGTGCTCTCGAGCTCGTCGATCGGCATCCCGTCGGCGTCCATCTCGATCTGCTCCACGTCGCGCCTGGTAGGCGCTGAACGTCGGCACGGCGCCCGGGTAGGTGGGCGCCTCCGCGACGATCACGTCGCCGGGGTCGATCAGCGTCTTGCAGACGAGGTCGATCACCTGCTGGCCGCCCGTCGTGACGATCACCTCGCGAGCGGTCGATCGTCGGTGCCCTCCGCCGCCATCACCTCGACGATGCACTCCACCGTCGCCGCCATGCCCTCGGTCGGGCCGTACTGCAGCGCGCGCGCCGTCGAGTCGGCCGCCACCTCCGCCATCAGCTTCGCGTACAGCTCGGCTCGAACGTGCTCGTGTCGGGCAGGCCGCCCGCCAGCGAGATCACGTCGGCGCGCTCGGTCAGCGCCATCATCTCGCGCATCGCCGAGCTCTTCATGCCGCGCGTGCGCGACGCGAACAGCGCCTCGTAGCGCGCGAGCTCGTGCGCCGTCGGCCGCGCCGCGCGCCCGTCGCCGGCTCCGTTGCTCGTTCGCGTCCATCTGCGTCACAGTCTCTATTCGCCGTCGCGGCCCGCGCACCTCGCGCCCTCTGCGCGAGCCCGCCTGAGCCGTCGTCTATCGTCCTGCCCCAACCCCCGCAACGGTAGCGCACCCGAAGCGGCTCCCCGTGAACGGCATCTTCTTCTACATAGGCCTCGGCGCCGGCCTCGGCGGCGGCGTGCGGCCTGCGCCCGTTCCTGCCCGCGCTGCTCGCGGGCGCGCTCGCGCGCGGCGGAGTCCTCGGCGTGCACTTCCCCAGCGGGCACTTCCACTTCCTGCAGTCGAGCTGGTGGCTGTTCGTCGTGGCCGCCGTGCTGGCGCTCTCCTACGTGCTGCAGCTGACGGCTCGGCCCCGAGCGCTTCCAGGGCGCGCGCCGGAGGCGCCGTCGCTCGCCCAGGCCGTCGCCGTCGGCGCCGTGCTGTTCGCGGGCACGCTCGACGCGCACGGCGACGCCGCCTGGCCGGGGCTGATCGCCGGCGCCGCCTGCGCCGCGCTCGCCGCCGCGCGCCGCCCAGCCGGTGATCGCGGGCGCGCGCTCGCGGCTCACCGACCGCGGCGCGCGCGAGGCGCTCACGGTGTACCTCGACGCCGCCTCGCTCGCTGCTCGCCGCGCTCGTCGCGCTGCTGCACCCGCTCGGCTACGTCGCGCTCGCGCTGCTCGCCTGGTTCGTCCTGCGCCGGCGCGCGCGCGCCGGCGAGACGCTACGCCGGCCTGCGCATCCTGCGCCGCTGACGACGTGGCCGCCGCCGCCAAGCTCGTCCTGTGCGTGATCGACGCGATGGCGCCCGAGATGCTCGAGCGCGCGATCGACGCCGGCGTCGCGCCGATGCTCGAGCAGCTGTCGCGCGCGGCACCTACGTGCCCGACTGCGTGCCGCGTTCCCGTCCGTCACGCCCGTGTGCGCCGCCTCGATCGTCACCGGCGCCGCGCAGGACGCGCACCGCATCCCCGGCATGAACTGGTACGACCGCGAGCGAGGGCCGCTACGTCGAGTACGGCTCGAGCTTCCGCGCAGCCCAGCGCTTCGGCATCGCGCGCCAGCTCACCGACACCGTCTACAACATGAACCGCGCGCACCTCTCGCCCGACACGCCCACCGTGTTCGAGTCACTCGACGACGCCGACGTGCGCACCGCCGGCACCACCTACCTGATGTACCGCGGGCGCCACCGCACGAGCCCCAGCGCGACAGCGCGCTCACGCGCATGGCCTCCGCCCTGATCCGCCACCCCGTGATGGGCCCGCGCGAGCTCTTCTACGCCGACATCTTCGCCTCGCGCCGCACCGGCTGCCGCTCCGGCCTCGGCATGCCCGGTGTGCGCGACCGCCACTCCGGCTGCGTGTCCGCGTACCTCGTCGAGAACGACCTGTTCGACTTCCTGCTGCTGTCGCTGCCCGACAACGACTGGTACTCGCACAAGCACGGCCCCGACGCGCAGGTCAGCTCGCTCGCCGCCGCCGACCTGCAGCTCGCGCGCGTGATGAACGCCGCCGGCGGGCCCGACGAGTTCCTCGCCGAGCACGCCGTGATCGCCATGGCAGACCACTCGCAGGCGCCCGTCACCGGCACGATCGCGCTGCAGGACGAGCTCGCCGAGCTCGGCGTGCTCGGCCCCCAGCGCGCCCCCGGCGGCTCGCGCTCGCCGGAGCCGCGCATCGCCGTGTGCCCCTCCCAGCGCGCCGCCATGGTCTACGCGCTGCACGAGTCAGAGCGCGACGCGATGCGCGCCTCCGTGATGGCGCGCGCGCTGCAGATCGACGGCGTCGACCTCGTCATGTGGCTCGAGCGCGACGCCCACGACGAGCCTCGCGAGGGCGTGATCGCGAGCCCGCGCCACGGCGAGCTGCGCTTCGCCCCCGGCGGCGCGCTGCGCGATGCCCGCGGCGGGCGCTGGAGCGTCGAGGGCGCGCTCGAGGTGCTCGGCGCCCAGGCCCGCGACGGCGCCCTGCTCACCCCCGACTACCCCGACGCGCTCGCGCGCGTGTGGGCCGCGCTCACGTGCCCCACCTCCGGCGAGGTGCTGCTGTCCGCCGATCCCGGCATACGAGTTCCTCGACTGGGGCCGCCAGGCGCACGTCGGCGGCGGCAGCCACGGCTCGCTGCACGCGTGCGACTCGCTCGGCGCGTTCATCGCCACCGGCCTCGAGCTGCCCAAGCCCGGCCCCCAGCAGTGGACCATCCGCGATGCCGCGCCGCTCGTGCTGCGCCACTTCCAGCTCTGAGCGCCACCCGAGGCCGTACCCTCGGCTCATGACGCGCCCAAGCGCCTTCCCCCAGCGCGCGCGGTCCGCCCGGCGTCCGCCGCCGAGGAGATCCGCGCTCGCCCTGGCCTGCGCTCTCGCCCTGCTCGCGCTCGCCGCTCCCCCGGCCGGCGCAGCCGGCTCATCAAAGCTCATCTCCCCGATCACCCCGAGCGCATCGCGGAAGGCCGCGAGCGCCGCCACGTCCACCGCGAGCGCCGTGCAGAGCGCCGCCTCGAACCCCAACTCGCCGGTCCCCGTGCCGCTGTCGGAGGTCCCGCCGAGCGGCCGCACGCTGTCCTCCGACCGCGCCGTCGCGATCGCCGAGGCGCTGCCCAAGATGCGCGCCGTGCGCGCCGAATACCGCGGCTCCTACCCCGGCGCGTACCTGAAGGGCCCGTTCCGCTGGCAGGTCAGCTTCTTCTCCAAGAACGGCAAGAAGGAGATCGGGCAGGTCACGATCGCGGACCTCACCGGCAAGGTGCTCGAACAGTGGACCGGCTTCCAGGTGCCGTGGGCGATGGCGCGCGGCTACCCCGGCGCGTTCGGGCGCCACGTCAACGCGCTGTACGTGTGGATCCCGCTGTGCGTGCTGTTCTTCCTGCCGTTCTTCAACTTCCGCAGGCCCTTCTCGCTGCTGCACCTCGACCTGCTGGTGCTGCTCTCCTTCTCGGTCTCGCTCGCCTTCTTCAACCACGGCGAGATCTACAAATCGGTGCCGCTCACATACCCGCCGCTGCTCTACCTGCTCGCGCGCATGCTCGCCCAGCTGCGCCGCTCGCGCCGGCGCGCGCCGCCCGCGCGCGAGCGGCCGCTGAAGCTGCTCGTGCCCGCGCCGTGGCTCGCGCTCGCCGTGATCTTCCTGCTCGGCTTCCGCATCGCGCTCAACGTCACCGACTCCAACGTGATCGACGTCGGCTACGCCGGCGTGATCGGAGCGCAGCGCATCGTGGACGGGCGCTCGCTGTACGGCAGCTACCCCTCCAACAACGAACACGGCGACACCTACGGCCCGTTCAACTACGAGGCCTACGTGCCCTTCGAGCAGGCCTTCGGCTACGGCGGCACGTGGGACGACCTGCCCGCCGCGCACGCCGCCGCGATCGCGTTCGACCTGCTCGCGCTGGGCCTGCTGTTCCTGATCGGGCGGCGCATGCGCGGCCCCACCCTCGGGATCGCGCTCGCGTACGCGTGGGTGTCATACCCGTTCACGCTGTTCGCGCTCGAGAGCAACTCCAACGACACGCTCGTCGCCGCGCTCGTGCTCGCCGCGCTGCTCGCCGCGAGCTACCGCTCCGCGCTCGCAACCTCCGCGCGCGGCGCGCTGTCCGCGCTCGCGGGGCTCACCAAGTTCGCGCCGCTCGCGCTCGCGCCGCTGTTCGCCGCGCAGGGCCTGCGCGAGCTGCCGCCGCGCCGGCGCGCTCGCTCGCTCGCGCTGTTCGCCGCGAGCTTCGCCGCCGTCACGGCGCTCGCCGCCTGGCCCGCGCTCGGCCACGACTCGCTGCACGAGATCTACGCGCGCACGATCGAATACCAGGCCAACCGCGCCGCGCCGTTCTCGGTGTGGGGGCTGTACGGCGGTATGCACGGGATCGAGATCGCCGTCGAGATCGCCGCCGTGGCGCTCGCCGTGGGGCTCGCGCTGCTGGGGCTGGGGCGCGACCTCGGCCTGCTCGCCGCGGCCTGCGCGGCCGCGCTGATCGCCACGCAGCTCGGCATCGAATACTGGTTCTACCTGTACATCCCGTGGTTCTTCCCGCTCGTCATGATCGCGCTGCTCGCGCGCTTCAGCGAGCCTTCGCGGCGCGCTCCGGACGAGGCATCAGCACCTGCTCTATCGAGTCGGCCCGCCGCCGTGCTGAGCAGCTGATCACCACGCCCATCAGCCACGGGTCCTCTTCGGAGGTTTCGAAGCGCACCGGCATGTGCGTGCGGAGCGACTCGATCGCCTGGTCGCGCTTCACGCCGATCACGCCGCCGCGCGGCCCCGTCATGCCCACGTCGGTGATGTACGCGGTGCCCTGCGGCAGCACGCGCGCGTCCGCCGTGGGCACGTGCGTGTGGGTGCCCACGACCGCCGTCGCCCTGCCGTCGAGCAGCCAGCCCATCGCCACCTTCTCCGAGGTCGCCTCCGCGTGCATGTCCACGAGCACGTGCTCCACGTCCTCGAGCTCGCCCATCGCCGCTTCCACATCCGTGAACGCCGAGCGTCCCGCTTTCAGGTACAGGTTGCCGCTCACGTTCACCACGCCCAGGCGGACCCCGCCGTGCTCCACCGTGCACATGCCGTGCCCCGGCTGGCTTCGCAGGAAGTTGATCGGGCGCAGGATACGCGGCTCGTTTTCCAGGTACGAGTAGATCTCGCGCCGGTGGTAGGTGTGGTTGCCGAGCGTGATCACGTCCACGCCCGCCGCGAACAGCTGGTCGGCGATCTTCGGCGTGATGCCCAGGCCGCCCGCCGCGTTCTCGCCGTTGACCACCACGAACGTCGGCGCGTAGCGCTCGCGCAGCACCGGCAGGCAGTCTTCGAGCGTGGCCCTGCCGATGCCGCCCACAACGTCGCCCACGAACAGGATCGAAGCGGCGCCCGCGCCGTCCGAGACCGTGTCCGCGCCCGGCGCAGGCGCCTGGTGCGCCTCGCCCTCAGCCATACTCTCGAAGTGGTGGGACGGGAGTGACAGAGGTCTCCGAGACATCCTCTCCGGCGGCGCCGCCCGAGCAGGAGGAGCGGAAGCTGGCCGGCTCCGAGGCCGCGCCCACGCCCGGGCCGCCGCGCGCGGTGGTGCCGCGCTGGGTGCAGCTCGTGGGGCTGCCGCTCGGGGTGCTCGCGCTGTACGCGATCGGCAAAGCCGCGGGCAAGGTGCTCGTGATCTTCATCGTCGCCGCGCTGATCGCGCTGATCCTCAACCCCGCTGTGTCCTTCCTGCAGCGGCGCCGGTTCCCTCGCGGTCTCGCGGTCCTTGCGGTGTACCTCGGGTTCTTCATCCTGATCGCCGGGATCGGCGTCCTCCTCGCCAACCCTATCTCCAACCAGGTCGAATCGTTCAGCCACGAACTCCCGAAGCTCGTCAAAGAAGCCGAACGCTCGCTGAAGGAACTCGAACACTCGCTCGGCCGCGGCGGGCTGCACGTGCACTTCTTCAAGCAGGGCCACTCCGCCCTGCAGACGCTCGGCGAAAAGGTCGGCAAAGGCGCCAGCTCGATCGTGTCGTTCGGCGGCGGCGTGCTCGCCGAAGTCGTGAGCGCCGGCTTCGACGTGATCCTCGTGTTCGTGCTGTCGGTGTACATGCTGCTCTACGGGCAGCGCATCGGGAAGCTTCTGCGCGACGTCATGCCCGGCGGCGACGGCACGCCCGCCGACGACTACCCCACGCTCGTGCAGAACGCCGTCGCCCGCTACGTGGGCGGCCAGCTCGCGTTCAGCGCCGTGATGGGCACCACCGCCGGCGTCGCGCTGTGGGTGTTCGGCGAACTCGGCATCTTCCCCGACGGCAGCCGCTACGCGGTCGCGTTCGGCGTCTTCTATGCGCTGATGGAGCTGATCCCCTACGTGGGGCCGATCATCGGCGCGCTGCCCGCCACGCTCGTGGCGCTCTTCAACGAACCGATCAGCGCCTTGTGGGTGGTGCTCCTGTTCATCGGCCTGCAGCAGCTCGAGGGCCACATCGTCGCGCCGCAGATCTTCGGGCACACGCTGCGCATCAACCCGCTGCTCGTGATCTTCGCGCTGCTGCTTGGCCTGCAGGTGCACGGGATCGTGGGCGCGCTCATATCGCTGCCGATCCTCGCCGTGCTGCGTGAGACCGTCGTCTACCTCGGCCGCCACCTCGAGTTCGAGTCGTGGGGGCGCGGCGGCGGCAACGTGACGCCGTGAGCGTGCTCGCCGTGCGCGGGCTCGCCAAGCACTTCGGCGAGGTCCACGCGCTGCGCGACGTCAGCTTCGATGTGGCGCGCGGCGAGCTCGTCGCGGTCGTCGGCCCCAACGGCGCCGGCAAGACCACGCTGCTGTCGATCGTCGCCGGCGTGCAGAGCGCCGACGCGGGCAGCGTCAGCCGCGACCCGCGCGAGGTCGGCTGGGCGCCGCAGGCGCCCGCGCTGTACGCGCGGCTGACCGTCGAGGAGAACCTCGCGCTGTTCGCGCGCCTGGAGCGCGTCGCCGACCCCGCCGCCGCCGTGCAGCGGATGCTCGAGCAGACGGGCCTTCGCGAGCGCGCCCGAGAGCTCGCCGGGCGCCTGTCCGGCGGCAACCGCCAGCGCGTCAACGTCGCGCTCGCGCTGATCGGAGGGCCGCCCGTGCTCGCGCTCGACGAGCCCTCCTCGTCGCTCGACCCCGAGCAGCGCGAGCGCCTGTGGAGCTTCATCGGGGGGCTCGCGCGCGAAGGCACCGGCGTCGTCTTCTCCACCCACAACGTCGCCGAGGCGCAGCGCCACGCCGACCGCGTGATCGTGCTCGCCGAGGGCGCGCTGCGCTTCGACGGCACGCCCGCCGAGCTGCTGCGCGCGGGCGGCGAGCGCGAGCACGGCGACCTCGAGCGCGCGCTCGTCGCGTTCCTCGCAGAGCCCTCGCCCGAGCTCGCGCTGTGAGGTGGCCCGCGCCGTGAGGTGGCTCGCGCTGAAGGACCTGCGCATCCTCGGGCGCTCGCGCCTGCTGCTCGCGCTGCTCGTGATCTACCCCGTGGCGATCGCGCTGCTGATCGGCCTCGCCATCTCGCGCAGCCCGTCGCGCCCGCGCGTGGCGATCGTGGACGAAACCACGCCCGGCGAAACCGTACAGGTGGGCGGCCGGCGCGTGAGCGTGAGCAGCTACGCCGACGGGCTCTTCAGCCAGGTGCACGCGGTGAAGGTGCGAACGCGCGCGCAGGCCCTGCAGAAGGTGCGCTCCGCCGACGTGCTCGCGGCGGTGGTGATCCCGCCGGGCCTGCCCGCGCGCATCTCCTCCGGCACCGAGCAGGGCGAAGTCGAAGTCATCTACAACGGCAACGCGCTCGAGCAGTCGATCGTGCAGTCGCAGATCCGCTCCGCGCTCGCCCAGGCCAACCTGTCGCTCTCCGAACAGATCCAGCGCGCCGCCGCGAGCGCCATCGGTCTGCTGCTGCGCGGCGGCAACCTTCAGGTCCTCGGCGCGACCACGCAGCTGATCGGCCTGAACGCGATCCCCGGCGAACTGCAGCGCGCGATCGCACGCACGCCCCCCGGCCGCGAGCGCGAATCGCTTCAGCGCGTGCTCGCCTTCGCGAGCTTCGCCGCGCAGAACCTCGACCAGTCCAAGAACGTGCTCGCCACCGTTGGGCAGCCGATCCGCATCCGCAGCTCGCTGCTGCACGGCAGGCGCACCCCGCTCGACACCTTCGCCGTGGTCGTCGCGGTGAGCGTGTCGCTGATGTTCGTGTGCATCCTGCTCGCGGCAGGCGGCGTCGCGCTCGAGCGCGAGGAGCATTCGCTCGCGCGGCTCGTGCGCGGGCTCGTCTCGCGCACGGGCCTGCTCGCCGAGAAGGCGCTGCTCGCCGCCGCCTGCGCGTTCGTGGTCGCGTTCGCGATGCTCGCGGGGATCAGCGCGTTCGTGACGCTCGACTGGGGGCGTGCAGGCGAGTGGGTGGCCGCGCTGGCCGCCGGCGCCGTCGCGTTCGGGGCGCTCGGCGTCGCCATCGGCGCGCTCGCGCGCGAGGTGCGCGCGTCCTCGCTGCTCGCGTTCGCGCTCTCGCTGCCGCTCGCGTTCCTCGCGCTCGTCCCGAGCGGCTCCGTCGCGCACGGGCTGTATGACGCGATCAGCGTGGTCTCGTTCGCGTTCCCCTTCAAGGCCGCGCTGCAGGCGCTCGACGCCGCCGTCAACGGCTCCGCGCCCGCGATCGGCGGCAGCCTCGCGCACCTCGCCGTGCTCGCGCTAGCCTTCGGCGCGCTCGCGCGCGCGGGTCTCGCGCGCGCCGAGTGAGCCGGCGTGCAACCCGCGTGCAACCCGCGTGCAACCGGCGTGCGGCGCCGCGGAGGGTCTAACCTGAGAAGGCGATGGCCTTCCCACAAACCCGCATGCGCAGACTGCGCGCCAGCGCAGGGCTGCGCGGGCTCGTGCGCGAGACAGCGCTGGGCGCGGGCGACCTGATCCTGCCGATGTTCGTCGCCGAGGGGCTCGAGGACACCGGCGGGAGCGAGCCGATCGCCACGATGCCCGGCGTCGAGCGCCTGTCGATATCGGTCGCGGTCGAGCACGCCCGCGAGGCCGCGGGGCTGGGCGTGCCCGCGGTGATGCTGTTCGGGATCCCCGCCGAGAAGGACGAGCAGGGCTCCGGCGCGTGGGACGAGGACGGCGTCGTGCAGCTCGCCGTGCGCGCCATCAAGCAGGCGCTGCCCGACCTGCTGGTGCTGACCGACGTGTGCCTGTGCGAGTACACCTCGCACGGCCACTGCGGCGTGCTGCGCGCCGACGGGAGCGTCGAGAACGACCTCACCGTCGAGCTGCTCGCGCGCACCGCCGTGAGCCACGCGCGCGCCGGCGCCGACGTGGTGGCGCCGTCGGACATGATGGACGGCCGCGTGCGCGCGATCCGCGAGGCGCTCGACGAGGACGGCCTCGCGGACACGCCGATCCTCTCCTACTCCTCCAAGTTCGCCTCCGCCTTCTACGGCCCGTTCCGCGACGCCGCGGGCTCCACGCCCGCGTTCGGCGACCGCCGCGGCTACCAGATGGACCCCGCCAACGGCCGCGAGGCGGTGCGCGAGGCGCTGCTCGACGTGGACGAGGGCGCCGACATGCTGCTGGTCAAGCCCGCGCTCGCCTACGGCGACCTGATCAGCGCCGTCAAGAGCGCCACGCGCCTGCCGGTGGCCGCCTACAACGTGAGCGGCGAGTACTCGATGGTCAAGGCCGCCGCCGCCGCCGGCTACCTCGACGAGCGCGCGGCGGTGCTCGAGATCCTCACCTCGCTGCGCCGCGCGGGAGCCGACGCGATCATCACCTACCACGCCAAGGACGCCGCGCGGTGGCTCCAGGAGCGGGGCCGATGAGCGCGGCCACGCCCAAGATCCGCAGCCGCAAGGACGGCGCGGCGGTGCCGCTCGACGACACCGACCGCAAGCTGCTCAACCACATGCAGGGCAGCTTCCCGATCGCGCCGCGCCCCTACGAGCACGTGGCGCAGCTGTGCGCGATCACCGAAGCCGACGCGATGCAGCGCGTGTCGCGCCTGCTTCAGAAGCGCATCATCCGCCAGGTCACGCCGATCTTCGACACGCGCGCGCTCGGCTACTCCTCGATGCTGGTGGCCGCCAAGGTCGACCCCGAGCACCCGCACCGCGCGGCGGGCGTGATCAACGAACACCCCGGCGTGTCGCACAACTACCTGCGCAACCACGACTTCAACCTGTGGTTCACGATCGCCACCGAGCCCGACTCTGAGCTGGGGCTCGAGGGCACGCTCGAGGTGCTCGCGCGCGAGGCCCGCGCGGAGTCGGTGCGACAGCTGCCCACGCTGAAGCTCTTCAAGATCCGCATGGACCTCGAGATGGAGGGCGACACCGACGCGCTCTCCTCCTCCGCCGAGGCGAACGAGCCGGTGGAGCTCGAGCGCCAGCCCTACGACGAGCGCGACATCGCGGTGATCCGCGCGCTGCAGGGCGACATGCCGGTCGTGCCCGAGCCCTACGCGCCCGCCGCCGCCGAGCTCGGGATGAGCTCCGCGGAGCTGCTCGCGCACCTCGAGGGGATGCGCGAGCGGGGCCTGCTGCGCCGCGTGGCCGCGATCCTCTACCACCGCCGCGCCGGCTTCTCCGCGAACGGCATGGGCGTGTGGAAGGTGCCCGACGAGCAGATCCTCGAGGTCGGCTGCGCGATGGCCGCCGTGCGCGGCATCTCGCACTGCTACCAGCGGCCCACCTACGAGGACTGGCCGTACTCGGTGTTCACGATGGCGCACGGGCGCTCCAAGGAGGAGTGCGACGCGGTGCTCGACGCGATCGCGCAGAAAACGGGGATCGAGGAGCGCGCCACGCTGTACTCCTCCACCGAGTTCAAGAAGATCCGCCTCCTGTACTTCACCGACGAGTTCAAGGACTGGGAGCGCGCGCACGCCTAGCGCCTTCCGAGCTGCCGCTCAGGGCGGTAACGCGCACGTAACAGGCCGTCCGGGGCGCGCTTCTACGCTCGGATCGGTGGCGATGAACTGAGCGACGCCCGCTCGGGCATCGGCAAGTCTGCGCCGGAGTTGCTGTCGGGCCGGCTGAACGGCGTGCTCGGCGATCTCGCGTCGGTGTTCGCGCACCGGGGCTTGGCGCTCACGGGCTTCGAGCACGGCGACCCGTACGGGCACAAGGGGGAGTGGCACCCCAGTCGCCAGCCCGAGTGGTCGGACGAGATGGTGCAAGCGATGGCCACGTACGCCCACCTCTACGACGGGTACCTCGAGGCTCTCGCACAGGCCGAGACGGCGACGGCCGAGCGCAAGCACTCGGAAGCGGACGAGCTCTGGGCGAGCGCGTAGAGCGGCGGCATGCCAGCGCGGCGCCGCGTCAGCGCTCCGGCTCGCCGCCCGGGCGCGCCCGTATCAGGCTCTCGGCGCTGTCGAGCGCTTCGAGCGCCTGCTGGCGGTCCCTGTAGACGACCATGCGCGCGACCTTGCGGCGATCGAGTTCGAAGAACGTCGCCTGCCGCGCGCTGCCGACGAGATCCAGCACCAGCACGCGGCGGTCGTCGTGCACCACCGCCGCCTCCCACTCGGGCCAGCCTTCGCCCCAGGCGAGCTGCGCGAGCTGCGCGAAGTCGGCGCGCCGCTCCCAGCGCGCGGCCCTCGATTCGTCGTCCTCCACGCAGATCAGGCTGAGCGCCTCACCGGCCCACGCGCCGGCGTCTCGCCCGGCGCGGCCCAGGGACGAGTACACCCCGCGGACCGTGCGCAGGCTGCGCACGGCGGTGAGGCCGTGCGAGACGAACGGCACGAACGGCACGAGCCGCAGCGCGACCAGCACGAGCGGGGCGATGGTCGCGAGCAGCGCCGCGAGCACCCCGATCAGGCTGAGCGCTTCCGCGGTGGAGGAGGCGGAGTCGCTCGAGAGCGCGTGCAGCGCCTCGTACTCGCCCACGCCCGGTAGCACCACGAACAGGAGCGCGAGCAGCGCGAGCAGCAGATAGGCGCCGCCGAGCAGCGAGGCGCCGGTGGCGCGCAGCGCGCTTCGCAGCCAGCCCGAGGGCCTCGTGACGAAGTTGAGCACGCTCGCCACGATCACGCGCACGTTGGCGTCGTAGCTCTCGCCGAGTTTCGCCGAGTAGCGGCTCACGCCGACCGCGTACACCACCAGCAGCACCGGGATCGCGGTGGCCACCGCCAGATAGAAGTCGGCGTGGTAGGCGGCGATCACCACGCCCTCCTCATAGCGCGGCCAAAGCTAGCATCCTGCGGTGATGCCCGAACTGCCCGACGCGCGCTCCGCGGAGCTGTACGCCCGCGCGCTGCGTGTGCTGCCGGGCGGCGTCAACTCGCCGGTGCGCGCGATGCGCTCGATCGGGCGCGACCCGATCTTCGTGGAGCGCGGCGAGGGTGCCGAGCTGATCGACGCGGACGGCAACCGCTTCATCGACTTCGTGTGCTCGTGGGGGCCGCTCGTCCACGGCCACGCTCACCCGCGCGTGCTCGAGGCGGTGGCGGGCGCCGCGGCACGCGGAACGAGCTTCGGCGCGCCCACGCGCGGCGAGGTGGAGCTCGCGGAGGAGGTCGCGCGGCGCATGCCCTCGGCGCAGATGCTGCGCATGACCTCCTCGGGCACCGAGGCGTCGATGACCGCGGTGCGGCTCGCCCGTGCGGCCACCGGCCGCGAGAAGATCGTGAAGTTCACGGGCGCCTACCACGGGCACGTGGACGGACTGCTCGCGCAGGCGGGCTCGGGGCTCGCCACCGCCGCGCTGCCCGCCAGCCCCGGCGTGCCCGCGAGCGCCGCCGCCGCGACCGTGCTCGTCCCGTGGAACGACCGTGACGCGCTCGTGGAGGCGAGCGAGCGGGCCGAGCTCGCGGCGATCCTCGCCGAGCCGCTGCCGGCCAACATGGGGCTCGTGCCGCCCGCCGAGGGCTTCCTCGAGCTGCTGCGCGAGCGCGCCACGCGGACCGGCGCGCTGCTGGTGCTCGACGAGGTGATCAGCGGCTTTCGCGTGGCGCGCGGCGGCGCCCAGGAGCTCGCCGGGGTGAGCGGCGATCTGACGATCATGGGGAAGATCTTGGGGGGCGGCCTCCCGGCCGCCGCGGTGGGAGGTCGCGCCGATCTGATGGAGATGCTCGCGCCCGCGGGCGAGGTGTACCAGGCCGGCACCCTGTCGGGAAACCCGCTCGCGGTGGCCGCGGGCCTCGTGACGCTCGAGCTGCTCGACGACGACGCTTACGCGCGCCTCGGCGCCTACACGGACGCGCTCGCACGCGGGCTGCGCGAGGTCGCGGGCGACCGGCCGGTGCAGGTGGCGAGCGTCCCGGGGCTGCTCACGGTGTTCTTCAGCGAGCGCCCCGTGACCTCTTTCGAGGACGCGCGCGCGTGCGACCTCGAGGCGTACGGCGCGTGGTGCCGCGAGCTGCTCGAGCGCGGCGTGTACCCGCCGCCCTCGCAGTTCGAGGCGTGGTTCCCCTCGCTCGCGCACACCGAGGAGCACCTGCAGCGCACGCTCGAGGCCGCGCGCGGCGCGTTCGCGGCGCTCGACCGCGCGCGGCAGGGAGCACGGGCGTGAGCGGCGCGGACGCGCTCGAGCGGCTGCGCGCGCTGCTCGCGGA
Source organism: uncultured Solirubrobacteraceae bacterium (assembly GCA_963813685.1). Lineage (GTDB taxonomy): Bacteria > Actinomycetota > Thermoleophilia > Solirubrobacterales > Solirubrobacteraceae > Palsa-744. The sequence goes on from CAWEZQ010000011.1 coordinate 137,683, forward strand.
GCAGGGCGGGCTGATGGCGTCATTGCTCTCGAGCGCGCGTGGGCCCGGCGCAGGCGCCGGCCCCGGCGCGGTGCCCAGCCCCGGCGCGATCGCCGCGCGAGGACCGCGCGCGGCGGGGCGCAGCGAGGAGTACGAGCTGTTCGTGGAGGCGATCTACGAGGGCTATCTGCTGCACTACCGCACGCCGAGGCTGCTGTGCGCGCCGGAAGCCGACCTCGCGCTGCTCGCGGGCGACCAGCTGTACGCGATCGGCCTCGCGCAGCTGGTGGCGCTCGGCGACACGCATGCGGTGGCGGAGCTCGCCGACACGATCACGCTCAGCGCGCTCGCGCACAGCGCCGCCGACGAGCGGCTCGCGGACGCGGTCTGGGCGGCGGCCGCGCGGGCGGTGGGGTGGGGGCCGAGCGACGCGCACGAACATGCGAAGGAGCTCGCGTTCGCCGGCCGCGAGGAGGCGTTCGAGGCTATGCGCACAAGCGCAGCGGGGACTTCTGGGTCGCCCTGAACAGCGCCTCGATATTGTTTCGAGGCGGTGCAGGACAAGCGCGCAAAGCAGAAGTCGAAGTACACGCTCGACCGACAGATCCCCGGCGCGTTCGAGGGCGAGACCGTAACCCGGCGGAGGTTCATGACGGGGTCGGCGCACACCGCGGGCGCGATTGCGGCGGGGGCGTTCACGCTGCCCGCGCTCGGCTTCGCGATCGGCCCCATCTTCAAAAGCACGCCCCACCACTGGGTGGTCGCTGGCGCCGCCGACCAGTTTCCCGACGACAACTACATCCCCACCGTGATCACGCTCACGCCGGGGATCGGCGAGGCCGGCGACAGCACCGTGTTCATCCGCAAGAAAAACCCCGAAATCGACACGGACATCTACGACAGAGACACGCCCTACATCGCGATCTCGAGCCGCTGCGCGCACCTCGGCTGCCCCGTGCGCTGGGTGGACGCCGCGGAGCGCTTCATCTGCCCGTGCCACGGCGGCGTGTACGACCTGCTGGGCCGCCGCGTGGGCGGGCCGCCGCCGCGGCCGCTCGACCGCTTCTACACGCGCGTGAGCTCGAACGGCGAATTCGTCGAAGTGGGACCCCGCTTCTCGGTCAACAGCCTGCTGCGGCGCTTCTCGCCGCGCGACCCCGGCGAGCCGCTCGACGGGATCGGCCAGTACCTCTACCCCTCGCGCCCGGGCGCGCAGAAACTGTGAGGGACTGAGCGATGCCGCGAATCCCCAAGCTCCCTGCGCCCCCGCTGCCCGGCCCGCTGCAGGCGCCGCCGCCGCACCCCGGCGAGGAAAACGGCAAAATCGGGCCGGTCGAGGGCGCGATCGAGGCCGGCGTCACCGTCGTCGACTGGGTGGACGAGCGCACCTCGCTGACCGGCGCGGCGCGCTGGCTGATGTTCCGCAAGGTGCCCAAGGGCACCAACTGGTTCTACACCCTCGGCTCGGCCACGATGTTCGCGTTCCTCTCGCAGGCCGTCACCGGGGTGTTCCTCGCGATGTACTACCGCCCCGACCCGTCGGGCGGCGCATACGAATCGATCCGCTACGTCACCAACGACGTGTTCCTCGGCCAGTTCGTGCGCGGCATGCACAAGTGGGGATCGAGCGTGATGGTGATCCTCGTGTTCCTGCACATGGGCAGGACCTTCTTCTTCGGCGCGTACAAGTACCCGCGCGAGCTCAACTGGGTGATCGGCGTGGTGCTCCTGATCCTCACGATGGTGATGTCGTTCACCGGCTACCTGCTGCCGTTCGACCAGCGCGCGTACTGGGCCACGATCGTAGGCGTGAACATCAACGGCACCGGCCCGCTGCTTGGGCCCTACCTGAGCGACTTCCTGCGCGGCGGCTCCGAATTCGGTGCGACCACGCTGTCGCGCTTCTATGCGATCCACATGCTGCTCCTACCCGGCCTGATCATCGCGCTGATCGGCGCGCACCTGTACCTGGTGACGAAGCTCGGCACCACCGCGCCGCCGTGGCTGAAAGCCGAAGCCGACCCGGAGCTGCGCGAGGCGGAGGTCTAGCCGGATGCCGCCGAGCAGCCGGGGCGGGCGCGCGGCCGTGCGCGGGAGCGCGCTGTGAACAAGCGCGAGAAGGAGGCATACCTCCGCGACTACTCGATCCTGAAGGCCCAGGGCAAGCCGTTCTTCCCGTACGCGGTGGCGAAGGACGCGGCGATGGCGTGCGTGGTGATGGCGGTGATCATCACGATGTCGCTGGTGCTCGGCGCGGAGCTCGGGTCGAAGGCCAACCCCACCACCACCACCTACGTTCCGCGGCCCGAGTGGTACTTCTTCTTCCTGTTCGAGCTCCTGCGCGTGATCAAGCCGCCGAGCATCCTTGGCCTCGCGACTATCGGCATCCCGACGATCTGCATGGTGCTGCTGTTCCTGCTGCCGTTCTACGACCGCGGCCCCGAGCGCAGGCCCGAGCGCCGTCCGATCGCGACGCTCACGGGCATCGCGGTGATCGGCGCGATGGCGTACCTGACCTACTCCGGCGCCAACACCGGCTCGCCGTTCGCCGCGGAAATCCCCACGCCCGCGCACGTCAAGCAGACGGGCGGCACGGTCCTCGCGGAATTCGAAGCGGGCAGGGAGGTGGTCGCCAGCCACGGCTGCCTCGCATGCCACAAGCTGGGCGACAACGGCAACGCGGGTCCCGGGCCCGGATTTGACGCACATCGCCTCGCGGCTGCCCCGGCAGGGGATCGCGCGCACGCTGGTCAACCCCACGGCGCCGATGCCGTCGTTCAAGAACCTGCCGCCGAAGCAGTTCGAAGAGATCACGGGGTTCCTCGCGCAGCTGAAGTAGCTGCGTCCGCCATGCCCGCTCAAGAAGGTCCCGCGGCCGGGACGCTCAAGGCGGGTCAGGTCCGCACGATGTTCGACCGCATCGCGGGCGTGTACGACCCGCTCAACACCGCGATGACCGCGGGCCTGCACCACCGCTGGCGCGCGCGCGCCGCGCGGGAGGCGCGCGTGGGCCCCGGCAGTCGCGTGCTCGACGTGGCCACCGGCACCGGCGACCTCGCGATCGAGCTCGCGCGCCGCGTGTGGCCGGGCGGCGAGGTGCTCGGCAGCGACTTCGCGGAGGCGATGCTCGACCGCGCGCGCACGAAGGCCTCCGAGGAGGTGCCCGGCTCGGTGCGGCCCCGCTTCGAATTCGCCGACGCGATGGCGCTGCCGTACGCGGCGGGGGCGTTCGACGCGGCCACCGTGGGCTTCGGGGCGCGCAACTTCGAGGATCTCCCGCGCGGGCTCGCGGAGATGGCGCGCGTGGTGCGCCCCGGCGGGCGCGTGGTGGTGCTCGAGATCACCACGCCCACGCGCGCCCCGCTGTCGCTCTTCTACGGCGTGTGGTTCGACCGCGTGGTGCCGCTGCTGGGGCGCGCAGCCGGCGCCGTGCTGTCGCTCGTGGCGCGGCTGCGGGGCGGGCGGGAGGACCACTCGATCGCGGCCGCCTACGCGTACCTGCCGAGCTCGGTCAAGCGCTTCCCGGGGCCGCGTGCGCTCGCGGCGGAGATGGAGCGCGCGGGCCTTCGCGAGATCAGCTACGTGCTGACCGCGGGCGGCATCGTGGCGATCCACGCAGGCACCGTGCCGCCGGAGAGGTCATGATGAGCGCGGTGCGCAGCACAGCGGCCAGCATCCCGGCTGGGGGTTTGGACGGCCTCGAGGCCCTGATCGACCGCGGCGGCGAGCGCCTGCGCAGGCGCATGGCGCGCGTGGAGCGGCGCCTCGATCAGCTCACCTCGCGCGCGGGGCCGCCGCTCGCGGCGCACGCCAACGCCACGATCATGGCGGGCGGAAAGCGCCTGCGCCCGCTGCTCGTGATGCTCGCGGCGGAGTCCGCCGGCGGTCCGCCGGCGACGGTCGAGGGCGAGGAGCGGCTCGTGCGCGCGGCCGTGGCGGTGGAGCTGGTGCACTCCGCCACGCTCGTGCACGACGACCTGATCGACGGCGCAGAGCTGCGCCGCGGGCACCCCACGGTGGTGGCGTCCGCCGGGGCGGGCGCCGCGGTGGCGACCGGCGACCTGCTGTTCTCGCGCGCCTTCGCGGAGCTCGCGCGCAACGGCGACGCGGCGCAGCTGCGCGCGCTCTCGGATGCGAGCTCGGCGCTCGCCGCGGGGGAGCTGCTGCAGCGCGAGGACGCTTACGCGGCGGGCGTGGCGGTCGAGCGCTACCTGACGCGTTGCGAGCTGAAGACCGCGGCGCTGTTCGAGGCCGCGTGCAGGCTGGGGGCGCTCGCGGCGGCCGAGCGCTCGCCGGAGCTCGCGGAGGAGCTCGGCGCGTTCGCACGCCGCATCGGGCTCGCCTTCCAGATGCTCGACGACGTGCTCGACGTCTCGGGCCCGGTGGAGCGCACCGGCAAGGCGCGCGGCACGGACCTGCTCGACGGCACCGTCACGCTCCCGCTGATCCTCGCGCGCGAGCGCGACACGCAGCTCGCGGCGTTCGACCTGGCGCTGCTGCGCGGGCCCGAGCAGGCGCAGGCGCTGTGCGAGCGGATCGCGTCCACCGGAGCGCTGGACGAGGCGCGCGAGCACGCGCTCGAGGTGGTGGCCGAAGCGAAGTCCGCGCTGCCCGCGATCCTGCCGGACGGCCGCGCGGAGCTGCTCGACCTGGTGGCCGACGCGGTAGTGGAGCGCTATCGCTGAGAGGCGTGCGGCTCAGAAGTCGGCGGGCGTGATCACGTCGGCGTCCAGCGCACGGATGAAGAACTCGATTTCCTCCGACATGTTCGCGTGCGTCATCCTGCGCAGGTCTCCGAGCAGAGCGCTCGAGCCGCGGTCGAGCTCGTCGTCGAGCGCTTCCACGGTGGCCTGGTCGAACACGCCCTCGCGGCGCGACTCGCACTCGGGGCAGCGCAAGAGGACGCGCCAGTGGTGCGGTCCTTCTTCGGACCAGTCGAGCGGGTATGCGAGCTCTCCGTTGCAGTGAAAGCACACGTGAAGCGCTTCCGCAGCGCCCGTGCCGCCGGCCGCGTGGGCCTGCGGGCCGCACACGAGATCGAGCGGCTCGACCGGGTGCGGGAGGTTTGGGTCTTTCTCGGAGTTCTTCATGGCGTCTTCCCGACCGCTATCGACGCACGAGGCCGACGGCTTTAGCGCGCACGCGCGGCGATACCCGGATTGCCAGGTGGGCGTACTACGAGAATCCGGCCGTTTGCGCGGGTTGGCGCGGTGCTAGCTTGGGATGCCGATGGTGAGCCGCGCGATCCGCACGGTCGGCCACGAGGACAGGCTCAGCCTCGTGGAGCACCTGGACGAGCTACGCACGCGGCTGATCCTCAGCGGCGTGGCTCTCGCGATCGCGTTCGGCCTGTGCCTGTGGCAGAACCACGAGCTGCTGCGCATCATGAACCACCCGCTGAAGGCGCAGACGCAGAAGCAGGTGGCGCGCGGCGAGGGCACCGTGGGGCAGGCGGTCGTCGCGCAGCAGGCGCTCCTGAAAGTCGCCGAGGACACGCAGGCGGCGCTCGGCACGCTCGCGGCGCCCGGCAGCGGGCTGTCGGCCTCCGCGCGCGCGGAACTCACGCCGCTCGCGAGCTCCCTGAAGCGCGACGTGGCCAAGGTGCCCCGCCACCCGCAGGGCGACAACCCCGCGACGCTCGGCGTGGGCGAGCCGTTCACTACCACCCTCACCGTGACCTTCTACTTCGCGCTGATCATCGCGCTGCCGTTCATCCTGCTCGAGCTGTACGGCTTCATCCTGCCCGCGCTCAGCCCGCGCGAGCGGCGCGTGGCGGTGCCGCTGCTGACCGCGGTCCCGTTCCTGTTCGTGGCGGGCGTGGCGTTCGGCTACTTCGTGGTGCTGCCCGCGGCGGTGCGCTTCTTCGTGAACTTCAACTCGAGCGAGTTCAACGTGATCGTGCAGGCGAGCCAGTTCTACAGCTTCGCCTCGACGATCCTGCTCGCGATGGGGCTCGTCTTCCAGGTGCCGGTGCTGATCATCGGCGCCACGCGGCTGGGCATCGTCACGCCGCGCCAGCTGCGCAAATACCGCCGCTACGCGGTGGTCGCCTGCGCGGCGGTGGCGGCGTTCCTGCCGGGCGACGTGATCACGCTGCTCCTCGAGACGGTACCGCTGTACCTGCTGTATGAGGCGAGTATCCTTGTGGCAGCACTCGTGGGGCCCTCAGACGGCGGCCTGCGCGATGAGGACGGCGCAGCCGAACCTGGCACCGGGCATCCCGCGGATGTCGCGGAGCCTGCACCGAGCGACACAGCGGAGCCAACAGTGCAGGAGATGATCGACCACGTAGACCCGAGGCTGTCGGACTGATGCTGTTCGACCTGAGAAGCCGTGGGCGCAGGCGCGTGACGCGGGTGATCTACATGGGCCTGGCCGTGCTCATCGGCCTGGGCCTCGTGGGCTTCGGCATCGGCGGCGGCTTCGGCGGCGGCGGCCTGCTGACGAGCATCAGCAACAACGAAGGCGGCAACAGCGCGAGCTTCTCCTCGCAGATCACCAAGTACCGCAAGCTCACCAAGAACCAGCCGGGCAACGTCTCCGCGTGGGAAAACCTGACCAGGGCGCTGCTCCACGAAGCGGGCGGCGAAGCGTACGTGACGCGCACCGGCGAAGTCACCCCGAAGGGCAAGGAACTGTACAAGCAGGCAGCCGCCTCCTACTCGACCTACATCGCGCTCAACCCGCCCAAGCCGAGCTCCGAACTCGCGCAGCTGATGGTCAACGTGTACGGCGAATCGGGCCTCAACGAACCCGCCAAGGCCGTGCAGGTGCTGCAGCTGGTCGTCAAAGCACGCCCCGAAAGCGCCGCGCTGTGGGCGGACCTCGCCGAGTACGCGTACAAAGCGCACCAGCTGCCTGTGGGCGACGAAGCGTCGGTGAACGCCGTCAAGTACGCGCCCTCCGCGCAGCGCAAGCGCCTGAAGAACGAACTCGCGGAACTGCGCAAGTCGCCGAACGGCAACAAGACCTACACGACCACCACGAACGGCAAGACCTACGCGGTGCAGCCGGCGGGCGGCGGGACCTACACGGGCACCCAGATCGGCACCACGCCCGCGCCGTCGAAGACCACCGGGTCCTCGACGAGCACCACCAAGAAATAGCGCTCAGCTAGAATCGCGGGCTCGACCGGCGGGCCCGCCGGGCGTCCCCATCCGGGCCGTTAGCTCAACCGGCAGAGCAGGGGCCTCTTAAGCCCAAGGTTCCGGGTTCGATTCCCGGACGGCCCATCGAAAGGCCGCTGAAAGCGCGCGCACGCAGCGCGCGCACGCACAGAGAGCCCCCGGCGGGCGGGGACTCTCTGCTCGGATCGAGGCGCTCGGCGCGTGGCAGGCTCTCACCCGGCGTATGCGGCGCCCGGCGCGTAGACGATCGGAGGCGTCACGGGCGTGACCACCTCCCGGTCCAAAACGGTGTGCCATTTACCGTCGCTGCCGCAGATCTTCGTTTCCTTTTCCACGCCCCAGCTGCCGTCGGGACGGATCACGTTCCATTCGAGCGTCCTCTGTTCGCCCGGCTGGCCGGCCCCGGCCCCGTTGATGTCGGGGCAGGTGACTTTGGTGGTTTTGATGATGGGACGCGCCTGCGAGACCGCCGGGAGTGCAGACGCCGTGGCCACGCCGGCCGACGCCACGAGGGCGATGAGGGATGTGCGGATCCTGGTGCTGAGCATTTGTGTGCCTCCTTCGAGTGATTGCCTGATGTGGCGATCCTCGCCGCCGCGAGAGCCGGTGCACATGCACCCTCGGGATGAAGCGCTCTCACCCTCGCGGCGGCTCGGGGTTGACTCGAGGGCACATCGGGTACATGGGCTGCGATTGGAGCAGTCGCAGCCGACTGCGGGGGAACAGATGCTCACGGGTCCCGTGGCATCGTCCGCGACCGCGGCTTCTGCATCGCGCGACCAGGCCACAACCTCGAGGAAAGGCTTCTGTTGAGCGGCACCGCAAACACCCGCTTCACCCGACGGACATTCATCGGGACCTCGGCCGCCGGAGCGGCGGCGGCCGCGCTCCCGTCCATCGCACGCGCCGGCGAGGAGGCGGAAGCGCCGAGCGCGGCGACGGCGGCGTCGGGGATCCCCAAAAAGGCCGACGTGGTGATCGTCGGCGCCGGCCTCGCGGGCCTCTCGGCCGCTCGCACGATCGCGCGCGCGGGCCATTCGGTGATCGTGCTCGAGGCTCGCGAACGGGTCGGCGGGCGCACCTGGAACCGGCCGATCACGGGCGGCTCCTACATCGACGCCGGCGCGGAGTTCGTCGGGCCGACGCAGGATCGCATCAAGGCGCTGGCGCAGGCGGTCGGTGTGGAAACCTTCCCGACCTACAACACCGGCTCGAACGTCTACTGGAAGGACGGCAAACGGGAAACCTACGCCGCCACCGGTCCCACCGGCGTGGCGCCGCCCGACCCGGCCTTCCTGCCGGACCTCCTGCAGATCGTGCAGCGGCTCAACACGATGGCCCAGCAGATCGACGTGCAGGCCCCGTGGGCGGCGAAAGAAGCCGAAGAATGGGACAGCCAGACGTTCTACACGTGGATCAAGTCGAACGAGGTGAACCCCGAATTCCAGCGCCTCGTGGCCACCGCGGTGGAGGCGATCTTCGGGCAGGAGTCGCGCGATCTGTCGCTGCTCTACGTGCTGTTCTACCTCGCTGCATCGGGGGACGAATCGCATCCAGGAACCTTCGAACGCAACTTCCAGACAGCCGAAGGCGCCCAGGAAGAACGCTTCGCCGGCGGCAGCCAGCTGGTCTCGCTCAGGGTCGCGGCCGAACTCGGCAGCAGCGTCGTCCTCGGCGCGCACGCCCGCCAGATCACCCAGGACGCCAAGGGCGTGAAGGTCCTGCTCGACAAAGGCCGCGTGACCGCCAAGCAGGTGATCGTGGCGATGCCCCCGGCGCTGACCGCGCGAATCGAGTACGAACCGCTGCTGCCCGTCGTGCGCGACCAGCTCACCCAGCGCGCGCCGATGGGCACCTATGCCAAGGTGGACGTCGTCTACGAGCAGCCCTTCTGGCGCGAAGAAGGCCTGACCGGGCAGACGGTCAGCCTGAACGGGCCCGTCAGGGTCACCTTCGACAGCACTCCGGTCGAGGGCAGCCCGGGTGTGCTCCTCGGTTTCATCGGCGGCAGCGACGCGCGCAGCTGGTACGGCCTGTCCGCCGAACAGCGCCGCCAGGCGGTGCTCGAAAACTTCGCCGGCTACTTCGGCGAAAAGGCGCGCAGCCCGCTGCAGTACGTGGAGAACGCGTGGGCTGAAGAACGCTTCAGCCGCGGCGACCCGGTCGCCGGCCTCGGTCCCGGCACGCTGCTCGACTTCGGCGCCGCCCTGCGCGAGCCGGTCGGGCGCATCCACTGGGCCGGAACGGAGACGTCCGACTACTGGGTGGGCTACATGGACGGCGCGGTGCGCTCGGGCGAACGGGCGGCCGCGGAGGTGCTCGCCGAA